>NZ_JADYVX010000033.1 GCF_020194175.1 Bradyrhizobium sp. BRP22 | reverse complement strand
AAAGCTCACCCACGGTTGTAGCCGGAGGGGGAAACGGGCGACATCGCCACGCGCTTTGGCCGGTGGCCACCGGCCAAAGCGCAAGTCGCTTCCATCGCACAAATCATGTCCGAGCAGATACAAGGGGAGAGACTGCAGAACGCGCGTGGCGACCTTTCGCGTAACGTAACGGCCTGCTCTCTGTATTGGGTCGCCGGGCAAAATCGGCTACGCTGTCGCCATGGAATCGTCCGCCCGTCACATCGCCCTTGTTCCGCCGACGGACCGTCGCCAGTCGGAGACGGCGCTTGCGATCGCGCGCGGAACGGCGCGGCTGCTGCGCTCGCTCGGGTTCTCCTGCATCAGCGAATTGCCGCTGCCGTCGGGACGGCGCGCCGATCTGGTGGCGCTGAACGAGCGCGGCGAAATCTGGATTGTCGAGATCAAGTCATCGATCGAGGATTTGCGCGCCGACCAGAAATGGCAGGACTATCGGGCGCATTGCGACCGGCTGTTCTTTGCCTTCACGCAGGATCTGCCGTGCGAGATCTTTCCCGCCGACACTGGCCTGATCATTGCCGACGCCTATGGTGCGCACCTGCATTGCGACGCGCCGGAGCACCGCCTGCCGGCGCCAACCCGCAAGCTGATGACGGTGCGCTTCGCAATCGCGGCCGCGCAGCGCTTCAACCGCCTGCTCGATCCGCAGGGGCATGCGGAGTTTTGAACGCCAGACCCTCATCCTGAGGAGCGGCGTCTTCGCCGCGTCTCGAAGGATGAGGTCACAGATGGAGCCTCATGGTTCTCCGAGCGATGCGCAGCATCGTCCGGAGACGGCGCTTGCGCGCCCCCTCACCATGAGGGGAAAGAGGGTAGGGTAGGCAAAGCGCAGCGTGCCCACCATCACAAGCGGTGCAGGAGAAGGTGGGCACGCTTCGCTTTGCCCACCCTGCCAATCAAGACAAAATCAACGCGGGGCGCGCTTTGCGAGAATTCGCTGCAGGGTGCGGCGGTGCATGTTGAGGCGGCGGGCGGTTTCGGAGACGTTGCGGTTGCACATCTCGTAGATGCGCTGGATGTGCTCCCATCGCACGCGGTCGGCCGACATCGGGTTGGCTGGAGGCTCGGATTTCTCGGTGCCGCTCGCGAGCAGTGCTGCGACGACATCGTCGGCGTCCGCGGGCTTCGAGAGATAGTCGATCGCGCCCATCTTCACCGCGGTCACGGCGGTGGCGATGTTGCCGTAGCCGGTGAGCACGATCGCGCGTGCATCGGGGCGCTTGCGCTTCAGCGCGGAGACGACGTCGAGGCCGTTGCCGTCGCCGAGCCGGAGATCGACCACTGCGAAGGCGGGCGCAGCCTTTCCGATCTGCGCGAGACCATCGGATACGGTATCGCAGGAAGTCACGGTGAAGCCGCGGGTCTCCATGGCGCGCGACAGGCGCTCCAGAAACGGCTTGTCGTCCTCGACGATGAGCAATGAGCGGTCGGCTTGATCGTTCAGTTCGGCGATGGCGTTCACGGTGTTGCTATCCCTGTATCCAATCCCAAACATATGGCGTGTGACTGCGGCGATGCCAAGGCCACCCGAAATCCACCGATTAATGCGTCAAATTGTCGAATTGTGTTCAGCCTATCATTTCGCCGGCGCCTTCGCTTGCTTCGAACACGCTGCGGGGCCACACGATCTGCACCACGGCGCCGTGATCGGGAAACACGCGATTGGTGAAGGTGACCTTGGCGCCGGTACGTTCCAGGAGCGTGCGCGCGATGAAAACGCCAAGACCAAGCCCTGTGCGGCCGTTTTGCGCCTCATCGGCGCTGCGGCGCCGCGACAAATAAGGCTCGCCGATCCGGTTCAGCATGTCAGGGGCGATGCCGGGGCCGTCGTCGGAAATGACGATTTCGACGGTGTCGACATTCCACCACGCATTCACCTCGACGGTCTGGTTGGCGAAATCCACCGCGTTTTCTAGGATGTTACCGACGCCATAGAGGATCGCGGGATTGCGGGCGCCCACCGGTTCCGTGGTGGCTGCGACAGCTAGCCGCACCTTGATCGCAACGCCGAAATCGCGGTGCGGTGCAACAGCCTCCTCGATCAGCGTCGACAGTTTCATGCGATCGAACGGCGCGCCGGTGGAGGAGAGCTGGGTGATCTTGCTCAAGATGTCGCGGCAGCGCTGCGCCTGCTCGCGCAGCGTCTTCAGGTCGGCGGCGAGTTGGCCGTCCTTCACAGTGCCCTCCAGTTCGCGCGAGATCAGGAAGATGGTCGAAAGTGGTGTGCCAAGCTCATGCGCGGCTGCGGCCGCAAGGCCGTCGAGCTGGGTCAGATGCTGCTCGCGCGCCAGCACCAGTTCGGTCGCGGCCAGCGCGTCGGAGAGCTTTCGCGTGTCCTCGGTGACCTGGAACGCATAGAGGCTGGTGACGCCGATCGCCAGCAGGATCGAGAGCCAGACGCCGAACAGATAGATCGGCGGCAGCACCAGCGGATCGTCGGTGTCCCAGGGCAGCGGGAAATGAAAGAACACCAGCGCGGAGGCGCAGGCGACGGCGAGACAGCCGAGCGCGATCGTCAGCCGGACCGGCAGCGCGGTGGCGGAAATCAGGACCGGTGCCAGGAACAGATACGAGAACGGGTTCTGCAGGCCGCCGGTCAGGAACAAGAGGCCGGCAAGCTCGACAATGTTGAGCGCAAGCAGCGCCGCGGCATAGATCGGCTCCAGCCGCTGCATCGGGTTGAACGCGATCTGCAGGGCGAGATTGAGCAGCGCCGACAGCGCGATGATGGCCAGGCAGGGAATGACGGGAACGTCGAATTCCAGGCCTTGCGCGACGATGAAGATCGCTGCGAGCTGGCCGAGCGCGGCGAGCCAACGTAACCGCAGGATCGTATCCAGACGAACATGGCGGCGCGGTTGGCGGAAATCGAGGGCTGCTACGTCGGTCATGGCGCTACTCTAGAGCAGGATGATTCCCGTTTGAACGGCGCGGCGGCCGTTTCCCACCTCTCCGGCGGGGAAGAGGAAGTGAGGGCGCGATCTCGATCCGACCACGTCTGGCGACGTCGCGGAGCGATCGTAAACACACGGCGCACAGTGCCGTAGCCCGGGTGAAGCGCCAGCGTAACCCGGGGCCGCTCGCAATACGGAGGCAGATGTCCCGGGTTACGCGTTCCGCTCCACCCGGGCTACACCCTAGTCTCACCGCGTTGTAGCCTCGCAGCAGCGCGATCACAAACTCGCTGCTCACAGCTTCGGCCGAACTACAAGTCTTGCGCGATCAGCCATGATGGCTCAATGAACGGCCGAAATGGATCAGATCGAGCAAAGACCGGCGCCAGCGCCCGTTTCCGATCCCGCGGCTTCGGCCGCGATCGACGTCGCGCATCTGGTGAAGGTCTACAAGGCCACCCGCGCGGTCGACGATGTCTCGTTCCGCATCGCGCGCGGCAGCATCACCGGGCTGCTCGGCGGCAATGGCGCCGGCAAGACCACCACGATCGCCATGATCATGGGGCTGGTGCTGCCGACCTCCGGCCGTATCCATGTGCTGGGCTTTCCGATGCCCGAACAGAGCGCCGAAGTGCTCGGGCGGATGAATTTCGAGAGCCCCTATGTCGACATGCCGATGCGGCTCACCGTGCGCCAGAACCTCACGATCTTCGGCCGGCTCTATGCCGTGAGCAATCTCGCTGATCGAATCGATCAGCTCGCCTCGGATCTCGATCTCCGCGACTTCATCGACCGCGCCAACGGCAAGCTTTCCGCCGGCCAGAAGACGCGCGTGGCGCTCGCCAAGGCGCTGATCAACGAACCTGACCTCCTGCTGCTGGACGAGCCGACCGCCTCGCTCGATCCCGACACCGCCGATTGGGTCCGGCAGCACCTGGAGAACTACCGCAGGAGCCACAATGCGACGATCCTGCTCGCCTCGCACAACATGCTGGAGGTGGAACGGCTGTGCGACCGCGTCATCATCATGAAGCGCGGCAAGATCGAGGATGACGACAGTCCCGACCGGATCATGGCCCGCTACAATCGCGATACACTGGAAGATGTGTTCCTGGACGTCGCCCGCGGCCGCACCCGGGAGGGCGCGACATGAGCGATATTGCCGTCCATCGGGGACTTTCGCTGAATCGCATCAATGCGATGGTACTGCGCTATTGGTACCTCTTGCTGTCGTCCTGGCCGCGATTGCTGGAGCTGGTCTACTGGCCGGCGCTGCAGATCATCACCTGGGGCTTCCTGCAGAATTATATCTCGCAGACCTCGGGCTTCTTCGCGCAAGCCGGCGGCACCCTGATCGGCGCCGTCATCCTGTGGGACATCCTGTTCCGTGGCCAGCTCGGCTTTTCCATCTCGTTCCTGGAAGAGATGTGGGCGCGCAACCTCGGCAATCTCATGATGAGCCCGCTGAAGCCGATCGAGTTCCTGATCTCGCTGATGATCATGAGCGTGATCCGGCTCACGATCGGCGTCGTCCCGATGACGCTGCTGGCGTTCTTTTTCTTCGGCTTCAACTTCTACGCCATCGGCCTGCCGCTGATCGCGTTCTTCTGCAACCTGATCTTCACGAGCTGGTCTGTCGGCATTTTCGCCTCCGGCCTCGTGCTGCGGAACGGGTTGGGGGCCGAGAGCATCGTCTGGACGATGATGTTCGCGCTGATGCCGCTTGCCTGCATCTACTATCCCGTCAGCGTATTGCCGCCCTGGCTGCAGATCATCGCGTGGATGCTGCCGCCAACCTACGTGTTCGAGGGCATGCGGGCGCTCTTGATCGACCACGTCTTCCGCACTGAGCTGATGGTTGATGCCCTGGTCATCAACGCGGTGCTGCTGGTTGCGTCATTTTCGATCTTTCTTGCCTTTTTGCGCAGCGCCAAGCGTAATGGCTCGCTGCTCAGCAGCGGTGAATAACCATCACTTTCTCGTGGATTTTCGCTTAGTTAGGGCTTTTCGAGGCTTAAATGGACCGATCGGTGCATTGACGCATTATTACGCATCCGACAGTATGCTGCGTCGCAAACAAGGATTTTGAAGCAAATGCCGATTGGTGAATTTGGCGGCGCCCCGCCGCTGGCGGCCGAAGGCAGTCCGGCGCTCACGACGCCACTGTACTGGATGTACGAGATGGCGCATGCCTCGCTCAATCCGGCACGCGCGGTCACCGACGCCACCAAGATCCTGTTTCAGAATCCGCTCAATCCGTGGACGCATACCGAAGTCGGCAAATCCCTCGCCGCCGCCTGCGAATTGTTCGAGCGCACCACCCGCCGCTACGGCAAGCCGGAATGGGGCCTCGACGAGACCGAGGTCAACGGCGTGCGCACGCTGGTCGAGGTCCGCTCGATCTGGGAAAAGCCGTTTTGCCGACTGCTCTATTTCGATCGCAAGCTCACCCGCCCCTTACGCGCGCCGCAGCCGCGTGTCCTGATCGTGGCGCCGATGTCGGGCCATTACGCGACACTGCTGCGTGGCACGGTCGAAGCCTTCCTGCCGACCCACGAAGTCTACATCACCGATTGGGCCGATGCGCGCATGGTGCCGCTGTCCGAGGGACGCTTCGATCTCGAGGACTATGTCGATTACCTCATCGAGATGCTGCATGTGCTGGGCGGCAACATGCATGTCATCGCGGTCTGCCAGCCCTCGGTGCCGGTCGTGGTCGCGGTCTCCGTGATGGAAGCGCGGCGCGATCCCTTCGTGCCGCTGTCGATGACGCTGATGGGCGGCCCGATCGACACCCGTCGCAATCCGACCGCGGTCAACCAGCTTGCCAAAGAGCGCGGCATCGAGTGGTTCCGCCACAATGTCATCTCCAAGGTGCCGTTCCCGCATCCTGGCATGATGCGCGATGTCTATCCGGGATTCCTGCAGCTCAACGGCTTCATCAGCATGAATCTCGACCGCCACATGGACGCGCACAAGGCGCTGTTCGCCAATCTGGTGAAGGGCGACGGCGATCTCGTCGACAAGCACCGCGAATTCTACGACGAATATCTCGCGGTGATGGATCTGACCGCCGAATATTATCTGCAGACCGTCGACCTCGTCTTCGTGAAGCATGCGCTGCCCAAGGGCGAAATGACCCATCGTGGCAATCCGGTCGATCCCGCCAAGATCCGGCGCGTGGCGTTGATGACGGTGGAAGGCGAGAAGGACGACATCTCCGGCCTTGGCCAGACCGAAGCGACGCATGGCTTGTGCACGTCGATCCCTGATCATCGCCGCGTTCACTACGTGCAGAAGGGCGTTGGACACTACGGTGTGTTCAACGGCTCGCGTTTCCGCGCCGAAATCGTGCCGCGCATCTCCGATTTCATGGTCTCAGCGGCCAGCACACGGCTTTCCCTGGTCGCAGCCGCTGAATAGCGGCGCGCCCAAGCCCGATTTGAGCGGGTTCGTAAGCCGCTGAATTGATTAAAAGAATCCGGATTCGGCGATCACTCAAGGAATGAGTTGAGAGTCGCTGCTTGGAGGGCGATTTCGGTCCGGCCCGGCCCGAATTTTTCGGGTTCCGACCGCAGTATATAGGGGTCAAATCAGAGGCAGCCTCTGTATATTGGGCAAATGATTTGTTTTTGCGCCGAGCGATTTCCCTGGCGGCGGATATGGCAGAATCCGGGCGAACTTCTCCTCCCCGGACTCTCAGAAATGGCTACTCGCGCGCTCCTTTATCGGCGGCCTGCCGAACCCTCGACTCTTCTCATCAAACACGGCTCCCAATATTTCGCGATCAGGCTGCGGCGGCATAGGCGCGCGCGTCGTTACACGCTCCGCATTCATCCGACCGACCGCGAAGCGATCCTCACGATGCCGCCACGCGGCACGATCGCCGATGCGCGCGACTTCGCGCAGCTCCATGGCGGGTGGATCGCCGCGCGTCTCGGCCGCCTGCCGAAGGCGGCGCCGTTTCAGCCCGGCACGGTGGTGCCGCTGCGCGGCGTGCCGCATCGGCTCGTGCATCGCGCCGGCGAGCGCGGCACCGTGTGGACCGAGATCCGCGACAGTGGCGAACGGATTTTGTGCGTGGCTGGCGAGCCGGAGCACATGGATCGCCGCGTGCACGACTTCCTCAAGCGCGAAGCGCGCAAGGATTTGCACAAGGCTTCGCTGGCCTATGCGGCGGAACTCGGCGTGCGCGTGCGCCGCGTCTCGATCCGCGACCAATCGAGCCGCTGGGGCTCCTGCACCTCGCACGGATCGCTGTCGTTCTCCTGGCGCCTGATCCTCGCGCCGCCTTACGTGCTCGACTATCTCGCCGCGCACGAGGTCTCGCACCTGGTCGAGATGAACCATTCGCTGCGGTTCTGGAAGACCGTCGGCCGGATCTGCTCGTCGGTCGATCGCGCCAAGACCTGGCTCGATACCTACGGCAACGACCTGCACCGTTACGGTATCGAGGATTGAGGTTTACTCGCTGTCATCGTCCGCGAAGGCGGACGATCCAGTATCCCACCGACGTTGGTGCTTATTCTGCGAGGCCGCCGCGTACTGGATGCCCCGCCTGCGCGGGGCATGACGGCCGGTGATGGCGGTTGCGCGGCTCTGTAGCCCGGATGGAGCGGAAGCGCAATCCGAGACCGGTCGTAAACGCGGATCGACCTGTCCCGGGTTACGCTTCGCTTCACCCGGGCTACGCTCAGCGGCCCCCGAACAGACGGTCGACCAGCCAGCCATCCAATCCCGCCGCTGCTTCCGGACGCGCATTCGGATTGGGCGGCGCCGAGGTGCGCGTCGGCGGCGGGCGATATTGACCGGCGGAAGGAACGGGTGCGGGCGGCGCGAGGGACTGCGGCGATGGCGGGCTGACCTGGGACGAGGCCTGCATCAGATTCGACAGCGCCCAGCCGACTTGCGAATTCGGCAGACTTGCGACCGGCACGCCCTGATGCGCCGAGCGCATGAAGCGGGTCCATACTTCCACCGGCAGGCCGCCGCCGGTCGCCTTCTTGGTCGGCGAATTGTCGTCATTGCCGAGCCAGACGCCGGTGACGAGATTGGCGGTGTAACCGATGAACCAGGCGTCGCGGAAATCCTGACTGGTGCCGGTCTTGCCCGCAGCGGTCCAGCCGGGGATTTCCGCCTTGCGCGCGGTGCCGGAGATCAGCGTCTCCATCATCATCGCGTTCATCATCGCGACGTAGCGCGGCTCGATCACTCGGGCGGGCTGGTCGGCGGGCCGGACATAGAGCAGCTTGCCCTTATTGGTGCGGATCTTCGTCACCACATGCGGCGAGACGGCCGTGCCGCCATTGGCAAAGGGTGCGTAGGCGCCGACCAGTTCGATCACAGAAACCTCGGACGTGCCGAGCGCGATCGAGGGGTTGGCGTCGAGCTTGGAAGAGATGCCGAGCCGGTGCGCGGTCCGCACCACGTTCTTCGGCCCGACCTCGAGTCCAAGCCGGACTGCCACCGTGTTGAGCGACATCGCCAGCGCCTGCGTCAGCGTCACCGAGCCGAAATATTCGTGGGTGTAGTTCTCCGGCTTCCAGCCCTTGATATCGAGCGGGGCATCGGTGCGGATCGTCTCCGGCGTCAGCCCGGCCTCGACTGCGGTGAGGTAGACGAACGGCTTGAATGCCGAGCCGGGCTGGCGCTTGGCCGTCACCGCGCGGTTGAACTGGCTCTCGGCATAGTTCCGTCCGCCCACCATGGCGCGCACCGCGCCATCGGGCGTCATTGCCACCAGTGCGCCCTGGGTGACGTTGAACTTCACGCTCTTGGCGGCGAGCTCGTCGATGATGGCGGCTTCGGCGACGTTCTGCAGCTTCGGATCGATCGTGGTCTCGACCACGATGTTCTGGTCGATCTGGCCGACGAGATCGTCGAGCACTTCGCCGATCCAGTCGGCGACGTAGTTCACGGTGCCGGCGCCGGCGGGCTTGACGTTGTAGGAGGGATGGCCGATCGAGGCCTTTGCCTGGGCCTCGGTGATGAACTTGGCGTCCGCCATCGCTGACAGCACGATCTGCGCGCGCTGCTCGGCGCCTTCAGGATTGCGGTTCGGCGCCAGCCGTGACGGCGATTTGACAAGGCCGGCGAGCATCGCCGCTTCTGCCAAGGTCACGTTCTTGGCGGACTTGCCGAAATAGCGCTGCGCCGCCGCCTCGACGCCATAGGCGCCGGAGCCGAAATAGACCCGGTTGAGATAGAGCTCCAAAATCTCGTTCTTGGAATGCTTGCGCTCCAGCCAGAGCGCGAGCTCGGCCTCCTGCAGCTTGCGCTGCAGGGTGCGCTCCTGCGTAAGGAACAGGTTTTTCGCGAGCTGCTGCGTCAGCGTCGAGCCGCCCTGCGACACGCCCCGATGCAGGATGTTGGTCACGGCCGCGCGAAAAATGCCGATCGGATCGATGCCGTAATGTGAGTAGAAGCGGCGATCCTCGATGGCGATGAAGGCTTTCGGCAAATACGGCGGCAGGTCTTTCAGCGCGATATTGGCGCCGGCCATTTCGCCGCGCTGTGCCAGCATGCTGCCGTCCATGCCGACGATCTGGATCGTCGGCGGGCGCTTGGGGATTTCCAGCGATTGGATCGGCGGCAGATGCGCGCCGACCCATACCACCACGCCGATCACCGCAATCGCCGCCCACAGGCCGAGGACGACGCCCCAATAGAAAAGACGGCCGATCCATGAGCCGCGGCGCGATTTCCGCCGTTTCCCGCCAGCTGGGGCAGGCTTGCGCTCGCGCGGCGGTTCCTCATCGCCACTGTTGCTGCTGCGCTTGGCGGATTTCTTCGGTCTTTCCTCGGGATTGGGGATGCGATCGGCCGGCGAGAGCCGCAAATCGGCGAGCGCGGCCGGAAGCCCGAATAGCGGCTCCTTGCGCCCGCCGCTCTTTTTCTGTCCCCATGCCATCCACAAACGCTGCTCACACGACGCTCCGCCGCACGCTAGCGTTCCCGGTTTAAGGCCCGGTTACGCAAAGCTTAACGCGGGATTAGGAGGTGAGGCAGCGCGTGGTAAGGAATGTGAAACGCAACGAGGGAGAGCCGCATGGGCCATATCGATCCGACCAAGGACGTGTTCGCGCAGTTCAGGGAGAACGATCGGCCGGGACCGATCCACATGCTCAATCTGGTTCGCCTGCGCGAATGGGCCGCCTATCCCGACGGCCGCAAGGCCACGGGCGCGGAAGCCTATGCGGCCTATGGCCGTGAAAGTGGGCCGGTGTTCGAACGACTCGGCGGCCGCATCGTCTGGCAGGGCCGTTTCGAATTGATGCTGATTGGACCGCAGGAGGAACGCTGGGACCACTGCTTCATCGCCGAATACCCAAGCGTCGCCGCCTTCGTCGAGATGATCCGCGATCCCGTCTATCGCGAAGCGGTGAAGCACCGCCAGGCTGCGGTGGAGGATTCGCGGCTGATCCGCCACGCCGTGCTGCCGGTCGGCAAGACGTTCGGCGAGATTCCGAAGTAAGCCACGAAGCCGTAGGCTTTGCCCACCCTCCGCGCTCAGCTAGAGCGTTTTCGAGCGAAGTGGACACCGGTTCGCGTGAAGAAAACGCGTCAAAACAAGAATCTAGAGCTTCGGTTCTGAATCAATCAGAACCGAAAATGCTCTAGACCCTCATGGTGAGGAGCGCGTAGCGCGTCTCGAACCATGAGGCCCCCGCCGGTGGCCTCGCCCTTCGAGACGGCCGCTCCGCGGCCTCCTCAGGGTGAGGGGATAGAGTAGATCAAAACAAATCGGCGACCCGGAGGCCGCCGATCGCGTGTCTTGCGAACTTCGTGACTAACCGGCCGGGCCGGCGTCCTCGAGGATCGGGCCGAACAGCTCCCAGCGCTCGCCGTTGAAGCGCATCATCTGGAGCTGCTTGTTGACGCGGTAATCGGTCGGCGAGGTATTGCCGACGATGCCGGGCAGCGACAGGTCGAGCTGGACGTTCTTGAGGCTGGAGGCCTGCTTCATCACGTTCTCGCGCGTCAGGTCGTCGCCGCACTGCTTCAGCACATGGATCAGGAGCTGCGCGGTCGAGTAGCCGTAGGTGTTGAAGTTTGAGTCCTTGTCGCCTTCCGGATAGTACTTCGCCATGAACTCGAAATACTTCTTCATGCCGGCGTCGTCCTTCCAGGTCGGATCGAGCGGATCCTTGCCGTAGTTGACGCTGATCACGCCCTTGGCGGCCTCGAGGCCGGCGGGCTTCATCACCGCGCCGACGGAGGTCGCGTTGATGTCGACGATCTGCACCGGCTTCCAGCCGAGCTCGGCGATCTTCTTGATCGCCTGCGCCGCCTGCTTCGGCGTCGAGGCGCTGAAGAACAGGTCGGTGCCGGCGTCCTTGATCTTGAGGATCTGCGAATCCACGGTCGGATCGGAGACCTCATAGGAAGCTTCGGCCACCACCATGCTGGCCGCCTTGTCGCCGAGGCCGGCCTTGATGCCGTTCAGGTAGTCTTTGCCGAGGTCGTCGTTCTGATAGAGGATGCCGATCTTGGCGGTCGGATGGTTCTTCAGAATGTATTGGCCGTAGATGCGACCCTCGACGAAATAGTTCGGGTTGAAGCCCATCGTCCACGGGAAGTTCTTGGGATCCGTGAACTTCGAGGCGCCGGTCGCGGCGAACAGCTGTGGCACCTTCTTGGAGTTGAGATATTTCTGGACCGCGGCATTGGACGGCGTGCCGATGATCTGGAAGGTCAGAAGCACCTCGTCGCTTTCGACCAGCTTGCGCACCTGCTCGACCGCTTTCGGCGGCGAATAGGCGTCGTCATACTGGATCAAATTGATCTTGCGCCCGTTCACGCCGCCCTGGTCGTTGATCATCTTGATATAGGCGGCCTGGGTCTTGCCGATCGAGGCATAGGCGGACGCGGGTCCGGAGAACGGCACGGTCTGGCCGACCTTGATCTCGGTGTCGCTTGCGCCGGGGTCGTATTTCTTCTGGGCATTGGCCGTTGAAACCGACACCGCCAGTAGCAGCGCCGTCCCTGTGACCAGATGCAAAAACCCGTTCCTCATTCGCAGCTTCCTCGTGTGTTGTGATTGTGCCGATGATCTTCTCCGCCGGATTTCGAGGCCCGTCGGATGCCATCGCTGGGCCGCGATAGTGGAGGAACCGTTGTTGCAATGCAAGGTGGAGTCGCGCCGAAAATCCGAGCGATTTCAGTCGACCAAAGTAGGGTGCTTGTTACGCAAGCCAGACCACGGTCAGCGCGAGCGCAGCCGGCGCCGCCTGAACGTAAAGGATCCGACGGCTGACGGTGGCAGCGCCGTAGATGCCAGCGACAATCACGCAGAGCAGGAAGAAAGTCTTGATCTGAAATGCGAAGCCCGGGTTGGCGTGAAGCAGGCCCCAGATCAGGCCAGCGGCCAGGAAGCCGTTATAGAGGCCCTGGTTGGCGGCCAGCACGGCCGACTCGGTGGCCTTCTCGATCGAGTTACGAAACGTCTTCAGGCCCAGCGGCCTGGTCCAGAGAAACATCTCCAGGATCAGGAAATAGATGTGCAGCGCGGCAACCACCGCGACCAGCAGGTTTGCGATCCAGAACATCTCGTCCCCCATCCCCGGAAACCGGGTGGACGCTAGCACGCCGCGGATCGAAGATGCGACCGTTCATCGATATCAGGAACGAGGATGCCTGTGCGCGACAAAGTAACGAAGCCGGCCGTAACGTTCGGCATCGATCGGCTGGAAACGCCGATCGGCGTGGCCTTGCTGGTCACCGATCATGGCGGCCTGCTGCGCGCGCTGGATTGGGAGGACTACGAGGCGCGCATGAAGGAGCTGTTGCGCCTGCATTATGGCGCGGTGGTTCTGAAACAGGCGCGTGCGCCGAAAGACATCCGCGCGGCGTTATCAGGCTATTTCAACGGCGATCTCGATCGCCTCGGCAGCATCCAATGGCGTGTCGCCGGCACGCCGTTCCAGCAGAAGGTCTGGAATGCGCTGGCTGGAATCCCCGTGGGCACGACGATGAGCTATGGCGCGATGGCGGCAAAGCTCGGCGCGCCCAACGCCCAGCGCGCGGTCGGCCACGCCAATGGCTCGAACCCGATCAGCGTCGTGCTGCCCTGCCACCGCCTGATCGGCGCCGATGGCGCGCTGGTCAAATATGGCGGCGGGCTCGAACGCAAGCGCTGGCTGCTCGAGCACGAGGGCGTATCTCTCTAGAGCATTGTCGGTTCTGATTGAATCAGAACCGAAGCTCTAGATTCTTGCTTTTGACGCGCTTTCTTCACGCGAACCGGTATCCACTTCGCTCGAAAACGCTCTAACTGATGACGTGAGGCGGCGTGGGTTGCGCTCGCGATTGGCCGGCGCCGCGCGATCCAAGCACCATTTCCGTGGTCCAATTCATCAGCAGCGAGGTGTAGGCGTGCTGATGCTCCGGCCGGGACAGCGCGTGATCCGCCCCGCTGATGATGCGATAGGTGAGCGAGTGAGCTCCGCTGAATGAGAACCGGTAGCTGAGAATCGTTTCATGCGGGATCAGGTCGTCGTGCTCGGACTCGACGATCAGCACGTCGCCACGGAACTGCGTGCAGGTCCGCAAGGCCCGATTGTCCCTCGGCGGCACAAAGCTTCGGCGGTAGGCAGCAAGCACCTGCCGGTCGAGTTGCCGCTTCGCAACGTTCCATTCGTCATCCCTGTAAAGGGCAGGGACACGAAACGCCAGCCAGCGCACCGCCCTCTGCGAGGTCAGAAGCGCGGCCAGATAGGCGCCATAGCTGCTGCCGACGACGGCGATCGCCGAACGGTCGACCGCGGGATGCCGTACCAGCGCATCATAGGCCGCGACGAGGTCGTTGAGGTTCTGCTCGCGGGTGACGCTTTCGAATTGAGATTTCGTTCCGGCATGGCCGCGCAGGTCGAAGGTCAGGCAAATGCATCCAAGCGCCGCGATTTCTCGCGCACGAACCAGGTCGGTTTCCTGGCTTCCGCCCCAGCCGTGGACAAACAGGATGCCCGGAAATGAACTCGCCGGAGTTAGCACCGTGCCTGCCAGATGCTGATCCTCGACCTTGATTTCAATCGGCGTTTGCTCTGGATTCATGCGTTACGTAGATGCGCGTATTTGGTGATTGGCCCGATCTGTTCGTCGACACCTTCAAAGTAGATGATCGCGTTCGCCGGCTTCGGCGGGCAGGTTCCATACGCCTCGACCGACGACACTTCGACAATCTTCAAATCTGGAACAGCGGCAAAGGCTTCCAGCGCGGTGATCTCGGCCGGCGTTGCTCCGCCAATCCGCCACGACTGTTCAAGAACGCCGGAACAACGTCCTCCGGTCGCCGACGTTCCGCAAATGATGTCGTAGTTCCTGCGCGACGCGATGATCTCCGGAAAATGGCGCCTGGCGGCGGCGTCATAGCGCTGGGCCTGGGCGATCGCAGTCCGCAGTTCGCCCGGCGGGTCACTCACCCTTACGAGGTCGTCGAAGTCGCCACGGACGACCGAAAGATCGGAGCCTCCGTAAGCGGTCTGCCCGAAATTGTCGTGGACGAGATTCTGTACGCCGTAGTAGCTCGCGAGCAGCCCTTCGAGCCTGATCTGTCCGACGCTGTAGGTGATCGGCGCAGCCAGATCCTCTTCGAGGACCAGCCCGAATCGCGAAAGCTGCGCCTGATCGAGCTTTTCCAGAACCGCTTCGACTTCGGAAGCACTGCGTATCACCGATTGACCGCGTCCGCCGGTCGCCTTCACGGGCTTGATCCGGACCGGCCCTTCGCGAAGCAGACAGCGCATCGCGGCTCGTGCATCTTCGATGCAGAAAGCCGTATATCCCCGCGGGACAATGTCGCACACCTCCGTCGCGAACGCGGGCGACCAGTTCGCGGGCGATGAAGCACGCTCCGAGGTCAAGCCGTGGGTTATGGCTTTGGTCCCGATGAATCCGTGGGGCACTACACCGCCGAACAGATCATCTTCTGCGAAAATGCCGAGCTCGCGCGCAAGGTCAATTCCGACGATCGTGTCGGTCGGCAGGAAGTACGGCCGATCCGGATAATAAGAGGCGCTATCGAACTGCCCGCCGAAGCTGCCGCCCTTGAGCGCCGCGATCCGCTTGGCAATCCTGATGTGAGCAACCCTTTCGTGAGTCGCGCAAAAGCGCGTGCCGGGTGGCGTATAAACGACAACTGTCCTTTTGCTGGAAGCTTCGTTTGTCATACAGACTGGCCAAATCCCTGTCTCACCAAGTCTCGTTGAAGTTGCGCCCGTGGTGGCGCCTGCACGTCATGGAACGCCACCGGGACCGGCGTGTTCCGCGACACTTCAATGACAGGCTCAGGAGGCGTTAGCCGGGCCGGCGGCGGATCAGGAATTTCTGCATGCCTTCGAGCACCAATTCGCGGTGCTGGTTGAAGACGGTGGAGCGCAGCGTCACCACGCCGGTGGTGCGGCCGGGCACGAGCTCCGTCACTTCGAGCGCGGGATAGATGGTGTCGCCGGCATAGACCGGCTTCAGGAAGCGGCTCGACTGTTCGAGAAAGCCGATCATGGATTCCTCGACCAGGAAGGGAAACAGCCCGGCGCCGGGTGCGGTGTGGATCAGGGTCTGGAAGCCGTGTGCGAGCAGGTGCGGCATGCCGCGCGCGCGGCAATATTCGACGTCATAGTGGATCGGATGGGTATCGCCGCTGGCGGTCTGGAACGCCGCGAACACGGCCTCGGTCTGGGTCCGGCTCGGGATCACGAAGCGCTCGCCCAGGGTGAAGTCTTCGAACCAGCGCTGTGCTTGCACCATGCGATGGCGGCCGGGGTCGAAGTCGGTCATATCTCGGGGTTTCCTCGGATCGTGGTCTTGTTCACTTCACCGCTACCGCAGCAGGGTCGCTGCGACAATCCGTGCAATTCGTCGGCTCCGGGCTTGTCCCGGACATCCACGTCTTTAAAACGGGCCGACAACGGCGCGGATGGCCGGGCGCCGGCGTGAAGATGCGCTTGGCGGCTCTGCCCGGCCATGACGACAGCAAGAAACATCGCCCGCCTGATGACCCTGTTCGCAAAACTCTCGGCCTATGATGATCGCTCCGCCCGGCTTGCCGGCATTGCCCTGATGCTGCTGTCGATCTTCATGTTCTCTTTCGGCGATGCGATGGGGAAATTCCTTGTCGCGACCTATTCGGTCGGACAGTTGTTGTGGCTGCGCGCCTGCGCGGCGCTGGTCGTGCTGCTGCCGATCATCTGGAAGCAGCGCGCGGAGTTCTTCCGTCTCGAGCGCCCCTGGCTGCAATTGCTGCGGGTGACGCTGTCGACGGTCGAGGTCGCCGCCTTTTTTCTTGCGACCGTCTATTTGCCGCTTGCCGACGTCATCACCTATTACCTCGCCGGTCCGATCTTCGTCACGGCGTTGTCGGGCCTGCTGCTGGGCGAAGAGATCGGCTGGCGGCGCTGGAGCGCAATCCTGGTCGGCTTCTGCGGCGTGTTGATCGCGCTCAGGCCATCGGCGCAAACCGTGAGCTGGCCGGCGATGATCGCGCTCGGCGGCAGCCTGTCGTTCGCCGTTCTGATGCTGATCACGCGCTCGCTGCGCGCCACGCCCGATATCGTGCTGGCCTCGTCGCAGTTCGGCGGCACGTTCCTGCTCGGCGCCGTGCTGTCGCCCTTCGGCTGCGTGACGCCGGATGCCGGCAGCCTTGCCATCTTCTTCGTCGCCGGCATTACGTCGGTCGTTGCGCTGCTCTGCGTCAACCGCTCGCTGAAGCTGGCGCCGGCAAGCGTCGTGGTGCCCTACCAGTATTCGATGATCGTCTGGGCCGTGATCTTCGGCTTCGTCGTGTGGGGTGACGTGCCGTCCTGGGCCACCATTGTCGGCGCCGCGATCATCATCGCCGCCGGGCTCTACATCTTCCTGCGCGAGCAGAAGCTGGGGCGGGAGGAGCCGGTGGTGAGCCCGCCGGTGTAGCCTCAAGGTATCATGTCGTCCCGGGCTTGACCCGGGACCCATGACCACCAGCATTAGAGCATGATTGCTCGCGCCACGACGACTTCCTGTGGTTATGGGTCCCGCTTTCGCGGGGACGACGAGGGGTGATTGCGGCGAGTGGGTGCCTCACCGCCGTGTCGATGAGCCCCAGTTCTTCAGCGATGACCAGACGCCGCGCGACAGGCGGAAGCAGTCGACCGGGGTGGAGGAGCCGAGCGCCTCGAAGCGGTGCAGCTCGACGCCGCTCCACTGGAAGCCGCACTTCTCCAGGATGTTGCGCGACGACGGGTTGGCGACGCGGGCGCCGGAGAACAGGTAGCAGTGGTCGAACTCCTCGAAGAAGTAGTCGATCACCGCGCGCGCGGCCTCGGTGCCAAAGCCCTGGCCCCAATGCTCGACGCCGAGCCAGTAGCCGAGCTCCGGCGCGTCAGGCTCGCGCCAGTTGATGCCGACCATGCCGATCGGCGCGGAGCTGTTCTCGATCAGGAATACGGTCTCGCCCGTGTCAGCGAGCGCGCGTACGAATTCGACCGCATGGTCCTGGGAATAAGGATGCGGCAGGCGACGGGTATTCTCCGCAATGCGGCGATCGTTGGCGAGATGCGCAATTGCTTTTACGTCCGCGAGCGTCGGCTTGCGCAAGCTCAGCCGTTCGGTCTCGAGGACGCAACCTCTCGACTCTCGCAATATCGGGGTCGGGATATCCTGCAGCATGTCGGGCTCCTGTGATGCGAAAACGGTACGCTACGTTTCGATCGTCGCGCGCGGCCCCATGTGGGACACGCGCAAGAGAAAGGGGAGGCCGGTATCCCGCCTCCCCTTGGAGCCTTTTTGAGCCCCGCCGGTTCAACAGGATCCGGCGGACTCATATCGTCCACCGTCTATTCGGCTGCAGCCTCGACCACCGGAATCACCGATACGAAGGTGCGGCCATTGCCTTTGGCGCGGAACTCCACACGACCTTCGACCTTGGCGAAGAGGGTATGATCGGTTCCCATGCCCACATTAAGGCCCGGATGCCAGGTGGTGCCGCGCTGACGCGCGATGATGTTACCGGGAATCACGAGTTCGCCGCCGAACGCTTTGATGCCAAGGCGCTTGCCCTTGGAATCACGTCCGTTTCGCGATGAACCGCCTGCTTTTTTGTGAGCCATGGCTCGTCTCCAACTGCAGTAATCTCTAGATCAATTCCTTGACGGAATCATTTCACTTTTTGTCACGCTTCAACTTTTGATGCGTGACAATCACAACTCTCCAACGCGGCCTTCTTGAAGGCTTACGCAGCGTCCTCGGTGGGCGCTGCAGCAACCTTTTCCTTCTTCGGCCGCGGGCCGATCGTCGGCTTCGCGTTGTCGGTCAGGATCTCGGTGATCCGCAGCACCGTCAGCTCGTCGCGATAGCCGCGCTTGCGGCGCGAATTCTTGCGGCGGCGCTTCTTGAACGCGATCACCTTCGGACCACGCTTGTGCTGCAGCACCTCGGCTGCGACCGTTGCGCCGGCCACCGTCGGCATGCCCAGGACCGGCGTCTCGCCGCCGACCACCAGAACTTCGCCAAGCTGCACGATCGTGCCGACATCGCCGGCGATCTTGCCAATCTCGAGAACATCATCCGGAACGACGCGGTACTGCCGGCCGCCGGTTTTGATGACTGCGAACATCGTTTGATTCCTTCGTGTTCGATCCCGTCCTCAGGGGGATGCCCCGGGCCGGCTTCTTGTTCAGTCGCTATGGGTTACGATTTTCGCGCGGTGTGGGACAGGTCCCGGAATTCGCGCAAAAACAAGCGGCGCGAGAAATCCCACGCCGGATTGGCCGCCGTTATAGCGGCCAAGCGCCAGGAGTCAAGGCAAACGAACCGAAAACCGACCCAAAATGAAGGATTTGGAGCGATTTCAGCCCGGTTTTGAGGGTTTCACTCTCCCGCTCGCGGCCCTCTCCAGCAAGCGGGAGAGGGAGCGCACCTCCAGTTACGTCCCGGTCTTCGCTTTCGCCTTCGGCTCATCCGCGGCCATGGCGTGCACCGGAGAGGTCTGGCGTGCGCCGGGGCCGGGATGGACATGGACGGCCTTGGCCGTCAGCGGCTCGCCGCATTCCGAGCAGACCATCACGGGATCGAACATGTGCCCGCAGTTCTTGTGCTGATGCAGCATCGGACGGCCGCGCGAATCGACCATGTGGACGTTGCCCCAGTGCACGATCGACATGATGATCGGATAGAGGTCGAGACCCTTCTGCGTCAGGATGTATTCGTAGCGCTTCGGCGAGTCCTGGTAAGGAATCCGGCGCAGCACGCCGAAGCGCACCAGCTTCTTCAGCCGCTCGGCGAGCAGATGGCGGGTGATGCCGAGCGAGGACTGGAACGCCTCGAACCTCCGCTTGCGAAGGAAACATTCGCGCAGGATCAAGAGGCTCCAGCGGTCGCCGATCACGGCCACCGTGCGGGCCAGTGAGCACGGCTCCTCTTCAAGCGTGTCCCATTTCATCAATGTCTCCAGTCACCTGCAGTCGGCGCAGCGGGATTCATTCTAATTCGGCACTGAGGAGTGTTCAACCGCTTGTGTGCCGACCGTTACTGCCGCGCGCTATCCGCTATTGACAGTTCTAAAATAGAACTTTAAAGCCGAGATCGCAACCGATCGCGGCAACGGCCGCGTGGCACAACGAAAGGCGATCGATGGCTGCTCCGCTCAAGGTCGAGTTTCACTTCGATTTCGGCAGCCCGAACGCCTATCTCGCCGAGCTCGTCCTGCCGGGAATCGAAAAGCGCACCGGTGTGAAGTTCGACTATGTCCCGGTGCTGCTTGGCGGCGTCTACAAGGCGACCGGCAACATGTCGCCGTTCGACTCGCTGCGCGGGATCAAGAACAAGCCCGAATACAACACGCTCGAAACCGAGCGCTTCCTGCGACGCTACAACATCACGAAGTTCAAGCAGAACCCGTTCTTTCCGGTGAACACCCTGATGCTGATGCGCGGCGTCATCGCCGCCGAGCTCGAGGGATTGTTCGAGCCCTATTTCCGTGCGGCCTACCATCACATGTGGGTCGAGCCGAAGAAGATGGACGATCCGCAGATCTTCCGCGACGCGTTCCTCTCCTCCGGTGTCGACATCGACCGCGTGCTCGCCCGCATCCAGCAGGACGAGGTCAAGAAGAAGCTGATCCAGAACACCGGGAATGCGGTGGCGCGCGGCGAGTTCGGTTCGCCGACCTTCTTCGTCGGCGACGAGATGTTCTTCGGCAAGGATCGCGTGCGCGAGGTCGAGGAAGAAATCGTCGCGCAGCTTGCCGCAGCGAAAGGCTGCGCGAGGCGGCAGGGACTCTGAGCAAACCAGTTCACGACAAGACCCGGAACAAGGGCTGTAGCAGCGGGAGGTGGCATTGACGACAGTGGAGCAGGCGGCCCCGGCGGCCGAAATTCTGGCAAGTCTGCCGAACCGGATCCATGAAGTGATCGATCGGCACGTCGCGGCGACGCCGGACCGCACGGCACTGATCGATGACAACGGAAGCCTGACCTATCGCGAACTCGACCGCGCCATCGGCGGTACCGCGGACGCCCTGCGTGCGCTTGGCGTCCGCGGCGGCGATCGCATGATGATCGTCAGCGAGAATTCGATCCCGCTCGCCTGCCTGCTGTTGGCCGCGAGCCGGCTCGATGCCTGGGCGATCGTGGCCAACCCGAGGCTGTCGCCGCGCGAACTGGACCAGATCCGGGATCACAGCGGCGCGCGCCGCGCCTTCTTCACCGCCGATGTCTCCAGGGAAGCGGCCGCACATGCCGTGCGCTACGAGGCTCCGGTGCAGGATGTCGGCCCGCTCTATGGCATCGGCGTGTCCGCGCTGAATGAGATGACCTCGCCCGAGCCGGTCGAACCCGGCGGCGCCAGCCAGGTCGCCGTGCTCATCTATACCTCGGGCACCACGGGCACGCCGAAAGGCGTGATGCTGACGCACCGCAATCTCCTGTTCAGCGCCAAGACCACCGCGGCGCTGCGCAACATGACGTCGGACGACGTGCAGTACTGCGTGCTGCCGATCTCGCACATCGTCGGCATCTCGCTGCTGACGATGACATTGATGACAGGGGCCGCGGTCCGCCTGGTCGCGAAATATGATCCGGCGGCGCTGGTGCAGGCGATGGCGGAAGAAGGCATCACCATCCTGAACGGCGTTCCCGCCACCTATCAGCGCCTGCTCGAATACAAGCGGACGTCGGGCCTGTCGAAATTGAACCGAGGCGCGCTGCGCGTGATCTCAGTCGCCGGCGCGCCGCTCGATCTCGACCTGAAATCGCGGGTCGAACAGGAACTCGGGCTGCCGCTGCTCAACGGTTACGGCATCACCGAATGCTCGCCCGGAATTTCCGGCGTTCGCCCGGAGGCGCCGCGAGACGACCATGCAGTCGGCACGCTGCTGCCCGGTCTCGAGGCCCGGATTGTCGGCCGCGATGGCCGGCTCGTGGCCGACGGCGAGGTCGGCGAGCTCCATGTCCGCGGCGCCAATGTCATGCGCGGCTATTATCGCGCGCCCGATCTCACCGCGAAGGCGATCGACCCTGACGGCTGGTTCAACACCGGCGATCTCGCGCGTTTTGAAGGTGACTGCCTGTTCATCGTCGGCCGCACCAAGGAGATGATCATCCGCTCCGGCTTCAACGTCTATCCGGCCGAGATCGAGGCGGTGCTCTCGACCCATGACGCCGTGGTGCAGTGCGCCGTGGTGGGACGGCCGGTCGAGGGCAATGAGGAAGTGGTGGCGTTCGTGCAGTTGCTGCAGGGCTCAAAGGCGACGGCGCAGGACCTGATGGCGCATGTGGCGCCGCAGCTCACCTCCTACAAGCGGCCGTCGGAGATCATCCTGCTCGACGCGCTGCCGGCGACCTCGACGGGCAAGATCCTGAAGCACAAACTCGCGGAGTCGCTGCGGACCTCCTAGAGCATGATCCGGAAAAGTGGAAACCGGTTTTCCGAAAAGATCATGCTCAAACAAAAAGCAGCGCCACCGAAAGTCAATTCATTGCAACCAGCAGTCGGGAGAGGCCAATGCAGAAGAGAAATGCGACGGCGGCGGTCATCGGGGCCGGCGATTTTATCGGCGGCGAGATCGCCAAGAAATTTGCGTCCGAAGGTTTCACGATCTTCGCCGGGCGCCGCAACGGCGCCAAGCTCGAACCTCTGGTGAAGGAGATCGAGGCGGCCGGCGGCGAGATCCATGCTCGCTCGCTCGATGCGCGGAAGGAGGAGGAGATCATCTCCTTCCTCAACGACGCCGACAAGCACGCGCCGCTCGAAGTCTGCATCTTCAACATCGGCGCCAACGTCAACTTCCCGATCCTGGAGACCACCGAGCGCGTGTTCCGCAAGGTCTGGGAAATGGCCTGCTATTCCGGTTTCCTCGCCGGGCGCGAGGCGGCCCGGCTGATGCTGCCGCGCGGCCAGGGCAACATCTTCTTCACCGGCGCGACGGCATCGCTGCGCGGTGGGTCGGGCTACGCGGCTTTCGCCAGCGCCAAGTTCGGCCTGCGCGCGGTGGCGCAGGCGATGGCGCGTGAACTCGGGCCGAAGAACATCCATGTCGCCCATCTCATCATCGACTCCGGCGTCGACACCGAATGGGTGCGGCAGCGGCGCTTAGAGGCCCTCGGCCCCAACGCGCTCGACAATCCCGATCTATTGATGCCGCCGGCGTCGGTCGCGGCCTCCTATTGGCAGCTCTACCAGCAGCCGAAGAGCGCCTGGACGTTTGAGCTGGAAATCCGCCCGTTCGGCGAGAAGTGGTAACGGCGAGGGGCGGGAGCAGATCATGAGCGAGCATGTCAAGACCGAGGTCGCCGACGGCGTGCTGACGGTGACCTTGCAGCGTCCCGAGAAGAAGAACGCGCTCACCACGGCGATGTACGACGCGATGTCGGACGCGCTCGACCGCGCCGAAACCGATGCGTCCGTCCGGGTGGTCCTGTTCCAGGGCGACGGCGACAGCTTTACGGCGGGCAACGACCTCGCCGATTTTGCGGGCCAGGCCCGCGGCGGGGACAATTCCGTCGAGGGCGGCGCGCATCGCTTCATCGCCACCATCGGCAAGGCGAAGAAGCCGCTGGTTGCCGCCGTGCAGGGCAATGCGGTCGGCGTCGGCACCACCATGCTGCTGCATTGCGACCTCGTCTATCTCGCCGACAATGCGCGGCTGATCACGCCGTTCGTCAATCTCGCGCTGGTGCCGGAGGCGGCGTCGAGCTTGCTGTTGCCGCTCCGGATCGGCCATGCCCGCGCCTACGCGATGTTCGCGCTCGGCGAGCCGTTGGAAGCATCCGCGGCGCTGGCCTGTGGGCTGGCAAATGCAGTGGTGCCGCAGGCGGAGCTGCGCAGGAAGGCGCTGGATGCGGCCATCGCGCTGACCAAGCGGCCGGCGGGCTCGCTCAGCCTCACCAAGCAGTTGATGCGCGACCATGAGCGAATCGCGGCGCGAATGGCCGAGGAAGGCAGCCTGTTCAAGGAGCGGCTCAAGACGCCCGAAGCCCGCGAAGCGTTCGCCGCCTTCGCCGAGCGACGGCCGCCTGACTTCACCAAGTTCCAGGCCTGACGACGCTGCGCTCCCTCTCCCGCTTGCGAGGGCTGGGGTGAGGGTCTCTCCACGGGCGACCTCGCGAGTGGAGAAAGCCCTCCCCGCAAGCGCGGGAGGCAAGAGAGCCAGCCGAAGGACCTGTTCAACCAAATAGACTTCAAGGGAGCCGAACATGCACAGCGCGGGCAGCTATCAATATCCTTCGATGGATTTCGTCATCTATGGCAAGCCCGCGGCCGAGGCGCTACGCGAGGAGGCCGAGCGGCTCGATGCCAGGCGCGTCTATTTGATTGTGAGCCGTACGCTCAACACCACGACCGATGAGATCGAGAAGATCCGCACCGCGCTCGGCGACCGTTATGCCGCGACCTTCGACGGCATCCCGCAGCACACCACGCGCGACGTCGTGGTGCAGACCGCGCAGCACGCCAAGGAGGCCGGCGCCGATCTCGTGGTCGCGATCGGCGGCGGCTCGGTGGTGGATGCGGCCAAGATCGTGCTGATGTGCATGGAGCACGAGATCTTCGATCCTGCCGGGCTCGACGGCTTCGAGACCACGCCCGAGCGCCGCTTCGGCCCGTTCCGCACGCCGAAGGTGCGGATGATCGCGGTCCCGAGCACGCTGTCCGGCGGCGAATATAATTCCGGCACGCTGGTGACCGACACGCGCCGCAAGCTGAAGCAGATATTCAATCATCCGATGATGATGCCCCGCACCATCATCCTCGATCCCGCCATCACGCGCTACACGCCGGAGAAATTGTGGCTCGGCTCGGGCACCCGCGCGATGGATCACGGCATCGAAGCGATCTGCTCGATCCGCGGCAATGCGCTGGTCGATGCCGTCTGCCTGCAGGGTCTGCGCTATCTTCATGACGGCCTCTCGCGTACCAGGGAGAATCCGAACGACGAAGCCGCGCGCGTCAATTGCCAGTTGGGCTCCTGGATGTCGGCATTCGGCCTGCAGGGGCGGGTGCCGATGGGCGCGAGCCACGCGATCGGCCATGTGCTGGGTGGCACCTGCGACGTGCCGCACTATTTCTGCACGGCAGTGATGATGCCGAGCGTGCTGCGCTACAACCGTCCGGCGACCGAACAGGCGCAGAAATCGATCGCGGCCGCGTTCGGCGTACCCGACCTCGATGCGGGCGAGGCCTTCGCGGCGTTCATCGCCAAGCTTGGCCTGCCGCAGCGGCTGGCCGACGTCGGGGTGGGCGAGGACCGGTTCGAGCTGATCGGCAAGAACGCGATGCTGTCGATCTTCACCCGCTCCAACCCGCAGCCGATCCGCGAGCCGGCCGACGTCGTCAAGATCCTGAGGCTCGCCGCCTGATTGGGCCTTCGGGGGGCTGCGACGTCCCGGCCCTGGCACCATCGCGCAACCAAACCCGCTTCCGATTGTTATTCCCCGGTTCCAACCGGGGGCGAACCTCATGGCCGATGAACAGGCACTGACAACGGGAATCGCCCGCCACGGCGCGGCGCGTCTGCCGTCGGTCGATGTCGACAGCTTCAACATCGAACTGAAGGACGAGGAGGGTTTTCTCGGCGACCGCGCCAGCAAGACCGCGTTCCGCAAAATCCTCGATCGCTGGCGCAAGCCGTTGCGCAAGTCGGGTGAGGATCCGTTCGGCGACGAGCCCTCCGAACAGGTCAGCAAGAAGACGCTGGATGCGATGCTGATCGGCGACGACACCGAGGCGTCCGCCGTGGTCCACAGCGCGATCGAGGAGTTCGCGCTGGAGCTCGCTTACGTGACGCGGCGCTTCCTCAAGACCAAGGCCTGGGCGAAGACCGAGCGCATCGTGGTCGGCGGCGGCTTTCGCGACTCCAGGCTGGGCGAGCTCGCGATCGCTCGCACCGAGATCATCCTCAAGGATGAGAAGTTCAAGGTCGATCTTCTGCCGATCCGCTATCACCCCGACGAGGCCGGCCTGATCGGCTGCCTGCATTTGGCGCCGTCATGGATCTTCGAAGCCCATGACAGCATCCTGGCGGTCGACATCGGCGGCACCAACATCCGCTGCGGCGTGGTCGAGACGCGCTGGAAGAAGGCGCCGGACCTCTCCAAGGCCACGGTATGGAAATCCGAACTGTGGCGTCATGCCGATGAAACGCCAACGCGCGAAGCCGCGGTGAAGAATCTGGTCGAGATGCTGCAGGACCTGATCGCGAAGGCCGAGAGCGAGGGGCTGAAGCTCGCGCCCTTCATCGGCATCGCCTGCCCCGGCGTGATCAACGAGGACGGCTCGATCGAGAAGGGCGCGCAGAACCTGCCGGGCAATTGGGAGAGCAGCAAGTTCAACCTGCCCGCAAGCCTGGTCGAGCAGATCCCGGAGATCGGCGAGCACGACACCGCGATCGTCATGCATAATGATGGCGTGGTGCAGGGGCTTTCCGAAGTCCCCTTCATGCAGGACGTCGAGCGCTGGGGCGTGCTGACGATCGGCACCGGCCTCGGCAATGCGCGTTTCACCAACCGCCGCAAGGAGAACGGCAAGAACTCCACTGAGAAGGCCGAGAAGAATGGGAAAAACAACGGCGAGAAGAAAACCAAGAAGAGTGCATAGCTGCGCGCATTGCGACGAGAGCGCGCATCTTGCCTACCCTACAGTTCCTGCACCTTCTTGTTACACCGCCGTCATCTTCCCGTAGGTTTACGGGCGACTTCTCGGAAATCCGGGTGCAGTAACGTTTAAAGGTTAGGTTAAGGCCGACATTACGTTGGCTGTTTCCGCGCCCATTGCTACGGTGCCGGCGTCGCTCCGCTGACCGGCGAAGCCGCACTTCCCCGGCCAGCATTTCGATGAAGCGGCACGGGACCGCCAGTTATTTTTTGTCGCGTCTGGCGGTCCCACCCACACTTCCTAACCTGATTCTCCCGCTTCAGATCCATCCGATCCGCGAAAAGAACGTGGAGATCTCGAAGCTGGCGCGATCGGGCGCTTCGCGATGGGGAAAATGTCCCGTGCCTTCGAACATTTTCAGATCGAGGTCGGCAAAGGTCTCGCCGAGCCGGTCGGTCCAGGCATAGGGAAACAGCGGATCGTGCTCGGCCCAGCGGATGCAGGTCGGCACCGTGATCTTGGGCAGTGACGGCGACTCGCCCTGCATCATCCTGACGCGCGCGGCGTGCGCAGCGCGGTAGTGCGCGAAGCCGCCGGCGAGATTGCCCGCTTTCAGGAAGTTGTCGGTGAAGGCGTCCAGCACATCGTCGAATGCATCCTGGCGATGCGACCAGCCTTTGAGGAAATGCCCGATATAGAGACGGCAGCTCTCGCGCGTCGCGCCGACGAGCTTCGGCGCCATCTCCATCTGGTGGAATGACTGGTACCAGATGTGGTTCAGCCTGTCCGGCGCCGCCATCCGCGGCCCGATGCCGGGATAGACGAAGTCGAAGAAGAACAGCCCCGCGATCCGCTCCGGCGCCTTGCGCGCGAGAGGCTGCATCACGGCGCCGCCGACGTCATGGCCGACCACGCCGGCCCGTTCGATCCCGAGCGCATCCATCAGCGCCAGCATGTCGTCCGCGTGCTGTTCCGGTCCATACGGACCGTCCGGCTTGTCGCTGTCGCCGAAGCCGCGCAGGTCGGGCGCGATCAGCGCAAAGCGCTCGGAAAGCCGCCCCATCACCGGCTCCCAGGTCAGCCAGAATTCCGGCCAGCCATGCAATAGCAGCAGCGGCTTGCCGGCCCCGCTCCGGGCGACATGGAACGCCGCGCCATTGGCTTTCACCGTCAAATGCTCCATTTCGCGCTCCTTTGGCTGGTTTGGCAGGGCGGAATCTTCTTCCGCCGCCTTGTCTCCCCCCACATCCTCGCCTAGAACACGCCCCGACCGCGAGGGTGAGGAATCACCTTTTTTTGGCACCGGGAGAGGTGGCAGAGTGGTTGAATGCACCGCACTCGAAATGCGGCATAGGTGCAAGCCTATCGGGGGTTCGAATCCCTCCCTCTCCGCCAGTCTACGCCGCAGTATCCGGCGGCACTCCATCGTATCCAGTGCTTGCCGGCAGCGCGCGATAGCTCTCCGGTTACGCAACGCCGCCGATCATCGCATCGGTGTATCCTGGTCTTGACGGGGCCGGACATCGCCAGCCTCCCGTCATGCAGATCGACGGTCTCCGGGTCTGCACCACAGCGCGCTCAAGGGGCCATTGCAGCTTTCATTAGGTTTTGCGGGCAGCCGTCATCGCAGAAGTGTGAATGATTGCCGCCCCAGCGATACCGTACGTATTGGCAGGTAATCTGTACAGAGTATCTTTACAGTTTACCTGTGTATATGGTACATGCCGAGCATGCACATCGGGTCGGACTATCATCGAACCGCACGCCTCTCCGCCTTGGCTCAGGACCTTCGCGCTTTGCTGGGCAAACTGAAACGCCGGTTACGCGACCAGGCGCATGTCGGAGATCTGACACCGTCGCAGATATCCGTGCTGCTTCGCCTGGAGAAGGACGGCCCCGCCACGGCGTCGAGCCTTGCCCGGGCGGAAGGGATGCGCCCGCAGTCGATAGCACCCGTCATCACCGCACTGGAGGGCGCTGGCCTCGTGAGCGGAGCGCCGGACCCGACGGACGGACGGCAGACACTCCTCTCGCTCACGGAGGCCTGTCGCAAATGGGTCGAAGAGGGGCGCGCCGCGCGACAGGACTGGCTGACCCGCACGCTCCAGGCGCGACTCTCGCCGCAGGAACAGGACGAGGTTGCAAAGGCCGTCGAACTGCTCAGGCGGCTTGTCGACGACTGAAGCGATTCGTGGGCTTACGCCCACCAAACACATCATGAATTTCAACAGGATAATCCCATGGCGTTGACCGCGCTCGATCCGAACACCGCCCTAATCATCGTCGACCTGCAAAAGGGCATCGTCAGCCTGCCCCTTATCCATCCCGCTGGGGACGTCATCGAGCGGGCGTGCGCGCTGGCTGACGCTTTCCGCGAGCGCGGCCTGCCCGTAGCGCTCGTCAAGGTCGCCGGTGGCGCCCCCGGCCGCACGGAACAGCCGCGTCAAACGAGATCCCTTCCGGACGGGTGGACCGACCTTATCCCTGAGTTGAACCAGCAACCCAGCGACATCGTGGTGACGAAGCGGACCTGGGGCGCTTTCGCCAGCACCGATCTCGAAGCCCAGTTGAAGGCACGAGGTGTCACGCAGGTGGTGATCGCGGGCGTGGCGACCGGAACCGGTGCGGAGGCGACCGCACGCCAAGCCTATGAGCAAGGATTCAATGTCACCCTCGCCATCGACGCCATGACCGACATGCGTCCAGAGGCCCACGATTACAGCCTCAAGAACGTCTTCCCGCGGCTCGGCGAGACCGGCACGAGCCAAGAGATCATCGACCTGCTGCTGACAACAAGGAGCGCCTGAGATGCCCTGGCTTTCGCTCCTGTCCTATTTCTTTGGCGGCGTCTTCCTCGCGAACGCGATTCCCCACTTCATCAGCGGCATGATGGGTCGGCCGTTTCAGAGCCCGTTCGCCAAGCCGGCCGGACAAGGTTTTTCTTCTTCCACCATCAATGCGGTCTGGGGCTTTTTCAATATCGTCGTCGGCTACGTGCTGGTCTGCCGCGTCGGTGATTTTGCATTGAGGGACACAGGCGACGTCACCGCGTTCGGCGCCGGCGCATTCCTGATCGCGCTGTTTTCTGCGCGGCATTTCGGCCGCTTCAATGGCGGCAACACGCCAGAGCTCTCGTGAAGGCCCTCGTCTCGGGCGTCTTCCGGTCTCTGCGAGGATTCAACTATCGGGTCTGGGCCGGCGGCGCCTTCGTCTCCAATGTCGGCACCTGGGTGCAGCGGACGGCCCAGGACTGGCTGGTGCTCACCCAGCTGACCCATCACGACGCGTCCGCCGTCGGGCTGGTCATGGCGCTGCAGTTTGGGCCGCAGTTGCTTCTGCTGCCCTGGACCGGCTTCGCCGCCGACCATTTCAACCAGCGCAAGCTGCTGATCGCCACGCAGGCGACGATGGGGGCCCTCGCTCTGGCGGTCGGGGCGCTCACCCTCGCCGGCACTGTCCAGCTCTGGCAGGTTTACGTCTTCGCTTTTCTGTTCGGCTGTGCTGCGGCGTTCGACGCGCCGGTGCGTCAGACCTTCGTCGCGGAATTGGTCGGGGATGACGACCTGCACAACGCGGTGGCGCTCAATTCAACCTCGTTCAACGCCGCGCGGATGATCGGACCGGCCGTGTCCGGTGTCCTCATCGCCGCGATCGGGACCGGCTGGGCCTTTCTGGTCAACGGCGCCTCTTTTGTCGCGGTGCTGATCTCGCTCGCTTTCCTGCGCGTTTCCGAGCTTCATCCCAATGCAAGGGCGCACCGGGCAAGAGGCAGCTTCACCGAGGGGGTTCGCTATGTAAGGGGACGTCCGGACCTCAAGGCGATCCTCATCATGCTGTTCCTGATCGGGACCTTCGGCCTGAACTTCCCGATCTTCATCTCGACCATGGCGGTCAGCGTCTTCCACGCCGATGTGCGCGGCTACGGCCTGTTGTCGTCGCTCATGGCGATCGGCACCGTGGCGGGTGCGCTGTTGGGCGCCGGCCGCGACAGGCCGCGGTTCGGCTTGCTGCTGATAGGTGCCGCGGTCTTCGGGATCGGCTGCACGCTGGCCGCCGTCGCGCCGGGCTACTGGTTTTTCGCCGCCGCGCTCGTCGTCATCGGTGTAGCTGCGCTGACCTTCACGAATACGACAAATAGCCTGATGCAGCTTTCGACCGAGCCCGCTATGCGCGGGCGAGTGATGGCGCTACGCGTCGGCGTCGCGCTCGGGGGAACGCCGATCGGGGCGCCGATCGTTGGCTGGGTGGCCAACCATTTTGGGCCGCGTTGGGCGCTTGGCGTCGGCGCGGCCTCAGGCTTGGCGGCGGCGATCGTGGCTGTTTTCATCGTGAAACGCAGTCAGGAAGGCCTCAGCCTTGACTGCCCACAGGGCCAGATACGCCTCAGCATGGCGACCTGCGATCCGGCGACGACAGAGGATGCCGAACGGATCAGCTCGCTCATGAGAGAGCCATAGCGTGCTTTAGGTGGCTATGGTCCAGACATAGTGCCCATCTTCATTGTTCGCGGCCCGCCATTTGCCGCCAATAGCCGCGCAAGTTGACGATCTATATCGTTATTTATCAATAAGATAGATCACCAGGAGGCGACTGTGCTGCGAGGCACTTCGACATTCTTGCTACTGAAAGTCACGCAACGAGAGGCAACGACAACCGTCTTTATATTGTGGCGCGCAAGAGGTGACGCGAAACCAGTCGCGGTTTTCGACGCAAGCGCGGGCAGTGTTCGCTGGGCCTCCATGCCGCACATTGACCATGGAAGATTTGCACCGCCTATGCCGGCAGGAGACCCGCCGCGCGATAGCTGCCGATCAGCGCGTCGTAGAGTGAGATGTCCGAACGGCTCCTCGCCAAGAGCTGAGCGCCGGCAATGGCGGCGAAGATGGCGCGAGCGCGCGGTTCGCTCTCCTCCGCACGGACCACGCCCGCAGCAGACAGGATCCTGCTCAGCCACGCCACATTGACATCGGCAAAGGCCTGGACCTCTTTTTTCACCGGCTCCGGCAGGTCGTCATATTCGGCGGCCATGAAGCTGCAGAGGCACATGCGATTATCGTTCTGGAGCGCCTTGCGAAACGTATCGGGATATTGGCGCAGGCAGCGCACTGGATCCGAAGATTCGTCCAACATGGCATCGAGCGCAGCCGCCGTGTCCTCCCGATAGCGCTTCGCTACCGCTGCGCCGAGATCGGCCTTGCTCGGGAAATGATGGTAGATGCTTGCAGCCTTGATGCCCACTTCGTCCGCGAGATCGCGGAAATTCAAGCCATTGTAGCCACGCGCCTGGGCGGTCCGTCTGGCGGCCGCCAGGATGGCTTCCTTGGAACTTGAACTCATTTCACCGCCTCTCGATTTGCTGCCTACCAAGTGACAGATAGGTATTGACCGCGCAAGCCACGGCCGATATGGTTCGAACCTACCAAGTGTTAGGTAGGATAGGTGAGGATGACGATGAAGATTCATGATTGGCCTACGGGCCCTTATCCGGCTCGCGTTCGGATCGCTCTGGCCGAGAAGGGCCTGCAATCGCGCGTCCAGTTCGTGACGGTCGATCTGTGGAAAGGCGAGCACAAGAAGGCTGAATTCCTCGCCAAGAACTACTCAGGCACGCTGCCGGTACTCGAACTCGACGACGGCACCTTCATTGCCGAGTGCACGGCCATTACCGAATATCTCGACGCGCTTGATGGCGCCCCCACGCTCGTCGGTCGGACGCCGCGCGACAAAGGCTTGATCCACATGATGAGCAAGCGCGCCGAGCTGGAGCTGCTCGATGCCATTAGTGTCTATTTCCATCACGCCACACCGGGGCTTGGACCCGACGTCGAGATTTATCAGAACGCCGAGTGGGGCTTCCGTCAGCGCGACAAAGCCCTCAAGGGGATGCACTACTTCGATCGCGTTCTGAGGAAACAGCCGTTCGTCGCCGGCGAGTCGTTTTCGATGGCCGACATCACAGTCATCGGTGGTTTGATCTTTGCGGGGCTCGTGAAGCTGCCGGTGCCCGCGGAGTGCGAGGCTCTGCAAGCCTGGTGGGCGAGGATGCAGGAGCGTCCCAGCGTAAAGAACCGGGTGACAATGTCGGAACCGACCAATGCGTCCGCTTGAAATCGTCGTCTGTGAACGACTGCTTTCATGATTTTGAAGTAGCCAATCGCACGGGCGTGTGACGGCGGCCGAAGGGCTTTGTCGCCTACGTCCGCTCTCCAGCCACTGCACCTCGCTTCGGCGCGCGTTACGAAGGTAATCGCAATCGTCTTGCTCTGAAATTGCCACGTAACGCGGCGGGCCCAAGCTCTGACTGAGCATCGCAGTCGGAGGTTGCATATGGGTCGGGTAATCTCAATTCGAGCCAGAGAAAAGCTGCAAAGGCGAACGAAACGGAACGCGGCCGATGCAGCCAGCGGATGTGAACGCAGCAAAGATCCTGTCATCTGGCTCTCTCGCCGCTCTGATCGCACTGTCATCAGGGCAGTATCGTCGCCGCCGCCATCGAGGCGGAGATCCGGCCTCGATGTATGTCGCGCGCTATTGCGCGGGACGTTCGATGCCATTGTCGATGGCCTTGCAATGCACGGGGCGTCTTACCATGCGAGCTATCTCTACCCGGTGAGGCACCTGCCGCCGGACGTTGAGGACGTTGAAAGCGAAGTCTCCGCGAAAAAACGAACCGGGGGCTGACGAAGAAATGCGGACGAAATCAATGAGAATGGTCCTGGGTCTCATGGCGATTGTCCTGTCCTCCGGTGCCGCAATCGCGCAAAGCAAGGTAACCATCGCTGTCGGCGGCAGCAGCTGCCTATGCTATCTGCCGGTCGTTCTTGCGCGGGAACTGGGGGAGTATGATCGCGCCGGCGTGTCGGTCGATCTGGTGAACCTCAGGGGCGGTTCAGACACTCTGACGGCAGTGCTATCCGGAAGTGTGGACGTTGCAACCGGATATTTCGATCATTGCGTTGAGATCGCCGCAAGAAAACAAGCGCTGCAGTCGTTCGTCGTGTTCGACCGGTACCCGGGCGAAGTCGTTATTGTCTCTCCGGTGCATCGCGCCGAGATTGGCTCGTTCTCAGATCTGGCAGGCAAGACGGTCGGGGTCACGGCACCTGGTTCAACGTCGGACTTCTTTCTCAAGTTCCTCCTGAAGAAAAGCGGCGTCGATCCCGCAATGGTCTCGGTCATCGGCATTGGCGTGGGTGCTACTGCGGTTGCCGCGGTGGAGCAGGGTCTGGTCGATGCAGCGGTGATGGTGGATCCCTCCGCGACGTACCTGCAGGGAAAACATTCTGATCTGAAGGTGCTGACTGACACGCGATCCGAGCGAGACGCCCGTTCGGTGTTCGGTGCCGACTATCCGGGTGGTGCCCTCTACAGCACGATGGCCTGGATAGAGTCACACGAGAAGGAAGCACAGGCGCTGACCGTTGCCATCGTGAGGACGCTGGCCTGGATTCATTCGCACTCGCCCGAAGAGATCATGGCGAAGATGCCGAGCGACTTGATCGGCAAGGATCGGGAGCTGTACCTCTCGGCGCTCAGGAACACGATTCCCATGTTTTCGGAGACCGGAAGAATGGATCCGAAGGGCGCTGAAGTCGTGCTATCGGTCTTCAGCCAGAGCTCACCAATCGTCGCGCAGGCTCATATCGATGTCAGCAAGACCTATACGAACAGGTTCGTCGATCATGTCGCAGCCGGAGCGGCACCGGCAGAAAAATGACCGGCTTGTGCCGGCAGGTGGCTTGCGTGATCAACCTGCCGCCGCGCAGGATTGGCCCATTCCAGTCGGAAGTGCTGACGCTCGGCTTTCCCGTTGAACATGGCGGCGTGGTGCTGATTGCGCCTGAACGCCAGTTCCCAATGTCAGGCCCCTGTTCTAGCCGAACCTGGCGGCGTCAACGCCGCTCCTTCAATCGGCGTGTTCATCCCACGGCGACAGCCAAGCTTGCCGATTCCTTCGGGGCGATGGGATGGCTTTCGGTTGCGCGTGCGTCACGGCGTGCCTTGTAGAACTCGAGCACACGTCTCGCCGTTCGGAGTTCGAGCCGCTCAAAGTTTTCCCGCGCTTGATCAAGATCGGTCTTGCTCAGCCTGCGGTCTGCTACCCTCATCAGCAGCAAGGCCTTGGCGGTTGCCCAGGAGCATCCGCTGGCTTTTGCGACAACCTGCACGGTACCGGGATTGTCATTGAGAACTGCCCGTTCGACCAATTCGATAGGACAGGCGGCAAGGACGGACAATGCCATCACAGCCGTTTCAAAATCCTGCGCTCGAGCGGCCGCGTGAACATCCGCTTCCCCGAGCTCCCTCCAGTATTTGCGGCGCTTTACCTTCTTCTTTGCCCTCGCGTGATCCGGAGACTGATTGCGGACCTCCAGATTTATGTCGTCGACGACCTCCGTTACAGCGTCATGCACGGCGTCGGAAAATTGCGGATTTGCCGTGACCATCCTGCGGCGCACCGAAGCCGACGCTGTTTCCAGAAGTTTGAGAAAGTGATGTCGGGGGATGTCATGTCGCGTCCCGACATGCAGCGCAAGCTGGGTATCTTCGCCCGATCGCGCGACAAGTTCGCGAAAGCTGCTGTCCGAGAAGCGGGCGCCCGGGTTGCTCGCAACGGCGTGGACCACGCCGGCTTCGCCGCGCTGGATCAGCAGCTCCGTGATCGCCTCGCTGATTGTTCGACGTTGCGCGATTGCGTGAAGGTGACCCTGACCTTGAGTGCTCGCGCAGACAACAAGATCGGCTTCGCTGAGGACTTCCGACTGACTGAGAACCGGAGCCGCCACGGCGAGGGCATCATCCAACGCAAATGCCCTGACCAGGGTTGCCGGCGCATTCGGGTCAGTTGCAACGTCACGGGCCAGCTTGACCCGGGTTTTCAACTCGATCACGGCAACGAGGGTTTTGAATATCTCGTCGAACAGCTTGATCTGCTGCTTCGAGTAGCGACCAGACCCGGCAAGGAACAAGTCTGTGATGCGGGTGAGGGCCCTTAGCTGTCGTTTCGTCGACCCAGATGTCGTTGTACTTTGCACGTCATTTATTAACGAATAGAACGTCGTCATGATCATGGGTCTCGTTATCGCATTCATCCTTGGGGCGATGAGTTGACTTCACGCACTAGCATGCGCGCGTGAAGATTGTGGATTCGAGCTACCTCATAGATGATTAAAATTGTTGCCACTCGAGGCGAATGACGGGCTTCCAAAGCACCGATGGCAGACGAATCTATCGTCGGCCGCGCTCGAAAGTCGCGCATAGCAGGGTCGTCTCGTCCGGCGTAATCGCGGCACGAGAGAAGCGGCTAGCAATGCCCCCCGGCCTGATGCAATCAGCCAATCAGATTGGCTCTCCAAGCCATAATCGCCCTGACGCAGCCGACCTAGTCTCCAGCCTTGCAAACAAGGCTTGGAGACAACAGTGGATTTTGAACTGTCCAGGGAACAACGCGAAATCAAGGCTCGCGCCTCAGCCTTCGTGGAGGAAGTCTGCCGCCCGCTCGAAGATGACTGGGGTGTGGACGACTATGCCGTGCCGCACGACATCTTCATGAGTGTGGTGCGGAAATTCCGCGAATACGGCTTCAGGGGATTGGCGGTGCCGAAGGAAGCCGGCGGGCAGGGATTAGGGACGGTCGCGAAATGCCTGGTCTATGAGGAGATCGTGAGGTCGCCCGTGATGCATGGCCTGCTCGCGACCTGGTCGGGTTTTCTCGATCCACACCCTGCGCTCCATGTCGCGCCGGAATGGCAGAAGGAGGCGTATCTCTATCCGATCCTCAAGGAGGACAAGTTCTACCACATCAACATCTCGGAGCCCGGCGCGGGCTCCGACGCCGCCGGAATCAAGACCACCGCCGTTCGCGACGGCGACAATTACATCATCAACGGCATCAAGCGCTGGGCGCCGCCGCCGAACCATCCGGGCATCACGCCGAAATATCTGCTCTGCTATGCCGTGACCGATCCGACCAAGGGCTATGAAGGCATCAGCCTGTTCCTGGTCGACTATCCCAATCCCGGCGTGTCGGTGCTGCGCGAATACGAGACCATGGCGCCCGGCACCTATCTCGGCCGCAGTTGCGATTACCAGTACAAGGATTGCGTCGTTCCGGCGAAGAACATGCTCGGTGCCGAAGGCATGGGCTTCCGCTACATGATGGACCAGCTCAACCGAAACCGCACCGTGATCGGGGCGCGCTTGACCGGCACCGCGCGCTGGGCGCAGACACAGGCCGCCAAGCGGGCGCGCGAGCGCGAGACCTTCGGCAAGCCGCTTGCGGAGCGGCAGGCTATTCAATGGATGCTCGCGGAATCGGAGATGGATCTCGAGCAGTCACGGCTGATGGTCTACAAGACCGCCTGGATGCTCGATCGCGGCCTCGATGCGCGGAAGGAAGCCGCGATGGTGAAATGCTTCGCGCCGCTCGCGGCCTGCCGCGTCATCGACCGCGCCATCCAGATCCATGGCGGGCTCGGCGTGCTCAAGGAAAACCGCTTCGGCCAGCTCTATTTCCAGAGCCGCATCGCCCAGGTCGCGGAGGGCACCACCGAAGTGATGAAGATGACCATCGCCCGCGAAGTGCTGCGCGAGTGTGAGTAGCGCGCGGCTAACGGGCGCCGAGGCTTCACCTCTCCCGCCTGCGGGAGAGGTCGGCGCGTAGCGCCGGGTGAGGGTTCTCTCCACTGGGGGAATCCCTATGCGGAGGCACCCTCACCCCGCCCTCTCCCGCAAGCGGGAGAGGGAGCCCGCCATCGATCGCCAATGCCACTTACTTCTCCGCGTCGATCACTTCGCCGATCGGCGTCCATTTCACGCCGTCGAACTGCATCAACTGCTCCTGGCTCATCGGCGTGTAGCGCGTTGGGGTGGTGTTGAGCTTGATGCCGGGAAGCATGATGGGAAGAACGAGGTCCTTGATGCTGGTCGCCTGCTTCATCAGGTTCTCGCGTGTCAGGTCGTCGCCGCAATTCTTCAGGACGTGAACGAAGGTCTGCGCCGTCGCATAGCCGAACACGTGATAGGTTTCGGATGGATTGGCTTCGGGCATGTATTGCTTCATGAAGGCGAGATATTCCTTCATGCCGGCATCGTCGGCCCATGCCGCGTCGTTCGGATCCTTACGGAACGCGACCGTGATGACGCCTTTGGAATTCTCCAGCCCCGCCGGCACCAGCGTGCTGGAGATCGAGCCGGCCGCATCGCTGAGAAGATGCAGTGCATCCCATTTGGTTTCCGCCATCTTCTTGATCGCCTGCGCCGAGAATTTCGGCGTCGAAATGTCGAGGAACACGTCGGCGCCGGTCGCCTTCAGGATCAAAATCTGCGAATCGATGGTCGGCTCGGCGATCTCGTAGCTGAGCTCCTTGACGATCATCGTGGCGGCCTTGTCGCCGAGTCCGTCGCGAAAGCCTTTGAGGTGATCGCGGCCGAAATCGTCGTTCTGGAACAGCACCGCGACCTTCGCATTGGGCCGCTCCTTCAGGAGATATTTGGCGTAGATCACGCCCTTGGCATGGTTGTTCGGCTGCCAGCCCATCGACCATGGATAGGTCGTCGGCTCGGAGACGCGGTTGGCGCCGGTGCCGAGGAACAGGCCCGGCACCTTCTTGGCGTTCAGATATTTTTGCGTGGCGAAGTTGGTCGGCGAGCCGAAGGTGCCGACGATCGCCAGCACCTCCTCGCTTTCGACCAGCCGACGCGTCTGCTCGACCGCCTTGGGCGGGCTGTAGCCGTCGTCGAGCGAGATCAGGTTGATCTTGCGGCCGTTGACGCCGCCTTCCGCATTCACCTTCTGGAAATAGGCGGTCATCGCGCGCCCGATCGCCGCGAAGCTCGACGCAGGGCCGCTATAGGGCATGGTCTGGCCGATCTTGACTTCGGTATCGGTCACGCCGGGCCCGTAGTTCTTGTCCTGGCCGTACGCGGAAAACGCAAAACCCGCCCATGCGATTGCACAGGTCGCCGCCATGAGCTTCTTCATGCTCTTCCCCTTCTGTCGTTGATGATCGCCGATCAGGCCGGCTGCAGATAGCGCTGCTTCAGCACGTGCTTGAACAACTTGCCGTTCTCCTGCCGCGGCAGCTCGGCCTCGAAATCGATCGAGCGTGGGCACTTGACGTGCGACAGGCCGTCCCGGCAGAACGCCATCAGTTCAGCCACAAGCGCCTGTGACGCCTTCGACGGCTCTTTGAGCTGCACCACGGCCTTGACCTCCTCGCCATATTCCGGATTGGGGATTCCGAACACGGCGACATCGGCAACGTCAGGATGCAGCGCCAGGCGATTCTCGATCTCGGCGGGATAGATATTGACGCCGCCGGAGATGATCATGTGCGAGCGACGGTCGGTCAGATAAAGGTAACCGTCCTTGTCGAGATAGCCGACGTCGCCGATCGTCGACCAGCCCTTGGCGTTTCGCGAGCGCGCGGTCTTCTCGGGATCGTTGTGGTAGACGAATTGCGGGCCGTCGAAATAGACGTCGCCGATCTCGCCAGGGCCGAGTTCGTTCTGCGCGTCGTCGAGGATATGGATGCTGCCGACGCAGGCGCGCCCGACCGAGCCGCGATGCGTCAACCATTCCGCGGTCGAGATGCAGGTAGCGCCGTTGCGCTCCGAGCCGGCGTAATATTCCCAGACAATCGGCCCCCACCAGTCGATCATCTGCTCCTTGAGTTCGGGTGGGCAAGGCGCGGCGGCGTGGATTGCGCAGCAATGCGACGATAGATCGTAGCGACCGCGTATCTCGTCCGGCAACGCGAGCAGGCGGAAGAACATCGTCGGCACCCACTGGCTGTGAGTGATGCGATATTGCTCGATCGCCGCCAGCGCCTGCTCGGCCACGAACTTTTTCATGATCACGGCCGTGCCGCCGCTCTCCAGCGTGCGCATGGTGAAGCGCAGCGGCGCGCCATGGTAGAGCGGCGCCGGGGAGAGATAGACCGTATCCTCCGCGAAGCCGAAATTGTCGCGCACCCAGTCGCCGGAGGCCTGGGCCTGGCGGAGGTTGGCGAACAGCGGTTGCTTGATGCCCTTCGGCTTGCCAGTTGTGCCCGAGGAATAGAAGAAATCCTTGCCGACCGGCCCGTCGGGTATCTCGATCAGGCGATCGAAGCGGGCAAGCTCCGCGGCATAGTCAAAACTGCCGTCCAATGCGCCGCCGACTGCATAAACCGTGCACCGGTGCGGATTGTCGGCGAGCAGCGCCTGGACTGCTTCGGCAAAACGCGAGGCGACGAAGAACAGTTTTGCGCCGCTGTCGCGCACGATATACGCCGCCTCTTCGGGCTTCAGATGCGTGCTGACGGGCGTGTAGTAGACGCCGTGGCGGCGCGCGCCCCAGATCAGCTCGAAATAGGTGGGGTCATTGTCGAGCATGATCGCGATGCCGTCGCCGGCTGCGAGCCCCATCCAGATCAGGAGCTGCGTGACCGCATTGGCGCGGCGGTCGAGCTCGCCATAGGTAATTGCCTGGTCGGAAAAGGCGACGAGCGCGGCGGTCTTGTCGGGATGACGTTCGGCCCATTGGCGCAGGATTGGCATTTCTTCCCCGTGATGGCCGAAGACGTCGGCCTTGCGGGGATTATCCGCATCAAGGCTGCATCATTGAATGACCGGGCGTGCCAATCCGATTGGCGGAATCCGACGGCTCTATTTTGCGAGCGAGCCGCGGCGCTCGCGGAACTCGCCCGGCGTCACGCCGGTCCAGCGCCTGAACGCCCGATGGAAGGTGCTGAGCTCGGAGAAGCCCAGCGAGACCGCAATTTCTTCCAGCGGCAATCGGGACTTCTGCAGCAGGTGCGTGGCGAGGTCGCGCCGCAGCCGGTCCTTGATTTCCTGAAAGCCGCAATCCTCCTCTTCGAGCAGGCGGCGGCGCAGCGTCTGCGGCGAGACCGCCAGCATCCCGGCAATGTCCTCGAACGACAGCGGACGCTTGAGGTTGCGGCGGAGAATGCCGCGCACGCGTTCCGCCATGCTGCTGTCGTCGCGGTAGCGCACCAGCAGCGCATTGGGCATGGAGGCGAGAAAGCGTCGCAGGCGCTCCTCGTCGGGCATGATCGGCAGGTCCAGCAACTCGGCGTCGAAGCGGATTTCCGTGCGCGGCTGATCGAACAGCATCGGCGCCCGGTAGAACGGCTCGAGCTCCGAGCTGAACGGCTCTTCCGGGAAGACGTAATGAACTGTGATCAGCGGCAGCCTGCGGCCCACCAGCCAGCACATCAATCCGTAGGCGAACAGCAGGATCGCGCCATTGACCATGCGCCGCCGGTTCGGCTGGGCGATGGTATCGGTGACATAGAGCGAAGCGTCGTCCGGGCCCTCCGCCAGCCGCACCACGAAATCGTCGGCGACCAGATGGTAGAACTGGCAGCCGATCCGGATCGCTTCGCGCAGATTGGTGCAGCGGATCAACAGCCGGCACATCATGCGGAAGGTGCCGGGTTTGATCGGGCGGCTGCACAACAGCCAGAGCTCGTCGCGCGTCTCCCGGGTCAGGATCGCGATCAGACGGGCGAACCGGTCCTGCGGCAGCCGGGCGCCCGGCTTCTCGAACTGCTCGGGCGCGATGCCGGCGCGTGCCAGCAGCCGGTCGATATCGAAGCCGGCCTCGCGGACACCGCTCAGCACGAGTCCGACATAGCCGGAATCGATCGCCGAACGCGACGGCGCGGCGTGCGGTGATCGAACTGCGGCAGAGGCTCCCGGCATGGCATTGCCATGTTAGCGCCGGGATGGTTCCGTCGCCACCATTCCTGTGGCAGGCAAGGTCAACGCAACTGATCGTTTTCGTCATTGCGGGTGCGGGACTTCTTTTCATTCTCGCCGAAAAGGCCGGAGGACATTTGATGCGGGCATTGATGAGTTGCGAGCCGGGCGGGCCCGAAACCCTGCGGCTGCTCGATGTGCCGGAGCCCGTCCCCGCACCCGGACAGGTGCTTGTGGCGGTGCAGGCGTGCGGGGTGAACTATCCGGACCTTCTCACCATCCAGGACCGTTATCAGGTCAAGACGCCGCGGCCCTTCGCGCCCGGAGCCGAGGTGGCCGGCGTCGTGTCTGCTGTGGGGCAGGAGGTCACTGCGCTGCGTATCGGCGACCGGGTCGCCGCGCGGACCGGAACCGGTGGCATGGCGGAGTTCGTCGCCGTCGACGCCACGCGCTGCAGCCCGATTCCCGACGGCATGTCGTTCGTCGATGCCGCGGTCATGCAGTTCACATTCGAGACGGCCTATTATGCGCTGCATACCCGCGCCGGCGTGCGAACCGGCGAAACCGTGCTGGTGCTGGGCGCTGCGGGAGGCGTCGGCATTGCCGCCGTGCAGGTCGCGCGCAATCTCGGTGCCCGTGTCGTCGCCGCCGCTTCATCGGAGGAGAAGCTTGGCTTCGCTCGCCAGCACGGCGCCGCCGAGGGGGTGATCTATTCGGCCGACACTACAGGAGATGGTCGCGAGCTCGCTGCGCGGCTGAAGCAGGCGGTCGGTTCGCGCGGCGCCGATGTGATCATCGATCCCGTCGGCGGATGGCTCTCGGAGGCCGCTATTCGCTGCATCGCTGAGGGCGGGCGCTATCTGGTGCTCGGCTTCACCGCCGGCATTCCATCCTTGCCGCTCAACTTGCCGCTCTTGAAGAATTGCGATGTGCTCGGGATCAACTGGCGCACGTTCACGCTGTCGCACGATTCACGCGTCGCCGAGAATCGTCGCGCGCTCCAGGCCTGGTACGCGCAAGGCATGCTCTCGCCCGGCATCAGCGCCGAATTTCCGTTGCAGGACGGCGGCAAGGCGATCCAGCACCTCGCCGACCGGCGTGCCCTCGGCAAGGTCGTCGTGGTGATCTGACTCGGTGATTCGCTGCAGGATTGGATTATCTCTGTCGAGTCTGATCTGATTGGAAAAATTTTGCGCTGCATCAGCGGGCTCACGGCAAGATGACCGCGGGCGCCGCTTGCCGCCGTATGGCGCGCTGATATGGTCTGCGGCCACGAAAACGCGCCCGTCCCAACTTTCACAACCGTCCCGCGCTGCAGGAGTTTCTCATGACATACGCCTTTCGTTTTCATCAGGCCGGTGGTCCCGAGGTTCTGAAATGGGAGGAGGTCAAGCTCGGAAAGCCTGGTCCTGGCGAAGCGCGGATTCGTCACACGGCAGTGGGCCTGAACTTTGTCGATATCTATAACCGCGCGGGCGTCTACAACGTTCCGCTGCCGAGCGGCCTCGGCAGCGAGGGCGCGGGAATCATCGAGGAGGTCGGGCCCGATGTCACCGACGTCAAGCCGGGTGATCGCGTCGCCTATGGCAGCTCGCCGCTCGGCGCCTATGCCGAGGAGCGGCTGATCCCCGCCGACCGTCTGCTCAAATTGCCCGATGGCATCGACGACAGGACCGCCGCGGCGATGATGCTCAAGGGCCTGACGGTGCAGTACCTCATCCGCCAGACCTATCGCGTGAAGAGCGGCGACACCATCCTGCTGCATGCCGCGGCCGGCGGCGTCGGCTTGATCCTCGGCCAATGGGCGAAGCATCTCGGCGCCACCGTGATCGGCACGGTCTCCACCGACGAGAAGGCGAAGCTCGCCAAAGAACACGGCACCGCGCACGCGATCGTCTACACGCGCGAAGACTTCGTCGCCCGCGTCAAGGAGTTAACTGGCGGCAATCTGGTGCCTGTCGTCTACGATTCCGTCGGCAAGGACACCTTTCTTAAGTCGCTGGATTGCCTCGCGCCGCTCGGGGTCGCGGTGCTGTTCGGCCAGTCCTCCGGCAGCGTCGAGCCGCTCAATCTCGGCCTCCTGGCACAGAAGGGCTCGCTGTACGTGACCCGGCCGACGCTGAACACCTATGGCGCCAAGCGCGAGAACCTGGTGGCGATGGCGAACGAACTGTTCGACGTGGTGAAATCAGGCGCGGTCAAGATCGAGATCAACCAGACCTATCCGCTCAAGGACGCCGCCAAGGCGCATGCCGATCTCGCCGCCCGCAAGACCACGGGATCGACGGTGTTTCTGGTGTGATGCGACACCATTCTTCACCTCTCCCGCTTGCGGGAGAGGTCGGCGCGCAGCGCCGGGCGAGGGCTCTCTCCACCTGTTCGAACAGCGTGAATCGCGGAAGCACCCTCACCCCGGCCCTCTCCCGCAAGCGGGAGAGGGGGCCAAACATCACTCCGCGTTGAAGCGGCGGCGGTAGTCGCCCGGGGTCAGGCCGGTGATGCGGGTGAATACCTTCCTGAACGCGCCCGCGTCGCCATAGCCGACGTCCCACGCGACGCGGTCGACGGGCAGCTTGCCGAATTGCAGCAGTTCGCGCGCCTTGCCAACGCGCAGCCGCTGGCAATATTCAGTCGTCGTCAGGCCCGTCGCCTTCTGGAAGCGGCGCAGGAAGGTGCGCTCTTCCAACCCGGATCGTGCGACCAGCGTTGCGAGCGCGATGTCCCTGGCGCCGGTCGCCTGCAGCCAGTGCTGCACCTTGAGCACGGCCTTGTCGCCATGGGTCAGTCTCGGCGCAAACGCGCTGTAATAGCGCTGCTCGCGTCCGGGCGGATCGACCAGCAGCAGGCGCGCCGTTTCGATCATCACCGTCGGCCCGAGAAGGCGGTCGACCAGCTTCAGGCCGAGATCGGTCCAGGCCATCACGCCGCCGGCGGTGATGATGTCGCCGTCGTCGATGATGAGCCGGTCGATGTCGACGCGCGCGTTCGGGAAACGGTTCTGGAATTGCTCGGCATAGGCCCAGTGCGTCGTCACCGACCGTCCCGCCAGCAGCCCGGTCTCGCCGAGCAGGAAGGCGCCGGCGCAGACCGAGCCGAGCGTGACGCCGGCCTCGTGATGGCGATGCAGCCAGCGCACGAAAGGCGCCGCCTTCTCCGCCGTCGGCGGCTCGCCCAGGCTCGGCGGCAGGATCAGCGCCGCAGGTGCTGCCTTCGCATTGCCATCCGGAGCGGTGTCGAACACCCGCACCGGCGGCTTGTCGGACGCCGCCTGCTGCCAATGGCTGACCCGCAACAGCGCAGACTTGCGCTTGCGATGCCCGGACGCAATCCGGTCGGCGACGCCGAACAGATCGGTGAGGCCATGGATCGCGGCGAGCTGCGCGCCGGGATAGAGCACCAGTCCGATCTCGGTTGAGCTGCGGGAGGCGGTCATGTGTCGGTATCAACCCGTTTTATGTCGGTATCGCCAATTTGCACCATGCGATAGCGGGCCTAGGCTCGTCCAGCAAGATGCAAACCAATCCGCGGAAAGGACGGTCAGGCCATGAGCAAGCGCGCGATCATCGTTGTCGATCTTCAGAACGACTATTTCGCGTCCGGCAAATTGCCGCTGGTAGGGATCGATGCGGCCGCAGCCAATGCAGCGCGTGTCATCGCTGCCGCGCGTGCCAGCGGCGAGCCGGTCATTCACATCAGGCATGAATTTCCCCGCCCCGATGCGCCGTTCTTCGTCGCGGGATCGCCGGGCGCGCAGATCCATGCCTCCGTCCAGCCGGCCGAAGGCGAGACCGTGATCGTGAAGAATTTTCCCAACTCGTTCCGCGACACGGCGTTGAAGCAAGCCCTTGATGCAAGAGCAATCGAGGACGTCGTGATCGTCGGCGCGATGAGTCACATGTGCATCGATGCGACAGCGCGGGCGGCCGCCGACTTCGGCTACAAGGCCACCGTCGTGCACGATGCCTGCGCGACGCGCGACCTCGCGTTCGGCGGCGTCAGCGTTCCCGCCGCGCAGGTCCACGCCGCCTACATGGCTGCGCTGGGATCATCCTACGGCACGCTGCTGAGCACGGCGGATTATCTGCCGCGCTGACGGGTTACGCACTAATCCGCAACCGCGCCGAAATGCTCGACCAGGAAGTCGATGAACAGCCGCACCTTCACCGAGAGGTGTCGGGTCGGCGGGTAGATCGCATAGAGCGTCAGCGGTGGTGCTTGATAGTCGGCGAGGATGGTCTTCAGCGCGCCGGTGCGGAGCGCGTTGCCGGCGATGAAGGTCGGGATCAGCGCGATGCCGTGTCCCCTCACGGCCACGTCGCGCAGCACCTCTGCGTTGTTCGCACACAGCGACCACGACGGCTGGATCCAGTGATCGCCATCCGCGCCCGTCAGCTTCCATTGGTTGCCGGTGAGCAGGAAGCCGTAAGTCAGCGCCGCGTGCTCGCGGAGATCGCGCGGATGGATGGGCGTGCCGTGCTTCGCCAGATAGTCCGGCGAGGCGCACACGACGCGGTCGATCGGCACGATCCTGCGCGCGATCAGGCTCGAGGACTCCAGCTCCGCGATCCGCAAGGTGACGTCGAAGCCGTCCTGCACGGGGTCGAGCAAATCGTCGCTGAGGACGAGCTGGAGTTGGATCTTCGGATATTTGCCCATGAAGTCCGCGACCGCCGGGCCGAGCCGCAGCGTGCCGAACGACATCGGCGCATTGACGCGAAGCAGTCCGTGCGGCGCCGATTGCGCTTGCGACACCGCCTGATCCGCCGCGTCGAGTTCGGACAGGATCGAGAGCGCGCGCTCGAAATACATCTGGCCGCTCTCATTGGTGGAGACATGGCGCGTGGTGCGGTTGAGAAGCTGGACGCCCAGGCTCTCTTCGAGCTCCGCCACGTACTTGCTGACGGCGGAGCGGGAGAGCCGAAGCTGCCGGCCAGCCTCGGCGAAACTGCTGGTCTCCACGACCTTCACGAAGGCCCGCAAGCTCGCGATCTTGTCCATGGGTGATTGTCCTCAAATCGTAGAGAGAGGCGTCACAAAAGCATGGATTGTTCTCAGAACATAGCGAGCCGATATTTGCCCCAACGAGCCCGGTCGGGCTCAGGACTTTCAGGAGGCAAGACCATGTCAGGTATCCATCATGTCACCGCCATAGCCGGCAACCCACTGAAGAACTTCGACTTTTACATCCGCGACCTCGGCCTGCGGTTCGTGAAGAAGACCGTCAATTTCGACGATCCTACGACCTATCACTTCTATTACGGCGACGAGGTCGGCCATCCCGGCACGATCCTGACGTTCTTCCCCTGGGAGGGCGCGCCGGCCGGCCGCCGCGGGGTCGGCGAGACCCATCAGACCGCGTTCCGTGTGCCGGCGCGCTCGCTCGGCTACTGGGTGCAGCGCTTCGTCGAGAAGGGCATTCCGCACCAGCCGCTGGAAAAGCGCTTTGGCGAGACCGTCCTGCCGTTCACTGATCCCGACGGCATGGCGCTGGCGCTGGTCGGCATTCCCGGCGCCGAGGACGAGCCGGCCTGGAGCAATGGCGATGTCCCGGCCGAGCACGCGATCCGCGGCTTCCAGGGTGTGACCTTGCTGCTCGAGAGTGCAGCGAAGACGGCGGCCATCCTCACCGATGTGTTCGGCTTCCGCGAGGTCGCGCGTGAGGGCTTGGTGACCCGCTTCGCCGCTCCCGGTGACGTCAAGGGCAGCATCGTCGATATCTACGAGGCCAGGGGCTTCCTGCGCGGCCGCCAGGGTCGCGGCTCGGTGCACCACATCGCGTTCCGGGCGGCCGACGATGTGGAGCAGGGCCAGATGGCGCAGAAGCTGGTCTCCGCCCACGGCCTGCATCCGACCGAGCAGAAGGATCGCAACTACTTCCGCTCGATCTACTTCCGCGAGCCCGGCGGCGTGCTGTTCGAGATCGCCACCGACATTCCCGGCTTTGCCGTCGACGAACCTGTCGAGAGCCTCGGCCACGCATTGAAGCTGCCGCTGTTCCTCGAGCGGCATCGCCAGGAGATCGAAAGCGTGCTGCCTGATTTGGGAGAAGTCGCATGACGAGCAACGAAACGCCATTCGTCTATCGGTTCGTGCCGGCAGAAGGGGCGGGCGCTCCGCCCCTTCTGCTGCTCCACGGCACTGGCGGCGACGAAAACGATCTGTTGGAACTCGGACGGATGCTGTCGCCGGATTCAGCGTTGTTGTCGCCGCGCGGCCGCGTGCTCGAGAACGGCATGCCCAGGTTCTTCCGCCGTCTCGCCCAAGGCGTCTTCGATGAGGACGACGTTCGGCGGCGTGCAGCAGAACTGGCCGATTTCGTCGACAGCACGCGCCAGCGCCTCGGCATCGCTGCGCCTGTTGCGGTGGGTTATTCCAACGGCGCCAATATCGCCGCGGCCATGATGCTGCTTCGCCCCGGCACGCTCGCCGGCGCGGCGCTGCTGCGCGCGATGGTGCCGTTGTCCGATCCGCCGCGCGCCAATCTTGCGGGCGCGCCGGTGCTGATCGCCTCGGGGCAGATGGACCCGATCGTGCCGACTTCCAACTCGGCGAGACTGGCCGAGATGCTGCGCGACGCGGGCGCCGATGTCACGCGCCGGACTCTGCCGGTAGGCCATCAGCTCTCGCGAGCGGACCTCGTTCTCGGGAAAGATTGGCTGGAGCGAGTCGGGAAACAGACGCTCCAGTCTGCGTAAGAAATGCGGGCGCTGCCTTATGCAGCGCCCGCGTGCTTTTGCAGATAATCGTCCGCAAACGCGAGATACCATTCTAGACATCCCGGATTGGCCATCGCGTCCTTGTTGATGACCTTCTCGATCGGGTGGCCGAGCAGGAGCTTCTTGATCGGCAGCTCCTGCTTCTTGCCCGATAGCGTGCGCGGGATTTCGGGCACCGCGAAGATCTCATTGGGCAGGAAGCGGCGGGACAGGCCGGCTTCGATCGCCTTGTTGATCCTCGCCTTCATCGCCTCGTCGAGCGCAATGCCGTCGCGCAGCACCACGAACAGCGGCATGTAGCTTTCGCGCCCGAGATATTCGAGGTCGACGACCATCGAATCCAGAATTTCAGGCAGCGCCTCGATAGCCGAATAAAGTTCGCTCGTCCCCATGCGCAGGCCGTGCCGGTTGATGGTGGCGTCGCTCCGGCCATAGATCACGCAGGAACCGTCGGCGGCGACCTTGAGCCAGTCGCCATGCCGCCACACCGGGCCGCGTCCGCTGCCGTCGAAATTATCCGGATAGGTCTCGAAGTAGCTGGCGCGGTAGCGCGCATCATCAGGATCGTTCCAGAAGCGCAGCGGCATCGACGGCAGCGGCTCGGTGCAGACGAGCTCGCCGACCTCGTCGATCACGGCGCGGCCCTGCTCGTTGAAGGCCTCCACGGCGCAGCCCAATATCCGGCATTGCATGGTGCCCGGCGTCTGCGGCAATTCCCTGTTGCCGCCGATGAAGGCGCCGGCAAAGTCGGTGCCGCCGGAAATGTTCGCCCACCACATCTCCGCCTGCGCGGCGTTGCCGTTGATCTTCGAAAGCGCGGCGAAGCGCTCGTTGAACCAGGCTTGCGTGTCGGCGCTCAGCGGCGATCCGGTCGAGCCGAGCGCACGCAGGTGCGAGAGGTCTCCGACGGCGGCGAGATCGATTTCGGCTTTCGTGCAACTGGCAAAGAACGCCGCGCCCGCGCCGAAGATCGTCACCTTGGCGTCGGCCACGAAACGCCACAGCGTGGTCCAGTCCGGCTTGTCCTTTGATCCGCCGGGGCTGCCGTCGAAGATGCAGCAGGTGGTGCCGCCCAGCAGTCCGTTGACCTGGCAGTTCCACATGATCCAGCCGGTCGAGCTGTACCAATGGAAGCGTTCGCCGAACGAATTCGGCTGATAGCTGCAGCCGATGTCGTTGTGCAGGGTGTTCAGCGCCAGCACCACAATGATGATGCCGCCATGGCTGTGCACGATCGGCTTCGGCAAGCCGGTGGTGCCGCTGGAATAGACGATCCAAAGCGGATGGTCGAACGGCAGCCACACCGGCTCGAACGCATCGATCGCAGGCCGCTTGGCAGCGAGGATCTCCGAAAGCCGTTGGTCCGGCGACGCCGCACTTGCGGCCGCATCGCTGTGCAGGATGACATGCTCGACGCTCGGCAGCGAACGCCGGAGTTCGTCGACCACGGCGCGGCGGTCATGCCGCCGGCCGGCATAGGTGACGGCATCGCAGGCGATCAGCACTTTCGGTTCGATCTGCTTGAAGCGATCGATCACCGCCGGTGCCGCCATATCGGGCGCGCACACGCTCCAGATTGCGCCGAGGCTCGCGGTGGCGAGAAAGGCGATGATGGTCTCGGGGATGTTGGGCAGATAGGCCGCGACACGGTCGCCGGGCTTGACGCCTTTCTCGCGCAGGTGAAGGGCCAGTGCGACCGCCTGCCGCCGCAATTCGGGCCAGCTCGTCTCCTTCAGCACGCCATCCTCGCCGCTGCTCACGATCGCCGGCAGGCCTGCGGCATCGGCGGCTTCGACATGCCGGAACACCTGCTGGGCGTAGTTGACGGAGGCGCCGGGAAACCATACCGCGCCCGGCATCTTCCGCTCCGCCAGCACCGCACGGTGCGGCGTCGGCGAGCGCAGGTCAAAATAGTCCCAGATGCTCTGCCAGTAGCCGTCGAGGTCGCGCACCGACCACTGGCGCATCTCCTCGAAGCTGGAAAAGCTCAGGCCGCGCTGCTGCTCGAGCCAGCGGCGATAGAGGGCGATTTGCGGAACGTAAGGGGCGGTCATTGCTCTCAGGCTTATATCGCGGCGGGGAATGCCACTCGAACGAAAGCCCTAGCATAATGGAGTCCGCGCGGGAATGTCATCACTCAGCGCCGCGAGGAGGCCGCTGGCGATGTCAGGCTCTTGCGAAGACCAGAAGCCCGTTCGCCGGAATCGTCAATGTGGCAGAGGCAGGCAGGCCGTGCAGCGGCGGGCCATCGGCATGCACGCCGCCATCGGCGGTGACGGTCACCTCGCGGTCGTAGATGTCGCTGTTGAACACCTCGCGCCAGCGGCCTTCGCTGGGGAAGCCGATCGCGTAGTCGCGGTGCGGGCTTTCGTTGAGACTGCAGACCACCACGACATCGCCGCCGTCGCCCTCGACCCAGCGCTGGAATGCCAGCACGCGGTTGTCGTCATGGACATGGATGACAGCGCAGCCTTCGCCGCGCAGCCCCGGCATCGCCAGGCGCAGGCCGATCAAGTCCGAGGCAAAGCGCAGGAAGCCGGCCATCACCTCATCGCCACGGTCGAACGCCGTCCAGTCGATTTCGGTAGCCGTGCTGGGCGTGTCGCTCCATGGCTTCGAAGTCAGCAACTCCTGGCCCATGAACAGCATCGGAATGCCCGGCGCGGTCAGCAGCAGCCCAAGCGCGACACGGCTGCGGCTGCGCGCATACCAGGATCGCGGATTGCTGCCGTCGGCGAGCGCCGCGATCCGTTCGTCGCGGCCAGCATAGACGATGTCGTGGTTCTCGATCGCATGCACCGCACGCCAGCGGTCGCGCAGGCTCATCGCAGCGATCGCGTCTGCGATCGGAGACATCGGCACATGCGCGGTGGCGCCGAGCGAAGCACTCGCAATCGCCGCCCGCACGCTGTTGCGGATGCCGTCGCTCCAGGTGGCGTCGAAGCCTGCGCCGCCTTCGCTGCGATCCTTCACGATCCACGTATTGACCGGCCAATATTCGGCGATCTGGATCGCCTCGGGTTTTTGCGCGCGCAATGTCGAGGTGAGGTCCTGGCAGGTGGCCCAGCCGCCGAACCGGTCGATCACGCTGACTTCGTCGAAGCGGAAGCCGTCGATCCGGTACTCCTCATAGAAGAAGGCGGCGTTGTCGATCAGGAACTGTTTGACGTCGTCGTTCCAGAACGCGAACACCAGGCCGCCCGCCCAGCCCTGGTCGGTGAAATAGAGGCTGTTGTTGTTGTCGCCGGGGAAGTGGCGATCGAGAAACCACAGGCTCTTGTCGTCAAACCCGCCGCCGGCGTGGTTGTAGACGACATCGAAGATCACAGCGATGCCATGGACATGGCAGATGTCGATCAGCGCACGGAGCTGGTCATCGCTGTGCCTGACGATGTCGATGCCGGCATAGGGCGCATGGCCGGCCGCCTGCAGGATCGCGTTGGTACGATCCAGATAGCGGCTGAGCTTTGCCTCATTGGCTTCGGCATATTGGTTCTCGGGGCTATAGAGATCGACGCCGTTATAGCCCATGCTGAAGGTGGTCGGGAATTCCTGGATCGGCAACAGCTCGATGGCATTGACGCCGAGCGCGGCGAGGTGCGGCACGCGCTCGATCACGTCGAAGAACTTGCCATCGGCGTTTTCCGGATGAGGCGCGAACGTCCCGACGTGAAGCTGGTAGACGATGAGATCGTTGAAGGCCGGCGGCACGAAGCGCTCGACGTGCCACGGAAAGCGCGCCGCATCGCGCAGCAGCGAATTGCAGGCCGGAAAGGACGGCTGGAAGCTCAACAGCCGCGCCCGGGGATCGCGCTTGAAGCCGGACGAGCCGACGCCCTCGACATAGAACAGGTAGGCATCGCCGTCCTTCAGGTCAGGCACGAAGCACGCCCAGTGGCCGCCTCCGATCTCTGACATCAGCGAACTGGCATCCTGCCTCCAGCCGTTGAAATCGCCGGAGACATGGACGGCGCTGGCCCGCGGCGCCCAGACCCGGAACGTCGCCCCGCCGGGCACGAGCGTGCCGCCCATCGGGGCACGGGTAAGGTCCGGCTCAAGCATCTGTCTTCCCCCTGAACGCCTTCCGCCGGAAAGAATGGGCCCGGCGGTGAAACCGGGCAAGATTGTTGCCCACCACTATTACGCGAATGCGAAAACGGAGAGCGCGTCTGGGGAGAAAAAAACGGGAGAAGCGATAACTCGCGGAACCAAGGACCGGCCCAGCGACTTATTCGCGCAGGCTTTCATCGAGGCTCAAGCAAATGAAATTGCTGCAGCGTCTCTCCCGGCTGTTCTGGCGGAGCCGGGAGTTGCGCCAAACGCCCGGCTTTCCTCAACCCTCCATCGATGCCGACGAATTCGCCCGGCTGCTGTGCAGCCGGCGGGTCGAAGATTTGAAGACGCTGGCGAAGAAGTTGAGCCAGCAGCCGAAGGCGCACGCCTGAGGCTTTGGTCCGTCGTCTCGCCTGGCTTGCGCGTCCCGCCAAAGGGGGTGCGGCGGGCCTGTTGCTTGCCGTCATTGCAATGACGCGGTGAGAGCGACGTATTTCGGCCCAATCCCCTCGCGTTGAAGGCCAAAATTTTTTCGCAGCCTCCCCTTGAAACTGGATCGGGCTTCTCCAAGATTTTTTTCGCCATCCGGTAGATGGCGTCCGGGCGCCTGACGGGCCCGGACCAGAACGGGCACCGGTCGTGTCCGGTGCCGCTCGTATCCAACTTGCTCATTGGAGGATTTGGCTATGCGCAGCTACGACTTTGCTCCCCTGTGGCGTTCGACCATCGGCTTCGACCGCCTGTTCGATCTCGTCGATGCCGCGGCTCGCACCGGCGAGGACAACTATCCACCCTACAACATCGAACGGCTCGGCGAAGATCGCTACCAGATCTCGCTTGCGCTGGCGGGCTTCTCGCCTGACGAGATCTCGGTGACGGCCGAGAGCAACGTGGTCACGATCGAAGGCAGCAAGTCCGACAAGGCCGAACGCGAATACCTCTATCGCGGTATCTCGGCGCGGCCTTTCAAGCGCCACTTCAATCTCGCCGACTACGTGCAGGTGAAGAGCGCCGCGTTCGATAACGGACTTCTGAAGATCGAGCTGGTCCGCGAGGTGCCCGAGGCGATGAAGCCGCGGCGGATCGCCATCAATGGCGCTCCCGCGAGCAGCGTGCAGCAACTCGAAGCAAAAGCGGCGTAACGTCCTCGGCACGGCGATGCATGCCCCGCCCGGATCACGTGCCGGGCGGGACGGTCGAAAGTTGTCTGACAAGCATTGGGAGCAACCGATGATCGATCACACTGACAATGTCGTCGATTTGAATGTCATCCTGCACCCCGCCTCGGCTTACGACCATCCGCGCGATGTGCTGGCGGATGCGCAGCTGTCGACGGCGGAAAAGCGCGCCGTGCTCGCCTCGTGGGCGTCCGACGCGGCCGCGGTGTCGTCGAATCCGGCGCTGCGTGAACTTCCGGGTACCAAGACCGCGGTCAGCATTGATGAGGTGCTTGAAGCGCTGTCGGCCCTCGACCCCGATCCGTCGGGATCGCCGGGCGGCAAGCCGTACCGGCGGAAATCGACCTCGCGTGTCGCGCTGGCGGCATAGCGCACATCAGGGGCTGGGGAGATCATGTTCCGGGTATTTGCGAGGAACGGCGCCGGCGGCGTCTCCGTCATCCTCGCGACCGCGGCCGCGGCGCTACGAAAGGCAGAGGAGTTTCGCGACGACGGGTTTCGCACGGTCTCGGTGCTCGACGCATCCGGGGCCACGATCAACGAAACCGAGCTGATCGTCATTGCGCAAGCCGAGAGCAAAGGCGCGTGACCATGAGGCGCGGTGGGCTTTCATCCGCGCCGCGCGGAAGCAAAGGTTCACGGTGCTACTGCGCCTTCTCGTGCGCCGCCATGCCGACCGCCTTGTAATCATAGGTCGGATAGAATTCGGTGCGATAGGCGCCCCAGGCCTTGTCCTCGAGTATGCGATTGACTTCGCGGAGCCGTGATGCCGGCAGCCGCAGCGTCACCACCTGGCCGACGCCCATCATCACATACCAGCTCACGACCTCGACACCCGCCGGCGGGAAGGCCTTGTAGTAGCCCTGCTTGTCGAGCTGCGCGTTGAGCTCGCTGAGCGGGCGCGATTGATCGTGCTTCAGGAACACCGTGATCATCACCGCATTGTCGGCGGTCGGCGGCGCCGCGCTTTCCGCGGATGTGGTCTGTGCTTTGGCACCCGATGCGAACGCCAAGGCGCAAGCAAGTGTCGCCATCGCAAGCCATGATCCGCTTACTCGCGCCATCGCGGTCTCCATCATCGCTGTGAAGATTGAGATCGCGATCATCGCGACGCCGGTGAAGGCTGTAAATCGCAAAGACCAGCGCGAGGCGCCCTGCTTCGATCACACAATCGTGCAGCCCTGGCAGCATCAGCAAACGCGCCGTGTCTTCATCGCGACGTCGTGTTTCAGAATGTTTCGCGAGATGTTCCCCAAAAGGTTCCCGAGCTTGCGCAGCAATGCGGCGGTTCCTCACGCGAGTCTTTGGCGATTCGCTACTTGCCCGAGAATCGCCAAAATTCGTGATGTGGAACTCACAGCTTTGTTCGTGGAACTACGTTGTTCTGCCGCAATTTCAGTATTTTCCCGATGAGTAGAAATACTGAGAACTGCCACAATCTTGCGAGAATTGTTGCAAAGTCTAGGCCTGTCTGCCTCTATTTCCTTGTGAGCTGGCAACACATGGTCGCGTTCTCAGTATTCCTACTGAGTGCCGGATTAACGCGGGAACAGCCTTAGGGTCGCTAGATCGGTCGCATGACACAGCACGAGCATCGAACCGACGGGTCGCATCTGTCAAAGTGGATGGAAGAGGGCGCCCCATTCGAAAGCAATCGTGAGATTGTGGAACTCGCCGCAGAGCGCGCGCGTGCCACGGAAGAGGCCGGCGCTGCGATCGCGCGCCAGTTCAATGGTCCGATGACGGCGCTGCTGCTCTACATGAACGAGATCAAGCAGCACAGCCATCAGTTCGCGCATTCGCCGGCGGCCCGGGTCTACCTGCAGCAGGTGGTCGAGAACGCGCTGCATCAGACCGAGCGTGTCTGCGCGATGCTGAAGCAGATTTCCGACATTCAGCCTGGATCCGCTCCCGTCATCGATCAGAAGACGGGATGGGACAATCCGCCCGCGCGCATCAAGGACGAAAGCCGGCCGCCAAAGACGACGGTTGCATCCAAGGCCGGCCAGAAGCCGCTCACCCGGCGCGAGCGCGAGGTGCTCAGGCTCATCAGCGAAGGCTATTCCAACAAGCAGGGCGCGTTGCGCATGAACATCAGCCCGCGGACCTTCGAAAGCCATCGCGCTGAAGCGATGCGCAAGCTTGGCGCGCGCAACACCGCCGACCTCGTCCGCAAGGCGCTGATGCAGTCCGCCTGATCACTGGAGCGTTTTGAAGCGAAGTGGGTATGGTGCGCGTGAAGAATACGCGCCACTATTCGATTCAAATTGATCGCTCACGATCTTGGAGCGCATGCCGTAGCCCGGATGAAGCGCCGGCGTAATCCGGACCGCCCGACGCAGATCTCCCGGATGACGCGTTCGCTTCGCCCGAGCTGGAGGTCGTTCAGAGATAATCTTCGGCGAAGGCGCGGATGCGCGGGGCGGGCCGCAGGTTTACGGTCGCGGGCTTCGAGACTTCCGGGATGATGGTGATGGTCCAGGCGGCCGGAACGCTCGACTTGTTTTCCACGATGGATCGAACGTGACCCGTCACCGTCGAGCCGGCCGACCGCGTGGTTACGGTCCTGCCGTTGAACTGTGCGATACGAAAACGCCTGGCTTCCTTCTGGTCCGTCGTTTCGAACGTGAACATGTCAGCTCTCCCGTGTTCACGGCGATTATCGTCGGTTAAGCTTAGCTGTCCGTGAAAATTTCGAGCCGTAGAAGTACGGCCGGATTTTCACGCGGGAGACAAGCGCGCCGTTGCGCTTAAGCCGTGCAGGACTCGCCGTGCCTGACGAGGCGGGTGTATTGCGCCTTGACCGTCGCATAGCATTCGCACGAGGTTTTCATCAGGCCGTCGAAATTGGTGATCTCGATATGGCCCCGGCTGTAGTGGATGAAGTCCGCCTGCTGAAGCGTGTGCGCGACCAGCGAGACGCTGTTGCGGCGTGCGCCGATCATCTGGGCCATCGCTTCCTGCGTAAGCACGATCTTGTCGCTGCCGGACAGGTCGCGGGTATGCAGGAGGCAGCGCGCGAGTCGCGACTCCACGGTATGGGAAGCATTGCAGCCGGCGGTCTGCTGGATCTGCGCATGGACGGCGAGCCCATGCCGCGCCAGCGCGCGACACAGCGTCGCGCTCTGATCGGCGGCGAGACGGAGCTGGTCGAGCTCGATCGTTGAAGCGATGCCGGGCACCACGACCACCGCGCTGTTCAATGCGGTCGGATCGCCAAGCGCGGCGAGCGCGCCGAAGATGCTGTCGCGACCGACCATGGCGACCTGCACCTGCTCGCCGCGCGCTAGCTTCACGATCAGGGAAATCGCGCCCTTGTGCGGAAGCCAGGCGCGCCTCAGCACTTCGTCGACCTCGACCAGGACCATGTCCGGGGTGAGTTCGACAGTGCGAAGATGCGGGCGGATCAATTCGAAATCGGATGCCGACAATGCGGATAAGAATCCGTTCGGCGGACGAGGAACCGAATCCAAAGCAGTCTCCTGCCTCATAAATTCATAAACCGAGCGTCCCGGCCTGGCAGCCCGCACACGCTGCCCGAGTTGCAGGATGACCTTGCCGCGCAGCGCGGGCAAGGAAAACCTGTCGATTTGACGAGTGCCATTTGATGCTTGCGGGCGACTGTGGCCCCTGCGACGCGGGTTCCGCCACCTGCACGTGTTCTCATCCCGTCTTGAGCAGTCGACCGCATTGCGTCCTCACGGCGGTATAGCATTCGCAGGCGACTTTCTGCAGGCCCTCGAGATCGATGATTTCGATATTCCCGCGACTGTAGCGGATCAGGCCCGCCTCCTGGAATGCGTGTGCCACGATCGAAACGGCATTGCGCCGGACGCCGAGCAATTGCGCCAAGGATTCCTGCGTCAGCGGCAACGGTTCGCCGTCACACAACTCTCGGGCGTGCAGCAACCAGCGCGAGAGGCGGGATTCGACCGTGTGCGATGCGTGGCATGTGGCGGCTTGCTGGGCCTGCACGGACAGCGCCTGCTGATGCCTGACCAGGAGATCCCGCAGGACGCCGCTTCCCTCGATCAAGGCACGCAGGCGATCGGCGGCGATAACGGAGGCGACCCCGGGTACAATCACAACGGCGTCGGCAAGCGATGGCCCGTCATGGAGCGCGGCAGCGCCGCCGACGATGCTGTCGCGGCCGATCTTGGCGACTTCCACCGTCTCTCCCTCGGCGAAGCTGACGATCATCGAGACCATGCCGCCGTGCGGCAGATAGACATCGCCGATCGGCGCGCCCGCCTCAAACAGCACGGCGTGCTTGGCCAGGTCGACGGTTGCGAGATGTGGACGCAGCAACTCGAATTCCGCGGCCGGGAGAGTCTGCAACAGATGATTGGAAGGACGCGATGATCCTGACATTCCCTCTCCTGCCGAAAGGCGGGAGCTCACCGTCTCGCGTCACCTACTCTTGGCGTGTCGATTGAAGGAAGAATAGCTTGCTCAGACGATTGCACAAGGGTTACGCGTTTGTGGCTATACACACCTTACCGGGCAGACAAACCGCGTTGTTTGCGACCGAACCGGAACAGCATGTTGATTCTCGCGCGCAAGCGGTGAAGGATTTGCGCGCGTGCGTAGCTGCAATACTGCTCGGCATGATTGAGGGGAACTTATCGGCGCCGCGCGGCTGCCTTTAATCCGAAGAGACAAACGCGAAGCGTTCGCGCACAGACGATGCTCGAACAGAGAGACGCGCGGCCGCGATTTGAATAAAACTCATCGCTATCACTCGCTATCTATCGACGACGACAAATTGTCCGCGATCCGCGATCGGCGAACGCAATCCATCGCGCGTGCTGCTGTTCCGATCTGCGCATCACACACGCGATCATCTCAGTAGAACTACTGAGAAACAGGTCTGCATACGCATTTTCTGGGTATTTGTACTGAGGAGCGATTTAACGAACGGGTAGCGCCGCCGGAACAGTGTGGCACGGTCGCCGGAGTGAAATTTCCGGACGACTGCGTCAATCGTGTGTTCATCCAGAAGGGTATCAAACTATGTCCGGCATTATTCTTTCGGCTTCGGTTCGCCAGAACCTGCTCTCGCTGCAGTCGACCGCTGATCTGCTCGCCACCACGCAGAGCCACCTCTCCACCGGCAAGAAGGTCAACTCGGCCCTCGACAATCCCACCAACTATTTCACCGCCGCTTCGCTCGACAACCGCGCCAGCGACATCAACAACCTGCTCGATGGCATCGGCAATGGCGTGCAGGTGCTGCAGGCAGCCAACACCGGCATCACCTCGCTGCAGAAGCTGGTCGACAGCGCCAAGTCGATCGCCAACCAGGCGCTGCAGGCGACCTCGGGCTATTCGTCGAAGTCGACCGCCACGTCGGCGGTTATCACTGGCGCGACCGCCACCAACCTGATCGGCACTGCCGATACGGCTGCGACCGTGAGCGGCACCGCGGTGACCAACCTTCTCGGCACCGAGACCACCACTGCGGCTGGATTTGCCAACGGTGACTCGTTCACGGTCAATGGCAAGACGATCACCTTCGCGACGGGCGGCGCGGCCGCGACCGCGGCCTCGACCACGGACGCTGCAGGCAACGTCACGATCAACCTGACGTACACCGCGGGCGCCACGGACTCGACGGTGGCGGATGTTCTCTCCGCGATCAATGGCATCACCGGTGGTACATCGTCGGTCAGCGCCGGAAACGTCCTGACCATCAGCAACGCCGCCGCTGACAAGACGAACAGCATCACCCTTGGTGGGTCCAGCACGGTCCTCGCCAAGCTGGGTCTTACCGCAGGTGAGACCAAGCCGACCAACACCAAGGATAACCAGGTCCTCAGCATCGCTGCGATCGGCAGCAAGGCGGCTCAGAACATCACCATCGGAACCGGCACCGGTGCGGTAAACACCCTGGACGATCTGAACAAGAAGCTCGCCGACAGCAACCTGGTGGCCTCGCTCTCCAGCGATGGCAAGCTGAGCATCACGACCGCGAACGACGATGCGTCGGTTGATCTGACCGGCAAGATCACCGGCAGCGCCACGGGTGCCTCCGGTCTGCTCGGGACGCTCACCACGGCCGCTCCGGTCAAGGATGTCAACGCGCAGAACACCCGCGCCGATCTGGTCCGCCAGTACAATATCGTGATCGACCAGATCAAGACGACGGCGCAGGATGCCTCCTTCAACGGCATCAACCTGCTGAACGGCGATCAGCTCAAGCTGGTGTTCAACGAAACCGGCAAGTCGCAGCTGACGATCAACGGGGTGACCGACGATCCGGCCGGCCTCGGCCTGGCGGCGCTGACTGCCGGGACCGACTTCATCGACAACGACACCACCCAGAAGGTTCTCACCGCGCTGAACAACGCGTCGAGCACGCTGCGTTCGCAGGCGTCGGCCTTCGGTTCGAACCTGTCGGTCGTGCAGATCCGTCAGGACTTCTCCAAGAACCTGATCAACGTGCTGCAGACCGGCTCGTCGAACCTGACGCTGGCCGACACCAACGAGGAAGCGGCCAACAGCCAGGCGCTGTCGACCCGCCAGTCGATCGCGGTGTCCGCGCTGGCGCTCGCCAACCAGAGCCAGCAGAGCGTGCTCCAGCTGCTCCGTTGAGCTCTGCGACGAAACCGAACACGGAAGCGGCGGAGGCAACTCCGCCGCTTTCGGACTGAACGATCGCGACACGGGACGGCGGCCCGTCCATCGCCGGTTCGCGCGACCAGGACTTCAAAGATCGAGGGCGGCTAGACGCCCCCCGCCGTTGCCTAGAAAAGCCGTTGCCTAGAAAAGGAGACGATCATGCCGTTACGCGTCGAGCTGAAGCCGTTTGAACGGATCGTCATCGGCGAGACCGTGCTGATCAACTCCGGCACCCGCACTTCCTTCCTGATCGACGGCGAAGCGCCGATCCTGCGCGAACGGGACACCGTGACCGCGGAGACCGCCAATACCCCGGCGCGGCGGCTCTACCACTGCGTCCAGACCATGTATCTGAAGAACGACGTCCAGCGTTATCGGACCGCCTATCTCGGCTTCGCCAAGGAGTTGCGGGAGGCCGATGCCGGTGCGCGCGAGGCGCTCGACCTGGTTAACCAGCACGTGGCGAGCGGCGCGCTTTACAAGGCGCTCAAGGAAATCCGCAAGCTGATGCAGCGCGAGCAGCAGCGCGCCGCGGCCTGAGCGGGCCGGCACGCCCTCGCATACCAAAACTCCAACGAATCCATTGCCTTCGAGCCCGGACGGGCGGCAGCCATCGATCGCGTCATCGGGCACCGCGCCCTCGCGCGGTATCAATATGCCATCCGTATTCGCACGGACGGTAAAATTAAGCGGTTGTGAGCCCGCTGGCGTCTATCGATTGACCAGGATCTACAAGAACAGTCGAGAGGCGAATTCAGATGGACGATCCCCGGACCAGCGAGCAATTGCGGACCTGCCTGGTCGTCGATGATTCCAGGGTGGTGCGGAAAATCGCGCGGCGCATCCTGGAAGAGCTCGATTTCCAGATCATCGAGGCCGAGAACGGCGAGCGGGCGCTGGATGCCTGCAAGCGCGCCATGCCGACGGCGGTGCTGCTCGACTGGAACATGCCGGTGATGGACGGCCACGGATTCCTGCTCCAGTTGCGCCGGCTGCCGGGCGGCGACCTGCCCAAGGTCGTGTTCTGCACGACCGAGAACAACATCGATCACATCTCCCGTGCGCTCGAGGCCGGCGCCGACGAATACATCATGAAGCCGTTCGACAAGGACATCATCACCGCCAAATTCCACGAGGTCGGTCTCATCGCAGCCTCGATACCCGCCTGATCGTGTCATCCCTTTCCTGAAGAGGCTGTCGTGAATTCTCCCGACTACGAGTATCTGCGTAAACTGTTCAAGGACCATTCCGGTCTCGACCTGTCCGCGGACAAGCAATATCTGATCGAAAGCCGGCTGCTGCCGCTGTCGCGCAAATGCGGCCTCTCCGGCATCGACGATCTCGTGCAGAAGATGAAGGCCGGCTCGGCCAGCCATATCGCGCAGGCGGTCGAAGCCATGACCACCAACGAGACCTTCTTCTTCCGCGACAAGGCGCCGTTCGATCATTTCCGCAATGCGATCATCCCGGAACTGTTGAAGGCGCGGTCGAGCCGCAGGACGATCCGGATCTGGTGCGCTGCCGGTTCGACCGGGCAGGAGCCGTATTCGCTGGCGATGTGCCTGAAGGAGATGGGTGCGCAGCTTGCGGGCTGGCGCACCGAGATTCTCGCGACCGATCTGTCGCAGGAGGTGCTGGAGAAATCCAAGGCCGGCATCTACAGCCAGTTCGAAGTGCAGCGCGGCCTGCCGATCCAGTTGCTGGTCAAGTACTTCAAGCAGAACGGCGAGCTCTGGCAGATCAATGCCGACATCCGCGCCATGGTGCAGCATCGACAGCTCAACCTGCTGCATGACTTCGCGCAGCTCGGCACTTTCGACGTCATCTTCTGCCGCAACGTGCTGATCTATTTCGACCAGGACACCAAGATTAACATCTTCAGCCGCCTCGCCAGGTCGCTCGAGACCGATGGCTTCCTGGTGCTCGGCGCCGCAGAAACCGTCGTCGGCCTGACCGACGTCTTCAAACCCTGTCCTGAGAAGCGCGGCCTCTATCGGCCGACCGGCGCGCGGCCAGCGGCCGCTCCGATGGCGCCCGCCGCCACGCCCAGGATGGCCGTGATCGGAGGACGCTGACAGATGAAGGAAGCAGGCAGCGGAACGGATCGGGTGACATTCAGCCGCGGTTATGACGTATGCATCATGGCCATCGATGGAACCTGGCGGCGCAATTGCGTGCTCAACGCCATCTCCGAGAATGACGCGGTCCTGACCGTCGAAGGCTCCATCCAGGGCCTTAACCTTAAGGAGTTCTTCCTGCTGCTGTCTTCGACCGGGCTCGCCTATCGCCGCTGCGAACTGGTCCGCGTCAACGGCACCGAGATGGACATCCAGTTCATCCGCGGCAAGCCCATGAAAAAGCGCCCCACCACGACGGCCGAACTTATCGATTCCTGAGGCGCCGCATCGCCGGCGGAGCTGCGACGCCACCACCACTGCCATGCGAGGGAACCGAAAACCGCAAGCTAGTTCAGGCGGTGCTCCATTGCCTTCACTTCGAGCAGGAACTCAAGGGCGGCGCCGAGATCGGCGTCGCACGCCTTCAACACCTCGCCCGCTCTGGCATAGCGCGGTGTGATGTCGTCCAGCACGATAATGTCATCGTCGATGGCCTCCGCGGACGCCAGCGAGGCTTCGCAGGCGATCGCGCTCTCGACCCGCGACAGGCTCGCCTGCACCTGCCCGATCAGGCACTTCAGGTCCGAGACGATCGATCGATAGGCGTCGTTTCCCTCGACGGTCTCGGTGGCAATGTTGTTTTCTGCGGCTTTCTGCATGCGCATTCTCCACTGTACCCTACCTTTAGGGACCGCGGTGCTACTTGTGCGTTAAGCCATCGTCCCGTACAAATACGGGCCAATTCGATGCGATGTCGAGCGGAGTCATGGTTTCGGTTTGCCAGGTTTCACCACTCAGGGACGAATGACCTATGGCTGAGAGTGTTTCCTCCCGTGGGGAGATCTTCGTAGTCGATGACGATCCCGCCGTCCGCGACACGCTTTCGATGGTTCTGTCCGCAGCCGGCTATCAGGTGATCTGCTTTGCCGACGGCGCCGCGCTGTTGTCGGTGGCGCGAACCAGGACGCCAGCCTGCATCCTGCTCGACGTCCACATCCCCGGCAAATCCGGCCTCGATATCCTAAGGGAACTGCACGGCGAGGATTATCCGGCGCCGATCTTCATGATCTCGGGGCAGGGCGACATCGCGATGGCCGTCAGTGCCATCAAGAACGGCGCGCTCGACTTCATCGAAAAGCCGTTCCGCGGCAGCGAAATCGTCGCTCGCCTCGATGAGGCAATCGGCGCCTATACGCGGCGGCAGGCCGACAGTTCCGCGTCGCGAATTGCGACGCTGCATTTTCCGGGGCGCGAGCCGCTCACGCGGCGCGAGCGCGAGGTGCTGGAACAATTCACGGCGGGCGCTTCCAACAAGGAAGCGGGGCGTTCCCTCGGCATCAGCCCGCGCACGATCGAGGACCATCGCGCCAACATCATGAAGAAGCTCGGTGCCAGGAATGCCGCTGACCTCGTGCGCATCGTGATGACCGCGCAGCAGCAACAGCAGCGCTCTGCTTAATGTGTTGTAGCATGTCGTCCCGGCTCGAGGCCGGGACGACAGCGTGATTGTTGCGCGAGTTGTTGCAATCCGTCGCACCTACGCGCCCAGCGCCTTGCGGATCATGATCGCCATGTCCGATTTGCGATAGGGCTTTGCCAGCAGCAGCACGCCTTCGTCGAGCCGGCCGTGATGGATGATGGCGTTCTCGGTATAGCCCGAGGTGAACAGCACCTTCACGTCGGGCTTCAGTCTGCGGATCTCCTCGGCAAGCTGGCGCCCGTTCATGCCGGGCATGATCACGTCGGTGAACAGGAGGTCGAAGGGCCGGTCCGCGCGGGCGATCGCCAGCGCCGCCGCGGCGTTCGCCGCATCCAGCGTGACATAGCCGAGCGAGTGCAGTTGCGTCAGCACATAGTCGCGCACCAGCTTGTCGTCCTCGACGACGAGGATGGTCTCGTTGCCGCCCTCGAGTTTTGCTGCGGGCGCCGTCTCGATCGTCGCCGTCGCGCTGGTCGCGGGCGGCAGGTACATCCTGACCGTGGTGCCGTGGCCTTCCTCGCTGTAGATCTTGATGTGTCCGGCCGACTGCTTGATGAAGCCGTAGACCATGCTCAGGCCAAGCCCGGTGCCCTTGCCGGGTCCCTTCGACGTGAAGAACGGATTGAACACCTTGTCGATGATGTCGGCCGGGATTCCGGTGCCGGTGTCGCTCACCGCGATCATCGCATAGCGCCCCGGACGGACGTCGCCCTGCAGTTTGGCGTAGGTTTCGTCGAGGAAGACGGTGCCTGTCTCGAGCACGAGCTTGCCGCCATCAGGCATCGCATCGCGAGCATTGAGCGCGAGGTTGAGGATCGCGGTGACGAGCTGGTTGGGGTCGACGATCGCAAGGCAGGTCTCGTCCTCGAAGATCGATTCGATCTCGACATGCTCGCCGAGCGTCCGCTGCAGCAGCTTGGTGGTCTCGACGATCAGCAGGTTGACATCGACCTCGCGCGGATCCAGCGGCTGCTTGCGGGCGAATGCCAGCAGATGCTGCGTGAGCTCGGCGCCGCGCGCCGCCGCCTCGTCGATCATCTTGGTGATCGCGGCCAGTTGCGGTTCGTGCTTCACCGCATCGGCCAGGATCTCGATCGTGCCGGTGATGACGGTGAGGATATTGTTGAAATCATGCGCGATGCCGCCGGTGAGCTGGCCGACGGCCTCCATCTTCTCGGCCTGCCGCATCCGCTCCTCGGCGGCGATCTTGTCAGTGAGGTCGCGGACGAAGCCATTGAATACGAAACCGTCGCGGGTCTTCAGCGCGGCGATGCTGAGTTCCGCGGTGAACTCCGTACCGTCGCGCCGCCGTATCAGCACCTCGCGGCGCGGCTGTTGCACCTGGACGCCGCCCGTTTTCAGGAAGGCCGCCAGCGCCGCCCTGAGCGGGCCGTCCGGCCGCCCCAGCAGTTCGAACACGTTCTTGCCGAGCGCCTCCTCGCTGGTCCATCCGAAGATGCTTGCCGCTTGTGGATTCCAGTAGCGGATGATGCCGTTCTGATCGATCTGCACGAAGGCGTCGAGCGCGCTGTTGATGATGCCGCGCGCCAGTTGTTCGCTCTCCAGCAGATTCTGCTGCGCCTTGCGGCTTTCAGTCATGTCGCGCGCGGTCTTGCAGATGCCGATGATGGCGCCGGATGCCGACTTGATCGGCGAGATCGAGAGCGAGACCTCGACCGGCGTGCCATCCTTGCGCAGCCGCACGGTCTCGTTGTTGGCGATGGTTTCGCCCCAGCCGATCCGGCGCAACACGTCATCTGTCTCGAAGGCATGGTCGGGCGGCACGATCAGCGAGATGTGCCGGCCCACCGCCTCGGTTGCGGCATAGCCGAACAGGCGCTCGGCGGCCGGATTCCAGCCGGTGACGGTGCCATCCAGCGACGTCGTGATGACGGCGTCGTTGGCGGATTCGACCGCGGCGCTGAACAGGCGCTCGCGCCCCGCAAGGCGGTCGCGCGCGGCTTCGGTGCGCAGATGCTCGACCACTTCGCGCTCGAGCGCAACCGTCTTGGCATTCGCCTCGTTGATCACGCGCACGAAGGCGCGCGCCAGCACGCCGGTCTCGCCCGGCGCATCGACGGGGATCGCGTCCGTGCCCTTTTCGGCGACGCTCTCGATCGCCGCCGTCAATTGCCTGATCGGCCGCATCAGCGATCTTGCGATCAGGATCGCAAGGCCCGCCGCGGCCAGCACGGCGAGCAGGCCAACCACGATCGAGCTGTTGCGGATCGTCGCCGCCGGCGCCATGAACACCGCGTTCGGCGCCATCTCGATCACCGCGATCCATTCATTGCCGGCGAGCAGCGCGGGCGCCAGCGCCACGCCGTTCGGCCGTCCGCCCGCACCTTCGACCATGCGCGAGAAGCCCTGCGTCGTATCCGCCGACGACGCCAGATAGGGAAAGTCGCGCCGCCAGTCGGCTCCCGTTCCGCCGAATTCACGCGCGCGGTCGGGATGGATCAGGTAGTTGCCTCTGCTGTCGACCACATAGGCCGTTTCGCCCGGCCGCACCGAGCCGCGCACGCGGTCCAGCTCGCCGCGCATGTCGATCTCGATCAGGATGATCCCGAACGGCTTGCCGTCGGCCGCCGGCACCGGTGTCGCCACCCGCAGGATCGCCGCGGGCTGCGCTGCGCCTGCATCCTTGTCCAGTTCCACCGGCGAGACATAGATCCCGCCGATACCAAGCGCGAGCGCATCGCGGACATAGGGCGCATCGCCGGCGCGCGGCAACTCCGCTTCCGGCACGGCGCGAACGGCGCCGTCCGCTCCCGAACGGTCGACGCGGACGATTTCACGGCCGCCATCGGCAACGCCGATGTAGCGCACCCGCGCATAGGCCGGCTTGATCGCAAGCTGCGCGGCAAGGCGGCTTTCCAGCCGCTCGCGCCACAGCGCCTCGCCGACATGATCGACCGGATCCGTACCGTCATTGAGACGGGCCCGCATCATGCCGACGACTGAGGCAAGATCGCGAAAGATCACGATGTCGGTGCGCGCGCTGTCGGTATAGGAGACGAGGTCGCCGGCGACGAAGCGCGAATGCGTCTCGATCCGGTCGAGCACGCGCGGCACGAACGCTTGTTCCAGGTTGCGATAGCTCAGCCACGCGACCGCGCCCACTGCGATCGCAACCAGCGCAATCATGGCGATGGCGAGTCTGGTTGTGAGCGTCATCTGTGCGGCTGCGGCCTTCTCTGTCCGAACCAGGCGGTGGGTGTGGTCGCCGCCCGGGGCAACCCAATGCTAGAGCGTATCATCACGTGGAAGCAATACGCACTTGCCGGCCCCACGATCTCTGTGACATGACTTCGAAAGGGTTCCTGGACAGGTGCAAAATGACAAGAAAGAAAAGCCCGGAGACGCTCCGCAGCGCGCGCTGGTTCGCGCCCGATGATCTCAGGGCCTTCGGCCACCGTTCGCGCGCCATGCAGATGGGCTACGCGCCGGAGGAGTGGAAGGACCGGCCGGTGATCGCGATCATCAACACCTGGTCGGACGCCCAGCCCTGCCACATGCATTTCAAGAGCCGCGTCGACGACGTCAAGCGCGGCGTGTTCCAGGCAGGCGGCTTCCCGCTGGAACTGCCGGCGCTGTCGCTGTCGGAATCGTTTTTGAAGCCGACCACTATGCTCTATCGCAACATGCTGGCGATGGATGCGGAAGAACTGTTGCGCGGCCATCCGGTCGACGGCGTCGTGCTGATGGGCGGCTGCGACAAGACCACGCCGGCGCTGCTGCTCGGCGCCACCTCCATGAACCTGCCGACGATCTATCTGCCGGCCGGCCCGATGCTGCGCGGCAATTGGAAGGGCCGCACGCTCGGCTCGGGGTCGGACGCCTGGAAATACTGGGACGAGCGGCGCGCCGGGAAGATTTCGGACCGCGACTGGGTCGACATGGAAGCCGGCATCGCCCGCAGCTACGGCACCTGCATGACCATGGGCACCGCGTCCACCATGACGGCGATCGCCGAAGCCATCGGCATGACGCTGCCGGGCGCTTCGTCGATTCCAGCGGCGGATGCCGGGCACATCCGGATGGCGTCCGAATGCGGCCGCCGCATCGTCCAAATGGTATGGGAGGATCTGACCCCGCAACAGATCCAGACGCGAGAGGCCTTCGAAAATGCCATCACGGTCGCGATGGCGATGGGCTGCTCGACCAATGCGATCATCCATCTGATCGCGCAGGCGCGCCGTGCCGGGCAGGAGATCGGGCTTGACGATTTCGAGAAGGCGAGCCGCAAGGTGCCTGTGATCGCCAATGTCCGCCCGAGCGGCGATCTCTATCTGATGGAGGATTTCTTCTATGCTGGCGGTCTGCCGGCGCTGATGAACCGGATCAGGGATCATCTGCACCTCGACTGCCTGACCGTGACCGGCGGGACGCTGGGGGAAAACATCGCCCGCGCCGAAGTCTATAACGACGATGTCATCCGCACGGTCGCGAACCCGATCTACAAGGAGGGCGCGCTCGCGGTGCTCAAGGGCAACCTCGCCCCCGATGGCTGCGTGATCAAGCCGAGTGCCTGCGATCCGCGCTTTTTGAAGCATTCAGGCCCGGCGCTGGTGTTCGACGATTACCCTTCGATGAAAAAAGCTGTCGACGATCCCGATCTGGATGTGACGGCTGATCATGTCCTGATCCTGCGCAACGCAGGGCCGCAAGGCGGGCCGGGCATGCCGGAATGGGGCATGCTGCCGATTCCCACAAAACTCGTGCGGCAAGGCGTGCGCGACATGGTGCGGATTTCGGATGCGCGCATGAGCGGCACCAGCTACGGCGCCTGCATCCTGCATGTGGCGCCCGAAGCTTACGTCGGCGGCCCGCTCGCGCTGGTGCAGAACGGCGACCGCATCACCCTCGACGTCGCCGCCCGCAGCATCACGCTGGATGTTCCAGCGCAAGAGCTCGAACGTCGCCGCGCCGCCTGGAAGCCGCCGGAACGCCGCTACGAGCGCGGCTATGGCTGGATGTTCTCACGCCACATCAAACAGGCCAATGAAGGCTGCGATTTCGATTTCCTGGAAAGCGGTTTCGGCAAACCGGTGGAGGAGCCGTCGATTTATTAACTCCGTCGTTCCGGGGCGATGCGAAGCATCGAACCCGGAACCTCGAGATTCCGGGTTCGCTTCGCGCCCCGGAATGACAAGAGGATCAAACCATGTCCAAACTCAGCGGCGCCACCCGCAACAAGCTGAAATCCATCTCCACCGCCACCGTCGCCACCGCGCTCTACAAGCGCGGCTTCCGCATCCAGTGCATCCAGGACGTCCACCCCTTGAGCCCGGACCAGCCGACCATGGTCGGCGAGGCCTTCACGCTGCGCTACATGCCGGCGCGCGAAGACCTCAACAAGCTCGACGTGTTTCGCGATCGCTCGCATCCGCAACGCAAGGCGATCGAGGATTGCCCGCCCGGCGCGGTGCTGGTGATGGACAGCCGCAAGGATGCGCGCGCCGCCTCGGCCGGCGCCATCCTGGTGACGCGCCTGATGAAGCGCGGCGTTGCCGGCGTCGTCACCGATGGCGGCTTTCGCGATTCCGCCGAGATCGCCAGGCTCGGCTTTCCCGCCTATCATCACCGGCCGAGCGCGCCGACCAACCTGACACTGCACCAGGCGATCGAGATCAACGTTCCGATCGGCTGCGGCGACGCGCCGGTGTTCCCCGGCGATGTGATCCTCGGCGATAGCGACGGCGTCATCGTCATCCCCGCGCATCTCGCCGACGAGATCGCCGATGAAACCTTCGAGATGACCGCATTCGAGGATTTTGTCGCCGAGGAGGTCCACAACGGCCGCGGCATTTTCGGCCTCTATCCCGCCACGGATCCGCAGACATTGACCGATTTCGCGGCGTGGCGGAAAAAGAACGGGCGCTGATCCACTTTCAAGCATATGGCCGGCACCAAGACCGGCCAGGACGGAGGAAGCCATGCTGATGTTCAACAATCTGATCGACGGCGAATGGATGTCTGACGGCGCACGCTCGCCCAACGTCAATCCATCCGATACCAACGACATCGTCGGCGAGGCCGTGCGCGGCACCCGCGCCCAGCTTGATGCCGCGGTCGCAGCCGCCAAGGCGGCATTCCCCGCGTGGTCGCGGGCGACGCCGCAGGTCCGCTACGACATCCTCAAGAAAGCATCCGATGAAATCCTCGCGCGCAAGGATGAATTGGGCCGCCTGCTGTCGCGCGAGGAAGGCAAGACCTTGCCCGAAGGCATCGGCGAGGCGGCGCGTGCGGGGCAGATCTTTGCATTCTTTGCTGGCGAGTGCCTGCGCATGGCCGGCGAAAAGCTTTCGTCCGTGCGGCCCGGCATCGACGTCGAGATCACCCGCGAGGCGCTGGGCGTGGTCGGCCTGATCACGCCCTGGAATTTCCCGATCGCGATTCCGGCCTGGAAGATCGCGCCCGCGCTCGCCTATGGCAACACGGTCGTGATCAAGCCGGCTGACCTGGTGCCGGGCTCGACCTGGGCGCTGGTCGATATCCTGCAGCGTGCCGGCCTGCCCAAGGGCGTGCTTAACCTTGTGATCGGCCGTGGCTCCGAGGTCGGCGCCGCGCTGCTCGAACATCCCGATGTCAGCGCGATCAGCTTCACCGGATCGGTGGCGACGGGCCAAAAGGTCGCCGCGGCCTGTGTGGCATCGCGGCCGATGAAGAAATTCCAGCTCGAGATGGGCGGCAAGAATCCGCTGGTCATTCTCGACGATGCGGACCTGAAGGTCGCCGTCGAATGCGCCGCCAACAGCGCGTTCTTCTCCACCGGCCAGCGCTGCACGGCGGCCTCGCGCCTGATCGTCACCAAGGGCATTCATGACAAGTTCGTCGCCGCGCTCACCGAACGTCTGAGCGGCCTCAAGGTCGACGACGCCCTGAAGGCCGGCACCGATATCGGCCCGGTCGTTGACCAGAACCAGCTCGATCAGGACCTGAAATATCTCTCGATCGGCAAGGACGAGGGCGCCAAGCTGGCGTTCGGCGGCGAGCGGCTGAAGCGCGATGCGCCCGGCTTCTATCTGCAGCCGGCGCTGTTCACCGAAGTGACCAACAAGATGCGGATCGCACGCGAGGAGATCTTCGGACCCGTCGCGGGCGTCATTCGCGTCAATGACTATGCCGAGGCGCTGGCGACCGCAAACGATACCGAGTTCGGCCTGTCCGCGGGCATCTGCACCACCAGTTTGAAATACGCCAGTGACTTCAAGCGAAACGCCGAGGCCGGCATGGTGATGGTCAACCTGCCGATCGCCGGCGTCGACTACCACGTCCCGTTCGGCGGCCGGAAGGGCTCCAGCTATGGTCCGCGCGAGCAGGGCAAATACGCGGCCGAGTTCTACACGACCGTGAAGACCGCCTATACGAACCCGTGAGAATTGCGTCATGGCATTCAGGGATGCTGCACTCCCTCTCCCGCTTGCGGGAGAGGGCTGGGGTGAGGGTGTCTCCGCATTGGGACTCCCCCGAAGGAGGGCTACGCTCTCCCGCAAGCAAGCGGGAGAGGTGAAACCAATCCGCAGCCGATTCAATCGCCGCTACAACATCTCCGGCTTGAACAGCTTGCGATACTTCCGCGTGTTCTCGCCCGAGATCATGAACTCGCCGTCGCCGCGATAGTGAATGGTCTTCGGATATTTCGGCGAGGCCGCAACATGCGCCTTCACCACTTCAAGCACGAACAGGCTGTATTTCCGGATCAGGCTTGAATCGACCAGGTGGCATTCGAAATTGGCGTAGCACTCCTCGATCAACGGCGCGCGCACCTGCTCGCCGGGCGTGGGCGTCAAACCGAACTCGGCGAACTTGTCGATGTTGCGTCCCGAGCTGTTGCCGATCTTCACGACCGTCGGCGCCAGCTCGACGGTCGGCACGTTGATCACGCATTGCCTGCTGCGGCGGATCAGTTCGAAGGAGTGGTTGGCGTCCCAGATGTAGCAGCCGATCAGCGAGGGCTGAAACTCCATGATCATGTGCCAGCCCATGGTCATGATGTTGGTCTCACTTCTGTGCGCGGAGGAGACCAGCACGATCGGCCCCGGCTCGAGAAAGCGCCTGACGTTGTCGACAGGGAAATCCGTCTTGGTATAGCGCGGCATTGGGCTTCCTCTGAACTGTCGTCCCGGACAAGTGAGCGCAAGCGAACGCCGATCCGGGACCCATAACCACAGGCAGTCATGGCGACGAAGACTCGGAGTTACGGTTCAGGTCAACAACGAAGTTCGGTGGCGATGGGTCCCGGGTCAAGCCCGGGATGACGTGGGGAGAGAGCGAGGGCTCACTTACGATATCTTCGCTTCCGCCAATCCCACCGCCCACAGCGCGAACGCGTAGACGATCGCGACTTCATCGAGACGGTTGAAGCGGCCGGATGCGCCGCCGTGTCCGGCGCCCATGTTGGTGCGCAGCAGCACCGGCCCGCCGCCGGTCATGGTCGCGCGCAGTCGCGCGATCCATTTTGCCGGCTCCCAATAGGTGACGCGCGGATCGGTCAATCCGCCCATCGCGAGGATCGCGGGATAGTCCTTCGCTGCGACGTTGTCGTAGGGCGAGTACGACAGGATGGTGCGGAAATCCTTTTCGCTCTCGATCGGGTTGCCCCATTCCGGCCATTCCGGCGGCGTCAGCGGCAGCGTATCGTCAAGCATGGTGTTGAGCACGTCGACGAACGGCACTTCGGCGACGATGCCGCCGAACAATTCGCCGGCGCGGTTCGCAACCGCTCCCATCAGCATGCCGCCGGCCGAGCCGCCGTGGCCGACGATGCGTTTTGCGCTGGTGTACTTTGCCTCACACAGCGCGCGGGCGGACGCCGCGAAATCATCGAAGCTGTTGGTCTTCTTCTCGCGCTTGCCGTCGAGATACCAGCCCCAGCCCTTGTCGGCGCCGCCGCGGATATGGGCGATCGCATAGACGAAGCCGCGATCGACCAAGGACAGGCGGTTGGTGCTGAAGGAGGCCGGCATCGCCATGCCGTAGGAGCCGTAGCCATAGAGCAGGAGCGGCGCCTTGCCGTTGCGGACGAAATCCTTGCGGTGCAGGATCGAGACCGGGACTTCTGCGCCATCATGCGAGATCGCCATGATGCGGGTGGTGACGTAATCGGCCGGGTCGTGGCCGGACGGAATCTCCTGGCGCTTGCGCAACACCCGCGTCCGCTTCGTCATATCGTAGTCGTAGACTTCCGAAGGCGTCGTCATCGACGAATAGGAGAAGCGCAAATTCGTGGTCTCGAATTCGTACGAGCCCATGGTGTCGAGCGAGTAGGCGGCCTCGTCGAAGGCGATCGCATGCTCCTCGCTGCTGGCGAGATCGCGGATCACGATCGCCGGTAGCGCATTGGCGCGCTCCAGCCGCACCATGTGGCCGCTGAACAGTTCGAGATCGATGATGTAGATGCCTTCACGATGCGGGATCAGGTCGCGCCAGTTCTTGCGCTCGGGCGAGCCGAGCGGCGCCGTCACCACCTTGAAGTCGATCGCGTCATCGGCATTGGTGAGGATGAACAGCTCGTCGCCGCGGTCGGCAATCGAATATTGCACGCCCTCTTCGCGCTCGGCGATCAGCCGTGGCGGCGCCTCGGGATTGGCAAGATCGATCAGCCGCTGCTCCGACGTCTCGTGATCGCCGCCCGCGATCACGCAGAAGCGCCCACTCGCGCTCTCATGCAGATGGGTGAACCAGCCGGAGTCCTGCTCTTCGTAGACGAGCGCGTCATCCGCTTGCCTGGTGCCGAGCCGATGCCGCCACACCTGCATCGGGCGATGATTGTCGTCGAGCTTGACGTAGAAGAAGCTCTTCGCGTCCGCGCTCCACACCACGCCGCCGTCGGTCTCCTCGACGATGTCGTCGAGATCATTGCCCGTTGCCCAGTCGCGCACGCGGATCGAGAAATATTCAGAGCCCTTGGTGTCGGCGCTCCACGCGTGCAGCCTGTGGTCGGGCGAATGCCGGCTGCCGCCGAACCTGAAATAGTCGGAGGATTTCGCCAGCTCATCACCGTCGAGCACGAAATGCGCCTCGCCGCCGTCGCGCGGCATGCGGCCGAACAGCTCATGCTGCCCGCCGTCGCGGAATTTGCGGAAATAGGCAAACGGCCCGTCAGGCGAGGGCACGCTGGAATCGTCTTCCTTGATCCGCCCGCGCATCTCCGCGACCAGCTTCTTCTGCAGAGGTGCGGTGTGGCCGAGCAGGCTCTCGGTATAGGCGTTCTCGGCTTCGAGATAGTTGCGAATGTCGGGATCGAGGATCGAAGGATCGCGCAGCACCTCCTGCCATTTCGGATCCTTCAGCCAGGCATAATCGTCGGTTACGGTGATGCCGTGCCGCGTGAAGGAATGCGGCCGCCGCGGCGCGACGGGCGCGGGGTGGGCAGGTTTCTTGGTAGCGGATTGATCCACTCGACCCTCGTTTGGTTTTTGCGTTCCGCCGGTCCCTTCGCTCGTCATGCGCGGGCTTGACCCGCGCATCCACCCAAGAAAGGCGTTTTTCGCAAGATGATGGATTGCCGGGTCAAGCCCGGCAATGACGGCCACCGTCGGAACGAGATGTCATCGAGACATATATCGGTTCGAATGGGTGGATTGCCAGATGCGGTCAGGCGCGCACGTTTTCGCCCAGCCATTCGATCGCGGCTTCGGTTCCGCCCTTGCCGTGGGGGATGCCGAGTGCGTTGAGCGCGACCTCGACCACGCCGAGCGTACCCAGGATCATCGGCGCGTTGACGTGGCCCATATGGGCGATGCGGAAGGCCTGGCCCTGCAGGTCGCCGATGCCGGTGCCGAGCACGACGCCGCATTTTTCCTTGCAATAGCGCTGCAGCGCCGCCGGGTCATGGCCGTTCATGGTGACTGTCGTCACCGTGTTCGAGCGCTCGGCAGGCTCGGTGATGTTGAAGCCGAGCACCTGGCCCTCTGCCCACACCGTAACGGCGCGCCGCACCGCTTCCGCAAGCAGGCGATGGCGCAGATGCGCGTTCTGCAGTCCCTCGGCATGCAGCATGTCGATCGCCTTGCGCAAGGCGAACAACAGATGCACCGGCGCGGTGCCGGCATATTTGCGATAGTGCTCGGTGCCTTCGCGTTCGGTCCAGTCCCAATAGGGCGTGCGCAGATTGGCACGCTTGTGCACGTCCTGCGCGCGTGCATTCGCGGCGACGAAGCCCAGCCCCGGCGGCGTCATCAGGCCCTTTTGCGAGCCCGACATCGCAACGTCGATACCCCAGGCGTCCATCTCGAACGGCATGCAGCCGAGTGAGGCCACGGTATCGACCATGAACAGGGCAGGATGGCCGCTCGCCTTGACCGCCTTGCCGATCGCCTCGATGTCGTTATAGGCGCCGGAGGCGGTGTCGACCTGCACCGCGAGGATCGCCTTGATCGCGTGCTCCTTGTCGCGCCGCAGCCGCTCTTCCACTTCCGCGGGTCGGATCGCGCGGCGCCAGTCGCCCTTCAGCACTTCGACCTCGGCGCCCATCGCGGATGCGGCAAGACCCCAGCCGATCGCAAAGCGCCCGCTCTCCAGCACCAGCACCTTGTCGCGGCGCGACAGCACGTTCGAGAGCGCGGCCTCCCAGGCGCCATGGCCGTTGGCGATGTAGATGTAGGATTTGCCCCTGGTGGCGAACAGTTTCGAGAGATCGCGCAGCAGGCTCTCGGTCAGTTCGACCATCTCTGCCGAGTAGATATCGAGCGCCGGGCGATGCATCGCCTGCAGCACCTCGTCGGGCATCGTGGTGGGTCCGGGGATGGCCAGAAATTCCCGGCCCGCGCGAACGGTCATTGTTGTTGTTCCTTACGGCTGCGTCACGGAGACAGGCTTTGCATGCAGGATGGCGACAGGAGATTCAAGTCCACTGATGATATTGGATCGGAACCGTCATTGCGAGCGCAAGCGAAGCAATCCATCTCAACACTTGCGGAGGCATGGATTGCTTCGTCGCTTCGCTCCTCGCAATGACGGCAGGAGAAGCATTATTTTCCAATCGCGTTGGCGACTGCATGCCAGATCTGATCCTTGATCTCGATCGCCGGCGGGCTCGCGATCGTGGTCGCCGGCCCGTCGCGCGGCTTGCATGCTTCCACCAGCCGCAGGATCCAGATCTCGCCGTCGGTGTAATAGAGGTCGCCGCCGCCGTTGCGGCCCGCGATCGTCGGGCCGATGCCTGTGACCTGATATTTGGCGCTCACCATGCGGGCTTTTTCCAGGTCGGCCATGAGCAGCGCCCGCTCGGCATCGAGGTCGGGACTGATGTGGTGGGTGATCGCGCCGGTATAGTGGCTGACGCCGACGCTGCGATCTTCCGTGGCGGCGCCGAGCCACACCGGGCGGCCTTCCTCGCCCTTGTCGAGCACCTTCCAGAACCGCACGTGATTGCGCCGATCGGCGCTGTTTCCGATCGGCTTCTCGAAGGCGAGGTCTTCGCGCCGGCCGAGATAGAAGAGATTGCTGACCGGCGCGTCGCGATAGGGGCGGTCGAGCAGCACGCTGCCGACGATCTCGATCGATGATTTCAGCGTGATCGGATCGGCGGGGTACCAGCCCGCGGCGTGCATGGCGCAGACCACGTCATACTTGTCGCCGATCAATCCGATATTCATGGGGTCGCCGGGAATCCCTTGCGCGGTGCGCGTCACCATCGGCAGATTGGCGAGGCCCTTCTGGTGCTCGTGATGAGTCCAGAGCGCCGGCAGCACCAGATAGGCGGCGAGGCCGTAGAGCGCGAGCATCAAGACCAGCAGCAATTGGATGCGCCGGACCCGTTTCCGCCGCGCCGAAGGTTGCGCCTTGTCGTCGAGCTCTGTCACCGTGATGCGCTCTCGAACCGAGGTTGCGCAGCCAGTTTAGAGCCTGCTCACCGTCTTGTCTCGCGGCAGCCGGCGGCTTCCGCCTCCTCGACCGAGCAGAACCAGCGCGTGCCCTTGGCGATCTTCATCTGGATCTTGGCGTACCAGCGGCTTTGCGGCGTGTGATAGATGCATTCGCCCGCGGTATTCACATTGCCCTTGATGGTGCAGTCCGGCGAGGGCGCGACCGGCCCCGAGGCGGAGGCGAGCAGGATGGTGCGGGCGTTCTCCGGCGGCTTCACGGCGCCCAGGATCGACGTCTTCTTGTTGCGGATGCGCCAGTCCCACGGCGCGATGAAGGCGCCCTGCCACATGCCGTGCTTGGCTTCGCGCGCGGCTTTCTCGTCGGCCTCGTAGTCGTGCGACAGCCGCGTATAGGCGAGCGCCCAGCCGTTTGCCACCAGCCATTTCTGGATGTCCTCGCCCTCGGCCTCGCAGCGTGCCACGGTGCGGCCGCGGCGGTCGGTCGCGCGGGGATGGCAGGTCCAGCTCTTGTTGCCGGCGTGCTTGATCAGCTCGTCGCGCGCGGCGACGCCGCAGGTCCAGCGCTCGCCATGGATGTTGAGGCAGAGCTGGTCGGTGGACGGCGCGTCGATGCCGCCGAGCCGGATGCGGGCGGTGCCGATCTGGATGTGATCGCCCTCGCGGATCTTCGGCACGCCGGTGATGTCGGCGGCCTGCGCCAGCGCGGGCGATAACAGAAGGGCGGCGATGAGGAGCAGCGATCGCATCGGCAAGTTCACTGAAATTGGCGGGCGATTGTGCGGAGATTCGGTTGGCCGAGCCAGTGCGCAAAATCACGCCATATCTTCAACTTCCCGTCATTGCGTGAATCGTGGCCCGGGTGGAGCGCAGCGCAACCCGGGACGGACGATCCGCGGATGCGGTGTCCCCGGGTTACGCTGCGCTCCATCCGGGCTACGGTCATCGCGTCATTGCGCGCCGCGCCAGCGCCAGCGCCATCAGCACGAAGGCGGAGGTCACCTCGGGCCCGCCCACCAGGATCCGCGTCGGCGTCTTCATCTTGTTCCACTCATAGGCCTTGAATGGTCCGCGCCTGCCGCCTTCGCCGAAGCTCGCGACGATGCAGTGCAGCGCCGGTGTGAAGGTCGCGACTTCGGCGCCAAGATGCGCCAGCGCCATCAGCGCCAGCGCGGCGTCGAAGGCGTTCATCTCATGCGCGATCAATTCCTGCTCGACGTAAAGCAGCACCTGCGCGCGGATCATCGCGAACACGCCGGCCGGATCGATCAGGCGTTGCGCGGTGAGCGGCAGCGCGATGAAGGCGGCGTAGCAGCGCCCGAAATAGGCGCAATACAGCTCCGGCAGATAATAGATATGCGAGCGCGGATTCCTGAACGCGCCGCTTTCCACCAGTCGCCGCTGGAAATCGATGATGCGGTGCACCGTCTCCAATCGTTGCGGCGTCTCCAGGATGCGCCAGCGCACCAGGTTGCGGAAGCTGACCTCGAGGATGTCGAGGTTCAGTGTCGGATCGAGGTCGTTGCCGTAGGGCCGGTCGCCGGCGAGATTGTCGATCCAGGTGACGATGCCGCCTTCGTAGTCGATATTGTCGTTGAGCGGCACGGTGACGCGCGGCTCGTTCGCCCCGCTCCTCACCTGGTAGCCGCGGTAGAAATCCAGCAGCGGCTGCCCCAGGATCGGGTGCTGGCTGCCGGCCTGCGTCGCCGCCGAGAACGAGCAGGCGGTGGTGTCGCAATCAGGCACATAGATGCCGAAGCCGAGATCCTGCTTGATCTGGGCGAAGAAGCGCGAGAAGCGCGGATGCGGCAGGGGCGCGAGCGCCGTGATCACGTTCACGGTCGAGCCGTCATGCGAGGGCACCTCCTCGGCGCTGATCCTTAAGCAAAAATCAACCATGTCGGCGATTGCCCCGCGCGCGGCGGTGGTTTCCGCACCCGACGCCAGCCCGGTCTCGACGAAGCTGAGCAGCGCCTCGGTGAAGAACGCATCGTAATAGGCCGAGCGGTGGCGGATCTGCATCGGCTCCCACATCGGCTCGGCAATGCCGCGCCAGGGCGGGTTGATCAGCGCGCGCGCCGGCGAATGCGCGATGAAGATGCGCGCGAGGTTGAACAGCAGCGTCGAGTTCTTGTAGCCGCGCGAGTTCAGCCCGGTCAGCGCCATCAACAGTTCGCGCCCGCCCATATCAGGGTCGCCGATCAGGTTGAACGCCGCATAGGTCGGGATGAAGCCGTTCTTCGCATACGCCCGCAGCAGATGCGCGCCGCAGGCCCGGATCACGCGCTCGATCTCGCCCGCCGTCGGCGCCCGCGCCGGGGTCGCCACCGCGGGCAGCGGATGCCGCACATCGATGTCGTCCATCAGCGCCGCAACGGGCGCGCCGATCGCCGCCCAGTCCGGCGTCTCGGCGTCGCGTGCCTCCCGCAAAGCCGCCTGCAGCGCGCCGAGCCGCGCGCTGTCGCGCAAGGCCGGCAGCCCGGTCCGCCGCAACAGGCCGCGCAGCGCCGGATTGCCGAGCGCGGTCCGATAGAATTTCCCCAGATGCGCATCGCCGCCGCGATATTTCAGCAGCAGGGGATCGCAGACGTCGTACAGCGACGGCCCATCCTTGCGGACCGTGAGCGCCCGGCACACCGCCCCCGCAATGTCACGAAAACCCATGCCACCCCTTTCTGGCACGCATGATCCGGACAGGCCGGGGAACCGGCCTTTCCGAAAAATCCTGCGCAATCCAAGGAGGCCCGCCCAGAAGCCCCCGCAAACCTTTGAATCGCAGCACAAAATCGCGGGAAACACAAATGTGACGCCGATCACAATTGCTGCGTTTTGGCACAAACATTTACCCCGGCGCATTACGGATAAGGCCGAAGGGTCGAATCAGGTTGCCCCGGAAGGCTGAGCGGGTTAAGGGTTTCTGTGTTGCGGTGCCGCAAATTGAGGACAATTCGCCGGCACTCGATGAAGCAACCCCTAAAACCACAGACGGCTTTGACGCGACTACCCAGTCGCGCCTTGGTCAACGATTGGGATCCGAAACGCATGAAGTTCAGGCAGCCCTCCCTTTCCCACCGCACGTTCGCCGTCGCCGCCGCTTGCGTTGCGATGGTGTCGCTGGCGATTGGTGCGCATGCTGCGCTGAACAAGCGGTCGCTCGATGCGGCCAAGATGGTCGCGACCGAGCAGGGCGGCGTGCCCGCGCAGGCCTCCCGCGTCGCGCTGATCATCGGCAACGGCCATTATCCGGATGCGAACCACCCGCTGCAGCAGCCGATCAACGACGCCCGTGAACTGGGCGCGGCGCTGCGCGGCAGCGGTTTCGACGTCGACGTGGTCGAGGATGCGACCAAGGACGACATGAACCGCGCGATCGAGCGGCTGAAGGCGAAGGTCGGGCCGGAGACGGTGGTGATGCTGTTCTTCGGCGGCTTCGGCGTGCAGGCCGGCCGCGAGAGCTTCATGCTGCCGGTCGACGCCGCGATCTGGAAGGAAGGCGACGTCCGCCGCGATGGGCTCAGCGTCGAGCAGGTTCTGGGCGCGATGGACGAGAAGGGCGCGAAGGCAAAGCTCGTGGTGCTCGATGCCTCCCGCCGTAACCCTTACGAGCGCCGCTTCCGCTCCTACAGCCACGGCCTCGCCCCGATCAGCCCGCCCGAGAACACGCTGGTGATATCATCGGCGACCCCGGGCAAGGTCATCGACGAGCCCAAGGCCGCCAGCAGCCTCTTGGTCTCCGAACTCCTGAGCAATCTGAAAACCCAGCCCGGCATCGAGTCCGCCTTCAACAAGACCCGCGTCTCGATCTCCCGCTCCAGCGAAGGCGAGCAGGTGCCGTCGGTCTCGTCGTCGCTGCTGGAAGACATCCGCCTCGGCGGCTAGCCTTTTCCGCTTGCTCGGTTTACCTCTCCCGCCTGCGGGGGAGGCGTAGGCCGCCTTTGGCGGCCGTTCTTAGAGAAACGCCGAAGCGAAGCTTCGGCTATGGCGAAGCGCCGGGTAGGGGCTCTCTCCAGGCGGGGGCAGTCCCAATGCGGCGGCACCCCCACCCCGACCCTCCCCCGCTACGCGGGAGAGGGAGCGCACCGCTTCCTACTTCCCCTCCGCGCTCGCCATCACCGGCCGCACCGGGTCGCCCTCGCGCAGCAGCGCGCCCGCGCGCGCCACCACGATGTCGCCTTCCTGCACGCCCTCGCGGATCTCGACCTGTCCGGCCTGCATCAGTCCGGTCTCCACCCGCCGCGTCTCGACGCGGTCGCGCTTGACCACCTGCACCACGGTGCCGGCCGAGCCATAGAGGATCGCGGTCAGCGGCAGCGCGACGCCGCAGCTCTGCCCGGTCTTGATCTCCGCCCGGCCGCCGGAGTTCACCAGGAGCCGCCGCGGCGCGTTGATGCCGACCACCACCTGGCCGAGTTGGCTGTTCGGCTCCACCGTCGGCGCCACCCGCCGCACCTTGCCGTCCATCTCGCCGGCGCCGATGACCTTGATCTGCGCCGTCTGGTTCGCCTGCAGCTTGCCGAGGTCCCGCGTCGGCACCATGCCGATCAGGTCGAACTCGTTGCGCGCGATGATCGAGAACAGCGCCTCGCCCTTGCCGCCGGCGATCGTGCCGACGATCGCGCTCGAAGCCGAGATCGTCCCCGCCACCGGCGCGGTGATGTTGAGCTGCCCGCCCTCGGGCAGGTTCAGCCGCGCCAGGATCTGCCCCGCGGTAACATTATCCCCCGCATCCGCCATCACCTCCGCCACCTTCAACCCGAACCTTTCAGGCCGAACCTGCGTCTCCTCCCGCGCCATGATGATCCCGGATACTTCGACGATATTGCCGAAGCAGGTTTTGGAGGCCTTGAGCACGGTGACGGTCGCGCCTTTCGGGGACTCGGGCTCCTCGGCGGCGAGGGTGGGGGAGATCGCGGCGGCGAGGAGAAGTGATGTAACAAGACGGGCAGAGAGGCTGCGCATTGGATTTCGTTCCCGCGTTCAGCTCCATCGATACCAGACGGCTCTTGAACGCGCCAAGCGCCGCGCGATATATATCACTGGTATCTATCGAAAACCGGAGAGGCGGACCATGACTGCAACTGCCAAGCTGTTCATGCATGGCCGCAGCCAGGCCGTACGCCTGCCCAAGGAGTTTCGCTTCGAGGGCAGCGAGGTGCGCGTCAGCAAGGTTGGCGACAAGGTCATCCTTGAGCCGATCAAGAAGCAGCCCATAGACCTCGACAAGTTCTGGGCCGAACTCGACGCGCTCGGCGCAAGGGACTTTCTGCCGGACGGCATCCCGGACGAGCCGCCGGCCGAGCCGGACCCGCGCATCTTCTTCGACGAATGATCTGCCTCGACACCAACATTGTCATCGGGATCGTGAACGGACGCAGTCCGTCACTTCGCCACCGGCTCGGCGAGCAGGTACGCGCCGGCACCTCGATCGCGTTGCCGGTCGTTGCCCTGTTTGAAATGCGCTACGGCTTCGCCAAGAGCGGCCGGCGCGAGCACAATGAACGCCTGCTCCAACGCTTTCTTGGTCTCGGCATCGATGTCCTCCCGTTCGAAACCGACGACGCTATGCACGCCGGCGAAATCCGCGCCGAACTGGAAAGCGCGGGCACGCAATCGGCCATTACGACTATCTGATCGCGGCCCAGGCACGCCGGCATGGCGCCGCACTGGTGACGCTCAAGACACGCGAGTTCTCGCGCGTGCCGGGGCTGATCGTGGTGGATTGGGCGGCGTGACGGTGGGGGGGCGGCGTCGGTGGATGGACGAGCATATCCGGTGATTCCGTCAATAAGTGTCGATCCCATCAAAACCGGCAGGGTCACCAGAACTTGTTCGACCTGATCGCCTCTCCGATTTTGGGCCATGCCTTGACTAGAAAGCTTCAGAAGCCTGTTTCGATCACGACGTACCAAACTATCGAAATGACTATCGCCAACAAGCGGTATGGATCATTTCGGCTCGCCGGCCGACGCGCTGCGAGGTCCGCCAATATGAGGAAGGGTGATCCGATGAAGGACGAGTACGACTTCTCGACCGCCGAGCGCGGCAAGTTCTTTCGCAAAGGGGCGCGTCTGATGCCCCCGGTCTATCTGGAACCGGAGGTGCTCGAGTATCTATGCGAGCGGGCCTCGGCGCGAGGGGTGTCGCTGAGCTCGCTGGTTAACACGCTGCTCAAGCAACAGATCGAGTTGATCGACGCGGGCAAATAGCAGCCCCCCGGTGGAGGGAAAGATGACAGCCGGACTGTTCGCCCTCATCGCCGCGGCGGCGTTTGCCGGCGCCGCGTTCTATATCAACGTCGCCGAGCAGCCGGCGCGGCTCGGGCTCGACGATGCGAGCCTGCTGCGGCAGTGGAAGCCGAGCTATGCGCGCGGCTTTGCAATGCAGGCAAGCCTTGCCGTCATCTCGGCGCTATCAGGCTTTCTCGCGAGCTGGCAATTGCAGGATTGGCGGTGGTCGCTGCCGGCGGTTCTGATGCTGGCGAACTGGCCCTATACGCTGATCGTGATGATGCCGACCAACAAACGCATCGCGGCGTGGCCGGCCGAACAGGCCAATAGCGAGTCGCGGGCGCTCATCGTCTCCTGGGGCGGGATGCATGCGGTGCGCACCGCACTTGGTCTCGTCGCGACGGCGATGTATCTCGCGCTCACTGTCGCCAGCTAGAGCACGATCCGGAAAAGTTGGAGACCGGTTTTCCCTCGCGACAAACGCGAAGCGTTTGCGCGGAGATCATGCTCAAACAAGGAACACAGGAGCAGGGTGAACTTTTCGAAGGAAAGTCATCAAGCTCTGGTGCCGCTCACGCTGCGCTGCGCACACGAATCCGTGAGCATCAAGGCCTCCCGCTCCAGTTGTGAAACGGTTCATACGCTCATCTCCCGCATCGCACTAACCTACGTCATCGGATCAAATGACGGAGTTTCTGATGCAGAGATTTCGCATTCATCTCTCGCCGGAAGATTGGCGGAGTGCACGGCGGTGGACGCTGGCATCGGTCGGCGTTTACTGCTCGCTGCTGGCGGGTTTCATCCTCTACGTCGCGTTCACCGCAAAGCCGGATGTGGAAGTCGCGGCTTTCTCGTCCACAGCGAAGGCCAACGTCGCCGGCGTGGAACGTGCGGACAAGCGGCCGTTCTCGGTTTCGCGTCGCGGCTGCGACAAGGCGGTCTGCTGACACGCAGACCGCCACTCCTCGAGTGGATTGAACGCATCTCGCCTGGGGCAGGATCGATGTGGCGCGCAGCGCTACTTTCCGGCCGCTGCTTCGCGCGCCAATCGCTCGGCTTTCAGCCGTTCGCGATTCCTGTGAAAGGCCTCCTGCGCGAGCTGATGTTCTCGCATGGCCTGTTCTGCGTCGCGCCGTCGCTCGGCATCCCTGGCCTTGCGTTGCTCCGGCGTTGGCTTCTCACGGGGCGTGTATGAATCCGACATGCCGCTTCAACGCCCGAAGCGATCAAAGGTTCCCTTCATGTTGCGCGAAGAGGCGAATTTTCTTAATCCAATCAATACGATTTGCCCCGTCCAGTCGGCACGTGAAAAATATGCCGCTTCGTTTTCACCCCAAATCACCTCTATAAATCCACCGTCCCGCCCGGCAAGAGGGGCGGATCGCGATCGTCACGAACGCGCGGCGGGATGCGGTGGACGCGGGTGCTGTGAACGACGAACGCAGCTATCCGTGGACGGCGAAGTCGTGTGGTTCTGGCGCCCCGACGCTGGCGCTAAGTTTTTTGCGCAAACAAGTTTGCGCAAGAGGCGACGGTGGCAAGAAAGCCCGGTCACCGAGAAGAGCACGAAGTAAGCCGTAAAACCACTGCGCAGGGAAGGCCGGCGTTGCTCCGGTTGACCTGTGGTCCTACCCCCGTGCTTTTTGTTGCACGGGGCCCACGGGTGCAATCGGCACCCGGCCTTCCCTGCGCCCTCACTCCGATGAGAGGGCGAAACGAGACGCAAAGCTCGGGCGCAACGCGCCGCGAGAACGCGGCTTCACACCCCTCGCTGTTTGAAATTTGAATCCGAACGTCTCCGCGTCGTGCTGGCCTTCGCCAACAAGAGACCGGCGTCAGAGAGCCGCGCAGCGCCTTACTTCATCGCCGAGAAGCGGCTGTCGAAGGAGTGCGGCTGCACGATCGGCTGCGAGCCGGAGAGCTGGGTGTCCCTGGCGGCCGGCGCGGCTGCGGCGGTGGTCGAGCTTGCCGGCGTGTCGGTGACGGTCGGCTTGAGCGCCGGCTTGGCGGCGGCGAGCTTGGTCTCGGCCGGCTTCGGCGCCACGCGAACGACCGACGCCGGCTTGGCCTCGGCACTCCTGGTTTCAGCGGCTTTGGGCTTGGCGGCCGCCGCGGGTGCGGAGGGCGGCAGGCTGGTGGCGGCGGCGTTGGCGTCGGCCGTGGCGCCGATTCCGACCTTGCGGGCGAGGTTGGAGAAGAAGCCTTCCTGCTGCTGGTCCGACTTCGACGCGGCCGTGGCGGAAGCGACCCCGGTCGATGACGTCGATGAGGTCGTCGACACCGCCACCACCGGCTCCTCGGGCTGCGCGAGATTCGGCTTCGGCGGATTGACGGTGGACGGGATCGTGCCGGGGGCGCGCGCCAGCGACAGTGATTGCAGGCTCTGGCTGTCGCCGCCCTCGGAGAGGCCGGTACTGCCCTCCGGCAGCTTGGACGCGAAGATCTTGTTCATGCCGCCGTCGATGCCGGTGTTCATCCGCGCCACCGGCGTGCCCTTGGAGATCAGCTTGGCGACTTCGGCCGCCTCCTGCTGCTGCTTTTCGCGGACGGCGCTGGCGATCTCGTCCGGGATCACATAGGCCGGGCATTTTGCGGACGCATCAAACACCGGATCGCGGGTGGCGCCCGGCGGCTTGGTGGCGTCGAAGACATATTTCCTCTCGCAGAAGTCGACCTTGGGCTCCTGCTTCGTCACCTCGAAATGGTCATAGCCTTCCTTGATCATCTTCCAGAAGGGCATGTTCGGGTTGTTGCGGTGCTTGGCCATGTTCACCGGCGTCATCCGGAACGGATAGGCCTGGAGCTGGAACGCCTTCTGGCCGCCGAAGAAGGATTCGCGGCCCAGCGAATAGATCTCCGCGATCTGCTCGTCGGTCATCGCGTAGCAGCCGCGCGAAGAGCAGTCGCCATGCACCATGAGCTGCGAGCCGGTGCGGCCGAGCGCCTTGTCGAACGCGTTGGGATAGCCGGTGTTGAAGGAGAGATAGTAGGCCGATTGCGGGTTCATCTGGCCCGGGCTGATCGTATAGAAGCCTTCCGGCGCCTGGCGGTCGCCCTCGCGGATCTTCGGGCCCAGATCGCCTGACCAGCGGCAGATCGGATAGGTCTTCAGGAGCGCGAACTTGCCGGAGCGGTCCTGCTTCCAGACTTCGAGCTCGGCTTCCTGCTTGAACAGGCGGATCAGGATCGGCGATTGCAGATCCATGTCCTTCTCGGTCATGGCCGCGACCAGCTTCGGCGGCACCGGCTGGTTGGCCTTGGCATTCGATGCGAGAGAGATGTCGTCGCTATTGCAACCGGCGAGCATTACACTGGCCGCAAGGGCAGCCGAGGCCAGAAGCGCGCGAACCAGCGTGCGGTGATTCAAGTCCAAGCTCCACACCCACCAGACATTTCGGGCAACCCCAATTCGACCCGTATGCCTTGAAGCGATTGTTAAAATACTAACCTTTGGACTCCCGACCCGCAACCTGAACGCGGCAGGCGGGCCGGAACCATGACGGGCATGGTCAAGCGAAGGTTAAAGACCCCGCTCGGGGCCGAATTGCGGCTGAAATGGCGATCTGGAGCAAAATGCCGCGATTTCGGGGCGTCTAACCAAGCTTCCGGCCGATATCGAGAAACTTCTGGCGCCGCTGCTTGCGGATCGCGTCCGCATCAAGATTTCGTAGGTCGTCGAAGGCCTGGGCGATGGCATCGCCGGTGGACGCGATCATGGCGGCGGGATCGCGGTGGGCGCCGCCCGGCGGCTCCTTCAGGATCTGGTCGATCACGCCGAAGCGCAGCATGTCCTGCGCGGTGATCTTCATGCTGTTGGCGGCTTCCTGCGCCTTGGTGCCGTCCCGCCACAGGATCGAGGACGCCGCCTCCGGCGAGATCACGCTGTAGATCGCGTGCTCCATCATCAGGACGCGGTTGGCGGTGGTGATCGCGATGGCGCCGCCGGACATGCCTTCGCCGGTGATGATCGCGACATTGGGCACGCCCAGCGACAGGCAGGCGTCGGTCGAGCGCGCGATCGCCTCCGCCTGTCCGCGCTCCTCGGCGCCAATGCCGGGATAGGCGCCGGCGGAATCGACCAGCGAGAGCACGGGGATACCGAAACGATCGGCCATCTCCATCAGCCGGACCGCCTTGCGGTAGCCCTCGGGGCGGGCCATGCCGAAATTGTGCTTGATCCGGCCCTCGGTGGAGGCGCCCTTTTCCTGGCCGATCACGCAGATGCTCTCGCCGCGGAAGCGGCCGAAGCCGCCGAGCAGGGCTTCGTCGTCGGCGAATTTGCGGTCGCCGGCCAATGGGGTGAATTCGGTGATCAGCGCGCTCACGAAATCGGTGAAATGCGGCCGCTGCGGGTGCCGCGCCACCAGGGTCTTCTGCCAGGGCGTCAGGTTGGCATAGAGGTCGGCCAACGCCTGGCCGGCCTTCTCCTCGATCCGCGCGATCTCGTCGCCGATGTCGCTGCCGGAGGCAGCCAGCGTGCGCAATTCGTCGATCTTGGATTCAAGCTCGGCGACGGGTTTTTCGAAGTCGAGATAACTGCGCATCTGATCCGGCATTACGGCAATATAGGAAGGAACCTGGCGGGCGGCGAAGCGGGTCTTGGGTCTGGAAGAGAACTTATGTATCTTCAACAAGTTAACACGCAACCTCCAGCCGAGGCGCGTGGGCTGACCGCAAGCGGTGACGCTCTTTCCTGTGAGAAGCCGCCGAAGTCAAGGCGGATCGCGTCATCCGGCCTCTGGCTAGGCCTTCTCCGCCAGGGGATGCAGGTCGCGCACCAGGCTCTTCAGCCGCTCCTCGACCACATGGGTATAGATCTGGGTGGTCGAGATGTCGGTGTGGCCGAGCAGGGTCTGGACGATCCGCAGGTCCGCGCCGTTGTGCAGGAGGTGGCTGGCAAAGGCGTGCCGCAGCACGTGTGGGGAGACCAGTCGTGGCGAGAGGCCCGAAGCGGCCGCCAATTCCTTGAGATCCCGGGCAAAGTGCTGCCGCGTCAGATGGCCGCTCTCGCCGAAGGAGGGAAACAGCCATTTCGATGGCGTGGCCTTCTTCTCCGGCTTCATGACCTGCATCGCCGCGAGGTAATTGGCCATCGCCTGGCGCGAGGCCTCGTTCAGCGGCACCAGCCGCTCCTTGTTGCCCTTGCCGCGCACCACGATCATGCGGGCATCGCGCCGCGCCGCCGACAGCGGCAGCGAGACCAGCTCGGAGACGCGCAGGCCGGTGGCGTACAGTACCTCCAGCAGGCAATGCAGCCGCAGCGCGCGCAGCCGCTGCGCCGGCGTGGTGTCGGTTTGCGTGAGTTCCTTCGCCCGCGTCAGCATGCGGTCGACATCGGCGATCGACAGCACCTTCGGCAGGCCGCGGCCGCGCTTTGGGCCGGAGAGGATCGCGGCGGGATCGTCACCGCGAATCCGCTCGTTGAGCAGGAAGCGGAACAGGTGCCGCATTGAGGAAAGCCGGCGCGCGACGCTGGACGATTTGAACCCGCGGGTGTCGAGATCGCTGAGGTAGTCGCGCAGCGTCTGGGTGTCCGCGCCGGCAAAGTTCTTGCCGGCATGGGTGAGGAATTCGGCGAGATCCGAGAGGTCGCGGCGGTAGGCGTCGAGCGTGTTCTCGCCTGCGCCCTGTTCGGCCGCAAGCATGTCGAGGAACAGGCTGATCAGCCCGGCATCTGAGGTCCTGGAACGCATCCCCGAATCATAGCGGCTATTTCTTGAGGAACTTCTCCGGCGGGATCGTCACCGTCATTTCCCGCGGTTTCGGCGTCACGAAATTGGCCAGCGCGAAGATGATCCCGTAGCCGATACCGCCGATCACGGCGAGGACCGTCAGGAAGCGGAACAGGCTCGGCATATCGAAGACTCGGGAGGCGAATTAACCATCGCGATCATCCACCATGTTCCCTCCGCCGTTGCAAGGCTCTGGCAACGGTATCGGCGGGGGTAGTATAGGTGACCCGGAACGACAAAATTCGCCGAGAGACCGAGCTTTAGATGCCAGACAGCGCCGCACCGCTACCTGCGCTCCCGTCCCTGGAGGCCGAGATCCTGGCCGGCCTGGGGTCGCGATCGATCGTGCTGGTGGGCATGATGGGCGTCGGCAAATCGACCATTGGCCGGCGACTGGCGGCGCGGCTCAGGCTGCCGTTCACCGATGCCGATACCGAGATCGAGGCGGCGGCGGGCATGTCGATCCCGGAGATTTTCGAAACCCATGGCGAGGCCTATTTCAGGGATGGCGAGGCGCGGGTGATCGCCCGCCTGCTGGCGCATGGCCCCGGCGTGCTCGCCACCGGCGGCGGCGCCTTCATGCGCGAGGAGACCCGCAGCTGCATCCGTGCCAAGGCGATCTCGATCTGGTTGCGCGCCGATGTCGATGTCATCATGCGCCGGGTGCGGCGTCGGGCCGACCGCCCGCTATTGCAGACCGCGGATCCCGAGGGGACGGTCAACCGCCTGCTCGGCGAGCGTGAGCCGATCTACCAGAGCGCCGACCTGATGATTTCGTCGCGCGACGTGCCGCATGACCGGATCGTCGAGGAGTGTCTGGAAGCGCTGCATGGCCACCTCCGTGGCGACGGCACGACACAATCGGCAACCAACGGAATCAGCGTCCCATCATGACCGCGCCCTTGAAGCATTCGGATCCCATCACCGTCGATGTCGCGCTCGGCGATCGCGCCTATGACATCGTGATCGGGCGCGACGTGCTGCCATCGCTTGGCGCGCGCATCGCCGCACTTCGCCCGGGTGCGCGCACCGCCATCGTCACCGACCGCACGGTGGCCAAGTATTGGCTGGAGCCGGCCGAGGCGTCGCTTGCGGCCGCGGGCATCCCGAGTTCGCGCATCATCGTCGAGGAAGGCGAGGGCTCGAAGAGCTATGCCGGCCTGACGCAAGTGAGCGAAGCGCTGATCGCGGCCAAGATCGAGCGCAACGATCTCGTCATCGCGCTTGGCGGCGGCGTGGTCGGCGATCTCGCGGGCTTTGCCGCCGCCATCCTGCGCCGCGGCGTCGATTTCGTTCAGGTGCCGACCTCCCTGCTTGCACAAGTCGATTCGTCGGTCGGCGGCAAGACCGGCATCAACTCGCCGCAGGGTAAGAACCTGATCGGCGCCTTTCACCAGCCGGTGCTGGTTGTCGCCGATACGGCCGTGCTCGACACGCTGTCACCGCGTCAGTTCCGCGCCGGTTACGCGGAGGTCGCCAAATATGGCGTACTCGGCGATGAGGCTTTCTTCGCCTGGCTGGAAGCCAATCACGCCGATATCTTCTCAGGGAGCGCGGCGCGCGAGCATGCGATCGCAACCTCGTGCCGCGCCAAGGCTGCGATCGTGTCGCGCGACGAACGCGAGACCGGCGAGCGCGCGCTGCTCAATCTCGGCCATACCTTCGGCCATGCGCTGGAAGCGGCGACGGGTTTTTCGGATCGGTTGTTCCACGGCGAAGGCGTTGCAATCGGCATGGTGCTGGCGGCGGAATTTTCCGCCGCGCTCGGCATGATCGCGCAAGCGGATGCGGCGCGCGTAAAACGTCACCTCGCCGCGGTGGGATTGCCGACCCGGCTGCAGGATATCGGCGGCTTCGCCCAGGAAGGATTGGCCGATGCCGACGCACTGATGGCGCTGATGGCGCAGGACAAGAAGGTCAAGCGCGGCAAGCTGACGTTCATCTTGCTGTGTGCGGTTGGAAAGGCCGCGATTGTGGGAGATGTTGATCCCGCGATCATCCGCGCCTTTCTTCAGCAGAAGTTGTCGGAATCGGAATGAGAGCGACGTTGTCTGGGCGCATCGTCGGGGAGGCGTCGGGCAAAGTCGGGACGGTCGCGAGGCAGGCATGAATTCGATCGCGATCAATCTGCCACTTGCTCTTTTCTTGCTCGCTGCCAACGCGTTCTACGTGGCGGCCGAATTTGCTCTTGTGAAGAGCCGTGGCTTTCGCGTCAGAGCCATGGTCGAACAGAAGCGTTTCGGCGCGCGTTTGCTGCAAAGCATGATGGACAACGTTGAAGCCTATCTCGCTTGTTGCCAGCTCGGCATTACCATGGCTTCGCTCGGCCTCGGCTGGGTCGGCGAGCCGACCGTTTCGGCGCTGCTCGGGCCGGTTCTCAAACCGCTCGGACTGTCGGAATCCGCCCTGCACGTGACATCGTTCCTCGCCGGCTTCCTGGTGTTCTCCTCGCTGCACATCGTCATCGGCGAGCAGGTGCCGAAGACGCTTGCGATCCGGCAGCCGGTGCCGGTCTCGCAATGGATCGCCTATCCGCTCTACGTATCGTATCTGGTTCTCTACCCGCTCAACTGGCTGCTCAACAGCGCGTCGCGGGCGATTTTGCGCCTGGTGGGAGTGGAGGAATCCTCGCAGCATGAAATCCTTACGGATTCGGAGATCGAAGGGCTCGTGGAAGAATCGGTCGTGCACGGCGCAATCGAAAGCGGTGAGGCCGAATACATCCACAACGTCTTTCGCTTCGGCGACTTGGCCGTGTCCGATGTCATGGTTCATCGTACCGTAATGGTGACGATCAATGCCGACCTGCCGCCCGAGGAACTGGTGCGGGAGGTTCTGGCCACCGAATACACCCGGATTCCGTTGTGGCGCGAAAAGCCGGAAAACATCATCGGGGTGCTGCACGCCAAGGACCTGTTGCGCGCGCTTCGTGCCAATGATGGCGATGCGTCGAACATCGACGTTTCGACCATCGCGCTGCCGCCCTGGTTCGTGCCGGAGATGCGGCCATTGTCCGAGCAGCTCAAGGCGTTCCGCCGCCGCAAGACTCACTTCGCGCTCGTCGTCGACGAATATGGCGAAGTCGAAGGCATGGTGACGCTGGAAGACATCCTGGAGGAGATTGTCGGCGACATTTCCGATGAGCACGACGTGGTCGTCGCGGGCGTGCGCGCCCAGCCCGATGGCTCCGTGGTGGTCGACGGCTCGGTGCCGATCCGCGATCTCAATCGGGCGATGGACTGGCATTTGCCGGACGAGGAAGCCACCACCGTGGCGGGTCTCGTGATCCATGAGGCGCGCTCGATTCCGGAACGCGGTCAGAGCTTCACCTTCCACGGCTTCCGCTTCCGCGTCCTGCGCCGCGAACGCAACCGCATCACGGCACTGCGCATCACCGCACTGCCGCGTGAAGCCGAGGCGGAGGAACCCAGGCCGAAGCGCGCCGGAACGGCGTTTTAGTCAGTCCACGCATGCCTGCTCTATCTCCTCACCCTGAGGAGGCCGCGCAGCGGCCGTCTCGAAGGGCGAGGCCCGGATGTCCCGGGACGACTGGCGAAGCGCACAGGCATCGGGGCCTCATCCTTCGAGACGCGCGTCCCGCGCTCCCCAGGATGAGGATCGGGCAGGACGCCTATTCGATGTCGATGGTGACCCCGGAAAGCTTCCACGTGCCGTCGGCGGGAATAAAGGCGAGTTGATACTTCACCTGCTTCGGCGCGGTCTCGAAATGGCCCTTCAGGCGGAGCACGCCATTCTCGTCGATCTTCGCCTCCTCATCGGCGATCACAGGCTTTGCCACCACGGCGTCGAACACCGCATGCTTGTCGACGAGGTCCTTGAACACGGCCTGCAGCTTCTCCGGCGGAAACTGGTCGGCGAACGGCTTTGAGATCTTGGCGTGCAGGACTGCGAAATTATTGGCGGCGACTGCATCGCTCAGTGTCACCAGAATGCTTTTTATCAGGATTTCCTGAACGAGCGGACTCGGCATGGCCTGTGCCGCGACAGGTAGGGGCGCCCAGGGCGCCAGTGTTGCCATTACGGCCGTGGCCAATCGCAGATGCGCCCAGTGAACCATCTGACAGCCCCTTATGGCAGGTGGCGATGGTGCAATGAGCCTGCCCAATTCCAATGGAACTGGTCCATCGCCCAGGCAGCTATCTCTGATAAATGAAAACCGCGGCGCCGTCTTGCGCGACGTTGATCAAAACCGCAGTTCGGCCGTGTTCTTCAGCTAAATTTTCAGGCGGCGCTTTTCAGCGCGGCCTTTCCCCTGGGGCCTGTGCGTGGATCGCGAGCGCATGCACGCTATCCGCGAGTTCCTGGGCCAGCGCCACATTAATCATGCGGTGGCGCTCGATCCGGCTCTTCCCTTCGAACGCCTGCGATACAATATAAACTCGGAAATGCGTCTCGCCACCCGGCCGATGCCCGGCGTGGCCCTCATGCAGATGTGATTCATCCTGGACCTCGAGGCTTTCGGGCATGAAAGCTTCACTCAACTTCTTTATAATAGCGTCCCTTGTGCTCATGGCGGCGGCATAGTTCGAAGGCTGCGTTTCGTCAATGGCACGTCCGAAGAAGAGGTATTCGCAATGTCAAGACTTGAAGCATTTTGCATTGCGTAGTCAAAGTCAGTCATGCCGATCGATTCATCAAAATTCTTCGACTCCATTCGCATCAAGCCGACGAAGGTGAGTGCGAAGCGCCAGGCGCAGGCTGGCCAGGAAGCCATCACCTGCGAGTGGGCCGGCTGTCAGAACAAGGGTTCGCACCGCGCGCCGAAAGGCCGCGAGAACTCGCGCGAGTATTGGCATTTCTGCCTCGATCATGTCCGCGAGTACAACCAGTCCTACAATTTCTTCCAGGGCATGAATGCCGAGGCGGTGGCGCGCTACCAGAAGGATGCGCTGACGGGCCATCGCCCGACCTGGAAGATGGGCGCCAACACCAGCGCCAAGCGCGGCAAGGGCAATGTCGAGGATGATCTCGGCGGCGCCGCCGATCCCTTCAATGTGTTCGCCGAGCTCAATGGCCGTGCCGGCTGGCGGCCGGGCGCGGGGGCGCAGCAGGCCAAGCCCGAGACGCGCACGGTGATGAATGCCGAGCGCAAGGCGCTGCAGGTCATGGGCCTCACAGCCGAAGCGACGCTGGAAGACGTCAAGGCGAAGTACAAGGCGCTGGTGAAGCAGCACCATCCCGACGCCAATGGCGGCGATCGCTCGACCGAGGACCGCCTGATCGAGATCATCAAGGCTTACAATTATCTAAAGACGGTGGTGCGCGAGGCGTAGCCGACCCGTAGCCCGGATGGCGCGTTGAGACTGGGTAAGAATCTGAGCTTTTTGTAGGAACGAGTGTACGATTCGGTATGACGAATCGTAGGTTCAAGACCGGCGTCAGCCGGGATCAGGTCAGCCTTCTACCTGCACGGGTCGAAGATTATG
>NZ_JADYVX010000032.1 GCF_020194175.1 Bradyrhizobium sp. BRP22 | reverse complement strand
ACCCTGCCCTCCCGCTTTCAGGGGAAGGGAGCGCGCGTTGCTACAGCGGCTTGATCTGCACGTTCCGGAACTTGACCACGCCCGAGCCATATTGAAGCGCGATCGGACCGCTCGCGTGTGTCTTGTCCTGCACGTCGACGGTCTTCTGCCCGTTGAGCACCACGACGAGATGCGGTCCCTGCGCCGTGATCTCATAGGTGTTCCATTTGCCCGCCGCCTTGGGCATCGGGTTGACCTTGCCGAGATCGACGATTGCGCCGGTGCCGTAGGTCGGATCGGGCCGCTTGTCGAAGATATTGACCTCGTAGCAGACCTTGGAGTCGATGGTCTTGTTGGTGTCGCAGCGGATGAAGATGCCGCTGTTGGCGTCCTCGTCGGTCCAGAACTCGGCCTTGATCTGGAAGTCCTTGTAGGAATTCTTGCTGACGAGATAGGACAGGTCCTTGCCGTCGAGCTTGTCGGCAACCAGCGCGCCGTCCTTCAAGGTCCAGTTCGCCTTGCCGACCTCGTCCCAGTCGCCCTTGTTGGTGCCGTCGACCAGCGTGATCCAGCCGTCGCCCTCGGCGGAAGCGAGATTGGAGGACAGAGCGGCGCCGATCAGAAGACCGGCCGCAAGCGTCCACACATGTTTCATGAAAAGCATCCTCCCGATGTTGTTTTGATTGGGCGCGCAAACTAATCACCGTCGCGCACGGGCGTAAATCGATTTCGATGCTGCAGTTGCGTTGTGCGAGAAACCGCGCATCCGCCGATCACACATGCGTGCGCGCATCTTGTCCGCTACGAGCGCTCCCGAATAGCATTGAGAGCAACAGAGATGGACGAGCCCAATGTCTATCCGAAAACGGAGGAAGTCATGATCGTCAGCGTCTGGCGTTACCTTGCAATCCCGCTTGCGCTCGCCGCCACGCTGAGCATCGGCTCCGCCGCCGAGCTCAATCCCGCCGCCGTCGTCTATAAATTGCCCGACCAGATCCCCTGGGGGCCGGTGGACACGCACGGCGCGCAGAACGCCGTGGTGGTCGGTGATCCGACAAAGCCGGGCTTCTACATGGTCTACACCAAGTGGACCAAGGGCAACCATTTCAGCCACCCGCATTTCCATCCGAACGACCGTTACATCGTCGTGCTGAAAGGTACCTGGTGGGTCGGATCGGGAGCGAAATTCGATCCGGACAAGGGCACCGTGGCGATGCCGGCGGGCAGTTTCGTCACCCACTATGGCAAGCGGGTCCATTGGGACGGTGCCAAGGACGAGGACGCCGTGCTCCTGATCATGGGCGAGGGACCGGCGACCGCGACGGAGGTGGCCGAGAAGTGATTTCGTGGGAGGGGCACCTTTGCGGCCACCAAGCGTTCATCTCCGCAAACATTGAAGGAGATGGAACATGGCAATGGCCGCAGAGATCAAGGAACATATGGACGTCATCTCGTCGGACCGGAAGACGGTCGGAAAGGTCGATCATCTCGAAGGAACCGACAAGATCAAGCTCACCAAGCAGAGCTCGCCCGATGGGCAGCACCATCACTTCATTCCGCTGTCCTGGGTCGACCATGTCGACCAGCATGTCCATCTGAACAAGACGGGCACCGAGGTGACCACGCACTGGCAGCACGGCCGGCAATAGACTTTGCGCCTGCCGTCGAGGCGGATATTATCGGGAGCAGAACAGAGGATCCCGATGCATCCCGCCGCGAAACTGCAATTCAAGCGTATCGTCGACGAATACGGACGCTGGCGCGCCATTCCGGAAAGTGAACGGCCGCCGGCGCCGGCGTGGTGGTGGGGGCCGGCATTCGAACTGCGCGATTGCGCCGTGGAGTTGCCAGCGGAGTGGAGCATGCGGCTCCGCCTTGCGAGCGGCGCAACTTACGCAGCGGGTGCCGCCGTGCTGCTGAAATCACTCGCCGGCCAGTCCAATCTGCCGTGGCCTTATGATTTTTCGCGCAAGGTGCAATCGACGGATTCCGACGTGCGCGACCTGCATGTGCAGCCATCAGATGACAGCGCGTTTCCGCCCTAGATCCGAGGCGGCCTGATCGTCCGCGGCATGATCTACGGGCTGCAGCGGCGGCGAGGCAAGTGCCGGCGCGGCGCACAGCAACTCGGCGAGTTCGCGGGGCGGAAGCGGCTTGCTGAGCAGATAGCCCTGCATCTCGTCGCAGCCATGGTCGCGCAGGAAGCGCTCCTGCTCGGTCGTCTCCACGCCCTCGGCGATCACGGTCATGCCGAGCGCCTTGCCCATGCTGATGATGGCCTGCGCGATCGCCTGGTCCTCGCTGTCGCGGGCGAGATCGCGCACGAAGGAACGGTCGATCTTGATGGTGTCAATTGGGAACTGCTTCATCAGCGACATCGACGAATAGCCGGTGCCGAAATCGTCGATCGCCAGGCGAATGCCGCGGCTCTGAATCGCATCCAGCACCCTGACCGCCCGCGGCACGTTGCGCATCACCACGCTTTCGGTGACCTCGAGCTGCAGCAGCGCCGGCGACATCCCGCTTGAGCGTAGCGCCTCGTCGACGTCCTGCAACAGATGCTCGTCGGCGAATTGGCGCGGCGAGAGATTGACCGCCATCGTCACCGGCCGCAAGCCGCGGCGCTGCCAGGCGATGTTCTGCGCACAAGCTTCGTTCAGCACCCAGCGTCCGATCGGCACGATCAGCCCGATCTCCTCCGCGAGCGGGATGAACTGAGCCGGCGCGATCTGCCCGAGATCGGGATGGGTCCAGCGCAGCAGCGCTTCGACGCCGGTGATCTGGCCGCTCGCGATGTCGATCTTCGGCTGGTAATGGAGCGAGAACTGATCGCGCTCCAGCGCGCGGCGCAAGGCATTCTCCAGCGTCAGACGCTCGATCGACTGCGCCTTGATCTCCTTGGAGTGGAAACGGAAGCCGTTCTTGCCGTCCTCCTTGGCGAGATACATCGCCATGTCTGCGTTCTTGGTCAGCGTCTTGGCGTCCGAACCGTCAGCAGGATACATCGCGATGCCGATCGAGGCCGTGGTGTGGCATTCGTGTCCGCTCAGTTGCAGCGGCTGGCTGAGCGCCGACAACAGGCTCTCGGCGATCGTTTCGACATCGGCGCGCTCGGTCTCTTCCAGGATCACAACGAATTCATCGCCGCCGAGGCGGGCGATGACGTCGCTCGAACGCAAGGTCCCGCGCAGCCGGTCGGCGATCTTGACGAGCAGCAGGTCGCCGGCATCGTGGCCAAGCGAATCGTTGATGACCTTGAAACGGTCGAGATCGATGAACAGCAGCGCAAACTGACGCTGATGGCGGCTGGCCACCTCGATGGCGTGGCGCAGCAATTCGTTGAAGGTTTCCCGGTTGGGCAAGCGCGTCAGGCCGTCATGCGAGGCGAGATATTCGATCCGCTCGTCGGCCCTCGCCTTCTCGTCGGCGCGATCGAAATTCTCCAGCGCGAACGAGACATTCTCGGCGAGACGTCGCAACAGCCCGATCAGCTCGGGGCTGAAGGCGCCGATCTCGCTGGAGAGGAAGATGATGGCGCCGATCGGCTTGCCGTGCTTGAGCAGCGGAAATGCGGCGCCGGAGCGGGTGCCGGCATCGCGCAGGACCTGATAGAATGGACTCGAAGCGCCGAAATCGCCGAGATAGTCGTTGCTGATGCAGGGTTTCCGGGTTCGGAACGCGATGCCGGTGAGGCTCCGCCCTTCGGGATGCGCCGCATTGATGGAGAGGCGCACGTTGAACGCGCGCTCCCGATCGGGACCGGCCGAAGCGACGTTTTCCAGATAATCGTCACCCGGCCGTTCCAGCGCGATCGCGGTGGAGGTGAAATTGCCGCCAACGACCGCTGCCTCGCAGACCAGATGGAACAGCTCGGTCCGCGACTTCGCCCGCATGATCGCTTCGTTGGTGGCGCTCAGCGCCGCGAACATCCGCGTCAGCCGCTCCTTCTGATCCTCGGTCCTCGCCTTCTCGTCGGCGCGCTCGAAGCTGCCGAGCGCGAACGACACGTTGTCAGCCAGCCGCTGCAGCAATTCAGCGAACTCGGCGGTAAAGGTGTCGCGTTCGGAGGAGATGAAGAGCATCACACCGGCCGGCTCACCGTCGACGAACAACGGAAACGCTGCGCCCGATCGTGCTCCCTCGCGTTCGATGATGTCCCGGAACGCGTTGCCCGCAACGTCCTTCAGGAAATTGTTGTTGATGCTGGCCTGCCTGGAGCGGAACGCCGTCCCGCAAAGGCCGCGCCCTTCCGGAACGGCCTCGTTGATCGATACTTTGAGCTTGCGGGCGTTCTCGGATGTCGGTCCCCCGGTCGCCGCCATCTCGAGATAATCGCTGCCGGGCGTGACCAGGAAGATGCTGGTCGAGTTGAACCTGGCGCCCATGCCGGCCGCCTGGCACACCAGCGCGAACATCTCCTCTCGCGACCTCGCCCGCATGATCGCTTCGTTGGTCGCGCTCAGCGCCGCGAACATTCGTGACAATCGATCCTTCTGCCGGTCGGCCCTGGCCTTTTCATCGGCGCGTTCGAAATTGTCGAGTGCCACCGACACGTTCTCGGCGATCCGCGCCATCAGCGCCACGATCTCTTCATCCGCCGCCCATGACCTGCCGACAAAGAACAGCAGGACGCCGATGCTCTTGCCGAACTTGGTCAGGGGAACCGCGATGCAGGCCATGACGCCGACGTCGCGCCCCACCTGTCGCCACGGACCATCGGACTTCGGGATGTCGTTGTTGATGCACGGCCGCTGGGTCCGGAACGCCTGCCCGCAGACGCCCTTGCCGTAGATGTTGTCGGGATCGGTCGAAAAGCGCGTTTGCGTGATCAGCTCGATTGCGTCGCCAGTGCCGGCGACCGGCTCGAGCCAATGGGTGTCAGGCTCGGCGAGCAGGACCACGGCGGCAACGGATTTCCCGCTGTGAACGGCGGCGTCGCAGACGCGCTGGTAGAGGTCGTGCTCGGTCTTGGCACGAAGGATCGCCTCGTTGGTGGCGCTGATGGCGCCGAACATCTGGTTGAGGCGGCGCATCGCCCGCTCGCTGCTCTTGCGCGTGCGCTCATGCTCGAAATTGTCCAGCGCAAACGAAACGTTCGCGGCCATGCGCGCCAGCAGCGAGACGAGTTCGTCGCCGAGCGATCCGACCTCGCGCCGGGTGACAAGGAAGACGCCGACGCTGCGGCCATTGCAGATCAGCGGCATTGCCGCCGCCGCGGCGACCTCGCCGGTGCGAGCGCCGGCGCGCCAGGCGAGCGAGCGCGGATCATTCAGATAGTCGTTGCTGATACAAGCCTGCTGGTCGCGGAACGCCTGTCCGCACACCCCGCTGCCCTCGGGGGTATTGGCAATGATCGAGATGTCGATGCCGCGCAGCCGCGCGACATCCTCGCCGAAGCCGACCGCAAGGCGGAGCCGGCTGGTATCGGCATCCAGCAAGAACACCGCTGTCGCCAGAAAGTCGCCGCTGGAAAAAGCGGCTTCGCAGATCTTGGCGTACAGTTCCTCCGGCGATTTGGCGTACAGGATCGCTTCGTTGGTGGCGTTCAACGCCGCGAAGGTACCCCTGATGGTCTGCTCCAAGCGATCAACTCCCTGCGGCCGGTCTCGGCCGGCCCCGCGGGACTTTATGCGAAGCGGAGACCTAAGTGGACGTTAGGAACAGCTATAAGTTGCGAGTCAAAGTAAATGTCGGGCGAATAAAGTCGGACAGAACCCGGAAAAATTACCGGTTTGTTGACGATTTTTTACGTCGCGGGCGCCACGGAAATCGCCCGCGAGCGCTGACGGTTCCCCCGACATAAGACCGTTGCCTTGAAAAGCCGCGTTAACGTCATGGCGGATCGGACATTCTGGTGTTGCTCGTCGCCCGCCGCTTTGAGACCATGCCGCACCACGAATAAGACCCGCCGCGTGCGCGGGCTTCAATCCGAGGAAATCCCATGCCGACCGTCCATGCCGATCGTCTCACCCGCATCGGTGCGGCGCTGCTACGTGGCGCCGGCGCGTCCGAGGAGGAAGCCCAGGCGGTCGCGGTCGGCTGCGTCAACGCCAATCTCGCCGGCCATGACTCGCACGGGATCATCGCGGTCCCGACCTATATCGACCGCATCAAGGCCGGACATATCGTGCCCGGCGCGACATGGACCATCGTCCAGGAATCGCCGACCACGACCGTGATCGACGGCAATTGGGGTTTTGGCTTCCACGTCAATGCCAGGGCGATGGAATTGACGATCGCCAAGGCACGGACCGCGAATGTCGCCGCCTGCACCGTGTTCCGGCAGAGCCACGTGGGACGGCTCGCGCACTATCCGCTGATGGCGATGCGCGAAGGCATGATCGGCATCGCCACCGCCGATTCCGGCCGCTCGCCAAAACATGTCGCGCCGTTCGGCGGCCGCGAGGCACGGCTCGGCACCAACCCGATCTCGATCGCGGTGCCGTCCGAGCTCGAGGCGCCGTTCTATCTGGACATGGCGACCTCGGCGGTCGCGGTCGGCAAGATCCAGCTCGCGGTTGCGCGCGGCGAACGGATTCCGAACGGCTGGATCATCGACGCCGAAGGCCGCCACACCACCGACCCGGCGGACTATAAGGGCGGTGCGCTGCTGCCGCTCGGCGGCAGCGAGGGCTACAAGGGCTCTGGCCTGGCGGCGATGGTGGAAGTCCTATGCGGTCTGCTCACCGGGCTGGGATTCGGCGTCGAGCCGACCGGGCGACACAATGACGGATGCTTCATGGCGGTGTTCAATGTCGCCGCCTTCCGCCCGCTGCAGGATTTCAAGCGCGAGGTCGCCGAGTTCGCGCGCTACCTGAAATCGACGCCGCCCTCGGAAGGAAGTCCGGGCGTGTTCTATCCCGGTGAGGTCGAGTTTCTGCGCGAACAGGAACGCCGGAGGAACGGCATCGAGATCGAGGATGCGACCTGGGACAAGCTCCGCGCGCTTGCCGGCGAGTACGGGCTTACGAAACAACTCGATCTGGCGTGAGACGGGGGATAGCGGCATGACACGGCAAATGGCACTGGTCGGCTTCCTGCAGGCGCAGAACTGCACCAATCTGCCGGGCTCCTGGCGCCATCCCGAATCGCGCGACGACTCGATGTCGGCGGATTACTACCAGGAGATCGCGCGGATGCTCGAGGCCGGCAAATTCCACATGGCGTTCTTCGACGACCGCCTGGCGATGCCGGACCGCTACGGCAACGATCACGCCCATACTGTCGAATACGGCATCCGCTGCGTGAAGATGGACCCGGTCATCGTGCTGACCACGATGGGGATGGTCACCGAGAAGCTCGGCCTCGCCTCCACCTGCTCGACCACCTATTACGAGCCGTTCGACGTCGCGCGCCGCTTCGCCACCCTCGACCTCATGACCGGCGGCCGCGCCGGCTGGAACGTGGTGACCTCGGTCAATGACGGCGAAGCGCTCAACATGGGCCGCGCCCAGCACCTCGAGCATGATTTGCGCTATGACCGCGCCGACGAGTTCATGGAGGTCGTGCTCGGCCATTGGGATTCCTGGGAGGACGGCTCACTCATCATCGACAAGAAAAGCGGCCGCTTCGCCGATCCGACCAAGGTGAAGCGGCTCGATCACGACGGAAAGTTCTTCAAGTCGCGCGGACCCTTCACGGTGCCGCGCTCGCCGCAGGGCCATCCCGTCATCATCCAGGCCGGCGCTTCCGGCCGCGGCCAGCGCTTTGCCGGGCGCTGGGGCGAGGTGATCTTCACCGCCGCGCGCAATCTTGCGAGCGCCAAGCAGGGCTATGAGGCGATCCGGAGCGAGGCCGCAAAGGCTGGCCGCGATCCCGACCAGATGTTCCTCTGCAACCTGACGACGCCGGTCTGCGGTGCGACCAAGGCCGAGGCGGAAGACCGGATGGCGGAGATCCAGAAGCTGCCGCTGGAGATCGACGCGCTGTCGCTGCTCGCCGAGGGACTGAATTTCGATTTCGGCGCCAAGGGTATCGACGAGCCGCTGACGACGGAGGAACTGCAGGGCATGCAAGGCATGCTCGGCATCCGCGACGGCGTGCTGAAAACCTCCGGCAAGACCAACCCGACCACGCGCGACTTCATCACCTTCTCCGGCCGTGGCCTGGTGCAGGATGCGATCGTCGGCGGGCCAAAGGAAATCGCCGACCGGCTGGAGGAGATGTTCGTCGGGCGCGGCTGCGACGGTTTTGTCATCGCGGCGAGCTATGTACCCGGTTCCTACGCGGATTTCGTCCGGCATGTCGTTCCGGAACTGCAGCGGCGCGGGCTCTTCCACCGCAACTACGCCGGCAAGACGCTGCGCGAGAATCTCGGCCTGCCCCGTCCGGCGGCCGGCGCCTGGAAAACCTCGCCGCGGATTGCGGCCGAATAAGAGAGAAGATCGATGCGCTGGCTCAAATTCACCGCCCGGGGAAAAACCTCCTGGGGCATTGTCGAAGGCGACCGAGTGATCGGCGTGGATGGCGATCCCTTCGGCGAATGGCAGCGTACCGCGCAGGCGCATCCGCTTGGTGAAGTAAAGATCGAGCTGCCGCTGATCCCGCGCACCTTTTATTGCGTCGGGCTCAATTATCTGAAGCACCTGAAGGAAGCCGCCGACAAGCGCGGCGAGATTCCGGCCGTGCCTGACCGGCCCGAGATCGGCTACCGCGCCCAGAACGCGCTGATCGCCCATGACGAAGACGTGGTGATCCCGGCGACCGCAACGGAGAAGATCCACTACGAAGGCGAGCTCGTGGTCGTCATCGGCAAGAAGGCAAAGCACCTCGATCCGTCAAACGCAATGTCTTGCGTGTTCGGCTACACCATCGGCAATGACGTCAGCGAGCGCAGTTGGCAGAAGGCCGACCGCGGGCTGTGGCGTTCCAAGAACGCCGACACCTTCAAGCCGATGGGCCCATGGATCGAGACCGATGTCGATCTCGACAACATGGAGACGGTGGTGCGGGTCAACGGCAAGGAGACCAACCGCTTCCGCACCAACGACATGATCTTCGGCATCGTCCCCTTCATTGTCGAATTGACGAAATATTTCACGCTGTGGCCAGGTGACGTGATCTGGATGGGCACCGACGGCGCGTCGCCGGACCTGAAGGCGGGTGACGTGGTCGAGATCGACATCACCGGCATCGGCACACTTCGCAACCGGTTCGTGAGAGAAAACTTCTGAACTTGTAGCCGGGTGAAGCGGAACGCGTAACCCGGGGTCGCTCGCAAATGCGGACGCGGATGTCCCGGGCTAAGCTGACGCTTCACCCGGGCTACCGCATAGCGTCCGCCGCTCGTTCACCTAATCCTTGCGCGGCCGCCTGGTATCGAACGGCAACGCGACGCCGGTCTTGATCTCCTTCAGGATCATGTTGGTGCGGACATAGCGGATGCCGGGCACGCGGAACATGAACTCGTCGAGGAACTGGTTATAGGCGTGGATGTCGCGCACCACGACGCGCAGGTGATAGTCGGCGTCTCCCGTGGTCGCGAAACATTCCAGGACTTCGCTGCGCCGTTTCACCCGCGCCACGAACTCGTCGACGAATTTCGCGTCATGCCGCTCCAGCGAGACGTGAAGGATCGCCGACGTCGCAAAGCCGGCGCGCTCACGCTCCACCAGCGCTGCATAGCCGGAGATCACACCGGATTCTTCCAGGGCGCGCACGCGGCGCCAGCACGCAGAGGTCGACATGCCGACCGCATCGGCAAGCTCCTGATTGGTCGCGCGTCCGCTCTTCTGCAACTCGGCGAGGATGCGTTCGTCCTGCTCTTCGACCATGAGCGCGCCTCCATTTGGTAGATTTTACCGATATCATCCTATATCACGAATGTTTTTACCGAAATAGTCGACGCCGCGGGATGAATAGGTAATTCCTACCAGGCGGCCGGGATTACCGTTGGCGGACTCGAATCCGATGCGAGGCCGGCCATGGACGCCATTCCCTCCCTCGACACCTACCAGCTTTCCGACCGCTACGAACGCGACGACGGCCGCGTCTTCCTCACGGGCACGCAGGCGATCGTCCGCATCGTGCTCGACCAGGCCAAGCGCGACCGCACCGCGGGGCTGGATACCGCCGGCTTCATCTCCGGCTATCGCGGCTCGCCGCTCGGCGGTGTCGACCTCGAACTCTGGCGCATCGCCGATCGCCTCAAGTCGGAGCGCATCGAATTCCTGCCCGCGGTCAACGAGGATCTCGCGGCAACCGCGGTGCTCGGCTCGCAGCAGGTCGAGACCCAGCCCGATCGCACCGTGCAGGGCGTGTTCGGCCTCTGGTACGGCAAGGGCCCGGGCGTCGATCGTTCCGGCGATGCGCTCAAACATGGCAACGCCTATGGCTCGTCGCCGCATAGCGGCGTGCTTGTCGTCGCGGGCGACGATCATGGCTGCGTCTCCTCCTCGATGCCGCACCAATCCGATGTTGCCTTCATGAGCTGGTTCATGCCGACACTGCATCCGGCGAGCGTCGCCGAATATCTCGAATTCGGCGAATACGGCTATGCGCTGAGCCGCTTTTCCGGCATGTGGGTCGGCTTCAAGGCGATCTCGGAGATCGTCGAGTCAGGCGCCTCCGTCGCGCTGCGCCCGCCCCGCATCTTCCGCATGCCCGATTTTGCGCCGCCGCCCGGCGGCCTGCACTATCGCTGGCCGGATCTGCCCGGCCCGCAGATCGAGGAGCGGCTGGAAGCCAAGAAGCACGCGGTCTACGCCTTTGCCAAAGCCAACCCGATCGACCGCCACATCTACGACATCCCGCACGCGACCTACGGCATCGTCACGACAGGCAAGGCGCATCTCGATCTGATGGAAGCGCTGCGGCTGATGGGCCTTGACGAGACCGCCTGCCGCCGCCTCGGCATCGACATCTACAAGGTCGGCATGGTCTGGCCGCTGGCGCTGCACGATGCGATGGAGTTCGTGAAGGATAAGCGTGAGATCCTGGTGGTGGAGGAAAAGCGCGGCATCATCGAAAGCCAGTTCAAGGAATATTTCTACGACTATCCGGGCGCGAAGCCGGAGCGGATGGTCGGCAAGCATGACGAGACCGGCGCGCGCCTGATCTCATGGATCGGTGAACTATCGCCACGCGCGCTCGCCGACGTGCTGGCGCGACGCCTCGACCCGATGTTTCCCGGCCTCGATCTTGCGAAACGTGCTGCGGCACTCGCGCCCGACGCGCAGCGTGTCATCGCCGTCGCGGGCGCGACCCGCACGCCCTATTTCTGTTCAGGATGCCCGCACAACACCTCGACCAAAGTGCCGGAGGGATCCAAGGCGCTTGCCGGCATCGGCTGCCATTTCATGGCGAGCTGGATGGACCGCGAGACGTCGTCCCTGATCCAGATGGGCGGCGAAGGCGTCAACTGGGCGGCATCGTCGCGTTTCACCGGCAACAAGCACATCTTCCAGAATCTCGGCGAAGGCACCTATTATCACTCCGGCTCGATGGCGATCCGGCAGGCGATCGCGGCCGGCGCCAACATCACCTACAAGATCCTGTTCAACGATGCTGTCGCCATGACCGGCGGCCAGCCGGTCGACGGCCCCGTGACCGTACACGCCATCGCCCATAGCGTCCGCGCCGAAGGCGTCGCGCGCATCGCGCTGGTCTCGGACGCTCCCTCGCAGTTTGCGCCGGCCGATTTTCCTGTCGGCGTCACCATCCATCCGCGCGAGGAGATGGATGCTGTGCAGCGCGAGCTGCGCGACATCCCCGGCGTCTCCGTGCTGATCTACCAGCAGACCTGCGCCACCGAAAAGCGCCGCCGGCGCAAGCGCGGCCAGATCGAGGATCCGCCGCGCTTTGCCTATATCAACGACCTCGTCTGCGAAGGCTGCGGCGACTGCTCGGTCGAATCGAACTGCCTCAGCGTCGAGCCGAGGGAGACGCCGTTCGGCCGCAAGCGCCGCATCAATCTCTCCACCTGCAACAAGGATTTCTCCTGTCTCAACGGCTTCTGCCCGAGCTTTGTCACGATCGAAGGCGCCAGGCGCCGAACGAAGCCTGCAAGCAGCATCGATCCACAAGAACGCGCCGCCATGCTGCCGCTGCCGGCGCTCTCACCGCTCGATCGCCCGTATGATCTGCTGGTGACCGGCGTCGGCGGCACCGGCGTCATCACGGTCGGTGCGCTGATCAGCATGGCCGCGCATCTCGAGCGGCGCGGCGTCTCGGTGCTGGATTTTACCGGCTTTGCGCAGAAATTCGGACCCGTGCTGAGCTACATCCGTATCGCAGCCCAGCCGGACGAACTGCACCAGGTCCGCATCGACCAGGGCGCGGCGGATGCGCTGATCGGCTGCGATATAGTCGTCAGTTCCTCCGCCAAGGCGTCGGGTACCTATCGGAAAGGCATGCGCGCCGTGCTCAACACCGCGGAGATGCCGACCGGCGACGTCGTGCGCTTCCGCGATGCCGACCTCGCTGCATCAGCTCGCGTGCACGCGATCGACAACGTGATCGGCTGCGGCCATCTGAGAACGATCGATGCGAATGCGCTGGCCGAGCGGCTGCTTGGCGACAGCGTTTATGCCAACATCATCATGCTCGGCTTCGCCTGGCAGCAGGGACTGGTCCCGGTCTCTCTCGCCGCGCTGCTCCGCGCCATCGAGCTCAACGGCGTCGCCGTCCAGCGCAACAAGGAGGCCTTGGCCTGGGGACGCATCGCCAGCGCCGATCCGAACGACTTGCCCGGCACGGACAATGTGAGAACGATCGAAGCGGAAACGCTCGATCAGGTGATTACGCATCGCGCCGACTTTCTGACGGCCTACCAGGACGCGGCTTATGCCGCGCGCTATCGGAAGACGGTGGCGCGTGTGCGCGATGCCGAGGCCGCGCTCGGAACCGAGGCGGTAACGGACGCGGTCGCGCGCGCTCTGTTCAAGCTGATGGCCTACAAGGACGAGTATGAGGTGGCGCGGCTTCACATGGAGACCGGCTTCCTCGATGAACTGCGCCAGCAGTTCGAGGGCGACTTCTCGGTGCGATATCATCTGGCGCCGCCGTTCCTGCCGGCCAAGAAGGACGCGCGGGGACGACCGCGCAAGCGCACGTTTGGTCCGTGGATCAGGATGCCAATGAGAGCTCTGGCGCGGCTGAAGACGCTGCGCGGCACGCGGTTCGACGTGTTCGGTTACACCGCCGAGCGCCGCGCTGAGCGCGACCTGATCGCCTGGTATGAGGGGCAGATCGATAGCCTGCTCGGCCGGCTCGATGCACAGCGCCTGCCTGACATCGTCGCAATCGCCAGGGCGCCGATGGAGATCCGCGGCTACGGCCCCGTGAAGGACGCCGCAATCGCCAGGGTGAAGGCGGAGGTCGCGCGCCTCTCGGCGCAGCTCGCGTGAGCTGCGCCGATTCGCAATGGGCTCAGGATCGCGCCGGCGCGTCCCGTTCAGCCGCCGGCGACAGCCAGGTCACCACCACCGTCGCGATCGCAGCGACGGCGATGTTGAGGATCAGCGCGCCGAGGCCGACATAGAAGGTATGGCTGCCGCCACCGAAGCTGATCGTCGCCAGCGGCTTCAACCCGTTGCTCCACGCCGTCCATGATCCCCAGCCGATGCCGGCCGCCCAGCCGAGCAGCAATCCCTCGGCGCGGAACCAGCGCGTGAACAGGCTGAACACCAGCGACGGCAGGATCTGCATGATCCACAGGCCGCCGAGCAGTTGCAGGTCGAGCGCATACTGCGTCGGCAGGAACAGGATGAAGGCCAGCGCACCGACCTTCACCACCAGCGAAGCGATCTTCGCCACCGAGGCCTCGCCGGCATGGGTGATGTCCGGGTTGACGTAGGACTTCCAGATGTTGCGCGTGAAGAGATTGGCGGCACCTATGCTCATCACCGCCGCCGGCACCAGCGCGCCGATCGCGATCGCCGAGAACGCGAAGCCGGCAAACCAGGACGGGAACAACATCTTGAACAGCATCGGCACCACGTCGTTCGGCGAGGACACCTGGATGTGCGCGGCATAGGCCATGTAGCCGAGCAGCGCGATCAATCCGAGCAGCAGCGTATAGGCCGGCAGCAGGATCGCGTTCTTGCGGATGGTGTCGGCCGATTTGGAGGCGAAGATGCCGGTCAGCGTATGCGGATACATGAAGGCCGCCAGTGCCGAGCCGAGCGCCAGTGTGGCATAGGCCAGCATCTGCTCGGGCTTCAGGATCAGGCCGGTGGCGCCGCCCTTCGCCCTGAAGGCGTCGTTGGCGGCGGAGAACACCGCCCCATAGCCGCCGAGCTTCGCCGGCACCACCACGACCGCCACCAGCACGACGATATAGATCATCACGTCCTTGACGAAGGCGATCAGCGCCGGCGCGCGCAGGCCGGAACTGTAGGTATAGAGCGCGAGGATGACGAAGGCGGCGACGATCGGCAGTTCGCCGGTCAACCCCATCGCCTTGATCACGACGCCCATGCCGATCAGTTGCAGCGCGATATAGGGCATCGTCGCGACGATGCCGGTGAGCGCGACCACCAATTCGAGCGGGCGCGAGTCATGGGTGCCATGCACGACGTCGGCGGCGGTGACGTAGCCCTTGGCGTGCGCCACTTTCCACAGGATCGGCATCACCGCGAACACGAAGGGATAGACGATGATGGTGTAGGGCAGCGCGAAGAAGCCATAGGCGCCGACCGCATAAACCAGCGCCGGCACCGCGATCACGGTGTAGGCGGTGTAGAAGTCGCCGCCGACCAGGAACCAGGTGATCCAGGTGCCGAATTGCCGGCCGCCGAGGCCCCATTCATCGAGATGCTCGCTGACGGCGCCGGATTTCCAGCGCGCCGCCATGAAGCCCATGATTGTCACGAGAGCAAAGAAGAAGACGAAGACGGACAGCGAGGTCCATTCGATCTGATCAGCCATGACGCGCGCGTTCCCTTCAGGCTTCGTCAGGCTTGCGGCTGCGATACACCAGCCAGATCAAGAGCGAGGTAATCGGCACCCAGGCGAGTTGGTACCAGTAGAAGAAAGGAAAGCCGAACAGCGACGGCTCCATGAAATTATAGAAAGGTACCCACAACAGGCCGACAAACGGCAGCAGCAACAAGATTCGCATCACCGACTCCAGACCGGCCGGCGATCTATTCCGGCCTCAGTTTGCGAAACCGTCTAGCCAGCGGATCGGCGCCGAACCAAGCACATTTCGGCATTGCTGCGTTGCGTGAGCGGAGCGCCGGTTCACGTCTCACGAGGCTCGTAACCCGGGTGGAGCGCCAGCGTAACCCGGGGCCGCTCGGAAACGCGGATGCAGGTGTCCCGGGTTGCGCGTTCCGCTCCACCCGGGCTACGGGCTAGATCGTCCGAGCCACGATCGGGATCCTGCGCAGCGCCGCCGTCAGCGCCCAGCTCGCGGCAAGCGTGCCGGCGAACACGATCGCCGCTTTGACGCCGGCCGGCCATGTATAGTCGTACACCAGGTATTGCAGGTAGATGATGAAGATGTAGTGCACGAGAAAGATGCCGTAGGCTGACGGCCGCATCGCATCGAGCAGGGATAATCTGGCCTTTGCGAAACGCAGGAAGATCGCCGGCAGCGCGAACGCCATCGCTGCGCTGAACAGCGCGAAGGCAAAGGCGTAAGCGACCTCCCACCACGAGGGCGGATGATTGAAATCCATCCAGTTATGGTGCGCGTAGACCAGGAGCAGGATCGCGCCGTAGAACGCCAGCGCGTAGCCGAGCCACAGCGACCAGCGCTTTGCCACTTCGCCGTCCTCCGCGAAAATGCCCGTGCGCAGGCTGATCATGCCGATGGCGACGCCGGTGAAGAAATAGGCGGCATAAAGCAAGATGCGGCTGGTCTGGATCGGCAACGGATAGCCGCCCGGCTCGAGCCAGCTCGCATCACCGAAGATCAGCCGCATCGGCACGTAGGAGACGAGCGAGACCACCAGGAATGCGGCGAATGCGGTCATCGGCCGGTCGCGCACGGCGAGGATCGCCTGGCCCAGGCCCTTGAGCAGCCGCGGCACAAGCGACCACACGACCATAGTGAGAATGTTGAGCGCGAGCAGCACCCACAGGAACCATGCCGGTCCCGACGGCCACGGGCCGACCGTCAGCGTGCGCCACCAGAAATGGAAGAAGTTGAAATCGGTCGTGCCCGGCAGGTGATAGCGCAGGAAGGTCGGATAATAGGCGATCGGCATCAGCACGAAGATCGAGACCAGATAGGGAATGCCGAGCCGCCAGGCGCGGCGGGCGATGAAGTCCGCGCCGCCCCGGCGCGCCAGGCTGTCGTGCACGAACAGGCCCGAGATCAGGAACATGCAGGCCATGAAGAAACTGTCGTTGAACAGGACGACCAGATCGAAACCGAGCCAGCGCGCCCTGTCGCCGCTGCCGAAATAAGTGTAGTTCACTACCGAATGGTGGATCACCACGAGCAGCGTGATGAAGGTGCGCGCGCGGTCGAGCGCGACGATCCGGGCCGTCGCAATTGCGCATTGATCGGTTCCTTGGGTCTTGCGCAGCATCGGGGCTTCCGGCTCGAGCTTCTGTTCGATCACTTCTCGAACGCATCATAGACGATCTTCTTGACGTTGACCTCAACGTGCCATCGCCCCGACGGCGCGTTCAGGAGCAGCACAAAGAACATGTCCTGCAGCGGGTCGACGACGATATAGGCGCCGGACGCGCCGTCCCACTTGATCTCGCCGGGCGAGCCGGGCGGCGGCGGCACGGCGTGGCCGGCATCGGTGCGGATCCCGAAGCCGTAGCCGAAGCCAAAGCCGTCACCGGGATAATAGAAATAGTTTCGGGCCACGCCCGATCCCGGCCCGATATGATCGGTCGTCATCGCCTTGAAGGTTTTCGGGCCGAGGATGGTCTTGCCGTCCAGCGTGCCGCCATTGAGCAGCATCTGGCCGTAGCGCGCCATGTCGGCAACCGTCGAGACCAGCCCGCCGCCGCCGGATTCCCAGCGCGTGACATCGAGCGAATTGCGCTCGATGCGCTCGTCGCTGCGCAGCCGCCTTGCATAGCGGGCGCGCTCCGCCGGCTCGGTCAGGAAATATTTGGTCGTGGTCATGCCGAGCGGCTCGAACAACGCCGTCTTCTCAAATTCATAGAGCGATTGGCCGGAGGCGACCTCGATGACGCGGCCGAGCACGTCGATCGAATGGCCGTAGTCCCACAGCGTGCGTGGCTGCTCGGCGAGCGGCAATTTCGCGATCCGCTCGGCGAATTCGGCATTGTCGAAATCGCCGAGATAGATGCCGTCATAGGCCGCCTTCACCAGCCCCGCGCCATAGAAGCCGTAAGTGATGCCCGAGGTGTGCAACAACAGGTCCTCGATCGTGACCGGACGAACCAGCGGCACCAGATCGAGCACCGGGCGGCCCGTCTCGTCCTTGCGCTCGACGCCGACCTTCATGTTGGCGAAGGAGGGAATGTATTTGCTGACGGGATCGTCGAGCGCGATCTTGCCGCGGTCGACCAGGATCATCGCCGCCACGCTGGTGACCGTCTTCGTCACCGAATGCAGCGGAAAGATCGTGTCCGTGGTCATGTCGATGTTCGCTTCGACGTCGCGCTTGCCGAAGCATTTGAAATAGATCGGCTTGCCATGCCGCTGGATCAGCAGCACCGCGCCGGGAATCTTTCCGGTCGCGCTCTGCTCGGCGAGGAAGTCGTCGAGACGCGAGAGCTTTTCCATCGACAGCGGCGCATTCGGCGGAGGCCCGAAGGCTACGGCCGGCAGGGGCGCGATCAGGCAGGCAAGCATCGCGGCAAGCGGCGCCATGGTTCGGCGCAATGACGCCCGCTTCAGCGCAAACATGCTGCTCCCTCCTGCCCTGTAGTATCTGGCAATTTATTGGATTGCGGCGCGCTGCGCCATCATCTCGTTACGAATCGTGATGCGCGAACGGGCAAATACGAAAAGAAATTGTGGGGTGGGCAAAGCGTAGCGTGCCCACCCTGCGCGCCGCAATCACGAATACGGATCGATCAGCTTCTGCTGCTCGGCACTGTGGGTGACCAGCATGTCGATGAAGGTCCGCACCTTCGCCGACAAATGATGGCGGTGCGGGTAGACTGCGTTCATCGAAAGCTCGACCGGCCGGTATTCCGGCAACAGCCGCACCAGCCGCCCGGCTTCGAGATCGCCGTGAACCATGAAGCCGGCGGCAAGGCAGATGCCGGCACCCTGCAGCGCCGCCATGCGCAGCGCCTCACCGCTGTTGGTGATGAACCGGCCAGAGACCTTCACCGATGCCGGCGCGCCGCCACGATCGATGAACCGCCACTCGTCCTGATAGGGATAGTTGACATGGCGGACGCAATCGCGCTCGGTGAGCTCGGCAAGCTCACGCACCGCTCCGTGCCGTTCGAGATAGTCGTGCGAGCAGCACAGCACGTGCCGCCAAGTGGCGAGGCTGCGCACGATCAGGCTTGAATCCGGGGGAAGCGTCATGCGCACGGCGATGTCGAAACCTTCGTCGATCATGTCGACGGTGCGCTCGCCCATCGAGAGATCGACCCTGACCTCCGGATAGGTCTTCAGGAATTCGGCGACGACCGGCGCGACATACGGCACCGTATGCGTATGGGTGTAGACGCGCAGCGTGCCGCGCGGCGTCGAATGCAGCGCGCCGGCAATGTCGTCGGCCTGTTCGATATCGGCGAGGATCTGGACGCAGCGGTCGTAATAGGCGCGCCCCACCTCGGTGAGGCTCACCTTCCGCGTGGTGCGATTGAGCAGACGCACGCCGAGCCGGTCCTCCAGCGCCTGGATGTGGTTGCTGACCATGGTCGTCGACATGTTGAGGCGGCGCCCGGCGGCCGAAAAGCCGCCGCTATCCACCACCCGGACAAAGGCCGTCAGGCTGGTCAAGCGATCCATGCGCGAGCCCGATTATTTGCTCTCACTGAATAATCCTTCCAATTTTTGCGGGATTATCACGGCGCCGGAGACATCGCATCTATCCCCTCGGATTTGGCGCCCTCCCGCCCCAGGAGGCGCGCCTGAACGCATGTGGGAAAGCCATGTCCACGACGTCCTATGTCACTGATACGAAAGAAAAAATAAGCCTTCGCCCGTCCCGGCAGGCGGTCAAGCGGGCGGCATTGGCGCTGGTCGCCGTGCTCGGCGTCGCCGGCGTTGCCGACCTCGGCTACGACTATCTCACGACCGGCCGCTACCTCGAATCGACCGATGACGCTTATGTGAAGGCGGACTCCACGATCGTGTCGCCGAAGGTCTCCGGCTACATCGCGCAGGTGCTGGTCGGCGATAACCAGCCGGTCAAGGCCGGTCAGTTGCTGGCCGAAATCGACGATCGCGATTTCCGCGCCGCGCTGGCCCAGGCCCATGCCGATGTCGAGGCCTCCGAGGCTGCGGTGCGCAACCTCGATGCCCAGCTCGCCCTGCAGCAGCCGATCATCGAGCAGGGCACCGCCGACGTTGCCGCGGCCGAAGCCAACCTGAAATTCGCGCAGGAGGAGCAGGTCCGCTACGACGGGCTGATGAAGACCGGCTCCGGCACGGTGCAACGCGCGCAGCAGACCGACGCCGCACTCCGCGCCAGCAATGCGCAATTGCAGCACTCCAGGTCCGGCCTGCTCGCCGCCCAGCGCAAGGTCGATGTGCTGACCACCGAGCGCGCCAAGGCCGTCGCCCAGCTCGACCGCGCCCGCGCGGTGGAGCAGCAGGCATCGCTGAACCTCTCCTATACGCGCATCACCGCGCCGGTCGACGGCACCGTCGGCGCGCGCTCGCTCAGGGTCGGACAATATGTGCAGGCCGGCACGCAGTTGATGGCGGTGGTGCCGCTCGATGCCGTCTATGTGGTGGCGAACTTCAAGGAGACGCAGCTCACGAATGTGCGCAATGGCCAGCCGGTCGAGGTCGAGATCGACAGTTTCCGCGGCACCAGGCTGCGCGGCCATGTCGACAGCCTATCGCCCGCGAGCGGACTCGAATTCGCGCTGCTGCCGCCCGACAACGCCACCGGCAATTTCACCAAGATCGTGCAGCGCGTGCCGGTCAAGATCGTGCTCGACGATATCAGGCTGAAGGGCCTGTTGCGCCCGGGCATGTCTGCGGTGCCGACCATCGACACCAAAGCCACCGTGCTGGCCGAACGCGAAGCCAGGAGCCGGCTCGCCGGCAGCGCCGCCCGTCCGAACGGCGGGTAGCAGGCGAATTCACCTCTCCCGCTTGCGGGAGAGGTCGGCGCATAGCGCCGGGTGAGGGCTGTCTCCGCGGTGGGACTGTCGACGTGGTTCGAAGGTCCGAGGTGCAGCCATCGACAATCCCTTCGTGGAGAGACCCTCACCCCAGCCCTCTCCCGCAAGCGGGAGAGGGAGTGCAGCATCCATCGCGGAAGCAATCTGGCTTCATGCGCTAGCGGACAGGACTAATGACCACGCTACAGCCCACCCTCAACGCCGCATCCTCCGCGGAGCTCAGTCCCAAACCCGCCGCACCCGCTATCCCCGCAAAAACCTGGATCGCGGTGGTCGGCGCCAATCTCGGCGCCTTCATGGCGGTGCTCAACATCCAGATCGTCAACGCATCGCTCGCGGACATCCAGGGCGCGATCGGCGCCGGGATCGATGACGGCGGCTGGATCTCGACCTCCTATCTGGTGGCCGAGATCGTGGTGATCCCCTTGAGCGGCTGGCTCGCGCAGGTGTTCTCGATCCGCCGCTACCTTCTGACCAATGCCGTCCTGTTCCTCGTGTTCTCGGCGGCCTGCGCGCTGGCGCACGATTTGCCGCAGATGATCGCGCTGCGCGCCGTGCAGGGCTTCACCGGCGGCGTGCTGATCCCGCTGGCGTTCACGTTGATCATCACGCTATTGCCGAAGGCGAAGCAGCCGATCGGGCTCGCGATATTTGCGCTGTCGGCGACGTTCGCGCCGGCCATCGGGCCGACCATCGGCGGCTATCTCACCGAGAACTGGGGCTGGCAGTACATCTTCTATGTCAATTTGGTGCCGGGCGCGATTATGGTCGGCATGCTCTATTTCTCGCTGGAGGCCAAACCGATGAAGCTCTCGCTTCTGCGCGAGGGCGACTGGCCCGGCATCATCACCATGGCAATCGGGCTATCCGCGCTGCAGACGGTGCTGGAGGAAGGCAACAAGGACGACTGGTTCGGCTCGCCATTCATCGTCCGCCTCTCCGTCATCGCGGCGGTCGCTCTTGTGGCTTTCATCCTGATCGAACTGACTGCAAGCAAGCCGCTGCTGAACCTGCGCCTGCTGCTCCGCCGTAATTTCGGCTTCGGCATGCTGGCCAATTTCCTGCTTGGCACCGCGCTGTACGGATCGGTGTTCATCCTGCCGCAATATCTGTCGCGGATCCAGGGCTACAACGCCGAACAGATCGGCATGGTGCTGGCATGGACAGGGCTGCCGCAGCTCGTGCTGATCCCGCTGGTGCCGCGGCTGATGCAGCGATTCGACCCGCGCATCATCATCGGTATCGGCTTCACGCTGTTCGCGGCCTCGAACTTCATGAACATCTACATGACCAACGACTACGCCACCGACCAGTTGTTCTGGCCGAACATCGTGCGCGCCATCGGCCAGGCGCTGGTGATGGCGCCGCTGTCGGCGGTCGCGACCGCGGGCATCGAGGCCGAAAACGCCGGCTCGGCATCGGGGCTTTTCAACATGATGCGCAATCTCGGCGGCGCCGTCGGCATCGCGCTGTTGCAGACCCTGCTGACGAAACGCGAGCAATATCATTCCAACGTGCTGATGCAGTCGGTTTCGCTGCTGGAGCAGGCGACCCGCACCCGGATCGAGCAGCTCACGCAATACTTCATGAGCCATGGCGTCGCAGACCACGCCGACGCCACCCACCGCGCCATCGTCGCGATCGGCAGGATCGTGCAGAAGCAGGCCTACATCCTGGCTTTCAGCGACACCTTTTACATCATGGGCGTTGCGCTGATCGTCGCCCTGTTCGCCGCGGCGCTCCTGAAGAAGCCGAACGCGCTGGCCGGCGGCGGCGCGCATTAGGAATGGCTCTCCACCGTCATGCCCCGCGCAGGCGGGGCATCCAGTAACCGGCGGCGTCTCGATCCAGCACTAACGTCTCTGGAATACTGGATCGCCCGCCTTCGCGGGCGATGACGCCGGAGTTTGAACGACGAACCGACCTACACCGCGGTCGCCTTCGCGAACTCGACATAGATCTCGCGCAACCGGTCCGTCAGCGGGCCCGGCTTGCCGCTGCCGACCTTCTTGCCGTCGATTGCGACCACCCCCTGCACGAACACGGTGGCGCTGGTGATGAAGGCTTCCTTGGCGGCCAGCGCCTCGTCGATCGAGAAAGCGCGCTCCTCGACCCGGAGCTGACGCTCCTCGGCGAGCGCCACCACGGCCTTGCGGGTGCAGCCGGGCAGGATCTCGCTGCCGTTCTGCCGGGTGACAATGACATCGTCCTGGGTCAGGATGAAGGCAGAGGACGAGCCGCCCTCGGTCACCTTGCCATCCTGGATCATCCAGGCCTCGCCGGCGCCGGCTTCGGCCGCCGCCTGCTTGGCCAGCACCTGCGCGAGCAACGCCACGCTCTTGATGTCGCGCCGCTCCCAGCGGATATCTGGCACGGTAATGACGTTGATGCCGGTCTTGGCCGAGGGCGCGCCGACGATGTCTTTCTTGGCGGTGAACATCACCAGCGTCGGCCTCACGCTCTTGGGAAAGGCAAAGTCGCGGCCGGTATCGGCGCCGCGGGTCACTTCCAGATAGACCATGCCATTGACGAGATTGTTGCGCGCCACGAGTTCCTTCTGGATCTCCTGGATGCGGGCGATGGTTTCGGGCAGCTCCAGCCTGATCTCGCCGACCGAGCGCTCCAGCCGCGCCAGATGCGAAGCGTTGTCGACCAGCTTGCCGTCGAGCACGGCGGCCACCTCGTAGATCCCGTCGGCGAACAGGAAGCCGCGGTCGAGGACCGACACCTTGGCCTCCGAAAGGGGCACATACGAGCCGTTGACGTAAGCGATCTGTTCCAAGCGACGTCTCCCGGAGGTGGTGATGCGATCAGGTTTCTATACGCAATTCGTTAATGCCGAGAAAGGCTCCACTCGCCCTCTCCGCCGTCATTGCGAGGAGGGAAGCCACGAAGCAATCCATGCCTCCGCTTGCGGCGCTGTGGATTGCTTCGCTCCGCTCGCAATGACGTGGAAAGAGCAGCGTTCAATGCTGCAGGATCTTCGACAGGAACTTCTGCGCGCGGTCGCTGCGGGGCTTGCCGAAGAAATCCGCCTTCAGCGCATCCTCGACGATCTCGCCCTGGTCCATGAAGATCACGCGGTTTGCGACCTTGCTGGCAAAGCCCATCTCGTGGGTGACGACCATCATGGTCATGCCCTCGCGGGCGAGGTCGACCATCACATCAAGCACCTCGCTGATCATCTCGGGATCGAGCGCCGAGGTCGGCTCGTCGAACAGCATCGCGACCGGGTCCATCGCGAGCGCCCGCGCAATGGCGACGCGCTGCTGCTGTCCGCCGGAAAGCTCCGCCGGATATTTCTTCGCGTGCTCCTTCAGCCCGACGCGCTCCAGCAGCTTCAAGGCCTTTGCCAAGGCCTCGTCGTGCTTGCGGCCCAGTACCTTCTCCTGCGCCAGGCAGAGATTGTCGATGATCCGCAAATGCGGAAACAATTCGAAGTGCTGGAACACCATGCCGACCCGCGCGCGCAGTTTCGGCAGGTCGGTCTTGGGATCGTTGACCTTGATGCCGTCAAGGATGATCTCGCCGCCCTGGATCGGCTCCAGCGCGTTGACGCATTTGATCAGTGTCGATTTGCCTGAGCCGGAGGGGCCGCAGACCACCACCACCTCGCCCTTGGCGACGCTGGTGGTGCAGTCCTTCAGCACCTGGAAAGTCGGCCCATACCATTTATCGACGTGGCGAAGTTCGATCATGTGATTGGCTACCGGACAATAGCGATGCGCGCCTGCAGGCGGCGGACGCCGTAGGAAGCTACGCAGGAGATGGTGAAATAGACCGCGGCCGCGAACAGATACATCTCGACCAGCCGCCCGTCGCGCTGGGCTACCTTGCTGGCGGCGCCGAGGAAATCCGGGATCGACAGCACGTAGACCAGCGAGGTGTCCTGGAACAGCACGATGGTCTGGGTGAGCAGCACCGGCAGCATGTTGCGGAACGCCTGCGGCAGCACGACATAGCGCATGCTCTGCGCATAGGTCAGGCCGAGCGCGCTCGCCGCCGACGGCTGGCCGCGCGGGATCGACTGGATGCCGGCGCGCATGATCTCGGAGAAATACGCCGCCTCGAACATGATGAAGGTGATGAGCGAGGAGGCAAACGCGCCGACGCGGATCGGCCGCGAGGCGCCGGTCAGCCACTGCCCGATATAGGGCACCAGGAAATAGAACCAGAAGATCACCAGCACCAGCGGCAGCGAGCGCATGAAGTCGACATAGAGCCCGGCGATGCGGCCGAGCAGCTTGAATCCGGACAGGCGCATCAGCGCGATCAGCGTGCCGAACACCAACCCGCCCAGCGCCGACAATGCCGTCAGCGTCAGCGTGAACGTCATGCCGTCGATGAAGAGGTAGGGCAGCGAACGACGGATGACGTCGAAATCGAAATTGCCGAGCATGCTATTTCCCCGCGATGTAACCGGGGATCGCGACCTTGCGCTCGAGGATGCGCATGCCGGTGACGACGACGAAATTGATCAGGAGATACATGATGGTCGCGGCCGTGAAGGCCTCGAACACCTGGAACGAGAATTCCTGCATCGCGCGCGCCTGTCCGGTCAATTCGATCAGCCCGATGGTGATCGCCACGGCCGTGTTCTTCACGGTGTTGAGGAATTCGGAGGTCAACGGCGGCAGGATGATGCGATAGGCTATCGGCAGCAGCACGTAGCGATAGGTCTGCGCCGTCGTCAGCCCGAGCGCGGTCGCGGCCTGCCTCTGGCCGCGCGGCAGCGAGGCGACGCCGGCCGCAAGCTGCACTGCGACGCGCGCCGACATGAACAGGCCGACACCGATCGAGGCGGTCCAGAACGGCGCGTTCGGCAATTGCTTCAGCCACAGCCCCGCGGCGCGCGGCAACAGTTCCGGCAGCACGAAGAACCACAGGAAGAGCTGCACCAGGAGCGGCATGTTGCGGAAAAATTCGACGTAGGCAAAGCCGATCCAGCCCGCGGCCTTCGACGGCAGCGTCCGCAGCACGCCGACCACCGAGCCGAACACCAGCGCAATGATCCAGGCCATCAGCGCGGTCTTGATCGTCAGCGCCAGCCCCGACAGCAGCATGTCGAGATAGGTGCCGCTGCCGGTCGGGTTCGGCTCGAAGAAGATCTGCCAGTTCCAGTTGTAGTTCACGAGTCCCCCGGTCCGCTATACGCGAGCCCGCCCATGCAATGGCCGGGCCATCTCAGTAGCGGCCGGCCACTGCTGTTTCTCCTCATCCTGAGCAGCTTGCGCAGCAAGCGTCTCGAAGGATGAGGCCACCGGCCGATGCCTCATGGTTCGCGCGGCGATGCGAAGCATCGTCCGGCGACGCGCTACGCGCTCCTCGCCATGAGGGTCTACAGCTACACCTACTTATAACTGTCCGGATCCGGCGAGTCCGACGGCTTTGCGAACTCATTTTTCAACTCGGCGGCGATCGGCGTATTCAGGTTCAGCCCCTTGGGCGGAATCTTTTGCGTGAACCATTTGTCGTAGATCTTCTGGCCCTCGCCGCTCGTATACAGCGCGGCGGTTGCCGCATCGACCACCTTCTTGAAGGCCGGATCGTCCCTGCGCAGCATGATGCCGTACGGCTCCGGCTTCGAGAACGCATCCTTCGAGATCACATAGTCGTCCGGCGCCTTCGATCCCGCAACCAGGCTTGCGAGCAGGATATCGTCCATCACGAAGGCGACCGCGCGATCGGTCTCGACCATCAGGAATGCTTCGGCATGATCCTTGGCCGGGATGATGTTGACGTTCAGCCCGCGCGCGGCGTTGGCTTCCGTGAGCTGCTTGATGTTGGTGGTGCCGGCCGTCGAGACCACTGGCTTGCCCTTGAGATCGTCGATCGAATTGAGCTTGCTCGACTTCTTCGAGACGAAGCGGCTCGCGGTGAGGAAATGGGTGTTGGTGAAGGAAATCTGCTTCTGCCGCTCGGCATTGTTGGTGGTCGAGCCGCATTCGAGATCGATGGTGCCGTTGGCGAGCAGCGGGATGCGGGTCGAAGATGTCACCGGATTGAGCTTCACCTCGAGCTTGTCGAGCTTCAATTCCTTCTTCACGGCATCGACGATCTTGTAGCAGATGTCCATCGCATAGCCGATCGGCTTCTGGTTGTCATCGAGATAGGAGAAGGGGATCGAGGAGTCGCGATGACCGAGCGTGATCGAGCCGGTCTCCTTGATGTTCTTCAATGTCCCCGTCAGCTCCTGGGCGCCGGCCTCGGCCGCGCCGAGCGCGGCGGCGAGCGCGAAGCCGATCGAAAGAAGGCGTTTCATGCGTGATCTCCTTATTGGACAGGTTTGATTGTGTCAGAATGTCTGTTGGCGGGTACCGGCGCAACGTGGTCGCGACACAGCACGAACTTCTCGCTCATCGCCAAATGACCGAGCTTCACCATCATCGTAACTCTTGCGCCCTGTGTCCCCCAGCGTGCGAAAGAAATCATACTCGCCCGCGCGAGAATAGGGCGGACATACTTTAGTCTCGATTGCCTTCCACCCGCCCGCACAGGTTGACGTCGAATCATTCGCAGTCCGGCGGCAGGCCGCGGCTTTCGGCGCTCCAATTCCGCAGCTCGGCATGCCAAGTCAGGCGAATTGTCGCACGTCCCGTTTCACCCGGCGGCATCGACAAACCTTTCCTCCAACATGCTTTTCTTCTGTTTGGTTTTCGGGAAAGATCGCCGCATCAAAGACAAGACAAATCCGGCCCGGCGCCAACGGGACCGCAGAGGGAGTTGATGATGCCTCGTTACAACCGTTTGATGTTTGCAGCCGCGGCCATCGCCATGCTGATGGCAACTCATGCCGCCGCCCAGGATTATCCGACCAAGCCGATTACCCTGATCGTGCCGTGGCCGGCCGGAGGATCGACCGATATCTCGATGCGCGCCATCGCCGACAGCGCCTCGAAGATCCTGGGCCAGCCGATCGCAATCGACAACAAGGCCGGCGGCGGCGGCACGGTCGGTCCGGCCACCATGGCGGCGGCCGCGAAGCCGGACGGCTACACCATCGCACAGATTCCGATCACCGTGTTCCGCCTGCCCCTGATGCAGGAGGTGTCGTGGGATCCGGCCAAGGATTTCTCCTATATCGTCCACCTCACCGGCTACACCTTTGGTGTCACGACCAGCGCCGAAGGTCCGTTCAAGACCTGGCAGGACGTGATCGATTTTGCCAAGAAGAATCCCGGCAAGGTCACCTATGCGACGCCGGGCGCCGGCACCTCGCTGCATATCGGCATGGAGCAGATCGCCGCGCTCGCCGGCATCAAGCTGACGCAGGTGCCGTTCAAGGGCGGCGCCGAGACCAATGCCGCCGTCCTCGGCCAGCACACCATGCTGCAGGCGGATTCCACCGGCTGGCGGCCGCTGGTTGACGCCGGAAAGCTGCGGCTTCTGATGGTGTGGACCGCCGCGCGCTCGCCGAACTATCCGGACGTGCCCACGCTGAAGGAACTCGGCTATCCCATGGTCTATGATTCCCCGTTCGGCGTCGCCGGGCCGAAGGGCATGGATCCGAAGATCGTCGCCAAGCTGCACGACGCCTTCAAGAAGGCGATCGAGGACCCGGCGGTGATCGCAACGCTCGCCAAATACGACATGGTGCCGAACTACAAAAACACCGAGGACTATAAGAAGTTCGTCGTCGAGGTTACCGCGTCGGAGCGCAAGGTGATCGAGTCGCTCGGCCTTGCGAAGAAGACGAACTAGCTCTCCCCGGAGGGCAGCATCACCATGAGGCGCGCACCTGCGCGCCTCGAAGGATGCATCTGGAAGGCACGACACATGAGCAACGACGCGAACGTTAAATTCCGCCTCAGCAATTCCGAGCTCTGGGGCGGGCTGATTGGCCTGGCCTTAGGCGGCTTCGTGATCTGGTCAGGCTTGAAGCTCAAGCTCGGCACCATCAACGATCCCGGTTCCGGCTACGTGCTGTTCTACACCGGCATCCTGATCTGCCTGTTCGCTGCCACGATCATTATCTCGGCCGTCACCGAAGGCGCGCCGACGCTGGCCTCGCGGTGGGAGAACACGCGCTGGACCAAGCCGCTTCTGATCATCGCCTGCCTCGCATTGTTTGCCTTCGCGCTCGACACGTTCGGCTTTCTGCTGTCGGCGATCCCGCTGATGGTGCTGCTCTTGCGCGTGATCGATCCCGTGCGCTGGTCGCTGACCGTTCCGCTGTCGATCGCGGCCCCGCTCGGCATGTGGTGGGTGCTCAAGCATCTGCTTGGCATTCAACTGCCCACGGGCATATTCGAGATCGGCTGAGCGCGTCATGGAAACGCTCCTCAATGTCGCCCATGGCTTCGGCGTCGCGCTGGCGCCGGTCAACCTGCTTTATTGCTTTGTCGGCGTCTTCATCGGCACCCTGGTCGGCGTGCTGCCTGGCATCGGCCCGATCTCGGCGATGTCGCTGTTGCTGCCGGTGACGCTGTCGGGCACGCCGGAATCCGGCATCATCATGATGGCCGGCATCTATTACGGCTCGATGTATGGCGGCTCCACCACCTCGATCCTGGTCAACATCCCCGGTGAAGCTGCCTCCGTCGTCACCTGCATCGACGGCCACGAGATGGCCAAGCAGGGCCGCGCGGGACCTGCGCTTGGCATCGCCGCATTCGGCTCGTTCATCGCCGGCACCTTTGCCCTGATCGCGCTGATGCTGGTCGCGCCAAAGCTCGCCAGCGTCGCGATCGCGTTCGGCCCGGCCGAATATTTTTCGCTGATGGTGCTGGGACTGGTGGTCCTGACCTTCCTGACGCAGGGCTCGATGGCCAAGGCACTGCTGATGGCCTGCATCGGCGTCGTGCTCGGACTGGTCGGTCTCGACAGCATCACGGCGATGCCGCGGCTGACCTTCGGCCGCCTGGAACTGATCGACGGCATCGGGCTCGTGCCTGTTGTGATGGGGCTGTTCGGCATCGCCGAAGTGCTGCTCAACACCGAGCAGGTGATCAAGCGCGACGTTATCAGCACGCGCATCACGCACCTGTTGCCGAACAAGGCGGACTGGAAGGCCAGTGCCGGACCGGTGTCGCGCGGCACGATCCTTGGATTCTTCCTAGGGATCTTGCCAGGCGGCGGCGCGGTGATCTCGTCGTTCGCATCCTACGCGCTGGAGAAGCGACTCTCCAAGCATCCGGAGCGGTTCGGCAAGGGCGCCATCGAAGGCGTTGCCGGCCCGGAATCGGCGAACAACGCCGCTGCCGGCGGCGCCTTCATTCCGTTGATGACGCTCGGCATCCCGCCCAACGTGGTGATGGCGCTGCTGCTCGGCGCTTTCGTGATCCACGGCCTGCAGCCGGGCCCGCTTCTGATCACGCAGAACCCCGGACTGTTCTGGGGCATCGTCGCCAGCATGTATATCGGCAATTTGATGCTGCTCGTGCTCAACCTGCCCATGATCGGCATGTGGGTGCAGCTCTTGAAGCTGCCATATAACGTTCTGTTCCCGCTGATCATCCTGTTCACGATCATCGGCGTCTACTGTTCCAGCAACAATGTCTTCGACGTGTACGTGATGATCGCCTTCGGCGTGATCGGCTATTTCATGCGCAAGCTCGGCTACGAGCCGGCGCCGCTGGTGCTCGCCTTCGTGCTCGGCCCGATGCTGGAAAACAACTTGCGCAAATCGCTGATCCTCTCGCAGGGCGACCTGATGACCTTCGTGCAGCGGCCGATCTCGGCGGCCTGCCTGGCGCTCGCACTGGCGCTGCTGATCGGCCCGCTGCTTCCGGCCTTGCGCAGGAAGCGCGAGCTGGTCGCGCTGGACGAGGGCGCGTGACGGGCAACGCCTACGCGAGCTTCATCCGGCGTGTCGTCACCAGCGCCGCGAGGCTCAGGACGGCGACGGCCGTGAGATAATATCCCGGCGCCAGTTCGCCGATCGCTGCGAATCCGCCGAGCCAGGTCATGATCGCCGGACCCATCCCGCCGAACGCGGTGACGCCGATGTTGTAGCTGAGGCCAAGACCGGTGGCGCGCGTTGCCGGCGGGAACAGTTCCGACATCAACGCGGCGAGCGGACCGTAATAGGGCGCCTTCAGGATGCCGAGCCAGAGCACGTCAAGCAGGATGATGCCGGGCGTCGGTCTTCCCGTCAGCAGCAGGAACGCCGGAAAGATCGAGACCAGGAGCAGTATGCCGAAAGCGATCATATGCGTGGTGCGCCCGATCTTGTCCGAGACGAGACCCGCGATCGGCGCCAGCAGCATTACGGCGGTCTGCGCGGCCAGCGAGGCGGTAAACCCGACCGACGGCGGCAGATTGAGCGTCTTCACCACATAGGTCGGCATGTAGACGATGAGGTAGTTGACCGCGGTCGAGACCGCGAGCGCGCCGATCGCGAGCAGCACCGGCAGTTTTTGGCGCAACAGGACCTCGCTCACGGGCGATGTCCGCTCGCCGGCCGGCGGCGGCGTCGCGTCATCGATATGATTGCGGATGTAGATGCCGACCGGGCCGATCAAGACGCCGAACAGGAACGGCAGCCGCCAGCCCCAGGATTGCAAATCTGCCGGGCTCATCCACGACGTCAGCAGCGCGCCGAAGCCCGCTCCAAGCAATCCGCTCAATCCCTGGCTGGCGAACTGCCAGCTCGCGACAAAGCCGCGCCGCTCCGGCATGTGCTCGACCAGAAACGCGGTCGAGCTGCCGAACTCGCCGCCGGCGGAAAAGCCCTGCACCAGGCGGGCGAGCAGGACCCCGATCGGAGCGAGGATGCCGATCCTGTCATAGGTCGGCATCAAGGCCAGCGCGAGCGTGCCCGCCGTCATCAGCATGATCGACACCATCAGCGACGCCTTGCGGCCATGACGGTCGGCGTAGGCGCCCAGCATGATGCCGCCGATCGGCCGGATCAGGAACGACAATCCAAAGGTGCCGAAGGTCAGGAGCAGCGATGTCGTCGGATCGTTGTTCGGGAAGAACGCTTTTGAGACATAGACGGCGAAATAGGCGTAGACCGAAATGTCGTACCATTCCAGCGCATTGCCGATCGAGGTGGCGACGATCAGACGTGTGACGTTCTTTCTCGGCTCGACGCCGGCGCGCGAGTCAAGCGACGTGGATACGGTCATCACCACTGCCTTTCCGAGGGATCCCGCTAGAATTTCCGCGCCGTTTCGCCGAGATCCCAGAACAGGCCGGCCATGATGGCGAGTGCCTCCTCGGTGACCGGCAGCAGAATGTGCTCGTCGGGTGCGTGCTGCGAGCAGCCGGGATAGGAATGCGGCACCCAGATCGTCGGCAGGCCCAGACCTTCCGAAAACACGTCGTTCGGCAGTGAGCCGCCGAAATTCGGCAGAATCGCCGGCGCCTTGCCGGTCGTCTTGCGGATCGATTCCGCGGTCCAGTCGATCCAGGGACTATCCATGTCGGTCCGCGACGCCGCAAAGCGTTGGGCGCCGCTGACTTCGACCATCGGAAAGCCATTGGCGTGCAGATGCGTGCGCACGGCATCAATGATGTCCTGATGCCTGGTGCCGACGACAAAGCGGAGCTGCAACACCGCGCTTGCATGTCCCGGAATCGCATTCGCCGGGCTTGCGATATTGCCGGAGGACATCGCCAGCACCTCCAGCGTGTTCCAGGCATAGAGTCGCTCGGCGGGCGAAAGCCCCTCCTCGCCCCAGTCCGGCGACAGCGCCGGCTCATCCGCGCCCGGTTCGACCTTCACATCCGCCAGCGCCGCACGGACCCGGTTCGAGATCGGCGGCGGCTTCAATGCCTCCAGCTTGATCCGTCCCTTGCCGTCGACCAGGCTCGCGATTGCGTTCGCCAGGATGGTTGCGGGGTTGGCGAGCACGCCGCCCCAATTGCCGGAATGATGCCCGCCCTCGCGCAGGTTGACGTCGAGATGGATGCGGTTGCCGCCGCGGCAGCCGAGAAAGATTGTCGGGCGCTCGGCCGAGAGCCGCGGCCCGTCGGAGGCCAGGAACAGATCGGCCTTGAGTTCCTGGCGGTGCGCTTCGCAGACCGCCCGCAGGTCGGGCGAGCCGATCTCCTCTCCGGTCTCGATGATGAACTTCGCGTTGAAGCCGAGCCTGCCGCCCCTGACCTCCCGCACCGCACGCAGCGCCGCGATATTGATGCTGTGCTGACCCTTGTTGTCGGCGGTCCCGCGGCCGTAGACGCGATCACCCTTGATCGTGGTCTTCCAGGGATCGAGATTATCGCGCCATTCGCCGATCATGCCGTCGACGACGTCGCCATGGCCATAGGTGAGCACGGTCGGCCGCGCGGCGTCCTCGAGATATTCGGCCAGCAGATACGGGCCCTTGCCCGTCGGCGACTCGATCAGGCGGGTCTTGAAATCGAGCTCGGCGAGCGCAGGCTGCAGACTCTCCGTGAGATAGGCCCGCAGCGCGGCGCCGCTGCCGGGATTCTGGCTTTCGGTCCGGTAGCCGACGCGTCGATCAAGCTCGCGAAGAAACTCGCCCGATTGAAAATGCTGCCGAACGCGAGCAATCGCATCACCCCTCTCAGCCATAACTTTCCCTTTCGTCGCGCCTTGTCGACCGGATTATTCTCCCGGCCTCATTATCGGGATACGCCATGTGCTGGAAGTGGCGCGGCGACGTCGGGCTCTGCTAAAATTGCATTGGGCACACCACGAAATAAGTATCGAAAGCCTTCCAGATGACAAAACAGATCCGGCTCAACGCCTTTGCCATGAACTGCGTGGCGCATCAGTCGCCGGGATTGTGGACCCATCCGCGCGACCGCACCGCGGAGTACAACCGGCTGCCCTACTGGCTCGACCTTGCCAGGACGCTGGAGCGCGGCCGGTTCGATGGCCTGTTCCTCGCCGACGTGCTCGGCGTCTATGACGTGTTCGGCGGCGGGCCGGACGCTGCGCTGCGCAACGCCGCGCAGACGCCGGTGAACGATCCGCTGTTGCTGGTTCCGGCGATGGCGGCGGTGACCAGGCATCTCGGCTTCGGCGTCACCAGCAATCTCTCCTTCGAGCCGCCCTACACGTTCGCGCGGCGGATGTCGACGCTCGATCATCTGACCGAAGGCCGCGTCGGCTGGAACGTGGTGACCGGCTATCTGGACTCGGCCGCGCGCGGCTCCGGCAAGGACAAGCAGACGGCGCATGACGACCGCTACGACATCGCCGACGAATATATGGAAGTGGTCTATAAGCTCTGGGAAGGAAGCTGGGAAGACGACGCCGCGATCCGCGATTGTGCCCGCAGCATCTTCACCGATCCTGCCAAGGTGCATCCGGTGAGGCATGAGGGAAAGAATTTCCGCCTTGATGCGCTGCATCTGAGCGAGCCGTCGCCGCAGCGCACGCCGGTGCTCTATCAGGCCGGCACCTCGCCGCGCGGCCGGCAGTTCGCCGCGGAGCATGCCGAATGCGTGTTCATGTCAGGGCCATCGGCCAAGGTGATCGCGCCGCGCGTCTCCGCCATCCGCGAGCTCGCCGCACAGCATGGCCGGAATCCCGCCGAGATCCTGATGTTCAGCATGATGACTGTGATCCTCGGCCGCAGCGAAGCCGAGGCGAAAGCGAAATATGCCGACTATCGCCGCCACATCAGCCATGAGGGCGCGCTGACCCTGATGTCCGGCTGGACCGGCGTCGATTTCTCCACCTACGGCCTCGACCAGGAGGTTCGCCATGTCCACAACGATGCCGGCCGCACCGCGATGGACAACATCACCCGCGCCGATCCCGATCGCATCTGGACCGTGCGCGAGGTCGCCGAGCATGTCGGCATCGGCGGCATTGGCCCGGTCGTGGTCGGCACGCCGGACAAGGTCGCCGACGAGATTGAGCATTGGTTCGAACAGACCGACGTCGACGGCCTCAACGTCGCCTTTGCGATCTCGCCTGGCGATTTCGAGGATATCGCCGACATGCTGGTGCCGGAACTCACTCGCCGCGGAAGGTACAAGCAGGACTATGCGCAAGGCACGCTGCGGGAGAAGCTATTCGGCGCGGGCCGCGCGCGGCTGACGAGCGAGCACCCGGCGAGCCGCTGCCGCATCGAGCCGCACGCGACGGCGGCGGAGTAGGAGCGCCCCCGTCTCACACCGTCATTGCGAGGAGCGAAGCGACGAAGCAATCCACGTCTCCGCGTGCCGAGAGATGGATTGCTTCGCTTCGCTCGCAATGACGGGTTGATGGGGGTTGTCATTCCGGGGCGATGCCAAGCATCGAACCCGGAATCTCGAGATTCCGGGTTCACGCTTCGCGTGCCCCGGAATGACGGCAAAGCTCAATTCACCGAGTTGCTGACCACCACCTCGATCAGCTTCGCGCCGGGCCGGCCGAACGCCGACCGAAGCGCGCCCTTCAATTCGCGGGGATCGCTGATCCTCATCGCCTCCAGCCCGAGCGACTTCGCGACGCCGGTGAAATCAACCGGCGGATCGACGAAATCCATGCCGACGTAATGGTCGTCGCCATGGAAGGCGAGCAGGCGCTGCTTGATGATGCGGTAGCCGCCATTGTTGACGATGACAAATGTCAGCGGCAGCTTGTGGTTGGCCGCCGTCCACAGCGACTGGATCGAATACATCGCGCTGCCGTCGCCGGAAAAGCACACCACCGGCCGCTGCGGATTGGCGAGGCTGACGCCGACGGACGCCGGTAGTCCCCAGCCGATGCCGCCGGAGGCAAGCGCGTGATAGCCGTAGCGGCCGCGATGCGGCCGCAGGGAGATCATGTGCCGCGACGAGGTCAGGCCTTCATCCACCAGGATCGCATTGTCAGGCATCGCCTCGACCACCTGCAGCGCCAGCCAGTCCGGATCGATCGGCGAGGTGCCCTCGGCTTTCGATATCTGCTCGACCAGCGCCTTCCGCTTCGCAGTCCAGTTCTTCGCCGCCAGCGCCGCAACGCCCTGCTTTGCACGCGCCTCGAGCGCTGCGCCACCGGCCGCCTTCAGCGCTGGGTTCAAGGCACGCAGGGTTTCCTTCACATCTGCCTTCAGCGCGATCTCCGCGCCGTAGTTCTTGGCCAGGTCCCAGTCGACAAGACCGACCTGAACGATGGCGAGCCCATCCGGCAGCGGATCGATCTCGCTATAGACAGACATCCGCAGCGGATCGCCGCCGAGCGCGATGATGAGATCGTAGGGCGCCAGCGTCTCGCGCGCGAGCTTCTGCACCCGCGCGATCGCGCCCATGAAGCACGGGCTTTCGGAGAGGAAGTGCGCGCCATAGGGCGTCGACGATTGATAGGCCGGCGCGCCCAGCGTTGCCGCGAGTTCGGCGGCTTCGTTCAGCGCATCGCTCTTGACGATCTCGTCGCCGGTGACGATCACCGGCCGCTGCGCTTTGAGGATGCGCGCGGCCAGCGCCTGCAGCGATTCATCCGACGGCTTCACGCGGGTGTCGACACGGGTCGCGCGGCCGAGCTCGATGCCGGCTTCGGAATTGAGGATATCGCCGGGCAGCGAGATGAACACCGGCCCGGTCGGCGGCGTGGTCGCGACCTTTGCGGCACGGCGCACGATGCGCGGCAGGTCTTCCAGTCGCGTCACCTCGACCGCCCATTTCACCAGCGGCTCCGCCATCTGTACCAGCGGACCGTAAAGCACGGGCTCCGTCAATCCGTGGCCCTGCTCCTGCTGGCCGGCGGTGAGGATCAGCGGCGTGCCGGTGAATTTCGCGTTGAACAGCGAGCCCATCGCATTGCCAAGACCGGGTGCGACATGGACGTTGCAGGCAACCAGCTTGCCGGAAGCGCGGCTGAACCCGTCGGCCATCGCCACCACCAGGCTCTCCTGCATCGCCATCACATAGGTGAGGTCGGGATGGTCCTTCAGCGCATGCATGATCGGCAATTCGGTGGTGCCGGGATTGCCGAACAGATGCGTGATGCCCTCGTCCTTCAACAGCGCCAGGAATGCCGAACGCCCGGTAATGCGGTTCTTCATGTCTCCTCCTACCCTCGGCTCGTTGGCGCGCGGGATGGAGGCATCATGACCAAACTTGCCGGCCCCGGGCAATCGCGCCTGGGATCATGGCTGCCTTGCGATGTAGCGCCGTAGGACCGTAGCCCGGATGGAGCCACCGGGTCGCGCGAATGCGCGCCCGATGACAGGCTCCGCGTAATCCGGGGAGCCACGGACGCGAACCCGGGTTGCGCTGCGCTCCACCCGGGCTACGAAAATTCAAAACATCCCTTCGCGATCGGGACGCTTCTTCTTTTTCGAGCGCTGCCAGACCACGCCGGGAAAACCCTTCAGCGGCACCAGCGGTTCGCCGGTATAGGTCCACTCCTGCAACTCTTCGATCGCGATGTGATACAGCGGCTGCCGGCCGGTGCGGCCCGAGAACAGCGCACGCGGAATGTTCACCATGTGCGGCGAACGCGCGCGCTCGTAAAATAGCGGCGTCCCGCAGGTTGCGCAGAAGCTGCGCACGGTCTTCGTCGCCGGATCCTCGTAGCGCGTGATCGCATCGGCGCCTGCGATGATGCGGAACCGCTTGCGCCAGCTCCCGACATAGGTCGCATAGGCCGCGCCATGCGCGCGGCGGCTTGGCGCGGAATGATCATGCCAGGCCCAGCGCGCCGGCACGTCGATCTCGAGCCGGACCGCACCGCACAGGCATTGGCCCGACGCGATACCTCCCGCAGCGGCTGCTTTGGCCATCTTGGTGTTCCGTCTCCTTCGTTATTGCGAAGCGCGAAGCGACCAAGCATCCATCTCTCCCCGTGCGGAGCCATGGATGCTTCGCTTCTCTCGCAATGACGAACGTCTTACGCCTGCGCCATCTCGTCGTGTGCAGGATAATCGGTATATCCCTTCTCCTCGCCGCCATAGAAGGTCGCGCGGTTATACGGCGTTATCGGATAGCCGTGCTGCAGCCGTCGCGGCAGGTCCGGATTGGAGATGAAGATGCGGCCGAAGGCGATTGCATCCGCGTGTCCCGCGGCGATCGCCGCTTCTGCGGTCTCGCCGGTGAAGCCGCCGGCGGTGATCAGGACGCCGCGCCACATCGGACGGTACAGCACCATCGCCGACGGCACGTTCTGGTGATTGACCTCGGCCCGGCCGGCGCCGGAGGAGCGCGGCTCGATGAAGTGCAGATAGGCAAGCCCGAGCGGATCGAGCGACTTGATCGCGTGGCTATAGAGCGGCATCGGATCGGCTTCGCCGCTGCCATTGGCGATGCCGTAGGGCGACAGCCGGACGCCGACGCGGTTCGCGCCCCAGACCTCGATCACGGCCTTCGTCACTTCCAGCAGGAAGCGCACGCGGTTCTCGATGGAGCCGCCATATTGATCAGTGCGCAGGTTGCTGCGCGACTGCAGGAACTGCTCGATCAGATAGCCATTGGCGCCGTGGATCTCGACGCCGTCAAAACCCGCCTTTAGCGCGTTCCTCGCGCCGTCCCGGTATGCCTCGATCACGCCGGGAATCTCGCTGGTTTCGAGCGCCCGCGGCGTCTCGTAATCGACGACCTTGCCGTCAGCCGTCACCGCCTTGAATTCCGGCGAGATTGCCACCGCCGAAGGAGCCACCGGCAGCGCGCCGCCGGGCTGGAACGAGGAATGCGAGACGCGTCCGACATGCCAGAGTTGCAGGAAGATGATGCCGCCCTTGGCGTGCACCGCATCGACCACTTTCCGCCAGCCGGCAATCTGCTGCTCGCTGTAGATGCCGGGAATTCCGGGGCTGCCGAACCCGGTATTCACCACAGGCGAGGCCTCCGCGATGATCAGGCCGCCCGGGGTGGCGCGCTGGGAATAATATTCCACGTTCAACGGCCGCGGCGCGAGCGAGGGCTTTTCCGCGCGCATCCGCGTCAAGGGCGCCATCACCACGCGATGCTGGAGCTGATAGGGACCGATCTTGAGAGGAGAGAACAGCGACGGGAATTTCATGCCTGCCCCGAATTTTGTGTTGTCGTTATCAGGCACTATAGGGGAGGCACGCGCCGCTGAAAAGGAAGCCATACGGCGACCCGTCATTGGTGGTCCAGACGCCGCTGCCGAGGCCGAACATCGTGGCGTTGGCGCGCTTGATCAGTTCGTCGGTATCCTTGAAGGCGATTGCGGAGATCACCGGCCCGAAGAGGCGAACACCGCCATTGCCGCGCCCGGCACGGCTTGTTCGAGAAAAGCTGCCGGCTTTGGCGCGGCTGGCGCGGCAATGAAGACCTCCCATGCAGCTTCGTGCATGGCATGCCCAACGAGTTAGCCTACGGAAGGCCGCCACATATTTGTCGGAGAGAGACCATGCCCCATCCTGCCATGTCGCCAAATCATGTCGCCGTGATCACCGGAGGCGCATCCGGCATCGGGCTCGCCGCCGCCATGCGCTTCGCCGCGTCGGGCATGAAGGTCTGCGTCGCGGACGTCAGCGCCAGCGGTCTCAAGGAAGCCGCCACAAAACTGTCATCGATCGCGCCCGGCGGCGCTGACAGCATCATGACCGAAACCGTCGACGTCAGCCGCTTCGAGGATCTCGTGAGACTGGAAGGCGCGGTGCAGCAGCGGTTCGGCGGCACCGACATCCTGATGAACAATGCCGGCATTCAGCCGGGCAGCCAGATGTTCGGCCCGCGCGAGAACTGGCAGAGGATCCTTGGCGTCAATCTGTGGGGCATCATCAACGGCACGCACGCCTTCGTGCCAAAGATGATCGAGCGCGGACGCGAAGGGCTTATCATCAATACCGGCTCCAAGCAGGGCATCACGACGCCGCCCGGCGATCCCGCCTACAACGTGTCGAAAGCCGGCGTGAAGGCCTTTACCGAGGCGCTGCAGCATGAATTGCGCAACACGCCCGGCTGCCGCCTCACCGCGCATCTGCTCATCCCCGGTTTCGTCTTCACCGGGCTTACCGCGCGCGGTCGCGCCGACAAGCCGGCCAGCGCGTGGACGCCGGAGCAGACGATCGACTTCATGATGGAACGGCTCGACGCCGGCGACTTCTACATCCTCTGTCCCGACAATGACGTGCCGCGGCAGCTCGACGAGCGGCGCATCCTCTGGGCTGTCGGCGACGTCGTCGAGAACCGTCCCGCGCTGTCGCGCTGGCATCCGGATTATGCGGATGCCTTTGCCGCGTTCGTGAAGAACACGTGAAATGCTCGAACACGCGATCGTGCGCCGTCTCTAAATTTGAATTTAAACACCGCTCTCACGGAGTTGAGCGGCGCGCGCATCGCGATCTCGCAAATGATCGCCACCTCATGACTATCGCGGCTGGGAGCGATTCTGACGGAGTGGTGTAATGTTACGCAAGATGGTTATCGCATTGTTGGCGGCCGCATCGGTTGGTCTTGCGGCGGCGCCGACGGTGGCGTTGGCGCGCGGTGGTGGAGGCGGCGGCCACGGCGGCGGCTTCGGTGGAGGCGGCGGCTTCCACGGCGGTGGTTTTGGCGGCGGTGGATTCCACGGTGGCGGATTTGGCGGTGGTGGATTCCGTGGCGGCTTCGGTGGTTTCCACGGCGGCTTCGCTGGCGGCGGCTTCCACAACGGCTTCGGCGGCATTCATCGCGGCTTCGGCGGATTCCGTGGGCGGCGCTTCGCCTTCGGCACAGGCTTCGGCTTCGGCCTGTACGATCCCTATTATTACGACGACTATGCCTACGACTATCCGTACTACGGCTACGACTACAACTATCCGTATTACGGCTACGGCGACACCTACAATGGCAATTGCTACGTCGCGAACCGCCGCGTCCACACCACCCACGGCTGGCGCACGCAGCCGGTGCAGGTCTGCGGCTGATCGGTCAACGCAGATCTAAGGAGGCCGGCGGATCTCCGCCGACCTCACATCGTCTCCGGCGTCAGCGCCAGCAGCCGCCGCACCAGTGCGAGTGCGGTTTCGGTGGCGGGGTCGGCTGACGTGACGGGCACGGCGAGCACGATCAGGTCGACCGGATCATGCGAGAGCACGATCACGTGCGTGGCGCTGCTCGCTGTGATCAGTGACAGCACGCGCTCGACTGCGGGATCATCCGCCTGATATCCCCAGGGCGCATCCGACCGGCGCAGCACCCGCTGCCTCCCGAAGAATTGCCGCAGCAGCGGCGGATCGTAGCCCGCGAGCTCGGCCTCGCGGTAGCGCCGCGCGTGCTCGAAGATCGGATGCCGCGCCAGCTCGGCGATCAGCTCGTCACGTGTCCTTGCCGGCGACGCTGCCGCCGCATTCAATACCCCCGGCTCCTGCGCCTCGAACAGCGCCCGCAGCGTGTCCGTCATCAGGGCGATGGTGAGCACGCCGGCGATCGCGACCGCGCAGAAGCGCACGATCTGCGCCGCATCGACATCGCCGGCGATGAAGGCCGCGGCAATGCCGAGCAGCGCCGCACTGGACAGCCGTAACGCCATCAGCGTAAGCCCGTGACGCCGCGTCTCGGCGCCGCCGCCGGCGATCAGGATCACGGTCACGGTGAGCAGTGCGCCAAGCGCGCCGAGCCGGACCGGGATGTCCGGAAACAGTGTGCGGAAATCGGTGATCACGAACGGAATCACGATCAGCGCGCCGGCCGCGACACGCCCGATGCTGCGGTTCTCCGACGCCATCAACGACGCGCGATCGCGGCTTGCGAGCAGCCAGGCGCAGACGATGAAGCCGGCAAGCTGGAATAGCGACAGCGAGACAGCATAGGCCGTCGTGAATCGGGCGAGCCCGAGCGCGCCGCCAAGGCCGAGCAGGACGCCGCCGAAGACGGCGAGCATCTTCACCACGCGCGGCGCATGCCGCCGCAGCATGCCCTCGGTCACGACAAGCGCGCCGAGCGGGATCAGCGCCGCCGGGATCAGCGAGAGGCGATCCAGCACGTCGCTGCCGCTCCACCACGCCACGCCGCGCACCAGGAACAGCAGTGCGATGACGCCGAGCGCGAACAACAGCCGCCGGGTCAGCGGACTGTTCGGATCACGCCAGTAGAACGTCATCATCGCGACGCAAAGCCCGATCGCGCCGCAGAGATTGACGATGGAATCGGCGATGATCCCGGGATTCATCGGCGCCGCCGCTTTTCACCGTGGACACGCGGCCGCAGCGAGCCGAACGGACGCGTATCATCGATCCAGTAGAACAGCGGCAACACCAGCCGCTGCAGCGCCAGCATGGCGGAGGTGGCGATCAATGCCGGCAGCGAGCCCGCCGGCACCTCGCTCATCAAATAGCGCCGGGCGCCGGCGAGATCGATGCGGCCGATCTGCAGCACGTCATCGCCGCGCGCATAATCGAGCTCGCGCGCACAGAACTCGTTGTAGCTCTCGTTGCGGTGCTTTGGCGCGACGTCGAAACTCTTCTTCAGCGCATCCGAGCCGCCGGTATAGGCATTGGTGATGACGAATCGTTCGTCGTCGAAGCCGGCCTCGGCGCCGACACCAAACACCGCGCGGTGATGCGCCATGATGGCGCGTGCAAGCTGCAGATGCGCAAAGCTCCGCCGCACGTCCGACAGCGGCGACGGATACACATCGGAAAATGTCTCGCAGACCATGCCGACCACCGCGGGCACCTGCGTGACGTTGGAGATCCATTTCGGACGCAGGCCGTCGCGCGCGAACAGCACCAGCGCGGTCAGACCATAGAGCACCCAGGACAGCCCCTGGCCGCGCACATCGGGATCGACCATGACAAGGCCCAGATGCGTCACCTCGATCGGCGCGCCGTCGAGCTCGACCTCCATCACCGACAGTGCATTGAAGGCGATCGGCCGCCCGCTCTCTTCCTCGCAGATCAGCGTCACGATGGCGCGCGCGAGGCGCTCCGGCTCGCCGGAGAAGATGCCGTAGGTCAGGCTCTGCTGCGGCAGCGTTTTGGCGGCAACGGCGCGCAGTTGCGCGACGAGCGCGTCGAGCTCTGCCGGAGCAAGCGACGCGCCCGGACGCTCGACAATGCGTGTGCGCAGTCCCGCATGCGTCCGCAAGCTGAGATCGATGGTCGGCTGCGACAGCGCCTTGAACCAGAACGCGGCATGTCCCGGCAGCCGAGCCAGCGTCGCTCTGGCCCTGCCCAGACCATCGCGCAGGCGCGAGGCCGAAATTCCGCTCCGAGACGCCATGCCCGCCTGCCGTTATCGAATCTCAGCCATCAGCGGCAACAAGACCATGGCCCGCGAAAAGGCGTGAAAACGGTTTTGAACATTTGCCTGCTCCCTGTTATGAGCATTGCTCACAATGTCTTTTGTAGCGCTGGCATGGGCGCGGTTCAATATTGCGAACAGCGCTCAGGAAATTGGTTAGCAGATGTCCAAGGCCCTGGAACGACGCGCCAGAAATCGCGGGCGCCTGATCGAGGCGGCGGAGCGGTCGATCGGCGCCAGCGGATTGGCCGGCTTGAAGACGCGCGATCTCGCCAGCGAGATCGGCATCGCCAATGGCGCGGTCTACAATCTGGTCGAGGACGTCGACGAATTGATCCTGCGGGTGGGATCGCGCACGCTGGCGCGGCTCGATGCTGCGCTCACCGCGGCGGAGCGCGACGGCCCCGCGGAGCCCACCGACACGCTGGTGCGCATCGCCGTCGCCTATTGCGATTTCGCCGCCGACAATCTCGAACTATGGCGCGCGTTGTTCGAGCACCGGATGGCGCCGGGCAAGCCGGTCCCGGACTGGGCCATTGCCGAACAGATGGACCTGTTCCGCCACATCTATCGTCCCCTCGCCGCGCTCTTTCCCCAGCACTCGCCGCAAGACCTCGGCATCACCGCCCGCAGCCTGTTCTCCGCCGTCCACGGCATGGTCGCGCTGGGGTTGGAGCACAAGCTGATCGCGGTGCCGACCGATGCGTTGCGCAGCGAAATCGCCACCATCGTCCGCGCCATGGTCGAGGGGTTGATGAAGAACGCGAATTCGTAGCGTTGTAGCGTGGGCAAAGGAGCGCGGCAACGTGCCCACCATCAAGGAATCCGCTCGCAATGGTCGGCACGCTACGCTTTGCCCCACCCTACCGCGCTACACCTCGACCACGACGCAATTGTCCTCGACGCGCACCGGAAACGTCTCCGCCACGTATGGCCCCTTCTGCATCAGCCGCCCGCCAGTCGGCGCGGCCGGCGAGCGGCATATCAGTCTGACGCCGATTCCCGGCCCATGCAAAGCTCTCCTGCCGGACAGGAAAGATCACCAACTGGCAAGATTCCCTGTGCTACGTAGGCGGAGAACATGTCGATCACCGACCGGGAGACAGGAACGATGCGCGCGGGACCATTGGCAGCTCTCACCTTCTTTCTTGCGATCAGCGACGCCGGCGCCGCGACGGCAACGTCCGCGTCGGGTTCGACGGCACTGGCGCTCGCGGCCGTGGTCGCGCAATACTCGCCGATCGCCGCCGCACCCAAGCGTGCCGTCGCGTCCTTCTTCAAGGGCGATACGATTTTTCCCTATGGCGGAAAGATCTCCGTCACCGCCGACAAGATCGTCTGCCGCACCAGCAATGTCGACATCACGTCGCGCTCCTGCGACATCATCTTCAAGATCGGCAAGCATGCGCTGAAGGGCCGCGAGGCCAACGAACTGTTTGCGACCATGCTGATGGCGGGCATCACCGCCGAGGGCGCCGCCGGATCGAACATCGCGGGGCTTTCGAAGCTGAACTGCACGCTCGAGCCCAAGGTGATCAAGCAAAAAGCCGGCGGCGGCGCCGACTGCAGCTTCGAGCCGGGCAATCAGCCGTAGAGCATGGTCGGGAAAGGTGGAGACCGGTTGCCGAGTTGGGCGGGGCCAATTGGAACCCTCGTCGCCGGCTGCACGAATGCACCTCGGGCCTGGAACTCAAAGGTCGGCGTGGAATTTATTTGCCGGTCGACGGAGTTTGAACATGGCAGATGGTCATTACAACGTCCTCTTTCTCTCGCATCGGAACTCGGCGCGCAGCATCTTCGCCGAAGCGGCGTTGAACCGCATGGGGCATGGACATTTCACTGGTTTTAGCGCGGGGCTGCGCCCGGTCAGCCACCTCGACGAACTGGTAATCGATGTCCTGAGAGTCGCTGAGTACCGCACCGACGGCCTCTATCCGAAGCACTGGAAAGAATTCGCGAAAGCCGACTCGCCGCCTTTGGATTTTGTGTTCACGCTGTGCGATCTCGAGGCAGGAGAGCCCCAGCCGAATTGGCCGGGCCGTCCGGTAACCGGAGATTGGCGTTACCCCGACCCTGTGAAGCTGAGCGACCGGGCTGAGCGGCGCAGCTCCCTCGCGGCCACGCTTGGTGGTCTTGAACGACAGCTTCTGGCCTTCATGCAACTGCCCTTCCGGTCGCTCGATGAAATCAGCCTGCGCGAGCGATTGAAAGAGCTTGGCCAGGGTGTCGATACTCCGCCGTCGAACTCAGGTATCGCCGGACGTGGTCAATCGTTCGACGTCCGAAGTCAGTCAAGGGCGTAAATCTGATTCCGTCCGGGCTCAAATTGGTCGAGCGCGCGGTCTTACTTGCGTAACGGCGACGCCGGAGATCGCGAGCAATCCACCGACAATCAACTTTGGGGTCACGCGGTCGCCAAGAAACACCACGCTCGAAATCAAGGCGAACACCGGAAGCAGCAGACCGAACGGCGCGACGCGGCCCATGGAGCAACGGGCGATCAGCCAGAACCAAAGGCCAAACCCGACGATTCCTCCGATGAAAATCGTGTAGGCGAGTGCCAGCCAACCACGTTCATCCGCCGTGACAAGGCTCGCCAGTTGTCCATACTCAAGGACCAACGACATCAACATGACCTGCGGCACCGTGAGCAGCGACGACCAACCCATTAACATCAGGGGGTCAAAAGGGCCGTAGCGTTTCGTCAAGACGTTAGACACCGCGAATGCGAAGGCTGCCCCGACCACAAGCAGCAGCGGAAGCGCGTTGGCCGACAGACCAGGCTCCGCTGCCAACACGACCACGCCGACGAATGCAAGCACCACTCCGGCGGACGTGGTGAGAGACGGCCTCTCCGCGAGCAGCGGCCAGGCCAATAGCACGGTGAAGGGCGTGGCGAGTTGATATGCGACGGCCGACATGCTTCCCGAGCCGAGCCCGAGGCCAACATAGAAGAGCCCGAAGTTCAGTCCTCCAAAGAAAATCGAAATAGCTGCGATCGGGCCGAACTGCTGACGCGTGGGTCTTTTCACGAACGGAACAAGCAGCAGCGCGATGACCAGGAAGCGCAGCGCGAGGAAGAAGAGAGGCGGAAACTCCGTAACACCCACCTTGATGGCCACGAACTGATAACCCCAGAGCAAGGGGACGGCCACCGCGCAGACGATCTGGATGGCAGACATGGCATCTCTTCCTTTCAAAACCGATCAGTCTAGATATCGGCGCGCCAATAGCCGAGGCGTCGTTTACCTGACGAAGGGTTGTTCACCTGATAAAGCGGTCAAGAAGAGCGTCGACGGTGGCTTGCGATGTGGTCCGTGTCGGGGCCGTCTTGCCGACCACTCGCAGCCCCTCAACGAAACAGACGAGAATCCGGGCGGCACTTGAAGGCTCAACACCATCGGCCAGCCTGCCCGCGGTCTTCGCACGGGAAAGTGCATCCGCCACCTTGGCCTCCATGGCTTTGAAAAAGCTCGCGATGCGACGACCAACTTCAGCATCATGGCCAGCCAGTTCCATGGCTGTGGCCACCAGCAGGCATCCGCGCCGACCATTGGCGCCGCTCGTGCGGTCGACGTAGCCGGCAAGGCAGGCCCGCAGGCCGTCGACCGGCTCTCTGCGGGGGTCGAATTCGCTATCCATCCGTGTCAGGGCGTCGGCAATGTAGCGATCAAGCGCACGCAGGAAGAGCGAGTGCTTGTCGCCGAAAGCGGCGTAAAGGCTGCCACGCGACAGCCTCGTCGCACGAAGAAGATCCGGGAGCGCCGTGGCGTGATAGCCGCGCGACCAGAACACATCCATCGCGCGTTTGACAGCGGCCTCCACATCGAAACTTCGTGGTCGGCCACGGGGCAACGGCACTGGGGTTTGGCGGCTCATTGCCGATATATAGACCAATCGGTCTTTAAATTGCAAGTGAAGGCGCGGCTCAAGGTGCTCCGTCCTGAGAACTACACAGGCCTCGCCTGCCTGCTGCAAAGCAGTAGCGTCTCGTCCGCGCCAACGAGGTGATCAAATTGAGCTCTCATATCTGCGAGTTGTGCGGCACTTCGCTGATGGGCCACAGGCGGAAACGCCGGGTCTGGAGAGAAGCATCGCGATGTGATAGTGTCGCTGACATCCCACAACCTGACGGGTCGCTGATGCTAACAGAGCACCACCAGATCATCGGAAGAGCTCGCATTTTCTTACAAGGCGGCTATTGCCTATCGGGCATTGCTCGAACTCGGGGTAGAAGCACTTCCCGCAGTGCGCGCCGGGCTGCGGCACGACAATCCTGATGTCCGCTTGCATTGTTGCAGGTTTCTCGACCGATATCTGTCGCCCGATACTCTTTCCGATTTGATCGGCATGCTGAACGATGGGGATGAACGCGTCAGATGCTCGGCCTTGCACACGTTGGCTTGCGACCGGTGCAAGGAAGGGACCTGCAGGCCCGAGAAGGCTGAGGTACTTCCAAAGGCGATGAAATTGCTTCAGTGCGATCCCGACGCGCATGTTCGCGCAATGGCGATTGAAGTGGTGGGGCAGTTCGTCCACGCAGATGCTCTTGCCGCTGCGGCGATTTCTGCCGCTCAGCAAGCTGATGAAAATCCAACCGTGCGCAAAAAAGCCGGATGGTATATGCCGGGAGGCCCAATCCACGGACGGACCAAGCCGAGGCTTAGTTCGATTTCGTCGAGCTAAGTCGGGTACGGGTCATTCGCGTCGTTCTGTCGCTCGGATGATGACTTCCGGTCTTCCTAGATAAACGGACCGTTTCATCGCGGTTCGGCATGTCTCAGAGGGGCCACTAAGCGACATCCGCCGCTCCCTCATTTGTGCTGCCACACCTTGACGGCCGAGATCACTAAGATCGCTGCCAACAACGGCAACAAAACTGCCGTCGGAACGAGACCGAGAAGCAAGCCGCCAACAAACGTTCCGACAATCGATCCCGCGGCCATTGCCAGCATGAACATCCAGTTGTGGCGCAGCACGGAGAAACTTTGGTCGCGGCTATAGCGGACAAACCCGACGAGCACGGTCGGCAGGCTCACGGCGAGCGAGAGACTCCCGGCGAGCTTAATGTCAGCACCGAACAACAGGATCAGCGTAGGGATCAGAAACTCGCCGCCCGCGACGCCCAACAGCGCCACGATAACTCCGATGATGAAGCCCGCGATGACACCGGCGGCGACCTGTCCCCATCCCGCCAGCGATGGCGCGGCAACGGTCTCGGTGCCATGCGCGAACAGCAACACGCCTGCAATGATCACCAGCAGAACCGCAATGACGCGGTAAAGCGTGTCCGATCTCAGGCGCGTTGCCCATTCCGCCCCAGCCCAAGCGCCCAAGAGGCTACCCGCCAGCAAGTTCACGATGACGGACCAATGCGCAGCGATCTCGCTAAACGGAATTGTTCGGGCGCGAAACGGCAACGCGGTAGCGACGACGACGAGGCTCGTCGCCTTGTTGAGAATGACGGACTCAAGACCGCGAAAGCGGAAAACGCTGATAAGGAGCGGCAGGCGAAATTCTGCACCGCCGAGGCCGATTAGGCCGCCAAGAGTGCCGATCACAGCGCCAGAAGCGAACGCTGCTGGTTGGCTGCGACGCTCAGGCCGCGCGAGGGGTGCGACTTCGCTAATTTCGGACACGGAGGATGCAACCTCGCTATGGCAAAATCGCCATAACGGTACCCGAAATCACGCCATTCGGCTACGCCATTTTTAGACCTTTGGACCGGCCTTCCCCGAGCTGTTCCGCTCCAGCGCTTTGAGGTCAGAAGCCGCCAGTTCGCGAGCTGTCGCCTCCAACTTTTGGTAGCGGGCTAACAGTTCCTCCCCGAAAGGTGTCAGTGCGGCACCGCCCCCACCGGTGCCGCCAGTGGTGCGTTCGACGGCAGGGGTCTTGAATGCCTGATTGAGGCTGTCGATCAGATGCCACGCGCGCTTGTAGTCCATGCCCATTTCGCGAGCCGCAGCCGAAATCGAGCCGCACGAATGCACGCTTTTAAGGAGCGCTGCTTTGCCGGGACCGATGCGCGCCCCAGAATTGAGAACCAGAGTGAGCCGAAGCTGTGCCATGAATGCGCACAGTATCACTGCGAATAAGTCTCGCAACAAACGTACAATGTCGCCTTCGGGTCAAAAGCGCCGATTTGAGTCTCAGTCAGCGACTTCCGGTCTAATGCCAACTTCGGGCATGTCCCTGCGCTCGCGCAAACGGCCGCCAAGGGCCATGAGGCGACGTTGCTTGTATGGAGCGAAAGCGTCACCAGTCTTCACCCATTCCGTGATGCGACGGGCTCACGAACGCGCCAATAGAGGACTTTTCGGCTTGATATGGAAGGCCAGGACGCCACCGAGGTTCGAGGGAGGCCCTAAGATTTTGCAGGACGGAGACGCGCTCGCTCGTCCAACTCTTGGATTTCCGCTTCAATCTCGGTGGCCAATTCGCTGATGTTTTTGAGCGTTTCTGGGCCTCGAAACTCGTCAGAGAGTGCGCGACACCTCGCGAGCTTAACTTCGAGCTCCCGCCTTTTTGTTGAGAGGTCCATGCGCCGCTCTGCTGCCATGAAACGTCGGAAGCTTATAGTTTCTGCTGTGCTTTGCCAATCAGGTTCCTCTGTGCAGAATCGCCGTAAGAACAACCATTCCCTCGGTGTTGGCGCGGCCATGGCTATCGGCCCTTCGGGTCATTCGCGTCGATTTTGCAGCGCCTCGTCAATGGCGGTTTACCACTGGCCGCTGGCATGTAGATAAGCACCGGGGTTGTCGTGATGGGCCAGGAGCGGATAGAGCCCTGCTACTCGATCATCTCGTCGGGGGCGCGAGCAGCAAGACCAGAAGACAGCTACACAATTAGATCGTGCGTAAAATGGTGCTCGGCTCCTCTTGCGTCATCAATGGCGTTTTCCTGCGCGAGTGAAATATCAATCAGGGCCGCATCCTGGATCGGCGCCGGTCCATCGTGTCCGGCGGCGTGCTGGCTAAGTGTTATCGAATCCGGTTCGTGGCGCACATGTACTTCAAAGATATCTGAAGCTTTGGAAGCTGCCATCTCATTCTTGAAATGAAACGAATCTCCGAGCTCTGGGGCAGCTGCCGTTTCTGCGTGCCCGGCGTCATCGATAGAAACCTGGTTCTTGCCTCCACCGTTCTGGATCGATTCCGAATGCGGGTTGTTGGAGGCGTTTACCGGCGCCGTGTGCAAATCACGCTGCGATTGGCCGGGATTGGTAACGTTCAGTGGTGACGCGCCATGCTTGGCGTGCTGCTCGGCAGCTACGGAGCCGTCTTCAGAAGCGTGCAAATCGCGGTTCGATTGCCCATGATTGGAATCGTCTCCCGGTGCGTCATGCTTGGCATGCTGCTTGGCGGCTGCGGAGCCGCCTTCAGAAGCGTGCAAATCGCGATTCGATTGCCCATGATTGGAATCCTCTCTCGGTGCGTCATGCTTGGCATGTGCGTCATGTTTGGCTTGCTGCTTAGCGGCTGCGGAGCCATTTTCAGAAGCGTGCAGACCGCGCTGCGATTGACCACGATTGGAATCGTCCCCCGCACCTGGCGGTGTTGTGCCATGCACGGCATGCTGCGACGCATCGGTTGCGGACTCGCCGAAACCGCCGTGATCGGTAGCGTCCCCGGCGCGGACGTTGACAGGCGCGGAACCTTCGTAGATCGTGTCACTGCGATCAATCGCATCATCTGATTTTGCGTGAAGCGAGCTATCTTTGCCGTGGCGGCTGCCGCTATCCTCCCTTGCTTCTGCACCGACGATCTGAGATTCATCGCCGTTTACAGCGATGCTATTGCTTCGGGAAGTTTCGAAGGCGAATGACCGATCGTATATTCCGGGATTTTGCCAGGCCAGGTTGTCGAAACCATCGAGGTTCGTATCGGCGCTGCTGGGGCGATTGAGGGTTACCAATTCCTTGGTGCCGTTTGCGGTAGCTGACCCGAAGACATCGGTTAGGTTCTTGGCAAGATCGAACGCTTGCGCGGGGCTGCAGATGACGTCGAGCTCGTAAATCAAGACTGCGGCCGCCGCCATCATGAAAGCGCCATAGCTGCCCGAGCTCGGCCTTGGAGAGTTGGGTGCCGCCCACATCGTTCTGGCAGTAATATCGGCGCTGGAATCGACGAGTTTGCCGGTCGGTGTCGGCGTGCCCGCTGCGGAATTCTCAGCTCGGCCGGCTTTGCTCATGGTTCTAGCCGTGGTGCTCGAAGCACCGGCAGATTTTTTGGGATTGATGACGATGGTTCCGACCTCGGCGGTGCCGTCTGCGGCCATTACCGTGAAAGTATCGGTGAACGTATGGCCGAATGCGTTCGGATGCGCGGCGTGAACGTCGTCTAGCGCTGCGAAAATCAGGGCTGCAAGCGCGCCGATTCCGCTGGAAAGGCGCGATAGGGCGAGCGCTGCGAGCTGCCTCCGATTGTTGATCTGAAGCTTCTGAAATATGCGATCGAGGTCCGCCTTGATGGTGCCAGGGGGGACATCGAGTTGGCGCGCAATCTCTTTATTCGACAAGCCGTAGGCGACCAGACGCATGATCTTGCGCTCTTCGACCGTCAAGACTGCCAGCACATCTTCACCAAACGCCCCATTTTCTGCCGGGCCCCGGTCGGGCCGTGGCGCCACTAGCCTCAGGGACTGCAGCACGGTTTCGGGCTTCGCGCGCATCGAAATCGCGTTGCAAGCACCGGCCGCGATTGCGGCGGCGAGGTCGCCACGTGCGACGGATGCCGTGTAGAAGACAAGCCGGGTAGGAAGGTTTTCGGCATTGGCAACGGCGAGCATTTCAGATGCCGTCACGTCAGAAAATCCGTCATCTACAAGTACAACGTCGGGTGCTAGAGTCCGAACTGCTTCGAGGCAGCTGGCTCCATCGAGACAGGAAGCAACGACCTCGAAGTCGGACTCCGCCGCAAACAGCGACGCAAAACCCTGCAGAACGACTGGGCGTCGATCTGCTATCACCAGTCGGATCCGACGCATTAGCGCTTCCCTCGCCGGCATCTCACGGTGACGTCGCCCAAGCAAATGCATCCCAGATGCGTGCACTTCAAAAGCAGCGCGGTAACGCACGATACCGCTCCTGGTTCCAGGGTCATTGCTACGCCGTTCCTACTCGCCATTGAAGGCGTGGCCCGCAGCTGGCCAATGCCTAATTAGGGTCAAATGCCGCTTCAACTCGGAGCCATGTCCGCTCAGGGTCAAACGCGCAGTTCTGGAAGCCAGCCAATCACTTCCGCTCTGCCCCGATAAGCAGACCATTTCAAAACCCGCGTGGGCCTCGCAGCAGATCATAGGTCCGTTACGGAAAACGGCTCAGGACGGGTCGAAGGCGAGTTGGATCTGAACGTTGAGGCGATCCGGAAGGTCGGCCGGGATGGATGGAAGCGGTTGCGCCCTCTTGATGGTCTCGATCGCCTCGGTATCGAGCAGGATCTGGCCGGAGCTTGTTTTCACCCAAACGCCCAGGAGGCGACCTTTCCGGTCGATCGAGAAGAACGTGTCGACCGTGCCTTGAAGTTTGTTGTGGGCCGCCGCGGGATATCGCTGAAATCTTGCGATGTGCTTGAGGAGGCTTTGTTGAAACTTCAACAAGGCATTGTTTGGCACCACGTTCGTCACGGTCGAAGGCCGTGAGATGCTGGGGATGCTGGCTTCGGCAGGCGGCAGGGATGCCTGGTCGGGCGATTTGATCGCGACCTCATCCTTCGCCTGACCATCCGGCTGTTCGGCTTCGGGATTCAAATGGGCGGCATTCGCCGTCGTTGCTTGCGAAGTCGTATCGATCGGGATCGGTGTCTGCTCGCGTTGCGGAATCAAGCGCACCTGTATCGTCGATGGCGGACCTTGATCGGCAGATGATGCGGTCGGCTGCTGAACCTTGATCCAATAGACCCCGCCGGCAAACAACAGTGCGACCAGCGCCGGGATAAGGACGAGACGCGCCAATTCCGCGTTGGACCACGCCGAGGGATCTCCGGCAGCGAGCGCGGCCTGTATGCTGGACGTCTCGCTTGCGGGAATCGAGCCATCTGAACCGTCGATCCTCATGTGGCGGGCGCTTTCGCGGTGACAGGCATGAGGTTTGGGATAGCGATGCATGCAACTGCGACAAACGCGCAGGCCACACACGGCTTGGTCAAGCACGCGATATCGCTGATGCCAGCGACCAGAGCGCCCTGGATGGACCACGTATCGAATGACGCTACAGACATCTCAGGAGAAGGCAGTCACAACATTTCGGGGCGTGCCGAGCCCCTCAGCCAAGGCACAGTGGCTATCTCTATATAGGATTTGTGACATGTCTCTAAAACGGACTGGTACCCCGAAACCGAGACCTGCCGTTATGCAAGATGGACCTGCGGTGCAGGTGGCAATCCATCGCTGTGAGCGTCCTCACTCAAACAAGAGGTGAGGCGCCAAGGTCGCCATTGCAGTCACGCAGGATCGACCGGACTGCCCCAGCGCGAGCCGTCGGGATCGCGCCGGGGCCGTCTTGGCTCTCCCGGCCGACCACGGGGGCTATGGCGCTCGGGGTGTGATCGGCGAGAAGTGGCATCGCAAATAAGCACAACCGTTACGCTAGCGTCAGTGCGCTTTGTGCCACAACGACGTCAGAAAGAGGCAGATGTCGCGCGGATGTGCGGTTTGTGCCACCGCGCTCGCGCGTTCTTCGCGCCGACCGTTAACCATAGGAACACCCGCGTCCGCGTTAGGACAGCCGCACTGATGGAAAGTTGCAGCGCTCCCGGACTTCACTTGCGGATATTTTATCAATTGGAGCGTCCGATCATGATCGAACGTCGTGCGCTAGAACGTATTCAGTTGAACCAACTCGCATTGCTTTCCTTCAGCGGCATTTCGGGAGTCCATCCCTGCCTTGTCAGAAATCTTCATATGCGCGGTGCTGGTCTGTATTCGAATTCATTTCACTTCTTCGCCAACGACTTCCTGATGTCGTTCGACGGCTTCAAATCGAGCACGCACTGCCATGTCGTCTGGAGGCGGGGCTACGAATGTGGCGTGGTGTTTCCTGCAGGCTATCTCCACAGCGAGCTCGAGCTCCTATCAACACCGGCGTGACCGTCCGCGTATCTAGAGCGTAATGACTTTTCTTCGAATCGTCATCCCGCTCTAGCTCTTTGTTTGAGCATGATCTTTTCGGAAAACCGGTCTCCACTTTTCCGGATCATGCTCTAGGATGAGCGCCCTTCACCATGGCGACCAGCATCGGCTGCGCGATCAGGCCAATTATTGCTGCGATTCCAACGTGATTTGCCCTGTCCACTGCTCGCGCAAAAAACATTTTGCTTCCGTCGTCGGGCAAATCAGTGATTTAACTCCGCGCGTCTCACCCAAATGAGGGGCGGCTCGCGATCGTCACGAACGTTGCGGTGAGATGCGGTGGACGCGGGTGCTGCGAACGACGAACGCGGCTATCAGCGGACGGCGAAGTCGTGTGGTTCTGGCGCCCCGACGCTGGCGCTAAGTTCGCGGAGATAATCTGCGGGCGACGGTGGCAAGAAAGCCCGGTCACCGGGAAGAGCGCGAAGTAAGCCGTAAACCATCGCGCAGGGAAAGCCGGAGTTGCCTCGGTTGACCTGTGGTCCTACCCCCGTGCTTTTTGTTGCACGGGGCCCACGGGTGCAACCGGCACCCGGCTTTCCCTGCGCCCTCACTTCGATGAGAGGGTGAAACGAGATGCAAACCTCGGACGCAATGCGCCGCGAGAACGCGAACTCACATCCACTCCACCGTCATGCCCCGCCAACGGGTCGGCGCGTACGCGCCGCCCGATGACAGGCTCCGGCGGGGCATCCAGTACCCGGCGGCCTCTCGGCTCAAGCGCCACCGCCTGTGGTTACTGGATCGTCCGGTCAAGCCGGACGATGACAGCGGAGAAGCTGTTTGACATTTGAATCAGAAACCCGGTCCGTCGGCGCGGCAGTCCGTTTTCGCTTTCACTTCGTTCAAGCTACGCCGGACACGCCCCGCCCTGGCCTGCTCCGCATGGCTGCGCCACGCGTAGCCCTCAAGGAACGAAGAAGTGGCTTGCCTAGCCGTAGCTCGCGGACACAGGCTCGCCTGCGCCCGTTGGCTTCGGCGCGGCAGCCTTCTCTCGCTTCGCGAGCGAAGGATCTGGCTTGCCTAGCCGTAGCTCGCGGATACAGGCCCGCCTGCGCCCGTTGGGCTTCGGCGCGGCAGCCTTCTTTCGCTTCGCGAGCGAAGGCTGGTGGGCGCGACAGGGATCGAACCTGTGACCCCTACCATGTCAAGGTAGTGCTCTCCCGCTGAGCTACGCGCCCGAAAATCGGCTGGGTCGGGTCCCTATAACGGACCCCAGGCGGGCAGGCAAGGATGCTTACACGATACTTGCAGGAACACTTGGAGCGGAATCCTGGCCGCGGATCAGGCCGCCAGCATCTTGTTCACTTCGCTGACCAATTCGCGCAGGTGAACCGGCTTGGCCAGCACCTTGGCGTTCTTCGGCGCCTCCGAATCGGAGTTCAGGGCGACGGCGGCAAAGCCCGTGATGAACATGATCTTGATGTCGGGGTCGAGTTCCGAGGCGCGGCGGGCGAGCTCGATACCGTCCATCTCCGGCATCACGATGTCGGTGAGCAGCATCTCGAACGGCTCCTCGCGCAGCCGCTGATAGGCCGACATGCCGTTGTCATGCGGGGAGACCTGGAATCCGGCGTTTTCGAGCGCCTTGACCAGGAAGCGGCGCATGTCGTTGTCGTCTTCGGCGAGGAGAATTTTGGGCATGGCGTTGATTTCGTCGAATCCCGGTTTGGGAGCATCGGTTCACACACTAAGCCCGATAGACGGTAAATTTCGAGTGAAAGTTGACCCGACACCGCCGGCGGGATGGTTAGTTAGCTGTGGACCGGAACACCGCGCGAATCAATCTGGTCGAGCGTTCCTGTTCTTAAGAGACATTCCAGTCCACCTCACGATTTTTTTCGCTTGGCAGAAGGGTTGTGATTACCGACAATGCTCGCACATAAAACCTCCGTTTTTCCGGCAGAATCGTGCTGGAAGCCCCAGCGGACTTGAAGGGACGGCGCCGGACGATGAGCACGCCTGACGGTGAATTGTCGCCTCCGTTCGAGATCGTCGAGCCCGTTAATTGGCGGGCGCCGATCATCTTCAACTCGCCGCATTCGGGCTCGGTCTATCCGGCCGAATTCCTGAGCGCCTCCAGGATCGACCTGGCTGCACTCAGGCGCTCGGAAGACTCGTTCATGGACGAGTTGATCGAAGGCTTGAGCGCGCGCGGCTTCCCGGTGGTGCGGGTGCATTTCCCGCGCTCCTATGTCGACGTGAACCGCGAACCCTATGAGCTCGATCCGCGCATGTTCACCGGCCGGCTTCCAAGCTTTGCCAATACGCGCTCGATGCGGGTCGCCGGCGGGCTTGGCACGATCCCGCGCGTTGTCGGCGACGGGCAGGAGATCTATCGCGAGCGGCTCAATGTCGACGAGGCGCTGTCGCGGATCGAGGCGCTCTACAAGCCCTATCACCGGGCGCTGCGCCGGCTGATCAACAAGGCGCACCAGGCGTTCGGAACCGTCGTGGTGGTCGACTGCCACTCGATGCCGTCCATCGGGGTGTCGCGGGACGAGCCGCGGCGGCCCGACATCGTGATCGGCGACCGCTATGGCACGAGTTGCGCGCCGGTGCTTCCTGACGTGGTCGAAGACGTCATGAGCGGGCTCGGCTATTCGATCGGCCGCAACAAGCCCTATGCCGGCGGCTTCATCACCGAGCATTACGGCAATCCGGCGAGCGGCCTGCACACCGTCCAGCTCGAGTTCAACCGCGCGGTCTACATGGACGAGCGCCGGCGCGAGCGCGGACCGCGCTTTGCGCAGGTGGTCGCCGATTTCGGAGCCTTGGCGGAGGCGCTGGCGGAAGTCCCGCTCGGCGACCTCGGTCCGTTCCAGACGGCCGCGGAGTAAACCCCCCGTTGCTCCTCTTCCGGAATGGTGGTGAGAGCCTCCAAAAGAAAAAAGGGCCGCTTGAATGAACAAGCGGCCCAAGTCTAGGGAGGAAACGCCCAAGGAGGGCAGCGATAGCGCGAGGCGCTACCGCACCGCAACAATATGCCGCCGCGACGCACAAAACGCAAGCGGTTTTAGATTCATTTCCCATGCATTCTCCGCAGGGCTTGCAGACCAGTAACACAGGGCTAAAGTCGAATTTTGTCTTTTTCTTTCAATATGTTCATGAAGAAATGAACAGCCGATATTGTTCTTTGACCGCAGCCTCTCGTTTTCGTGATTGCACCTAGTACCAAAACTCATAGCGGCGCGCGGCGTCCTTCCGGCATCCAAAATGCCAGCGACAAACCTCCTCAATGTCGATGCGGATCAGCTCGGATTGAGCTAGGCAGTAGCGCTGAATTTGCCAGTTCGCATCGCGCGCTCTCAAGGAACAGCCGTGCCGGTCATTGATTTCACTGCCTTCATCGGCCGCCTCGCGACCGCCGCCGGCGAAACCATCCTGCCGTTCTTCCGCACCTCGCTCTCCGTCGACAACAAGAGCGTCAACGATTTCGATCCGGTGACCGAAGCCGACCGCGCGGCCGAAGCGGTGATGCGGCGGCTGATCAAGGCCAACTTCCCCCAGCACGGCATTGTCGGCGAGGAATTCGGCAATGAGCGCGAGGATGCCGAATATGTCTGGGTGCTCGATCCGATCGACGGCACCAAGTCGTTCATCGGCGGCTTCCCGATCTGGGGCACGCTGATCGCGCTCCTGCACAAGGGCACGCCGGTGTTCGGGATGATGCACCAGCCCTATATCGGCGAGCGGTTTTCCGGCGACAACGGTTCGGCGCATTATTCCGGCCCGTCCGGCGAGCGGCGGCTGTCGGTCAGGCGCTGCGCGTCGCTGCAGGAGGCGACCGCCTACACCACGAGTCCGCTGTTGATGAACGCCGCCGACCGGGCCTGCTTTGGACGGATCGAAAGCGCCGTGAAGCTGACGCGCTATGGCGGCGACTGCTACTCCTACTGCATGCTCGCCGCCGGCCATCTCGATCTCGTGGTCGAGACCGAGCTCAAGCCGTACGACATCGCAGGCCTGATCCCGATCGTCACCGGGGCGGGCGGCATCGTCACCACCTGGGACGGCAAGCCGGCGCAGAGCGGCGGCCGCATCATCGCCGCCGGCGACCCGCGCGTGCATGAGGCGGCGATGAAGCTGCTCAACGGCTGAGCGGGCAGCGCATCACGGCGCGGCCTTGCGCAGATGGTCGACGAGCAGTTTCGCCGGGCGCGGCAGCGCCTTGAAGCTGCGGGCGCAGATGGTGAGCTTGCGGTCGGCCCAGGAATCGCGGAGCCGGATCGTCGCGATCGGCATCGAGCGGGCGCAGCGCCGGGCGGCCGTTTCCGGGATCACGGCGATGCCGACATCCGCCGCGACCATCTGGCAGATCGCGTCGAAATCGCGCAGGCGCGCCCGGAACCGCAGGCGTGCGCCCAGCCGGGCGGCGTGCTTTGCGATGTGGGCCTGCAGCGCGGTCGAGGCGGTCAGCCCGACAAAGTCATGGCCGGTCACATCCTTGAAATCGATCTGGCGCCGACTTGCGAGATCGCTGCGCCGCGCGGCCACCAGCGTCAGGCGGTCCTCGCTGAACAGGAAGCGCTCGACGCTTTCGGGCAGCGCATGCTCGGCGGCGAAGCCGAGATCCGCGGCCCCGGTCGCGATCGCGGCCGCGATGTCGGCGCTCTCGCGTTCCTCGACGTCGACATTGATATCGGGATGCTCGCGCAGGAAAGCGGCGAGCGCCCGCGGCAGATGCTCCGACAGGCCCGAGGTGTTGGCGAGCAGCAGCACGCTCGCCCTGACGCCGCTGGCGTAGGCCGCAAGGTCGCCGCGCAGCGCCTCGACATTGTGGATCACGATCCGCGCATGGTCGAGCAGGCTTTCGCCCGCCGCCGTCAGTTCGACGCCACGGCGGCCGCGCTTCAGCAGCGAGACGCCAAGCGCGGTCTCAAGCCCCTTGATCCGTTCGCTGGCGGAGGCAAGCGCCAGATGGATGCGGGAGGCGCCACCTGTGATGCTGCGCGTCTCCGCCACCGCGATGAAGAGCTGCAGATCGACCAGGTCGAAGCGCATATCGGGCTCCATCCGCCTTCGTCAGCGCCGAAGGCATTCTCCGTAATCTCCAGATTGTGCCGTCCCCGCCGATCGGTCAATGTGCCCCCATGTTCGACTCGTTCCTGATCCTGATCGCCTTCGCCTTTCTGCTCGCCGGTTTCGTCAAGGGAACGCTGGGGCTCGGCCTGCCCACGGTTTCGATGGGACTGCTGGCCGTGACGATGCCGCCGGCGCAGGCGATCTCGATCGTGATCGTGCCGGCGATCGTCACCAACATCTGGCAGACCTTCGTCGGCCCCTATCTGCGCGACATCCTCAAGCGGCTATGGCCACTGATGATTGGCACCGTGATCGGCATCTGGCTGAACCGCGGGCTGCTGACCGGGCCTTATGCGCCCTATGGCACCGTGGTGCTCGGTCTCCTGCTCGTCATCTATGCGGTCGTGGGCCTCAGCCGGTTCAGCTTCAAGGTTGCCCGCCGCGACGAGAAATGGATCGGCGGCATCGTCGGCGTCGTCACCGGCGTGATCTCGGCGGCAACAGGCGTGCAGGTGATCCCGTCGATGCCGTTCATGCAGGCGATCGGCATGGAGAAGGACGAACTGGTGCAGGCGCTCGGCGTGTTCTTCACGACCGCCACCGTCGCCCTCGCCTTCAATCTGACCGCCGCCGGCGTGTTGACCGCTGCGACCGCCCTGCCCGGCGCAGTGGCGATGGCGGCGTCCTTCATCGGCATGTTCATCGGGCAGGCGGTGCGATCGCGGCTGCAGCCGGAGGCGTTCCGCCGCTGGTTCCTGATCGCGATGATCCTGCTCGGGCTCTACCTCGTCGGCAGCGCGCTCGTGAAGATCCACGGCTGAAGCTAGCGCGCTTCCAGCATCGCGACCCGGAAGCCGAGATAGACGAACAGCCCGCCAAGCGTGCGGTTGATCCAGGCGATCACGCCGCTGGAGCGGCGGATCCGCCTCGCCGCCCGCGCGGCGAACGCTGCCACGCCGAGGCACCACAACGTCCCGTTGAAGACGAAGATCGCGCCGAGCAGCAGGAAGGCGGCGGTCTTGTGCGGCGAATCAGCAGCCACGAACTGCGGCAGGAAGGCGAGGAAGAACAACGCCACCTTCGGATTGAGCGCATTGGTCAGCGCGCCCTGCCAGAAGACCCGACGCAGCGTCGGCGCATCGCCCTGAAGGGTGACATCCGCGATCGAGTGCTGGCGTGACAGCAACATCTGGACACCCGTAAACAGGAGATAGGCCGCGCCGACCCATTTGACGGCGGTAAAGGCCACGGAGGAGGTCATCAGCAGCGCCGAAAGCCCGATCGCCGCCCCGAAGACATGGAAAAGGCAGCCACAACTGATGCCGAGCGCAGCCGCCGCTCCACCACGCCATCCAAGTTGCAGGCTCCTGCCCATGATATAGGCGGTGTCAGGCCCCGGCGTGACGTTCAGCAGGAGCCCCGAAAGGATAAAGAGCCATAGTTCGTGAATTCCGAACATCGTCATCATCTTTCACGCCAGATATTAGCCGACTGACAGGACAACCGCCCCGCATGATTTCCACGACATAAAAATCGTGCAGTTAACATTGCGGCGGTCGTCCGCTGCCAATTTCGGACCGTTTGCACTACTATGATCTCCGGTTCGGGCTTCCGCCAGGCACATCTTGTTTTATAAGAATTAGACGGGTCGACCGCGCACGCGGCGGTCATCGACCGATTCCGGAGTATAGATACGGTCATGGAGAGACGGCTAGCTGCCATAGTCTGCGCTGACGTCGCCGGCTACTCGCGGATGATGGGCGCCGACGAGGCAGGCACGCATGCTGCCTTCAAAGCCCACCGGACCGCGATCCATCCGATCATCCTCAATCATGGCGGCCGGATCCTGAAGAACACCGGTGACGGCTTCCTCCTCGAGTTTCCGAGCATCGTCGGAGCGCTGGAGGCTGCCATCGAGATGCAGATGCTGATGGCGGAGCGCAACAACCAGCTTCCCGCCGACCGTGTCATGCAATTCCGGATGGGCATTCACATGGGCGATGTGATGGCCGACGAAGATGAGCTGTTCGGCGATGACGTCAACATCGCCGTACGGCTCGAGACGGTTTCCCCGCCGGGCGGCCTCGCCGCTTCGGCCAAGGCCTATCAGGAGGCCGGCAGGCATCTCAAGGCGACCCTGGTCGACACCGGCAGCCATCGCTTCAAGAACATCGCCGACCCTGTGGAGGTCTTCACCTGGGAGCCGGGCGGCACCGAGGCGCGCGAGCGTCCGTCGCGGGATTCGTCGAGCCTGCCGGGGCAGTCTCGAACCGCGATCGTCGGCGTACTTCCGTTCGCCAATCTCAGCGACTCCAGCGACGAGTATTTTTCCGACGGACTGACCGAAGACCTGATCCACGCGCTCTCGCTGCAATCCTTCTATCGGGTGCTGAGCCGCAACTCGACATTCTCCTTCAAGGGCAAGAATGTGAGCACCCGCCTGATCGCCCGCGAGATCGACGCAACCTACCTGATCCAGGGCTCGGTGCGGCGCGCCGGCAGCAAGCTCCGAGTGACCGCCGAGCTGATCGCGCCCGAGAACGGCGAGCAACTGTGGACCGGCCGCTATGACCGCGACATGGGCGATCTGTTTGCGATGCAGGACGAGATCACGACCAGTCTCTCCGCGGCGATCGCCACCGAAATATTCCGCGCGGAGGCTTCTGCGCCTCCCCGCCTTGCCAACGACGTCACCGCGTGGGATCGCTTCCTGAAAGGGCTTTCCTACTACTACCGGCACACCAGGGAAGATTACGAGGCTTCCATTGCGCTGTTCAGGGAAGCGATCGCGCTCGATCCGACGCTTTCGATCGCGCATGCCTATCTCGCCACGATCCAGGTGCAAAGCATCCAGTTTGGCTGGCTCAAGCGCACACGCCAGTTATGGACGTCGATCGTAAGTCTTGCGGAGGCCAGCGTTCGGCTCGATCCGCGCTCGTCCTTTGCCTTTCAGATCCTGTCCTATGTGCGTTCGGTGGAAGGGCACTACGAGGCGGCCATGGATGCGGCGAACCGTGCGGTGGCGCTCAATCCATACGACATGGGCGCGCGCGGCGTGCTTGGATATGTGCACCTTGTGAGCGGCGAGCATCGCCAGGCGATCGAGCTGTTTTCGATGGGGGCGCAGCGCGGCAACAGCGACCCGCGCTACCAATGGGCGGCCTTGAACGCGTTCAGCCACTACCTGCTGGGACAATACGACGCGACCCTGTCCTGGGCGCGCGAGCAGCTGTACGTCAATCCGAACCATATGCCGGCGCTGGCGATCCGCGCCGCCGCACTCGCCCAATTGGGACGGACCAAGGAGGCAGCGGACGCGACGGCTGTTCTGATGTCAAACTATCCGACTTTCACCGTCGACCGGCATCTGAAGAACTTCCATTGGAAACTGCCGACCGATATCGAGCACTATCGTGAGGGACTGTTGAAAGCGGGCGTACCGCTCGCCCGGCTGACCCTTGTCGAAACCCGGAAGCTTGCCGCCGAGTCGTGAACGGGCGCGCAGTCCGGCCGGCGCCCTGCGGTCGTTCACCGACTTGAGAGACTCAGCTGAACCTTGCTACACGCTGTAGTAGCGTAACATCCCGCGCGCATTCTGGTTGTCAAGCTTTCGGCCGCTTTTATCGGGCGATCGCTTTCGAGAAAGCGCGCCGGCGCGTCAGGCAAATAGCGGCGTGCCCGGCACGAAGGCGTCGAACGCCGCCCAGAACTGCGCGCGATAGCGGTCCTGCTCCTGCAGGATCTCGTGCTTGGCGCCGGCGATCACGAGATGCGAGCCGGCACGCAAGTGATAGGCGAACTCCTCGATCGCGGGCGTCGAGACCACGGTGTCGTTGCTCGCCGCCAGCATCAGGATCGGCTGACGGATCTGCGACGGGTAGTAATATTCGCGGAAGGTGCGCATCGCCTTGAAGGCGGTGTCGGCCCAGGCGACCGTCGGCGCGGCGAGGCCAACCGTGGGGTCTTCTTCCAGGATCGCCGCGTTGCGCGAATAGCGCACGGGATCACTGGTGAGCGGATTGTTGCTGAAGGGCGCCAGCCCGACCAACTCGTCGCTGCCGCCCGGAACGTAGCGTCCGCCCTGGCCGGCGAGCCGCATGATCCGCAGCAGCGCGGTCGGGATGAACGAGGTGCGGCGTCCCGGCAGGTCGATCATCGGTGCCGACAGCACCATGCGATCGAACCAGCGTTTCCCGGCATGCGCGATGCGCAGCATCACGGCACCGCCCATCGAATGCGCCAGCGCGAAATGGGGCGGTGGACAATCCGGCAGCACCACCTGCTGCACGAATGTTTCGACGTCGATCTCGTAATCGGCAAAGTCGCGCACATAGCCTTTGCGCCGATCGCGCAATCTCCGCGAGGAATGGCCCTGCCCGCGCCAGTCGATCATCGCCACCGCAAAGCCGCGGTCGCGCAGATCGCGCACGGTCTCGAAATACTTCTCGATCATCTCGCCGCGGCCGGTGAACACGCAGACCGTTCCCTTGCGGCCTGGCGGCGGCGCCCAGCGCGCAAAGCGCAATTCGGCGCCATCCGGCGTCTTGATGGTGCCGCTGACGACGTCTTCCGGAACCGGATTGGCTGGAATGGAGACCAGCGTCATGAAAGGAACCGCTAGGTGAGGGACGGCGGGAATCAAGGCGTGAGCGCCAAAAAGCGACGATATTTCCGCCTCTTGAACGCCTGATAGCCCCACCCATATCATTTTCGTGCAGGCCGCTACCAGTGTTTCGGAACCGGAACATCAGGCTGCACACAGACTAAAGCCCGGCCCGATGGCGGGCGGGTAATCGAATCAGTCGCTCATTGGAGGACTACCATGCGTACCTATGATCTGACCCCCTTCTATCGTTCCACCGTCGGCTTCGACCGCTTTTTCAACCTGCTCGACCAGGCGACTTCGGACGGCAGCCCCGGCTATCCCCCCTACAATATCGAGCGCACCGGCGAGAATGCCTACCGCATCAGCGTAGCGGTTTCCGGCTTCTCCGAGAGTGAGCTTTCGATTGTCGCGAAGGAGAACACGCTGACGATCAAGGGCGAGAAAACCGCCAACGAGAACGGCAAAGACAAGTCCAACGTTCTCTATCGCGGCATCGCCTCCCGGGCCTTCGAGCGCGTGTTCCAGCTCGCCGACTTCGTGCAGGTGAAGAACGCTTCGCTTGAGAACGGCCTGCTCCACGTCGACCTCGTCCGCGAGATCCCCGAGGCCAAGAAGCCGCGCAGCATTCCGATCACGACCGGCTCCGCCGCGCCGCAGGTCGCCGACGGCTCCACCAACAAGGCCGCCGCCTGATCGCGGCAGCCGCTTCGGCAGATATTGGCCGAACGCAGAACGCCCCGGGAAACCGGGGCGTTTTTGTTTTTCTCCGCCATTCCGGGATGCGCCGCAAGGCGCAGGCCCGGAATCCATCCATCCACTGGGCAAGCGGCGAAATGGATTCCGGGCTCGCGCTTCGCGCGCCCCGGAATGACGAGGTCAATCACTCCAATCCCTGCACCTGCGGCATTTCCTGGGTCGGCAAGATGGTTGGCGCAGCGGGAGCAGCCGGCTTGGCCTCGCCGACCGTCGGGGCGGCAGCCGGCGGAATGGCCTGCTGGGTCTCCGCGGGCTTCTGCTGCACGGCGGCCGATTGCTGGACCTGCTGCGGCGCAGGCTTTGCCGCCAGCGGGCTTGGCCTCGGCTTCGGCACGGTCCGGCTCGCCACATGCGGAATGGGAGCCGGTGGCCGTGGCACGCCGCTGCGAACAGGAGTTGGCGCCGGCAATGGTCCGGCAGGGTCATAGGCGCCGCTCAGATCACCCTCATAACCGTCGTCGATCCCGTCGGCCGGAATGAAGCGGATGATGCGGCCGGTGCGCGCGTCGATGATCAGCCTGCCGTCGCTGCCGCCAGGCTGGATCACCGCGATCGTGTAGACCAGCCCGCGCTGCCGCGGGATCCCGAGCGGCAAGAACCCGTTTTCGCGGAGCACGGCGTAGACTTCGATCGGCGGCAGCAGCCTCGGTCCATAGGCGGGCCCATAACGCGGCGCGGGCACCTCCGGCGGCATCGCCGCATAGGGGCCGTCGATATCGGATACGGTCACCACGGACGGATTTCCGACGTGATTGGGGGCCAGCAATTGTGCATTAGCGGTCGGCACGGCGAAAACGAGCCCCGCGGACAAGACCCATCCCGTAAACAGCTTCATCACCGGTAGCTCCTGTAAGACGCCGGGCCCCGGAGCTTTTTTGCTCTCTGGTGCCCGGAGGAAACTTCATCGGCAATTCCGGCGGTCCTTGGGCCGGATCACGGCGCGTTTGCTTCAAATCGGGGGCGGCCCTTTCCCCGCACAGCGCGCAAAACTACATGCGGACGAGGACTCTCATGCGCTTGTGTGATAGAGAAAAATTTGGCAAGGTCGGAGTTATGACAGCATAGCTGTCTTAATTTCGGGGCGGTTCCCGGCACAGGGATTGCAACGGAAACTCGGCCCTTCGGGCTCCGAGAATGCTGCGGGCAAGGCCGTTCCTCAGGGACGTTGAACGCTCCTCGCCTGATTTAAGACATTGCGGCTCGCGGCGGACGAGCGGTGGCCCGGTGGGTGCCGCAACGCCCAAGGTGCGCCAACAACGGTGAGGCCATTTAGCCTTATTGAGAGGAAAACATGAGCGGGTCGGAATTCGAGCGCGAAACCATCGTGACAGACATGCTGTCGGCGACCGCGGACTCGAAAGCGGCCGAACCGGCACGCGAACACGATTGGCGCCCCAAAGCCGAGGGCATGTACGATCCGAGCCTGGAGAAGGATTCCTGCGGCGTCGGCTTCATCGCCAACATCAAGGGCAAGCCCTCGCACCAGATCGTCTCCGACGCGCTGAACATCCTCTGCAATCTCGAGCACCGCGGGGCCGTCGGCGCCGATCCGCGTGCCGGCGATGGTGCCGGCATCCTGGTGCAGATCCCGCACGCCTTCTTCGCACGCAAGGCCACCGAGCTTGGCTTCAAGCTGCCGAAGCCGGGCGACTATGCGATCGGCGCGCTGTTCATGCCGCGCGACGCTTCCTGGCGTAACGTCATCAAGAGCATCATCGCCGACGAGATCAGGAACGAGGGCTTCAAGCTGCTCGGCTGGCGCGACGTGCCCTCGGACAATTCCTCGCTCGGCGTCACCGTGAAGCCGACCGAGCCCTATCACCTGCAGGTGTTCATCGGCCGCAACGGCGTCGGCAAGACCGAGGACGAGTTCGAGCGCCGGCTCTACATCCTGCGCAAGTCGATCTCGCAGGCGATCTATCAGCGCCGCGATCGCGGCATGGCCGGGTATTATCCGGTCTCGTTCTCGTGCCGCACCGTGATCTACAAGGGCATGTTCCTGGCCGATCAGCTCGGCAAGTATTATCCCGACCTGCACGAGGACGACTTCGCGAGCGCGCTGGCGCTGGTGCATCAGCGCTTCTCGACCAACACCTTCCCGGCCTGGTCGCTGGCGCATCCCTATCGCATGATTGCGCATAACGGCGAGATCAACACGCTGCGCGGCAACGTCAACTGGATGGCGGCGCGGCAGGCCTCGGTGCATTCGGAACTCTACGGCAAGGACATCAGCCGGCTGTGGCCGATTTCCTATGAAGGCCAGAGCGACACCGCCTGCTTCGACAATGCGCTCGAATTCCTGGTGCAGGGCGGCTACTCGCTGCCGCACGCGGTGATGATGATGATTCCGGAAGCGTGGGCCGGCAACCCCTTGATGGATGAAGAGCGCCGCGCCTTCTACGAATATCATGCCGCGATGATGGAGCCGTGGGACGGCCCGGCCGCGATCGCCTTCACCGACGGCCGCAAGATCGGCGCCACGCTCGACCGCAATGGCCTGCGGCCGGCGCGCTATCTGGTGACAAAAGACGACCGCATCGTGATGGCGTCCGAGATGGGCGTGCTGAAGATCCCGGAGGACCAGATCGTCACCAAGTGGCGGCTGCAGCCGGGCAAGATGCTGCTCGTCGATCTCGAGCAGGGCCGGCTCATTCCCGACGACGAGATCAAGGCCGATCTGGCCAAGAGCCATCCCTATCGCGACTGGCTCGCCCGCACCCAGATGCAGCTCGAAGAATTGCCTGACGCCCCGAACAAGAGCGTGCGCTCCAACCTGCCGCTGCTCGACCGCCAGCAGGCGTTCGGCTATTCGCAGGAAGACATCAACATCCTGATGACGCCGATGGCGGCAACGGGTGAAGAAGCCGCGGGCTCGATGGGCAACGACACGCCAATCTCAGCATTGTCGGACAAGCCGAAGCCGCTGTTCACCTATTTCAAGCAGAACTTCGCGCAGGTGACGAACCCGCCGATCGACCCGATCCGCGAGGAGCTCGTGATGAGCCTCGTCTCGATCATCGGGCCGCGGCCGAACCTGTTCGACCTGCAGGGGCTCGCCTCCACCAAGCGCCTCGAAGTGCGCCAGCCGATCCTGACCGACGCGGACCTGGAGAAGATCCGCTCGATCTCCGACGTCGCCGAGACGCATTTCAAGTCGCGCACGCTGGACACCACCTTCCACGCCGGCTTCGGCGCGGCCGGCATGGAGCAGGTGCTGGACGAGCTCTGCGCGCGCGCCGAAGGCGCGGTGCGCGAGGGCATCAACATCATTATCCTGTCCGACCGCATGACCGGCACCGACCGGATCCCGATCCCGGCGCTGCTCGCCTGCGCCGCCGTGCATCATCATTTGATCCGCACCGGCTTGCGCACCTCGGTCGGCATCGTGGTCGAATCCGGCGAACCGCGCGAGGTGCACCATTTCGCCTGCCTCGCCGGCTACGGCGCAGAGGCGATCAATCCTTATCTCGCGTTCGAGACCATCATCGCGATGAAGGATCGCCTGCCGGGCGGGCTGGACGACAAGGAGATCGTCAAGCGCTACATCAAGTCGATCGGTAAGGGCCTGCTCAAGGTGATGTCCAAGATGGGCATCTCGACCTACCAGTCCTATTGCGGCGCGCAGATCTTCGACGCCGTCGGGCTGAAGGCCGATTTCATCGCCAAGTATTTTGCCGGCACGCACACCCGTATCGAAGGCGTAGGGCTGGCCGAGATCGCCGAGGAGACCGCGCGGCGGCATGCCGATGCGTTCGGCGACGCTCAAGTCTACAAGAGCGCGCTCGATGTCGGCGGCGAATACGCTTTCCGCACCCGCGGCGAGGATCACGCCTGGACCGCCGAGTCGGTCTCGGCGCTGCAGCACGCCGTGCGCGGCAATTCGCTCGAGCGCTATCGCGCGTTCGCCAAGATCCTGAACGAACAGCAGGAGCGGCTACTCACGCTGCGCGGCCTGTTCCGGATCAAGACCGCGGCGGAAGAAAAGCGCAAGCCGGTGAAGCTCGAAGAGGTCGAGCCCGCCAAGGAGATCGTCAAGCGTTTCTCCACCGGCGCCATGTCGTTCGGCTCGATCTCGCGCGAGGCGCACACCACGCTCGCGATCGCAATGAACCGGATCGGCGGCAAGTCCAACACCGGCGAAGGCGGCGAGGAAGCCGATCGCTTCAAGCCGATGCCGAACGGCGATTCCATGCGCTCCGCGATCAAGCAGGTCGCCTCGGGCCGCTTCGGCGTGACGACGGAATATCTCGTCAACTCCGACATGATGCAGATCAAGATGGCGCAGGGCGCCAAGCCCGGCGAAGGCGGCCAGTTGCCCGGCCACAAGGTCGATGCGACCATCGCCCGCGTCCGCCATTCGACGCCCGGCGTCGGCCTGATTTCGCCGCCGCCGCACCACGACATCTATTCGATCGAGGATCTGGCGCAGCTCATCTATGACCTGAAGAACGTCAATCCGGACGGCCAGGTCTCGGTCAAGCTCGTCTCCGAGATCGGCGTCGGCACGGTTGCCGCCGGCGTCGCCAAGGCGCGCGCCGACCATGTGACGATCGCGGGCTTCGAGGGCGGTACCGGTGCCTCTCCCCTCACCTCGATCAAGCATGCCGGCAGCCCGTGGGAGATCGGGCTCGCCGAAACCCACCAGACGCTGGTGCGCGAACGGCTGCGCAGCCGCATCTCGGTGCAGGTCGACGGCGGTTTCCGCACCGGGCGTGACGTCGTGATCGGCGCGCTGCTCGGAGCCGACGAGTTCGGCTTCGCCACGGCGCCGTTGATCGCGGCTGGCTGCATCATGATGCGCAAGTGCCACCTCAACACCTGCCCGGTCGGCGTCGCGACCCAGGACCCGGTGCTGCGCAAGCGCTTCACCGGCCAGCCCGAGCATGTGATCAACTACTTCTTCTTCGTTGCCGAGGAAGTGCGCGAAATCATGGCTTCGCTCGGCTACAAGACGTTCGATGAGATGGTCGGCCAGACCCAGATGCTCGATCAGACCTCGCTGGTCGCGCATTGGAAGGCCAAGGGCCTCGACTTCTCGAAGCTGTTCGTGCGGCAGAAGGAGGAGAAGGGCCAGAAGATCTACCGCTCGGAGGCCCAGAACCATCATCTGGAAGCCGTGCTCGACCGCCGCCTGATCGAGAAAGCGCGCGCCGCGCTCGACCGTGGCGCGCCCGTCAGGATCGAGGAGGAGATCAACAACACCGACCGCTCCGCCGGCGCGATGCTGTCGGGCCAGGTCGCCAAGATCTACGGCCATGAAGGCCTGCCGCTCGACACCATCCATGTCAGCCTCAAGGGCACCGCCGGCCAGGCGTTCGGCGCGTGGCTTGCCAAGGGCGTCACCTTCGAGCTCGAAGGCGAAGGCAACGACTATGTCGGCAAGGGCCTTTCCGGCGGACGCATCATCGTCAAGCCGCCGAAGATCTCCGGCATCGTGCCGGAGGAATCGATCATCGTCGGCAACACCGTGATGTACGGCGCGATCGAGGGCGAATGCTACTTCCGCGGCATCGCCGGCGAGCGCTTCGCGGTGCGCAACTCCGGCGCGGTCGCGGTGGTCGAAGGCGCCGGCGACCATTGCTGCGAATACATGACCGGCGGCATCGTCTTGGTGCTCGGCAAGACCGGCCGGAACTTCGCGGCCGGCATGTCCGGCGGCATCGCCTATGTCCTGGATGAGACCGGCGACTTCCCGAAACTGTGCAACCTTTCGATGGTCGAGCTGGAGCCGGTGCTGTCGGAAGAGATGATCAACGCCGCCACCTACCACCATGCCGGCGATCTCGAGGCACACGGCCGGGTCGACGTGTTCCAGAACCTGCTTGATTCCGACGTCGAACGGCTCCATGTGCTGATCACGCGGCACGCCAAGCTGACCGGCTCGAAGAAAGCCGTCGAGATCCTGGCGGACTGGAAGACGTGGCTGCCGAAGTTCCGCAAGGTGATGCCGGTCGAGTACCGTCGCGCGCTGCAGGAAATGAAGGCGAACGCCGACGGCGAGCCGAAAATCGCGATCGGAGCGTAATCTCAAGACCCTCATGGTGAGGAGGCGCGAAGCGCCGTCTCGAACCATGAGGCCACGATACCGGCCTTCATCCTTCGAGACGCGGCGCGAGCGCCGCTCCTCCGGACGAGGGTCTAACGGGGCGGGTAACGCGAGCCCGGATGACGAAACAGGACGAACCAGGGTGCAGGGGCCTCAGGCTTAATGGGAAAGATCACAGGTTTCCTCGAGATCGATCGGAATGAGCGCAAGTACACGCCGGTCGCCGAGCGGCTGAAGCATTTCCACGAATTCGTCATTCCGCTCAGCGAGAAGGACATTCGCGACCAAGCCGCGCGCTGCATGAACTGCGGCATTCCCTACTGCCACGGCACCGGCTCGGTCGCGCCGGGCACGCCCGGCTGCCCGGTCAACAACCAGATCCCCGACTGGAACGATCTCGTCTACCAGGGCAATTGGGAAGAAGCTTCGCGCAACCTGCATTCGACCAACAATTTTCCTGAGTTCACCGGCCGCATCTGTCCGGCGCCGTGCGAGGCTTCCTGCACGCTCAACATCGACGACAACCCGGTCACCATCAAGACCATCGAATGCGCGATCGTCGATCGCGCCTGGGACAATGGCTGGCTCAAGCCGGAGATCCCGGCCGAGAAAACCGGCAAGAAGATCGCGGTGATCGGCTCCGGGCCGGCCGGCATGGCCTGCGCGCAACAGCTCGCGCGCGCAGGCCACGACGTGCATCTCTATGAGAAGTATGCCAAGGCCGGCGGCCTGCTTCGCTACGGCATTCCCGACTTCAAGATGGAGAAGGGTGTCATCGACCGCCGCGTGGCGCAGATGGAAGCCGAAGGCGTCACCTTCCATTACGGCACCCAGGTCGGCGGCGACGCGCCCGGCGCGATCGATCCGGCTGAACTGGCGAAGCAATATGATGCGATCGCGCTGACCGGCGGCGCCGAAGCCCCGCGCGATCTGCCGATCGCCGGCCGCGAGCTCGACGGCATCCATTTCGCGATGGACTTCCTGCCGCAGCAGAACCGCCGCGTCTCCGGCGAGCCGCTCAACGGCGTGAAAGATATCCTCGCCAAGGACAAGCATGTGGTGGTGATCGGCGGCGGCGACACCGGCTCCGACTGCATCGGCACCTCGCTGCGCCAGGGCGCCAAGTCCGTGACCCAGCTCGAGATCATGCCGGCGCCGCCGGAGCGCGAGAACAAGGGCGTGACCTGGCCGAACTGGCCGCTGAAGATGCGAACCTCGTCGAGCCAGGCCGAAGGCGCGATCCGCGAATATGCCGTGCTGACCCAGAAGTTCGAGGGCACTGGCGGCAAGGTGAAGAAGCTGCACTGCATCAAGGTCGACGACAAGTTCAAGCCGCTGCCCGGCACCGAGTTCGCGCTCGACGCCGAGCTCGTGCTGCTGGCGATGGGCTTCGTGCATCCCGTGCACGACGGCCTGTTGAAGCAGCTCGGGGTCGAGCTCGACCAGCGCGGCAACGTCCTCGCCAATACGAGCGACTACCGGACCTCGCTGCCCAACGTCTTCTCCGCCGGCGACATGCGCCGCGGCCAGTCGCTGGTGGTCTGGGCCATCCGCGAAGGCCGCCTCTGCGCCCGCGCGATCGACACGTTCCTGATGGGGAAGACCGATCTGCCGCGGTAGGCGTCGTCTAGTTCTGCACCCTGACCCCCAGCAGCATGACCGTCGACTGCGAGCTCGATCCCGGCGAGCTTGAGTCCAGTATGTCGTGGCGGACGGTGCCTTTGATCCAGAGGCTCCGGGTCATCTTGTAGATCAGGTCGGCCGAGAGCGAGTAGATCCTGTCCAGGCGGTCATCGCCTTGGTAGTCGAGCGTGCCGTAGGTGAACCTGCCGATTGCCGTGAGCCAGCGGCGGAAGTCATGGTCGACCTCGACAGTATAGGTGCGCGCCAGCACGCCTGATGTGCCCGGCAGCGTGGTTTCGCCGAGCTGGGTGTCGGAATAGAATTTCGCCGTCGTCAGCGGCGTTGCGGTCCAGGTCAGCGATGCCGTGGTGAGCAGGCCCTCCAGCCTGTTCAGACGAGGATCCTGATAATCGCGCGCGGCATAGCCGATCGAGACTTCACCGAACAGAAGCCGCGAGAACTCAAAGGACGTGCCGGCCTTCGCATAGCCGCCCGAGGAATCGCGCGCGAAGCCAAAGCGGTCGAGCCTCAAGTCATGGACTCGGCTGTCGCCCTCGATTTCCATGAACGGCTTGACGGCGGGATTGAGTTCATAGCTGACGCGCGCGACGCCGCCATACTGGTTGAAGTTGCGATCGTCGTTCGACGACGAGGTGCCGTCGGTGAGTTTCGACCACTGGTAATCGGTGCGGTCCACGGTGGCACCTGCCGAGATCTGCAGGCGGTTAAAATTCTGGTCGACGCCGAAGGTACCGCCGAACGTGGTGTAGATGGGATATCTGGCGAGGCCGGCCTGCACGTTCGGGCTGCCGGGATTGTCGGTGGAGACGAGCAGCCGCGCCTGGCCCATCAGTCTTGTGTCACGGGTGACGTCGAGCCGCCCATCGATATGGCCGACGAAGTTGGGGCGATCGACGTCGAGCGGCGCGGAGAGCGGCGTGCCGTCGGGATTCGGCGTCAGATTCTGGGTGTAGCCGGTAAACGAGCCGCGCAGGTCGGCGACCAGCGCGTGGCGCTCCCAGTCGGAGACCGCAAGGAATTCCGGGGCGATCACGTACGTCGGCGCGCCCTGCGGCACCGCGAGCCGGCCGGGATTGGTCTCATAGCCGGCACTGAGTTCGACCGCGGACTTGATCAAAAAGCTGCCGGCATAGTCGCCGACCGCGCCGAACGGATCGTCGTCGATCTTAAGCCGCTTGCGCGGCGGCTGACCCACCACATTGCCGGCCAACGCCGGCGGCACCGGCGGCTTGTTGGCGGTTTCCGAGGGGGCGATCGACAGGCGCAATTGTCCGGCCAGATTCCGCGGCGGTGGCGCGGGAGGCGGCGAGCCGGGGCCGGGCGGCGGTTTCGGTTTCGCCTGTCCCGGATAATATTTCGGCTGCTGGCGCTTGCGGTTGAGCGAGTCATAGCCGGAGGTCGAGGCGCCACTCGCAGCCGGCAGGCCATAAGAAGGCACCTGACCAACGCGCGACGGGGCACGGCGGCCATCCAGATCCGAATCGCGCAATCGTGGATTGTTCAGCGGATCGGCCATCTCTGCCGCGGTCCTGCGCAAGGGCGAATCAGGCGGCGCGACCTGGGTAGTGCGCGACGGGCTGAACAGGTCGGGCGTGACTGTCTGGGCGTGCGCGAAGGAGCCGTTCAAGGTGAACGCGGCCAGGCACGCGAGAGACGCGTGCAAATGGTGCGCGCGCCCCCTCCGGCCCCATGCTGGCCCTCGTCCCACGATAAAAATACCCCAACAAATTCCTTGACTTACACGGCATACGCGGAACCGGGCCGAGAACGTCCTTAATGGAGTTAAAACAATTATGGTTAATGGCTCGTTGAGATCGGCCAGCCGCGTCGCCTCCCGCACTCCGCCGTGCTAAGGGAGGCGCTCTGGGCGCATCGCCCTCCTCCCTGGATGAAGACATGGCCAAGCCCAAACCGCTGATGCCGAAATCGTCGGACACCGATCCTGCTGACGCCGCCGTGCAATCGGCGCTGCGGACGCTGGAGGCGGAAGCGAGCGGCGTCGCCGCGATCGACGCCGCGCTGCGATCCGATCTCGGCGCGCCCTTTGCCGCGGCTGCGGAGATGATCCGTAACGCCAAGGGACGGCTGATCGTCACCGGGCTCGGCAAGTCAGGCCATATCGGCCGCAAGGTCGCGGCGACCTTTGCCTCCACCGGCACGCCGGCATTCTTCGTCCATGCCGCCGAAGCGAGTCACGGCGACCTCGGCATGATCACTGTCGATGACGTCATCCTGGCGCTGTCATGGTCCGGCGAGCAGCCGGAGATGAAGAACCTGATCTCTTACGCCGCGCGCTTCGGCATCGACGTGATCGCGATTACCGCGGAGAAGGAATCAAGCCTGAGCAAGGCCGCCGACATCGCGCTGACGCTGCCAAAGGCGCGCGAGGCCTGCCCGCACAATCTGGCGCCGACCACCTCCTCGCTGATGATGCTCGCGCTCGGCGATGCGCTCGCGATCGCGCTTTTGGAAGGCCGCGGCTTCACCTCGACCGATTTCAGCGTGCTGCATCCCGGCGGCAAGCTCGGCGCGATGCTGAAATATACCCGCGACCTCATGCACGCCGGCGAGGCCGTGCCGCTGAAGCCGCTCGGCACCAGCATGTCGGAGGCGCTGGTCGAGATGACGTCGAAGGGTTTCGGCTGCGTCGGCATCGTCGACCGCCGCGGCCATCTCGCCGGCATCGTCACCGACGGCGACCTCCGCCGCCACATGCGCCCCGACCTGATGACCGCCGTCGTCGACGAGATCATGACCAAGAATCCGAAGACGATCGGCCGCGATACCCTGGCCGGCGAGGCGCTGGAATTGTTGAACGCGTCGAAGATCACCGCGCTGATCGTCACCGATGCCGGCAAGCCGGTCGGCATCGTGCATTTCCACGACTTCCTGCGCGCGGGCGTGGCGTAGGTTCTCATCGAAATGTAGGATCGGTAGAGCGAAGCGAAACCCATCATACGATTCCCTCTCGCCTCGCACTGGCGTCGCCCTATCGAAGGATGGGACCCCATAACCACAGGATGTTATTGTGGCGCGGGCAAGCGGTTGTAGCGCAGCATGCGCTTGACGGCGTCGCTATTGCGGAAAACGCGCGGCGTTTGCTTCCACCGGCAAGGCCAGGCCGTTCGCGATGTAGGAGACGGTGTGGTAGAAGCCGCAGAGCAGCATGATCTCCAGGATCTTCGCTTCATCATAGTACGCCGATAGCGCCGCGAACTCGGCGTCGCTCAGCGTTGCGCGGTGATGCAGCGCGTCGACGGCGGCGATCAGCGCCTGCTCGGCACCTGACCAGCAGGGATCGTTGGCCTCGCCGTGCACGGTGGCGCGGACTTCTGCCTCGGTCAGTTGTGCGGCCCCGGCGAAGGCTGCGATATGGACGCCCCATTCATATTCGCATCCGGTCAGCGCGCAGGTGCGGTCGATGACGATCTCGCGCTCCCGCAAGGTCAGCGGACCGCGATCCAGCAGGCTGCCGGCGGTGAATTTCCGCCAGGCGCGGTCCTGGCTCGCGATCACACGAAACAGCAGCAGCGGCGGCGCACCGCGCATGATGCGCTCGAACTGCTCTTTCAGTTCAGGCGCATAGGGCGGCTCGAGCGGGGCGATCCGTGACATGGCCGGCTCCTCTGCTACAATAAACGTAGCGATACGCTACAATATCTGTAGCAAGACGCAAGCAGGAAACCGCGATGCCCAAGCCCCCCTCAGCCGCCAGGAAACGCTCCGTTCACGGCTCCCGAACCGGCCGGCCGATCATGGCGCTGCTCGACCTGCTGGGCAGGCGCTGGACCTTGCGGATCATCTGGGAATTGCGCGACGGCGCCCTCACCTCGCGCGCTTTGCGCACGGTCTGCGACCAGGCTTCGCCGACCATCCTGCAGACACGGCTGACCGAACTGCGCGAAGCGGGATTTGTCGAACTGGTTTCGGGCGAAGGTTACGCTTTGACCGCGCTCGGGCGCGAGCTGATCGAAACGTTCCTGCCGCTGCATCGCTTCGCCGAGCGGTGGAGCAATACGTGAAGAAAGAGCAGCGACGCGCCCTACGCCACCGCGACTGTCAGGCTGGCGCCGTCGGCGCGGATCACCTTGACGCGACTGCCGGCCGGCGCGTCGGGGCCGGCGACGCGCCAGATCGTGTCGTCGATCCGCACGGTGCCCGTGCCGTCGATGATCGGCTTCTCCAGCGTGAACTCGCGCCCGATCAGCGCTTCGGTGCGACGGTTGAGGAACGGGCTGCTCGCGCTTGCCGAAGTCGCGCTCTTGGCAAAGTGCCGCCATGCCGGCACGGCGGCGGCCGCGAACGCGGCGAACATCAACAGTTGCGTCTGCCAGGACGGATTGATGACGAACGACACCAGCCCGACTAGGAGCGCCGACAGCCCGAGCCAGAACAGGAACATGCCGGGCGCGGCCAATTCCAGCGCCATCAGGACGAAGCCGAAGATCAGCCAGTTCCAGGTACCCAATGTCGAAAACATCTCGGTCATGACACAACCTCTAATTCTACAAACGTAATGCTAGCATCGGTGTTGCGCTCCCTCTCCCGCTTGGCTTGCGGGAGCTTGCGGGAGAGGGCGGGGGTGAGGGTGTCTCCACGATGGGACAGTCCGTGAGGAGAGAGCCCCACCCGGCGCTTCGCCATAGCCGAAGCTTCGCTTCGGCGTTTCTCTAAGAACGGCCGCCAAAGGCGGCCTACGCCTCCCCCGCAAGCGGGAGAGGTCAGGACAACTCGCGGTGAGACTGACCCGTCAATTGAATCACGCGCGCTCATCGCTGCGGCGTCACCGGCGGCGGGGTCGGACCGGTCGGCGGTACCGAGGGACGGCGCGCAGCGGCGGTCGCGGAAGCCGCGCTTTCGCCGAAGGTGGCGCGCGCGATCTCACCGATGCCGGCAAGCGAGCCGAGCACGCTCGACGCCTCGATCGGCAACATCACGATCTTCTGGTTCGGCGATTCCGCCAATTGCCCAAACGCCTTGATGTACTTGTCGGCGATGAAATAGTTGAGTGCCGCGACATCGCCGCGCGCGATGGCTTCAGACACCATCTGGGTTGCCTTTGCCTCGGCCTCCGCCAGGCGCTCGCGCGCCTCGGCGTCGCGGAAGGCGGCCTCGCGGCGACCCTCCGCCTGCAGGATCTGTCCCTGCTTGGCGCCCTCGGCACGCAGGATTTCCGATTGCCGCTGGCCTTCTGCCTGCAGGATGTCGGCGCGCTTGACGCGCTCGGCCTTCATCTGCCGGCCCATCGCCTCCACAAGGTCGGCCGGCGGCACGATATCCTTGATCTCGATGCGGTTGACCTTGACGCCCCAAGGCGAGACTGCGGCGTCGACGACGCGCAACAGCCGCTCGTTGATCTCGTCGCGATGCGAGAGCACCTGGTCGAGATCCATCGATCCCATCACCGAGCGGATGTTGGTCATGGTCAGCACCGTGATCGCCTGGTGCAGGTTGGCGACCTCGTAGCTCGCCTTCGCGGCGTCGAACACCTGGAAGAAGGCAACGCCATCGGCGGTGACAGTGGCATTGTCCTTGGTGATCACTTCCTGCTCGGGGATGTCGATCACCTGCTCCATCATGTTCATCTTGCGCCCGATGCGATCGAGGTAGGGCACGATGAGATTGAGGCCGGGCAGCAGTGTGCGGGTGTATTTGCCAAAGCGCTCGATGGTCCAGGCGTAGCCCTGCGGGACCGTCTTGACCCCGGCGAACAGCGTGACGATGACGAGCAGAACAAGGGCAATCGCGAAAATGTCGAAACTACTCATAAAGTCCTCCAAGGCCGGCGAACGCCGGCGCGGCCTGCATTTGGTCTGCAAAACCGCTGCGCCGGTTCAGCCGGCTGTTCTTGAGTTGGGGGTATACGTAAGGAGCAGTTTGCAGGCCGCCAGATGTATAGCCCGTGAACGTAAACGAATGTGTCAGGCGCCAAGCCGATGCGAGTTTACTTCACCTCTCCCGCTTGCGGGAGAGGTCGGCGCCAAGGGCCGGGTGAGGGCTCTCTCCACACGGAGAGTCCCATCGCGGAGACACCCTCACCCCGACCCTCTCCCGCAAACGGGAGAGGGAGCGTACCGTCTGCCCGTTATGCTCTAGATCCAGCCCTGGAGTTCGCGCAGCACGAGCTGGCGGATCACGTCCATGCCGGGCTCGCTGTCGTTCAGGCAGGGGATCGCGGCGAACTGCTCGCCGCCGTTTTGCTTGAAGATGTGCGCGTTCTCCTGCGCGATCTCCTCCAGCGTCTCCAGGCAATCAGCGGAGAAACCGGGGGTGACCACGGCAATTCGCCGCACGCCGTCCTTGGCGAGCTTTTCGACGGTCTTGTCGGTATAGGGTTGCAGCCACACGTCGTTGCCGAAGCGCGACTGGAAGGTCAGCATCAGCTTCGACGCATCGAGCCCCAAGCGCTGGCGCAGGCTTTCCGTCGTTGCAACGCATTGGGAGAAATAGGGATCGCCCTGGTCGACATATTTCTGCGGCATGCCGTGGAAGGACGCCAGGATCAATTCCGGCTCGAACGGCAGCGTCGCCAGATGCGCCTTGATCGAAACTGCCAGCGCATCGATATAGACCGGATCGTCATAGTACGGCGACGATACCCGCAAGGTCGGCTGCGCGCGCAGGCTGGTGAGCACGCGAAAGGCCTCGTCGCAGACGGTCGCCGACGTCGCGGCGGAATATTGCGGATAGAGCGGCACCACCAATAATCGGTTGCAGCCTTGCGCGGTGAGCGCCTCGATCCGCTCGCGAAGCGAGGGATTGCCGTAGCGCATCGCCCAATCGACCACGACGTGGTCTTCCCCGATCGCCGCCGCAAGCTTTTCCGCCTGCGAGCGCGTGATCGTCTTCAGCGGCGACTCGTTCTTCTCGGTATTCCAGATCTTCTGGTAGTCGAGCGCCTTCGTGCGCGGTCGCGTGCGCAGGATGATGCCATTGAGGATCAGCTTCCACACTAGCCCCTGATCCTCGATCACGCGCGGATCGGACAGGAATTCCTTCAAATACACCCGAACGCCCGGGGCGTCGGCGGTGTCGGGCGTGCCGAGATTGACCAGCAGCACGCCGATGCGATCCGGCTTGGCTTGCGCTGCCGGCGTCGTGTTTCCGGTTGAGACGACCGCACTCATGACGAGAACGGCTTCGCGCGTTGCCCCATTCTTGTCAAGACAACCAGGCGTTAGCTAGGCTCGGCGACCAACGCGGGGAGGAACCATGACGGTTGCCGAATGGTGCGTGTTCGGAACGCTGATGCTGTATCTGCTGACGATCGCAGCCGCCAAGTGGATGGCGATCGGCCGTTTCGACAATTCGAACCCGCGCGACCCCGGCTTCTACGACGACCCGATCCGCGGCCGTGCGCTTGGCGCCCACCAGAACGGGATCGAGGCCTTTCCGTTCTTCGCGGTCGCCGTGCTGCTGGCCGAATTCCGCCTGGGCCCCTTGCGGCTGATCGACGAGCTCGCGGTCCTGTTCCTGATCGTGCGCATCGCCTACGTCTTCACCTATCTCGGCAACCGCCCGACCCTGCGCTCGATCCTCTGGACCATCGGCTTCACGATCAATGTCGCGATCTTCTTCCTGCCGATGATCAAGGGGTATTTGAGGGTGTGAATTTGACCGCCGTCATTCCGGGGCGATGCGCTAAGCATCGAACCCGGAATCTCGAGATTCCGGGTTCGGTCCTGCGGACCGCCCCGGAATGACGGAGGACATCAAAGGCACGTCACGCGTTCGGCGGCGAGGTAGCCGAATAGAAGGCCCAGCCCGAACAGCAGCACCAATCCTGCCGCGCCGAACTCGATGGCGCGCATGAACAGCATGCCGCCACCGTCGCGGCCAGCGCTCACGCGTTGCGCCAGGCCGCGGGCGGAGACAGCGAGGATCGCGATGGCGGCAACCGTGATCGCGGTGCCGAGCCCCATCACGAAGGTCGCGGCGATGCCGGCCCAGAACAGACCCTGGGCCAGCGCGAACACCAGCACCAGGATTGCGCCCGAGCAGGGCCGGATGCCGACGGTCAGGATCGCACCCAGGCCGCGGCGCCAGCCACCGGGACCGGCGAGCTCGCCCGGCTCCGGACCATGCGAATGGCCGCAATGCTCGTCATGAACATGGGCGTGAGCGTGCTGGTGGCCGTGAGCATGATCGTGGTGATGATCGTGGTCGTGGTCATGGTGATGATCGCGGTGATGGCCATGACTATGGTCATGGTGATGACCGTGCTCATGATGCTGGTGCGGAACGCCGGCGAAGGCCGGCTGCGGCACGCGCGCCTGCAGGGCGCGGAAGAATCCGCCGCCCTTGCTCCAGACCAGCCGCGCGCCGAATGCCGCGATCAGGGCGTAGCTGACAATCTCGATCGCCTTCTCGGCCCCACACATGGTCCTGGCGGTGGCATTGAGCAGCCAGGCAAAGATACCGACGATCACCACCGCGACCAGCGACTGCATCAGGGCCGAGGCAAACGACAGCGCGATGCCGCGCCACGCGGTTTCCCGGTTTGCGACAAGATAGGAGGAGATCACCGCCTTGCCATGGCCGGGTCCGGCGGCATGGAAGATCCCGTAGGCGAAAGAGACCCCAAGCAGCGTCCAGACCGCATAACCGTCGGTCTTGGCGGCGCGGATGGTCGCAGAAATCTCACGATAGAATTCCGACTGCCTGGCCAGCAGCCAGCCGACGATGCCGCCGACCTGCGGCTCGGCCGCCGGCCGCGGGCCGCCGAACGGATTTTGCGCTGATAGCGCATGCAGCGTGGCATCGGCCAGCACAAAGACCACGACCGCCACGGCGGCAATTGCCAGCCCGCGGGCGAACGACGATTGCTGCTTCATGGGCATTCCACCACGATCTTGTTGGCGAACATCGCACCGAAATTGGAGCTTTCGCCGTTCAGGAAGTTCTGCTCCCCGAGCTGTTGCGCGCTGGCGGTGCCGTCATTCGGCCGCTGGAATTGCATCTTGCAGTCGGCCGGCGCCCCGACCAGCTTGATCGGGTCCTTGTCGGCATATTTGAAGTCGATGAAGAAGGCGGGATCGAACACTTCGAGCGCGAGCTGCCTGGCCTTGAACGGCGTCTTCGCCGGCAGCGTAAAGTGCAGCGTCAATTCCGTGTTCTTGTATTCGAGGAAATAGTCGACCGGCTCGGCGAATTTCTGCTTCTTGCCGTCGGCCTTGGCGAAGGTGAAGTAGGCGAATTCCTTCAGCGACTCGACGTTGGTCTGCGCGAGCGGCGCCAGCTCCTCGCGGGTATAGGCGCCCTTGGTCTTGGCCTCGATGCCCTGCAGCGCATAGGTCGAGAACATGTCATCGAACGTCCAGGCGTGGCGGACACCGGTGATGGTGCCGTCAGGCGCATAGATCAACTCGCTCCTGGCGGTGATCCAGACATGCGGATGGGCTTCCGCAGCCGTCACGCCGAGCATGAGGGCGATGGCCATAAGGCCGAGCCATCTGGAAAGGGCGCGCACGTCAGGCGGCCTCGGCCGTCTCAAGCAGGCCACGCCGGCGGAGCAGCGCGTCCGGCTCGGGCTCGCGGCCGCGGAAGGCGACATAGGCTTCCTCCGGGTCGCGCGAGCCCCCCGATGAATAGATGTCGTCGAGCAGGCGCTTTGCGGTTGCAGGATCGAAGATGTCGCCGGCCTCCTCGAAGGCGCCGAAGGCATCGGCATCCATCACCTCCGACCACATGTAGCTGTAATAGCCTGCGGCATAGTGATCGCCGGAGAAGATGTGGCCGAACTGCGTCGGCCGGTGCCGCAGCGCGATCTCGGCGGGCATGCCGATCTTCTCGAGCTCTTGCTTCTCGAAGGCCCTGACGTCGCGGCTCGCCGCCGCCGGCTGGGTGTGAAATTCGAGGTCGATCAGTGCCGAGGAGACGAACTCCACGGTGGCAAAACCCTGGTTGAACTTCCGCGCGGCAAGGAAGCGCTGCAGGAGATCGTCCGGCAGCGGCTCGCCGGTCTGGTAGTGCTTCGCAAAGCGCTGCAGCACCTCCGGCCGTTCCTGCCAGTGCTCGTAGAGCTGTGACGGCAGCTCGACGAAATCGGTGAACACGGAGGTGCCCGACAGCGAGGGATAGGTCACATTGGACAGCATGCCGTGCAGGCCGTGGCCGAATTCGTGGAACAGGGTGCGGGCATCGTCCGGCGACAGCAGCGCGGGCTCACCGTCCGCGCCCTTGGCGAAGTTACAGACATTGATGACGAGCGGGGCAACCGCGCCGTCGAGCTTCTGCTGGTCGCGCAGCGAGGTCATCCAGGCGCCGGAACGTTTGGAGGGGCGGGCGTAATAGTCGCCATAGAACAGCGACTTGTGCTTGCCCTCGCGATCCCTCACCTCCCAGACCCGGACGTCGGGGTGCCAGACCGGGATGTCCTTGCGCTCCTCGAAGGTGACGCCGAACAGGCGGGTGGCGCAGTCGAAGGCGGCCTCGATCATGTGGTCGAGCACGAGATATGGCTTGATCGCGGCGTCATCGAAATTGGCGCTGACCTGCCGGAGCTTCTCGGCGTAGTAGCGCCAGTCCCACGGCGCCAGCGTGAAATTGCCGCCCTCCTCCGCGATCAGCGCCTGCAGCGCGTCGCGGTCGGCGAGCGCCCGCGCCCGGGCCGGCTTCCAGACCCGCTCCAGCAGGCCGCGCACAGCGTCCGGCGTTTTCGCCATGGAGTCCTCGAGCCGGTAGGCGGCGTAGTTCGGGAAGCCCATGATGCCAGCGGCTTCCTCGCGCAGCGCCAGGATTTCCACGATGATCTCGTTATTGTCATTGGCGTTGCCATTGTCACCGCGGGCGGTGAAGGCCTTGAAGACCTTCTCGCGCAGGTCGCGGCGAGCGGAGGTCTTCAGGAACGGCTCGACCGAGGAGCGCGACAGCGTCACGATCGCCTTGCCGGCCATCCCGCGCTCTTCCGCCGCGGTCTTGGCGGCGGCAACAAAGCTGTCTGAGAGCCCGGTGCGGTCGTCCTCGCCGAGCTCCATGAACCAGTCCTGCTCGTCGCCGAGCAGATGGTGGCTGAAGGTGGTGCCGAGATGGGCGAGCCGCTCGTTGATCTCGGCCATCCGCGCCTTTGCGGCGTCGTCGAGGCCGGCGCCGGCGCGGCGGAAGCGGGTATAGGTGCGCTCCAACAGCCGCAACTGCTCGCCGCTCAGGCCGAGCGAGGCGCGGTTCTGGTGCAACAGCGCGATGCGACCAAACAGCACGGCGTTCATCATGATCGGGTTCCAGTGCCGCGCCATCCGCAAGGAGACTTCCTTGTCGATCTCCAGGATCGCGGGATTAGAATGCGCCGACACCAGGTCGTAGAACACCGCCGCGACCTTGGAGAGCAGCTTGCCGGAGCGCTCCAGCGCGGTAACGGTGTTGGCGAAGTCCGGTGCCGCCGGATCATGGACGATCGCCGCGATCTCGGCGGAGTGATCGGCAAAGGCCTGTTCGAAGGCGGGCAGGAAATGCTCGGGCTTGATCTCGTCGAAGGGCGGCGTCTCGAACGGCGTCTGCCAGCCCTGCAAGAGCGGGTTGGCCGAACCTTGCGGGGCGGCCGAAATTTGCGAGCTTGCCGACATGCGAAATCCCGTTTTTGTCCCAGATATTGCGGCAATCTATACCATGTCATGCGGCAATTTTGGGCCTTTTGCGCTTGATCGCAGGGCCCATTTCGGGGACATTGCGCCCCTCAAAAAGGACCCTCTTCCATGAGCCTGCAGCCCTCCTCCACCGGCAACCGCGAGATCGTCTGGACGAGCGTGATCACCGTGATCAGCGCGGCGATCCTGATCGGCGCGGAGGTGTTCGGCGCAGCGTTCGCCGGCGGCTGGGCGCTCGCGATCCTGCTTGGGCTCGAGGACACCGGCGCACACATCCTGCAAGCGGTGCTGTTCGCGCTCGGCGTCCTCGTGATGATCGCGTTCATCCGCGCAGCGCAGCGCGTCGAGCCGTTCACGCGGCGCGCGTGAGCCGCGTATCAAGAAAACACTGTGGCAGAAGCTTGAAACGCGCAACCGACTGTTAGGTTCTCTTAACGTCCGTTCATGTTCGGCGCCGTCGAAAGCACGCAGCGAGCGACACTCGCAAGCTCGCGTTAGGGAAATCTGCGCTCATCCCAAAAAAATTCTTGCGCAGCCAACTCAAAACACTTATTTCCAGCCCTGCCCAATTTCGCACGTGCCTGTGGTCGTGTGTCAGTCGGTAGGTATCCGGACAAGAGGCCGGACAGCCGCCAAGGGATGAAGAACCGAGGGTCGCCTCTGACGCGGCCAGCATCTCTCTCAAGGGATGCCGATGAAGGTCTCTCCATCTCTTGCAACCGTGACTGGCAGCCGGAGGCGAACCGGCGCACCCCGCTCTCAACGGGGGACGCGACTTAAAGCAACGACGGAGCGGGCTTTTTTGGTCTCTACCGGCATTCCAACGCCGGCGCGGGCTACTGAAAAGGCTTGTCCTTCATTGCCAGGTGAGCGGGCGGGAAATCTCCCAACCAATCCACGGCAGCACAGTCTGGTTTGAGTTTTTTGGCTTCGTTGCGCCTCCATCGCGCGATGCGGCCAAGGCACTCTTATCCGACGTCTTGTTCTTGAAATGCGGCCCCGTCGCTGGGGTCGTTTGGGAGAGTGCCATGACCGAGCGCATCCAGGAATTCCTGCGTCACCGCCGCAGCGAGGGCCTCGACACCGAGCCGTGCCTCGTCGTCGACCTCGAAGTCGTGCGCGACAACTACCAGAGCTTCGCGAAGGCGTTGCCGGACAGCCGCGTGTTCTACGCGGTGAAGGCCAACCCGGCGCCGGAAGTGCTGTCGCTGCTGGCCTCGCTCGGCTCGTGCTTCGACACCGCAACTGTTGCCGAGATCGAGATGGCGCTGGCCGCCGGTGCGACGCCGGACCGCATCTCCTATGGCAACACGATCAAGAAGGAGCGCGACATCGCGCGCGCCTTCGCGCTCGGCATTCGCCTGTTCGCGGTCGACTGCGCCGCCGAGGTCGAGAAGGTCGCCCGTGCCGCCCCTGGCGCCAAAGTGTTCTGCCGCATCCTCTACGATTGCGCCGGCGCCGAATGGCCGCTGTCGCGCAAGTTCGGCTGCGACCCCGAGATGGCGGTCGACGTGCTCGACCTCGCCAAGCGGCTGGGGCTGGAGCCGGTCGGCATCTCCTTCCATGTCGGCTCGCAGCAGCGCAAGGTGAAGGCGTGGGACCGGGCGCTGGCAATGGCCTCGACCGTATTCCGCGACTGCGCCGAGCGCGGCATCAACCTGTCCATGGTCAACATGGGCGGCGGCTTCCCGACCAAGTACCTGAAGGACGTTCCTCCGGTCGTGCAGTACGGCCGGTCGATCTTCCGCGCGCTGCGCAAGCATTTCGGCAACCAGATCCCGGAGACGATCATCGAACCGGGCCGCGGCATGGTCGGCAATGCCGGCGTCATCGAGACCGAAGTCGTTCTGATCTCCAGGAAGAGCGACGAGGACGAGGTGCGCTGGGTCTATCTCGACATCGGCAAGTTCGGCGGCCTCGCCGAGACGATGGACGAGTCGATCCGCTACGCGATCCGCACCCCGCATGACGGGGCGGACATGACGCCGTGCGTGCTCGCGGGCCCGACCTGCGACTCCGCCGACGTGCTGTACGAGAAGCTGCCGTATCCGCTTCCGGTGACGCTCGAGATCGGCGACAAGCTGCTGATCGAGGGTACCGGCGCCTATACGTCGACCTACTCGTCGGTGGCCTTCAACGGCATCCCGCCGCTGAAGACCTACCACATCTGATCCGCCATAGGATCGATGAACCGGGGAGCCGGGCCGCCGGCTCCCTCCCTGACATTTTCGAGTTCTGAACGACGCTTCCACCGGTGCGCCCCGCCGCTGGAAGCGGGGACTGACGTGCCATGACTGCTTTGCGGAAGACCACTGTTGCCCTCACCCCGAGCGCCGCTCCGTTCGCGATCCGTGCGGAACGTTCCTCGGACGTCGAGTCGCGTGAAATGCTGCTGGATGCCTGCTTTGGCGAGAACCGCCATCAGCGCACATGCCAGCGCCTGCGCGACGGACGCGCGCCCGCCGAAGGCCTTGCCCTGTCGGCGATCGCGAGCGGCCGGCTGGTTGGTACCGTGCGGTTGTGGCACGTCAGCGCCGGGGGCAAGCCCGCGCTGATGCTGGGGCCGCTGGCGGTGGATCCCACCTGCCGCGGCCTCGGCGTCGGCGCCGCGCTGATGGACCTCGCACTCGAGCTCGCGCGCCGGCATGGCCACGGCGCGGTGATCCTGCTTGGCGATGCGCCCTATTACGCCCGCTTCGGCTTCTCGCCCGGGAAGATGGGCGAACTGGCGCTGCCCGGCCCGTTCGAGCGCGATCGGCTGCTCGGCCTCGAACTCGCCGAGGGTGCGCTCGACGGCGCCTGCGGCATGATCACCGCAACGGGCGCACTGCTGCTTAAACGCAAGTCACGCGCGAAGGCATTGCGCGCCGTGCCGCAGGCCGCCTGACGGTTGCGATGATGGCCGAGAACCTTCCCGCAACCGGCGATGTCGCGCGTCCACGTCTTCGCAGCGTCATCACCACCATCGTCCTGATTCTGATCTCGGTCATGATCGTCAGGGACATCTTCGTGCGCCGCTGGAGCTCGCCGTCTGCCCCCGCGACCGACACGACCCAGCACTCCCGCTGACCCGCGAACCAGAACCGAGGTTTGCGCGGCCGGGAAAATCCCGTAAACCCGCGCAGGTACCCGGATGTCGCGCAACGTTCAGAATAGGAGGTCTTGAATGTCTCGCCGCCTGATCTCGACCGGCTCGCCCTTCGAGAAGACCGCCGGCTACAGCCGCGCGGTGATCGACGGCGATTTCGCCTTCGTCGCCGGCACCACCGGCTATGACTACGCGACCATGACGATGCCGGAAGATGTCACGAGCCAGTCACGGAACTGTTTCAAGACCATCGAGGCCGCCCTGAAGGAAGGCGGCTTCGCGCTGGCCGACATCGTCCGCGCGACCTACTACCTCACCGACGCCAAAGACGCGGACGCCCACTTCGCGGTCTGCGGCGAGTTTCTCGGCGACATCAGACCCGCGGCCACGCTCTTGATCGTCGCGGGGCTCTACAGGCCCGAGATGAAGGTCGAGATCGAAGTCACCGCGAAACGACGCACTGCCTGATCCATTAACAACCATCCACCCGCTCGAGCCGTCTCCTGGAGAAAATGATGAGCCCCTCCTCGCAGATCCACGCAAAGATTTCCGGCCCCATTGTCATGATCGGCTTCGGCTCGATCGGCAAAGGCACGCTGCCCCTGATCGAGCGGCATTTCGACTATGACAAGTCGCGCTTTGTCATCATCGATCCGCACGAGGACGGCGAGCTCGCCAAAAAGCATGGCGTGCGCTTCATCAAGCAAGGCGTCACCCGCGACAACTATCGCGAATTGCTGGTACCGCTGCTCACCGCCGGCGGCGGCCAGGGCTTTTGCGTCAACCTCTCGGTCGACACCTCTTCGGTCGACATCATGACGCTGTGCCGTGAGATCGGCGCGCTCTATATCGACACCGTGATCGAGCCGTGGGCCGGATTCTATTTCGATAAGAACATCGGCACCGAAGCACGCTCGAACTACGCGCTGCGCGAGACACTGCTCGCGGCCAAGCGCAAGAGCCCGGGCGGTACCACCGCGGTCTCCACCTGCGGCGCCAATCCCGGCATGGTGTCGTGGTTCGTGAAGCAGGCGCTGCTCGACATCGCCCGCGACACCGGTATCGAATTCAACGAGCCGAAGAGCCGCGAGGGCTGGGGCCAGCTCGCCCACAAGCTCGGCGTCAAGGGCATCCATATCGCCGAGCGTGACACCCAGCGTTCCAAGAAGCCGAAGCCGATGAACGTGTTCGTCAACACCTGGTCGGTCGAGGGCTTCGTCTCCGAAGGACTACAGCCGGCCGAGCTCGGCTGGGGCACGAACGAGAAGTGGATGCCGGAAAATGGCCGCACGCACGCGCATGGCTGCCGGGCCGCGATCTATCTGCAGCAGCCCGGCGCCAACACCCGCGTGCGCTCCTGGTGCCCGACGCCCGGCGCGCAATACGGTTTCCTCGTCACCCACAACGAGTCGATCTCGATCGCGGATTATTTCACCGTGCGCGACGGCGAGAAGGTGATCTATCGCCCGACCTGCCACTACGCCTATCACCCGGCGAACGACGCCGTGCTGTCGCTGCACGAGATGTTCGGCGCTGCCGGGCGGATGCAGCCGAAATGGCACATCCTTGATGAGAACGAGATCGAGGACGGCATCGACGAGCTCGGCGTATTGCTCTACGGCCACGCCAAGAACGCCTATTGGTATGGCTCTCAGCTCTCGATCGAGGAGACCCGCCGCATTGCGCCCTACCAGAACGCGACCGGCATGCAGGTGTCCTCGGCCGTGCTCGCAGGCATGGTCTGGGCGTTGGAAAATCCGGAAGCCGGCATCGTCGAAGCCGACGAGCTGGATTTCCACCGCTGCCTGGAAATCCAGCGGCCGTATCTTGGCCCAGTAAAGGGTTTCTACACCGACTGGACCCCGCTCACCGACCGGCCCGGCCTGTTCCCGGAGGATATCGACACCTCCGATCCCTGGCAGTTCCGGAACATCCTGGTGCGCTGAAGGCGGCGCGTTCCCCTCTCGTCATTCTGGGACGATGGACAGCACCGCGCTCGGAATGACTGCGGCTATTTCTTCTGCTGGACCGGCGGCGCTGTCTTTTCCGCCGGCGCTGGCGGGAGCGCGGGCTGCGCCCCGGTCTTCTGCGCGTCCGGATCAGGACGCGCGGGTTCGGGCGCCGGCGTGGTCGGACGCTCACCACCGGGCTTTGATTCGGCCGGTTTGGCCTGCGGATTGGGCGGGGAGGAGTGCACCGGCGGCGTCGCCTGCGCCATCTCTTGGGATTGGCGCGCGGCGATCTCGACCAGCGAAACGCCCGATATCACAAGTCCGCCCACAAACAGGACGGATGCGATCAGAAGATCCTTCCGATAGCTGCGCTGCTTGCCGGTCGCCATTTCGTTCTACCCGCCTCAATTGTTCGCGGGGTCAACGATCCCGGCGAGCCCTGGTTCCGCGCGTAGGGGCAAGGGGAACCGCGCCGGCCTGGCGCATGCAAGCGTGGAAGCTCCGAGAGCCGCCCTTCGCAGATGCTATTGCGTGATATCTGGTTTGCAGCGATTTACGCAATTGCGATTGGTCATTGCCGACCTGTTGGAAGACTAGCCGGTGCTCGAGCCCTAATCGGCGGTGTTGACCTCCCAGGTGGCGTGGCGGACGCCCGCCTGGCGCTGCAGGTCGACGACGACGGCATTCAGTTCGTTGGGATTGACCGACGTGCTCACCAGCCTCGCCACGATCTCCAGCAGATCGTCGCCGACCTCCTGGACCTCGACATCGGCAACCGGGTAGCTCGCGGCTTCGAGCTTTTCCACGAGCTGGTCACGCATGTCGGGCAGGGCTTCGGTCGTCACCGCGAGCTTGAAATAGTAGGTCGCTTCCGACGCCCGCTCGTCGAGCGGAATGCGGTTGATGGCATTCACCAGCGGCCGCAGCAGCGTATTGCCGGCGAGGATGAACACGGTGAGCGCCGCGGCTTGCGCCTCCATATCGGCGCCGGCGCAGGAGCCGACCGCGGCAGACGTCCACAAGGTCGCCGCCGTATTGAGCCCGCGCACATCCATGCCCTGCTTCATGATGACGCCGGCGCCGAGGAAGCCGATGCCAGACACGACATAGGCGATCACCCGCACGGCGCCGTCCGCCCCCGACAGCCGCATCGCGAGATCGACGAATGCCGCCGCTCCGACCGCAACCAGCACGTTGGTGCGCAAGCCCGCGGTGCGCTGCCGATACTGCCGTTCGGCGCCGATCAGCGTGCCCAGCACGAAGGCTGTGGTCAGGCTCATCAGCGTGTCGAAGAAATCGGCGAGCTGGAAGGTCGTCAGAAACCGCATGCCCCCTCAATACGGCTTGGACACGACAGGGCGATTAAAACGCGAGCAGACCCCCGTCGCCGTCTTCGTCCGCGAATGCCAATAGCGTACCCTTGGCGTTCCAGGCCAGCGCGGAAATCGCTGCGCCTTTGTTCGGACGGAGCAGGATCTCGGCGCCATCCTCGATCCGCACCATCAGCACGGTGCCGTCACCATAGCCGGCGGCCAGGATGTCGTCCTTCGGGTGGCAGGCGACGACCGCGACGCGCGCCTGCAACGGCGCCAGCATGCCCGGCTGCTTGCCCATCGGGCCGTCCTTGGAGGTGAAGGGCCAGATGATCACGGTCTCCGCCCCCGAGGTGGCAAGCCCCTTGCCGCCGGCGCTCCACGACATCGACCGCACCCGGCCGGGATAGCCGCTCATCCGCATGTGCCTGTTGTCGGCGAGCCGCCAGCCATGCAGCGCCGGCTCGTGCATCGCGGTGACCAGGAACTTGTTGTCCGGGCTGAAGGTGACGGCGTGATGCGAGCCGGCCCATTCCAGGAATTCCGGTTTGGCCGCCATATTGGGAAACCACAGCGTCGCGCCGCCATAATGGGCGATCGCCAGCCGCAAGCCCTTTGGCGCGAACGCCAGACCGCCGACGGTGGACGGCGCATCGAAGGATTTTTCCTCCCCCTTGGCCGGACGCACGAAGGCAGTCTTGCCGACCGACCACGCCACCGCGCCATCGGGATGCAGAGCCACGGTGTCGATCCAGCGCCGCTTCGGGTCCGTCGCCAAGGTCGAGACCTCGCCCTTGGCGTTGAGCGCGACCAGCTTGCCGTCGTCACCGCCCATGACGATGCGCTCGCCATCACACGCGGAGCAGAGGATCGCGCCGCCATGCACCGGCGTCTGCGAGACCTCGCCCTCCGCGCTGACGACAGCGACATTCTCCTCGGCGCCGATGAAGTGGGCGGTGTCGCCGAGGAAATGCACCGCGGTGACGGCCATGCCCAACGGCACCGGCCGCACCTGATCGGTCATCGAAGCGATGGAGGGCACTTCGCCCGGATCGAACTCGCTCATCACGAGACGATGCAGCGCTCGAAGCCGTCGCGGATCGCCTGTTCCGGCAATTCGCGGCCGATGAAGACCAGCCGGCTCTCGCGGGGCTCGTCCTCCCTCCACTGCCGCTGATGGTCGCCCTCCAGCATCATGTGGACGCCCTGGAACACGTAGCGGTCGTCGTCGCCGGCAAAGGCAAGGATGCCTTTGGAGCGCAGGATCTTCTGGCCTTCGGTCGCGACCAGGTTCTGCAGCCACGGCATGAATTTCGTGGGGTCGAGCGGCTTGTCCGTGCGCAGCGACAGCGATTGCATGTCCTCGTCGTGGTAATGCTTCAGGCCGTGGCCGTGGTCATGGTGGTGATGGTCGTGGCCATGGTGATGATGATCGTGATCGTGGTCATGATCATGCTCGTCGGCTTCCAGGAAATCCGGCTCGATGTCGAGGATGCGGTCGAGGTCGAAGGCGCCGCGCTCCAGCACGTCGGCAAGTTCCACCTTGCAACGCTCGGTCCGATGCAACTTGGCATAGGGGTTGATGCCGCGGATGCGGGCCTCGACCTCGGCGAGCTCCGGCTTTGACACGAGGTCGGTCTTGTTCAGCACGATGACGTCGGCGAACGCGATCTGGTTTTTGGCCTCGGGCGCATCCTTCAGCCGGTCGCTGAGCCATTTGGCGTCGGCCACGGTGACGACGGCGTCGAGCCGAGCGTTCTTCTGCACGTCCTCGTCGACGAAGAAGGTCTGGGCCACCGGCGCCGGATCGGCGAGGCCCGTGGTCTCGACGATGATGGCATCGAACTTGCCCTTGCGCTTCATCAGCCCGTCCATGATGCGGACGAGGTCGCCGCGAACGGTGCAGCAGATGCAGCCGTTGTTCATCTCGAACACTTCCTCGTCGGCCCCGATGATCAGGTCGTTGTCGATGCCGATCTCGCCGAATTCGTTGACGATGACGGCGTATTTCTTGCCGTGGTTCTCGGACAGGATGCGGTTGAGCAGCGTGGTCTTGCCGGCGCCGAGATAGCCCGTCAGCACGGTCACAGGGATCTTTTGCGAAGAAGGTTCTGGCATGGCGACTCCGGGGCGGAACTAAAGAAGCGCTGCCCGGGCCGGCAGGGAGGGCCCCCGCCCTAGTGGCCGAGCGCGCTGGTCAGGGCCTTTATATTGTGCCTTACCATGGCAATGTAAGTGGGTGCTTCGCCGTTTTCGGCAGTGAGACTGTCCGAATAGAGGGTCCCGCCGATCCTGGCCCCGGTCTCGTCCGCAATCCGCTGGATCAGCCGGGGATCGCTGACATTTTCGAGAAAAATCGCCGGAATTTTCGTCTTTTTGATCTGGGTGATGATCCCTGCGATATCGCGGGCGCTGGGCTCGGACTCGGTCGAGACCCCGATCGGGGCAATGAACTCGATGCCATAGGCGGCTGCGAAATAGCCGAAGGCACGGTGGGTCGAGATCACCTTGCGGCGCGCCTCCGGGATCGTCGCGACCGCCTGCCGCACTTCGCTGTCCAGCGCGTCGAGCTGCGCCAGATAGCTATCCGCATTGGCGCGAAAGGCGGCCGCGTTTGCCGGGCTCGCGGCGGCGAGCGCGTCGCGAATGTTGGCGACATAGATCCTGGCGTTGGCAACCGACTGCCAAGCGTGCGGATCGGCCGCCGAGCCGAGTTTGAGCGGCGAGATCCCGCTGGTGGCCGTAACGATGGTCGCCTTGCCGCCGGCGGATTGCACGAGCCGCGACAGCCAGCCCTCCAGCCCGAAGCCATTGATGACGAGCAGCTTCGCTTCCGCGACCTTTTTGGCGTCCGTCGGCGTCGGCCGGTACACGTGGGCATCGCCGTCCGGGCCAACCAGCATCGCCACGTCGACGCCGTCGCCGCCGACATTGCGCACGAAATCGGCCACGATCGAGAAGCTCGCGACCACCTTGAGACGATCCTGCGCGCGCGCCGGACCAGCAAGCGTAGCGAGCGCGAGCAGCGCGAGCCAGAACCACCGTCGCATTGCCGCTACGCCTCCAGATGCCGGCCGGGGAACAACTGGCGGACCAGCCCGCCGACATTGCCGAACAGGAGCGAGCCCAGATAGAGCCCGGCGGCGACCAGGATGATCGCGGGGCCTGAGGGAATCCGGGTCTGGAACGACAGCACCAGCCCGGCGTAGCCCGAAAGGATCGCGCTAGCGACCGCGATGCAGATCATGCCGGTGATGTCGCGCGACCAGAACCGCGCGATGCCGGCCGGCAGGATCATCAGTCCGACGCCGAGCAGCGTGCCGAGCCCATGAAAGCCGTTGACGAGGTTGACCACGACCAGCGCCAGGAACGCCAGATGCGCCGGCGCGCCGGCGCGGCTGACGGTACGCAGGAACACCGGATCGACGCATTCGATGACCAGCGGCCGATAGATCACCGCGAGCACCAGCAGCGTGATGGTGGCGTTGAAGGTGATCACCAGCAGCGTCTGGTTGTCCATCGCGAGGATGTCGCCGAACAGCACGTGCAAGAGGTCGATGTTGGTGCCCTTGATCGAAACGATGGTGACGCCGAGCGCCAGCGAGACCAGATAAAAGGTCGCGAGCGAAGCGTCCTCCTTCAGCTCGGTGTTGCGGGCGACGAGGCCGGCCAGCAATGCCACCGCGAAGCCTGCGACCAGGCCGCCCACCGTCATCGCGAACAGATTGAGCCCGGAGAGCAGGAAGCCGATCGCCGCCCCCGGCAGGATCGCATGCGCCATGGCATCGCCAACCAGGCTCATCCGCCGCAGCATCAGGAACACGCCGATCGGCGCTGCGCCGAGCGACAGCGCGACCACGGCCGCGAGCGCGCGGCGCATGAACTCGAACTCGGTGAAGGGCGCGATCAGCGCGTCAGTCAGCAGCGAGTTCACTTCACCTCTCCCGCTTGCGAGGGAGGCAAAGGCCGCCTTGCGGCCGTTCCTGAGAGACGCCGAAGCGTGCTTCGGCTGTGGCGTAGCGCCGGGTGAGGGCTCTCTCCCCACGGTAGTCCCATCGTGGAGACACCCTCACCCCGACCCTCTCCCGCAAGCGGGAGAGGGAGCGCAGCGGGCGTTGCGGGTGCAATTTGACTCTCATCATGCTTCAGGCGGCGCGCGAGGTATCCACGGCACAGGCGGCGGCGCGGTCATCGAAGGCTTCGCACATCCGCATCGCCACCGTGAGATTCTCCGGCGTCAGCACCTCTGATGTCGGTCCCCACGCCACCGGCCCGCGCGCGAGCAGCAGCGTTTCCGGGAAATTGGCGCGCACCATGTCGAGGTCGTGCAGCGCCGCCAGCACCGTGCGCCCCTCGCCGTGCCAGCGCTTGACCAGCGCCAGCAGGTCGGTGGTGGTCTTGGTGTCGATGGCGTTGAACGGCTCGTCGAGCACGATCAATCGCGCATCCTGCAGCAGCACCCGCGCGAACAGCATGCGCTGCATCTGGCCGCCGGAGAGCGTGCCGATCGGACGGTTCTCGAAGCCGTTGAGGCCGACCGCGGCGATCGCGGCGAGCACCTTCTCGCGCGCGTCCTTGCCGATGCCCCCGAACAGGCCGATGCCGCGCCACAGTCCGGTGCCGACGAAATCGAACACCGAGATCGGAAAGCTGCGGTCGATCTCGGCCGACTGCGGCAGATAGGCGATGTCCCTGTGGTCGAGACCACCGAGATGGATCGCGCCGGACAGCGGCTTCAGGATGCCGGTGATGCCGCGCAACAGCGTCGACTTGCCGGCGCCATTCGGACCGATCACCGCGAGCAGCGCGCCGGAGGCCACCTCGCCGTTGAGGTGATGCACCGCCGGGTGGCGGTCATAACCGAGCGTGACGTTGCGGAATTGCAGTTGTGCGGGCACGGCTCACCTCATCGCGACGAGCACGAAGGCCCAGAGCACGGCACAGACCGCGAGCGCCGCGGCAAGGCGCGCGGCGACGGTCATGCGCAGGATCGACCAGGTCGCCGCCTGCGCCGGATGCGGTGTTGCCGCACCGTGGCTGTGGGCATGCTCGTGGGTGTGGACGTGGTCGTGGGTATGGGTATGCGCGTGGGTCATCTCGGAATGACGTTATAATATAACATAACGAGAGTCCATGCAGCGGCACTGGCGCAAATTAACGTTCTCGCGACGCAATGCGCCCGAGGTTTGCTTTACTTTCCACCCTCTTCGATAGCTGAGGGCGCAGGGAAAGCCGGGTGCCGGTTGCACCCGTGGGCCCCGTGCAACAAAAAGCACGGGGGTAGGACCACAGGTCAACCGAAGCAACTCCGGCTTTCCCTGCGCGATG
>NZ_JADYVX010000031.1 GCF_020194175.1 Bradyrhizobium sp. BRP22 | reverse complement strand
CTGTCATACTCAACCACTGCACACGAGAATCCAACGATGTCGCGGGCGAAATAGATCGCATCGTGAGCTGCGTTTGATTGCTGCTCTGAGATCGCCCTTTGCTGCGCGGGGACATTATCCAGGTGCCGCCGTTTTGGTACGCGCTCCGAGCCAGATGCCGATCGTCTATGCGAGGAACGGGAACTTTGTTGTGAACTGCTGAACCGATCGGCACTACGGCCCTCGGCACCGGAACGCGACGACCTTTCTTCTCGATTTGGGGCGCCGCGATGCGGCAAATCGCGAAAACCGAGGCGGCCGTCGCGCGTATCAACGAACGGATCGGCTGACGTACGGCCCCGGACATCGCCGACCGAAGGTGGCCTTGGAGCGGACGAGCCCCCTAAATCTTGAGTTTCAGAGCGCAAGCCCTGCACGACAGAACGAAACGCCGAACCGTCTCTTCCATCGCCGAGATCCGATTCAGCACGGGACCAGTGCGCGTCTGGTCCACTGGGCGCATTCCCACGCCGGTCAATCCCCGTCAAATTCACCTCCCATGCAATCGAGAATGCGCCGATCGCAACATAAGGTACGCGGTGCCGCCGCCGCGACCTTAAACGGCTTTGTTTCGATACCTCATAGCGACACTCCTACGCCGCACCGATGACGCGCGACTCACATAGCCGGCAAACGCAGATCGGCTTTTTTAACAATCGTACGCGCTCTGCCATCGAACATATCACCTGCACCTGACGTAAACCTGACCTGCGCACAGGAGAATTTGCGGTCATCCGGAGCCGCGATTGCGTTCGCCCTCAGCTCGTCATTTCAGTCCGACTGCCGCTCGCGGACAACGGAGAGTCGCGATGAAGGGGAGCAGACGGCGCTAGGAAGCAACGGTCACCGAAAGAGAACCGGAACGCTCGCCAATAAGGTGTAGTAAGAATTGGAGGCGCTTCGGGCTCCCAGCTACTCGCCATGACGGCGCACTTCAAGCGCGCTCGAGCGGTAGCGCGCACAACTAACGCCTCCGATATCATTTCGATTCCGCTTCACCTCTTTTCGATCAAGTATCACCTTCAAGGGGATCGAGCTTGGCGAGATGCTGCTCGACGGATCCCAATTGATGGTTTCAACAGCTGTCTGACCAACTTTTTTCTTTCAGTCGTCGGACCAGCGGGTCGCCCCAAGAATCGCGGCAGTTGTCGTGTGAATTCAAACATGCACGAGCAACGGAACACGGGCGGTGAAAGCGCGCCGCAATACTGCTTTCCGGGCTGGCGGTGTTGGGTAAGGCCATAAGCTCAAGCCGGTCTATAACGGCATGACAACGGCCATAGCGGCGGTAGCTGCCGAAACTTGCCGATTCGCCGATGGCTTCAGCGTTGATCTTGTTACGCTCGTTAGCCACTCGCGGTGGGACCAACAGCGGAACATTCCAAAACTTCACAGCCTTTAGTTGGACGAAAGACCGGATGTTCTGGCGATATCCATTACCAATGCCGCAAGGGATATTGATTGTGCGGTTAGCAGGCGAAGCCGCGACAGCCGTGCCGGTGCTGACTGCCGCCGCCCAAGATTAGACATCTCTGATGCCGAAGGGAAAGGCGAACTCGCCTTGTCGATCTCGCGCTTCTCTTAGGATACGGATGACATAGTCACAGCACCCGAAACATTGGTGTGCCGCACAATTCGATGACCGTCGCGGTTGCAGTAGTCGTCGGTTGCTCCCGACGCGCAAAGATGCGGCGCATGTTGCGTTCGATTCTTGGTCGCTCTGCTCACCGGTGCTGCCCTGTCGATTTCACTGACGTGGATAGGCGCGTCACAAGATCGAATGTAGTTCCGCTTAATCTGCGATTGGCTTGTCGCTGAGCAACAAGACCCGAAAATCTTTGCACCGTGCAGCAGTTGCCGAAAATATGCCGAAAAGATAGGGCGCTTACGGGTCGGTCGGAGCTGTCCATCACGGCGGCTTCCCGGCCCGAAATCACAGCGAGGCTGGCGTGAGAGTTTTCGCAACCGGCCATCTCAGACGGGGAGGAAACTCACAGTGTCACAAACATTCATCCCGCACGCAGCAACGGTCAAATCGCGCATCGGCGGGATTTTGCGCGCAACGAGCGGCAATTTCCTCGAGCAGTTCGACTTTTTTCTATTCGGCTTTTACGCCAACGCCATTGGGAAGGCGTTCTTTCCGTCTGAGAGCGAAACCGCTTCGCTGCTCAACACCTTCGGCGTGTTCTGGCTGGGCGCATTGATGCGTCCCGTCGGCGCGATCGTCCTCGGGGCCTATATCGACAAAATCGGCCGTCGGCAAGGCCTGATCGTCACACTCTCAATCATGGCGGTCGGCACCGTGATCATTGCCTTCTGTCCGAGTTACGCAACAATCGGCGTTGCCGCCCCCATCATCGTGCTGCTTGGAAGGTTGCTGCAGGGCTTTTCGGCCGGCGTCGAAGTCGGCGGCGTCTCAGTGTACCTGTCGGAGATCGCAACCCCTGGTAAGCGCGGTTTCTACACCTCGTTCCAGTCCTCGAGCCAGCAGGTCGCGATCTTTGTCGCAGCGATGGTGGGCTACGTCTTGAACGAATCGATGCCGGCAGAAACAGTGGCTACCTGGGGCTGGCGAATCCCGTTCTTTCTCGGCTGCCTCATCATTCCGCTTATCTTCTTCCTCCGCCGGACGTTGGAGGAAACGCCGGAATTTCTGGCGATGAAGAAGCATCCCACTGCCAGCGAGGTCTTTGCCTCGGCACTCGCGAACTGGCGCATCGTCATCCTGGGCATGATGATCGCGATCCTGACCACAACGACATTCTATTTCGTCACCGTTTACACGCCGACATTCGGCAAGAACGTGTTGAAGCTCTCCTCGCAGGACGCGCTGTTGGTGACGCTTTTGGTCGCCGTGACCAACTTCATCTGGAATCCAATTGGCGGGGCGCTATCTGACCGAATCGGCCGCAAGCCGGTTCTGCTCGCCATCGCGAGCCTTGCGTTAGTGACCGCTTATCCAGCATTGCACTGGCTGGTGAGCGCGCCCACCTTCGGCAAGATGCTGGTTGTGGCTATGATGTTCTCGTTCTACTTCGGTATCTATAGCGGCACTATGCTAGGCGCTCTTGTCGAGATCGTGCCGAAGCATGTGCGCACAACCTGCTTCTCCCTGGCGTTCGCGCTCGCGGCCGCCTTGTTTGGCACTTTTACGCCACTCGCCTCGACTTGGCTGATCGATCGGACCGATGACAAGGCTTCACCCGGATTCTGGCTGATGCTCGCAGCCGTGCTCGGCATCATCGCGGCACTCACTGTCTATCCCGGGACAGCCAAGCCGTCGAGAGTTGCAAAGCCGTCGCGACCTGAGAGCGGTGCAAGCCACACCGCACTCGCCGGCACTCTGAACCGCTGAGCCGGGTGAACTATCGACCTTGTGTGACATCACGTGCACCTTGTCTTCCGTGCCCTGCCAGCATTCGTCGCTGGCAGGGCTCAAGTACGGTCGCACTACCTTTAACACAAGGTGCCCTTCGGACGACGAGAGCTGTGTCGTTCAGTAGTAAATCCCCCTCCACCACCATGATCACCGAACTCGTCACCCCCGTGTGATAAGCGCTCCCGCAACGCTCGCTTGATCGGGAGTTGAATGACAACAACTTCGTCGCTCTGCACAGTTCATCATTGGAGTTCAGGCACTAAAGGACCGGTATTCAGGGCTAGACGCAGATCATGGAGTTGTTTTGAGCTAGGCCAATCTCCGTTCAGGCGAGATGACTAACGTACCGATCATACCTCCTGCCGTTCGGCAGAGCCGCCAAACAGCTACCCAAAGCTTTCCGAGTTGACCAATTGTGGCGAAAAATTGGGCTACCCATCTTGGCGGCGCATACGGCGACGGCCCTAGTCAAGCCGCTTTGGGCGGATGGGCTAATTGCGCTCAAGCAGCGTGAGCGACGCTCTGATACCAGTTCCAAGAGACCACGTTCCCATGATGACGCGATCGCGCAGGGCGCTAGACGGGGCAAAATGGTCGGCCAATGCGCAGTAATCAGCAGCAGAAGATGTTTTCTTCGAAGCCGAGTGCATTCCGATTAATCGGCCGCAAATGCGTGGCATCGAGGCATCGATAGCCGGAAGCCTCCAAACGCTCGATAATGATCCGGCCGTCGAGCGGCGCGGCGCGGGTGCGATCGGTAAGGATTTCGCATAGAATCGGCACCTTGCGACCGTCATGTGCGAGTACCTCGTACATGCCATCAAACACCGCAGATTCAAAACCTTCGACGTCGATCTTTATCAGGCCTATGCGATCGAGATCGAGATTGTGCTCACGCACATAAGCGTCAAAGGGAATCACGCTGACGGCGATAGCCTCGGTGAGCTCGCGGACATGATCAAGAAAGCCGGCGGCCAATGAGCTCGATCCAATGTTCGTGTCGTAATTGTCGAAATTGTTCGCACGCGGCGCAACGACCGCCATGGAGAGCCTTTCGCTTCGCGCGCCGCAGGCGATCTGGTTAGCAAGGATCCGATAAGCGGGATTGAGCTGTGCGAGCCGCCGAATTAGCCTGAAATACTGCGGCACAGGCTCAAACGCATGCACCTCGCCGGTCGGGCCAACCAAGGATGCGGCGTAGGCCGACCAGTAGCCGCAGTTGGCGCCAATGTCGACGAAGATCGTACCAGGGGGCAGGCACCGCTCAAAAATGCGCTCGAGGAACATTTCGTGCGTATGAAAGAAGTACTTCTTCATCATGCGATGAAGAGACATATCGAGCTCGTACTGCACACCATTGAAGTGCGTTATTGCAATGCGCGACGGCGCCGATGAAAATTGCTCGATGGCGCGTCGTCGTACGATATCTGCAAGCTTGAACGGATCACTTAATGCATATTTGCCAAGGAAGCGGGCGGTCTTCATCGCAATCATAGTGGATCCCCAAGACCACGTGCAGGCGAGCTCGATATCTTTGGTTAGGTTGATTTGCTAATGAGCCATACGCGTCTGGGCGGGTGGCGCTTTTGTCATCGCTTTTTCCAAACCTACAACCTGACGCCACGTGAGGATCAAGCTCTCTCGGAGCGCCTCGTTGCATCTGCCCCGAGCGAGCTGCATCTTCGGGTGGCCACATTTGGGCTTCAATCCGCCGCGAGGCGTCGCGGCAAACGCCACGCGCTTGCGCGAAACATACTCAAACCCAAAAGGTCGACTGGGTGACAATTCGACGAGAGTCATCGCGTTTGGGTCACCCCAAGCGAGGAGCGCGGCTATGATCGGATCAACCAAATCGAGACGGTGCGGAGAGAAGTTCTCCTGCCGCGACTGCGAGAAGATCAGCCAGGCACCGGCACGGTTGGAGTTGAGGGAGCATCCATAACACTACCCTGACGCCCTGTTTCTGCCGGGCCCCAAACATTTAAAGCGTAGAGCCGATTTTGTGTGCGCTGAGTTCTTGACGGCCGACCTCGTAGGTGGGCTCGCCGATCCGGAGGGCCGCATGCGATGCGACAGTCAGCGGTCCGGTCCGCATGACCTTGATGTTTGACAATAGCGGCGTGGCAGCAGCTCTCAACAGGAGCGACCGACGCACTGGCGGCCTCTCGTGACGTCGCCCCTTTCGATGTACACGCGTTCGACGACGGCCAAAATACCGGCTATGGAACAGCTTGTCGCAAATGCGCAACCGACTCCTCGAAGTTCCTATTCTGGCGTCCATGTTTTCGCTAAAGGTACTACTCTTACGTCAGGCGCGCGGGAAGCGGAACCCATCGCCGAACAGTCCGATCCATGACCACACATCGCCTGAGGACCTTGATTGCGCGTTCGTCTCCTCCGCCACTCGCCCACCGGCAACGCGAGCGAAGTTCTGGATCGCTTTGGAGACAAGCTGCGGATAGGTAAGGAGCAAGTTGTCCGGCTGGGTATGCATCAGCGCCGGAATATCTTTCTTATTTAGATCCTGATACGCCTCATTCAGCAGCTTCTTGTACAACGATAAGCTATTCGACGTGCAGCGGCCGCCGCGCGACTTCACACGAAAGATCGCCTCCGCGGCAATTTTCCCAGAGATCATCGCAACGTTCAAACGCCCGCGTTGGCTCGTACTGTCGAGTTCGGCGGCATCGCCGATCACCACCCAACCATTGCCGTAGAGCTGGGGTATGGTGTTGTAGCCGCGTTTCGGGATGAGGTGCGCGGAATATTCGTTGAGCTCTGAGCCGTCGATGAGTGGCACCACCGAGGGATGACGCTTGAAGCGGTCCAGCAGCCCGTAAGGCGTTTCGCCTGTTCGCTGGAGATCGGAGACGAGGCAGCCGATGCCCAGTGAGATGCACTCCCGGTTCGCATAGATGAAACCCATACCAGTCATCCCGTCCGAGATGGTGCCCGTCGCCTCGATCACGATCCCTTCGTCGCGCTTGATGCCGAAACGGTTTTCGATGGTCTCGCGCGGCAACAGGTGCATTTCCTTCACTTCCAGCGCAACTTGCTCGGGCGTCGGCCGCTCGCGCAAGCCCGCACACGTTCCGAGCAAGCCATTGACGCCCTCGGCGAGCACCACGACATCGGCGCGGATGATGCCGTCCTGCCGGTCGGTACGCACACCAATGACGCGGCCACGGCGGTTCTGCGCGAGCTCCGTAACGGTAGTCTGGCACAAGACGGTGGCGCCGGCCTCCTTCACCTTGCACGAGAACCATTTGTCGAATTGGGATCGGATAACGATGTACCGGTTCGGTCGCTCGTGGTTGCAATCGTTGAAGCGGTAGCGCAGCCCGATATGGGAATGGCTTTCCATTATCCAAAAGCGTTGCTCGACAAGGCGCTCGAAGGGGCATTCTCGTGGAATTCTGGCGTCAATTGCTCAACGATGTCCGCATCAACAACTGCACCCTGCACATTCTTTGATCCGGAATATTCGCCGCGCTCGAGCTGCAGCACCTTCATGCCGCGCTTAGCCATGCTCAGGGCCGCCGCGTTGCCGGCCATTCCGGCGCCAACCACGATCGCATCAAACCTCTCTTCGATCATGGGCCTCTCCCTTTTTCAATGGCGCATGTTCTCAAACGTACCCTCGATTGCAACGCGGTCGCCCGCAGGGGACGACGGGGCGGCGGGATCACGACCAAGATCGTGCTCCCCAACAACAGGATGTCCGGCTCGGAGGTGTTGACAAAACCGGTCAAGGCCTTGGTGTCGGACTCGCTGCGGCCATCTGCGAGCATGTTGTCGCAACCAGATAGAAGGTCGGCGCCGTGGCAGAGTTCCACCTCGGGCGCTGCGCGTTGCCTTTGTCTGCGGACCGATCACGACCCGCGTGGGATCAACTTTCAGCTTCGGCTCCAAAGGGACTGATTGCACTAGTCTCGCTCCAGTTTGATGAAGACCCAGACAGGCGTTGCCGGCGCCTCCTACAGGTGATGCGGGAGCTCTTGTCAGGTCGCTCATCATCGAGACTCTTCAGATCAGGCATCGCGGGCCAGTGCCGCAAGATCGGTCTCAAGCTTGGGCTGGCGTTTGAAAATCGCGTCGATCAATGCTTCGGCCGGCTCCTCGGCGGCTTCTACCAGCACCGCCTTCTCAGCGCGCGCGGTCGGCGCGAATACACGCTTAACGACAGTCGGCGAGCCCTTCAGACCGCATTTGGAGATATCCTCGACGCCAGCCTGCTGCGCGCTCCACTTCTCGATCGGCGCCCGGGCCGCACGCAACGCGTCCGCCATGGCGCCGCGGCGAATCTGGTTGGTTGCCTCGAGCATGGTGATGAGACACGGCAGCTTGGTGCGGAGCACCTGCACGCCACCTTCGGAGCGCCGTTCCGCTTCGACTGTGCGTGCGGCAATATCCAAGGCCCTGATCTTGGCAACGTAGGTGAGCTGCAGCACACCTAACCGCTTCGCGAGGCCGGGCCCAACTTGAGCGGTGTCACCGTCGATGGTCTGCTTACCGGTGAAGATGAGGTCCGGCGGGCCATATTCCTTGCCGATTTTGCGGATGGCGGTCGCCAGTGCGTAACTCGTCGCCAGCGTATCGGCGCCCGCGAAGCAGCGATCGGTGAGCAGTACGGCGCGATCGGCGCCAAAGGTGAGCGCTTTGCGTAACGAGTCCTCGGCCGACGGCGGCCCCATCGTAAGGACGGTGATCTCGCCGCCGAATTTATCGCGCAGCTCAAGCGCGGCCTCGAGCGCGAAGAGGTCGTATGGATTTATGATGGTCGGCACGCCCTGACGCATGATCGTGTTGGTCACGGGGTGCACGCGGATCTGCGCGGAGTCGGGGACCTGCTTGATGCAGACGACGTTGTGCATATGCTTCTCCAGACGTTGCAATGGCTGGCGAAGAGAACAGCAAGTGTCGTACCACTGCGCGAATTCCAACAGCAGGCAGCGATACAACGCTTTTGGGAAGCGTCATCTCACCCGCGCCGGACGTTTGCGGCGACGGAATTGCGACATTGGTCGTGACTACGACAGCTCGGCTCGCGCGGCTTAATTTATCGTTGATCTGGATCAAAGCGGGTAGCCCAAAACGGATCCGTTTCCTCGGGATACCGCCATAAGGAAGAAGGCTTGAGCTGATTTTGCAGCCGACGAGGCTTTCGCATCACCAGGAGCAAGCGCGGTATCTTAACAAGTTTGCGGCGGCGCCTGCGACCATCAGGTACACGGCGTTCCCTTGGCACGCTCGCAGCGCGCGGTGGTTGCCGACATGAGCCGGACGCTGGCTTGGCATTGAACGCGGTCGACGATCTCGCAGACTGTAATCCGGCGTGAGCTGATGGTGATTGCGACATTACTCACGCCGTAGTGATGGCAGCGGCCGCGCCGGCGATGGTCACGCTCCCGACGCGCGCCAAGTCCTTTTAGAAACGCTTGATCTCGACACCGTATTTCCTCAAGGCGTAGCCAATCTGGCGCGGTGTCAGCCCAAGCAGGCGCGCGGCCTTCGCCTGCACCCAGCCGGACCTTTCCATGGCCGCGATGACACGCTCGCGATCTGTGATCTTCGCACCACCTACGAGGGATGCGCCGGCTGGTGCCAACGGAGCCAGGTCGCCGCCGAAAGGCGGGACCGGAATAGCCGCATCAGCCGGCGGCGTGGCAGGCTTAATCGGCACTGGCACGATCGGCCGCGGCGCCACCTCGTCCGATCCGGTTTTCCACAGCATTGCGGAAAGGCACTGGCCGTGGCAGCAGGCAAAGTCGTCTCTTACGATCGATGGTCCAGGTGCAAGGGTCGCGGTCCGCTGCACGCAATTCTCAAGCTCGCGCACATTTCCGGGAAAACCGCAGTTCATCAGCACTTCAATCGCACTGCTATCGAAGGCGAGGTTACGGTCGTTCTCGCCGTTAAACTTTCTGAGGAACTCGGTGGCGAGCAGCGGAATATCACCGCGCCTTTCGCGCAACGGCGGCAGCAGCAAGGGAACCACGCTGATACGGTAATAGAGGTCGGCGCGGAACTCCTTTCTTGCCACCGCCTCCTCCAGGTTCTTATTGGTGGCGGCAATCACGCGAACGTCGACCTTAACGGTCTGGTTGCCGCCGACGCGCTCGAATTCCTGCTCCTGCAGCACGCGCAGTAACTTTGCCTGGAACGCGGCCGAAATCTCGCCGATCTCGTCCAGAAATAGCGTCCCCTTGTCGGCGAGCTCGAAGCGGCCCTTGCGGGAGCTGAACGCGCTGGTAAAGGCACCCTTCTCGTGGCCGAACAATTCGGATTCCAGTACCGTCTCAGGGAGCGCCGCGCAGTTGAGCTTTATGAACGGACGCTTGGCGCGCGCTGATCGCTCATGAATCGCCTTGGCGACCAGCTCCTTTCCGGTACCGGACTCGCCGCGCAACAGCACCGTGCTGTTTGATTTGGCCACCACCGCGATCTTTTCGAGCAGCTCCCGCAGCGCCGGGCTATCCCCAATGATGCCCTCGACATGGACCTTCTTGCGCTCCCGTGCTGGCTGCTTGAGCTCACACAGTTGCTTTTGCAGGCGGTCCTTCTCCGCCATCAGCCGCTCGCGGTCAGACGCGAACAGCCGATGCAGCTTCACCGTCTGCCCCACGAGGTTGGCGATCATGGTGAGCAGCCGTGCGTCGTGGTCGAGCCGGACGCTGGAGGCGTCGTCCAGAATTCGGTCGATCGTCAGCGTGCCGACGACATTCGCATCGATACGGATGGGGACGCCGATGAACGACACTCGCACCTCGTCGGAGGCCTCGAGCGCCTCAATGTCCGCAGCACTGAAGGCCGAATGCACTGCTACGTTTTCCGCGACGAGCGGCATGTCCGACGCCACGATCTCCTGCAGCGCCTTCTGCGGCAGGCGCATCCGGTAGCGCTCGTCGCTGCCTTCGCTCCAGCCGGCGCCCACGGTAATCTCCGGCACGCCATCATCGTGGAACAGAGAGACGATACCGTGTCGCATCTGCACAAACGATTGCAGAAGATCGACGACGTTGGCCAGCGTGACTTCGAGCCGGCAGGGGGCGGTGAGCACTTTCGATATTTCGAAGATGCCCATGATCGCGCTCTCGTGCGATGGCACGATAGGGGCCGCGTGGTCGGTCTCGGAGTCTGAGTTATGCCTTTCGCATACGGAGGGGATATGCAGCATGACGACGTCTCCGTTGTTGTGATCCTCCCTGGCGCCCTGTTCGGATTTACGAATATTGGGTTGCATGTCTTCCTCAATCTCGCGCCAATTTCAGGTGACCGCAAGAGATAACTCTCTTACATGGCACGAAGATAACTTGCAGCGCCGCACGACATTAAATTCACGACATACAATTCACAGCGCTTTGATCTGCTACTTCTCTGCGCTTCGCCCCGCGGATTCATGAGGAGCAGGAGTTGGGTTGATGTAGGTCAAATCAGCTGCGATTGGTCTTGCTCCAGCTTCAAAAAGTCACAGGTGTTGGCCACCATTGATCGGCACCTCGGTGCCCGTGACATAACTTGCTGCATCCGAGCATAGGAAGAAGATGACCTTCGCGACTTCTTCGGGCGTGCCCACTCTCCGCAGCGGGATATTTGGTACAAGGCGCGCTTCCGTGTTCGGCGACAAAATGTCCGTCTTGATCTCGCCGGGCGCGATCGCATTGACGCGAATGCCATGCGGTGCATAGTCGTGCGCCATTTCGCGCGTGAGACAGGCGAGCGCAGCTTTCGAGGTCGCATAGGCGCTGCCGGCAAACGGGTGCACCCGCGAGCCTGCGATCGAGGTCACATTGACAATTGATCCTGACGCTGCTTTCAGCTCGTCAAACAGGCCTTGCGCGAGCAGGATCGGCGCCACCAGGTTGAGGTGGAACACTTTCATCCAGGTTTCAACTGACGTCGTCAAAGACGTCAGTCGTGTGCCATTTGGCGTCTTCGGCGAAATGCCAGCATTGTTGATCAAGGCGTGCAATGGTGCGCCGGCGAGGCGCTCCTTAATCTCGGCGATGGCGCGCGGCAGCATGCGATGGTCGCTGAGGTCGACCGGGACATGGTTGTCGGCACCTGCCTCCCAGGGACACTGCCGACCATCAAACGGCCGGCGCGCGCAAGAGATGATGCGCCAGCCCGCATCCGAAAACAACTTTCCGGTGGCGTGACCGATGCCGCGCGACGCCCCTGTCAGCACCAGCGTCTTCCGTTCTCCCTGCTCGATGCGGGCTCTGTCGGTGTGAAACGGACAGCTCACCTCGTTCGCCGACGATGGGCCGGCGACTGCATCGTGGTTTCTCAGATCGAGACTCAAAACGCGCCTCTCATTCTCTTGCCCTCAATCGCGAACGCGATGCAGGATTTGGGCCACTGCGACGCAAAAGACCGCTCCGCGCGTTTTGCGGGCCAATGTCGTACTCGCAACAGCTTGGCTGCTACCAGACGTCAGGTGCGTTTGCTTTTGGACAGTACCAAACGCTATTGCACGAGCCCATTTTGCGTTCCGCAAGACGTGCGCAGCACTACCCATTTGTGCTCCGTTGTTGCTCCCTAGTGCTAGGGAGCGCTGTTGCGGTCGGACAATATCCGTCAGCTGAATTGCGCGCATATCAGAGCCGCCGGCGAGTTCGTTTAGTTGTCTCTCGCACCGTTCGATGCGCCGCAATGAGGTGCTGCTGTTAAGTAAGCCGTCCCTCCGGAGAACAGGACTTCGGGCCATGTCATTCCACTCCATCATTCCGGCATCGAACCAGGTCTCAGGATCCGCGGCAGCGCGCCTCACCAGCAAGCGTTTTTCAGGGCGGCTTCCGCCATCCCGGTCTTCTTGAGCATGGCGATATTGGGGCACACGGTCGGTTAGCTCGGGTTTGCTGCGGCGGAGCTGTCAGGCAGACATATCTCTCAACTTGATCGCACAATCGAGCGCGGCGACGGCCGAGTGGAATCAGCGATTGACGAGTACTCGCGTGAACGGGCGCTTCACGGCTCGAGGCCATACGGTCTGAGCACATCGCGCGTCAGCTCACCATTGATGTCGCGGGCGATGTCGCTGCGAATCTGGGCTCCGAGCTCCCGCTCGGCATCGGGGTCGCCTGTCAAGCCGCGCTCGGCAAGACCCCGATCCAGGCGAGTTTGAAACTCCTCGCCCATCGCATTGACGAGCCGGTCCTCCATTTCGGGCCTGATGCGCCGCAGCACCGTCTCCCAAGGTTGCCAGCGCGTTAGCAAATAGTCCCTGAATCCTGTGGCCTCCTGGTCCCGCACCGATCTCGCAGCCCTGGCAATGTCTTGTTCGCTCACGTGAGAGACGTTCAAGAAGCGCATGTCCGGCGCGACGTGCCGCAGCTCCAAGCGGTCGCGCAGCTGAGTCTGGTAGGCAAGATAGACTTCGACCTCGTCGATCTCGGCGTCCGGGTCGGCGCGGCGGAGCGAGTTTACCGTCTCGCGCGCGATCCGGTCCAGCGCCTCCAAGCGGAACATCACACGGCCCTGCTGGAGCAGTTCGTCGAGCCGGCCGTCATAGGTCCCGTCCTTGACATCAGCGTTCAGGCGCGCGGTCTGCATGCCATTCCAAGTCAAAGTGATGCGATCCTCGCAGCTCTCGCTCGCACCGACGGCCTGTGCGAAATACTGCTCGCGCAATCGCGGCCTCGCCGCCGCCTGACGCAGATCGTCGCCCACCGCGTGCCGGAACGCATCATTGCCATAGTTCACGGTGCCACGGAGCCTGTCGAGGAAGCGTGCATAGTGCTGAGCTCCCGGCTCTCGAGCGAACCCCTCCCAGGCAGCCACCATCTGCGGGTCGCCCTCGAGCCAGTCCGCGACAACCTCATGCAAGGGCCGCGGCTGAATTTCGACCGCTACCTGGCCCATAGGCAAAAAGATCTGCGGTCCGGCATAGTCCCCGGCGTGCACGGCTGTCAGCAGATTGGTCTGCAACCACTCGGGCAGCGGGTTATTTTCCAGATCAACGCTGGACTCGCGGCCGAGCTGCGTCAGCAAGGTCTCGGGCACACGGGTCAGCTGATTGTTGCTGGCGCCGAGCCATAGCAGCTCGGCAGGGACTGGGTCGGGCAAGCTGGTCAGCTGGTTGTTGGTGGCGCTGAGCCATTCGAGCTCGACCGGAAGAGGCTCGGGCAAATCGGTCAGCTGATTGTAGTCGACGTTCAGGCGGTGGAGCCCCGCTGGAAGCTCGGGCAGGCTGGTCAGCCGGTTGCCGCTGGCATCCAGCTCCTGAAGTGTTGCCGGAAGAGTGCCGGGCAGACTCGTCAGCTGGTTGTTATCGACGTTCAGGCGCCGAAGCCCGGGCGGCAGATCTGCGGGCAGGCTGGTCAGCCCGTTGCTGACAGCGTAGAGCCGCCGGAGCCCGGCTGGAAGTTCGGGCAAGCTGGTCAGGCGATTGTTGCTGGCACTGAGCCGCTGCAGATCGGCTGGAAGCTCAGGTAGGCTGGTGAGCTGATTGTTATTGACGTTCAGGCGCCGCAGCTCAGGCAGAAGGGGGGCCGACAAGGCGGTCAGGGACAGGGACGATAGATCGAGCGGCTCATCGAGATCGCCCGCCTCCCGCCAAGCCGTCGTTCGACGCACCGCCTCTTGCCGATCCTCGTGTTCGCCTTGCCCCTCTGCGGCAGCCCAACCAGCGAGGAGTTGGTCCTGTGACGACGCAGGGTCGGCGGCGGGCGCCTCCGTCAACGCTTCGAGCCACTGCGCCGCACCCGGGGACCCCGGTTCGGAGGTTTCGGGTTCGGAAGTCTCGGAAGGAGTACCAGCGCCAAGCTGGGCGCGTTCTGCATTCATCGATGATCTCTTCAGTAGCCAAATGAAAGGAGGCGCAGGAGCCTTGCTTCTGTAAGGCAGTAGCTCTCAGTCCGGATGGTGATCACACTAACGAGCAAGCAGGCTATGACGGCGCGCGGTCGCCACCCCAGAACCGCCGAACACGCTGCGCCACTCGCCTACAAGGACAGTTGCAGCCAGACCTAATTAGTGCATCCGGACAGAATCTGCGGTTACCGAAAGGGATTTTGCTTACACCAAATCCTCCCGTTCTCCCCTCAGCAGATCGAGCCAGATCTCCCAGTCCAGATAGACAGTATCTCATGCTATAAGACTTAGCTGTCGATAAACTGACGAGCCTCGGAAGACTCATAATGTGCCGATGGAAACCCATCGAGATCTCTCGAAGCTGCAGAGTCAGTGGTCGACTGAAGGAAAGCGGTGACAGTCTGGCCCGTACGCAATGCTTCCGATTACCAGATGAACTTCGCACCATCGGGCAGCTCGCAGACGAATTCGCCCTGGTTCACGGCTTCGGCCGCGTCGGCGACGAGCTTTGAGGCCCGCACCGTAAGCTTGCCCTCACGGCTCAGGCTGTGGCGAATGTATTCCGTCACCCGATGTCCCGCGCCGTCTAGCGTTTGATGCGCATTGGCGAAGCTGATGCCATTCTGGGCGGTTACCCTGAAGGCACTGATAACCAGCCCGCCTTGCACCGCCGGCCCAGGCTTACCGCCATCCGCGGTGGTGCAGTGGTTCAGGTCAAGTATGAGTTTCACATTTTTGCCGGCTTGCAGCGCACTGAGTACCTCAGTGTATTTCGGCGATGGCTCATCGGCTTTGGTGATCGTGTTCAGGCTTACAACCAAAGGCAAGGACAACAGAATCGACAGGCGTCCGCCACTGAACCGCATATGCTTTCCTCCCGAATACGAATCACAGGCCGCGCGAAACGCTTGCCGGATGTCGTATTTCCTAACAGCTTCGACTCCAGACATCAGGCACGTTCGCCTTCGGCGATCACAGCACGTGCAGCTGTCGACAAGCTGACGAGTGTCGGAAGGATTGACAATGCACCGATACAATCCGCATCGACAACTCTTAATAATGGCGGGTTACCAGTCTGCCATGTGATGGGCCAGGCGGCGTAGGCCTGTGCAAAGGCAGCACACGTCGAAAGCCTTCGGAATTCCTCCCCATCCTAACTGGCCAGAATGACAGCGGGAGACGAGGGATCTCGCCTGCACATCGCGCCGAGAGTGCTATCTTTTTTGCCATGCGCCTGGAATGCCATAGCTAACAGCTACGATTCGCCTTGATAGCATGGGCGCCGCTAACGTTTGCTATCTCAACCTCATCCCAGCCAGCGTGTCACGCGCCTCACCTCCCGCTTAAACGCGCACGCGACAGCCAGCAAGTTCGATCTCGATTATTCTGGCCCCCTGCACGCTTCGCAGCAGCCGATGGCGGTGCCTGCGGGCATACACATCGACGCTGAAGCCGGCGTAGGAGTGATCTCCACCGGAACGAGAGCCGGAACGCCTCATCGCTTAGGCCATGCTGGGCGCGGCCGCTGGCGCCAGATGAACAGCTGGCTTTGAGCCAATCCATGCCGGGCAATGCAGCAGAAGAGTCTCGCCAGCTTACAAGGATCTCTTTGACAAGACCAAGCTTCCCCTCGCAACTTCCATCGCCCTCGACATTCAGCGCCCCAATACCTTCACCAGGATTGGCCAAATGACGTTAAAGCTAGACTGAAGGTCACGTCCTCAGAAAAACGACCGAGCCTCACAAAGCGGCCGCCGCCGAAGGGATACATTGAGCGTCACGAGCAGATTTGGATCATCGAGACCCTGAACGTATAATCTGGACGTATCCAAACCCTGAATGCGGCTTAACTCCGTACAATTGAATGAACCCTCGATTTCGCCCTTTCTTTCCCTAACCACCTGGAGGTGCCGATCAAAGCTGCCAGGGCTTCTGCCATTTAGCCAAAAATGGCTCGAGTTCCATAGCACTCAGATGATCAAGATGCAGGAGAAGTCCTTCTCAATCACGGCGCTCCGCGCTCACATGTGGAACGGCACGGCCGCCGGCCGGATAGGCGGAGTTTCGGGCGGCCGCTCGCGTTGCCCAGGTATCGGAGGATAAAATCGTGAAGCCGGATGCTAACCATCCGCCTGCGGTCTGCTTTCTTCTCGGCCTGCCCCGCTCGGGCACGACCCTGCTGGCGCATTTGCTCCAGCAGCACCCAGACGTGATGGCGCCGCCTGAGCCCTGGCTAATGCTGGCAGTTGAGGCATTTGGCAGGGTGGACCACCGTCACCCAGCAGGGTCATCGCTGATTCAGGACGCAACATCCGAGTTTTTGGGCCGAATAGATCGTACCATCGTCAGCCGCGCTTTTGCCGATGCAGCTTACGGCCAGTACCTGACAGCAGGGGGCAAGCGTACCCTCATAGACAAGACGCCGCGTTATTGGATGGTGCTCGACTTTTTGGATTCGCTCTATCCGGAAGCGCCACACATCCTTCTATTACGTAACCCCTACGCTGTTGCCGCTTCACTAAAATCGACGTGGGGCATCCCGCTCCTGCCAGAAAGCTGGCCGCCTGCCAGCCTATCTTCTCTCTCCGACCTCGTGCTCAGCCTGCCACCCGACATCGCATCTTCTCTCGCCGATCTCGTTCTGGGCCTGCCTACACTTGCCGCGCACCCAAATAGGCGGCAGACGGAAGTGGTGAGGTACGAAACGTTGGTGGCGCGCCCGGACGATGAAGTCCGGCGCGTGATCGCTGCCCTCGGCCACGATCCGACCAGCATTGCGTCGGCGACCATGGGGCAGCCGGATTATCTCAGGTCCAGTCGCTTTGGGGATCGTAAGATCCTGGAGAGAAAGGCCGTCGATGGCCGCTCACTCCACACCTGGCAAACCGACCTGAGCATGCGAGAGATGCAAGCAATAACGGATGCACTCGGCGCCGAGCTTTTGATAGAGCTCGGTTATGAGCAGGAACTTCGCTACGTTCAGCAAGCCGGGATCGTGGATAGAGGTCCGGCTGTAACGGAACAGTATCGTCAGGTATTTCGAACGTGGTGGGATTTGCGCCGCGTCTAGCAACGAGCTCAAGCGGCGTGCGCGCTAAACAATATTGTCTGCACTTAAGAGCACCCCTCCTCCGCTTTGGAGCCCTGTAAAGACGTTGCGGGACGACGGGCGCGTGGGTTTAGCCACTGGCAAAGCCAGCGCGCGGAAGGCACATTCAGCCACGAACGGGTATATGCGCGAACAGCTCGCCAAGGCTCTCGCGGTCACGACCTGGCAGGCGTCTAACTATATCGTACGCATCCGAGCAGCACCGCCTTGTGAAAATGTCGGCTGCGTAGCTGACTGTCCTTATGGACGTACATAAGGACAGTGCGGTGCTGAGCCGCATGGATGTGGTTGAGACCGGTCGGCGACGACGCTGGACGAGTGCGGAGAAGGTCAGGATCGTGGAGGAGAGCTTCTCGGGGCCGCGACAGGTCTCGGCGACCGCTCGCCGCTACGGGATCTCACGTCAGCTTCTGCTGAGTTGGCGCAAGGTTTTGGCTTCTCATCGTCCGGCTGGAGAAGATTCGATCGGCCCGACATTCGTCCCTGCGATAGTTGAGCCGAGCATGCCGCCAACGAAGGAAGCTGTCGAGGCTGGCCGGATCGAAATCGTGAGCCCTAAGGGGGTGCGCGTGGTCTTTGGTCCCGGCGCGGATGTCGAGGCGGTCGTTCGAATTGCTCGCGGACTGGAGCGCCGATGATCCCGATCCCGACTGGCGTGCGGGTGTGGCTGGCGACGGGCTACACGGATATGCGCAGAGGATTCCCCTCCTTGGCGCTTCAGGTTCAGGAAGTGCTTCGCAAGGACCCGCTGGGCGGCCATGTATTCTGCTTCCGCGGTCGCAGGGGAGACCTGCTTAAGGTGATTTGGCATGACTCCCAAGGAGCCTGCCTGTTCACCAAAAGACTCGAGAGAGGGAGGTTCATCTGGCCATCGGTTGCTGGTGAAACGGTAACGATCTCGCCCGCGCAGTTGAGCTATCTGTTGTCCGGGATCGATTGGCGCAACCCTCAAGAAACCCACCGTCCGACGCGGATCGGATAGTCGTTTTACGGTTTGCTTCTGCTGCTTGATCTGATTCAATGGCTTCATGACATCGAAGCCGGACGAGCTTCCATCGGATCTTTTAAGTGCCTACATGGCGCTGCTGGCCGAGCGTGAGGCGTTGCAGGTTGAACGCGATGTGGCCGTGGCGGATGCCGCCAACGCGCGGGCGGAGCTGTCGGACAACGAGGCGCTGATCGCGCATCTCGAGCTGCGGATCGAGAAGCTCAAACGCGAACTGCACGGGCAGCGCTCCGAGCGCACGGCGCGGCTGATCGAGCAGCTGGAATTGGAGCTCGAGGACCTCGTCGCCACGGCGAGCGAGGATGAGCTTGCCGCGCAGGCCGCAGCGGCGAAGACGCAGAACGTCCGCCCCTTCATGCGCAAGCGGCCGGTTCGCAAGCCATGGCCGGACGACATCGAACACGAGCGCGTCGTCATCGAGGCTCCAACGAGCTGCGCCTGCTGCGGTGGATCTCGGCTGGCGAAGATCGGGGAGGATGTGACCAAGACGCTGGAGGAGATCCCGCGTCGCTTCAAGGTGATCGAGACAGTACGCGAGAAGTTCACCTGCCGCGATTGCGAGAAGATCAGCCAGCCGCCGGCGCCGTTCCACGCGACGCCGCGCGGCTTCATTGGACCGCAATTGCTGGCGACGATCCTGTTCGACAAGTTCGGCATGCATATCCCTCTCAACCGCCAGAGTGTGCGCTTTAAGGCCGAGAGGATCGACCTGCCGTTGTCGACGCTGGCTGACCAGGTCGGCCACGGAACCTTCGCCGTCATGCCACTCTTCCAGTTGATCGAGCGCCATGCGCTGTCGGCCGAGCGCCTGCATGGCGACGACACCACCATCCGCATCCTGGCCAAGAGCAAGTGCACGACCGGCCGGATCTGGACCTATGTACGCGACGATCGGCCCTACGGTGGGCCTGCGCCGCCGGCGGCGATCTATTACGCCTCGGGCGACCGACGGGGCGAGCATCCCCAGAAGCATCTGGCCGCCTTCGCCGGCATTCTGCAGGCGGATTGCTATAGCGGCTTCGAGCCGTTGTTCGACCCGCAAAAGAAAGCGATGCCGATCACGCCGGCATTTTGCCTGGCCCATGCGCGGCGGGGCTTCTTCGAGCTGGCCGACATCGAGAGAAATGCCAGGGAAGGCCGCAAGGGCAAACCGGTCTCCCCGATCGCACTGGAGGCCGTCAGACGTCTCGATGCGATGTTCGAGATCGAGCGCGCCATCAACGGCCGCAGCGCCGACGAGCGGCGTGCCATGCGCCAGAAGCAGAGCAAGCCGCTGCTCGACGACATGCACGACTGGCTGTTCCGCGAGCGAGAAACCCTCTCGCGCTCCTCCGAGGTCCTGAAGCCTATGAACTACATGCTCAGGCGCTGGGACGACTTCGCCCGCTTCCTCGACGATGGCAGGATCTGCCTGACCAACAATTGTGCTGAGCGCGCATTGAGAGGCATTGCCTTGGGAAGGCGCAACTGGACCTTCGCCGGCAGCCAGCGTGGTGCCGACCGTGCCGCCATCATGCTGACGATGATCACGACCTGTCGCCTCAACGACGTCGATCCTAAAGCCTGGCTCGCCGACGTCCTCGCCCGGATCGCCGATCTTCCCGCATCGCGCCTGCACGAACTGCTGCCCTGGGAATGGAGGCTCCTGCGCAAAGCCGACAAGCCCGCCGATCAGCAGGCCGCCTGACCTTCACGCCTGCACGCAACGCCATCATAGAGCTCACCACTCTCACGCGCATGTGCCAATCTGGCGGTCCTCGTCGTATGCGTACACTATATCCTGAAGCCATGGGCGAGCTTCACGCTGTCCCTGGAAGATGGACGCGTGCGTCTCTGGAACAATGCCGCCGAATTGACCTTGCGAGGCATCGCTCTTGGACGAAAATCCTGCCTGTTCTGCGGATATGGTTGCGGAAGACGGTGCTCCGCAGCTTTGGACAGCCTCATCGTCGCGGCGAGAATGAACGGCATCGAGCCGCAGGTAGCTTACGGGATTCCTCGCCTGAATCGCCACCCATCCGGCTCATCGGCTGGACGAACTTCTGCCTTGGAATTGGACGCCAGCATCAGCGATCTGCGCCCGAGCGGGATGACCACCCACGTCAACAAGGTCCATGGCGTCATTACAGCCGCTAGCAGAGGCTGCGAGAAGACGGACCAGGAGTCGGGCTCTCCAATGAGCTATAAGTATCCTGACTGGCGCCGAATTCAAATCACCGCTGCAGCTAATTATCCGCCGACTGACTCTTTAGACAAGCGCAGCGTGGTGGCGCTCCAAGAACGAGCTGAGATAGATAGGGAATGTCGCGCACGATGTAGCGCACTATCAGCGCGACGGCAACAATCCCTCCCCCAAGAATGCCCGCCACGGCCAACCTAGTCGTGAGACCCCACAGTTCTCCGTACTGTATCGAATCCATGAGACGAAAGACCGTACCTTGGATCAGGTAAAGCAGCAGCGTGCTCTGTCCCAGTTGCACTGCGACAAAGTTAGTCACTCGATTGGAGCGGCCGATCTTCCAGCATTGGAGGACGAGCTCGAAAACGATCGCTGAGGCCACTGCGGAGCCAAAAAACATCAGAGTTACGTTTTTTGCCGACTGCATATCGTGCACTACGGCGAGATTGTTGTAGATGTAAGTGTCTTTGCGCCAGACTAGAAAGCACACCAAAGCGGCTATGCAGAGAAAGATGATTACGAGCGGCTTGTGAGATGACGTTATGCTCGTCCAGCGGTCTCTCGACTGAGCAAACGAGACCCCGAAGCAGAAAAACGGGTAAGTATACTTTATGAGTGGTGATATGGAAAATGTCATAGGTGCAAGCGCGACTAGTACGACCGATACAAATAAAGTTCGGGGTGACCAATGGCTGAAAATCGAAAGAATTTTGACGAGAAGGAAAGAAACAAAAGCAGCCCAAATGAACCAGTATGTGCCGGCGGAATCGGTTAGAAACTGCAAAACGCTGCTTGGTCCGCTGGAAGACGGGTCAAATAGGACCAACTTGGCTGCCTCCAGGAGAGCGTACCAAAACAGCATGGGCACCAAGAGCTGCAGCGCACGATCACCGACGGCTCGCGTGAACGACTTTCGCAAGAGTGCTCGCCAAGAAAGATATCCGGATATCGCCATAAAGAGTGGCATGTGGAACATATAGATCCATTTGAAACATGGCGACTCCCAAAAGCCTTCACCACGGTAGACGACATATTGGATCAGGTGACCGACGATCACCAAAATGATGAGGACTCCTTTCGCGAAATCTAATCCTAGATCTCGATCGCTTGCCTCTGGCGTGCGCTGCCCGCGCGCAGTCGACCCAACTACATTTGGCAATGTATCAAACCCCTCGACATGTGAGCTGGACACCCGTTTGGCGGGAACAACCCGCTGCTGCCAAGCACCGCCGCCACGTGGCCGGTTATACCGGAGAGAGCAAGGACCATCTCAAGAGAGATAGGCCGAGCTGCCGAACATAGGCATACGCCTGCCGGTCACCCTATTATGAAAAGCTTCGCCGCCGCAGCTTGCACCCCGCGATCGATCCGTTCTGCGTTGGTGGGGCATTTTCTATCTCTACTCTACGGCTGCCGATACCTGACTGATGATCGTGGTTCTCGATCGTAGGGAAGTTGGCCTTATCGATAAAGAAGGGACCAGCTGTACGAAGGTTGAGCCATGTAAGTTCTACCGCACTTCGATGGCTTGCTGAACCGAGCGGACGCGCTGCAGTGTGCGCCAACCAAGAGGTGTTTGAGGCTCGCTGCAAGGCCGGGATCGGCTGCTCGACGGCGATCGTACAGCCAAGTCTTTTCGCAGTTCTGAACCTACAGGAATGAACGAGTTCCGACAGCACGAAGAGATCCAACGCAAAGAAGGGCGGCCCAATGCTCGACGACCGCGCCGCTTACAAGCTCCATGACGGCCGGTGACGTTCGCAGGATTCATCAATCAAGATCAAACGACCCGGATCGTTCAAATCGAACTCAATAACACGTGGCGCGAAGAGGCTGGCGTAGCGCGTGAAAGCGCTAGTTGGCGGAAAACGAATCACGGTATCGCATCGCCCCAGGAGATACATCTCCACGAGAGCTGAAATACCGCCGTCGGCTCCGAGTGCTGCACTATGTAATGGCCCGGCCTGATCCGCCTGGAAGTGCTTTGGGATCGTGAAAAGATCAGGAAATACAGCCGATAGCTTATCGACCACCTGCGCACTATCCGTACACAAGAACACCATCACCGGCGCTGAACGTGGTAGTGCTGTGGCCTTCTCGATGGCGGTGCATACCTGCCGCAAGGCAAGCTCCGGATCGGCCCAGTAGGGCGTGTGCCCCATTATATCTTCGCCGTTGCCGTGCCGAACATGAACGCCGATGATGCTGCGCCCTTCAAAGTGCTCCCGATAGATGCTGTCAATCCGGGTTTGAATTTCAGACCTCGGTTTGACGCTTCGAAATATCTGTCGTTCGGCGTCCTGATCGCAGCGCCACATCAAACAAGCATCACACACCACAGTGTTGGCTTCAATGTCGTGTTCGGCTTGGAAAAGCTCACCCAATTCATCACGTTCTCGGAAAATCTGCTCATCTGGCCGATAAACGCAGTCGATTGAGGGCTTATTCCACCATGATGGGAAGAAGGGGCCCGGGAAGGAGAGCTGGTTGATCTCGTTATCACAAATCACCCGCACGCCAGCTATGTCGTCAATTGGCTCGAAGAACACCGGAAAGGCGTTCGTAAGGGGCTGATCGAGATAGCACGAGCCACGCCAATCGATGGCTAGCGTCCGCCCCGTCCGCTGCGCATAGCGCCAGGCTGACGCCAGCGACCATAGACAATCACCAAAACCAGTACGTCGTCGCGAAACAACAAACCGGTCATTCATTGACCTACCCACAATCATTTGTGCTTCCTCGTTATGGGAACCGCTTCGAAGGACGTTGCGGAAAACTCTACGTATGGCTGCCCGGTGCTGTCCTCCGTGATCGTGATGCTAGCCCTTGGATGGTAGAACTTCATCGCCCGCTTTCACTGGAGAAGCCGCTCCACGATATTGCCGTCGACATACTTGATTTAAGTCGTATCCATCTTCTTCGAAGCACTTCGTACGACACCGAATAGAGCTTCTGGGTGATGGGCCCTTGCCGTCCGGAGCTGCTGCGATGGCGGAGCGCCCACAACCATGAGCCCAACGACGGGACATGCCCAGCGCCGCGGCCCAGCCCCCTCCCCGCGTGTGGAGACACGCATGCAGCGATACTCATGAGCGCCTGCTATGCTTTCTCGAGCATTCGATCGCAGTTTTGATGCGCGCGAGCAGTTTGCGAGGGATACAGCCGGAGGCGGCGCTGCTCCCATAATTCCCGCAGTTCCTTCACGAGAGCTTCACGCCTCGCCTGATCGAGCGTCACTGTATCCAGGAGATCCCCGAGCACGGCTTCGCCCTCGATCTGCATCAGAAGATCGAACGCATCCTGGGAAATACGGACACTGTCGCGGCTGGAGTGGCCGGTGCGGATTTCGCACACAGTCTCCTGGCGATCTCGGGCCGTGTATGCGCGAACTCGATAGAGGCGTGCATATTGCGGCAATGAGACCGCGAGCGCAGTCCAATCCTCTGACGTTGGGGTTTTCTTTTTGACGAGGAACGGCCCCACCACAAGCCCATCCAGCTCTGTCGTCAGAAATGTCGTAATCGCGTCTGCAACCGAATCCACGATCGGCTCGGCATTGTTGTTAAAGGAGGTGTTGAGCAGAACTGGGACGCCCGTCCGCTTCTTGAATGCATTGATAACCTGCCAGTACGCGGGATTCGTCTTGCGCGATACTGTTTGCAGCCGCGCAGTACCGTCGATGTGCGTTATGGCACCGAGCGCGCTTTGCTTGGAGCCGCGCACGCGCACTACAAAGTTCATAAAGGGAAGTTCGCGCGTGCCGTTGGGGAGGTCGAAAAATTCGCTCGCATCCTCCTCCAGCACTGATGGCGCGAATGGTCGATAACCTTCGCGCTTTTTGACCATGGCGTTGATCCGGTCCTTGTTTGCGGCAGGCCGAGGATCGGCAAGAATGCTGCGGTTGCCAAGCGCACGTGGCCCGAACTCCGAACGACCCTGCACCCAGCCGATCACGGCGCCATTAGCCATCCATTCGGCGGCGCTGCCTGCCACGTCGTCACTGCGCTCGACGTGCAGGTGTCCGGCCCATGCATTCAGCTCCTGCTCCATGGTGCGCTCGCTCCCGAGATCAGGCCCCCAATAGACGTCCTGTAGTCGCTCACGCGGTGCGGGACGCCCCAGCTCGTTAGACATCATCAGTGCGGCGCCCAACGCGCAGCCGGCGTCATGCGCCGCCGGTTGCACAAAGATGTCTTCGAAAAGCCCGGAATACAGCAGCTTACCGTTCAGCGTGCAGTTGTGGGCGACCCCTCCAGCCAGGCATAACCGCTTCATACCTGTCGCCTCGCGATGATGCCGGAGCACGTGAAATACGATCCGCTCCAACGCCTCTTGCAACGAAGCACTCACATTTCGATGCTGCTGGGTAAATGGCATTCCCTTTCGCCGGACCTGGATGCTCCGCCGCAATGTCGGACCGATTCGGTCGAGGTGGACGCGGTAGCCACCGTCCTCTAAGAGCTCATAGAACTGCCCGAAGAGCTCGCGATAGGGAGCCGGATCGCCATAGGGGGCAAGCCCCATGACCTTGTATTCATCGAATAGGTCGTAGCCGAGACAGCGGATGGTCTCGAGATAAAAAAGCCCTAGAGAATTGTTCTCCGGGAACGTCTCAAGTTGGGTAACTTCTGTACCAGACCCGAGAGCTAGGAGGCCGGAGAGAAAATCACCACTGCCATCGATCGCGAAAATCAGACTTTGCTCGAAGCCTGACATCGCGAAGGCGCTTACGGCATGCGCCTGATGATGACTGACGAAAGAGATACGTGATGGATCAACATCGCTACCAAGCTCCTGCGCTAGCAAGCTACGCATCAACAGTTTGGCATCCAATGGAATGGAGACATCCGGATGGGACCCGAACAGACCTTCGAGCATTGCGTTGCAGTAGGCCTCGGTCGCATAGAACGCGATACGATCGACATCGCTGAGCTGGATACCTGCGGCAGCAAGGCAGTGTTGTATCGAACGGCTTGGAAACTTGTTGGAGTGCTTTATCCGATTGAGGCGCTCCTCTTCAACGGCCGCTATCACGCGTCCGTCCCGGACGAGCACCGCAGCGCCATCGTGCATAAACGTATTGGAAAGCTCACGGGTATTTTCATGGACCTTGTCTAGTCCGCCGCTCACTCCTAGACAGAACATTTCATTCTCCATTTATCGCGATACCAAGGCCGCTTAACACCGTCTCACCTGATTGCGCTAAGGATGGTGTGTCTCTGACGAAGCCGATCACCATCCTTCAACAGTTCTCGTAAACTCGACTTCAATCACCGACATGAGATCGGCCGATTTATGTGCCGGAACGAGAGCGATTAGTTGATCCGGTCGACAACTTTCCCGCGGGAGCCGACTTCGATGCTCGCGACATTGTCCTTGCACAGACTAGCCGCTCCGAGCATGGCGGCACCGAATTGCCAACTGCTGCCCATGATTCACGCTGCTGTGGACTGGATGGATTTCATCATCTTCAAAAGCTGCATATGCGAGTGCAGATGCTCCCCTCTTCCGCTGCGGTCGAATTCCGGTCTTGCGTCGTGTAACTCCATGCGGAATATCGCGTTAACGCATCAGTCGCCGGCGAAGCAGCGCGATCGATAGAAAGAATGGCAGCACCGCGTACATGCAAAGCGCACCGATATGCAGGCCGATGCCGCCGGCCGGAAGCCCAAGCATCGCTGGACGGATGAGGTCGACCGAATGTGCGAGCGGCAATAAGCTCGCCAGGCGCTGAAATGCGCCGGGCAGCTGGTCCACCGGAAAGACCGCGCCGCACAGGAACACCATAGGTGTGACGACGAGCGTCTGGTAAAACACGAAATAATCGTAGCTGGGTGCTAGAGATACGACGACCATGGCCAGGCTTGCGAAGACGAAGCCAGTGATTGCGATTGCTGGTATCGAATAGAGAATTGATGCCCAAGCTGCATAGCCTAGGGCCACGGCAACGATTGCAATTGCCGTTCCGGCCAGAATGGCCTTGGTGGCTGCCCACACCAATTCACCCAGAACGATGTCGCCGAGCGTGAGCTCTGTGCATAGGATTGCTTCCCAGGTCCGCTGAGCATGCATGCGGGCAAATGTCGCATACATTGTCTCAAAGGTCGCAGAGGTCATGGCGCTGGTCGCGACCATCCCACCAGCTAGAAACGCGACGTATGATGCGCCATCAACGCGCCCCACAATTATTCCGAGGCCAAAGCCGAGGCCAAACAGATTAGTCAACGGATCGGCGAGGTTTCCGATAACAGATGCAAGTGCGACTTTCCTCCACGCCAGAAAGTTGCGACGCCATACCGCGACCCAGTTGTACGCGTTGGCGGGCATGGCCGCGGCGTAACCCTCACCCATCGTTCATCTCTCCATCTCGTACCCGGTCAGCCGCAAAAAGACATCCTCCAAATTCGGAGGACGCTGCAGCATCCGTAGACCTTCGCGCCCGCGCAGCTGCATCAGCGCCTGCTCAGGATCTGGCGCATAGCAATAAAGCGTCTCGCCGCTCACTTCGATATGCCGCACATAAGGCCTGGTCAGAGCAGAGATCTCGTCTGGATTGCCGCCATAGATCTCGATAACCTGGCAGCCGATCTGCTCATCGATCAGCGCGCGAGGATTACCTTCTGCAATCTTGCGCCCCGCCTCGAGCACGCACAGCCGATCGCACAGCCGCTCGGCCTCTTCCATGAAGTGCGTGGTCAAGAGAATCGTCTTGCCTCGCGCCAGCAGCAATCGCAGGCGTTCCCAGATCAGGTGGCGCGCGTGCGGGTCGAGACCGGTGGTCGGCTCGTCCATGACCAAAAGGTGTGGGTCGTTGATCAGCGCACGGGCCAGCGTCAGCCGCCGCTTCATGCCGCCGGACAGTTCGGAGACCCGAGCATCAGCCCTGCTCTCCAGTCGGGCGAACTCGAGCAATGCTGGCACAACTGCTTCGACCTCCCGTGCCCTCATGTTGAAGTAGCGCCCGAATACCAGTAGGTTTTCGCGGACGGTGAACCCGAGTTCAAGGTTGTCGAACTGCGGCACCACGCCGATTCGCGCGCGTGCCAGGCGAGCACGCGCGGGCACCGGCTCGCCGAGCACCGTCATCTTGCCAGTGTCCGGCGCTACCATGCCGAGCACCATACGCGCTATCGTGCTTTTGCCTGCCCCGTTTGGTCCGAGGAGGCCAAAGCACTCGCCCGAGGCGACAGCAAAGGACAGCCCGTCGACAACGGTCTTGCCGCCAAACGACTTGCTTACGTCCGTAAGGTCGACTGCTAGCGTGGACATACGTTCATCTTAGTCTGAAAGAAGCTGTTCGGCCGGCGGTCGCTCACTTACGGCGGTTTTGGTCCACAGCAGGCCATCGCACCATATGTGTTCAACGCGTCCCCATTGGCAGGCCGCCGCGGCGTCCGGAAAAAACCCGCGTCCATGGTGGTTGGCACTCGTATTGCAAAGCAGCGGAATGCTCGTGAGTTTTTCATATTCGACCAAAAGCTCCGCAATTTTATGTGGAGAGCTTCTGGAAACGGTTTGCAATCGCGCAGATCCGTCAAGATGTATAACAGCGGGAATTTTATCGCGCCATTCTGGCCGTGTCTGGTGATCGAACAGCATGTAAGGATCTGGCGTTCCGGGGCTGAAAATTTTCGGCGCACGATCCTCCAAGCATATCGGGGCCACTGGCCGAAAGTGTTCGCGACGTTTGATTTCGTTGAGATGATCCTTCATTCCCGCCGATGTTGCGGCAGCGAGAATGCTTCTGCCCCCTAACGCCCGTGGTCCAAGCTCCGCGCAGCCGGCGAGAAATACCACAGGCTTGTTACTCGCCAAGATGGTCGCAAGTTCACGCATACTGCATGGTGCAACGTCCCATTCTGACGGCACATCGCTGCGCCTCAGGGCGGGGCCACTATAGACCGACCATTGCAGCGGCACGAAGCCCTTCTCCGCAGCCATTGCAGAGCAAGCCGCACCGATTGCCGAGCCGCTGTCATTTGGGAACGGCGGCACCCAGACATCATCGAACAGGCCGCTCGCACGCAATGCACTGTTCCATTTGATGTTAAGACCGCAGCCACCGGCTATGCACAAATTGCGCGATCCTGGAAAGTGCGAATGCCGCTGCAAAGCGACGGCCATTTCCCGGATGAGGAGGCGCTCGAGGAAAACGTGAAACGATGCAAGTACATCTTCGGGCAGCTCGCTCTCCAATCGGAGCGCGCTGGCGTCGAAGAAGTCGTGCATCGCCTCAAGTGAGGACTCCGCGCTGTTGACCTCCGCACGGTAGCGACGCGCATGCTCTGTGTCGGCCGCAAAGCGTTCCTCGTAGAGCTCCTGAAACACCGCAACGATATCTTCATGAGCGGAGCCGAGGGCGATATAGGCCATCAGCTTGCCGGCAACACCTAGGTCCCAGTTGGTGCGGCTCGCCTGCCTGTAAGGTCCGAAGTGATGGCCAGCTACGGCATAAGCGTGGCCTATGATCGGAAATAGGCATTCAACGAACCGCGCGCGGCGCGGTTCTACGTAGTAGAGGCGTGGAAAGATGCAGCCGTCCCATACCAGGCAGAAGGCGGGTTGTCCGGTTTTGGCAAAAGGGCTGGTGCAATAGGCGGAGGCCACATGGGCCGTGACGTGCGGATAGCTCTTATAAGGGAAGAGCGTGCGATCGAGCGCTAGGCTAAAGCCGTCCCGCGAAGTAAGCAGGCCGTCCGCATCGCGTTCTACATACGGCGCCCCTTTGAGAGTGATAGGTTCGGCCCCACTGAGGACCTGGAACTCCGACTCGACCTCCCCGTCCCAGCCATCGATAACGAACTGATCAATATCCTGCGGAACCAGACCATGTTCCGCCAGGATGGCAACAACTGCGTCAAGATTGTCGATGGTTTGATAGCGGGGATTGTTGCCCCGTTTCTCCTGCTCGACGCAAAAGACGAGTCGTTCGTCCTCTACAACAGCGATCGCACCGTCATGGGTCAGCTTAATGCCGCAGATGCGCATAGTGTCTCCATCTCAACGCCGACAATTGGATTTCATCAACTCAAATTGGGTTCCGAAAATTGACGAGCAAGCAGTCTTCGTTTGCTGACTGACCCTGGCAGTGTACCCGTTCGACCTCGATCAACGTTTCACTGAGCATGCTAATGACCGTCTCGGCACCGGCGGCGTGCCCCCAATTCCAGCAGGCGGCATCCCGCGCCGATCCAAAAACCAGATGCCCACCTGGCGCAAGCATCCGCGTCAGGTTGCGGATCGCCGCGCGCATCGCGTTTATATCTTCGAGGTAATAGAGAACTTCCGCCACGACGATCAGATCGAACACCTCTTGGACCGTGAACTGCTGGATATCGGAGGCTATCCACGTGATGTGCGACCACCTCTTGGTCCGCTGGCACGCTCGACCAATCGCTCGGGGCATAACATCGACCACGGTGAGCTGTTGGCAGTGGGGCGCCAGCTTTTCTGTGAATGCGCCGGCCGAGCACCCGACTTCGAGGGCATTTTTTAAAATCCCGCGGGAAAGCGACAGCCGGAGCATTTGCGTATGGCGCTCCCGCTCAAACGGATTACCATCGAGCCCCCACGGATCGTCGCTCGCCAATTCAACGTCTAATGATTGATATTTCTTGTCCAAGCTCACGACTTCTCAACCTTGTGTAACGTGCACGATCACTCGCCGCGACAAACGCTGTCCGACGTCACCAGCCTCGAAGAACCGCGCGAAAGGTCCCCGCGGTGAATTGACCCAGCAACTGCCGAACACGCTGTACCATTTGGTTCCGCGGTCGCGCTTCTGATGACGATTTGTTTTTTACCTCCGTTCGGCAATTTGGCAGGCTTGCGCGATAGCCAGTCGCTATTGCTGAGTGTGCAGAGTGCGTACGCTTTCACGGGAAGCAATAGAAAGATGTTGATGAATGTGTGCAGAGCAAAGCCAAGAAATCGCACTTCGCGAGCACGAAGCGCGGCGACAGTGCACCGAACCAAGGTCATTGATGCAATAATCAGCCCTGTCCACCACGGCACTGTGGCGGTGACTGCGAGCTGCGCCAGAGCCGCTAGCGATGAGAGGGCGAGAAGTAATGGGCCGAGATTCTGCCCGACTACATCTAGCGTCAGATAGCGATTAAGTTCGGGGAGTAGGCGCAGCGCAAGGAACGTGTCGCGGAATGTGCTCCGCGCCCAACGGAGTTGCTGACGCAGATACGGACCTAGCCTGTCCGGAACAACTGTCGCTGCAACGGCGTCCGGAACGTACTCCGTTTGAAACCCTGCCTTCAACATCAGGATCGTGAGATGGCGATCCTCACCGAAGTCGCTTGGCTTTCCCCGAAAAAATTGCGTCTCGTACTGATCTAGTAGCAGCAGCAGCGCAGAACGGCGGTACATCGCACATGGGCCGCAGCAGCACATCACAGCACCGAAGCGAGCTTGTGCCGCGCGCTCTTCATTGCAAGCCAACCAGTACTCCATATCGATCAATCGGGTCAACCAAGTGTCGCTTCGGTTGCTCGCCGTCAATTGACCCATGGCGGCGCCAACTCCTGGATCCTGCATTTTGCCTGCAAGCTTGGTGATCACATCGGCGGCGATTATGGTGTCCGAATCGACGTTGAGTACCAGATCTCCCGATGAGGCCCGTATTGCAGCAATCTGCGCCTTCCGCTTTCCGACGTTCTTTCCCAGCACAATAAAGTTGAACCTTGGGTCGTCCGCGTAGGACTCGTGAACGGGTGCCGTAGCGTCGAGATTTGCAGAACCGTCATCAACCACATAGACATGCAGTTTTCCGACGTAGTCTTGGCTCGCAATGGACTTCAGACACGCGGCGAGTGTGCGCGGGTCCTCGTTGAAGCAGGGGACGATCACATCCACGCTCGGCAGACCGTCCGACTTGGCGACGACGTCCGACGGGGATGAGACGTCTGTCGGCATAGCATAAAGCACTTGCATGCTTCGATAGACAGTCGAGAGCAGCGCATAGAATGAGATAGCGACCGTGCTGGTCGTGGCAAGCAGATTCATAGGTGTCGGTCTATTCAGTGGGGTTGAGGAAGCGGGCGAATTGAGAATCCGCGGTCGTGCAATGCTGGAATCAGTTGGCAAAGCGCCGAGACAGTCTGGTCGCGGAGAGGCGCATGATTGGCCCGTCTCAACTCGTCAGGAGGACATCCGTCGTGCAAGAGCACGATTGCACCGGGTCGGACAGAGGCCAGCACCGCGTCGACAATCGCCTCAACGCCGGGACAACTCCAGTCTCGCGGGTCTACCGACCAGTGCAGAGTGGCAAGGCCCGCCCTGGCTGAAGCGATGAGTACCTCTTCGGTCCACATGCCATAGGGTGCACGCATGTACCGCAGCGCGGCCTTCGGACACGCCATCCTGATGGCCTTGCTCGCCGTTTGTATTTCGTGTTGCACTACGGCGAGTTTGCATCTGGACAGATCAGGATGTGTCATCGTGTGGTTTGCGACCTCGTGCCCTTCTGCAATCATTCGGCGGATTAGGTTCGGCTGGTCCGCCGCGAACATCCCGATGACGAAGAACGTCGCCGGCACTCGGTGTTCCGCCAGCACATCCAGGACATCCGGCGTACAATGCGGATCGGGACCGTCGTCAAACGTCAGATAGACGCCGCGGCTTTCAGTCCCGTCAGCGTACTCGCTGCGGGCTCCGCATAAGCGCTCCAGGTGTGTCACAGCTCCGGCCCGTTCCGATCAATCACCGTACCGGTCGGCCAATCGCTGATCGACTGTCCAATCGGAACAACCAGGACGAGCACATCGTCGATGCGAGTGGGCTGCAAATTGGGATAAACATCTGGAAGTGTAGACTTCACGCGGACCCCAGAGATAATGGTCCCCAGACCAGGGCGGGCTAGCAACCTTGTAAGGTGCTCCTTCAGCGCATGGCGAACCGTACCGAAGCCGAACGGAACGCCAAGCTTCTGCAGGACCGGGTACATCACGCGCATTGACTGGGTGATTCCCAGTCCCTCAAGATCCGGACGCACCCCATACAATCCTAGTTCGGCCACTAGTAGATCGACCTCTCCGACCTTGATGAAGCGGCGTAGTGCGGCGATATGAGCCGCTACGCCGGCCGCGTCGTAGCCGATTATCCGGAGCTCGGGTCTCGCGCCGGCCCAACTTCGATGGCCGTCGAATGGTTTCGCATTGAATGCTCCGGTAGGACCGTAGGTCGTTCGGAAGAAGTCGGACAGCTCGATATGGTCAGCCAGGCGCAGCTCATTCTCCCAGGCGACCCTCCACCGCACCCGAGAGCGCATGGCGCGACCCGCTGTCGAGCTGGATACGGCAATATTCATGATTGGCTCCGATGCACCGTCTGGCTTTGGGCCGTGAAGTTCATGCTCGCGCGCAGTTCGCTTTCCTTCGCTGGCCTCGTCAGAGAATGAGAAGCGCTGGGTCGCCGCGCCGCCAGCAACTGGTTGATCGTAAGCAGAATGGGCGAATTGGCCGTTGCGGCTCGATGCTGGTACACCTTGCACCTCGTCACTCCGAGCAACAGCACATCCGCGATCAAGCAGGACGTGCTGAGAGGACGGTTGGAATTGAAGAACTCATCTGTGCGCTGGGACGGTTCGTGGCTGTCGCCTCTCGACAAGAGCACGTCTGTCGGTGCTTGACCGACCGATGCATCCTGATCCACGACGGAGATGACGTCGCGCGCATGTGCCATTCGCACCAGATCTATCGCCGACTTCGCCTGCATTTTCCGTACGATTTGACTGCTATGGACACGTGACAAATTGGGCTGGATCGCAAACGCTGTGGGCGCCACCACACAGCAGCTCCCGACTTGTTGGGATGTTACGGCGAAGTTGATCGCTGGCTCAATTCTACGGAAGTAAGCGGCCGATATAGAAACGGTTGGAAAAGCTATACGAACGTTTGCCGGCAGAGGGCGCCGACACGATCTGCGCGACGCCAGCCGCCTCAAACCACTGCGATGCAGCTGCTCAGAGAACCCATTGAAAACTATGGCCGCAAAGGACATGCGCTTTGGTCAGGGCTCGGGTTGCAGCTGAGGCTTTTCGCGGAGCCAAGAAAGACTGGTACGAGTTTCTGATCGGCCTGAATTGTATTGTCCTGACCGACCGGCTTTGCTATCCGCCATTCCGCAAGATTGGCAAAATCGATTGTTTTTATTGAACCCATCCACACGATGGATAACTCCGAGCCATGCGCTTCAAAGGCCTCGATCTAAATCTTCTCGTCGCGCTCGATGCTCTGATGAACGAGCGTAATCTCACCGCGGCGGCACGCAGCATCAATTTGAGCCAGCCTGCCATGAGTGCGGCCGTCGCCCGCTTGCGCGCCTATTTCCGCGATGAGCTATTTACGATGAGGGGTCGGGAGCTTGTTCCAACAGCACGAGCAGAACGGCTCGCTGGGCCGATACGCGAGGCTCTGGTGCACATTCAGCTCTCCATAATTTCCCGCGACACGTTCAACCCAGCCAAATCGGATCGACGCTTCCGGATTCTCCTTTCCGATTTCATGACAATCGTTTTCTTTAGAAAGATCGTCGACCGTGTCGCGCGGGAAGCTCCCGCCGTCCGTTTCGAATTTCTGCCATTTGTCGACGAGCCCGATGAGCTTCTCCAGCGCGGCGAAGTCGACTTTCTTGTTTTGCCGGAATTGTTCATGTCGAGTGCGCATCCCAAAGCGACACTGTTCGAGGAGACGCTCGTGTGCGTAGGCTGCCGGACGAACAAGCAGCTGCCACGGCAGCTCACATTCGAGAAATACATGTCGATGGGACACGTTGCAGCCAAGTTCGGGCGGGCACTAAGGCCCAATATTGAGGAATGGTTCTTGCTTGAGCACGGTCTTAAGAGACGCATTGAGGTCGTTGTGCAGGGCTTTACCATGATCCCGCCGATGCTGTCGGGAACTGAGCGTATCGCGACGATGCCCTCAAGGCTGGCCGAGCATTTCGTAAAGACAATCCCTCTGCGAATTGTCGAAGCACCCCTCCCGCTTCCCGCATTCACCGAGGCCATCCAATGGCCAGCGCTTCATAACACTGATCCGGCAAGTATTTGGATGCGGCGGATATTGTTGCAGGAGGCCTCCTGCATGGCTTTTCCGCGTGAGACCACCCGAAACCGCAGGCGCTGTTAGGTTACTCAAGGCGTATTATCACCCGCTCTCCGGCAAATCCCTCCACGCGACTTGTTGCTCAGGCCAATCTGGTTGTCCTGCAATACTCGAACTGCGAGAGGCACGTATCCAATCTGCTGCATGCCGAGGAAGCGCTGCAGTTCAAAGTGTCAGCTTAGCGGTCCGGTGGCGTGCTTGACTGCTGCTTGATCGATTAGCGATCCGATTTTCCTTCTCGCACCCACACCCGGTGCCGTCGGAGCAAGATGTTCGCAAAACACCAGCCAAGAGACGCAGCGGAATGGCCCTTCCTGGATTGCCGTCGGTCGAATCGGGCAGGTTGGGCCAAATGCGTCTTTTCAGTTGGAATGATGTTCATACACCAGTGAAATTGCTTGAATCGCACACCGCGTCAGGTTGTAGGGTTGCAACAACGGCGCGAAGCTACGCACGCGGGCGTCGATAACGCGTCTGCGGCGTTATTGGCTTAACGGGTGCGCGCTGGCCGCCCCACCTCAACGGTTCACAGTAGAGTGCGAGGCGCGACTTTCACGCCGCCGCATGCTCCACATGCTTGCAACCCAGTACGAAAGCGTTCCTCGCGGCCGCGCGGCAATCAAGGAGCCGAGTCAGGCTGCGGAGACTGAGGCTATCATCGAAGTAACCGTTGTTGCTCCATATGCACAACCAAAGGTTCTCAATAGATTAGAGACATGCGTTTCAAGGGCCTTGATCTAAATCTTCTTGTTGCGCTCGACGCCCTGATGAGCGAGCGCAACCTCACCGCAGCGGCACGCAGCATCAAGCTGAGCCAGCCGGCTATGAGTGCCGCCGTCGCTCGCTTACGCACCTATTTCCGCGACGAACTATTTACGATGAGAGGCCGAGAACTTGTTCCAACACCGCGTGCCGAAGCGCTGGCCGGCCCTATTCGTGAGGCTCTGCTGCACATCCAGCTTTCGATTATTAGCCAGGACGTGTTCAATCCTGGCAAATTAGATCGCCGCTTCCGGATCCTTCTTTCCGATTTCACGACCATTGTATTTTTTCGAAAGGTCGTGGACCGTGTCGCACGGCAAGCTCCCGCCGTCACTTTCGAACTGTTACCACTCGCCGATGAGACAGACGAGCTTCTCCGGCGTGGTGAAGTCGATTTTCTTATCTTACCGGAATTGTTCATGTCGAGCGCTCACCCCAAAGCGACGTTGTTCGAGGAGCGACTCGTGTGCGTGGGATGCCACACGAATAAACGGCTCCCACGGAGGCTCACATTCGACAGATACATGTCAATGGGACATGTCGCAGTCAAGTTCGGGCGTTTGCGAAGGCCCTCCATCGAGGAATGGTTTTTACTTGAGCACGGCCTTACGAGACGCATTGAGGTTGTCGTGCAGAGCTTTAGTATGATCCCGCCTGTACTTTTGGACACTGGCCGCATAGCTACGATGCCCTCAAGGCTAGTCGAGCATTTCGAACAGACGATGCCCCTGCAGATCGTCGAACTTCCGCGGTCACTTCCAGCATTTGCCGAGGCCGTTCAATGGCCTGCTCTTCACAACAATGATCCGGCAAGCATCTGGATGCGGGAGATATTATTGGAAGAGGCCTCCCGCATGGCTCCCTGCCTTAGACCAAACAAAGAGCTCCGCCCCGAAATCAGTTAAGCGTCCTATCATTCTCGCACTCGCTTCAATCCCATCATCCCTACCTCCTCCGTCAGGAGCCGGCGCTCGTTTATCGTAGGCGGCAGATTCGGAAAAGCATCGCTGGCGGTTCTGGCGTGAACTACCTCTGGCTCGAACTTCGTCTACGCAGCTCATGAGAGCGGCCTGAGCCTTGGTCGCTCGAACCGCTCTCTGCCCTCTCAGCGTCTTGACGAGCTCCTCTATAAGAGGCATGAACCCCACCCCTCGCCTAGAATGCCTCCTGTACTGTGCCCGCGCCAGCAGCGGTCCGCGGCGACCAAGGAGCAAACATGTGCGATGTGAACCACCGCGCTTGCTGCTCAACTTCGGAGAACATCGCCCGCTTAAGTATCTGTCATTTGGTATACCACGCGCGACAATGTCGAGCAGCACCGCCGCTGGCAAGAGTGAGCGCCCTTCGCCATTCCTCATAGAGTGCTGCGATCCGTTGTGAACGGAATCAACAGAGCAGCCGCCGCTCCGATAGACATTCATATGCGAGCCAAGCTGGGGAAAATGTTGAGAGTATCGTTTTCGGATTAGCGCCGGCTGCCGATCGATCTCGCATCGACTGCGTGCGTTCCTGCAGCCATGACTGAGACTATCGACGCTTCGAACGTGAGAACTCATCACCGGCGGCATACACGCCTGCGGTGCTCTCAAATTGTTCACAGAAGCTCGGCCGATGTCGCGTACCGGGCTTGAGACAGAGCAAAACGCGACTGTGTTGCGCAACGGCATCACTCCGAGGCATACCGCTCTTCGTCGCCGTGCGCGGTTGGTCTGTCTTCTTTTGGCCAAACGCCTTAGCGACGTGCGGCCGCTCTACCAATCAGAATACGGAGATGAATGTTGCAGCACTACTGTGGTGTCTACGATCCGGAAGACCTTACGGTCTTGGGACGGGTTTTTGATGAAGCGGTCGCGGCCCTACCGCCTTCTATGCAGACTCCTGAAAATCGCGCAGCGATCGCCAGGCTTGTTTTGGAACGTGCTGCCGCCGGTAGAGCCGAGTTGGCGTCCTTGATGAATGTGGTCGGTGCCATTTCTCCTGCCGCTTGATCAAGCGTCTCCTCCGAGGAGCGCAACGTTGCTGGCGGCAGAGGAGCCATCTAGGCTGTGCCAGTTGTTAGTAGTAGAAGCTAGGTCATTGAAATAGCTTGAATCTCACCCGACGTCAGGTTGTAGGCTTGAAAATAGAGAACCATGACAAAAGCTACACCACGAAGGCGTCGATGGCGCATTGGCGAACTTGCAGAGGCTACCGGGGTAACGGTACGCACATTGCATCACTATGAGCACACGGGCCTGTTAAGCGCCTCAGAGCGCACCGGCGGCGGTCACCGAATGTACGACCGCGAAAGCGTGAAACGAGTTTATCAAATTCGAGCGCTACGTGAGCTTGGCTTTTCACTTGAAGAGATTCGCAGAGCGATTGGGGGCAGCACCTCGCTTACTGACTTGCTGCGCATGCATTTGGAGAGAATTGAACTTCAGGTCGCGCGTACAACCCTGCTGCGGGATCGCTTGCGCAACATGACAACGGATGGTGAAATACACGTTAGTGTAGATGAGCTACCAGCCACTCTAGACGCCATGTCGCGGGTTGAGGAGCGCACTCCGGATCTCCGATGCACATGCGTCTTAGACGAAGATCGCGAGGAGCGCTGGCAGAAGATCCGCGATGACCTGCGTGATTGCGTGGAACGGGGCGAGCATCCCCGCAGCGAACGGGCGGCTGCTGTGGCGCTTCAAGCGCGTTCGCTGATCACTGAAATCGCTGGAATTGATTCAACCGTTTCAACGATACTGAAAGTTCTTGCGCGACTGAGTGCGCCGCGCAACATGGCCGGCTGGGATCCCCGCCTGATGCAGTATCTCGACCTCGCACTTGCCGCCTTGAAGGATGAACAGCACTGAGTTGCCGCGCGTAGTGCATGCATGATTGCTATGTTCTCCAGCTAGGTGCGAATGAGATGAGTGTTCGACACTAGGCACGCGGCTGGCGTTGGATGGTCGCGGACCCCAGTGCTCGTCGCCAAGTTTTGACTCATCTCCTCGTCTTCGAGCAACGGTTTTGGATACATTCATGAGACTGGCCTCTCGAAGAGGCTTGAATCGTACGTAGCGTCAAATTGTACGATCTAAACGCAGCTGGCCGCAGCCCTGAAATACTATCAAGGTACAACTCTGGCCAGCGGGAGGATCGTATGGACCTGCGACAGCATCAGCGTAAAACGATTGCCGTTCTTGAAGGCTGGAGCACCACCGCCCACGGCTTTACCGCTCTACGCCTATGCCACTGGCATGAGTGGACGCGCCCGAGCCGGCCGGCCCCTGCGAGCTGGACGAATACGCGCTGCGCCTCGTTCACAGCCACTCCGGACAGCAATCGAGACGGGTCTGCGCTTCGATCCTAAACGAGAAAAGCCGGCTCCTTAACTAGTCACCTGCCGCTGGTATGAGACTTGTCGAAGCAATCGGATAGAACTGATCGCCCGCGATCGCACACGCACCTAGATGTTTAGCCAGGTGATGGAAATGAGGAAACGTCCTGCCGACCGCGATGCGCTACTTGCGTGGTTGCTTACGCTCGCGATAGTCGCGTCATATCTCGCGCTCGCGACCCTGCTCGCGAACCTATCCGATGACGCCGATGGGCCTCAGGTAGACCTCGTGCCTAAGGATATAGCTGAGCATTCGTCGCTGCCTAACCTGTGCTTAGCCCTTTGCCGCACTTCTACCGCGCAGTTTGAGGACAGACCATTGAGCGTCAACTGCTCCGCGACGATCTGTCCGCCTGACGGACCGGCGCGCTGGTAACTGCGACTGCCAAGGGCGGTTCAAAGGAAGAACACGATGTTGGATGCAAAATTGCAAAATGTGCTGTCTTCTCTTTCGCAGACAGCGAGACAGTTGAATGCTCCGCCGTCCGGTCGGACTGCGCCGGATGCAACGTACGTGAAGCTAGACACGAATGAGAACCCTTTTCCGTTGCCAACAATCGTATGGCAAAGTGCAATTGCCGCACTGGAGCGGCAGTATCTTTATCCCGAAGATGATAACCTCAGCTTGCGGGAAGCAGCGGCCAACGCGTACGGGGTTGCGACGGATCACGTGATTGCCGGCAATGGATCATCTGAGCTTCTGGGACTCATCTACAGAGCCTTTCTTACCCCGGGGGACAGCGTGGCCATGCTATCTCCAGGTTTTTCCTTCAACCGCAAACTTGCTATGTTGCAAGGGGCGCAACTTCTCGAAATCAGATGCGACGAATCTCAGCCCTTGCCTATAGAGCAATTGCTGTTGGGGTGCACAAAAGCCGCCAAGTTCGTTCTCCTAGCTAATCCGAACAATCCGACCGGAACGTTCATTCCGGTCGCAGATATCGAACGCCTTGTGGCAGAATCGGACCGCCTCATCGTTTTGGACGAGGCCTATGTCGACTTTGCGCCTGATTGTGGCCTGCGCCTCCTTAGCCGCTACCCGAATCTTCTGATCTTAAGAACACTTTCGAAAAGCTATGCCGCCGCTGGCATTCGCGTCGGCTTCGGACTAGGCCACCCCGAGGTTATCGGGAGGCTTCGTAACATCCAGAACGTCTTCAACATGAATGTGATCGGTCACGCGGTCGGCATTAGCATTCTTGCGCATCGCGCCATCTACGAAGAGAACCACAGGCACATCAGGCAGGAAAGAGAACGCGTTGCGAGCGCACTGTCGCGACTTGGCTTCTCTGTAACGCCATCCCAGGCAAATTTCTTGCTAGTTCGCGTGCCCGCGGGACGCGACGGCAGGTGGTGGCAGCTCGCTCTGGAAAAGCAAAAGATGCTCGTGGCCTTTTTTCCTGATAAGGGTCTTGAAGACTGTATACGCGTTAGCCTCGGCACAACGACGCAAATGGACGCGTTTCTCGCAGCAGTCAGCGACATTTGTGGCTGTCCGAAATTGGAGATATCGCCTGCCGCGCAGCAGTAATGTCTGGTGCTACGTCACGCGTGCCGATAGCGCCGCCGATAGATGAGTGCTGTCGGCGCATCACCGATATCTCTTTTGACTGATGACGAAAACCGACAACGGATGAATCCCTTAACTGCCAAGGTCACCGAGGCTTCGAAGGACAACTGCCTCATGATCAGCGGCACCGCCGCACTACTGCGGCTAACAACACAGCACAACGAAATGCGCAGCCACAGTACGAGAGCTCTGGCTCTTTGACCGCTCCGTTGCGCCGGAAGCACCAACGTTCCTGCCTTCGCACCTACTACTGGAGATAATCGAGTGAAAGACGTCTTTCCTTCAAAGTTCGCCTTCGGCATCTTCGATCACCTCGACGAGGATGGCCGCGATACCGCCCGACAATACGCCGATCGCCTCGTGTTGGCAGAGGCGTACGATCGACTTGGTTTTTATGCCTACCATGTGGCAGAACACCACTGTACGCCGCATGGGAGGGGTCCATCGCCGAACCTGTTCTTGTCGAGCCTCGCACAACGCACACGGCACCTTCGTCTTGGGCCATTGGTGATGCTGCTTAACCTCTATCATCCGCTGCGCGCGTTTGAAGAGATCTGTATGCTCGATCACTTGAGCGGCGGCAGGCTCGAAGTGGGTATCGGACGCGGCTCACTTCCGCTTGAATTGGGCTACTTCGGGATCACCGCTGACGCAGCACCGAGCCGCTATCAAGAAGCCAGCGAAATCCTTATCAATGCTATGAAGGGCGGCACCCTATCCTATCATGGCCATCATTTTGAGCTAAACAGCGTTCCTTTGACGCTAAACACTCATCAGCGTCCAAAACCGCCGCTATGGATTGCCACCAATCGGCCCGAGTCCGCAGCCTGGGCCGCTGCAAATGGCGCAAATCTTGCGTGCGTGGGCCCCTCCTCTGCTATCCGCATAGTTACTGATGCGTTTCGCGCTCATCGCGGGACGAATGGCGATGCTGGCGATCAGACACCACTCGTCGGTTTACTCCGCATGATCGTGATTGCGCGTTCCAACAGCGATGCCTATACGCTGGCGGCATCTGCTTACACACAGTGGCTCAAGAGCTTCAAATTCCTTTACGAGCTCAATGCCATCCCGACACCACCAAACCTGCCGCTGACCTTCGATGCAGCAATCGAGAGTGAATTGTGTGTTGTTGGAACACCAGATGCCGTGAAACAAAGTCTGCTTAATCACCTTGAAGAGGCCGGCGCCAACTACCTTCTGTGTCAACTTGCGTTTGGAAATCTGCCGTTGGATGCTTCCCTATGCACGGCAACCGCGATCCAATCCGAGATCATGGGTGGACTTGGTCAAAGATGATCCGCCTGTCCAACTTCGGGCACCACAGTTTGTAGCAGCGCGCTAAGATGCTGGCCGCACAGTCAGCGGGCACTGACGCTGTTGCCGCGATCCGGCCACGCACGCTTTTCTCACCAGCACACCTCAAGGAAGACTGACTAATGACGAAACGCCGATTCGCCATGGATTTTGCCGTCGCATTTGTTCTGCTAGCGAGCTTTCCTGGGGCCGCTGTTCGCGCGGAGGAGCCCGCGGACGCGCGGCTGAAGACCGTCGCGCCAATCAATACTGGCGAAGTTCTGTCAGGCGAACTCTACGCGTTGCGTATACGGGATGCCAAGGATGGCAGGAAGGTCGCCTACCAAATCATCACCGCGCCGCGGAGGCTACCCGAGCCGAACGCCCTGTGCAATCTGGAGACCGGACCGGTGACGTTTCAGCTCCTCACAACCGGCGCGGAGCATGAAAATCAGCTCAAGGCACTGATCGGCAAGAAAATCTCGGTGAGGGTCGACGAAATCTCCTGCGCTGAGGATGCTCGGCAGATGAGCGAGGCAGTCATCAAGAAATGGAGTCTGGTGAGACAGCGTTAATCCGTTCGTGCGTCCGCTGACCGCAGCGCAGCCTACGGTGCGGCAAAAAGGCAATTGCGGAATTCGCCTCAGCATCGTGCCCGGGGCAGGTTCCGCAGTTTCGTTCGATATTGTTGGAAACAGCCGCCTTCGAATTTCTGAACGCGCCGAAAATGTTCAAGCTGGTAGTGAGCCTGGGCGGCACCGACTCACTTGCTGGCCCACCCGCAAGCACTCAGGTGCTCCGCCTGATACTCGCATAAAATAGCCGTCCTCGACTCCCCATCCGGCTATCGATCAGCATAGAACATCCGTCTGATCTGATTGCAGATATCGCGCAGGCGTTGAATGACGCATCGCCGCAGGTGTGCCCTTTCCAATAAAGCAGCCCCTCGGGCGAGGCATTCGTGGGCGCCAGGCGCCCATAAATCTGTCCGCGGGACCCGCTGCCCAACTCGACACAGCGCTGTCCTAATGGGCTTAACGGCCGGCCTGCAAGGACGCTGCGCTGCGCAAAGGCGCGAGCTAGCCTCGGCTGCGGATTGCCATAGCGATGCCATTAACCAGGCTATCAGGAGCATGGAATGCAGTTTCATCGTGGCTCGAGGAGAACCGTACGTGCGCGTCAGCCCATATTTCGAGGAGATCAAGGCGCGCGCGCTGCAACTGCTAACTAGCTTTCGGCCCACCGCAACCACAATTCCTCGAATCAAAGCGGAAATCCGACTTGCTGTGCGCGGCGCAGTTGGCCAAGCGCGCGACGAGATGTATGAGCGCGAGAGACCCGGACTCATGGCATCACGAGCGGAGCGGGCCGCTGCGTATCGGCGCACTCGCTTCAATGTCGGCAACTTCGCGCGAGCAGAGCGGGAACTCCGTAAGCTCATCTGGACGCGGCTGCAGCATTGACGACGATGGCCTATTTGCTCAGCGCTCATCACGGGCAACTCTTCCGGCATTGGGCATGGATCAAGTCGCGCGCGAGACTCGCGCGTACGCTGCTTATTGTTCTAGGCGCGGGTCTCTTCGGCTGCATTTGCATCTGAACGATGGACTCAAAAAGAGAATGGACGTAGATATGCTCGGGACATTCGTCGATGACCCTTGCAATTGTCGCGAGGCACCACAAATCAGTTCCAATCAAGCTCATCGCCGAGCGGCGCTAGCACGAGCGGAATTGACGCGACATGCTCGGCGGCTATGTCCGCGACCTGCTGAAGCGCGTGAAGGCGCCGAAGCGAGACGCCAACAAAAGCCCCGCCCATAGCGCCTGCTCAACGCTCGCGTAGAAAGAGCGCGCAGCGGCGCTGGCAACACATATAGGTCAAGCCACAGTTCGCAACTCCTCAAATGAGAACTGCGTCTATTCAAATGGACAACTCGCGATGTCATCCATCATTGCAACCGGACCCTGGCTTACTTCCAGGCGCACCGCGAGTGCTCGAGCTCTCAACAAGCGGTCACATGAAGCCGAAAAATGCAGGAATGCCACTCTCAACCATTGACGAGGAGGAGGACGATCAAGTGTCTGAGCAGCGAATGATCGCGGCAGGCAATTTGATCGCGAGAATCGATCGCGTATTCCAGAACTTTCGGCAAGTGATCGATACTGACAACTCGATTTCGCCCTGCGTCCGGGATACGCTGCACGCTTTGCTAGATAAGGATCTCGTTCTTTGGCGAGAGCGAGAATTCGCGGCCGCATTACGAACGAGGAGGCGCAACGGTGATGAGAATCTCTGAGGCCGTTTCAGGTGCTGAGGCTCTTGCCGTTGCCAGGAGCGCTTCGCGTCCGCTCGCGTGGTCACTTGCTGCTCAAGATTTGCGGCCTTCCGCTGGAGTTCAGGACGCGGGTCATCTCCGCAATCGGCGGCGTCACCACCCTTCCTCTGCGCACCGACACTCACCCAAGATCGAGTGGATCGACGGGAAGGCTCCATGCCCCCTCTCGGTGAGGACGATCGGTATTCAGCGGTTTGCGGAGACCAATCACATCAGCCTTGATGCTGTACCCTGCCGCGTTCGAGGAGCCAGGGAGAAGCGCATCCGTTGCTGGTGGATGAAAATGCCGCCCTTGCGCGGCATCGCTGCGCCTCAACGTCAGACGACATGGGAAAATCATGGAAAGAGTTTCACAGATCGAGGCGGAGCTTCGAGCGATGGCAGCAGTGTATGCCCGCAAAAGGAGTGCGCTTGCCAGGCTGCAGGAGGCGTACTGTAGCAAGCTAAAAGAGTTGATGGAAGCGAAGGCGGCGCGCGACAGACACGGCGCCGCTGAGGCGGCGAACGAGATGATCATTACCGACGCCGGTGCTGCGATCGAGACGACGCCTGATTTGGCAGCGGAGGTCCGCGATCCGGCGTACAGGCTGCTCGATTAGTAATGGACAAGTTCATGTCAAGTCGACCCCGGCGGCCGCGATCGTCATGGGCAAATCATTCTCTGCAGAACACACTATTAAGAACGAGCGCGTGCAGCCAAAACACACAGCGAGAAGATTTGACTATGCAAGGTATAGCGCGACAATCAGGGGTTCTTCCGCATATTTGATGCAGCTTGAGCGACTGGGGTTGGATAGGTTGCTCGGTCGTTCTCAGGCAGAAGGACGTGTCGACGCAATCGTGGGTAACTTGCCCGGCCATACATCGTTTGATGGCTTTGATCCCGCTGATCTGGCCTTCCACCGGACTGATTGTCCAGGAGGTCGTTATTGCGGCTCGGACCGCATCGATGTCGCGCGCGATGCCGTTGGCCAAGCTCTTGAGCTCGCTGCTGGCTGCTTGAGTGATCCATTCATCGAGCTCGGCGATGTCGCTACCACTGAGAAGGGACACAAACCGCCTCGCCAGCTCAGCCGCCGGGGCGAGTTCCGGAGCTTGCGCAAGCAAGTGGCCGAGGAACAGCCCTCGCTTCAGCGTCGATCTGATCCAGATTGTGGCTCAAATACCAAGCACAGCGACGACGCGTGGGAGCTTTCCAGGTCGCGTGCGGTTGTGCTGCGCCTCCCGCGCCTGCATGTGCACGCCTGTTCGTGGCCCATCGCGCGACGGTCACCCGATTTCCAGTATAGCCCTGTTGCTGAAGCTCCCGCCAAGCTGCTGGCCGATCTGGCAGCCGGAAACCCACCGCGCTTCGAGCCATGCCGCGAAGGGCGCGAGAAGATGTGAAGGCCTGTGAGGACGCGAATGCTCCGGTTCACCAGCGACCAGCCAGCGCTGAACAGTGCGCCGGTCGACGCCGAGCAGTTGGGCGATCCTGGATGTCGGCCAACCTTGCTCGCGTAGGCGACAGATTTCATCCTAGCGTTCGCGTCGCGCAGCCTTTCGATCCGCCCGCAACTGTGCAAGGCCGGGTGGCGGCGTGGAACTGGCGGTCGTCGCGCGTTGCGCGGACGCCATGATTTGCACGGCGGCAGCTACGTTGTGACGATAGCGGCCGACCGCGTGGCGCAGGGCCTCACCCAGACTGTTGAGGTGCCAGCGGTCCGCCACCTGCACCGCGTCGGGGGCGCCGCAGCGTGCGCCATCAGCATAAAGTCCGGCACGATCGCGGGCGACGACCTTGATCCCCGGCCAACGCTTCAGCCAGCGCGCAACACTGTCGGCCTTACGATCGGGAAGCAGATCAAGCCCACAATTGCGCTCTAAATCGCAGATGATCGTTCCATATCGCTGGCCACGACGCCAAGCCCAATCGTCGATGCCGACGGTCGGGGCAACGAAATCCGGCAAGGGAGCCGAGTGCATCATTTGGAGCAAGGTGTCGCCGCTGACTGGCATGGCCAGTTTGTGCGACAGACGCGCGCCGGGCTCTCCGCCGACCGCAAAACCGATCGCCAGTTGGCGCTCGCCGAGGCGGGTCGTGCGTCTTGCTTTCGGTCGCACCGTTGCCGGTAGCCGCTCGGTAAATATCCGACGCGGGCATTGCGGATTCGCGCATCGAAACCGTCGCGCGTGAAGCCGAATTTCGACCACCCGACCCTGCCATGGCAGATCGGCTAAGCGTCGCTCGTGAGTGGCTGGGGACCCGACCCGTCTGGCAGCCGCAACAGGGACAGAGCGAGACCGCTGACTTCGGTCAAGCCACGAGCACCATCCTGTCGGTCGGGGGGAGGATCTGGAGAATCGAAAGCTCGGGGGAAATCAGCGAGCGGAAGGCGTGGAGCAAGGCGAATCACGGGCGTCGACTGCGATTCAGACCTTATGCCCTCATTCGCACTGTCCGTGAATCCCACGCCCTGCACCAAATATGCGGAGGAACCCCAGATTGTCGCGCTACACACCCTGTTCGCGGCGCGGCACGTGGGTACCGCGAACGCCATGTGCGCTATCGCGCGAGCGACCCAATTGGCGCGATTGCGATAGTTTGACCTTTGCGCAAAAACGCGCCGCAGACGCTCGACGCCCAGGGCGGCGTCAGCTTCTCGTCAGCGACCTCGCGCATCATGCTATGTCAGCTAACCAACCCGAAAATCGTGCGAAGCTACTGAGCCGATAGGAGCGCGATCACGACTTCAAAGCAGCCCTTGCGGATGAACTCGTGGCGAACCTGGTCGGGTGATCCCTTTGACAGGAGATAGATATGGGCGGCTGCATTTCACGACTGAGCGGACGGCATGAGAACTCTCAGGATGATGGAAGCGCCCAGGAAGCGGAGTTTGCTGCTCACCTGGATTCCGTACAATCGAGTCCGCCTCGATCCAGCATTGAATGGCAGCACTCGCCCGGACCATCCCGCGAGGCCGGTGGCGGAACCGCATCTCACCGTGTTCATCCAGCCCGCGTTAACGAGAAGCTCCGGTTGCTTACGCAAACACTTGAGCGTGCCAGCCAGGCTGGAACTTCGTCCGGTCTAATGGAATACGGTCAGCAGGTAGCTCGCTATCTGTCTGCCAGCATGCAGCCCGACGAGGAATTGTTGTCCCTCGATCTCGCCAATCTCCATCGCTTAGCGGACAGCTATAACAGCCGCTACCGGGACCTTAATCTTAAGCACATGGACTCGTCCGCCAAGTTTCTCGAGGCGTTGGCGGACCGATCATCGGATCGTGCTTGGCGCGCGGTCGTGCGGTTGGCGGACGACGAGATGCACCACTTTGCTGCTGATGTTCGAACCCGCGCTGCAGCACCGCCGACGGTCATCGTGATGGAGCCGACCGATCTTTACACCTTCATAACCCCATACTCCAGATTGCGACGGACGACGCTACAGCAGCTGGGAACGAAGCCGAAGTGGGCCTTTATCGGAATTGGCGTGCAGAAATCTCCTGCCGATTGCCTGATGTTTGGCATGCAATTTGCGCTGGCGGCACACCAAGAGGTGTCAACTTTCGATGACTGGCATGACAATCTTCATCGGCATGGAACGATTGCCGACGAGGGGGAAGATTCCAGCGACTACATTCCTTCACCCGACGCCATGCTGGAACACGCCGAAATTAATCTGTTTCACGGGGAAAAGTTACTTCCAGCGCTCTTTTACAAGCACTCCCACTCGCGCGGTGTAATCGATGGTGTCGCCAGCTACCAACCTGGTATCAGAGACGAAGATGTGAGCACCAGCAGGCGCGATCCGAAAACGGAGTCGTTGGCCCGGCGGCTCGAAGCCTTTGCTGTCCAGCGAGGCTCCCGCCAATACAGCGCATCTATCGAGACGTCGAGGGCAACCAAGATCCGCACGGCTTTGGACAGAACGTTATTCGATTAGTTATGAAATTTCGACCTCAGCGAGCTATCCCGTGCGATCGCGCGATCACGGTGTTCGCAAAATCCGAGGCACAATCCACCTCGTGTCACGTTGCGATCAAGCCGCTGAGGTCTGCACTCGCTTCAAAGCCTGCGCGAGGGAAGCAAAGGTTGCAAAGTCGGGCGAAACATCGCTTAGCTGACTGACATACATCGCATAATCAGTGGAGTCTTGGTGCACAAATCCCAGTTGCGGGACTGTCTCGTTCAGCCGTCGTAACACGACCGGAGCAGTAGCCGGAATGAAGTGGGTACCACCCGGATTCGAAAGCGCGAGAATTAATCCACGTGCGACGCCGGCTTGGTCGGGCCGGGCAAGCATAATGACACGGACGGCCCCTTATCCGCCGTCACCGAGATCATGAAAGGTTTACCGTCAGGTATGTAAACCTGCCCGACCTGAGAGTGGCTGCTGTCGGGCCGGTTGCGTTCCTCGAACACAAGGCTCGCGCGTTTGTCGTCCCATCCGAATCGTCACCTCGTAGGCGTTGACGACAGCAGGACTGGCGGATGTCGGGCGGAAACAGATGTAGCGTCCCTCCAACTCTCCGACATTGTTTCGACTATAGGCCCCGAGCTCTGTCGAAGCGGCGCGAGGGCCTACTCGATCAGACGATCAGACGCATCGCTGGTCATATCGATCGATTGGCTCGCGGCAACAGCTGAACCTGCTCCTACCCTCAGCAAAAACGGCCGTGAAGGGTCAAAGATGGTAGGCATTTTGTTCGAACGGATGGGTCTGGGGAGGATTGCAAGCACGATGGCGCCCAAAACGGACCCCGACGATGCTTATTGGTATAATCAGCTTGATGATGTTTGCATTCTCCTAACAGAAGGACATGCAACATGTGGGTGGCGCTCCGTATCATCCCCAGATCCAGGGAAAGATCGAACGTTGGCACCAGCCCCTGAAGAACCGCATTCTGCTCGACAACTACTACCTGCCAGACGACCTCGAACGCCAGTTACGGGCCCTCGTCGAACACTACAATCACGTCCACGATGATGAGAGCATCGGCAACCTCACTCCTGCCGATGTCTCTTCGCAGGGCTGAGGCGATCCTCGCCGAACAAAAACGCATTAAGCGCAACACCGTCGCAAACCGCCGCTTGCAGCATCAATTGCAAGCAGCTTAAATTCTAACCCCCGCTGAGCCAGAGCCTCCCTTCTCGAAACGCCTGATCAGTCTCAAATTATCTGACGACGGACAAGTCCCCATTAAACTCAGAGCATCGCAGCCTAAGCTACAATCTGCACTGGGATTACGGAATAACCGCGCACAAAGTTAGATGCGACCCGCACGGGCTCGCCGACGATCTTGACCTTCAAGCGTCCATTCAGCATCCCCTCCCAAAGGATCTTCAGCTGCAGTTCCGCAAGATGTCTACCAACGCAGCGATGGATGCCGAATCCGAACGAGAGATGTTGCCGCACGTTCTTGCGATCGATGACGAAGCTATTGGCGTTCTCGATGATCTCATCGTCCCGGTTACCAGAGATGTACCACATGACGACCTTATCGCCTTTTCTAATTTGTTTGTCACCTATGATGATATCGGCCGAGGCGTCGCGGCGCATGTGTGCGATGGGCGTCTGGTAACGAATAATCTCGGACACAGCGCTCGACACGAGCATAGGATTGTCTCGTAGCTTTCGTAGCTCGGACGGGTTCTGGTTCATGAACAAGAGGCCACCGCTAATCGAATTGCGCGTGGTGTCGTTTCCGCCCACGATCAGGAGGATGAGATTTCCAAGGAACTCACGTGAATCCATATTCCGGGTCGCGGGTGAATGCGCCATCATCGAAATCAAGTCGAGCCGAGGCTCGGCATTGATCCGGTCGCTCCAAAGCCGTGCGAAATAATCCAAGCACTCGGACAGGACTGCGCTTCGCTTGTCCCAGCTGTCAATCGTGTGGCCCTCTTTCGGAGTTGAAATGGCTACATCCGACCAATACGACAGCAGCCGTCGATCCTCAAAAGGAAAGTCGAATAGCGTGGCCAACATCTGCGTCGTCAGTTCAATCGAGACCTTGTCGACCCAGTTGAAGGTCTCATTGCGCGGCAAGCCGTGAAGAATCGCTCTAACGCGACATCGGATTAAGCTTTCGAGCTTGGCCAGATTTTCCGGTGCCACGATTGGACTTACGGTGCCACGCTGCTCGCCATGTTTAGGGGGGGCCATCTTAATAAAACTCGGAGGAAGATGTTCCGCCGGCACATCGACAATGGTGACGCCTTGCTCTGACGAGAACACTTTATGATTTGTATCAACGGCTATGATGTCGCGGTATTTTGTTATCGACCAATATGGGCCGTACGGACTGTCTTGACAGTAGTGAACGGGATCTTCCCTTCGCAGCCGCTCGAAGTAAGGCCATATGCTATCGTCTTGAAAGCGCGTGGGCTCGCTTACGTCCAAACCACTCAGCTGGATGTTACACAGATCCTCACGTCCGTGATCTGCGTGTAACGTATCCATGATTTTCTCCCGGCGCTGCTCGCCCGACTTTTGGTTCGCCCCGCTCTTGCTCCTGAGTGTGGGCGGCGGACGATATCCGAAAGTGGAGCGAACGCTCCCTACCATTTCCCGTAGGAGCGCAAGGTTGCTTTCACTTGTATATTTAGTGACACGGCCTAGCCTAATCGCAGCTGCATTGCTGACCAACTGGCGCGGCGAAGAGGACATGGACGGCCATAAGTGGCCACGGCGTTAAGATCGCTGAATGCGACGCCTTGGGCACATCACGCTTGCGTTTTGTTGGTCGGCAGCACGACCTTCGGGAGTGAAATGTGGAAGAGTTGATTGTGATCCCCAAGGGAGATGAGTTCTCACGAACTATGCAGCGGCAGGCCGGCCTGTACGGAGGATGTTAAATGGTCTCGGAGGAAGAAGCTCTCGCGGGCCAGAGAGGAAGGACCTCTCGCAGGCCAGAAATGCGGGACGTTCTGTGGAGTTGCCGAATCGACGCAGAAGCAGGCCTATCGAGGTCCGCTCTGGCAGGACGTCAAACGTTGACGCAACGATCCGCGTTAGGGATTCGATTGACCGCATTGTATGCCGCAGCTTACGTTTGAGACGCTCAAGCTTACGGTCGGGGCTGGAAACGTCGCAGAGATTGACGTCGTCTTCGCCGACGCACACCCAACCGGAGGCGGAACTGGTCCACAGCCGAATACTTGCAGCGCAGAATTTGTTCGTTCTTGTAAGATCCCGGTCTGCCCAGGCGCGATGCTAGTTGACACCCTAAACTTGCCGAACGACCTGCTTCGGAAGGGCCTGGAGTAGCTGGAGAGGACACGTCGGGTGCGACTGGAGGAAAATCGTGACGTCTCACTGGGAATACCAGCTTAGATGTAAGCGATTCGGCTGCGGCGGAAGCGATACGACTAAGACCCAAGAGCCGAAGTTGGGGCCCATTGTTCGATACTCTCGTATCCCATCGCGCCGCGCCAAAATGTCTTTTCGATGCCTTTGCCGAATATGTGGCCACCGGCAAAAAATACGGCATCGAGCGGTATCCGCTCTACGAATGGACAAAGGCGATGATCGAGAATCCGGCGAAGCGAGAGAAGTATTTGAAGAGCTTCGCAGTGTACGTGGACGACCGCGAAGTCTATGCCAAGGCAGCCGCCGATGCATTGGAGACAGCCCTGCAGCGGCTGGTCGGCTGCGGACTGATTGCGCGGATAATCAAGCCCGACACCAATCCCGCCAACAATCCGCAGCCGCCAGAGTGATGAAAACGGCCTGTCCGGAATGCAGTGCCCTCTTTCGCCCAAAGTGGATGGTGAGCCGTCGTTCGCGCGTTCACACCGAAGCCGTTTGCGCAATGCGTGGGCTGGTCAACCCGATAACGTCAGCAATACGGCTCTCGCCCAATCGGCCTCCCCGTTACCGCGCGAAACTGTAAGAGTCCGCAAAGCCGTCTGCTGCTCTTCACTCGCTACGACTGGAGATTTACCTGCCATGCCCCGCCTCCACGAATCAGTGTGAAGACGGAATCACGCCCGGCATCAGTTGGCCAGTAAGATGAAACCTGCTTGGTTCAACACTGATCGGGACATCCCGCTGCTTCAGCTTCGCACCTTATGGCTACGATGAACCAGAAATCCTCCATTCGGAAAGTCTCTCAATTTGTCTCAAGGGCACTGACGGCGAACAGACTGAGGGCAATAGTCTGTGCGGTTTCGCAGTTTGGCACGTGTTTTGAACAAGAGGCCTTACGCAGAACAGCTCAATGGGAGACGAGGTGATGCCTCATAAGAATTGTTGCCTAATCTCGATCTCGACGCGCGACGCTTGCTAACCTGCTCGGTCGTGTCGGGAGCCCGGTTCAAGCGCAGCCATCGCACGATGTTCGTATCGAGCGCGTGCCGTGACTTCTTCGCACGTGCAATCTCAAAACGTCCTTGTCATTTCTTTCGAGCGGGCTGCCGAACGTTGTCGACGCCGAGAAAGTCGAGCTTCCTTTAGGAAGGGCAGGATCCAGATGACGCTCCCAGGCGCGGAAGCACGGGTGCTCGCCACCACGAAGACCCAGATCCAAGGGTCACCCAACGAGGAGCCTTCGTCCGAAGCGGCCGTCGAAGGCAGCCTTCTGAGGCAGGAGGAGAGCCCGGAACGGAGACCAAGTGCATCCGACGAAACCTCCGTGGTGCATCCATTTTGCTCTCGTTCAGAGGTATCGGTTCTGTGCTCTACCCTTGCAACTCTGACGCCCGAAAACGACATCATGACAGCGGGTTCGGACGTTACCTCTGCGAACGCAAGCATTCGGGCAAGCATCGTCTGGACAATTGTGCTCGGCTTTGCCGCCGATCCGTTGATGCGTTGGAGTTGGCCTGATCCAAGGCAATATCTTAGGAGCATGCCTCAGTTCGTTAACGCGTGTGGCGGACGAGCATTCGAGCATGGCACAGCATACGTCACGGGGAAGAGTCGCGCCGCGGCCCTGTGGCTGCCTCCCGACGTGCAGCAAGATGAGGATGCGCTGGACGCAATCATGGCGCTGTCCCTGCGCCCGGAGATCACCGAAGATATGGCACACCTACGGCAGGGAATGGCCGAACATCACCCCCCCGACCACATTGGCATCTGCCTCTCATTGCCGTCGATCCGAACTGGGTCGGACAAGGGCTTGGCACATTGCTGATGAAATACGCTCTTCAACGATGTGATGAGCAGGGCATCGCTGCCTACCTCGAAAGTTCGAATCCGGAAAACATTCCCTTTTACCAACGTCACGGCTTCAAGGCTATTGGAGAGATACAGCACGGTTCTTCGCCGCCACTCACGCCAATGTTGCGAACGGCTTGTTGAGCGGAATTCGGAGACGCTTCGCATGCTCCAGATGCCCGAGCTTCCCTGCGGAGACGGCGAACTCGTCTAGCCAGAGTTGCGCCACCAATAAAGGCCGATGCCAGAGGCACTTCCCAACGACGTGACGCTCCGTGCGGTTGCGGCCGAGCTATGCGGGATGTGATGAGGCGATCAGGCGGCGTGGTTTGTCGGCACGTGGATGACCCCCGATGCCGTCGTCGAATCTGGCACCTGCGATGACCGTGGGCGACTGATTTGTGCCTTTGAGCCGCCGCCAGGTTTTTGAAGCGGCGATCACCAGCTTGAACACCATGAGCTTGGCGGGGGTCGGCGACAACGAGCCCTTCGTCCGCACGGTTCTGTGCCGCACGGTCGAGAACACGCTTTCGACGGAGTTGGTCGTGCGCAGATGATCGCAATGCTCGGCAGGGAAGTCGCAGAAGGCCAGCAGCGCGTCGCAGTCCTTGGCGAGGCATTCGACCGCCCGGCCGTATTTGGCGCAGTATTTCTCGGCAAAGACGTCGATCGCCGCTTCGGCGGACGCCCGGCTCGACGCCCAATAGATTTCGCGCAGATCCTTCTTCATGGTGGCCTGCACCGAGAGCGGGACCTTGTCCAGGACATTGACGGTCTTGTGTACCCACCATCGCTGGTGCCGTGTGCCGGGAAAGACTTCGTCGAGCGCCTTGCAGAGGCCGAGCGCGCCGTCGCTGACGGCAATTTCCGGCGCGATCTGCAATCCGCGCTGTTTGACGTCGATCAGGAGCTCGCGCCAGCTCTGCTTGCTCTCCCGGACGCCGACCTGGAAGCGGATCAGTTCCTTCTTGCCTTCCGGCGTCGCGCCGATCAGCACCAGCATACATTCGCCGTGGTCTTGCATGCGGGCCTGCAGCAAGACGCCATCGGCCCACACGTACACGTGTCGCCGCGCCGACAGATCGCGTCTCTGCCAGCGCTCGTACTCGCCCTGCCACTCGGCCGTCAGCCGGGACACCACCGCCGGCGACAGGTTCGGAGCATCTTTGCCCAACAAGGCCGTCAGCGCCTCCTGGAAGTCGCCGGTCGAGATGCCCCCCAGATCGAGCACTGGCAAACAGCGCATCCAGACTTCTGGTTCGCCGCGCCCACAGCGGCAGGATTGCCGAGCTGAACCGGATGCGTTCGCCTTCGCTGGACGCTCCACGGTCGCGAATCTTCGCCCGCGCGACCTCGACCGGGCAGACGCCGGTCTGGATCGTTCGCGTCGGGCCGTAACCATGCCGCACGACACGGGCGCGTCCGTCGGCAAGCTTCAAATCATTCACCGCGGCAAGAAATGTCTCGACTTCGACCTCGACGGCCTGCGCAAGAAGCTGCCGCGCACCGGCGCGCAGGATATTGGTCAGTGGATCATCGATCTCGTCGGGCTGACGAAGCGGGACAATGTTGCTAGTCTCGTTCATGGCGTATCGCTCTCCTCGAGAGGTTCTGGCAGGCTCGACACCCGCCTCGATACGCCGCCTATCTCATTCCGTCATCACCCACTTTCCCGCATAGCTCGTTGCGGCCTCTAAGGCGCCACGGCGCGAGTGAGCTGCAGTCCTCAATCGGCACGCTGCTTGCTCTATTCAACTCACTATCACCACGACCCGTCCGGTGATCTGGAAGGACTCGGCGCTTTGTTGGCTCATGGCAGCCGGTCCGCACCGTCCTGCTCTCCGCGCGCAATCGGGAGTAGGAGTGCTATGAAACCGTACGTTCGTCTGGCTGCGGCGGCGCGAGCTGATAGCATCTGGCCTTTGCAAGGACGCAGTCGAGGGCGAGGCCGTTCACAAGCTGCCGATGTCAGCGCGCGGCGAGATCGGCATGAGTGAACGTGGCCTCCATCCAGATGCCACCAGTGCGCATCGTCTCCGGGCAGATCGGCACGTCCGATAGGTCGGGGGTCAGCCGTTCTCGAGCTCGAAGCGAGCGTGGAACCAGTGACAGCTCAAAATGTATCCTCGGCGCTACCGCGCTGTGTCCACACCGATAAAGTCGTCGCCCACCCTTGCCGCCATGAAGCGGCGAGATCGAAGCGGTGTGGTCGAGTGGTCATAGCGCGGAGGGTGACTCGCGCGCCATCCGGCTCGGCCATATTCGCTTTTGGGCGCAAACGACGAAGTGTTCATACCGTCGCCCTATCCAGTCAGGATTGATTGGCAATGACCTAACATGACCGCGTTCGGTTGAAGACGGTTATGTTCAGGGCCAGACAATGAACACGCGAGGCGCCCCGCCCGGCCGGCGCAAAGCATACGAATCCGTCCTTTGGCAAAGTTGGCACGTCTGATGCTGAGAGCTGGTGAGGATTCAGTTCACCGAGCGTCGGTCACTGCCGGCGGGCAGTTGCATCGGATGCGATGGACTCCCAACAAATTTCTGATCTAAGGGCCGCACAAAGCGATGAATGGCGGCACTCGTATGGCTACGGAAAATCGATCCGGCAAGAATCGGTTTGTGGAATGTCAGCCGATCGACGCGATCATGGCGATCGATCGCCTTGCAAGATCGGATCCAGAGAGGGTTGCGCTGAGGGTCGGCCCAGACGAACTCACCTACAAAGCGCTGCAATCAAGATCGGATGCCCTCGCAAGGGCGTTACGAGAGCATGGCGCTCAGGGCGCGGTCGTCGGCTATTGGGGTGAGCGGGACCTCGACTGGGCGACGGCGGTCGTCGCAATTTGAAGGCGGCATCAACGTACCTGCCGCTCGATCCATCGTTACCGGCTTCGCGTGCATCATTCATGATCGAGCAGAGCCGCTGCGCGCTGATTATTGGCCCACACCAGCCGGATTCGCTCAGCCTGTTCCAGGCGAATAGCAAAGTCGCCACGCAATTCATGCCGATAGAGGCAGCGTTACGACAGGGCCAGACTTCGTCTGCCGTGCCATCATCGAACGAGGATGGACTAGCCTACATTCTGTTTACGTCTGGTTCGATGGGCCAGCCTAAGGGCGCAATGATCGAGCGCGCAGCCCTAAACAATCATTTGGTGGCAAAGATTGATGCGCTAGCCCTCACTCGGACGGATTGCATCGCGCAGACGGCATCGCACTGTTTTGACATCTCGTTGTGGCAGCTTCTGGCAGGGCTTTGCGTCGGAGGCTGTATCGCGATCCTTGATGATGCGAGATTGAAATCGCCAGCATCCCTTCTCAAAGCAATTCAAGGGTGCGGCGTGACGGTTGTCCAATTCGTTCCGTCGATGCTTGCAATATTTGTTGAATATCTGCAGTCGCTTGCGGCGGCTGAGCGAGCTCTGGACAGTTTGCGGATTATCTCTACGGTCGGAGAGCCTCTAACACCCGGACTGGCGCGCGCGTGGCTTGCCTTATATCCCCGGGTCCCCATTCTCAACCACTACGGGCCGACCGAGTGCGCGGACGGCGTTACGCATCATCTGGTTTCCGTACCGCCTGCGCTGGCCGACCTTTATGTGCCGATCGGCAAGCCGATTTCTAACCTTGAGGTTTATGTCGCCGACGGATCGCGGCGGTGCAACACGGGAGAGGTCGGCGAAATCTGTGTTAGCGGCGTTGGTGTCGCTGCTGGTTACGTCAATGACGATGTCCGCACCAATGATGCCTTTGTGCCAAACCCGTTCTCAAACGACCCGCCGTTCCGGCGCCTATACAGGACAGGTGATCTCGGGCGCGTTCGTTCCGATGGACTTTTGGAATGTCTCGGTCGACGGGACCGTCAGGTCAAAATCCGCGGGCACAGAATTGAGCTGGGAGAAATCGAGGCCCGCCTCTCCGCTCATCATTCGGTACGTGCCGCCGTCGCGGTCGCCTCTGTCTGCGCAGGCGTAAAGCTTATGGCGAGAGACATAACCGGGGTCGAGGGGGAAACTGGATCGAGACGACTCATCGCGTATGTATCAGCTCCGGCTGAACTGGCGGAAGGCGAGCTTCGGAACTTTCTTGCCGAAGCGCTTCCCACCTACATGCTGCCAGAGAGGATCATCCACGTCGGCCATATTCCACTGACCAGAAACGGAAAGGTCGATCTTGGAGCATTGCCGGACCCGACCAGTGTTCGCCCTCCATTGCCGACGCCATTCGAGCAGCCGCAAACAGGACTCGAAGCCCAGCTGTGTCAAATTTGGTCCGGCGTTCTGCGTATTGAGAACATTGGCGTGAATGACCAATTCATAAGCCTCTGCGGAGGCTCGCTCCGGGCAATGCTCATATTGGGCCAGTTGCAGACCCAGCTCGGTGTGAGAACGGATTTCAGGCTGGTGCTGAATGGATCGATTCGATCTCTCGCGGCTTCGATCTCGGCCCGAGTCGAATCCAAACCGTGCGCAGCCCCGACGTACGGAAAGCTTACGCGATCGCCTCTGACGCGAGTTCAGGAGCACCTATGGTTTCTCTCGCACCGTCGGCCAGGAACTACGTCATTCAGGGCGGCCTGCGAATAAGGGGAATCATCGATCTGGCCGCGGTCAATCGCGCCTGGACCGATGTCGTTCATTCCCATCAGGCACTTTCAGCACGCTTCATCGACGAGGACGGTCCGGTTCAGCTCTTTGATGCTCCGCAATGCGCAAGTCCTGAATTGACTGATGCATCTCATCTCACGGCACAGGAAGCTGAGGAGCTGATTGCAGAGTTACGGCGAACGGAGCTGAACGGCAGCTTTGATCTCAGCCGGGTCCAGCTGTTTCGCGCGCGCATGATCCGTTTTGGTTCTGACAACCATCTCATCCTGATCACTGCTCACGAAATTATCATCGATGCCTGGTCGATCTCCCTTCTGCTCAGGAACCTTCGACAAAGGTACGTAGATGTCGCGGCGTTTTTGCCAGAGAACCGCGCATCACTGTCGAGCTACGCCGTCTGGGAAGCACAACACATGACGCCAGAGGCGCTGGCCAGCCAGCGCTGCTATTGGCGTCGTCAGATTGGCGATGATCCGCCGGTACTTTCGCTTGGAACGGGACGAGTGCGGCCGCAGACAAATTCCTACCGCGGCGCCTCGCATGCGGTGCTGCTTGGTAGCGAGCTGTCCAAGCAGGTAGGGCAGTTCGCGCGCCGACATAGGTGCACCACGTCGACAACTCTCCTCGCATGCTTCAAGCTGCTGCTGCGGATGTATAGCGGTCAGGACGATATTATCGTTGGCATGCCACACGTCGTACGGGATCAACCTGGCAGCGCCGAAATTGTCGGCTTCTTCCTGAATATGCTGCCAATCCGCACCGCGGTCGATGTCGACCAGTCCTTTGCAGTTCATGCCCTGCGCATCCAGGGCCTGGTCAGTGATGCGATCGCAAATTCGGCATATCCATTCGGCTGGATGGTAAGGGATACCCGCCTATATCGCGAAGCGGGACGATCGCCGATCTTCCAAGTCATGTTCAACATGTACTCCGAGGCTGCGGAGCCACTTGGCCAACATGACTTGGATCTGACATTCCGCGAATATGAGACCGGCTATGTAAAATTCGGTCTGACCTTGTACGCACAAGATCAGAACGATGAAATTGCCCTCCAGCTGGCGTATGCCGAGGACATATTTTCCAGCGATCTGATTTTCCGCATGGCCGACAATCTGCGCTGTCTGATTGCAGCCTGCGTCGAGGAGCCGCTTGCGCCTATTAAAGACCTGAGCTGCCTCAGCGCGTCAGACGTCACTATGCTGGACTCGCTGGATGGCTCGGCGCAGCCATATGAGGCTGAATGTCCGCTTGTCGAAGCGTTCGATAAGATCATTTGCGGCACGAGCCTTGCAGTCCATTGTTGTCCCTGTATCACCGGATTATCCGCGTGATCGGATCGAACATATCCTGCGAGATAGTCAGGCAAAGCTCTTGGTCCACGCAAATGCCGCTGACCTTGGTTTTGACATGCCGTCGATATGTCTGTTGACCCTAGAAGGGTGCGGCGCGCCCGCGCACGATTTTGAGTGCAGCGACAAACCATCAGATCAGGGAATTGCGAGCCTTATATACACGTCGTCCTCAACCGGGAAGGCGAAAGGGGTTCTTATACCGGAATCGGCAATTCTCAATCGACTGAACTGGATGTGGCGAAGCTTTCGCTTCAACAGTACCGACGTCATGGTTGTCCAGAAGTCCGCATCACTTGTTGCGTCCGCTTGGGAGTACTTTGGGGGGCTTCTGAGAGGTGTGCCCGCGCTGATCCTGACCCAAGAGCAGTTGCTGGATCCAGATCTATTGTTGTGCACGTTGGCGAGACATCGCGTGACACACTTATTTGCCTCGCCCCCACTCCTGTCCGGCCTCATTGCGTCCCAGGAACGACACCCGCGACCGACCGCCTTGCGGCTGGTCACAAGCAGCGCCGAACCGATGCCTGCCTCGCTCCCCGTTCGCTGGCGTACGCATTTCCCGGACGTGCCGTTGTGGAACTTCTATGGTGCTACAGAATGTGCGTCCAATGCCGCAATCTACGAAACATCGGATGCCGACGACGGCTCGTCACTCGTCCCCGTGGGGCGCCCAATCGATAACGTCAAACTCTACGTGCTCGATGCCCAGTTGAAGAGAGCCCCTGTCGGAGCCGCCGGCGAACTCTGCGTCGCGGGACGCTGCGTGAGTGCTGGGTACTGGCGGGATCAAGATCGAACCGACCGCTGTTTTGTGCCGAATCCGTATGATGACGGACAATACAGCGTTCTTTATCGAAGTGGCGATATCGCACGCATCTCAACCAGCGGCCTTCTCGAGATTTGCGGCCGATCGGATAACCAGATCAAAGTACGGGGCTTTCGCATCGAGCTAGAGGAGGTCGAAACGGCCCTTGAGTCTCATCCGGCAATCGCAAAGGCCGCGGTCGTCGCGGACGGCATGGAGGATCATCGTCGCTTGATCGCTAGCGTAGTTCCGGCTCGCGACAGTCTGAGCTCTGGAGATATTGTCACCCACCTGCGCCAAACATTGCCGTCCTACATGATTCCCGCCGCCTTCCGTTTGGTTGACAGTATCCCCGTTACAGCGAGCGGAAAGATAGATCGTGCTCGCCTGTCGTCCGTTCCTTACCGCGAGGTCGGGCCTGGCCCATCTGCTGAGCCCCGCACGAGGGAGGAGCATATTCTTGCTGCAATCTGGCAGGATCTATTAGGCGCCAAGTGGGTCGGAATCGATCAACACTTCTTTGATATCGGCGGAGACTCTCTTCTGAGCGTGCGCTGCGTCACGCTGGCGCGCAAAGTCGGGCTGACTCTCACTGTCGACCAACTTTATCGAACACCGACCATCAGGGAATTGGCGGCAGACGGCGTGGCGGTTACACTCGACACCTTCCCTTCCGGGGGCAGCTCATTGCCAGTCACCCCCGCCATCTCATCTTGGAACCGTCTCGCCGGCTTCGATGAGCATTTCAACATCGGCGATCTGTTCTTCTTGCCCCGCGGACTCCTGAATATCCGAACGCTCGAGCATGCCCTTGCCCACGTCACGGATAGGCACGAAGGCCTCAGACTCCGCATTGCCCGAACCGACGATGGTCTTAAGTCTGACAATCGGACCTTCCGTGGCCGAACGCATCGTGGAGGAGATCGATCTTGTCGGAATGACCGGCCTAGAGCAGCGTAAGGCAATCGAGAGCATCTCAGCCAGACGTCAACATATGTTTCGGTTTGACGGCCAGACGCCTCTTGTTAACGTCACGGCGTTCCGCACCTCGGAAAGCGGCGATTACCATCTTCTCTTCCTTTTGCATCATTTTGTAGCGGACGGGATAGGCTATCGACTGTTCCTGGAAGCATTGGATGCGGCGTACAACGCCCTCGCCTCGGGCCACGCCGTGAGTGGTCCCGAGAACATACAAATGCTTTCTCCATGGTTGAAGCGCCTTGAGCACTACGCGAACAGCGAAGCGCCAGCTGAACTCACATACTGGGAGGGATTGACTACCATCAGTTCGATTTACATGTCAGCGACACTTCATCGGTGGCTGCGAGCTTTTCGGAAGTGACCGCGAGAGAGCTTCACTATGCAGGCCTTGAAGGTCGCTTGAATGAAGCAGCTTGCCGGTCCCTTTGGGAAGATCAGGCCAAGTACTATCTGGAGATTGACAAGGAAGCGACAGCTGGTCTCCTCAATATTGCAGCCAGATCGGCGCATTGCCAGGACGTTGATGTGTTCCTTGCCGCGATATCTGGCGCCTTTGGACACGTTTTCGGCAGCTATTCGCTCTGGATTGATAGCCTCACCTCCACACGAGGTCGACTGTTTGATGATCTCGATCCATCTCAGATTATCGGCGTCATCAGCGAGATCGTTCCGCTTCCCTTGGCTCTCACGGGAACGGAGCCCCGGCCCGATCGTGCTCGTTCAATTTACCGTCAGCGCAATGCGCTGCCGCGCAGGGCAATAGGCTTTCGGGCCATGAAATTCCTGAACCGAGATCCCGCCGTGCGGAGCCGGATCGATCGCCTGCCCTTACCCCGAATTGGATTGAATTACCGAGTGGGTTTGCAGCGCCATTTTCCACGGCACTTCCTAGCCAAGGGCCCTTCTCCACTCTGGATCGGCACAGACATGGATGAAGCAGGCGTGAACTACCTCTTCTGGTTCAGTGTCGGCTATGAAGCCGGCCATCTACAGATCGAAACGAGGTATAATCCAACCCAAGTGGGTTATGAGGTGACCCGCAATCTTTGCACGGTGTTGCGACAGGAGCTGTTGCAGACGATCAGCGAATTCGGAAGAGCTCGGGACACTTTCATCCATGAATGAGCCCGATGCGGAATTCGCGCTCGGGACCGAGACCTGATGCCGAAGAAAAAGCAGCACATCGATCTATCAGACCCCGATCTCTCGAGGCTTATCCTGCGGCTCGCCATTCCGTCTGCTGCTGGCTTGTCGATCAACGCGTTGCAACAACTCGTCAACGCGATCTTTGTTGGCGCACTTGGCGCGCAGGCGATCGCAGCTGTCAGCATGACCTTGCCGATCGTGGTCCTGCTCGCGGCAGCCGGACAGGGGATCGGTGTTGGAACCGCGTCGGTCATATCTCGTGATCTTGGTGCTGGTGAGTACCTGGAGGCGAGTCGAGCCGCGAGTACCGCACTCGCGCTCGCCGCTCCGATCGGCATCGCGGTTACGGTCGCTCTGCTTCTAAACCTGCGAGGGATCTTCGTAACGCTGGGGGCTACGCCAACCATCATGCCCCTGGCGCTCGACTACGCGGCGACGATTTTGTTCGGGTATACCCTGATGCTTCTGAACATCGTCAACGGCTTCATCGCCCGAGCCGAAGGCAACACACGATTCAGCATGTGGACGATGATGACCGCCTTCATACTGAACGCCGTGCTTGATCCTGTCCTCATATCCCTACTGGACCTCGGTGTGCGAGGCGCAGCTCTGGCAACGCTGGTATCTCAGATCGCTGCTATTAGCCTCTATATCGCATATTTTACAAAGCTACGCGGGATGGTCCTTGTCAGGATATCTCACGTCTCGTTGGGAGCAGATCGCATCAGAAAGCTCGCGTTCATAGGGGCGCCGGCGACCATGACCAATATCTTATCTGCTGTTTCCGTTATGCTCTTGTACGGAGCTGCTGCGCGGTTCGGCGACGAGTCCATCGCGGCCGTGGGAATAGCCGTGCGAATCTTGACGATCGGCGCGCTGCCTATCACCGGTTTCTGTATGGGCTCTCAAGCTGTCCTGGGTTTCGGCTGGGGCGCACGCGACTTTGCTCGCGTATTGAAGGCCGCGAAGTTTCTGCTCTCGATGACTGTCTCTCTTTCCGTTGCGTATTCTGCGGCCATTGTGATTTTTGCCGGGCCTTTGGTCAGACTGTTCAGCGATAGCGATAAGGTCACGGAAATTGCCGTCTCGACCTGCATCGTCTTCCATCTCTTTTTTGGTCTTCTTGGTGTTCAGAGCTTCGTGACGACGATGCTTCAGTCGTTCGGGCGAGCACGCCTCAGTGCGGTTGTGTCCTTGGCGAGGCAGGGCTATCTCTTCATACCGGCCGTACTGTTGTTCCCGGCCATATGGGGCTTCAACGGACTGTTGGCCAGTCAGGCAATCGCTGAGCTGGGCGCCGGAATGATCGCGCTGATCGTCATGTTCCAACAGTTCGCTGAGCTCGGACGAGCGCTCCGGCACCCTCCTTCAAGAGTGGTCGAGATCGCGAGTTGACCTTACGTCGGGGACCAGAGCATTGAGCCAATATAGCCGGGAAGGTATTGCACTCCAAGAAAATGGCGAGCGTAACGTGCATGAGCCATGCAGCTAAAGTAGCGGTCTTGAGCGGCGGCCCTGGCGATCGGGCGGTCAGCTGGCTGCCATCGGAGGTCGTTGTGCGAACCTGTCCTGGTACTCGAACGGCCGAACTGAGCTCCTGCCGGCGGAAGTAGGGCCCGTGGCCACGGCCATCGACAGGAGAAGGCATGAGTTTGCGATCGGACCTGCCTGTGCAAGAGCAGCGCTGTCTGAGTTAGGCATTCCTCCTTGCCCGATCCCAGGGGCCTACATCGTGAACCTCTTTGGCCGCAAGGTGTGGTTGGAAGCATAACGCATTGTCCGGGATTCTGCGCAGCAGCCGTTTCCTCGAGCAGCGCTTGTTGATTGGTGCCCTGCGGATTCCGCTCGATGTCGCCCGCTATTGAACGAACCCGCTACGCGGGCGGCATCGATGGAGGTAGCTCTGCTGGTCATGCCGCGTCTCCCAGGCTGGAGCGGGCCGAGACGACGGCAGCCTAGCCGTCGTTAGGTGCGGGACTGAGCGTCACGACGAGATCCTGCGTTCGCGTGCGAGCGCTTATCCGCCGAAAGCGACCTGACCAGGGCCGTCGCCGGATGCGTACGCCCTGACTTCAATTCGATCGAGAATGCCTTCGCCAAGCTCAAAGCGCTCTTGCGTCAGGCCGCAGAACGAACCGTCGAAGGCCTCTGGACCGCGATTGGTCGCATCATTGATCGCTTCACAGCAACCGAATGCCGCAACTACTTCATCGCCGCAGGATACGCTGCAACATGATCGGCGAATGCTCTAGCTTGCGCCGCGGTCTCCTCCACGTTGGCGAGCTTTAGCTCGAGCTGCTCCAGCAATGCGCGTCGCTCGGAGGACTGTCCGAACTGCTCGTGGCGGAGCTTCTTGATCGTGAGTTTGAGCTTCTCGATCAGCGAGGCCCCCCTGGGCTTCGGCTTCCGCGGCCAAACAGGCCGCTCGCTCGAGCGAGCCCCGGTGTAGTGTCCGGGAGAGCCGCTCCAGCCAGCTCCATTAGCCCAAGCCGGGATGAGCCAGTCGACTCTGGAGGGACCGCCGATTGGCGACGAGGTTGTCAAGGTGCAGCGGCTCGTGCGCTGGCCGCTCTCCTTGGGCCAATCGTCGAACCAGCGCCCGCGTGCCGTCCACCACAAAGACGCCGCAATCATAGCTGTTCCGCTGCTGGGCCATGCTCGGTGACTCCAGGCGGGCGCGCAGCCGTCGTGCGAGCTGCGCTGCCGCCTCGTGGTTGTGTCCCCGGACAGAGTCGTAGTGATAGGCAACCGGCTCTCCTCGCGTGTGGCGATCAAGGAGCAGCAGCGACCAATGCGTGCCGAGGCGATTAGGATCCATAGCGTCGTTCACTGGCAGGAACAGGAAGTCGGCCGTATCATTACCATTTGGATCGTAGACGATGCGCTGGAACGCGCGGAGCATGTCGGGCTCGGCGCCGAAGCGCAGTTGATAGTGAGCTATCAGGGGATCCACGAACTGCGTCAGGGCGGCGAGTTCCGGACGGCCCCGCCGCAACTCCTCCGCCAGGAGCTCGTAATCCCTGTGGATATGCTTGTCGCCCAGCCATTCCTTGGCGCCGAGCTCTAGTCCACTGCGGCCGTGGGAGGAGGCGGTCGGATCCAAAGCCCCGATCTGAGCATCGGTGGATGTGCGCGGGAAAGGCGCATAACGAGCATCATCACGCAGCTCCTGCAGCGTGGGCGGATCTAGATCAATCACCTGCGGTCTGGGCGCATCCCGAATAAATGATACGGGACCAGCGTAGGTGTCCGAGCGACCCCCGGGAGGATGGGCTGGCGCAAAGTGAGCATCGTCGCGCAACTCGGACGGCGTTGGCGCATTCAGATCAACAAATGGCTCAAGACCAGCGTAGGTGTCCGAGCGACCCCTGGCAGGATCGGCTGGCGCAAAGTGAGCATCGTCGCGCAACTCGGACGGCGTTGGCGCATTCAGATCAACAAATGGCTCAAGACCAGCGTAGGTGTCCGAGCGACCCCTGGCAGGATCGGCTGGCGCAAAGTGAGCATCGTCGCGCACCTCGGACGGCGTTGGCGCATTCAGATCAACAAATGGCTCAAGACCAGCGTAGGTGTCTGAGCGACCCCTGGCAGGATGGGCTGGCGCAAAGTGAGCATCGTCGCGCAATTCGGACGGCGGTAGCGCATTCAGATCAACAAATGGCTCAAGCCTGCCCTTAGCATTTGACGCGGGCCTGGATGGTGATCCTGGTTCTTGCCGCTGTTCACTCGACCAAACCCAAGCTCCAGCGCTTCGGCTGGCCGGCGTTGAGGGAAGATCCTGCGAAGAGCCGGAAAACCGATCCCCCTGCGCGGCCGGCGAGCTCGGCTGCTCAGGGCCTGGCAGCCCCAGCTCTCGGTTCGCCTCGATGAGTTTCAAGTAGCTACGAAGGTGCGACAAATCGGGACCGTGTACTCTGCCTCCAGTCCGTTGGAATGCTACCACGTCATTGTCGAGGGATAACTGCTGCCTGCTGGAGCCGTTTAGTCGCCCAATAATGCTCCCTTTGCCATTCCCTCTAAGCCACGCACTCAGCGCACGAAGACGTGTCGCCCGCTGTTGCGCAGACTGCCTCAGCTTCGCAGTCGGGGTTTTAAGATCTTTCAGGGCTTGGCTCAGCGCGCCCTCGATGAGGGGCGCATCTTCAGGATGAGGAACGTTGTGACGGGGGGCACCGAGAACGCGGGGTTCGGGTGCTTCGACTTCTTCCCCCCCACGTAGCAGCCGCCTGAGAACGCCCAGAGCCGATCTAATGCGGTTCTGGCGGTCACGGCCCAAGCTCCTGTACTTCGCTATTTCCTCATCGAGCAATGAACCGTCTCGCAGCCGAGAAGCTACAGGGCCCCTATGACTTGCGTTGACCCAGCGGACAAAAGCCCTAAGCCCGGAAACACTGTTGTTGATGGCCCCTCTAGTGAGCTTGCGCAGCTCGGCGTCTACACGAAACCTCGCCAAGAGCTCCGCGTCTTCGGCCGGAAGCTGCTCGCCGATCAGCTCGTCCGGCGAGGACACCGGAGCTTGCCTCTGCGATGGTGACGCCGCCAGTTGATGGGATGGGGTCTGCATCAGCTGCCGCTCAACCGCGTCGCCCTGCGGGGGCGGCGAGGAGCTGGGTCCGTTCATCGTCTCCAAAAGCAGATCCTGCTGGTTCGCAGGCAGAGTCTCCGGCCAGCTGACAGCTCCGTTCGGCCCGCTGTGCTGCGCAGTCGCGGTGAGGGTCGGCTTCGTCTCGGCGCGAACCGCGTCTTCGAGATCAGGAAGGGGGCGAATATGACGCAGGAGTTCGATCGCTCTAGCACCCGCCGGCGACCTCAGGAGATGAGCCAGTGCGGCTCCGGCTTTTCTGCGGCCATGGGGGTCCGCCTCCTTATACCGGCTGACATCTTCATCCAGCGAGTCGTGGCCAAGCCGAGCAGCAATGCCGGGCTTATCGTTTTCACGGAGGTAATCACTGAAATCGATAAGAAGAGTTGCATAGCTCCTGGCCGTGTTGGCGGTGCTTGGGGGTGCTTCTTCCTTGTACCTTTTGAGGAGATCCGCATCCCGGGGATAGGGATTCCGCTCAACCCGGCTTGCAAACGGTGTGATGCCGCCCGGCGATTGGGAGGCTCGAAGATGATCCAGCGGGGTAGCGATGGCCTGCTCCTTCTTCTCGGCGAACTCCTGGGCATCCTTGTCCAGCGACTTGTCGTAAAGCCGGGAAGCAATGCCCGGCTTGTCGTTCTTCACGAGCCAATGCCCCAAGCTGAGAAGACCACGTAGATTGCGGCCGACCGTGCTCTCGGAGGCCCCAGCCTTGATGAGCGCCGGCCTCAGCCCCTCAATAAGAGAGGCATCTTCGCAATAAACAGGATCCAGGCTGCTACCTGCGAAAACCAAATTTGCATGGCCGGGCGGTAGCGCCGAGGAATTCAGCATCGTTCCACCGCCTTGACTGTGCGGAGCCGGCGTAGATGGGTGCCCGCTCGCCCGCATGATGGGAATCTGCTCGCCTGGCACGAGGATGTGGATGTAACGTTCACCTGTCAGTTCGTCCTGGTGGCGCCAGTTCACGGGATTAGGGGTCTCCGTAGGATTCAATGCCAGGCCATGCCGCGGTGGCTGAAGACACGACGATGCACCGGCTTCGTCACCCGTCCCAAAGAATAAATCTTGATCATCCCCCTCAGCGAGTGCCGCTGGCCAACTGAAGGCGGGCTGCGACCCGCCCTGCTTAGCCGCGGCCTCAATGGCCCCTGCCCGGGCAGTGATTGACGCGACTCCGCCCGGCGACTGAGAGGCGCGGAGACGATCTAGTGCGGTAAGAACGAGGTGCCTGCGACCTTGATCGAAGATCGCAGCGTCGCTGCTGAGCGATTCGTCGTTAAGCCGAGCAGCCACTCCCGGCTTGTTTTTTGCAAAGAGCCACCGGCTGAATCTGCGAAGAGGACCAACATAATTCGTCTTAGCGGTGATCTCCTCGTACCCAGCCTTAACGAGTGCTTCTTGAAGTCCGGAAATCAAGGGCGCGTCTTCGGGATGAAAAGCCGGACCATTGAGTTTTCTCGCTCCATTACGGAGATGATCAAGTGCCGCGCCGATACTTTTGTTACCCCCGGCCTCCTTGTAGCGCTCGATCTCTTCATTGAGCGGTTCGTCCTCGTTCCATGTCTCGTCCTGAAGCCGAGCAGCAATCCCAGGCTTGTTGTTTGTACGAAGGTAGTGGCTGAAATCCGTGAGAATAGATGCATAGGTTTTGGCGGTACTGGAAGTTCCGGCCGCCACTGCTTGCTTTTTGTACTCTTTGATGAGAGTTCCGTCCTTGGGATAAGGAGTCAGGTCAGGGCGGCCTGCGATCGGTACGACTCCCCCCGTCAATTGAGAGGTCCGCAGATGAGCTAGTGCCCAAGGGACGTTCGCCGTCCCACCTTTGGTTATGAACTCCTCGACATCCTTGTCCATCGACTCGTCATGAAGCCGATCAGCAATGCCCGGCTTGTCGTTTGCAAAGAGCCAGCGGCTCAAGCTGAGCAGATAACCGACGTAGCTCGTGGCGGTGCTCTCGGCGGCTCCAAGGAGCGCCTGCTTAAGGCCGGAAATAAGGCGCGCATCCTCAGCATAGAGCGGCTCCTTGCTGCGACCTACCAAGACCCAATTTGACTGAGCGGTCTGGAGCGCTGCGGCGCCCAGCACCGCCTCATCCTTTCCGGCATGCGCCTCAGATCGCGATGCCTCCGCTTGATGGGCGCGGACCTGCATGAGCACGGGAGCAGACGGGACAGCGATCTCGCTCAGCTGCTGCTCAAAGGCCGCCGCTTCTGTGGACGGAGCCGGTGAGCTCTCTTGCGGGCCCGCGGTGCCCGATTGTTGACGCACCCAGTTGGTGGATTGGAACTTCATTCGTTCTCACTTTCGGAATATAGGCCAATTTGAAGCCTGAGGTCGGTTGTGATTTGCCACGGACTCGACTCGGCAGCATCGAACGCAGCAAAAAACTACCCTGAAGGCCCCAAAATGCCGCGTCCAAGCACCCCAACCGCGCGCTCCAGTATTCTTGCAGCGATCGCCAGCTATGATCGCCTCTGGAGACCCCGCTCTATGTGCGATAGCTGTCGAGAACCTGACGCCGAGTCGAGGCCGTGTCTAGCTTGCCCTCCTTGATGACGAAATCATGCACGCCGTAGGACCTGGCGATCGAGATCGCAGCCGCGTGGATGCTGCCCCCAAGCGCGGACGTTCTTGGGAGCGGCTCAGAAATCGGCGGCTTCTCGAAATGCCGACATGGTCCAGCCTTGGCACGTCGAACTACAGCGCGGGCATTCAATCGTTAAGCGCCCCACCGAAGCCTAACAAGACAGTTACGATCATTTCGACTCCTCGTCAGCTTCTCGAAAGCTAAGCCTCGTAGCGAGAACGTCCAGGTCCGGCGTTAGCTGCTCAGATCTGTCAGAGGAGATGGGATGGATCCGTTGAACAACCTCAACCCATTCGAGGTCCCAGATGTCGAGCGGACGTACTACGACAGGCTGGAACAGCAGCAGGCGGACCAAGCGGGGTTTCAGCAGCATCTGAACGAGTTGCATCCGCACGAGCGCCCTCGCCCCAATTCAAATAGCCTCGGCGACGTGTATGTTGTGTTGAACAGAGATGCGGAGTTTTTAAGAATGCCGCACGAGGATCGCGTCGGACAAGGCACCTCGCGCACAACCGCACGCGACCTGGGAAGCTCCCACGCGTCGTCGCTGTGCTTGGTATTTGAGCCACAATCTGGATCAGATCGACGCTGAAGCGAGGCTGTTCCTCGGCCACTTGTTTGCGCAAGCTCCGGAACTCGCCACGGCGGTTGAGCTGGCGAGGCGGTTTGTGTCCCTTCTCAGTGGTAGCGACATCGCCGAGCTCGATGAATGGATCACTCAAGCAGCCAGGCAGCGAGCTCAAGAGCTTGGCCAACGGCATCGCGCGCGACATCGATCCGGTCCGAGCCGCAATAACGACCTCCTGGACAACCAGTCCGGTGGACGGCCAGATCAGCAGGATCAAAGCCATCAAACGACAAATGTATGGCCGGGCAAGTTACCCACTATTGCGTCGACGCGTCCTTCTGGCTGCCTGAGAACGACCGAGCAACTATCCAACCCCAGTCGCTCAAGCTGCATCAAATATGCGGAAGAACCCCCTGATGTCGCTGGGTCTCACCCTGATCGCCGCCGCGCAGCAAGGCTAAACGCGCGTGAAACGCCTTCGATAAACTCGTCTTGCGTTTGAAGGAACGTTAACTGCAACCTTCGAACAGCAAAGAGGAGGAGCCCGGAACGCTCAACAGCGCCGCAACTTGACGCATGCACTTTTTTCGGCAGGTAGGTAAGTCCCGGCTCCGTCGCCCGCCGAACATTTTCTGGTCAGATCGTGGAATCCCTAACGAAAGCTCAGTTTATCTTGTTTATGCATCTCTTGTCGTGAAAGCAAATCCTGGTGACTTGCCGGATCTTGCTGGCGAAGAAGCATCTCTCTTTCTTCTTCTTTTAGCTGAGCACCTCGCGCCGGTGAACGACGCTGCCAGGGAGGAATTCGCTGGCCGCTCGCAGCGCCTGATGCATATCAGCAATCAGGTCGCTCGCGTCCTCCAGGCCCGCGTGAATCCGAAGTAGCGGCCCTGCAAGAGCAAGCGATGTCTCCGTTCGTTTCGGCGGGTCGACTGCTAGAGCGAGGCTCTCATAACCTCCCCATGACGCACCGATACCAAAAAGCCGCAAGCTGTTGAAGAGAACCGAAAGTTGCGGTCGCGCCATCGGTTTTAGCACAACCCCGAATAGCCCGCTTGCGCCCAAGAAGTCTCGTTCCCAAATCTCGTGGCCGGGATCGCCGGGAAGCGCTGGATGCAATACCTTGTCGACAGCCGGATGCGCCTGCAGGCTCTGCGCCAGTTTGAGGCCGTTGTCACAGTGCTGCTTCATGCGCACTGCTAGCGTACGTAGTCCCCGCAGGGCCAAATAGATATCGTCTGGCCCTGCTGTCTCTCCAAAATGATGTGCACTCGACTGCAGCGCAGGCCAGGCGGCCTCATTCGCAGTGGCAATGCCCAATAAGACATCGGAATGCCCCACGATATACTTGGTCGCGGCATGGATCGAGATGTCTACACCATGCTGAAAAGGCTTAAACAAAAGAGGGGTCGCCCATGTATTATCCATAATCACGACCGCATGAGACTGGTGCGCGATAGCAGCGAGTACGGGCACATCCTGCACTTCAAAGGTCATGGACCCGGGCGACTCCAGATAAACGGCCCGAGTGTTCTCCTTGATCTTCGCCGAGAGCTCTGGACCTATCGTTGGACAGAAATACTGCACTTCGATCTGAAGTCTCGCGAGGACCTGCTCGGCAAAGGCTCTCATCGGTTGATAGACACTATCGCTGATCAGCAGATGGTCGCCTGCTTTCAGGACCCCAAGAAGCGAGTGGGCGCAAGCAGATAACCCTGACGGGAATAGGATCGAACGATAGCCACCCTCTAATTCGCAAACGGCTGTCTCAAGCGCGCGAGACAGCGGCGAGCCGAACCGGCCATAGGTGAGCGTCGGGTCGCGTTTCCGCGACTCCCATTCTTCCAGCGTTTCCGAAAGAATTGTAGAGCCCCGATAGATGGGCACATTGACCATTCCGGCGTGTTTAGCCGGTTCCCGGCCGAGGTGAGAGAGTTGCGTCTCGGTCTGTCGTCGATTGTTGCTGCCGCTCAGATTCTTCATAGTGTACTATCAAGTTTGCCGTTACCTGCCAGCGGACATCAGCAACAGTCGCCAGCCAGTCTGATTGAAGCAAAGTGCTCGTTCGATGATATGAGCGGCTCGTTAGTTCGTGGCCGCCTCTATTTTATGCGATTAGATCCCGTCTCTGATTTATCGAAACTGTCGCATTTCGTTATCTGATCGAGAATCCGCCGCCACTCCTTGCTCCACATTCGCTGCTCCAGTGACGCTTACAAAATCCGCGTGATCAACACGCAACAGCGCTCGCAACTTCGTCGTCTTTTGTCAGGCCCACTCCCCCTGAAAGCCAACTGCAAGAGCGAGGCCAAAAAGCGCTAACGCTCGTGCGACTGATTTTTCGAAAATTTGCAGAATCAGCTCGGCTTATCCGCCTGCTCTGTCCGAAACCAAACACACCATGTCTGAAACCGGACAACCTGCTTGAGAACACGACGCTGAGCTGACATAGAGAGTGACTATGTGATTTGCCTCTCCCCAAACTTGGTACAGTAATTGGAACCAGCAAACCCGGACGTGTAAGAGCAGAGCTGGCAGGGGGCAGCTCTCATCAGAGAGCATTTGGTCGTCCAGCGAACGTCCGGCGGCATCCTAAGAAAATCAACCAACGGGTCTCAGGCGGATCCTACTGCGATCGTCCCTCAGCTCATCGCACCGCGAGTTCCAACGTGAACGTCGCTATTAACCTTAATCAGAAGCGTGCGCGATGAAGTCGAGTCTCTGCGATTTGATCAAGCGAGCCTCTCCAGCGGTGATGCACCCATCCCGCTGCAATAGCGGCAACATCACTCAGTTCGAAGATCGATCTACGTCATCGCTGCCCTTGGCCCACGCTCGTCTCTATCAACAAGCTTCGGTTCGCGTACCCTCCAGTCGATGTCGGCATTGACGCGCATCAGCCCCATGCTCGATCTACGATTTTGAATCGATCAGGCCTCTACAACCTGACGCAGCGGAAGGTTCAAGCTCTTTCTTTGAAGTGAGTGTTGCGCTGCCGTTACAGCAATTCGCGATGACGTTGCTAAGACGCGCGCGGCCCGGGGGCCATCTAAAAGGAAAGAAACTGGAAATGAAGAACTTGCTGCTCGTGACTGGAAGCATCGTCGCGCTTGCCGCGGCGACGCCCGCATTTAGCGCGGATCTCGCCGCACAGCCCGTGTACACCAAGGCGCCGCCAGCACCGCCGGCGGTTGCGACCGCAATCTACGACTGGAGTGGTTTCTATATCGGTGCCAACGGCGGCTGGGGCTCGAGCCATAGCTCCTGGGATCTCGCGGGCCTCACGTCCGAGGGCTCCCACGACGTTAGCGGCGGCACCATCGGTGGTCAGATCGGCTATCGCTCACAGATGGGCCAGACGGTGTTTGGCATTGAAGGTCAAGGCAACTGGGCTGATCTCACTGGGTCCAATATCAGCATCGCTTTCCCAGCCGATATCAACCGCACCAAGACCAATGGTTTCGGCCTGATCACCGGCCTGATTGGCTTCACCTCGAACAACGTGCTGCTTTACGCCAAGGGCGGTGCTGCGGTGACGAGCAACACCTATCATGTCACCTCCACCCTCACTGGCGCGCAGCTGGCAAATACCGACAGCACGCGTTGGGGCGCTACGGTCGGTGCCGGCGTGGAAGTCGGCTTTGCGCCGAACTGGTCGGTTGGCGTTGAGTACGACCATCTATTCATGCCGGATGGCAACGTGAACTTCACCACGGGCACAGGTACGGTTACAACCGATCGCATCCGCCAGGATTTCGATCTCGTAACCGCGCGGCTCAATTACAAGTTCAGCCCGGTAATTCTCAAATATTGATCTCTTCGTGTTCAAACGGCGGATCGAAAGCCCCGGCCCTCGGGCCGGGGCTTTCTGTAACTATTCATGTGCCGCTAACCGCGTTCTGTATTTCCGGGGATGCAGGCTTTGACATCACCAAGGGCGTTTTTTGCTGCAGACCGACTGGTCAGGCCTGTTTAAGGTGTCCCGCCTCGAACGAGTAAATGGCAACGGCGAACCTGACGCGGCGCGGGCATACGAGTGAAGCAGGACAGACAATGAGCACGCAGACGGCCGGACAGTCGCCCGTTCAAGAGCTTCTCCTATGCGTCCGCGAACATTCGAGCCGAAGCCCACTTTCATTCGGCGTACACAAGCCCTGTTCAGCCTGCGCATCTCACGTTTGAAAGCGCCGGATTGGTCAAGTTGCTGAGAGTATCTTCCGACCTGTGATCGAGGTGTTTTGGTATTCTGCGGTCGCCGATCGTGCAGATCATTTAATCTGAGCTGTCATTGCCCATTGACCCCGAGCTCAACACGCGAGGAGAAGCTCGTTGGCGCCTGTTGACTCAAGCCCAACCGGAGCGACTGTTGCCTAAAAGCGCTGCCATATCCCTCTAATCGCTTGGCCTCCTGGCTGGTGCTAGCAGAATGCTTTGTCATCGCTGCCCTTGGTCGCTAGCTGAGGGGCATTTGGTTTGGTGCCCTGCTCCCACCCTGCCCCGCCTTTTGGCCGGATGCATCCCAGTCGTCCGAACGGCGACCCAGAGTTCCTTCATTCAAATAGGGCGCAACGCCGCGTCCGTGAAGAACTTACTATTTGCCTAAAGACGGGGGCGGAGTCGCGTCGGTACGCGTGGGCAAGTTCGGATACTCAATCTTCGGTAGCTGCCCAGTTAACGAATTCAGAAACGCAACGATATCGTCCTTTTCTTTGTCGCTAAGCTCGATGCCAAGTTGGACTTCACCCATGACGCCAACCGCCTCCTTAAGGCTCCAAACCTGGCCTGAATGGAAGTATGGGGCGCGCAACGAGACGTTGCGGAGCGGCGCGGCGCGGAAAACGTATTCATCGCTGGCCGCCTTGGTGACCACGTGTCGGCCCTTGTCAGCGGTCGGAAGGAGGCTTGTGCCCGGCCTTTCGGCCACACCAAACCGGAAAAAATCCTGTCCACCGACGTTGATTCCGTTGTGACAAGAGTAGCATCCCGTTTCGATGAACAGCTTCAATCCTGCCTTCTGCTGATCATTAATAGCATTCGTATCGCCTTCAAGGTATCGATCGAAGGGAGCTGCGGGTGTGATCAGAGTCGCTTCGAAAGCCTCGATCGCTTTTGCGAAGTTGTCAAAGGTGACCGGTGACGCCTCGTCTGGGAATGCCTTCTTGAACATGACCACATAGCCGTCCATGGAGTTCAACGTATCGAGCACATGATCTGGAGTCGCGTTCATTTCGACCGGCGCTTGGACCGGTCCCTTAGCTTGCGCCTTCAGGTCTGCGGCGCGTCCATCCCAGAACTGCGCCACGTTGAATACCGCGTTGTAAACGGTTGGCGCCCGGCGCGGACCCTGCTGCCAGCCGTGCCCGACCGACGTCGGACCGGCATCGACTCCGCCCGTGCCAAGATTATGGCAGCTATTGCAGCTAATGATCTCGCTGGCCGACAGCCGCGGCTCGAAGTACAGCATCTTGCCGAGTTCAACCTTCTCGTGGGTGACCGGATTGTCCTTCAGGACAGGCACAATCGAGGGGATCGGTTTGAAAATCTGCCTAGCAGCTCCCATCAACTCATCATCGGCGCTGGCTTGTGATGAGGCCAGCATCGCAACGGCCGCAACGGATAACCTGCGTAAACGGTAAAGCGCCCACATCGCTAAACTTCTTCAACAAATCTCATCGGCACCGAGACGGGAGGCATCGCGCGTCTTACGTCGCCGCGCTAACGCCTGCCCAGTGTTTCTGGATCTCGATAGCAACGTCCGTGCCAATGGCACTCGCAACAGTTAAGCCGTTGATCTGTTTCCCAAACCAAGTACGACCCAGCGGATAGAAGATGCGACTTGAGCACCGCCAGAAGCTGTGCGGCGTCAGAAATGCGACAGCCACGAACGAGTGGCGGCCGTTTCGTGGGCAACCGGCGTGGCCTTTTGTGGCTGTACCGATGCCGCATGCAAATCGCTGCTATTTTAAGGAGATTAGATCATCATGCCCATGCTCGCCCCTGCGAGCGGACGCTACACGCTCAGGTAAGTTAGGACATGTACTCATCTGTGCGCGCCCCATGCGATACAAGTGGTTTTTGAAGAAGATCGGCACTAAGTCGGATGTTGCTTCCGATGTTGGAAAGCCTGGCGTGGCATTCGCATCCGCGCGGCCGAATTCGGACGCCAGCTGGTCCGCGACGCGCAACAGAGTCAGGCTTGCCTCATCCTTATGTCCATTCCGGCACCCGTGTGATCACCGCAAGCGCATTTACCACGGCCATTAAGGAGCCGAACAACTTTAATAAATCCCGATCTGTTGGGTGTGGGGATCGGCTTGACGACGCGCCACTATCAATCCGGAGACGCCGACTATGACGGCCATATATCCCGACGTGGCGACCGCCATTTGAGAGGGCTTCTCTGCGAAGCAGCGACGGTCATTCTGACGCGCAGCACAACCAACAGCACGCCGCGCACGTGGGGCTTGCAGCTTCGGGAGAGGATCGGCTTCGAAAGAGCGACCGTGGCACTGGTGCCCGGCAAGCGGCTGCTGAACTGCTACTCTCGCCCGCAAACATAAACATACTTCGCGCCGGCGGCTGGGCGGCCGCGGTGTCTCCTACTTGCGATACTGCGCCGGAGGCCGCGGGTTGTTCGCCGGATTAGTATTGACCTGCCACTGCGTATTTCCTCCAGAAGGAGTTAGAGTCCGGCCCGAACAAGGACGGACAGATGAAGCGAGCAAGGTTCACGGACGAGCAGATTATCGCGGTATTGAAGGAGCATGAGGCTGGGGCGAAGACAGCCGACCTGGCTCGCAAGCACGGTGTTTCCGAAGCGACGATCTACAACTGGAAGGCCAAATTCGGCGGCATGGAGGTTTCCGAGGCGAAGCGGTTGAGGGCCTTGGAAGAGGAGAACGCGAAGCTGAAGAAGCTTCTGGCCGAGCAGATGCTCGATGCGGCCGCGCTTCGCGAGCTGCTTTCAAAAAAATGGTAGGGGCCGCCGCCAAGCGCGCTGCGGTCGCGCATCTGCAGGCCGTCATGAGCCTGTCGGAGCGGCGGGCCTGCTCGATCGTGGGTGCGGACCGGAAGATGATCCACTATCGCTCCAGCCGCCCGCCGGACGCAGTTCTGCGTGGCCGATTGCGCGATCTCGCCAACGAGCGGCGGCGTCTCGGCTATCGCCGCCTGTTCGTCCTGCTGCGGCGGGAGGGCGAACCATCGGGGATCAACCGGATCTACCGGCTTTATCGGGAGGAAGGGCTCACCGTCCGCAAGCGACGAGCCCGCCGCAAGGCCGTGGGGACCCGGGCCCCGATCCTGGTGGAGGCTAAGCCCAATGCCCGCTGGTCGCTGGACTTCGTCCACGACCAGTTCGCCAACGGGCGGCGCTTCCGCATCCTCAACATCGTCGATGACGTCACCAAGGAATGCCTGGGCGCCATTCCGGATACGTCGATCTCGGGACGGCGCGTCGCCCGCGAACTGACGGCGATCGTCGCACGACGTGGCAAGCCAGGAATGATCGTGTCCGACCATGGCACCGAGTTCACCTGCAACGCCATGCTGGCCTGGAGCAAGGACACGGTTATCGACTGGCACTTCATCGCGCCAGGAAAGCCGATGCAGAACGCCTTCATCGAGAGTTTCAACGGCCGGATGCGCGATGAGCTGCTCAACGAGACTCTGTTCTTCGATCTCGATGACGCCCGCGCCAAGATCGCCAATTGGGTCGCCGACGACAATCTCCAGCGTCCCCACTCGTCGCTGAAATACCTGACCCCCGCGGCCTACGCCGCCCACCTCACCGCAACGGACGATCGGCTGCGCAACCCCGACCAGCTCCGCCGATCGTCCGTTGCTACAACCGTGCCACTTGGCGTACAAAACCCCGAGGCTCTAACTGCCGCTGGATGAAAATGCAGTGGCAGGTCAGCGCCTGCGAAGCGAGATGATCGTCATAGAGTTCTAAGCATCTTAAGCAACCGACGTGCCAAGATGTTGCGCGAGAGTTCCTCAAAGAACACCGCGCCTATAGCCGCGATAGAGGAGTTTTACAGTTCGACTTGAGACATCGATGTCGTGAACCAGACACAGCTCAAACAACAACACCGACGAAAGGCGACGATCACCGAAACAAGCAATCGCCCGACGTTATCTCTGCTCGTCAGATTGGTCTCGTGGAGTTGACAGTGATCGTGAAGATGTCAAGCGCACGCCTGTACGGCACGCGCTTGGAACGCCTGCGTAGCGAGCAGCCGAGCGATGAGCAGATCGCCTTCGCCTTTGACGAGGTCGCCACCCGATCACCTTCGACACCGCATATTGCGGTGGCCGAGCGCCTGTGATTCAAGTTCCCAAATTGGCGTTTATCCGGCGAAGCGATATGGACCTTGCGGCTGAATCTCCTTGATCGCCGAGATTAGTTGCGAAGCGATCGCCTCAAGAATTGGCGAACAAAGTTCAAAGGACGGCCATGGCAGATCAGTCTATGTCCATTTCTTTGACCAAAATGACGACATAGGAACAATCCCCCACACTTGTGGGAACAAAGAAGAGTGGCCGTTGCGATCCCGTTCACGAGCGGATAGCACTCCAGCTGCATTGCGGTGCGGTTGCTGCAGCTGAATTTTCGACGTAAGTTTCTTTCAAAACAGGGGCTTGGACGAGGTCGGCGGTGCTGAGCTTCAGCCCAAGATCGAGCGCTCGACTGAGCAACAGCGAGTGCCCGCCGAGCGCGAAGAAGTGGTCGTCGCGTCCGACCCGCTCAACACCCAGAAGCTCGGCCCAGATCGTTGCCAGCGCGATTGCCGCCCGGCAGATAGCGCGCCAGATCGACGGTGCGGTACAGCCGCGCCCCAGGCTCAGTGCTGAATGGATCGGCCAAAAACCGCTCCGCCGTCAGATCGGGCCGGTTCAGGACACTTCCTAGAAGGACGAGCTTTCCGATCTTCGGGATTGGTCAGTGCAGGGGCTGGGTGAATCCAGCTTCCCATCATTTGCGGTTCTCGCGGTCGACAGTACCCATTGCGGCGGACACGATATCCTCAGGCGCCAATTGCACTATTGATCGTCCGCCGCGCTGCAATCGTATGGATCTCGATCTTGCGTGCCGTAAGCAGCTCGCGAGACAGGCTGTCGCAGAGGGTGGTCGCGAAAGGACTAGACGATCACCCACAGCATCTTCTTCCTGATGCGAAAAGACAGCACTGAGGTCGCCTACCCGTGACATTCTCTCCTTCAGCGCCCCTGATGGGTATCATCAGCACCACGGTATTGTTGCCCACCAGATCGCGTTCCAGGCAGACCTTTCTAAGATCCCCTTCTTACATCAGTGAAGCGTGCAGGTTGCACACGCAGTACTCGGGCTGGAAGTCAAAACCCTGGCGCGTCCCACAATGGACGGTAGCGAGCAGAACTTTCAAACTGATCACACCCGTGATGCTTCCTATCCAAGCCTTGCAAAATATTCCAACAGACAATTGTTTCTCATTGTCTGGACCGCGACGTATTACCCTGAGCTGCGCCGCGCAGAATCTGGGAAACGAGATGGTGAGGACGCAGCAGGCTGCATTAGGCGCCTCGAAATCGCAGAGCTAACGCAAGAACTCCTCCCAAGAATGGGAGATAGATTCCATTTATAGTTCGACTGCCGAAGCTCATTGGTTTTTCCAAGTTGACGATCTCCGCCTCAAACACCCCATTCTCGTCATTCGTCCTAACCATGACATCGTGAAACTCCAGGAACTCACCTGTTGCTGGCGCATATGCTTTGTATACGGCTTCCTGTATCGCAAAGATCAATTTTGGGCCGAAGCGACTGCTGGCCCATTCTCTGCGATGCATTTCCGCTGGAGTGCATATGATTGGCAAAAGGTCCGCTCCGAGCGGTTCTGTTTCTTCAATGTCTAATCCCAGAGCGAGCAGGTTGCTTGAGCGTCCAACAATAGCTCCGCAATTGCAGGAAGAATGAGAAATGCTCCCGACGATTCCCGGAAGCCAAAGCGGAGCCCGATCTGCTCTCGGCAAAATCGGGACAGAGGTAAGGCCCAGATGACGCAACGCTTCACGAGCGTGATGCCGTCCCCAGGCGAACTCACGCCGACGACGTGGCGAGACATTCCCCAACATCACAGATTCAGCAGGGTATAGGCGAGGAGCCGGATCACGTATTGGCCCGCCCGAAAAGCTGATGTCACGCAACAAAGCAGCGCAGATCGCAACCCCTGACATCGTGAGCGTTTGCATACTTATCGGGCCCTTGTTCTGGAGAGCTGAAGCTGCGACCTGACAAACCATTGCGGTAGTAACGGGCCACGGAGCTCTTATTCGGCGGTGGTTAGAGCTTTAGAGTTTTGTGTGGCAACTGGCCACAGGTGGAGCAACGGACGATCCGCGAGCTGGTCGGCGTTGCGTAGCCGATCGTCCGTTGCGGTGAGTGGCGTAGGCTGCAGGGGTTAGGTGGTTGAAGCAGAGTGAGGCCGTCTCATATTGTATCGGCGAATCCAATTGGCGATCTTGGCCCGGGCGTCATCCTGACCGAGGAACAAGGGCTCTTGAACAGTTCATCACGCATCCGGCCGTTGACGGTGAAGAGGGCCTCGCTCACTCGGAACTGACGATATACGAACCAGCTAACAGGAGCAATTCACGAATGTAAGCCGCGACAATTGGGCTGAATATTCCGAAGTAAGTATTTCATATCCGTACCATATATCGATCTTAGCGACCTACTCAGCCAAGTGTCCGGTCTACGGCTCGCGGCGCAGGAACGGGTGTTGTCCGAGTTCAAGCACATTCTGGGAAGAGTCGACGCCTACGTCAGCATCAGCTCGGAGAGCACCCGTTCCTTCTCACGTCCGACCCAGCGCACAGTCCACGAGATCAGATCCCGCGCGAGGGCATCGAAGGCCTTGTTGAACGCCCTTGCTGCCGGCCAGGCGGCGAGAGTTTCGATTGGCGCGTCGCGTCGAAAGATCCGAGCCGCCTGCAATTGGCGCCTATGGTCCAAGAGCTTCGCCGAAAGAGCGATGGTCGCACGCGCTTTGGCACCCTTCACAACTCGAATTGGCGAAGATCGAGCCGCAGGCGAGATGAACCCGAGTAACGTGCTAGCGCTGCAGCACGTACGTGCCGGGCGCATCGTCCAGAGGTTCGCTACCTCGTCCAGGTCCACCCGGTGTCGGTGGCGGAGCGGGCTCACCCGAATGGGTGTCCAGAAAAGCGACCCACTCGCGCCATCATGAGCCGTCGCGATTTGGCGGCACCTTCAGCCATCCGTCAGGCCCGACACAAGGTCCATGGGCTCTCTTGGTTAGGACCTGATACGAATGCCCCTCCTCATCCGGAGCGGCCACGATGCCGGCGTTGTGTCCACGGTTTGTGAGCACGAAGGTGACGTCGGCATCGGCGAGGAAATGCGTTTTGAACGTCGACCTTCAGGGCGCGACATGATCGCGCACCGTCCCCACAACGAAAATGGGCGCATGGATATCTGAAAGTGTGACTGGCTTGCCATCGACGAGATAACGTCCCGCTGCAAGGTCATTGTTGAGAAAGAGCTGCCGGAGATACTCCGAGTGCATGCGATAGGGCATCCGCGTCGCGTCTGCATTCCAGGCTATCAGATCGCTCAAAGGCTCACGCTCCCCGACCAGATAGTCGCGAACAGCGCGCGACCAGATCAGATCGTTCGAGCGAATGATTCGGAATGCAGCGGCCATTTGCGCGGACTCGAGCACGCCGCGCTGCCACATCATGTCTTCCAGGAATGACACCTGGCTTTCATTCATGAACAGCGTGAGTTCGCCAAGCCTCGGTGAAGTCGGTTTGTCCCGCGAGCAGCGTCACCGAGCGAAGACGATCGGGTTTCTCCTTGCCCAGCAGCGCTGGCCTCGATCGACAGCAGCGTTCGCCCAAGCAATAGCCGGTGGCGTGAATCGGCTGCCCGGGAACGATGCGGCCTATGGCTTCGATGGCCGCCTCGACGCCTAGGCGTCGATAGTCCTCAAGACCAAAATCCCGATGGTCCGGCGTCGGATTGCGGCACGAAATATGAAGACCGTAAAGCCGCTCTCGACCAGGAAACGAACCAGCGTTACGCGGCGACAGGTCGAGAATGTAGTACTTCATGATCCAGGCCGGAACGATCAGGATCGGCTCGGGCCGAACCGTGGCCGTCGTCGGAGAATATTGATTCCGCTCGATCAGCTCATTGCGATAGACGACCTTTCCTTTGGTAACGGCGACGTTCTTGCCGACCACAAAATTGTGGTCCGGTCGGTGGCCGGTCACCAGCGCCTTCCAATCCTCCAGCCAATTGTGCAGGCCGGCGACGAAGTTGCCGCCGCCGGTCTCTATGATCTTGCGCAGCACTTCCGGATTGGTCAGCGGGAAATTCGACGGCGCCAGCACGTCCAGGGATTGCCTGATCGCAAATTGCGGGACCGCCGCATGCGGCCGCGCCACGCCGCGGACATCAGATGTCGCGGATTTCCACCATTGCTGGCGGAGCAGGAACGCTTGTGCCAGCATGTTGAAGGCGGGTAGTTCCCAATCCGAATCAGAAAATCGACGATCGTTGGCCGCCGGCGCAATCATCGACCAACTCGGAAAGAACGGATGCGGGGCCGCCAGATGTTTCGAAAAACCGCAGGGCGTCGCGAACCGCCTCGCTTGCCAGGGCGAGTTGTTTGCTCGGCAAGCTCGCGAGATGAAGTTGCCAGTCGAAGAAGTGCAAGCGTAACCGCGGCGGGCGAGAGTCCACCGGTCCAGCGCGCGGCCATCGCATGAATCGGGCGATCCATCACCTCCAGTGCTGCGAGCGCCTTAGCCGGCGCCTGCTCAGGACGCGTGGTGACGTTCGAACTGGCTGGCAACGGCGCGGGAACATCCAGAACCGGTAGATCGCGCACTTCGACGGTCATGACAGGTTCCGCCATTGTGACACCTCTCCGGCAAGCAGGCTCGAATCGGCACTCAACTCATGTATTGGCCGCCATTGATCGAGAGCGTCGAGCCAGTGATGAAGCCGGCGTCATCGGCGGCCAGAAACACAACGGCGCGTGCGATTTCGTCCGGCCGACCGAGCCTGCCGACCGGAATTTGCGGCAGGATGGCGCTGGCCATAATTTCCGGTGAGACCGCATTAAGCATTTCGGTGTGGATATAGCCGGGACAAACCGCGTTGACGGTGATTCCCTTGCGGGCACTTTCGAGCGCCAGCGCGCGCGTGAAGCCAAGTTCACCCGCCTTTGCGGTGGCATAGTTCGTCTGGCCGAAACTGTCCCCTCTGGCCATTGATTGATGATATATTGATGATCCGGCCGAACTTGCGAGATCGCATGCCCTCGATCACGGCACGGCACATGTTGAACATCCCATTGAGATTGGTGCTGATCACGGCATCCCACTGCTCCCTCGTCATCTTGTGCAGGGCGCTGTCGCGGCCGATGCCGGCGCTGTTCACGAGAATGTCGATCGGCCCGATCACCGCCTCGACCTGTCTCACCCCGCCGATGCAGGCCGCGAAATCGCCGACATCCCACTGAAAAGGGGGTATCCCGGTTTCAGCCTGAAAGGCCTGGGCGGCCTCTGCGTTTCCGGAAAAAGTGACGGCGACGCGACAGCCGGCGGATTGGAGCGCCCGCGCGATTGCAGCTCCGATGCCCCGGATCCCGCCAGTAACCAACGCAACGCGCGCCATGCCTTGCCCCTTTTGACCGCCACTCTGTTGCAGACAACAGCAGAGGAGGACCGATGGCTTGTTGATCTGGCTCAACAAAGAGTGCGATGCCGCTGGCTATTAACGCGTGACCGCCCTCGTCCTCATCCGCGAGAGGTCGGCGCAAAATTGTAGGAACCACTATGCGCGCACACACCAGATCATGACCAGAGACGTCATCACGGTGATGCCTCACACTTCCATCACGGATGCCGCCAATATCATGCTGCGCTGCCAGGTAAGCGGCCTGCCCGTGATGGATGAGGACGGCACGCTCGAGGGAATCGTCTCCAAGAGCTATTTCCTTCGCCGCAGTGAGATCGGCACCGGATGCCGCCCGCCTGGCTTGAGTTCTTCACCGGCCCCGGCCGCGCCGCCATCGATTTCGTGCGCGAGCGCGGACGCGGCGTGGAAGACGTGACGTGATGACGCGCGACCCCATCACGATGAACGAGCAGGCCCCCCGCTGGATGAGCTTGTAAGTCTCATGGAGATGAAGGGGTAAAACGCCTTCCCGTGATCAGCGGCAAGTCGCTGGTGGCATCGTCACCCGCGCCAACATTCTTCAGGCTGTCGCCAGCTTGGCCAAGGAAATCCCGAATCCGACCGCTGACGACGAGCGCATCCACGACAGCATCATCCGTCAGATCGACGGAACGGATCGGCGTCCCACCGGCTTCCAGGTGGCGGTACGGAAGGGCGTTGTTCACCTGCACGGCCTCATCCTCGACGAGAACGTCCGAAAAGCGGCCGTCGTCCTTGCGGAGAACACCGCAGGCGTTAAGGAGGTTCGCCATCATCTTTCTTCCTTCGACAATTACTCGAGCTACTATGTGGAATCGCGCGCGGACATCAAGGCGGCCGGTTAAACGGGGAGCGCAGCGATGGCGGCACCGCCTCATGCTGATCCTGGCCGCGCCGATTGCAGCGCTCCTGATCCCTCGAAACTCCTTGAATTTCGGCCTGGTGCAGACTTTTGTCGCAATTCTGTAGGTCGTGGGTTACTGCTTCAGGCAGCGCTCTGGAGCAAACACCGCTTCGATCAGCAGCCCTGAAATGCAGGTAGCGAGAAATGGCCGCCGGCAACCGCCACCGAGGCGTCCGATCCAGACGCCGGTGCTCAGGATCGCGTTATTCTCGCGCACGCTTTATCCGAATCCGATCGACCTCCCAAGCGAAGAGCCGGAATGCGAACGTGCCGCGATCTTCCAACGATCGAGGTCGAATTGATCCGGCGATTGGCTTTTTTTGCTTGTGGTAGCGCGCTTGTTTGGGGGGCACTGCATTTCCTGTGTCGTTCCGCTGCAGTGGGCCGATGAAGCTCCATCATCCTTGCGTCTGCAGGGCGCATTCGTTCTTACCGCGGCCACCTGGATATCCGGAGCTTGTTCACTGCTGTCCGCGGGGGCTTGCCGTCAGCTATCGCTTTCATCCAACTTGCATCAATCCAGGCTAGGGCTGCCGCGCAAATCAGTTTGCAGCCCCACATTCAATTGCCAACGCTGCTGCCGCTTAGATTTCAAATGAGATTGTCGCGAATCGCCTTCACGATGGCCTTGGTGCGGCTCGTCGTCCCCAGCTTGCGCATCACGTTCTTAAGATGAAAATTGACTGTATTCTCGCTGATCTGCAGTATCTTCCCAATTTCCCACGACGATTTTCCTTCTGCAACCCAGCGCAGGCAGTCTTTTTCGCGCTCGGATAGGACCACTTTCCCGTTGCAGCTGCTATCCGAGGGCGGCTCGATCTCCCCAAACGCGACGTGAAAGTGCCAAGCCAGCGCCTTGAGGTGGCTCATGCGATACTGCGGATCGGCGTCGTCGAAAGGTGATGCAAAGGATACCACCGATATTCGGCCCAATGCTCCAAACAATGGCACGCTCATACCATGCTTCAGACCCGCCTCTCTGGCCTCGTCTAATACGCGCTGCTCGCTGGACTGCAGTTGATAGTGTTTGGCGAGTTCGTCCCACAGAAACGGCCCAGGGCGCGTTGGTGTCCGCCGGACCACCGGGTCGATGACATGATAGTTGCGTTCAAAATAGTGATGGCACCAGTCAGCCGGGAAGTTCACGGTTACTGCGGGTGGCAGATATTCCGGTAGACGAGGCGGTTCCGCGAAGGTGAGTGCTCCGTAAGCGACTTCACTGAAGCCCTCCTCGCTCGCACAGCTCACAAGAAGATCGAACAGCGATTTAGTAGAGCGCGTTCGCTGAGCGCATTCGACGAAGCCGAATAAATCCATCTGGCGCCTCACAAGGCCCGCGAAGACGCGGTATTGCGCCGTTCGATTGAGCGTGTTTAGGCAGACTCGAGTTTATTTCCGCCCAGGGAAGCCCTTGCCCGGGGAGCCTTCATTCAGCCTGAGCATTCGGGCGCTGCGGCAAACGCCGTTCCCGAATTCGTTGACCTGTCGCATCAGGCGCTCAGAAGGGACAGGGTCAACCCGAACCCGCGAGTCCGCCGGTCAGCAACGGAGATATTACGTGCACCTACACGCGAACAGGACACCATAACTCTCGGCGGTTGGCTCCATCTGATGTCGGCCGGCGGCCTCGCCGACGACGCGGTAGTCGCCGCATTCGACGCAGCCCTCTCGGGTGATCTCCACATCGCGCTCTGCCTTATCCTAACACCGCACGGGGGCCGGCCTTCACGAGCAACAACCGTTGCGGCCGCGGCATTGGGCGAGCGCACCCCGACAAGGAGACGAGCGAGATCGATGGGAACGCCGTTATAGATTGGCTTCTCCTCGAGCCGATGTGAGGGTTCGATATTCATGAGTCAGTCTCCGTAGTTGGTGTCCACGATAGGAGCGCAACGCTTCAGCCTTCTGCTTATCAATGGTCTCTTTCGAAACGCGGTGCCAAGTTTTCTGGATGATGCGGAGTGCTAGCCATTATGCCGACGCCGGCGGCAGACGGGATGAGCGACCGCAGGCTCGGGGCGGCGCCGTAAAGAACTGCGCGGCATCAGGAGCCCCATCATGATGACGGCGAACCCGCCGTCGATCTGATAGCCAGGCTGCAGCACGCCTCACGTCGTAAGAAGATCGTGTGAGTTGATGACGATCCCCCCTCTGCTTGGAGTTGCCCGTGGCCACATGTCGCACATGACCCTGGGCGAAATAGGAGACGTGCTTGGTCCAGGCGGTATCGTGCATGCGGCCGTCCACAGGTTCTGGGCACCTGGGATGAGAATAGCAATCCTCGTACCAGTCGCAGCGCTTCCGAAAATCTGACGTGAAGACAAGCGATGAGAGAATTTGCGATCCAATGACCGATGTTCGGCGATCGGCGCAAATGCGACATACGTGGGAAACGCGACATCCGCAGTACCCGCGAAAGTGCCCGACGAATAATTCCGTCGTCAGCGACCACGAATACGAACCGCCGGTCCACGGCGTTGGCTCGTTCGAGCCCGATCTACATCGTCGCTCGCTTCTAATCCTGTCTAGCAGGCAGCGGGATTACCAAGTCTCCGTTCGGCGGCTCACAACACCAAATCAGCTATCTCGCGGTGAGAAGCGCGCAATTCTTGTTCAAATTCCGACAGCGGCACAAAGCCCGTCGGGTTCAAAACATTGGTCGGCGTGGAGTGCCGTCGAGTATTCATGCGCAATCAGGCGCTTAGCGCGCGCAGACGATGCTGGCACGGAGGTTGCTACTAAGGTGCAGCAATACTGAACGGGTGCTGCGTGCACACAGACGCGAGATGAGCGGTGCTCTCCTTCCTTGCTGCTCCTGAGAGGAAGAACTTGTTGCTTGTGATTTCGTGCGTCGTCGCGCTTGGCGCGGCGGCACCGACATTCGCGGCGGATCTCGCTCGGCAGGCGGTCTACCCCAAGGCACCACTTCCATCGGTCGCGGCCGCGATCAGAGATCAGCTAGCGAAAAAAAGTCGCGCAACTTTTGGCAATAGTTTTGGAGAGTAACATGGCGCTGGGCTTAGAATCTCCAGCTCCTCCGATCAAGGTGGAGAACTGGCTGCGTGGCCAGCCCCTCACGAGCTTTCAGCCCGGGAAAGTGTACATCGTCGAATTTTGGGCGACTTGGTGCGCACCGTGTGTGGCGGCGCTGTCCGATCTGGTACAGCTGCAAGAGAAATACAGAGATAGCGGAGTTGAGGTTGTCGGAATAGCAGCTCTTGAACGCGCTCAAACAGCGGACAAGGCCCGAAGCAAGTTGGACGCATGGTTGACCGAAAAGTTGCCGAACCTCAACTACAGGATCGGGTTCGACTACATAGGCGAAATGGACAAGCTTTGGATGGATCCCAGCTTTTCTGTCGGGATTCCCACCTCGTTCGTCGTCGACCGTGACGGCCACATCGCTTTTATCGGTTTTCCGGCGAAACTTGCTGACGTTTTGCCCAAGATTCTGAGCGGCAGCTGGCGCACCAGCGATGAAGCGAAAGCCCGCGATGCTGAGCGGATCTCCGAAGGCAAACGCACAAAGCCGATCTTCGCCAAACTGACGCCGGCGATGAAGGCGCAGGATTGGGCGAAGGCGGTTTCAGTGCTCGAAGAAGCCGTCGCTGTTCTTCCCGATGACGTGAACTTCCGCGTGCTCCACGCGGATCTGTTGCTTCACAAAATGCACGACTTGCAGGCCGGCCTGCCGGTGATGCGCCAATTGGTTCGTGATGCGATCAACAAAAAATCCGAGGTGTGGATGGCCGGGGCGATGCGCCAGCTCTTTGATCCGGCGAATGACAATTCTCACTTGCCGCAGGCCGAGCGCTTTGCGATGGGCAAGGAGTTATCCGAACACATTCTGGCAGTGAATCCTCCACAACGCGGCGAGGGCCCTAGGTTCCTGTCCTATGGGGCGGTCGCTCAGTACTATTACGAGAGCGGTAACAAGGATCGCGCGATCGAGTTGGTCGAGGTGACGCTGAAGTCGCTGGACGGCCCCGCACCTATCCCGGACAAGCTGAAACAGCAGGTTATGTCGGCATTGGTCCAAACGCTGGCCAACTACAAGGGTGAGAAGGCCTGCTACGGGTCAGTTTGTGCCACTCCGCAACCCGGCTTTGCCAAAGTACCAAGGCGCAGGCGCCGGAGGAGAAAACATGAAAAAGGGTGACGATCGGAGTTGCCGACTGGCCAATTCGTCCATTTATCCGGCGGGCGGCGGCAACTAACGATAAGGAGCACAGCGGTGCATCGTTTGCGGCACGTTGGAGATTCGGATTGCGATGATCTCAGTCCGGATCGAGGCGGAGGTGATCTTCGAGGTGAAGTTGCGCCGCGATCCCATAATGCAAAGCCTCTGACGGTCATATGCTGAACACGTCTTCATCGAAATGCAGCTTTGCGTATAGCCATGGCGGCGGCCGGAACGAGCCACGGTTCTGCAGACGGGCAAAGATAAGTGACATCGATACCGCATACCTGGCTCACACAAGCTCTCGAACAGATCGCGCAAGGCTGGCCGATGTGGAAAATGGATGCTCTCAGCTGGAGAGTCCGCAAAGCGTGAGCCGCTTCAGCTAAACGCTTACGTAAAGAGTGGGTGAAATGGGTAGAAGATTTCGGCCGCAGCCCGCAGAATCCGGGCATTTCTTGTGTCCCTCGGACGGCGCGTTGGGCACATCGCGTCTGGATCGAAGGGCTTTACACCGCGTGCGGCACAACCCCCCGGCGCCATGACCAGTCAAGATGACAAACGAGCCGCAGCCATCGGCCTTGTTCTTCCGTTTGTGTTGGAGCACTGGCTGAAGCAGCCAGTCCGTGCCACGATCATCCTCGTCGGCTTCTTAGGGGCGACAGTCGCCGACCTGTTCATGCCCGTCTATTCCGGCCGTCTGGTGGATGCATTGACGTCGGACCCCTCCGATCAGGCGGCGCGACATGCCGCCTTGATTGCGTTCGTTGCTACCCTCGCGCTTGGCCTGCTCTCGATCATATTGCGGCTTACGGGCTTGCAGGCGATCGTGCCGTTCACGCTGAGGACCATGTCGGATGTGGCGCGTGAGGCCTTCATGCGCGTGCAGCGGTTCTCAACCCACTGGCACGCCAACTCGTTTGCCGGCTCGACCGTGCGCACGATCACCCGCGGCATGTGGGCGCTCGACCTGCTCAACCACACGATCCTGATGGCATTGTTGCCGTCGCTCGTGGTACTCGTAGGCTCGACGATCCTGCTCGGCCTGCATTGGCCCGTGCTCGGCGGTGTGGTCGGTCTCGGCGCAGTGATCTATGTCGCCATGACGACGGCATTCACGATCGGCTACATCGCGCCGGCGGCGCGCGTCTCCAACGCCTGGGACAGCAAAGTCAGTGGTACGCTTGCGGACTCACTCACCTGCAATTCTGTGGTGAAATCCTTCGGCGCAGAGGCGCGTGAGGATGCGCGGCTTGGCAGTGTCCTCAGACGCTGGCGGGCGCGGGTGCAGCGCACCTGGTTGCGCTCCAACGGCACGAGCGCGGTGCAGCTCGTAATGCTCTTGTGCTTTCGCGCTTCGGTGATCGGCGGGGCTGTCCTGCTCTGGATAGCGGGGCGCGCCTCGCCGGGCGATGTCACCTATGTGTTGTCGAGCTATTACATCATCCACGCCTATTTGCGCGATGTCGGGATGCACATCAACAACCTGCAGCGCTCGGCGAACGACATGGAGGAACTGGTCACCATCCATGGCGAGCCCATCGGCATTGTCGACGCCGCGGACGCCAAGCCGATCGACATTCACGATGGAAGGATCACGTTCGAGGACATCACCTTCCTCTATGGCAGGGATCGCGCGCCGCTCTACGACCGATTGTCGATCAACATCCGCGCCGGAGAGCGGATCGGTCTGGTCGGCCGCTCCGGCTCCGGTAAGACCACATTCGTGAAGCTGGTTCAGCGGCTCTATGAAGTCTCCGGCGGGCGAATCCTGATCGACAGCCAGGACGTTGCGAAAGCCACGCAGCAGTCGCTGCGCAGCCAGATCGCGATCGTGGAGCAGGAGCCCATCCTGTTTCATCGCTCGCTGGCTGAGAACATCGCCTATGGCCGGCCGGGCGCCAGCATGGCGGCGATCGAGCAGGCGGCGAAGCTCGCCAATGCGCACGACTTCATCATACGATTCCCAAAGGGTTACGGCACACTGGTGGGTGAGCGCGGCATAAACCTGTCGGGCGGCGAGCGGCAGCGCGTCGCGCTGGCGCGTGCGTTCCTTGCCGATGCTCCGATCTTAATCCTGGACGAGGCGACCTCGAGCCTGGATTCGGAATCGGAGGCGCTGATCCAAGAGGCGATGGAACGGCTGATGAAGGGCCGCACCTCGATCGTGATTGCGCACCGGCTATCGACGGTGCGCGGCCTCGAGCGCATCCTGGTGTTCGATCGCGGCGAGATCGTCGAGCAGGGCACCCATGCCGCGCTGACCACGCAACCCGGCGGCATCTATCGCAGCCTGTTCGAGCGGCAGGCCGTCGAGTTTGGTCAGCTCTCGGGGCCAGGCCAGACCAAAGCACGCTTGCCAGCATCTCCGCAGTTTTAGCGTGATTTACCTTGGCTGCAGGAAGCGACTGAAACAGATCTGACCGAGCAGCCGCGTGCACATTTCGGCCGTTCACAGGCGATCGGCCAGGCGTATGACACTAAGGTGCAGAGCGGTTGGCATTAAGCATCCAAAATACGAGGTCGCAGCAGTGCATGCGGAGCCCGTCTGGCTCGACCTTGATGCCTCCGTCGACAGGACCATCGCGCTGATCGAGGAAGCCGCCTCAAAAGGCGCCAAGTCGATTGCATTCCCGGAAGCCTTTCTCCACCGGCTATCCCTGGTACATGTGGCTGGACTCGCGGCCCTGGGCAATCGGGCGCGGCTTTGTGCTGCGCTATTTCGACAACTCGCTCGGGGATCGCACCACGCTGGAAGTAATTCATGCCGAGGTTCAGGCCATGCTTGATGGACGTGAACATGAGCTGATAGTCCCCCTTTTGCAGCTGGTGACGGAGCCGCGCGTGGGCGTTGATGCAAAGGCGCATGAAGAGTTCTTCCGGTCGTGGCTCGCAGATATCGATGAGCCGACCCTGCCGTTCGGCTTAAGCGAGGTCCGCGGCGAAGGCTACAGGGTTCATGAGGCGCATCGGAGGCTGCCGCAGGCGCTCAACGCGCGATTGCGCAGCCAGGCGCGGCGGCTTGGGGTGAGCCTGGCGAGCCTGTGCCACCTGGCGTGGGGGCAGGTGGTGGCGCGCAGCAGCGGCCGCGAGCAGGTGGTGTTCGGCAAGGTGCTGTTCGGCCCCGTGGATGGCGGGGCGGGTGGCGACCGCACCATGGGCCTGCTCATCAACACGCTGCCGCTGCGGCTTGATCTTGACGAGACCGCCGTCGAGGCGAGCCTGCGCATCACACACGTCCGGCTGGCCGCGCTGCTGGCGCACGAGCAGGCCCCGCTGGCACTGGCGCAACGCTGCAGCGGCGTTGCGGCCCCGGCGCCGCTGTTCAGTTCACTGTTAAGCTACCGCCACAACACGCCACCGGTCGTCTCCGCAGTCGATGAGGTCCTGTCGGGCCTTGAATGGCTCGGCGGCGAGGAGCGCACCAAGTATCCCCTTACATTGGCGGTGGAGGATTTTGGCGAGGCGCTCGGGTTGACGGCGAGGGTGGTCGCGGTCATCTCTCCGGATCGGGTCTGCGGCTATATGCAGCGGGCACTCGAGCGGCTGGCTGATGCGCTAGAGCATGCGCCCAATACGCCGGTGCGAGAGACCTGGACATCATGCCGCCTGAAGAGCGCGCGTACCTCTTCGAGGAGCTGAACCGGACGGCGGCACCTTATCCGTCAGAGCAGTGTATCAATCAGCTGTTCGAGGCGCAGGTGCGGAACGCGCCGGACGCAGTGGCGGTGCTCCATGCCGACGAGCGCTTAAGCTATGGCGAGCTCAATGGGCGAACTGCCTGGCGCATCATCTGATCGCGCTCGGGGTGAAGCCGGATCAGCCGGTCGCGATCTGCCTTCAACCCAGTGTGGCGATGGTGGTGGGGGTGCTCGCGATCCTTAAGGCAGGGGCCGCCTATCTGCCGCTCGATCCGGCCTATCCGTCCGCTCAGCTGCGGCAGGTTGTTGAGGTTGCAGCGCCGCAGCTACTGCTGGCCGATTCCGGTCCTCTTGTGGCAGATGCGGACGCCGACGTTGTTTTGATTGGCGGCGGATATACTGGGCTCTCTTCGGCCATTCACCTTGCGGAGGCCGGCATACGCGTCGGCTTGCTCGAGGCATCCGAAATTGGATTCGGTTGTTCCGGGCGTAACGTCGGTCTGGTCAATGCAGGTATGTGGGTCATGCCCGACACGCTCGCAGATACACTTGGCTCTCCGTTCGGGGAGCGGCTGATCGAACTGCTCGGTCGTGGACCGCAAAAGGTTTTCGAGCTCATCGAAAAGCACGGCATTGAATGCCAAGTTGAGCGCGCGGGCACCTGCATTGCGCCATCGGGCGCAAGGATCTGCAGGAAATCCAGATGCGTGCCGAACAATGACAGAAGCGCGGTGCTCCCAGAACCGCCGAACCCTCGATCAACTCAGTGAAGGGAGCAACTGCGGCCGCATCGGCCGCTTCGCTGTTCATCAGGTAACGCAGTACATCCTCCTCGAAATACACGTCGCCTTCGAGAAGAAAGCAGTCTCCCGAAAGAAGCACCTCACGCGCAAGCCATAGGGAATAGGCGCTACCAGTACGGTCGAACAGGGGCGAATCGACGTAGTTGATTTTGAGCTCGCCAAAACGGCTGCCGCAGGCATATTGAATGGCATCCCTTCCGGAAACCGACGACGATCGTCACCTCCTCCACGCCGACGGATTGCAGATTGTGCGGAGCGTTGTGAAGGATCGGAGTGTCGTTGACCGTGACCAGCGGCTTCGGGCAGATATTGGTCAGAGGACGGAGGCGGGAGCCCAACCCAGCTGCGAGAATGATGGCGTTCTTGGGAGCAGTGGCAATCATTTTACTTCTTTCCATCCTCGCGGGAGTTCCTGTCCCGCCGTCCCAATTGCCGACGAATCGATGAGCAGCTCCTGTTATCGCTTGTGGTTGCCGCAGCTGCCGGCGTGCTTGAAAAGCGAGCTACGGCTGAAAGAGCCGGATCATGGTCCTCGCTGGCCGGTCTCCGAACGATAAATGAGCCCATGCCTGTGCGTCGACATCTAGCCATAGGCGTGGGTGAGCAGACCGATCCAACACGGCAGGATTGCATCGTGCGAGCGTGTAAGTTCTGTTGCGGCATTGACAACATTCCCATCATAGAAATGGCAAACGGATGCTCCGCTCAGGATGGCAGCAGAGCCAATCGGGCAGGCGCTTGTATGCGGCAGTCGCTCGAAGGCGAGTATCTGGTTACCGGGATGAGATGCTATCGCTGCAGCTAGGGGGACGGAGATATTGCGCTTCCGCAAGGGCAAGCTCATCGTACCTCAACAAGTCGAACACCTCGTCAAGAGTCGCGATATCTTTCTCAATGCCGGCAATGCCTTCCTCTGCGATAATGCGGTCGCAGACATGCCGCATTGCCGCTATTACAGCCCGCATGGAGTGGTTGGCCCAGATCACTGTAGAGATGCGGGCATCCCGATATTTAGAGGCCGGTGTTCGATAGTATTTCGTTGGAACGATCACGACAGGTAGGCAGTTCCCCCAAGCGCTCGCGAACGAGAGGATCTCGTCCGCCGTGCTCTTACGCGAGTGAATGAGGATCGTGTCGGCTCCCGAGGCAGCGTAAGCGCTAGCGCGTAAAAGTGCCTCTTCCATTCCGTGGCCGGCGATCAGTGCTTCGATCCGCGCCACGAGCACCAAGTCGTCGGCGACTGCATCTTTCACCGCCCGCAGGCGGCCGCAGAATTCATCGATGTCGGCCAGCGGATGCCGATTGCCAACAAAAGAGTCCATCTTCGGAAAACAGCTGTCCTTGATCGCTACGCCAGCAGCGCAGCGCTGGCGGAGTTTACGTGCCAAGAGGCGTGCATTGTTGAAATTCCCAAAGCCGCCATCGCGGTCAACGAGCACAGGCAGCTCGGTCGAGCCCACAATGCGCTCGACCATCTCGACGATTTGGGTCCATGACGCTTCGTTGGCATCGCGGTAGCCGAGAGAGCAGGCAATTGACAGGCCGGACGCCCACAAGCCCTTAAAGCCCGCGCGCTTGGCGATCGTGCCGGAGAGGGCATCATGGGCTTCCATGAGAAAGGTGAGGTCGGGCTTGCCGCATATCTCAGTGCGCAGCATCTCCGCAAGTGAGTAGTCAGCCGCTCGACTGGGGCCGTTGGCGACAAAGGATTGTGACTGCTCTTGCATGCCGCTCCTTGCAGGGGCGTTCGATCGGCGTGACATTCAGCGGGTGCTTCACCTAGCTCGTGATCAGGGCAAGGCGCAACGGGGTCACCGCAGCTCAGTGCTTACGTGACATGCTTGCGTCATTCCGATCAAATACTAGCGCTGGTAGTTGACGGGATTGCCAACTAAAGACACTATAGCGAAGCGGTGGCATTGTGCGCTAAGACTTACAATCACAAGATTAGTGGAAACTAGCAGCACACGCGTTCGATGCTCGACAAGCTCATCGAATCGGATCTCCTTCTGCTCGACATTCCGAGTACGATTGGACAATCTCGATTTCTCGTGATGAGAGCCAGCGTCCATGGCGAACCGGACGATCGTTTTCGGTAGCCGTGAACGGTGCGGCCTCTCAGCTGCGTTACTCGCGCCGTGGATGAGGGCGGGCAAGGCAAATACTCGGCGCGGTTCGTCTTGATCTATGCCGCCCCGTGTCGCGGCTGCCGCAAACGTGGGTCTTCTGTCAGTCCTCGCCATCGCGCCAACCAGTTCCCGCAGGACAAAAACTGATACTCCGATCAGTTTTCTGTCCAGCCGCGTCTACCGGCGGTGCCTGATGTCCCACCCACTTCTAAAGTCGTTGCCCTCGTATGGAAACTGATACCGCCGATCGCCTCCATGGGAGCTAAGGCTTATGCGCTCGTTCATCTCCAACTTTCTGACCGTGAGGGCCGGCTTATCCACCCGCTGGCGCCATGAACACTGTCGTCCTAGCGCAAACCCTCGCGGATCGCCATGCCGCCGATCATCGGGTTCATAGTGCAGCTCGCCCGGACCATGTCGCTTGCGCTGCCTATAATTCGAGAAAAGACGCCTTGATCGATCTTACGCGCAGATTGTCATAGGCGTGGTCAGTCCGCTCTCTGTCAACAAAAGTCAGGCAACGTATGCGTCAGCGGCTTCTCGCTGACGCTACTTCGCCGGCGAGCCGCCGAGGAAAAACGCCTTGATCTCGTCGCGGTTAGCGCAATTCGGTCGGACGCGCTGGATAGCGCGCTCTCAAGAACGACCGCACGGTCGGAGCTCGACCGTTCGACCACTGTTCAACTACCAGGATCTAGAGGTCTAGAGGCCCAGTTTCGTGTTGAGTAGATTTCCGGCGACTCTGTCCTCAATGATAGCTGCTATGGTGTTAGCGACAAACCAGCCTCTTCAAAGCTGTGAGCCGGAGTTCTGTGTTCTTCAGCGCCCCACTGCACGGGGCAGTGCTGGGTTAACGGAGTCGATCATGACCCCAACCCGCCTCACTATCGAGGGGTCGTCCGGCAGCCGATTTTCAAGGATCGTCAATATTCTCTACGGATCGGCCGTGGATATCGCTTTCTTCATCATTATTCTATCTGTTGTCGCCTTCGTAAGCGGCCTGGTCGTGCCGAAGACGATCGACACGGGCTCGCAGACGTGCATCCAATCGCTTGCCGCAGAGGGGTCGGATGGCGCCGTTTGCCATGCGACACAGCGTCATCGCGGGCAAGCGCTACAAAGATTGCTGGAGACAATATCTGCCGAAGTGCATTGAACGAAGTACTTATGCGATGCGAGCGTCTGCCTTAAGCTGCTCATCTGGTAGTGACACCCGGCAGGCCGCGGAAGAGATTCGCGCGGTGACAGCTGCGACAGTCTCATCGTGGGCTGGATGATCGTGTTCATAAGCACGTCCCGATCGATGATTTCCACTTGTTCCGACTACATCAAGTCACACCCGATCTCGGAAGCCGCGCATACCTGCGCCGCTACATCACATATTTGTGCATCATCCGTTTTATTCGGCTTTATCATCGCATTCTGAGCCCCGCCCCTCATGACCATCGGGTATCCGTTATTCTCAGCCGTGATCACCGCTTACATTTTGTCGGCATCCTCCGATTCATCAAGCAGCCTTCGGCGGCCAATGCTCCTCGTGTGCGTTTGTGACACGTTGGTAGAGCTTCTCGCGACGGCCGCGGCCCGAGATGGAACGCCACAGTGATCCGCGAGGGCGGCTGAGGTCATCCGCGAGGCGTAGTTTCTTAAGGTCGCGCGCGAATGGTTGGACTGAGTGCACTGCAAATGTAGGGGAATCGCATATGGCCTTAGAGGGGTATTGCATAGCGGTGCGAATTGGATTCTTCGGGTGTTTTCCGATTCCCGAAGGAGACCAAGGTGCGCAATCTCAGGCGCATGTTTCCACCGCTCAAGGATCCGCGTGCCAGCAACGCCCAACACAGTCTGGTGGACATCCTCGTCATCGCCTTGGCGGCGACGCTGGCCGGCGCCAAGATCTGCACCGAGTTCGAGTTCTTCGGCAAAGGCCGAGAGGAGCT
>NZ_JADYVX010000030.1 GCF_020194175.1 Bradyrhizobium sp. BRP22 | reverse complement strand
CACCCTGCCCTCCCCCGCTTGCGCGGGAGGGATGAAGGGAGGGGCAGCAAGGGTGAAAAGGTGCGGTAAGAGCGCACCGCGTTTCCGGCAACGGAAACGGCAGGGTAAACCCCACCGGGAGCAAAACCGAATAGGGACGGCAACGCGGATGGTTCGCGAAAGCGATAACGTCCGCAGGGCGATGTCAGGCCCCGCCGTCCGGGTAGGTTGCTCGAGGCCATCTGCGAAGATGGTCCCAGAGGAATGGCCGTCGCGTACCATTCGCGAGAATGGTGCCCTACAGAACCCGGCTTACAGGCCGGCTGATGTTCTTGGAAATGAGGGGTTCGGCGCAACACGCCGGACCCCTCGCCATTTTTGGCAGCTTCGCTTTGGCCGTCATTTCGGGGCGCATCGAAGATGCGAACCCCAATGACGTCGTCACGCAACGATCCGAAACAGCGGATTGCGATGGTACCCGCCGGGTTCGTCGTGTAGACGTCAGGCCAATGACAATGAGAACAAGACCATGATGGGCGGATTCGCCCTGGCGCTGCTGTTTGTCGGCGCGCTCGCCGGTGGTTTTGTATCCGGCCTCGCCGGCTTCGGCACCGCGCTGATGGCGCTGGGCATCTGGCTTTACGTAGCGCCGCCTGCGATTGCCGTACCCCTGGTCCTGATATGCTCGGTCGTCGGCCAGCTCTCGACCCTGCCCTCGATCTGGCGCTCGATCGATTTCAGGCTGGTCTGGCCGTTTGTGCTCGGCGGCCTCGCCGGCGTGCCGCTCGGCACGCTGCTGATCGCCCATGCCGATCCCAACACCTTCAAACTGACTATCGGCGTGCTGCTGTTGATCTTTCCCACCGCGTTTTATTTTCAACGCAGGCCGATGGCGATCAAGTTTGGCGGCAAGCCGTTCGACGGCGCCATCGGATTTGCCGGCGGCATCCTCGGCGGCCTGGCCGGCCTTTCCGGCCCGCTACCGATTCTTTGGGCCAGCGTGCGCGGCTGGAATAAAGAGCAGCGGCGCGGGATTTTCCAGACCTTCAATTTTACGGTGCTCGCGGCGGCGCTGTTGCTGCAGACGTTCGCCGGCTTCGTCACCAGGGAAGTCCTCGCGCTCGCGGTCGTGACCTTTCCGGCGACAGTGGCCGGCGCCTGGCTCGGCGCGCGAATCTATCATGCGCTGAACGACCGGAATTTCGCAAACATCGTGCTCGGGCTGTTGTTTCTGTCCGGCATCGGACTGGTGTCCAGCGGAATTGCTCCGAGATAGCGCCCGCATGGCTGCCATATGCACCGAGTAGATTGCTGTACGCAGGGCTGCAAAGCCGGTAACCACCTCTCTCATGTCCTCGTCCTCCTCGCGCGAACGTGTCGGCCTGTTGCTGGGCTTCATCGGCATGGCGATCTTCGGCGGCACGCTGCCGGCGACGCGGCTCGCGGTTGCGGAAATTGATCCGATTGCCCTGACCGCGGTTCGCACCGCAATCGCCGGCCTGTGCTCGCTCGCGCTGCTGCTTGTGCTGCGGCGGCCGCTGCCGCGGCGGGCGCTATGGCCGCAGCTTGTGCTGGTCATGCTGTGCGTCGCCATCCTGTTTCCGCTGCTGATGGCCGAGGGCATGCAGCGCGTTGATGCCTCCCATGGTGGCGTCGTGCTTGGCGTGCTGCCGATCGCGACGGCGCTGGTGGCTGTCGCCATTACCCACGAGCGGCCGCGACCCTTGTTCTGGGTCGCCGCCGTCGCGGGCGCCGCGCTGGTGATCGCCTTCGCGCTGCGCGGTGGCGGCGGCACATTGTCGGCGGGCGACCTCTTCCTGTTCGCTTCCGTTGCGGTGGCAGCTATTGGCTATGCCTTCTCCGGACGGCTCACCACAGAGATGCCAGGCTGGGAGGTCATCAGCTGGGTGCTGGTGATCGCGTTGCCGTTCGCGCTGCCGGCGGCTCTGCTGACGATGCCGGCCGATCCCTTGCACATCTCGCTGAGGCCGTGGCTTGGGCTGCTCTATGTCGCGCTGTTCTCGCAGTGGATCGGCTTCTTCGCCTGGAATGCCGGCATGGCGATGGGCGGGATCGCGCGGGTGTCGCAAGTCCAGTTGCTGCAGCCCTTCGTCACCTTCGTGCTCGCCGCGCTCTTCAACGGCGAGACGATCACCTTGCCGGTCGTGCTGTTCGCCGCCGCAGTGGTGGCGACGGTCGCGATCAGCGCGCGCACGCGAGGCCGAAAGCCTGTCGTTCCGGAGCCACGCGCAGCGCTCGTGCTGACGCGCGCCCCGGAATGACGGCGGCTACTCCGCCGCAGCGACCCGGCTGAACTCGGTCACCTGCCGCTCGAACAGGCTGCGATAGATGCCGCCCGGCCGCGCGGCAAGCGCGGCGTGGGTGCCCTGCTCGACGATCTCGCCGCGATCGAACACCAGGATGCGGTCCATGCCGCGTATCGTCGACAGCCGATGCGCGATCACGATCGAGGTGCGGTCCTTCATCAGCCGTTCCATCGCCTGCTGGATCAGCGCCTCCGATTCCGAGTCGAGACTCGAGGTCGCCTCGTCCAGGATCAGGATCGGCGCATCGGCGAGGAACGCACGCGCCAGCGCGACGCGCTGCCGCTCGCCGCCCGACAATTTGACGCCGCGTTCGCCGACCAGCGTGCCATAGCCCTTCGGCAGCCGCAGGATGAAGTCGTGCGCGTTGGCAAGCCGCGCCGCCTGTTCGATCGCCGCCATGCTGGCGCCGGGCCGGCCATAGGCGATGTTCTCCGCGAGCGAACGGTGGAACAGGATCGGCTCCTGCTGCACGATCGCGATCTGGCTGCGCAGCGACTGCTGCGTCGCCTTGGCGATGTCCTGGCCGTCGATCAGGATCCGTCCGCCGGAGACGTCATAGAGCCGCTGCACCAGCTTCACGAACGTGGTCTTGCCCGAGCCGGATCTGCCGACCAGGCCGACACGCTCGCCGGCACGGACGTCGATCGATAGCCCATCATAGAGCGGCGTGCGATGCCCGCCATAGAGGAAGGTGACGTTGTCGAACGTGATCCTTCCACCCTGGACGTCGATCGGCCTTGCGTCGGGCGCATCGACGATGCCGAGCGGCTCGCCGTGGATGGTGACGAGTTCCTCCATGTCGTTCACCGAACGCTGCAGGTTGTTGATGTGCATGCCGACGTCACGCAAGTAAGCGTGGATGACGTAATAGCTCGTCAGCACATAGGCGACGTCACCCGGCGAGGCGCGGCCGGCGAGCCACAGCAGGATGGCGCCACCGATCACCGACGCGCGGAAGCACAAGAGCACCGCGAGCTGCGCCATGTTGGTTGCGTTGTAGCGCAGCCAGGTGCGCAGCACTCGCCTGCGCCAGCGGCTGATGACGCCGGCGAGCCGCGCGTCCTCGCGCGCCTCCGCGCCGAACGATTTCACCACCGCGTTGCAGGTGAGCGCATCCGCCAGCGTGCCGCCGACCTTGGTGTCCCAGGCGTTGGAGACGCGCGCGGCCGGCGCAATATAATTCACCGAGAGCACGATGGTCATTGCAACATAGATCACCGCGCCGACACCGATCACGGCGCCGAGCACGGGCCAGTGCAGCCCGAGCAGGATCATCGAACCGACCAGCACCATCAGCGACGGCAACAGCGCCATCAGCACGGTGTCGTTGAGGAGGTCGATCGCCCACATGCCGCGGGTGATCTTGCGCACGGTCGAGCCGGCGAACGAATTGGCGTGCCAGTCGGTCGAGAACCGCTGTACCCGCGCGAACGCCTCGCGTGCCACATCCGACATCGTCGTCAGCGTGAACGGCACGATCGCCTGCAGCCCCGCGAAGCGCAGGACAATCGAAAGCAGCCCGAGCGCCACGATACCGCCGAACGCAACCATCGCCGCGCGCCGCCCCGCCTCATCCGAGGTGCCGAGCGTCAGGGCATCGACCAGATGGCCGGAATAGACCGGCATGAAGAGGTCGGCGACAGTGGCGCCGAGAAAGCCGACCAATACGGTCGTGGCGCGATAGGGCTGCTTCAGCCAGTGGCGGAAGGCAAACGGCAGCACGATGCGGATCGCGGCGGGACGTTTGCTGGTCGAAATGGTCATGGCGCAATCCGGCCGCGCTCGCCGCGCAGGCCGGCTCCATCTGAATTGACGCGCGACGGCGCAAAAGCGCGCGACACGGTCGTCGTTGAATGATCGGTAAGGTGTTGGAAAGCTTGAAGGAGCGGGACGTCAGTCCCGATCAACGCTGGCGGTCAACGGCGCGGCCACACAGCCAGCACGAACATCGGACAGGGGCGCGCGATCTGCGAATAAGCCGAAATCATGCAAATCTCCCCGGTTCGAGCGACAATGCGTTGCTTATAAATGCGCCGCGCCTGATTTGCAAGATGACAAAGCCGTGAGCGCCTGGAGCATGATCCGAAAAAGTGGAGACCGGTTTTCCGAAAAGATCATGCGCAAAACAAACAACTAATGTCCGCCACCGCCCGGCGCTACCACCGACGGCTTGTTCAGCAGAAGTACGAGAAGACTGAGCCCGACATAGAACACGGTCAGCATGAAGAAGGCGTCGCCATAGCCCATCACCGCGGCCTGGCGATGCACGATCTGCGACAATTGCTTCAGCGCCATCAGTGCGGAATCGCCCATGCCCTGCATGCGCTGGGTGAACATGTTCAGCGTCTCGACCGCCGTCGCATTGCCCCAATGCACGCGATCGTGCAGACGCGAGATGTGCAGGTCGGTGCGGTCGTTCAGCACCTGGTTGATGATGGCCAATCCCACCGCGCCGCCGAGGTTCCGCATCAGGTTGAACAGGCCGGAGGCGTTCTTGACCAGATGCGGCGCCAGGGTGCCGAGCGCGATATTGTTGGTCGGCACCATCGCGCACATCATGCCGATGCCGCGCAGGATTTGCGGCACCAAGAGTTCGTAGAAGTCATAGTCGCGGGTGATCCAGGTCATCTGCCAGGACCCGAGCGCGAAGACGACAAGGCCGAAGGCGATGATGTAACGCAGATCGACTTTCTGCATCAGCTTGCCGACCACCGGGGCCATCAGGAACATCGTGATGCCGGAGACGAACATGGTCTCGCCGATCATCAGCGCGCTATAGCCGCGGACCTCCGCCAGATAACGCGGATAGATATAGGTCAGGCCGTAGAGGCCGATGCCGATGCAGAACTGCAGCACGCAGCCGATCGCGAAATTGCGGTTGCCGAAGGTCCTGAGATCGACGATCGGCTCGTCGACCGTGAATACGCGCCAGAAGAAGGCGATCGCGGAGACGAAGCAGACCGCGGCGAAGATCGCAACCGACGTGTCCTGCAGCCATTCATATTGAGGCCCCTCCTCCAGCACATATTCCAGCGAGCCGAGGAAGCCGGCCATGAACAACAGGCCCCACCAGTCGAAGCGCTCGAGCAATGCGAAATTCGGCTGGTCGAAATCGATCAGCGCCAGCACGCCAAGCGTGATGCCGATGCCGGGCACGATGTTGATGAAGAACAGCCAGTGCCACGACATCAGGTCCGTGATGTAGCCGCCGACCGTCGGACCCACGGTCGGCGCCAGCGTTGCGACGAGGCCAATGATCGGCGCGACGATGTGGAATTTCGAGCGCGGAAAGATCGTGTAGGCCGAGGCGAACACGGTCGGGATCATGCCCGCGCCCAGGAATCCCTGCAGCGCGCGCCAGAGAATCATCTGCTCGATCGACGAGGCAAAACCGCACAGGAAGCTCGAGACGGTGAAGCCGAAGGCGGAGATCGCAAACAACAGCCGCGTGCCGAGCGCGCGCGACAGGAAGCCGGACAAGGGAATCGCGATGACCTCGGCGATCAGATAGGCCGTCTGCACCCAGGCCACTTCGCTCGTGCTTGCCGAGAGGCCAGCCTGGATGTCAGCGAGCGAGGCCGAGACGATCTGGATGTCCAGGATCGACATGAACATCCCGAACACCATGATGACGAAGGCGACCACCCGCTTCGGCTCGATGCGCTCCTCAGGAGCCGCCGCGGCATTCATCATGTTCGGCGAAGCGGTGGTGGCGTCGGCCATGTCTGCTCACCTGCGCCCGGATCTTCCTCCAGGCTCAAAGCATCACTGCGGATGGATCTTCATCGGTTCGTCGAGATCGGCATCGTTGTCCGCGTCCGCGGCGCCCTCGCGGGTATCCACGGTCGTGTAGACCGACATGCCGGCGCGCAGCAGATTCTGCCGCGCGACGCTCTTCGGCACACGGATCCGGACCGGCAACCGCTGCACGATCTTGGTGAAATTGCCGGTCGCGTTGTCCGGCGGCAGCAGCGTGAACACCGAGCCCGCGGCCGGCGAAATGCTGTCGACTACGCCCTTGAACTTGCGGTGGCCGTAGGCGTCGACGGAGATCGTCACCGGCTGGCCGGGACGGATGCGCTTGAGCTGGGTCTCTTTATAGTTGGCGTCGATGAAGACGTCGTCGAGCGGCACGACGTTGCCGAGCCGCTGGCCGGCCTGGATGAAGTCGCCGACATTGACGAGGCGGTTGGAGAAGGTGCCGTCCACCGGAGCGCGCACCGTGGCGAAATCGAGGTCGCGCGCGGCCTTGGCGAGCTGGGTCTGCAATTCCGCGAGCGTGGCGCGGGCCTCGTTCTGCTGCGCCTTGGTCACCTCGACATTATCGCGCGCGGCGTCATAGGCGGCCTGCGCCGACTTCACCGCGGCGACGCCCTGATCGCGGCTCGCCTCGGACACTTCGAAGGTGGCACGCGAGGCGAAGCCCTTGGTGTTCAGCGCCTGCTGGCGATCGAAATCGAGTCCGGCGCGTTTCAGGTTCGCTTCGGCGGAGGCGAGCTGCGCCTGGGCTTGCTCCACCGCGCTTTCGAGCGCGGTGACCTGGCGGCCGATGCGCTCGATGGTCGCCTCCTGTGTGGCGATCCTGCTGCGCGCTGAGTCGACCGCGATCCGGTAGTCGCCGTCGTCGATCCGGAAGATCACCTCGCCGGCGCGAACGATCGCGTTGTCGGCGGGCAGGATCGCCGCCAGATGCCCTGAGACGCGCGCGCCGAGCATGGTATTGTTGGCGCGGACATAAGCGTCGTCGGTCGAGATATAGAAGCGTCCGGCCACGAACCAGTAGACGCCATAGCCGATGGCGGCGAGTGCGAGCAGGCCGAGCACGCCCATCATGACGAATTTGCGCTTGGCGGGTTTTGGCGCGGCGGCAGCGGTTTGCGCCGGCGCCGGCTGCTCCGGCGCAGGCGCGGCTGGTGTTTCGGCAGGCTGGCGCTTGGCTTCTTCGGGAGAAGGGCCGCGAAGCTGCTCTGCCGGCTGAACAGATGAGTCGCGCGTAGCGTTGCCCTCGATCGCCTCCGGCTCGGAGCGAACGATGCGTGCAGCCTGATCTCTCGCCGCGGCCATGGCCGGACTCCTCACTTCCCCGTCACGACGCAAGCGAGCCTAGCGGCCGGTGCGGCATCGTGTCTTTACATCTATCATTGACCGAACGGTTCGGTCAAGTTACCTTGCTTTGGAGGAACCCTAAGGAGAAAATCGCTTCCGGACAGTACCCCGGATTGAAATGTTCTCCGAGAGGCTAAACCAATGGTTGCAGTCGGTACATCCCTTCTTCAGATCACTGCCGAGGAGGACTCCTCCAAGCGCCGGCAGATCCTCGACGGCGCCCGCAAGGTATTCCTGGAATTGGGTTTCGACGGCGCCAGCATGGGCGAGATCGCCCGCGCCGCCGGGGTCTCCAAGGGCACGCTCTATGTCTATTTCGACGACAAATGCCGGCTGTTCGAAGCGATCGTCGAAGAAGAGAAGATCGAGCAGAGCAAGACCGCTTTCAACTTCGATCCGGCCCGCGACGTCGATACCACGCTGCCCGAATTCGGGCGCGCCTATATCGCGCTGTTGTGCCGCCCCGGCGGTGGCTCGGCGATCCGCACGGTGATGGCGATCGCCGAGCGGATGCCTGAGGTCGGCAGCCGGTTCTACGAACAGGTGATCGCGAACAACGTCAGGCGCTTTGCGACCTATCTCGAAGCGCGCGCCGCGCACGGCGAACTCGTGATCGACAATTTCGAGCTCGCCGCCTGGCAATTCATGCAGATGTGCCAGGCGACGCTGTTTCAGGCTTTCATCTTCCAGGCCAAGCCCTCTCCCTCGCCTGACCAGATCGCCACCGTCGTCGACAGCGCAACGCGGGTGTTTTTGGCCGCATATCGGAAGAAGGCGTAGATTCCCGTACCTACCCGTAGCCGCAGGCAGATGTGTGACGCGAGCAAGCAGTTACAGCTTCGCACATCATGATCTCATCTCTTTGTTTGAGCATGATCTTTTCGGAAAACCGGTTTCCACTTTTCCGGATCATGCTCTAGCTATGGATCCCGGGGTCCCGGCTACGCCCAAGGGCTTCACGCAAGCCTGGGACGGCGCGGGGAGATCACCATTCAAATGTCAAGCAGCGAGAGGGTGTGGGTCCGCATCCTCGCGGCGCGTTGCGTCCGAGCTTTGCGTCTCGTTTCGCCCTCTCGTCATACAGAGGGCGCAGGGAAAGCCGGGTGCCGGTTGCACCCGTGGGCCCCGTGCAACAAAAAGCACGGGGGTAGGACCACAGGTCAACCGAAGCAACTCCGGCTTTCCCTGCGCGATGGTTTACAGGCTTACTTCGCGCTCTTCCCGGTGACCGGGCTTTCTTGCCACCGTCGCCCGCAGACTATCTCTACGAACTTAGCGCCAGCGTCGGGGCGCCAGAACCACACGACTTCGCCGTCCGCGAATGTTGCGTTCGTCGTTCGCAACAGCCGCGTCCACCGCATCTCACCGCAACGTTCGTGACGATCGCGAGCCGCCCCTCATCCGCGTGAGACGCGCGGAGTCATAATGCTGATTTGCCCGACGGGTTAAGTGATTTATTTTTGCGCGAAGGTCTGGACAGACTTTTGGCCTGATTTGCCCGTCGGGTTGTTTTGTCGCACTCACTGCATCGAAATTGTCGTTGCGAGCCGAGCGGAGCATAGCGCCGCAAATCGAGGCATGGATTGCTCCGCCTGCGCTCGCAACGACGATTGCGGTCGCGGCGCGGGGTGATCCGCGCGCCTCAGGAGAGTTCGCGCTGAATGGAGCTCATTGCCGTCTCTCGCGTGTGCCCGTTGCTGACGACGGCGCGCGCCGCGACAGCGGACGCATGAACCTTTGGCGCCGCCGGCTTGCGCAGCTTCTGATAGATCTTCAGATACTGCATCGCCATCTGCGCCGAGGAGAAGCGCTCCTCGAAGCGGGCGCGAACGGCCTTGCGATCGAGTGCCAACACCGCGGGAAGGGCGGCAACCGCCTCGTCAATGCTCGAGACAATGCGGCCCGTCAGGCCGTCCTCGATGATCTCGGGCACCGAGCCGCAGCGGAAGGCAAGCACCGGCGTGCCGCAAGCCATGGCCTCGATCATCACGAGCCCAAAGGGCTCCGGCCAATCGATCGGAAACAGCAACGCGGCCGCCTGCCCCAGAAATTCGCCCTTTGAAGCCTCGTTGATCTCGCCGATATACTCGATCTGCTTTCCATCGATCATCGGCGCGATCACGTCGCGGAAATAGGCTGCGTCCACCTTGTCAACCTTGGCGGCGATCTTCAGCGGCAGGCCGGACCTGCGCGCGATTTCGATGGCGCGGTCCGGCCGCTTCTCCGGCGAGATGCGACCGAGGAAAGCCAGATAGCCGCCCTTTGGAGCGAAGGTCGGCTTGTGCAGATCAAGGGGCAGGCCATGATGGACTGTGCCGGCAAAGGTCGCCCTCGGCAATGGCGCCCGCTGCGCATTCGAGATCGAGACCAGCGGCATGTCCGGAAAGCGGAGATAGAGCGGCATGTGATCCTGAAGATCCTGCCTGCCATGCAGCGTCGTCAGGCTGCGGGCGGCGTCGCCCCGGAACAGCGGAAAGTGCATATAGTCGATATGGAAGTGCAGGATGTCGAAATCGTCGGCCCGCTCGCGCACCTTGTCGAGCATCACCATGATATGCGGGACGGGATCACGAACATCCGGGTCGAGACGCAATGCCCGGGGCGCGCAGGCCACGAGCTCTGCCGATGTGATGGAGTCTCCACTTGCAAACAGGGTCACCTCATGGCCCTGCCTGACCAGTTCTTCAGTCAGATACGAGACCACTCGCTCTGTCCCGCCATAAAGCCTTGGCGGCACGCTTTCGAATAGCGGAGCAATCTGCGCGATTTTCATCCTTCCTTTCCTCCGTTTCGCAGTCTGCGTCGAGCCGCCAGGCAGCACTTGAAATTTCGCGAAACTGCCTCTCAGGCCCGGCGGAGATAAAATTGGTTTGCGTCACGTAACGCGCAAGAGGTCTGGAAAGCCAGAAGCCGCTTGTATTTTCATCATCATGCGTAGGACCCGCGCATCCTCAGTCGTCTGCACGGCCGGGGCGGTCTTGCGCGCAGTCGAGCACAAAGAGCCTCACCCGCGATGAATTGGCGAGGAACCAAAATCCGGGATCAGACGTTCTCAGCATCCGCGAAGAGGGGGGCAAGGAGATGAACGAATTCCGGGATCTGGTAAGCGCAATGTTTGCGCTGGTATGCGCGGCCGTGATGCTGATCGGGAGCCAGCTCTTGCTCGAACGCAGCACCGTGGAAATTGATACCATCAATCCGGTTGCACAGACGTCAAGAACCAACTCGCCCGAGGCCAAACGGCTTGTCGCGTCGCACGAACGGTGATGCAGAGGGCGGCCACCAAGCCGGCTATTGAACGCGTTTCAAAACGGCTCGCTTTACCCGCGCCACACGGGGCTCAAGTCGTCGCACCGGCGATAGAAGATTTTCTACTAGAGCATTTTCGGTTCTGATTGAATCAGAACCGAAGCTCTAGATTCTTGTTTTGAGGCGTTTTCTTCACGCGAACCGGTATCCACTTCGCTCGAAAACGCTCTAGGCCGTGTACCCATAAACCCCGCGGCCTGATGCGACGAAGACTAGGTCCTCTTTGCTCGGTTACCGACCGAGGCCATGCGGCAACGCTATATGTCGCGAAGGGCCACCCCCCACTGCGGGCTCAGTATTTCATCCCCGTGTCGCAGAGCACTGTTACCGCATTCGCGTCGGCTGCTAACCGCCCAGACGACAAAAGCGCAACGGTCGCACACACGTTTGCAGCGGCCGAGTAACCCACATGTAAACCTTCCTTTGTCGCAAGTAGCCGACGCCACCGCTCGACTTCCTCATCGGTCACGGGAATGGACAGGTCCATTTGACTGCCAATCCAGTGCGGGGGCACGCTGCCATAGCTGGTGCCCTGGATGAGGTGGCGGTGTCGAGTGATCGGCAGACCTGCAAGAGGCTGACAGCCTTCTGGCTCGACGGCGGCGCAGATCACGCGGGGATTGCGCTCTCGCAGAGCCGCAGCCACTCCGAGGAATGTCGCACCCGTGCCCACTGCAGCGACCCAAGCATCGACCCGCCCAGAGGACTGCTCCCAAATTTCGGGGCCGGTCGTCTCCCGATGGGCCTGCACACCCTCCGAAGCGTGGAACTGATCGACGTAATAGCCGCGCCGCTCCGTCGCAATGCGCTGCGCTGCATCTGCCGCTGCGTTCACATCAGCCCCGGTCACTTGCCCTGGTGCTCCGTCCACCTGAGGCACCAGCACGACCTCGGCACCGAGCGCCTCGAGCATCCGCGCACGCTGTGGGCTGTTCCCAGCCGACATGGTGACCACGAGTGGATGTCCCAATGCCGCGCATGCCACCGCGAGGCCGGCTCCCATGTTGCCGCTGGTCATCTCCACGACGGAGGCTCCTGGGGCCAACCGCCCATCCTCGCGCGCGGCGAGTACAATGGCTCTAGCTGCGCGATCTTTGACGCTGCCGCCGGGTTGCATGAACTCGGCCTTCGCAAGCAGGCGACCGGGTCCATTGTGGATGCGGTCGAGGGCGATCAGGGGCGTGCGGCCGATCAGATCAAGAGCGGAAAGTGTGACCTTTAAGGACAAGGGTCGGCTCGGCAATTGATGCAATCAGAGGACGTTATCAAGCAGTTCCAGCTTTTGGAAGGCAGCCCCTCATCTGCCGAACGAGCGGAGGTCCGCTTTGGGTTCATTTTCGACGGTTCGGCGCGGATTGTCGGTTGGTTGATGTCCGCTTCCGCCCGCAAGCGCTGCAGCGGGGCTGGGCCAGGAGCGTTGCGCGCGGCCAGACCGCCGTGCGCATGGGCCAACATCCCGCCGAAGAGCAATCGCAGCAATCCGATCTGCTTCAGCCCGTATCTCTACCGCGCTCGCAACCGGGTCGAGCGGTTCTTCAACAGGATCAAACAATGTCGTCGCGTGGCGACGCGCTACGACAGGCTTGCCGCCAACTCCCTCGCCTTCGTTCAGCTTGCGTCAATCAGGCTATGGCTGCACGCTAGAGCATGATCCGGAAAAGTGGAGACCGGTTTTCCGAAAAGATCATGCTCAAACAGAGAGCTGGAGCGGGATGACGATTCGAAGAAAAGTCATCACGCTCTAATGAGTCCGCGGCCTAGCGCGTCTTCACCGTTTCATGAGCAGCGTCCACCGCGCTTCGACCGACCTCCTTCAGCCGCTCAACGGTTTCGGCACCAGCCTCATTGAGGTCGGACTTGACGGTATCAGCGGCTTCGCGGACGCTTTGCGATACCGCATCAGCTCGGGTCTCCAAATCCGATTTGACGGTGTCGCTGAGTTCACCGAGCCATGTGTTCTCAGCGTCGGACGTCCGCAGCGCGCCCGCAACAGCGGCGCCGATCGCGACACCGACAGCCCCCAGCACCAGCGGCTGCCTCTCAAGCAGGTCGGATAGTGATGACTGCGCGCGGTCGATTGCCTCCTTCCCAGGAAGCGCCGCGCGAAACTTGTCCAGATTATCTCGCGCATAGTCGACGCCTTCGTCGAAGCGATGTTTTACCATGTCGGCGCTTCCTGACACGGCCTCGGCCGCTGTGCTCGCTCCCTCTTGGTGTCTGCGATTGAGCCCGGACATCGTTTCGTTATCCATCTCGGGCGCGGTGGGTGGTGCGGTGTGCTCGAATACAGATGCTGCACCCCGCACTTTGCGGGCCGCCGTCCCCGCGGCTGGTGAGGCCGTCGCGGTTACCGAAGCGACGGCTTTTTTCAGCCGGTCATCACCCATCAACAGCCAGAGAGCCCCGCCTCCGACGAGAGCGGCAGCCAGGGGGTTTTCGCGTGCTGCCGACCTCAAGCTGTCGATGAAACCTGGTCGTGTCTCACTCATCGCACCATTCCCTTCACAGCGTCCTTGTCTCGTTCGAGCTGGCGCATCGTCTCCCGCGGCGCCAAACGACGCGGAGCGAGCCGATTGATGCCGACCGCGAACAGGACAGCGGCGATAACCGCTGCCAGAAACGCCGAGAGCAGATATGACACGGGCTGCGACCATCCGGCCGCGATCAATGCCGCCGCCAATGCCATCAGAGCCAGCACGATTGCCGGCATCACCAGGATGGCACCTCCTGCGATGAAGCCGATCGCGAGCCCGACATGCTGCACCTTCTCGCCAAGTTCAGCCTTGGCGAGATCGACTTCGTTCTGGAACAGCTTGGCGAATTGCGAGAGCGCATCGCCCATCAGGCCTGATATCGCCCTGAGATCGTTTTGAGTGCCTCGGAGATCGCCTTGAATACTCATGACATGCCGCCAGGTTTCGAGGATATCGCTTCATCCCAATTGCGGGGCGGCCGTGCAGAGGGCCGGTTCCAGGATTCATCAGACCTAGACGAGGTCTGACGAGCCGTGCCTTCCCATCGGGCGGACGAAGACCGGTCACCGGACGCCTTGAGGAAGCGGACTGCCGCAAAGCCGGCGAGTACCGAAATGCCAAGAAAAGCGGTCGGTCGCCGCCTGGCGAAATCTGTCGCACTGTCGACCAGATCGCCGAAGCTTCCATTGCGAATCTTATCCGCGGTCTCATCGACGTAATCGGCTGCTGAGTTGATGCCTCGCGCAGCGAACGGCGTATCGGCCTCGAAGGCACGAGCGGCCTCACGGATGTGGTCGGCGAACCGCCCCATGAAGTCCGCTCCCGCGCGCTGTTGCCCACGGGCCTGCTCCTGGACGCGTTCCGCGGTGCCGCCAACAACCTCTTTCGCTGAATCAGCCGCCTCCTTGAACTTGTCGCGCGCGACGTCCGCTGAAGCGCGGAAGGCGTCGCCTGCCCGCTGCTTCATCTCGGTGCCAGCATCGGCTGCCTGGTCTTTCAAGCTCTCGTTCGTGGCTCGGTTCTCGGAAGAACCCGTGGGGGTAGAAACGTGTGGATCGCTCATAGCGGCCTCTTTCAGGTGTTTGGCTTCGGCGAAGGTTCGAACGCCGTCGTCACGACGTCGTCTGCGACCTCCTTCAGGGTTTCGGCCATTCCCTGGGTCACGCGGCTGGCGTGTTCACCCAGATCGGCAGCGCTGCCACCAGCAGCATCGGCCGCGGCAAAGGCGGCATCCTTGGCGGCTTCAAATCCGGAATGGGCCGCCTCACCCGCGGCGCGCTTCACATCGTCACTTGCCTGGCCCATGACGGCGGCCTCAGCTTTCGTTTCCGGCAGAGCCGCAGCGATGATGGCGCCGATTGCAATTCCCAGGGTTCCGATCAGGGCAGCATTGTCACCGATTGCCTGACGCGCCGCCGCTGGAGCCTTTGCAGCCTCGTTCGCGGCGGTGCGGACGCGCTCCATGGACTCCTTCGCCAGCTCCGACGCGGCATCCATGCCGCTCCTGAATTTGTCAGTGACGCCCCCGATGGCATCTTGCGCGTCGCCCCCCAGGTCGGCCGCCTGGCGCTGGCTCGAGGAGGTCGCGTCCGCGACAGCGCCGCCGACCGAGCGCGCGCGGTCAGCGACCTCGCCCGTTGCCCCTCTGGCGCTTTCCAAAACCGGCTCCATCATCTCCGCGGTGCGATCACGCGCACCCTTGGAGGTCAGGGCAAGCCCGGCCCCCATCATCAGGAGCGGCAGGGGCAAGCCCCTTGCGAGGCGGAGCACCGGCACCGCAACGAGGGTGGCGGCGGCCACCGTCCGGAGCGGGTTCTCCATGGCCTGCTGCTTCAGCGTTTCGACCCAACTCTGAGCCTTGTCGCTGACAAAGCCGGATACTTCCGACCTGATGTGTTGCGGCGAAACCTTGTAACGAATGTCTTCAGCGGTATCAGTGATTGTCTGTCTCAGCCGATCGACCGTGGTGGTCAGCTCTGCACGGGTACGCTCGGACTCCAGTCGTAATTCTTCAACGGACCGTGTCATCGCAGTGGTTACCCTCTCCTTTGTCGCTGCGAAAAACTCACGCTGTTTTGAATCGTTCCTCGGAGGCATCAGACGGCGCCGCCCTCCGATCGTCGGCAATGGCCTTGGTGAGCTCGGCGCCAAACAGAAAGATCTGAGCGGAATAGTAGGTCCAGAACATCAGGACGATCAGCGCGCCCGCCGCGCCGTAGGGAGAGCTGGGTGCCGCGCGACCGAGATATATTCCTATCAGCGACTTGCCGATGGTGAACAGCGCGGCTGTGACAAAAGCGCCCAGCGCAAGTTCGCGCCAGGGGATCGTCGCGTCCGGGAGGACCTTGTAAATCGACGCGAACAGCGCGGTGAAGATACCAAGCGAGACGGCGACGTTCAGGGCGGCAAGCAAGACTTTGGCGGCAAACATACCTTCAAACCAGTGACCAAGGGTCGACAGGGCGGCGCTTGCGGCAAGAGATACGATGAGCATGAACCCCAATGCCGCCACCAGGCCGAGGCTGGCGGCGCGGGTGCGGATCAGGGAAAAGAACGGCGCATCGACCGGCTTGGCCTTGAACGTGTTGTTCAGCCCGGTGTGCATTTCGCCGAAAACGCCGGAGGCGGTTATCAGAATAGTCAGAATGCCGATAGCGGTCGCGGTCGTCCCGGAACCCGGATCGGTCGATCTTGCCAGTATCGACTTGATGAAGTCGGCACCGGAGGGACCGACCAGGTTACCCAGCTCTGAACTGATGGCCTCACGCGCAGCATCCTGACCGAATGCGAGACCCACTATCGCCACGACGATCAAGAGAATCGGCGCAAGGGAAGTGGCGGCATAGAATGCAATGGCCGCACCGCGGCTCAAGGCATCGTTCGCCAGGAACCCTGATACGGCCGCCTTCAGCACCCGCCACAAGCGTCCCATCGACAGGCTCCGCCACCTCGCCACGCGCCGGAAGTCGGCGTCGTTTCACTCGCAACGGCTGGGTTAAACGGAAGTTGCTATCCAACTGAACGAGCGCGGCGGTCCGCTCAAGGGCTGGCACTGGATAGGATTCCGACAGCATGGCTGTCGCGGCTTGGGCTGAGGCTTGGGGTTGGGCCTGGGCTCCGACCGCGCGTCGCGCGCGCGATCGGCCGCACTCCATGGAGCAGGCTCGGCCAGTATTCCGAGCCGCTCATCCTGTGTACTAGAGCATTTTCGGTTCTGATTGAATCAGAACCGAAGCTCTAGATTCTTGTTTTGACGCGTTTCCTTCACGCGAACCGGTATCCACTTCGCTCGAAAACGCTCTAGCGCTTGGTGTTGCTGCCGGTCGTGCTCTTGTGTCCCGGCGCATATTCGGAGGCGCCTGGTGCGGTCGACTTTTTCGCGTTCTGCATCTTCTGGCCGGGTGCATATTCGGACGCACCCGGTGCCGTCGACTTGGTCGAGTCCTGCATCTGGTGGCCCGGCGACTTGCCCGAGGCGCCCTGATTGGTTTGGGCAAACGCCGGAACGGCGAGCACCAGCAGAGCCGCTGTGATAGCTGACTTGAGATACATGGTTTCCTCCTCGTTAGAGGAAGGCTAACCCGCCCGATCGAGCCATCGTTCCGGTGGAACCGCGCCGTGTTGCATGTTTTTCCCGAATATGAACAAACAGACAGATTTCTCATGTCCTGTCATTCCGGGGTGATGCGATAGCATCAAGCCCGGAATGACATCGGAGATGCCTCACGGACTGAACGTGTAGTTCGGACCGATCGCCGCCTGCTCCGGAATTGGCGGCAGGTCGGAGAACAGTTCGGGGTGATCCCTCATCACCTTCAGGATGTATTTCGGCTCGATATGCTTGTTGACGTCGAAGGTCGACTTGATGATGCCGAGGCGCGACAGGCGATCTTCGGCGCTGTAGAGCGCGCGATAATTGTTCGCCGAGAGACGGCGGTCCGCCTGCTGGATGTTGAACTGCATCGCGGCTTCGGCGATTTCCTGCTTGAGGCCGGGAATCCAGCGGGTCGCGACCTGCGCCGCCTGCTTCGGGTTCTTGCGCATCCACTGATCGGCTTCGGAGACCGCAGCGAGGAATTTCTCGATGGTCTCGCCATTGGCCTGCACCCACGGGCGCAGCGCGACATTGAAGCCGAGATAGGAAATCACGTCGCCGCCGCGGACGATCTCGACTGCACCCGGCACATCCTTGCCCGCCACGATCGGCCACGGATCCCAACCGGAGAAGGCATCGATGCCCTTGGCGAGCAGCGCGACCGTCATGTCCGGCGGCGGCGTGTTCACCAGCGTGACCTCCTCCGGCTTGAGCCCGGCCTTCTCCAGGATGGCGAGGATATAGAGGTGGTTGATGGTGCCGAAGGACGCCGCGATCTTCTTGCCCTTGAGGCTCGCAAGGTTGTCCTTGGTGATGCCGGAGCCTTCGCGCGCGATGATCGCCATGGTCGCATCGGAGCCGGCCTTGGTGGCGTTGCCGCTGTAATTGCCGAGCGCAACCAGATCCATGCCGCGCAGCACCGCGCCGATCATGGGAACGCCCACCTGCACGATCTCGCTCTCGCCTGCCTGCAGCGCGTTGAGCGCATCGACGCCGGTGGCGTAGGGCCGCGCGATGGTGACGTCGAGGCCGTATTTCTCGAAGAAGCCGCGCTCGAGCGCGATCGGCAGTCCGATCTGGTCGATGCCGGTGACCATGCCGGCCTTGAGCTTGGCCAGTGTCTGCGCGTCCGACGGTGTCCACGCCAGCGCGAACGCGATCGCGAGCAGCAATAATCGTTTCATTGTCCTACCCTCCCGGTTTTATCGGCCCCACCGCCGTCACCCAGTACGGCCGGGCGACGGCGTTGAGGTCCGTTCGTTTGACGCCACGTAGTTCGATGGAATGCTCGTCGGTGCCCGAGACCCGTCCGTATTTTTGGAACGCGAGCACATGGAAACGCTCGGGCGTGAACGGCAGCTCGATCTGCACGTTGACCTTCTCGGACGTACCGGCGAGATCGGGCGAGATCTTGCCGGGCGCGGCCAGGCTCAGCCAAAGCTGAAAGCCGGCCCAGGCGGCGACGACGCCGAGCACGATGCGGCCCTTGGTCGAGCGCAAGGCTTGCGCGACGAGGCTCATGCGGCGCGCACCATCTGCAGCACGCGCGCGGAGAGCTGCTTGAATCTGTCGTCCTTGACCAGATCGTCCCACACCCGCGGGCGCGGCAGGTCGATCTCGATCTGGTCGAGGACGCGTCCCTTCGAGAGCACGACGACGCGATTGGCAAGGAACACGGCCTCCGCCACGTCATGGGTGATGAACAGCACGGTCGGCTTGCGCTCCTGCCAGATCCGCGTCAGCTCCTCCTGCAAGGTCATGCGCGTCTGCGCATCGACGCTGGCGAAGGGCTCGTCCATCAGCAGCACATCCGGATTGTTGGCGAGCGCGCGCACCACGCCGACGCGCTGCTGCATGCCGCCGGACAGTTCGTTGGGATAACGGTGCGCCGCATGGGAGAGGCCGGCGAGCGCGAGATATTCGCGCGCGATGCGGTCGCGCTCCGCCTTCGGCACGCCGCGCATCTTGGGGCCGAAGCCGACATTGTCGAGCACGGTTTTCCAGGGAAACAGCGCGAACGACTGGAACACGACGCCGCGCTCGGGGCCCGGCCCCCTGACCGGCTTGCCATCGAGCAGGATCTCGCCGCCGGTATAGGGAATGAAGCCCGCGATCATGTTGAGGATGGTGGTCTTGCCGCAGCCGGACGGGCCGACCACCGAGACGAACTCGCCCTGCTCGACATCGATCGAGACATCGTGGACGGCATTCACATGCGAGCCGGCGTAAGGATCGAAATAGGTCTTTGCGAGATTCTTGAGCGAGAGCGTCTTCATGACGTCACCAATCCCCAACGCTGGCCGGTCGCGCGCTCGAGCGGCGCGAGGATCCAGGCATCCACAATGTACCAGAGCAGTCCGAGAATGATCATGCCGAGCAGGATCTCGACGGTGGAGCCGGCGCGGCGCGCATCGAACATCATGAAGCCGATGCCGCTGGTGCCGACGATCATCTCCACCGCGATCAGGGCGCGCCAGCCATAGCCGAGGCCGTTGCGCAAGCCCGTGATGATGTTGGGCAGCGCGCCCGGCAGCGTCACCTCCCAGAGCACGCGCGCCGGCGAGGCCCCCAGGCTGCGGGCGGCGCGCGCGAGATCGCGCGGCACGGATTCGACGCCGAGCACGGCATTGAGCACCACCGGGAACAGCACGGTGTAGACGATCACGAAGGTCATCGTCGTGAGCCCGAAGCCGAACCAGATCAAAAGGATCGGCAGCCAGGCGATGTCGCCGATCGCCTGGAAGAACAGGAGGATCGGCCAGCAGACGCGATGGGCCCAGCGGCTGGTGCCGATCAACACGCCGAGCGGAATCCCGAGCGCCATGCCGACGGCGGCGCCGGTGAACAGGCGGATCAGGCTGTCGCCGAGATAATCGGGCAGGATGCCCTTGTAGATCAGCGTAAAGAACGAGTTCACGACATCGACCGGACCGGGGAAGAACGCGCGCGGGAAGATGCCGGCGGCGGCAACCGCGCTCCACAGCGCGACCACCGGAATGAATGGAACGATGGCCGCGAGCGCCGGCCAGCGTCGGGTCATTCGAGCGTAGCCGCTCCAGAACTGCAGCAGAACATTCATGCGCGCCTCACCATTCCCCAGCGCTCGATGGTCGCCCGCTCCAGCGGGACCAGCAGCAGACGATCGATCAGGAGCCACAGCACGCCGATTACGATCATGCCGAACACGATGACCTCGGTGCGGTAGAAATCGCGGGCGACGAACAGCATGTAGCCGAGCCCGACATTGGTCGCGATCATCTCGGCCGCGATCAGGCCGCGCCAGGCAAAGCCGAGCCCGGTGCGGACGCCGGTGACGATGTTCGGCAACGCGCCGGGCAACAGTACCTCGGTCAGCAACGCCCAGCGGCCGGCGCCAAGCGAGCTCGCGGCGTTGCGCAGCGTGTGCGGGATGGTCTTGACGCCGAGCAGCGTGTTGTAGGCGACGACGAAGAACACGGCATTGAAGATCACGAAGACGATGGCGCCGAAGCCATAGCCGAACCAGAGCGTCGCGATCGGAATCCAGGCGATGCCGGCGAGCACGGAGAAGAAGCGAAACAAGGGCGTCAGGAACGCTGCAACCGTCGGGCTCACGCCCATTGCGATCCCGAGCGGCACGGCGGTGATGATGCCGATCAGCGTACCAAGGCCGACGCGCAGCAGGCTGGCGCCGACATGCGCAAGCAGCGTGCCGTCGCGGATGGAATCCATCGCGGCAGCACCGACCGCGCCGACGGAGGGAAAGACGCGCGGATTGATATCGAACAGCGGGACGACGATGGCCCAGATCGCGACCAGCGCCAGCAGCGGTGCGACGAACATCGCAGCCCCCGCGAGCGAGCTGACGCTGCGCGTGAGCCATGGCGATCGCCGCTTCAAACTGCGCGTCACCTCCATGTCGCCTCCCCGATATGATGCAGCCTTCGCCGGCCTTTATTGTCGTTTATCGCGTCCTTGCCGTCTTGGACAAGCGACGCCATGCCTCAGGCCGCGCAAATTGTCTCCGCGCGCCATTGCATATCCTGTATTGATCGCCTGCACGGCGTCAGAGGCCGGCCAAACAACCAACGGTGTTCAATTCCGGGAGAACTGCTCGATCAGAACGGGTTGCGGATCGCCAGCGTACCGAACATGCGCCCGTCCTGCATATCCTCGCTGTAGAGGATGTCACAGCCGGCCTCGAGCGCGGAGGCGATGACCAGCGCGTCATAGAAAGACAGGCGGTGATCCCGGGCGATGACCAATGCCGACGCATGCGTATCAAGCGTCAACGGTGAAACCTCCTCAAAGAATGCCCTGAACTGGTTCAAGGCGAATTCCACCTCGTCCCAGGCGTGACCAAGCTTTCGGTGAGCGACATTTGCGAATTCGTTCAGCACCTGAACGCTGACGATCCCGCCCGCGCTCAGGACACGCTGCGCCTTTTGCTTTCGTGGATCGGAGGTAACGACGTAGACGAGGACATTCGTATCGAAGAACGCCTTCATCGTTCATTGGCCTCGTCGCGATCGAATTTGTAGCCTTTGGGCAAGGTCCAATTGAGCTTGGCAAGCCGATCAAGGGCGCGCTGCCGTTGAGCTTCCGCGCTTTCGACCTCAAGGACGCCGTCCTTGGCGGCGACAATGTTCAACTCGTCACCCTCCTTTAGTCCAAGCTGATCGACCAGGGTCTTGGGGAGCCGCACAGCGAGGCTATTGCCCCACTTCGAAACCAGCATCGCGACCTCCATGATATACTATTCGTAATGTATATTATAGAGATGATATCTTGGCGATTCAAGTCGGTCGGTCGGCCGCTACTCGTCGGTGAATTCGTCTTCTTCGTTGACCTTGGCCTTGCGGCTGAACCAGGACGACTTCTTGCCGCCGAGCGAGCCCGTGACGTAGGGGTCGCGCGAGGCATAGGGATTGCGCGAATTGGCCCGTGCGGCGATCTCTTCGCCGGAGACGGCGGCGGGCTCGCAGATGACGCGGCGGCTGGCCCGGCGCATCAGGTCAACGTGAATGTGATCGTAATGGAAGCGGTTGGAGCCCGGCGCCAGCACGGTGTTGAACTGCTGGCAGGCCGCGCCCTGGACGTCGCGCAAGAACCCCTGCTCTTCCGGCAGCCCGCGCCAGCCGTCCTTCACCGAGATGCGGCGGCCGTCGGCGAGCGTGAAGCCGGCAATGTCGAGCGCGTTGCCGAAGGCGTGCTCGGAAATATGTGCACTCGGATTGCCGTTCATGCCGCGGCAGGAATAGGCGGAGATCTGTTTGATCTCGACCACGCGCGCGCCGAACCAGCGCATGGCTGCCGGCTGCACGGAATCGGCAAGCCAGCGGTCGAGCGCCGAGACGATCGGACAGGCGAGCGTCGCGGTCGGCTTCAGCGCGACCGGACCAACCGCGGTAACGGGATTGCCACGCTCGGGCCCGAGCCGCGGCAGCGGCTGTGAATATGGCGCGGACGTATGGTCGCGCTGCGGATAGCCCTGCTGCGCGCCATAGGGCGAGCGGCCGGGCGGCTCCGGCGTGCCTTCCGCCGGCAAATCGATCTCATCCTGCTGCGGCGCGACGCCGGGGGCGTTCAGCGAGATCGGTCCGTTCGACGGCGCGCCATAGCTCGGCTGGCTCGGGGGCGAGTTTGAATAATAAGGCGCCTGTGACGGCGGCGCCGGCTGCCGCGTGATCGGCCAGCGCGGCTGATTGCGGCCGGAGCCGATATCGGCCGGCGGCCGCAGGTCGTCGGCAAAGCCAAAGCTCTGGCTGCCCTCACCGAGTGCCGCGACCTTGAGCGGGAATTGCGCACCGCACACGCCGGGACCCGAGATCGGGTCGATGCGCACGAGATCCGGGCCTTCCTTTACCGCGCCGGATTTCAGGCAGGCGACTTCGGCCTCGGCCCGCCAGGGTTCACGCTCGGCCTGGAAGAAACCGCGACCGCAACCTGCCAGCGAAACGAGGACGACGGAGCCGACGAGATACAAACGAACTCCACGCGCCATGCGCGCACGTTCGGCTAATTTATTTAAGGACTCTTCAACGCGTTGTTTTTACATATCTTTAACCATGAGGCGCCCAGCGCGGGACGCTGCGGGCGGGACGGACAGCATCGCTGGCTTTTTCGGCGGGGAACCATTTGGTAAATTCGCGCGTTCTGTGCGGGCAGGCGCAAACGCTGGGAGCGTTGTTCGATGGCTATGAGTCTTCTCGTCAGCCGGTTGAGCGTCGTCGCCGCCTATGTTGCGTTCGCCTTTGTCGGCGCGATCGTGCTCGGCCTGTTGTAGGCTTTCCCTGCTAACCTGGATTGGACTGCGCCCGGTGGCTCTCCCGCCGGGCGCTGTTGTGATTAGCCTTACCAGCTATAGCGCACGACACCCTTGCCGGCGTAGGAGCGCGTGACGTCGGAGAACTCGCCTTCGAACGTCGCGGCCGTCGACCACCCGTTCATCCAGTTCACTTCGGCAGATACCGTGGTGAGCGCCGCATCGTGCGCAGGCGCTGCGCCACCAACGACAAAGGATGCGCCGGGCAGCGCCTGGAAGGTCGCCGCGACATTGCGATCGGTGTTGAAATCATGCGCCCAGGCGAAGCGGCCGCGCAGGGTGAGGATTGCATCGGGTATCGCGAACGACTTGTCGGTGCGCACGCCCAATTCGCTGCGCGGCGCCGTCACGGTCTTGGCACCATAAGCCAGAGCGAACGCGCCGACACCAGCCACCACCTGCTCGGTATAGGCCGGCAGATCGAATGTCGTGAATTGTGCGGCAGCATAGGGCGTGACCGCACCTATCCACGGCGTCAGCAGCCGGTAACCGCCTTCGACGCGGCCCGAGTAAGCGTTGGCATTGAACTCGGCGTGCAACCGGTCGAGGCCGGCTCCGATCACGGTGCGGTCGGTCGTGATGTCCTGCCAGCCATAGGCGAGCGCGCCCAGGACGTAGGCCGCGCCGACGTCGTGACGCGCGAAGACGCCGGCCTGGAACAGGTCGGAGCGACCGCTTCCGAGCGAATTGGCGACCGAGAAATTGGTACCGCCGCCGGCGAGCGTGAAGCCTATCAGCGTGTTCGGTGCGATCCGGTAGTCGGCACCAACGGCCGCGCCATAGATGCGGCTCGAGGTATTGTTCGATCCGAGCGCGGCGTTGCCGTCGGTGGTCTGCGAGCCGCCGAAGCCGGAGGCCCAGACACTCCAGCGCTGCAAGGCCTGCACGGGCGGCGGCGCCTTTCGATACACGGCGGCATAGGCGTCGTGCTCGGCGCGTGATCGCGGCTTCCGCGCCGACGCGTAGGCATTCGCGCTCTCGGCATCGTCATCGGCGTACTGCGCGGCGCCCGGCAATGGAGATGTGTTGTCGCCGCGTCCGGCGATGGTGGGATCGGTCATGATCCCCATGAACATGTTCATCGCGTTGAAGGTAGTCTGCTGCGAGCCCGTCGCGGTCTCGCCGGACGCTTGCGTCAATCCGGCCGGCGTCAGGCCGCCGAAGGCTCCGGGGATGCTGCCATTGCTGTCGAAGAAACCTGTCAGCACGTTCGCCAGCGTGGCCTGATTGACGTTGAGGCCGGTGGCGGAGGCGAAGTTCAGCGCGACATCCAGATAGACGTTCGTGGCGTCATAGCTGAGGCCCGCGCTGACCGAAGGCAGGTTGGTCGTGACAGGTGAAGCGAACGTGCCGCCGACGCCGCCGCTCGCGTTCAGGACCGTGTAGTGCTTCTGCAGCGACGCGCCGAGGAAGGACACGTTCACCGCCGCGCCGCCCAGCGTGGCGGTGCCGGTGACGTTGGTCCGGCCTGCGCCCGCGCCGTCGACCTGCACCAGGTAGGTGGAGGCTGCCGTGAAGCTGAGATTGCCCTGCACCGAGAGCGTGCCTGAGGTCGTCGTGCCCGGCGCGAGGACGCCGCCAGTAACCACGGTATCGCCAACGCTGCCGATGCCGCCGAGCGTGCCGCCGCCATTGATCGTCACAGCGCTGGCGAGCGCGCCGTTCACCAGCAAGGTGGCGCCGGCAAACACGCCGGTGCCGTTCTGATAGGCCTGCGCGTCGGTGATGGTCCACCTGCCGCCCTGCACGTTCAACGCCTGGAAATTGATGACGTTCGCCAGCGTGCCCGAGCCCGGGCCGTACAGGTTGATGGTGTTGGTGCCGACGCCGCCGTCGATCCGACCTGCGATGCTGGAGCCGCCATACAGATTGAGCGTGTCGTTGCCGCCTTCCATGCTGACGGCGCGGCCGGTGTTGCCGATGATCACGCCGTAGTTGGAAAGGATGTCATCGCCCTCGCCGGTCTGGATCGCCGCGCCGTCGCCGCGGATGAAGCGGGTCGCGCCGGTCCCGGTGTAGGTCACGCCGTTGAGCGTGCCGACCGAACCCGGATCGGGATTGCCGTTCTGCAGCAGTGTCGTGCCGTTCGGGTCCGGGATCGCGCCATTGCCAATGATCGTGCCGTAATTGACGATGGTGTCGTTGTCGCCGGCGGCGGTGCCGGTCTTGTTCTCGGAGCGGATCGCATAGCTGCTGTTGCCGACGATCGTGGCGCCGGCATGGTTGATCAGGTCGAGCGCCGTCGTGCCGCTGCGCGAGCCGTCCGGATTGGAATCATTGTTGATCACGATGCCCGCGCCGGCTCCCGAGATGTTGCCGTAGTTGCGGATCGTGCCGCCGCTGGCCGTGATGCCCTCGCTGTTGTTGAAACGCAGGCCATCGTCCGCGCCCTTGGCGCCGGTGCCCTGGATGGTGCCGTAATTCGTCAGAAGCGTGAGAACGCCATCGATGTCCAGGCCGTCGCCATCGCCGCGCGCCGACGTGGTGTCGATCGCGCCGGTGATGGTGCCGTAGTTGGTCACGACGGCATCGCCGCCCGATCCGACGCCCGAGCCGTCGCGGCCGATGATGGTGGCGCCGGCGTAGTTGTAGACCGTGATATTGCTGCCAAGATCGCCCGCGGTGCCGTTCTTGGCACCCGAGATCAGGCCGCCAGCGTAGTTGTACACGGTGCCGCTGTGTCCTTCCTGCAGGTCGATGCCGTCGGAGCCCGGGCGGTCCGTGGGCTCCGGCACCGAATTGGCGACGATCTGGCCGTAGTTGTGGATCGTGAAGTTCTGGCCCGGCCGCATCGCATCGGCATTGTCAGCGGTGATGAGGCCGCTGGCGCGATTGGTGATGGTGACCGTCGCCGCCGTCGAAGTCAGGTTGTCGAAGTCGAGCGCTTGGCCCGTCGTCGACTTGATGGTGCCCGCATTGTCGACCGAGAACGACGCTGTCGTGGTCGAATTGGTGCTGCCGGAACCGTTGATCTGGATGGCGTCGTCGACCGCCTGGATGGTCGCGCCGGCATTGTTGATGATCGTGAGCGACGTGACGTTGTTGAGATTGGTGGTCGCGCGGATCGCGCGAGCCGAGGCGTCGATCAATCCGGAATTGGTAATGGTGGTGGTGCCCGCGCCGATGCGCATCACGTCGTTGCCGGTCGCCTTGAGCGTGCCGCCGGCCTGATTCGTGATCGAGAACACTGCCGCGTTCGAGGTCACCGAGTTGAAGTCGAACACGCGGCCGTTGTTGGTCGACTGGATGGTGCCGAAATTGTCGACCTTGACCGTTCCGCTGGTGAGACCGCTTTGGATCCGGAACGCATCATTGGACGAGGTGAACACCGCACCCTTGTTGTTGATCAGCGTGAAATTGCCGCTGATCGCGCTGTTCGACGTATCGACGCCGCGCGACGTCGCCGAAATCGTGCCGTTATTGGTGATGACGACGCCCGGCGAAGCGAGCCCGGTGGTCCAGGTGATCGCCGTTCCGATCACCGACAGCGTGCTTCCATCCGCGATGAAACCGGTATCATTGTTCGAGACCGTCTTCGCGGTCGCCGGATCGTCGGGTGGCACACTGAAGCTTGCAGCAAACGCAGAACCAAACGCGATAGACGACGCAGCAACAACCAATGCGAGCCTGCTCGCATGGTTCAACAACTCAACTTTCACCACCAGCCCCCTGAAACTTGCGGTGCGCGGCAATCTGGAGACGGCACGTAACAGTTTGATAACAACGCAATTGCGTGTAAGACATGCGCAGCACTTGTGGTATATTTGCAACGAGCGAACATCTCACTTGTCTTCAAAGACTGAACGGCCCGGCGTCGCCGACCAGACGCTGCAACGCGCCGCCCTGGCACTGCAGATGCAGCGGCCTGATGAGGCCGAGCGATTGGCGGCGGCGGTCTTCAAGGCGAACCGCGGCAACGTGGCGGCTGCGGCGCTGCTCGGCCGCGCGCTGATGCTGCAGAATCGCTTCGATGAAGCGATCACGCCATTGCAGAAGGCGGTGCGTCGCGGCGACGATCCTGCAGCCGCAACCCTGCTCGCCACCGCGTTCGCGGCCACAGGCCGGCGCGACGACGCGCTCGTTCTGTTGCGCCAGGCCATCGCGCGACGGCCGGCCTTCCCGCCCGCTTTCCTTGAATATGGCGGCCAGCTCGCATCCGACGGAAAGATCGATGAGGCGATCGCCGTGCTCGAACAGGGTCTTGCGCTCACGCCCGGAATCATCGAGCTGCAGCTTCGCCTGGCGTCGCTCCATATCGGTCGCAACGCGCGTGCCGAGGCGCGCGCGATGCTGCAGCAGGCGGCCGCCGCCGCGCCTTCGCGTCACGACGTGCTGGCCGAACTCGCCCGCGTGATGGTGCTGGACGGCGACTACGCCGCGGCCGTCGATGTCTTCCGCCGCGCGCTCGCGCTGCGGCCGGATGATGCGGCAACGCGAGCCAATCTCGGGATCTGCCTGCTGGAGCTGGGCGAGCGCGCCGACGGTGAGGCAAGCCTGCGCGAAGCGGCTCGCGGCAGGCCCGAGATGACCGGCCGTGCGATCATGTCACTCGCCGCGAACTCGCACGGCCGCTTTTTTCTCCGCCCCAGCGCCGCGGCGAGATTTCTGATAAGCTAGGGTGCCGTCATCGCCTTCGGACTCCGTCGGGTGACGCGGCTTGGAGCATCGTTCGCGCACACCGCAAATCCGCCGTCTCGAATCCTTCGGTGAACCGGCTATAAACTGGCGCGGGGATCTGCGTTGCCTCTTCATGGCGACCTCGTATTGTCATCAAGCGCGCGAAGCTCGTGGCGGCGCGCAGTTCCAGGAAAGAGCGCCCCGGCCCATCACGCAGCTCGTTCAGGCGGGATTCGTGAAGATCACTGAACAAGCCGGAGGGACAGACCGGACCTGCCCGCCCTGCCCCCACGCGGCCGGTCATGCCGTGCCTAGGCCGCGCCAGCGGCGGTCTCGCCCGAAGGCGGAATCGTAAACGCGAACATCGATAGCTGCACGTCCGGGGAAAACACGAACGGCGTCATGCCTATCCGTGTAGCACCGAGACGGGCATAGAAATCCACCGCGTGTGGGCTCGAATAGATCAGGATTACGCTGCCTGCCATCTTTCTCGAATGCTCAACCGCGGCGGCAAAAAGCCGTGTGCCAACCAGGCTCCGCGAGCAAGCTGGATCGACGAAAATGCCTTCGAGGAGAATGAGGCCCCCCATTCCCGTAGGTCTTAGGGACACGTAGCCGCGCGGAACGCCCTGTTCGTCCTCGGCCACAAAGACCAGTCCGGCCGCGATCAGCGTCAGGTTGATCTTGAGCGCCGGCATGAAGCGCGAGATGGCATCGTCGTCGTATCCATTATGCTTCGTCGCACGCACCGCGATCTGCGTGAGCGCCTCAGCGTCATCAACGCGCGCAGGCCTGACTCGGCTGCATGTCATATGCCGTCTCCCGCCCGATGAATTCACATAGCCGGAGAACTGCGAATTTCAAGGCTGGGGGAGCGCAATCGATCGTATGGTTCAGTTCCGCACTTCTCGAAGGCAACAGTCGTGTGGAACACTGGCTGATTGGCCATGTGGCGCTCGACGGCCGGCGATCGGATTGATAAGCCCTCTGCGCGAAGAGAGTTTGAGTCGGGACATGACCGTTGCGATCGAGATGGGGCACACGACGGCCGGCGCCCCGGCCGTTCTGGATCTCGAGGAATTGCTGGCGACCCGCCTGCTGGTGCAGGGCAATTCAGGCTCGGGCAAATCCCATCTGCTGCGCCGGCTGCTCGAACAGAGCGCCGCCTGGGTCCAACAGGTCATCATCGATCCCGAAGGCGACTTCGTGACGCTGGCCGATCGCTTCGGTCACCTCGTGATCGATGCCGAGGACCATACCGAGCGAACCCTCCAGGTCGCCGGCGAGCGGGCGCGCATTCATCGCGTCTCCGCGGTGCTCAACCTCGAAGGACTGGACGCAGAGAATCAGATGCGTCGCGCCGCAGCCTTCCTCGGCGGACTGTTCGACGTCGAGCGCGACCATTGGTACCCGATGCTGGTGGTGGTGGACGAGGCGCAACTGTTCGCGCCGGCGATCGCCGGAGAAGTTTCGGACGAAGCGCGCAAGCTCTCGCTCGGCGCCATGACGAACCTCATGTGCCGTGGCCGCAAACGTGGGCTTGCCGGAGTCATCGCGACCCAGCGACTTGCGAAGCTTGCCAAGAACGTCGCGGCCGAGGCGTCCAATTTCCTGATGGGCCGAACTTTCCTCGACATCGACATGGCACGCGCCGCCGATCTTCTCGGCATGGAGCGGCGGCAGGCAGAGGCGTTCCGGGACCTGGAGCGCGGACAATTCATGGCGCTGGGCCCGGCGCTATCCCGCCGTCCGCTGGGGCTGCGCATTGGTCCAACGGATACAAGCGCGCGCAATGCGACTCCGCGGCTGATGCCGTTGCCCGAAGCGACACTGGAAGATGCGCGCGCCGTTATCCTGGCAGCCGCGCCGGAGACCAGCCGGCCTCAGCGCCGACCGGCGCCGGATCTTCTCGACCAGCTCAGGGCGGCGAAGTCCGCGGTCCAGAACAATCCTCCCGAGGCGATTGAGGTGCCAATCAGCGTCGAGGAAATGGCAGAGCGGCGTGAGCAGGTGGACCGCATTCTGAGCGCCGTCCTCGCCGAACCCGATGCGGGATTCCGCGCCATCGGCGTCCTCTATCAGGAGTTCGCGGTCCGCTGCCGGATCGAGGGACTCGGTTCGGCAGTGCCTGATCTGAACGACTTCCGCCGCATGCTGACGCGCGCCCGTGCCGGGCTCGGCTCCGATCTGGAGGAGGACGACGCATGGCAGGATGTCTCGCTCCGCGCCTCCATTCTGCCGGAGGACATGCAGGGCGTGTTCATGATGCTCGCTCGCGCCGCGAAGGAGGGCTGGCCCTGCCCCAGCGATGCAGCGATTGCCCGCGCCTATGGCTCACACTCGCTGCGCCGCGCACAGCGTCTGCTGACATATATCGAGGATCAGGGCCTCATCGTCTGCCAGCTCGACGGTGCCGGCCGAAGGATCGTGACACTCGTCGAACTGGCCTGGGCTACCGCGCCAGGTGACCCGAATGCCGAGGATCTGCCGGCGGATGCGCTGGCCGAGCAGCGCCTGGACAGCCTCTCGCCCAGTAGCTGATCCAGGCCTACTTCTCGATCGCAGCCTGCGGCGTGTTTCGGAAGCTGATGTAGCCGTATACGCCGCCCAGCGCTTTCACGCCTGCCGGTGCGATCTGGTTGTAGTCAAGGCGCTTGCTCATGTTCTTGCTCCTGATGGGTAGGTTTACTTGACGTAGGTAGTCAGTTCCTTGTCGTCGGTATCGACGACGAACACCGCGAGCAGCTTTGCAGGCTCGGTCTTGCTCGCATTACGACTGACGGGATGGCGCGAGCCCGGCGTCTCGTAGAAACTCTCCCCGGCGCGGTAGACCCGCCTCGGTTCGTCATTCACCTGCGACTCGATTTCGCCCGACAGGACGTAGCCGAAGATGAAGGCCGATTTTGCGTGAGTGTGCGAAGCGGACGCTCCGCCCGGCTCATAGTCGACGACCACCGCAATCAGTGACTTGCCGGGAATGTTGGGTATCGCCTGCTGGAACTGCGGCGTGACCTTCTCGCCGGCGCCGTGCGCGGCGACAGGCATTGCGGTGGCGATGGCAATGGCGGCGTAAGCTGCGCCGAAGATGGATCGCATGTTCATGGTGGTGTCCTCTCTGGCTGGTAGCTCTCCTCTGCTCCGCATAAGTGCCCTTCCCTGGGCCTGAAAAAAGTACCAAGAAGCCGCAAAAATCGTGTACCACGAGACATGATCAAGCCACTGCCGTTGGAGCTCGATCGATCTGCGAAGACGCCGCTGGCCGAGCAGATCCGCAAAGGCATCAAGGCCGCCATCATCGATCGTCTCTCGTGACGAGCGCTGACTTCCGCGACACTCGCCATCTTTAGAATCATTCCAGCCGCTTCTCTCGCGCCAGAGCAAATTCGAACTATTCAAAACTTTGGAGGTGGAATTGCACCGCCACCTTCGTGTTCAAGTGTTGGTCGCCGCACGCCATGAGGCGCGGCCAACAACGTTCTTGGGGCATAACAAACATGATGAAACTATCGCGGGCGAGCCTTCGGCTGTTTGGCTCGGCAAGCTGTGTCGCGCTGTGTCTGTCCATCGGGGAAGCGGACGCACAAACGCAGCCAGCACCGAGCCAGGGGGGCGCAGCCTCGCTGCCTGCGGTCACGGTCAACCCGCCGGAGACGCGGCGACGTCCGGCGCCGCCGGCCACGCGCACATCCACGAATGCGCGACGGGGACGGCGCACTCAGCTCGCGCGCCGAAACGAGCCGGTTTCAAGCGAAAAGCCCGCGTTTGGTCCAACCCAGGATGCCCGCACCGGCACGGTCGGCGTCTATGCCAACAGCACGGCGGTGGCCACGAAGACGAACACGCCGCTGATCGACATCCCACAGTCCGTCAGCGTCCTGACCAGGCAGTACATCGAGGACCAGGGCTTTCAGACCCTGACTGACGTGACGCGCTACGTTCCCGGCGTGGCCATCCACCAGGGCGAAGGCAATCGCGACGAGCTCGTCATTCGCGGCGTCGACTCCAGCGCGAATTTTTATGTCAACGGCTTCCGCGACGACGTGCAGTATTTCCGCGACCTCTACAACGCCCAGAGCGTCGAGGTGCTGAAAGGACCGAGCGCGCTGACCTTCGGACGCGGTGCCGGCGGCGGTCTCGTGAACCGGACCTTGAAGGAAGCGGACGGATCGCGAATCTACGAAGCGACGATGCAGACCGGCTCCTATAACGACAAGCGGGTGTCGCTCGATGCGGGACAGGCCGTGAACGAGAACGTCGCGGTGCGGCTGAACACCTTCTACGAGAACAGCGATACGTTCCGCGACTATGGTCACTTCGAGCGATACGGTTTCAATCCGACCGTGACGCTGAAGCCGACCGACGACACCAAGATCAAGCTCAGCTACGAATTCTACCACGATGACCGCCTTGCGGATCGCGGTAATCCGTCGCTCGGCATTCCCGGCGGCGCCACGCGCTTCAATCCGACCGCGCCGTTTGCACCGAATGGCGATCTGACGACGTTCTTCGGCAGCCCGATCTACAACAGCGCCAAGGTCGAGGTGCAGACCGGCATGGCCGTGATCGAGCATGATTTCGGCAACGGGCTGACCGTGAAGAACTCCACGCTCTATGCCGACTACAATCGCGGCTATCGCAACGTCTATCCTGGCGGCACCGGCGGCGGTCCCGGCGGCGGCGCGGTGACCCCCGATCTCACCCGGCTCTCGCTCAACGCCTATCAGAACTATACGCCGCGCGAGAACGTGTTCAACCAAACCGACTTCATCTACAAGACCGCGACGGGATCCGTTCTTCATACAGTCGCGTTCGGCACCGAATTCGGCCGGCAGACCGGCCTGTCCAGGCGCGACTCCGGCATCTTCCCGAACAACGGCAACAGGGCGTTCGACGTCGTCAATCCATTCAACCCGACCTATTTCGGGCCGGTCGTGTTCACCCATCTTCCGACCGACGCCAACAGCAAGTACCGGCTGAATATCGCTTCGGGCTATGTGCAAGATCAGATCGAGGCGACCCACTGGCTGCAATTCTTCCTCGGCGCCCGCTACGACAGCTTTGAGCTGTCGGCGTTCGATTTCAATACCAACATCAACCGCAGCAGGGTCGATGAGAAGGTCTCGCCGCGCGTTGCGATCATCGTGAAGCCAATCGACAACCTTTCCGTCTACACCGCCTACAGCACCTCCTTCTTGCCCGCGTCCGGCGACCAGTTCAGCGCGCTGAACCCGGGAACGCTGATCTTGCAGCCACAGAAATTTGAGAACACCGAGGTCGGGGTCAAATGGAACATCCAGCCCAAGCTTCTGTTCACGGCCGCGCTGTACGAGCTCAACCGCACCAACGTGCCGATTGCTGATCCCAACAACCCCGGCTTCTTCTTCCCCAGCGGCGCCAACCAGATCCGCGGCTTCGAGACGGCGATAACGGGTTACGTGACGCCTGATTGGCAGACGACGTTCGGCTACGCCTATACCGACGCGCGCGTCACCAGCGCGACGTCGGCGACGATCGTGCCCGGCAATCGCGTGCAGCTCGTACCGTTCAATCAGTTCGCATGGTGGAACAAGTATCAGATCGATCAGCGATGGGCTGCTTCCCTCGGCATCATCTACTTCTCGGATTCCTTTGCCTCGTCCGACGACACGGTGCGGCTCCCGGGCTTCTGGCGTTTTGATGCGGGCCTGTTCGCGAAGATCGACGAGACATGGAGCGCCCAGCTCAATGTCGAGAACATCTTCAACACGGGCTATTGGGCGACCGCCGACGGCAACAACAACATCTCGCCCGGCCAGGGCCGCACGTTCCGCGTGCTGGCACGGGCGAGATTCTAGATTCGTTGTCGGTTGAAAGACGGCTCGCGCCGAAACAACGTCAATTGGTGCGTGGGCGTGGCTCGGACGTTGTCCGGCGTACAGCTACGCCGCGAGCATGGCGGCTGGCAAGCGTGTGCACGGCTGCTGTGCAGCGCAAACACGTTTGTACCGGCGAATCGGCAGGCTGTTGTGATAGTATTAGCCCACAATCACAGGGAGTATCCAAATGCACGAGGCGGAGATTGGGTGGATTGCCGCAATCATCATTGGTGGTTTTGCAGGCTGGTTCGCCGAGATGTTCATGAAATCCGGCACCGGCATTCTGATGAACATCATCCTTGGCATCGTCGGTGCGGCGTTGGCAAATTGGCTGCTCGGCCTGTTTGGCATCGCCCTCGGTGGATGGATCGGCTACCTGGTCGCCGGCTTCATCGGCGCCTGCATCATCATCTTTCTGTGGCGGGCGATCAGGGGCCGGACCGCCTAGAGCATGATGACTTTTCTTCGAATCGTCATCCCGCTCTAGCTCTTTGTTTGAGCATGATCTTTTTCGGAAAACCGGTCCCACTTTTCCGGATCATGCTCTAGCCGCGAATCGACATCTGAGCCGCTCAGAATCGTTCTGCACCGCACCTAAGGGGAGGCTTCTTATGGAGCAGATTCTCATCAATCTGGTAGCGGGTGCCCTCGGCGGAAACGCAGCGGGAAAGGCGTCCCAGACCTTTGATCTGGGCACGCTCGGCAACACGATTGCCGGCCTCGTCGGCGGAGGTGTTCTCGGTCAGATCATCACTCTGGCGTGGCCGGCGGTCGCGACATCGATCCAGAGCGGCAATTTCGACATCGGGTCGATCATTGCCCAAGTGATCGGTGGTGGCGCAGGTGGCGCCATCCTCACGGCCATTGTCGGCGCGATCAAGAACCGATCCGCCGCCTGAAAAGCTGAGGCCGAACGGCGCGCTATTGCTCTGGCGACAGGCGCACGATCTGGCGCCCGTCATTCATCGCCTTGAGATTGTTGACGTACTCCTCGGGACGCTGCCAGCGGTGAGGGACTTTCAATCCCATAAAGCTTGCGATGTCGCCGATAAACCCGGTGCAATTGAATGTCTCGGCGTTCCACACCGGTGAATTCGCCTGCAATTTCTTGATGTATGCGAAAACCCGTTTTGCGTCGGCCTCGTCCAGGTAGACCCGGTAGCTCGCGGTCAGGTACTCCGGATCGAGATCGCCATAGCTTGCGCCGGTCTCGGACGGCACCACGGTCAAATGGCCGAGCACATAGGCGAAGGTGTCGCCCGCGGGGGTAAGGCCGGCAACATCAACGGCTCGTTCGCTCGTCTTTCCATACCAGACGAAAGCATGCCCCCAGCTCGCCGCCGTCCTGGCTCTGAAATCGACATAGTACGGGCCCTTTGCCGACCTCGACGTCGATTTTCGGGCCGAGCGCGGCGCCGGTTGCGAATCAGCGGCCGCGTCACTGGAAGCAAGCGCGTTCGCGTTGGCGACGCGCTTGTTGATGTCCCGCTTCTGGAGAATGACACGTTCCGAACCGGCGCGAACGTCAGCTTCCTGAGCAGAAGCTGACTGGATTTCGCCCTGGAGCAAGACTGCGAGTGTGAATGCCCCAAGCAAGCACAGTCCCGATCTTGTCGGCCTGTCTGCCACGCTTTGCCCCCTTAACCGTCGACGATAACGCCCAGATTCAACGAGACCCGAGTCGGTATCGCGTCAGTAGCGCGGCGCTACCACAGGCGTCTTGCCGACCGGCGTCTTCCCGACCGGGGTCTTGCCAATCGGCATCTTGCCGACCGGAGCCGCCGGATAGGCGGGCACAGGCTCTCGGCGCGGGAGATCGGCCGCGCTGGCGGCAGTCACCATGGCAAACGTTACGCCGACTGCAATCACGATTTTCTTCACGTACTTTCTCCCCAACTTAGAAGGAACAAGGCGATAGCCTGCGCTCCTGCCGACCATGCACGTCGGAATGCGACCACAGTGCGGCAGATAGGAATTCGTTCGAGGAATAGGTCCACAGTGCGGCACATATGACACACGTGGGGAACCGGCCGCGGCAAAACGCAGGTACGGCAACGGAGTACCTCAATCGGGTCACGCAGCCCGGCGAGGACGTCCGCTTCGCTCCCAAAGCGCCGATATTCACAGACGATGAGCGGCCTTCAACATATCGCCGGCACGCTCGCCGATGACGACGCAGGGGGCCATGGTGTTGCCGGTCGTCACCCGCGGCAGGATCGATCCGTCGGCGATCCTCAGGTTGTCCAGGCCATAGACCCGCAGTTCGTGATCGACCACCGACATGGCATCGCGCCCCATCTTGGCGGTGCAGCTTTGGTGCGAATGGCTCACCGTGGCGTTGCGGATGAAGGTATCGAGCTCAGCGCGGCTGACCGGGCCCGGCAGCAACTCGTGCTTGGCGAAGCGCCGCAATGACTTGGAATTGCCGATGTCCCGACAGAATTCGACACAGATCCTGAGCGCCCTCAGGTCGGCCGGATCACTGAAACAGTTTGCATCGATCTCGATCGGGTCGCGCGGATCAGGCCCGGTGAGACGGAGCTGACCTCGGCTGGCCGTGCGTAACACCGCATTGGTCAGCGACCAGCTATTGGGCGGCAGCGGGACCTTGGCGACCGCTGGACTCGCATAGGGCGCTTCGACAATGAGTGTCTGCAGGTCCGGCGCATCGAGCGCGGGATCGCTTCGCCACAACGCGGTCGCCTCGGTCAGATTGTTGCGCCGCTCGATCGGCTCCGACGCCTCCCAGACCGATGGCGCCATGAAGTGATCCTGGAAATTGCGGCCCACGCCTGGCAGATTCTGAACGAGAGGAATGCCGACGCGTTTCAACTCGGCCTCGTCGCCGATGCCGGATTGCATGAGCAGCTTAGGAGTATGAATAGCGCCCAGCGACAATACGACCTCGCAGGCGGCGCAGATGCGATGCAGCTTGCCCTCCCGCGCGAACTCCACGCCGGTGACTCGCCGGCCCGCAAAGATAAGACGAGTAACCAGCGCACCGGTCAGGACCGTAAGGTTCGGTCGATCCATGCAGGGATAGACGTAGGACCGGAAGATCGATTGCCGTCTGCCGTCGCGCACGCATAGATTTGTGAGCGCGGCTCCGCCCTGCCCTTCCATCATCAGGCCGTTTTGGTCATCAAAGATCGGAACGCCCACCGCCTCGAAAGCCTCCAGCATGGCGGCGGCGAGAGGATGAGGATCGGGCGCCGGCTGCACGAACACCAACCCGTCGGAGCCGCGGCGATCTGCATCCGGCACGCCGTGCCAGTTTTCGATGCGCCGATAGATCTGCAGCACGGATTGATAGCTCCAGCCATCGTCCCCGGCCTCGGTCGCGAAGTCGTCCCAATCGGTCTTGTGTCCGCGCGACCAGACCATGACGTTGATGCTGGACCCGCCACCCAGGACCCGGCCCATCGACATGGGAATGGCGCGTCCGTTCAATCGTGGATTCGGCATGGCGTTGAACGACCAGTCCTGCTCGCCACGACGAAGCGCCGGCCAGCGCAGCGGGTCCATGATGTCAGGCATCTCGTCGCCGCCGCCCGCTTCGAGCAGGAGAACGCTCACATCGGCATTCTCCGCCAGGCGCCGCGCCACAACCGAGCCGGACGAACCCGCTCCACAAACGATGAAATCATAGTCTGATTTCAGATCGGCGGTCAGTGCCCGTTGGTTGGTTTGAATGCGGGCGTTCAGGTCGTTTGTCATGATCGCTTTCGCCCGTCGGGCAATTCCAGCCGAGTGATGTGATCAGGTAGGTTGATGAACTCCGAAGGCAAAGCTCTATTGATGCGATGTCACGCATCTGTGTTCCCGCCGGAGCGAAGGCAGGCGTTGCGATCCTGCTGGAGCAGAAGCAGGACAGCGTCGCATTCGCGATGCTGCCGTTCCGGTCTTCACACTTCGAGCCATTCCTTGCGGACGGCTTCGTTGGCCCTGAGCTGGTCGGGCGTGCCTTCGAACACGATGCGGCCGTGGCCCATGATGTAGACGCGATGCGAGATCCTGAGCGCGATGGACAGCTTCTGCTCGACCAGCAGGATGGCAACGCCCGCCTTGGCGATGTGCGCGATCAGGTCGCCGACCTGCTGCACGATCAGCGGCGCAAGTCCTTCCGTGGGCTCATCGATCATGATGAGCTCGGGGTCCCCCATCAGCGTCCGGCAGGTGGTCAGCATCTGCTTTTCGCCGCCGGACAGGACGCCGGCGGGCGTATCGGCGCGCGCCGCGAGATTGGGGAACATGTCGAGCATGTCCTGCAGCCGCCATTTGCCTGGCCGACGCGTGTTCTTGATGCCGAGCAGGAGATTCTGACGGACCGTGAGGCCGGGGAAGATGTCGCGGTGCTCCGGTACATAGCCGAGCCCGAGACGCGCGATCCTGTGGCTCGGCAGCCCGGCGATGTCCTGACCCTTGAAGCGGATGGTCCCCTGGGGCGGCACCTCGCCCATGATCGCCTTGACCGTGGTGGAGCGGCCGACGCCGTTGCGGCCAAGCAGGCTCACCACCTCGCCGGCCGAGATGGAAAGGTCGACACCCTGGAGAATGTGGCTCTTGCCGTAATAGGCGTGCAGATCCCTGACCTCGAGCATCAATGCGCCTCTTCGCCGAGATAGGCTTCCTTGACCTTCGGATTCGCCCGGATCTCCTCGGGCGTGCCGGAGGCGATGATGTGGCCGTAGACCAGAACCGAGATGCGGTCGGCAAGGCCGAACACCACGCTCATGTCGTGTTCGACGATCACGAGCGTGCGGCCCTCGGTCAGGCGACGGATCAGGGCGACGGCGCGTTCCGTTTCCGCGTGGCTCATGCCCGCGGTCGGCTCGTCCAGCATGATGACGTTGGCGCCGCCGGCGATGGTGATGCCGATCTCAAGTTCGCGCTGTTCGGCATAGGTGAGAAGTCCCGCCGGCACGTCGCGGCGGTGGCTGAGGTGAATATCGTCCAGGATCTCGGCGGTGCGCCGGCGCACCTCCGGCAGGTCATCGACGTTCTTCCAGAACGCATAGCGATGGCCGGTGGCCCAGAGCACGGCGCAGCGCACATTCTCCCACACGGTCATGCGGGCGAACACGTTGGTCACCTGGAACGAGCGCGACAGGCCGCGCCGGTTGATTTCGAACGGCCGCAACCCCGAGATGACGTCGCCATTCAGCCGGATCTCACCCGAACTCGGCTTGATGTAGCCGCTGATCAGGTTGAACGTCGTCGACTTGCCGGCCCCGTTGGGGCCGATGATCGCGTGGCGTTCACCTTTCGAGACGCTCAGATTGAGGTCCTTGATGATGCTCACATTGCCGAAGTGCTTTTCGACGGCACGAACTTCGATGGCTGACGTCACGCGAGATACCCCCGGTCACGGGCGATGCCGGCGGCGCGGTCCCAGGCCCCGGCGATGCGCCGCCAGGTGATGCGGGCGACAATGAAGCCGCCGATGACCAGCACGGCCGCAATGGCCCAGGTCGCGGGCGCGGTCGTGTTGAAGGGAATGCCGAGCAGTTTGACAATGTTGCCCTCACCTCCGGTTACCGCGTAGCGCGCCACCGTCTCGATCACGAGAATGACACCGCAGGCCAGCGCCAGCGTCGGCAGCGCTGCGACGAGATAGGACGGGATCACCATGCCGAGCGTCCTGGCGCGGATCAGCGGCCGGTGCATCATCACGAGGCCGGCAATGCCGCCCGGCGCGAACATCACGATGCCGATGAAGATGATGCCGAAATAGAGCTGCCACACGCTGGTCACGCTGGTCAGCCCGAGTTGCAGATAGGTGACGAGAATGGCGCCCAGGATCGGACCGAAGAAGTAGGACGCGCCGCCGATGAAGGTCGCAAACAGCACCATGCCGGACTGCACTGCGCCGAGATAGGCGGAGTTGGCGATCTCGAAATTGATGGCCGCAAGACCGCCGGCGATGCCGGCAAAGAAGCCGGCAAAACAATAGGCGAGATAGCGGACGACGTGAGGATCGTAGCCGATGAACTCGACCCGCCCAGGGTTGTCGCGGACCGCGTTGCAGATGCGCCCGAGCGGCGTGCGGGTGAGCGCGTACATTGCGATTGCCGAGACCAGCACCCAGAACGCGATCAGATAATAGACCTGAATTTGCGGCCCGAAGGTCCAGCCGAAAATGTGCGGCAAAGCCGTGCGATCGGTGCTGATGCCGGATTCGCCGCCGAACACGCTGCGCAGGATCAGCGACGAGGATGCGACCAGTTCGCCGATGCCGAGCGAGATCATCGCGAACACCGTGCCGGCGCGCCGGGTCATCACCCAGCCGATCAGGAGTGCGAAGACGAGCCCGCCGATGCCGCCGAGCAGTGGAATGAGCGGCAGCGGAATCGGCCAACCATGCGCCGTGACCGCATTCATGACATGGACGGCGGCAAAGCCGCCGAGCCCGTAATGCACCGCATGGCCGAACGACAACAGCCCGGTCTCGCCAAGCAGAATGTTGTAGGACAGCGCGAAGATGATCGCGATGCCGATCAGGCTGAAGGAAGTGAGCGAGCCCCCCGAGGAGAAGATCAGGGGCAATGCGACGAGCGCGATCGCCGCGACCACCCACAGGCCGTAGAAGCGCAGGTTCTGGCCGGACGGCTTCGCGGCGATATCAGACGCAGAGGTGACGGTGCTGGTCATGTTTCGCGTGTGCCGAGCAGGCCCATGGGACGGACGATCAGGATGACCACCAGCAGCACATAGGGCAGAACCGGCGCGATCTGGGCGATCGTGACATTCCAGATGTCGGTGAGGACCGAGGGCCCGGTGCCGGGATCCAGCGGGCCGAACGCGCTGGCGAGCGAGCCGTTCAGCGCGACAGCAAAGGTCTGCACCAGCCCGATGAAGAGCGAGGCGATGAATGCGCCCGGCAACGAGCCGAGGCCGCCGAACACGATGACGACGAACAGGATCGGGCCGAGCAAGGCGGCCATGTCGGATTGCGTCACCAACGCCGGACCGGCGATGACGCCGGCGAGACCGGCAAGCGCGCTGCCGACGCCGAACACCAGCATGAACACCCGCCCGACATTATGGCCGAGATGCCCGACCATGTGGGGGTGGGTCAGCGCCGCCTGTACGATGAGTCCGACCCGGGTGCGCTTGAGCGCAATCAAAAGCGCAACGAAGATCAACCCCGAGATCGCCAGCATGAAAATCTTGTACGCAGGATAGTTGGTGGAGAAAACCGTGAAGGCCGGAAAGTCCAGCGCCGCCGGCACCCGATAGTCCACCGGGCTCTTGCCCCAGATCATCGAGACGACTTCCTCGATGGCAAAGGCGAGCCCGAACGTCAGCAGCAATTCGGCGACGTGTCCGTGCTTGTGGGTGTTGCGCAGGCCGTAACGCTCGACCGCCATGCCGACGGCACCCACGAGCAATGGCGCGAGCACCAGCGCCGGCCAAAACCCGATCCACTTGGTGAGCTGATAGCCGAAGAACGCGCCCAGCATGTAGAAGCTGGCATGGGCGAAATTGAGCACGCCCATCATGCTGAAGATCACGGTGAGGCCGCTGGACAGAAGGAACAACAGCATCCCGAACAGGACGCCATTGAGCGTAGAAATCACGATCAACTCGAGCACGGTTCATCCACTAGTGTCTGCCCCAAGCGATCGCTGGGCAGAGACCTGAAAGTATCCATCCACTCCGGCATCACAGCGAGCAACGCAACCGTCCGTCCCGCTCCGGCGATCCGGAACGGGACGGACGCCGCGCGCATCATGGCCGCGTCATCTTGCAGGTGGTCGGCAGCACGGTCTGTGGCGTGTCGATCTTTGCCACCATGCGCCAGCCCCAGCCGGTGTTCTCCTCGTCGAACGGCTCCTTCTCGCTGCGGCTGCCGAACGAGGAGATATAGATCGGCTGGAAGAACTGATGGTCGTCCTTGCGCATGACGCCGCTGCCGCCATCGAGAACGTTGAACTTCAGGTCCTCGAGCGCGGCGGCGACCTTCACCGGGTCGAGCGAGTTCGCCTTTTCCGCGGCCGCCTTGAACATGCGCATCTCGTTCACCGCGCGCGGATACCACAGCGAGATGCCGACCTTGGCGCGGAACGCCTTCTCGAACTCCATCGCCGCCGGGACGTCCGAATTGGGGATACCCTCGCTGATCTGGAACACCTGATGATCGAGGCCGGTCTGCTTGATCGCAGTCGGGCCGCCGGCGCCGCCGGCATAATAGGTGTACCAGTTGACCTTGAGCCCGGCATCGGCGGCCGCCTTGAGCAGCAGCGCGATATCCTGTCCCCAGTTGCCGGTCACCACGCTATCGGCACCCGAAGCCTTGATCTTGGCGACATAGGGCGAGAAGTCGGTGATCTTGAGCAGCGGATGCAGCTCGTCGCCGACGACCTGGACATCGGGCCGCTTCTCTCCCAGCATCTTGCGCGCCTGGGTCCGCACCGACTGGCCGAACGAATAATCCTGGTTGATCAGGTAGACTTTCTTGATGGCGGCATTGCCCTTCATGTAGTTGGTGAGAGCTTCCATCTTGATGTCGGAGTTGGCATCCCAGCGGAAGTGCCAGAAGCTGCACTTCTCGTTGGTCATGCTCGGATCGACCGCGGCGTAGTTGAAGTAAAGCACTTCCTTGCCGGGGTTACGCGTATTGTGCTTGGTGACGAAGTCCTCCAGCGCCGCGCCGACCGAGGAGCCGTTGCCCTGGGTGATGTAATGGGCACCTGCGTCGATCGCCTTCTGGGCCTGGATCAGGCTTTCCTGCGGATTGGTCTTGTTGTCGAGCGGCAGGATCTCGACTTTACGGCCCAGAATACCGCCCTTGGCGTTCAGCTCATCGGCCAGATACTGGAATGTCTTCAGCCCGCCTTCACCGACACTGGCGCCGCCGCCGGACAGAGGATCGATGTAGCCGATCTTGACGGTCTCCTGCGCGTAGGCTGCACCACTGAGCATCGGCAGGGCCACGAAGATGACCCTCGTCATTTTGAGCATTTTCTTGTTTCCTCGCTTGCATATCGACTCTGGTGCCGGCGCCTGTTGCGCAGCACAATTTCGGGCATACTGAGCAGATTGATCCGGCGTTGACAAGTCCGCCGCCGAGCGCATTCCGGTACCGCAGCAGAATGGCTCGCGGAGAGATCTTAACGCGAGCAACTCTATCGGTAGTGCAGATCGCCTTGGTCTCGCAATCGCAAGGTGCGAGCTCGCCCTGCGGCTGGATAGATGGAAGAGCTTTGCGTCGGCGCTAGCAAAGCAGGGTCGGGCTCACGCACGCAACTGACGGCGGTAGAAGCCCGGTTCGCGTTGGATGCGGTTGGTGAGGTCGTGCGCCCGCTGCGTCTCTTCTTCGGTGAACGGCGCGGTGTGCGCCGTCCAGTTCTCGCGCTTCACCGGAATGCATTGCGCGATCGGCGTGCCCTTCGGCAGCACGCCGCAGAAATTCACGTCGTGCCAGTGGGCGGGAAAGTGAATCCAGTTGTCGTGATAGCGGTCGCAATCGACGATGCCCGTCAGCGTCGTGAACGGCAGGTCGTGGCGATTGAACGGATGCGTGAACAGCACCGCATAGCCCTCGGGCGCTTCGATCGTCCAGAGATTGTGGAATTTGATCAGGAAGCGATCGGCCTCGAACAACGGCGTGCCGGTCACCTGGCTCGCATCATGAAATCCGATCGGCGAGCGCGTGAAGCTGACAGAGCCGCCTGGCGGAAGCTCGTTATCCCAGGTGATCTCGCCGTTCTCGAATCTGAGATCGCACATCAGCGGGATCAGGAAGCCGGAGGTCATGGCATCGATAAAAGGCGGGCAGCGCTTGACGGTGTTTTCTTCGCGCAGATTGATCGCGTTGAATGCCTGTCCCGGCATTGTCTTCAGCCAGTCCGGCAGGCCGAGCGAGGCGCGGGTCGGCGGGGGCAGCACCCCGTACAATTCCGCGGGGCAGCGGAAGGTCAATGTCTGCGAAGGAGCGGAATCTGGCACGTCTGATTATTCGTATGTGCGTCGTCGTTATTCCGGCGTACGGCGAAGGACCGCGCGCCTTCAAATCTGCGACATTGTGCCACGGGCGCGGCCAGACTGAAGATGGCGAGACGTGGGGCCAGCCATGCATGGCGCAGGCAAAACATGAACGCCCCGTAATAGAAGGCGTGCAGCCTCGCCTTGTAACGCAGCAAGCTGACGAACAGCGCTGCGCGTACGACCGTTCTGTGACACCAATCACAGAGGCCGGTTGGCGCAGATCATAGGGTGCAGGCACGTTCGGTTCACCGCGCTCGCCGCCCCAAGGAGGCTCTCATGAAGAAGCTCGTTACGATCGCCGCGCTGCTGATGGCCACCACCGCCGCCCATGCCGGCAATGGCGTCACCTTCCAGATCAACGGCGAACGCATTCACATCGAGGCGCCGCGCAATTGCGACTCGCTGTCCTGCATCAAGATCACGGCGCCGGGCCTCAAGGGCTCTCTCGGCAACATCGATCTCAAAAGTTTTGGCGCCAAGAAGGACGATGATGACGACGTGGCCGAAACGACGCCAGCGCCCGCTCCGGTCCAGGCGACCGCTCCCGCGCCTGCGCCGGCCGCGCCCGTGGTCGCCACGGCCCCCACGCCGGGAGCGGCGGCGCCGGCCACAACAGTCGCGACCGTTACGCCCCCGCCTTCCGTCGGGTCCGACCAGCCGACGCCCGTCCCCGCTCCGGCTCCGGTCATGGCTGCACCTGCGCCCGTTGCCGCCGCACCGGCACCGACCTCGCCGGTCGGCATCTGGGCGACCGAAGAGAACAAGGGCAATGTCCGCATCGAGCAGTGCGGGCAGAACCTGTGCGGCTACGCCGTGAACACCGGCGAGCGCATCCTGATCAACATGAGGCCGGAAGGCGCGAAGTGGACCGGACGCATCCGCGATCCCGATAGTGGCCGCAACTACGACTCGGCGATCGCGATGAAGGGTGCGAACGCGCTGCGCGTCCAGGGCTGCGCCTTCGGCGGCATGTTCTGCGGCGGCCAGACCTGGAAGCGCGTGAGCTGATCGTTACCCACATCGTCATTGCGAGCGCCCCGAAGCAATCCACCCCCTACGCAAGTGGAAGAGTGGATTGCTTCGCTTGCGCTTCGCAATGACGACGTGGCAACGCCGCGGTACCCCGTTTGGGGAGAGGTGAGCGAGTGCACGGCGTTCAGGCCGCGCGGCGGAGCCAGTCCCTGACGCGCTGGATCAGGTTTCTGCGCGACGCATGTGACGGCCGCATCGGCACCGCATCGATGACGACTGGCTCGATGTCAGACGCAAACGACGGCGGGATCTGGCTCTCCGCCGCAGCAGGAGCTGATATCGCGGGCTCCGCCGCCTCGGTGGTAGAGCGCGGCTCCTCCTGCGTGACCTGCGCATCGAACTGCGCGGGCACGGTATCCGGTTCGCTGACCGAAGGCGGTGGCGCGACCGTGCGACGGGGCCGCCGCGTTGCCGGCTTGGCCGCCTTTCGCCGCGCGGCTCCGTCGAGGGCCGCAGCCTTCAGAGCAATTGGGCCGACATTTTCCAGGAACGCACGCTCATGTTCGCGCGACAGACGATCGAGCGCATCTTCGAGCGGCAACCAGTCGACCGCCTTGATGTCGTACATCAACTCGTAAGCCGGCTCGTCGCCCGCTTCCATGCGCCAATAGTGCACGACCTTGCAGCGGCCGCCGGAGTCATAGACCAGCGTGCCCAGGAATTCGTGCACGGACACCTCGTGCCCGGTCTCCTCCAGCACCTCGCGCTCGGCGGCCGCGCGCGGCGTCTCGCCATCGTCGAGCTTGCCTTTGGGCAGCACCCATTCGTTCCGCTTGCGCAGGCGCACGACCGCAATCAGCGGCGTCGCTTGCCGCCGCAGCACAATGCCTCCCGCCGCCAGAACAGGCGCCCGCGCCATCTCTGTTCCCGAATTGCTCGAATGCCGAATCGTATCGGGACGATATAGGAGCTTCCAGCGGCAAAATCGAGATTGGAGCGCGAGGAGTTTGCCTCCGCGGGCGAAGCTGTTTCTTCCCATCCCGAGGAGCGCAAAACGCGTCTCGAGGGATGAGGCCACCGGCCGGGCCTCATGGTTCGAGACGCGCCTGCGGCGCTCCTCACCATGAGGACAGAGAGTGGTCGCGTGGCTCTACGCTGCAGGCTTTCTGAACAGCGGCTCGCCGGCACGGATGCGGGCGCCATCGGCGACATTTTCGCAAAACTCGAAACGATCGGGAGTGAGCACGATGATGGTTGAGCCGTGCTCGAACCAGCCGAGTTCGTCGCCTTTCGTCGCGCTGGCGTCGCAGGGGAAAGTGACCGGGCCCCTGGTCTGCGCATTCAGCGTGCGATTGAGGAAGTGCAGCCGGATGCTTGCGACCAGGATCGCGGCGACCGGCACCAGCGTCAGCGGCTCGCCGGTTGCAAGACGCGCCTGCAGCACCGCGCGCTCGTTCTTGCAGAACAGGCGCTCCACCCGCTTCAGCGCGATCGGATTGACGTTCCAGACATCGCCATGAATGAAGGTGACCTTCTCGATCCGGCAGTCTGCCGGCGCGTGGAACCGGTGATACATGCTCGAGGTCAGCCGCAAGGTGATGAAGCGGCCGTTGCGGTGCCGCTCGACCAGAGCGGGATCGCCGAGCAGGTCGAGCAGCGCGTAGGGCGCGCCCTTGATCTGGAACAGTTTGGTGTCCTCGATCCGGCCATGCGCCCCAATGATGGCGTCCGACGGGCTGGCAATGACGGCGGGGTCCGGATCGAACGGGCGCAGGCCGGGGCGGAGCTCGCGCGTGAAACAATCGTGCAGGCTCTTGAATTCGGTCTTCTTGGCCTCCGACAGGTCGAGGTCGGAGAACAGCCGCCAGCAGGCGATCGAGAGGTCGCGCACGATCGGGTTCTCGATTTTGGAGAACCAGCCCATGAAGCGGGTCACGGCCGCCCGCGGGATGCGGTTGGTCAGCAGGAAATTCAGGTCCTCCTGCTGGGTTATCGACGAAATCAGGCCGCGGACTGTCATGAATCTGTTAGCTGCCGACGTTAGCGCTTCTGGCATGGATACGTCCCTTCCGATTCTCTCGCTGTCCGCCGCCGCGCTTGCCGGCGCCGCCGCAGCTTTCCCCAAGATCCAGGCTCGCCTGGCGCTGTCGCGCGCCAAGCATCGCTCGCTGACCGGACATTCCAAGATGTCCAAGATGGTCGCGCGGTTGGTGCCCCATTACGAATTCGATATCGACAAGTTCTTCGCCGTCGACGGCGCGCCGCGCGAGATCGCGATGCAGCGGCAGGACGGCTTCTTCCGCCTCGCCGGCTTCTACGCCCAGCACTATGCCAAGGGCCGGCAGATGACCGCGGAGGCGGCGCAGCATATCTCCGACCTGCAGTTCACCGAAAGCTACCGCGTGCCGTTCCAGTTCAGCCGGCTGGTGCGCGAGCATCTGAACACCAGCGCGTTCATGCAGTCGTCGTCGGGCGTCACCGTCACCGATGTCGACGGCAACGTGTTCTACGACCTCACCGGCTCCTATGGCGTCAACATCTTCGGCAACGACTTCTACAAGGAGTGCATCGCCGAGGGCGAGAAGCGCGCGCATGCGCTCGGCCCGGTGCTCGGCCCCTACCACCCTGTGATCATCGACAACGTCAAGCGGCTCTGCGAGATCTCGGGCCTCGACGAGGTCTCGTTCCACATGTCCGGCACCGAAGCGGTGATGCAGGCGGTGCGGCTGGCGCGCTATCACACCCGCCGCACGCATCTGGTCCGCTTCGCCGGCGCCTATCACGGCTGGTGGGGCGACGTGCAGCCCGGCGTCGGCAATCCGGTTTCGCCGCACGAGACCTATACGCTGGCCGACATGTCGGAAAAGACCCTGCATGTGCTCCGCACGCGGCGCGATATCGCCTGCGTGCTGGTCAATCCGCTGCAGGCGCTGCACCCGAACGCCAATGCGCCCGGCGATTCCGCACTGGTCGACAGCTCCCGCGGCGCCAGGTTCGATCGTTCCGCCTATGCCGAATGGCTCAAGAAGCTGCGGGAGGTCTGCACCGAGCGCGGCATCGTCTTGATCTTCGACGAGGTGTTCGTCGGCTTCCGCATCGCCGCCGGGGGCGCCCAGGAATATTTCGGCGTGCGCGCCGACATGGTGACCTACGGCAAGAGCCTCGCCGGCGGCCTGCCGATCGGTGTGGTCTGCGGCCGCAAGGAATTGATGCGGCGCTTCCGCGATGACAAGCCGGCCGACGTCTGCTTCGCCCGTGGCACCTTCAATTCGCACCCTTACGTCATGACGGCGATGGACGAGTTCCTGAGCCGGCTCGCCAGCCCGAATTTCCGCTCGATCTATAACGGACTGGACGAGACCTGGAACGGCCGCGCCAAGCTGCTCAACGACCGGCTGAGCGCAGCAGAGCTCCCGGTCCGCGTCGCCAATCTCTCGTCGATCTGGACGGTCCATTATACCGAGCCGTCCCGCTACAACTGGATGCTGCAATATTACCTGCGCGCCGAAGGGCTGGCGCTGAGCTGGGTCGGCACGGGACGCCTGATCTTCGGCCTGAACTATAGCGACGCCGATTTCGCCGAGGTTGCCGATCGCTTCGTCGCCGCTTGCGAGAAGATGAAGCGCGACGGCTGGTGGTGGCACAAGCCTGGCGTCACCAACAAGGACATCAAGCGGCAGATCCTGAAGGAAATGCTCACCGGGAAGTTCGGGCGCTAGGCGGTCTTTTCTCTCCGTCACGCTGTCATTCCGGGGCACGCGCAACGCGAGCCCGGAATCCATCGAGCCGCATGCGCCGGCGGCGAGATGGATTGCGGGCTCGATGCTGTCGCATCGCCCCGGAATGACGGGACCAGAGACAAGGATGCCCGGGACGAGCCCGGGCATGATGTAAGCGAACACAGCGAAGTCGTTCTGTTGGCAGCAGGCGCTCAGGCGTGCTTCTCTTCCAACTCGCCGGCCAGGTGCAGGCCGGGATCGATCAGCTCACCCTTCAGGAGCGCCAGCGGCGCCTTGTGATAGAGCTTCAGGTCGTGGAAGGGATCGGTGATGATCTTGGTCATCCAGACCAGGCCGGTCTCGATGTCACGGATGAAGAACAGGTGCACGGTGCGGAAGATGAGCCCGCCGATGCCGACCGCGAGCCAGATCTTGGCGACCTGACGGGTGAAATCGGCCAGCGTCTCCCACGGCGCGAACAGGCCGAACAGGGTCGGGTCGGCGAGCAGCACCAGCGGCGACAGCGCCCAGATCGCCATCAGCACGACCTTGCGCTGCAGGTTGTAGCCGACCTTGATCTCTTCCTTGTGCTCATGGGTCGCCTGGTTGATGTGGTCATAGCCCCGCGGCTCGAAGAAGAAATGACCGGCCTGGCGCGAGGTCATCGAGACCAGCCAGCCGACCAGCGCCGAGATCGCCGGATCGAAGAACAGCATCACATAGGCGAACAGGAAGCTCAGGGCGCTGACGAAGTGCAGGCTCTGATTGATCCGGCTGTGATGGTAGTAGCGGTGGTCGTCCCAGCGCTGGGTTCGCAGTTCCTGCAGAAAATTCCTGATCATTCTTTCCCCCAAGAGGATTTCGGGACGTGCTTACAGAGATTCGATGTACGGCATATGACATCATCATAATGACATATGACAGTGTGCAGCGACGCGGTGACGCAACGAGGCGACTGTGTCCCCTCATCAAGGATTGACTGTCTTCCCTCATCCTGAGGAGCGCGGAACGCGCGTCTCGAAGGATGAGGCCCGGACGAGCACTGCGGCCTCATGGTTCTCGAGGCGAAGCGAAGCTTCGTCCGGAGACGGCGCTACGCGCCTCCTCACCATGAGGGTCGAGAGGGACTAGGCGGCCTTGGCCACCTCGGCCTTGCGGAAGCGGACCAGCGAGAAATGGCCGAGCGGCGGGATCAGGCGGCGCTCCGCCAGCTCGATGCCCTTGGCGCCGGAAAGCCATTTGGTGTAGCGCGACCAGGCGAACTCGGCGGTTCGGAAGCCGAGCGGCCGCACGACCGGCTGCAGCTTCTGCTCGATGAAGCGGCGCACGCCGGCGTCGGCGCTGACGCGGGTCAGGATGATGAGCTCACCACCCGGACGCAGCACGCGCGCGAATTCATCGAGCGCGGCTTCCGGATTCGGCACGGCGGTGACGACATATTGCGCCATCACCACGTCGAAGGAGTTGTCGGGAAATTCGAGCTTCTCGGCGTCCATCACCGCGAGCCCCTCGATATTCTTCAGGCCGAGTTCGGCAACGCGCTTCTTCGCCTTCTCCAGCATCGCTTCCGAAATATCGGTGCCGAAGATACGGACGTGCGGGGCGTAAAGCGGCAGCGAGATGCCGGTGCCGACGCCGACCTCGAGCACGCGGCCGCCGATCTTGTTGGTGGCGTGGATCGCCGCGGCCCGGCCCTTCTTGAACACGCCGCCGAACACGAGATCGTAGACTGGCGCCCAGCGGTCATAAGCCTGCTCGACCGTCTCACGATCAAAATCCAACTGGCTGCTTCCGTCGAGTTTGATGATGTTGTCTGCCATCGTTAGCTTGCCTTCTCGTCTTGAAGATTAACCTTGCACCGCGCTCCGGCCGGCGACGCGGCGGGCCGGACGCAACGCCCGGCTCGGCTGCAACGCGGAGAGATTGCCGATGAACTGCCGCGCACTGTTCTCCCAGGAACGCTGCAGCGCGAAGTTCCGGCACGCCTCTCGCGACATCGTGAGCGCGCGCAGGCATGCGGCGCGCAGATCGGCATCGATCGCGCCGATCGGATGATCCGCTATCACGTCCTTGGGACCGGTGACCGGAAACGCCGCAACCGGCGTGCCGCAGGCGAGCGCTTCGAGCTGGACCACGCCGAACGTGTCGGTGAGGCTCGGGAACACGAACACATCCGCCGCGGCGAGATGCGAGGTCAGGTCCTTCCCGGTCTTCTCGCCGAGAAAGACGGCGTTCGGATATTTCCGTTCGAGTTCGGCCTTCTGCGGCCCATCGCCGACCACGACCTTGGTGCCCGGGAGATCCAGCGACAGGAACGCTTCGAGATTCTTCTCCACCGCGACGCGGCCCATGGCCATGAAGATCGGCCGCGGCAGATCGAGCCTGGCCGGATGATCGGGATTGAACAGTTCGGTATCGACGCCGCGGGTCCAGAAGCCGAGCTTGCGAAAACCGCGTTCGGCCAGCACCTGGCGGAGCGAGACGGTCGCGACCATCGTCATGGCGCCGGCCGCATGGAAACGGCGCAGGATCCAGTAGCCGACGCTGGCCGGAAGCCCAGTGCGGACCGACACATATTCCGGAAAGCGCGTGGTGTAGGACGTCGTGAAAGCGAGCTTGCGGCGCAGGCAATGGCCGCGCACGGCCCAGCCGATCGGACCTTCGGTGGCGATATGGATCGCCTCCGGCTCCGCCGCCTCGATCCGCCGCGCGATCTCGCGCCGGTTCGGCAGCGCCATGCGCAGCCCCGGATAGGTCGGCACACCCAGGGAAGGAAATCCTTCCGGTGTCAGGAAAGTGATCTCGGCACCGAGCGCCGCCGCGCTACGCTGCAGTGACGTCAGCGTGCGCACCACGCCGTTGACCTGCGGATGCCAAGCGTCGGTCGCAACCAATATCCGCATCTCGAAAACCCGAAGCGTTAATGATTCTTTCGGGCCAGAAGTTCTGACATGGATATTTCAGGCGTATGACGTCATCGATATGTAAGGAAGGTTTTTCGGGCAACTCACACGCTTTTTCGGCTAACATGACAGAACGATGTCAGAGACGCGTGAAGATCCGGCTCCCAGGCGCTCGCGGCGGAAGCGAAAAAACTACTCGCTGCTGATCCTCGCGGTCGGCCTCTTCCTGTTCGGCTGCGCCGCCGGCACGCTCTATTATTTCCTGCGTCCGATCACGCTGACGATCGCGGTCGCCCCTCCCGGCAGCGAAGACCAGAAGCTGATGCAGGCGCTGGCGCAAACCTTCGCCCGCGATCAAAGCCCGGTGCGGCTATCGCCGGTGGTGACGGAAAACGCCGCCGAGAGCATCGCGGCATTGACGAGCTCGAAAGCGGACATGGCGGTGGCGCGCGCCGACCTCAACCTGCCCGCCAACGCCGACGCGGTCGCGGTCCTGCGCAAGAACGTCGTGGTGCTGTGGGCGCCTTCCGGCCTGCGCGCGAAGGGATCGCGGCGAGCGCCGACGCCAAAGATTAAGAGCATCGATGAACTCGACGGCCATCGCATCGGCGTGATCGGACGGACAGAGGCCAATGTCACGCTGCTGCGCGTGATCCTGAGCGAGTCCGGCGTCAATCCCGACAAGGTCGCGGTGACGCAGTTCGCGATCAACCAGATCGCCGAGATGGCGCGCGATACGACGCTTGATGCCTACATGGCTGTCGGTCCGCTCGACAGCAAGATTACGGCGGGCGCGATCGCAGCGACGGCCACAGCGCGCGGCGAGCCAAAATTCTTGCCGATCGACGTTTCCGAGGCGATCGCCGCAAAGCATCCGCTTTATGAATCGGCCGAGATCGCGGGCAGCATTTTCTCATCCTCGCCGGCCTGGCCTGAAGACAAGGTCGAGACCGTCAGTGTCGACCACCTCATCATCGCACTGCATTCGTTCTCGGACACCGCGATCGGGGCTTTCGTCCGCCAGCTCTTCAACGTGCGCCAGCAGCTCGCGCGCGAAGTGCCAGCGGCAGCGAACATCGAGAAGCCCGACACCGACAAGGACGCAGCACTGCCGGCGCATCCAGGCGCGGCCGCCTATATCGACGGCACCGAACGCACCTTCATGGACAAATATAGCGACTATATCTGGTTCGCGATCCTCGGCCTGTCGGGCCTCGGATCGGTCGGCGCCTGGCTGCGGCATGCCTGGCGCCGCGACGAGCGCGACCGCTATCTGGACCATCGCGACAGCCTGCTCGAACTGATCGCCAAGGTGCGGCAGGCGGAGACGCCGGAAGCGCTGGCTGCGATGCAGAGCGAGGCTGACGGCGTGCTGCGCGAGGCGCTCGACTGCTATGACGACGGCGCCATCGAGGAAGGCGACCTCTCTGCGATCGGCCTCGCCCTCGACCAGCTCCACCATGCCGTCGCCGAGCGCCGCGCCATGCTCGGGATAGCGCCGCCGGACGCCCCGCGAATGCGGGCGATGCCGGGTTGAAAGATAACGATCCGCAGCCCGGGTGGAGCGCAGCGCAACCCGGGACGTCTGCGTCCTTGTTTACGAGCGGTCCCGGGTTTCGCTTCGCTCCACCCGGGCTACGAGCTCAAACACCCAGATACACCTGCCGGATATATTCGTCGCCGGCGAGTTCTTTTGCGCGACCTTCGCGGACGGTGCGGCCGTGTTCGAGCACGTAGACACGATCGGCGATACGCAGGGTCGCGGTGGCGTCCTGCTCGACGATCAGGATCGCGGTGCCGTCCTTCCTGATCTTCTCGATGGCGTCGAAAATCAGGCCCTTCAGCCGCGGCGCGATGCCGACCGAGGGCTCGTCGAGCAGCAGCAATTCCGGCCGCCCCATCATGGCGCGGCCGATCGCCACCATCTGCTGCTCGCCGCCGGAGAGCGTGCTCGACTGCTGCTGCTGTCGCTCCTTCAGCACCGGGAACAGCGCGAACACGCGTTCGAGATCTTCGGCAATCTCGGCCTTGTTGCTCCTGAGATAGGCGCCGAGCTGCAGGTTCTTCAGGACAGACAGTTCGGGGAACAGCCGCCGTCCCTCGGGGCAATGGCAGATGCCGCGGGCGACGACGTCATAAGGCGGCAGCCGCTCCAGCGTCTCGCCCTTGAATTTCAACGTGCCGGTCGAGCCGATGGCGCGCGAGATCGCTTTCAACAGCGTGGTCTTGCCGGCGCCGTTCGGTCCGAGCACGCCGACCAGCTCGCCTTTGTCGACGGTGACGCTGACCTGCTCGACGGCCAGCGCCTTGCCGTAGCGGACGCTGAGATCTTTCACTTCAAGCAGAGGCATGGGCAGCCTCCGTTTTCCCGATATAGGCCTCGATCACGCGCGGGTTGCGTACGATCTCGGCCGGCGGCGCGATCGCGATGATCTCGCCGAAATCGATCGCGATGACGCGCGACACCAGCGCCATGAACTCCCGCAGCTTGTGCTCGATCAAGAGGATCGTCAGCTTCTGCTCGCGGTGCAGCCGCTTGATCAATTGCGCCAAAGGCTCGATCTCGCTGCTGCCGAGCCCTGCGAAGGGCTCGTCGAGCAGCAGCAGGTTCGGCTGGGTGGCGAGCGCACGCGCGATCTCCAGCCGCCGGAGGTCGCCATAGGGCAGCGTCTCCACCGGCTCGCGCGCCTTGGACCCAAGCCCGACATGGTCGAGCAGCTCCTGCGCACGCGCCTCCTTGTCATGCGCGTCGCGCGCCCGCGGCGACAGGCAGGCGACGACGACGTTCTCCAGCACCGTCATGCCGAGGAAGGGCCGCGTGAGCTGGAAGGTGCGGGCGACGCCGCGGTTGACGATCTTGTGCGGCGCCAATCCCCGCAACTCCTGACCCTCGAACAGGACGCTGCCGGAGTCGGCGGCGATGAAGCCGGTGAGCAGGTTGAACAGCGTGGTCTTGCCGGCGCCGTTCGGCCCGAGAATGCCGGTGAGCTCGCCGGACTCCAGCGAGAAGCTGACATTCTTGGTAGCCGTGAGGCCACCGAAGCGCTTGGAGAGATCCTTTACTTCAAGAATGGCGCTCATCGGAAGCGCTCCGTCAGCCGCCGCCACAGCGGTGCGATCAGCCCGTTGGGCAGGAAGAACAGGATCAGCATCAAGGTCAGCGTATAGACCCAGAGCCGGTATTCGCCGAATGTGCGCAGAAGCTCCGTCAGCAGCGTCAGCATGATCGCCCCGAGCGCCGGCCCGTAGATCGAGCCGATGCCGCCGACATAGACCATGATAATGACCGTGATCGACACCACGACCGAGAACAGCGGCGGGCTGACCTGCAACTGATAGTGCGCATAGAGCGCGCCGCCGAGGCCGGCGAAGGCCGCGCTGATCGTCAGCGAGGCGATCTTGTAGAAGGTGACATTGATGCCGGCGGCCTGGCAGGTCGCCTCGTCGCCGCGGATCGCGCGCAGCAGGAGCCCCCAATGCGATTGCGCCAGCGCGGTGAGGATCGCGACCGCCGCGACCAGGATCGCCAGCACGAACCAGTAGTAGTGCAGCGGCGACTGGATCAGCGGATCGAGGCCATAGAGCCCCTCCTCGCCACCGCTATACTCCCAGAAGATCAGGCAGAGCCGCTGCATGATGGCGGAGGCCGACAGCATGGCGAGCGCGAAATACGGCCCGCGCAGCCGCAACGTCGGGAAGCCGACGATGAGACTGAAAGCGACCGCGACCACCACCGCCGTCGGCAGGCTGTACCAGGGATTGGCGTACCAGACGGTGGCAAGGAAGCCGGCCGTATAGGCGCCGGCGCCGATGAACAGCGAGTGCCCGAAATTCTCGCGGCCAGTGAGCCCGGACATGAAGTCCCAGCTCGCCGCCCAGATCGCGTAGATCACGCAGACCGTGAGGACGCCCGTGAAATAGTTGCTGTTGAGCAGCACCGGCGCGAGCGCCAGCAACGCGACGACGACGATGGCGCCGGAAAGGTCGACGATGGAAAGCTGCTTCATCAGAACGCCGCCCGCCGGCCGAGCAATCCGGACGGCTTGATCATCAAGGTAACGACGACGGCAACCAGCGACACCAGTTCGGTCCACGAGGACGAAATGAGATAGGCGACGATGGTCTCGGAATAGCCGAGCAGGAGCGCGGCCAGGATGCTGCCCGGGATCGATCCGAGCCCGCCGACGATGACGATGGCGAACGCCTTCACCATCGGCAGCAGTCCCATGGTCGGCTGCACCGTAAGGAACGGCGAAACCAGCACGCCCGCGAGTGCCGCGGTGCCGGCCGAGATCGCCATCACGACCGAGAAGATGCGGTTGGTGGGAATGCCCATATATTGCGCGGCCTCCGGATCCTGCGACACCGCGAGGATGGCTGCCCCGAGCCGTGTGCGCTGGATGAACAGCCACAGCAGGAGGAGCACCAGCACGCCCGCGATCAGCGCAAGCAGCCGCTGCCCGCCGATGTCGACGCCGCCGATCGAAATCTTGTCCGCCACGAAGGACGGCACGTTGCGATATTCGGAACCGAAGGTGATGAACAGCCCCTGCTCGACCGCGAGCGACACCGAGAGCGTGATCATCAGGACCGCGAGCTGCGAATAGCGCAGCGGGCGAACCAGGAACCGCTCCATCAACACGCCGAACAGCGCGACCAGGAGCACCGCGAGCGGCGCCGCGATGAGCAATGGCCAATGCAATACGCCGGTGAAGACATAGGCTGCATAGGCGCCGAGCGCATAGAACGCGCCATGCGCGAGATTGAGAATCCGCGCCACACCGAAGATCAGCGTGAAGCCGACCGCGAGCATGGCGTAGATCGCGCTCGACACCGCGCCATAGATCAGAATTTCAAGCATGTTATCCCTGTAGAACGTCGCGAGAGCGCGTTAGAGCGTTTTCGAGCGAAGTGGATACCGGTTCGCGTGAAGAAAACGCGTCAAAACATGAATCCAGGCTTCGGTTCTGCAGAACCGAAGCTCTGGTCGACCGGCCACACCGAAGCGGGCCGGTCGCCCAGCGAGAACAGACGCGATCAGTTGCTCATCCAGGGCGGAGCGATCATCTTGCCGGTGGCCGATTCCTTCGGCCAGACCACGACGCGCTCGCCATTCGGCTGCCACTGCACGAACAAGAGGTTCTGCAGGCCGGGGCCGGCTTTGACGTCATGCAGCTCGTCGAACACCAGCTTGCCGGCGATGCCGACATGGTCGGTCTTCTCAAGCTCCTTGATGACGGCGTCGGCCTCGGTCGACTTGGCGCGGGCGACCGCGTCAGCATAGACATAGACCGCGTCATAGGCGCCGATGCCGGTATAGACCGGCGCGGTGCCGTAGCGTTTCACGAACTCATCCCAGAACGGAATGGTCTTCGGCGTCAGCGGCGCGCGGATTGCGAACATGCCCACCGTCTCGCTGTTGGCCTTGCCGCCGACGCGGGTGAAGAAGTCGGCGTCCTGGCTCTTGACGTCGATGCCGCCGATCGGGATCGGCACCTGCGCGTCATGCCACTGCTTGACGAACACGTCGGAGGAGGCGTGCGACAGGATCACGATCAGGTACTGCGCGCCGCTGTCCTTGACCTTGGCGAACAGCGGCGAGAAATCCGCGGTCGAGGTGTCGAAGAATTCCGCGAGCTTCACCTCGGTGCCGCCGTCGATCGCACCCTTCTTGAGGATCGGCACCAGATCCTGCACCCATTTCGCGTTCTCGCCGACGATCGCGATCTTGGTGTATTTCATGTCGTTCTTGAGCTTGCCGTTGATGAAGTCGACAAGCGCGCGGGCCTGGTGCGCCGCGTTGACCGGGAAGGCCCGGAAAATATACTTGTAATTGTCGTAGTCGGCCTTCACCTTCGCGGTGATCGCGGGCGACGCGGCGCCGACCCCGATATAGATGGTCTTGGCGCGGGAGATGTGCGGCAATTGCGCGAGCGTGACGCCAGAGGTGTAGCCGCCGATCAGCACGTCCACCTTGTCGTCGGCGGTGAGCTTCTTGATCGCGGCGATCCCCTGTTCGGGGTTCTCGGTTTCGTCGGCGACGATGATCTCGAGCTTGCGCCCGAGAACGCCGCCCTTGGCGTTAATCTCGTCGGCCGCCAGCTTCGCTGCATTCTGGGTGTCGCGTCCGACCTGGAGCTGGATTGAGGTCGGCACACCGATACGGATGGGCTGCTGGGCTAAAGCGGTTTGGGTGGAAATACCGAGACCGAGAATGCTCGCGGCTGCGAACCATTTCAAGAATGGCTTCATTTTTAAACTCCCTGCCGCAAAAGGCCTTTTCTGCCTGATGCGTTTGTTTTTCTTCTAATTGCACCAACACTTTGCCCGCGACGGAAACGGCGAGTCAAGAACGTAGGTTGGGCAGCCGGGCACAGCGACGAAATGCAGCGACGAAATCTTAACGAAACAATTCCTTATCCCCACGAAACCATTTTGGCGATTTCGTGCAAACGTCCCGAAACGCTTGACCTGTACTGAATGGTCCCAACGACGCGCCACAAACGGCGCAACAGGGCGTAGTCAGACAGGGGTCGACAATGATTAATTCCATTAAGCGAAATGCGCGTTTGGCCGCCGCCGCTTTGGGCGCGCTGGCGATTGGTACCATTGGCTTTTCCACATCGAGCGCGGCCGCGCCGTTGCCGTTCTTCCCGTTCATCATGACGCCGCCGACCGAAGCCGCCCCGCCGCCTCCCACGGAAGCTGCGCCGCCGCAGGATCAGGGCCGGTTCGAACTGCCCGCGCGCCTGCGCCGCCAGATCGTCAATTACGCGACGCGCGAGGCGCCCGGCACCATCATCATCGATACCCCGCACACTTACCTCTATTACGTGCTCGGCAATGGCCAGGCGATCCGCTATGGCATCGGCGTCGGCCGCGACGGCTTCACCTGGTCCGGCGTCCAGACCATCACCAGGAAGGCGGAATGGCCAGATTGGATCCCGCCGCGGGAGATGATCGCCCGCCAGCCCTACCTGCCGCGCCACATGGCCGGCGGCCCCGGCAACCCGCTCGGCGCCCGCGCCATGTATCTCGGCGGCACAATCTATCGCATCCATGGCACCAATGCGCCGGAGACGATCGGCACCCACGTTTCCTCCGGCTGCCTGCGGCTGACCAACGAAGACGTGATCGACCTCTATTCGCGGGTTAATGTCGGAACCAAGGTGATCGTGCTGCCGATGACCGACCGCCGCGCCGATCTCGGTACGACCGTGCGGTAAGCATTGAAAGAACAAGTTCAAGAATGGCTCCGGCGCTGGTCGGGGCCATTCTCATTTCGTGGACTCTCGTAGCCAGGGTGGAGCGAACGCGTAACCCGGGACATCTGCATCAACGTTTGCCACAATCCCGGGTTACGCTGAGGCTTCACCCGGGCTACGCACCGGGCATGCTCAGCCAGCAGCGTCCGACCCAGAAACGCCGCAGCGCGGACACCGGTCCGCCGCACTGGCGCATCTTTCCCCTTCCCTATAATAAGCGAATCGGGGGCTTCTCGACCTGGGGGGATGATGCGTCTGGCGATGCGTCCGAAGACGATACTGATCGGCGTCGTGGTGGTTGCGGCGTCGTTCCTGATCAGCCTGAAGGCCATGGATTGGCTGGCGCCGCGTGCGACCATGCCCGCACCGCCGCTTGCCGAATTGCCGCCGCTGCCATCGGCGCCGCGCAGCTCGGTGGTGATGGCGCCGATCGCCGTTTCGCTGTCAGCGATCCGCGACGCCGCCGACCGCGGCGCGCCGAAGAATTTCAGCGGCAAGGCCGACAACCCGGTGCAGCAGATCCTGCAGAACGCCGATATCGGCTGGCAAGCGTCGCGCGGGCCGATCGCAGCAACCGGTGCGGACGACGTACTGTCGCTCTCCACGCCGCTCACGGGCATGCTGAACGTCACGGGGTCACTCTCGGCGAAGGCGACGGGCGCGATCGGCGACGCCCTTGGCAGCCTGCTCGGCGCCAACGCCGCCAAGCAGATCGGCGACATCAACATCAAGCAGATCAATGCCAACGCCGAGATCAGGGGTAATGTGGTCATCACCTCGCGGCCACGGCTGGCCGTGGCCTGGCGCATCGAGCCCAATCTGCAGGGACAGGTCAATCTCGGCGACACCAGCCTGTCGGTCGCGGGCGCTCGCGTCAACGTGCCGGCGCAAGTCAAGCCGCTGATCGACAAGACGGTCGCCGACCAGCTCAACGCCGTATCGACGCGGATGCGCAACGATCCGACCTTCGAGCAGAATGCACGGACGCAATGGGCGAAGGCCTGCCGCTCGATCCCGCTGCAGGGCGCGGGCGCCATCCCAAACATGCCGCCGCTGTGGCTGGAGCTTCGCCCGATCCGGGCGCTGGCAGCGCAGCCGCGGGTCGACGCCCCCGCGGTGACGCTGACGCTCGGCATCGAAGCTGAAACCCGGATCACGGAGACGCCGACCAAGCCGGACTGCCCGTTCCCAGCCACGATCCTGATCGGACCGCAAACGCCGGGCCACGTCAGCATCGGCATGCCGGTCGACATGTCGTTTGTGTCGCTGACGAAGCTGTTGGAGGCGCAGCTTGCCGGCAAGACCTTCCCGGAGGATGGCTCCGGTCCGGTCGACGTCACGGTGAAGCACGCGAGCGTGGCGGCCTCCGGCGATCGCCTGCTGATCTCGCTGCTCGTGAACGCGAAGGAGAAGAAGAGCTTCTTCGGCTTCGGCGCCGAGGCCACCGTGCACATTTGGGGACGGCCGGTGCTGGACCAGACGCAGCAGATCATGCGGCTGACCGACATCGAACTGGCAGTCGAGTCCGAGGCCGCCTTCGGCCTATTGGGCGCCGCGGCGCGCGCAGCGGTACCGCAGTTGCAGCACGCATTGGCGGAGAAGATGACCATCGACCTGAAGCCGTTCGCGAGCAACGCCCGGCAGAAGCTCGCCGCCGCGATCGCCGATTACCAGAAGAACGACGACGGCGTGAAGGTTTCGACCGAGATCACCAGCCTGCGACTTGCCGGCATCGCCTTCGATTCCAAGACGCTGCGCGTGATCGTGGAGACCGAAGGCGCGATCAACGTTTCCATCAACAAGCTGCCGACGCTGTAGATCACCTCCCCTTTTTCAGGCGGAGCACCGTAGACCGGGTGGAGCGACAGCGTAACCCGGGACTGCTCGTGAATGCGGACGCGGACGTCCCGGGCTGCACGTTCCGCTCCGCCCGGGCTACGGGCTGCGTATAAGCAGACCTCCCCTGCGACCTTGTTCGCGGTCTTGTGCTTTGCCGCTCCTGTGGCACCGGATAGAACTGGCGGCGTTGACGCCAAGCCCTCAACAAGAAGCCAGGGAGAAGAAACGATGAAACCGCTCGCGGCCGCCCTTGCGGCGGGTCTCGCGCTTGCCGCCTCCGGTAGCGCCGCCAATGCCCAGATTTCCGATGACGTGGTCAAGATCGGCGTGCTGACCGACATGTCCAGCCTCTATGCCGATGCCACCGGCAAGGGGTCGGTCGCCGCGGTGCAGATGGCGGTCGCCGATTATGGCGGCAAGGTGAGGGGCAAGCCGGTCGAGGTGGTCTCCGCCGACCATCAGAACAAGCCGGATGTCGGCGTCGCCATTGCCAGGAACTGGTACGATAACGAGAAGGTCGACGCGATCTTCGACGTGCCGACCTCCTCGGTCGCGCTGCCGATCTCGGCGCTGACGCGCGAGAAGAACAAGATCAACATCAATTCCGGCGGCGGCTCGTCCGACCTCACCGGCATCGCCTGCTCGCCCAACACCGTGCACTGGACCTACGACACCTACGCACTGTCGAACGTCGCCGGCAAGGCGATGGTCAAGCGCGGCGAGGACACCTGGTTCTTCGTCACCGCCGACTATGCTTTCGGCATGGCGCTGCAGCGCGACGCGGCCAATGTCGTCAAGGAGAGCGGCGGCAAGGTGCTCGGCGAGGTACGCCACCCGCTTAACACCTCCGACTTCTCCTCCTTCCTGCTGCAGGCGCAGGCCTCGAAGGCCAAGGTCGTGGCGCTCGCGAATGCCGGCGGCGACACCACCAACGCGCTGAAGCAGGCCGCCGAATTCGGCCTCACCCAGAGCGGCCAGAAGATGATCGCGCTGCTGCAGGAGATCACCGACACGCATTCGCTCGGCATCCAGGCAACCCAGGGCCTGATCGTCACCGACGCCTTTTACTGGGACATGAACGACGAGACACGCGCCTTCTCAAAGCGCTTCAACGAGAAGGTCGGGCACATGCCGACCATGATCCAGGCCGGACTCTATTCGGCGACGATGCACTATTTGAAAGCAATCGAGGCCATCGGCTCCGACGAAGCGCTGAAGGTGATGGCGCAGATGCGGGCGACGCCGGTGAACGATTTCTTCGCCAAGAATGGCAAGATCCGCGTCGACGGGCGCATGGTCCACGACATGTACCTGTTCGAGGTGAAGAAGCCCTCGGAATCCAAGGGCGAATGGGACCTCTACAAGCTGCTTGCCACCGTGCCGGGCGACGAAGCGTTCCGCCCGCTCGACAAGGGAGGCTGCCCGCTGGTGGGGCACTGAGGCGCGTTCGCGTCTCACGCCAACCGGTACGTTCCCCCGATCACGGGATCGCCATCGGTCTTGACGATCCCGCGCGCGACCAGATCCTCCAGATGCGCCAGCACGGAATAGCCGGCCGCACCGGTTAGCCTGGGATCGAGGCCGATATAGATCGCGCGCACCATGGTTGGGATGTCGGCCTCGCCCTTGGCGAGGCGGTGCAGGATCGAGGCTTCGCGTGCCTTCCGGTGCCGCGCCAGGAAGCGGACGTAGCGCTGCGCTTCCGTAATTTCCGGGCCGTGGCCGGAGAAATAGAGTTGCTCGGGCCGCTGCTCCAGCCGTTCCAATGAGGCCATGTAGTCGATCATTGAACCATCCGGCGGGGCCACGATCGAGGTCGACCAGCCCATCACGTGATCGCCGACGAAATTGATGCCGCGCTCGGGCCAGGCGAACGCCAAATGATTGGCGGTGTGCCCCGGCGTCGCCACCGCTTCCAGCGCCCAGCCGGAACCTTCGATCACGTCGCCGTTCCTGACCTCGACATCCGGCCTGAAGTCGCGGTCGGCGCCGGACTCCGGATTATGCTTCTCGCTCTCGAACCGCGGCCGTGAGGCGCGGTGCGGACCCTCGGCATAAACAGGCGCGCCGGTCGCCTGCGTGATCCGCGCGGTGTTCGGCGAATGGTCGCGATGGGTGTGGGTGACCAGGATATGCGTCACGGTCTCGCCGCGCACGGCATCCAATAGCGCCCTCGCATGCGCTTCGTCATCAGGGCCGGGATCGATGATCGCGACGTTGCCCTTGCCGACGATGTAGCTGACCGTGCCGGTGAAGGTGAACGCACTCGGATTGTTGCAGAGGACGCGCCGCACGCCGGGGCGGGCTTCCTCGACCACGCCGGGCTTCAGCGGAAAATCGCGGTTGAACGGGATGTCGTCGTTGTCGGCCATGGGAATTTCCTACCAACAGCCGTCACCCCCCGAAGGCGGGGTATCCAGTAATCGCCAGCACGGAAGAGAGAATGAAATGCCGCGGAATACTGGATCGCCCGCCTTCGCGGGCGATGACGACGTTATGCGGGGCCACGTTCGCGCGCCCCTCTACACTATTACGAAAACGCCTGGATGCCGGTGATGGCGCGGCCCAGGATCAGCGCGTGGACGTCGTGGGTGCCCTCATAGGTGTTCACGGTTTCCAAATTCGCGGTGTGGCGCATCACGTGATACTCGATCTGGATGCCGTTGCCGCCGTGCATGTCGCGCGCCACGCGGGCGATGTCGAGCGCCTTGCCGCAATTGTTGCGCTTGACGATGGAGATCATCTCCGGCGCCATCTTGCCCTCGTCCATCAGCCGGCCGACGCGAAGCGAGGCCTGCAGGCCGAGCGCGATCTCGGTTTCCATGTCGGCAAGCTTCTTCTGCACCAATTGCGTCGCGGCCAACGGCCGGCCGAACTGCTTGCGGTCCAGGGTATATTGCCGTGCACGGTGCATGCAGTCCTCCGCGGCGCCCATCGCGCCCCAGGAGATGCCGTAGCGGGCGCGGTTGAGGCAGCCGAACGGACCCTTGAGACCGGAGACGTTGGGCAACAGCGCGCTCTCGGGCACCACGACGCCGTCCATCACGATCTCGCCGGTGATCGAGGCCCGCAAGGACAGCTTGCCGCCGACCTTCGGCGCCGAGAGGCCCTTCATGCCCTTCTCCAGGATGAAGCCTCGGATCTGGTTATCGTGCGCGGCCGACTTCGCCCACACCACGAAGACGTCGGCGATCGGCGCGTTCGAGATCCACATCTTGCTGCCGGTCAGCCTATAGCCGTCGGCAACCTTCTCGGCGCGCGTCTTCATGCCGCCGGGATCGGAACCCGCATCCGGCTCGGTCAGGCCGAAACAACCGACCCATTCTCCGGTGGCGAGCTTGGGCAGATATTTCTTGCGCTGGTTCTCATCGCCATAGGCATAGATCGGATACATCACCAGCGAGGACTGCACCGAGTTCATCGAGCGATAGCCGGAATCGACCCGCTCGATCTCGCGCGCCACGAGGCCATAGGCAACGTAGCTCGCATTCGCGCAGCCATATTCCTCCGGCAGCGTGACGCCGATGAGGCCGAGTTCCCCCATCTCGCTGAAGATCTCGCGATCGGTCTTTTCTTCCAGATAGGCGTTGATGACGCGCGGCAAGAGCTTGTCCTGCGCGTAGGCGCGCGCGGTGTCGCGGATCATGCGTTCGTCTTCGGTGAGCTGGTCATCGAGCAGGAACGGATCATCCCACTGGAAAGAAGCCGCAGCCGGCTTGTCCTTGGCCTGGGGGCGCACGCTCATGAAAATCCCTTTCGCATCGTCGTTTCGGAATTGACCGATAAATTAAAGCGCCGCGCGGGGAAGCGCAATTGCATTGGGTTCCCTTCCGGGTTTGCGCTACGCGACCCGGAACGACTTTCGTCAGCTTTCGAGTTTCTCGTTGGAGACGATCTCGATGCCGAAACCGGACAATCCTTTGTAGTCGTGCACGGACGAGGTGAGATTGCGGATCGAGGTGACGCCGAGATCGCGCAGGATCTGTGCGCCGACGCCGACCTCGCGCCATTGCCGGTTGCGATCGGCCTCCGCCGTCTGCGTGCCGACGGGCTCAACGGGAACGCCCGCCGCACCGTCGCGCAGATAGACCAGGACGCCGCGGCCGGCCTTCTTGAACTCGCGCAGAACGGCCTCCATGCGGGCCCCGCCGGTGAAGATGTCCTTGACGATGTTCGGCTTGTGCAGCCGCGTCAGCACGTTCTTGCCGTCACCGATGCCGTTATAGACGAAGGCGGCGTGCATGATCTCGTCGAAGGGCGAACGGTAGGCATAGCCCTGCAGCGGGCCGATCGGGCTGTCGGTCGTGAAGGTCGCGACCCGCTCGATCAGCTTCTCGCGGGCCTGGCGATAGGCGATCAGGTCGGCGATCGTGACGTGCTTGAGATTGTTGGCGGCGGCGAAGCGGGCCACCTGCTCGCCCTTCATCACCGTGCCGTCGTCGTTCATCAATTCGCTGATGACGCCGACCGGCGGCAGGCCAGCGAGCTTGCAGAGGTCGACCGCAGCTTCCGTATGGCCGGAACGGAGCAGCACGCCGCCGTCGCGGGCGATCAGCGGGAAGATGTGCCCGGGCCGGGCAAAATCATTGGCGCCAGCATTGGGATTGGCGAGCGCGCGGCAGCAGGAGGCGCGCTCGTCGGCCGAAATGCCGGTGCCGCCATCGGGCTTGTAGTCGATCGAAACGGTGAAGGCGGTGGTGTGGCTGGAATCGTTATGTGCGACCATCGGGTCGAGCCGCAGCCGCTTCGCATCGTCGGTAGTGATCGGCGCGCAGACGATGCCGGAGGTGTGGCGGATGATGAAGGCCATCTTGTCGGCGGTACAGAGCGAGGCCGCGACGATCAGATCGCCCTCGCCTTCCCGATCCTCGTCATCGGTGACGACGACGAGTTCGCCCTTCGCAAAGGCTTGCAACACTTCCTGGATCGTATCGGCCATGTCTCAAAATCTCGCTTCTTGCTGGCAGTGCATTAGCCGGAACCGGCAGCCCGCGCCAGCATCAATCTGCAGGCCAGGACGGCGTGGGCAGGCATATCAGGCCGCATCTCAAGGCAACACCTCGCGCCGCTCGGCGAGCTGCGTATCCATCTCGGCGCGCTTCTCTTCCAAGAGGCCGGCCTCCGCCGCCTCGATCACCGAGAACAGCTCGCTGGCGTCGCTGATCCGCGTCACCGTCACGTAGTCGGCCCCGGCGGCGTAGAGGTCGTTCACGTCGGCCAGGAAATCGGCGGTCGCGACGATCTTGGCGGTTGGATTGAGGCTCCGGACATGGCGGACCAGCTTCTCGTTGTTGGCGCCGACCAGGAGCGAATCCGGCACGCTCAGGATGATGATCTCGGCCTTGCCGATGCCGGCATGCACCAGCGTATCGACATTGCTGATGTCACCATAGATCACGTGCAGGCCGCGATCTTTCAAGGTCCTGAACACCAGCGGGTTGAAGTCGATGACGCTGAGCTGCTCCAACAGCGCTTCGTTCTGCCGCTCGATCTGGCTGAGCAGGGCACTGGCGGCGCGGAAGAAGCCGAGGATGACGATCCGCCGGCTCTCGCCGTGGGCGCCGTCCTCGCTCCCTTCCGCAGGATGCGCCTGGTCGAGGTCGTGGAGCCCGACCCGCTTCAACGGGCCGATCAGGAAACGCGTGATCTCGCCGCTCTTGGTCATCACGAAGGTGCTGAGCACCGCCAGCACGACGAAGGCAAAGGACGCCGCACTCGAGGTCGCCGTTGAGATATGCCCGGCGGCGACGCCGGTCTGGATCACCACCAGCGAGAATTCCGAAATCTGCGCCAGGTTGATCGCCGGCAGCAGGCTGGCCCTCAGGCCCTGCTTCATCAGATAAAGCGGCGTGAACGTGGTGACCAGGCGGCTCACCACGGTGAATGCCGCGATCAAAAGCGCAAGCCCGATCACCGAGAGGCCGGGAACCGGAATGGTCATCCCGAGCGCGACGAAGAACAGCGTGATGAAGAAATCGCGCAAGGTGGTGACCTTGGCGGTGACGTCGAGCGCATAGGGGAAGGTCGACAGCGACACGCCGGCGACCAGCGAGCCCATCTCACGCGACAGATGCAGACGTTCGGCGACCTCGCCGATCAGGAAGCACCAGGCGAGCGCGCCTAACAGGATCAGTTCGGGCCGCCGCGCGATCTGCTGGAACAGCCGCGGCAGCACGTAGCGGCTGAGCACCAGCGCCGTCGCCACCAGCACGCCGACGCGCAGGATCGAAAGCAGGATGACGCCGATCTGAAGGTTGTCGAGGCTCGGCTGCACCGCGAGGAACAGGATCGCAAAGATGTCCTGCAGCACCAGCACGCCCAGCGTGATGCGGCCGGGCAGCGTATCGAGCTCGCGCTTCTCGTACAGCACCTTGACGATGATCACGGTCGAGGAGAGCGCGCAGGCGACGCAGAGATAAAGCGCATCGAACTTGCCGCCGCCACCCATCGAGAGCCCGAGGCCGACGAAAAACAGGATGCCGAGCAGGCAGCCGCCCAAGAGCTGCCCGCCGGCCGCGAACAGGATCACCTTGCCGGCGCGGACGATCTTCTTCAGGTCGATCTCGAGCCCGATCATGAACAGCATGAAGATCAGGCCGAGTTCAGATATGACACTGATCGATTCCTGGGACTTGACCCAGCCCGTGCCGAATGGACCAATCAAGAACCCGGCGATAAGGTAGGCGAGGATCAGGGGCTGCCGGGAGAAGTGAGCTAACAGGCCGAGCACCCAGGCGAACAGGATGCTTAAAGTAATATCACCTATAAGTTCATGCATGTCTTGGGGCTACTCCTCGTCGCAACCTAGAGACCCAAGCACGGGGGTCAAACGAGCAATCTGTCACATCCGCGCCCTTAGCCTGTTTTTCGCCATTCTGGCATCTACGATCGCATCCCGCCCCTGCACGGCGCAAAGCGGCAGCATCGAGCAGGGTTTTGCGAATTCGCTGACGGCTGTTCCCGCCGACAATCTCGCCGTCTCCGGCTCCTTCTACGTCCCAGTCTATTCCAGCGTCTCGATGAGCCAAGGCAGGCTCAGGGCCGATTTCTCGGTGACATTGAGTATCCACAACACCTCCGAAACCAAACCCCTGGTATTGAAGCGGATCGCCTATTTCGACACCGAAGGCAAGCTGGTTGAAAGCCACCTGAAAGCGCCGATTGCGCTGAAGCCTTTCGCAACCATCGAGGTCTTCATCCCCACGTCCGACGTGCGCGGCGGCACCGGCGCCAATTTCGTGGTGGACTGGGCCGCAACCGACGAGATCGCCGAACCCGCGGTCGAAGCGCTGATGGTTGGCAGCGTCGGCCCGGGGCATTATGCCTTCATCAGCCAGGGCCGGCCGATCAGGAGCGTCGGCAAGAACTAGCAAGAGGGCTTCGTCCCTCTCAACGACAACAACACGGGAGCAAATGTCCATGTCCGCCTCGACCCAATTCGATTTCGCGCCGCTGTTGCCCGCCGGCCTGCCGGCGCCAGCCGCCAAGTGGACCGGGCTTGCCAAATACAGCTTCGTCGGCGGCAACAATGATCCGGACGGGGTTCCGGTCGACGGGCTGGTCGAGGCGGTGAACGCGGTGTTGAAGCGCGAGGGCAAGGCGCTCGCGACCTACAACCTCGCCCATGGGCCGCAGGGCTATCGGCCGCTGCGCGAATTCCTCACCCAGAAGCTTAAGCGCGATGCCGGCATCCACTGCACGGCCGACGACATTTTGATCGTCTCCGGCTCGCTGCAGGCGCTCGACCTCGTCAACCACACGCTGCTGACGCGGGGCGACACCGTGCTGATCGAGCAGGAGACCTATCAGGGCTCCCTGAACCGGCTGACGCGGCTCGGCGTCAATGCGGTCGGCATTCCGCTCGACCAGGACGGCATCCGGATCGATGCGCTGGCGGCCGCCCTCGCCGACCACAAGCGGCGCGGCATCACGCCGAAGTACATCTACACCATTCCGACCGTGCAGAACCCGACCGGCACGATCCTGCCCGAGGGCCGCCGCGCCGAGATGCTGAAGCTGTCGCGCGACTATGGCGTGCCGATCTTCGAGGACGATTGCTACGCCGACCTCACCTGGAGCGGCAAGCGCCCGCCGGCGATCTACGCCATGAGCCAGCAGGGCGGCGTGATCCATATCGGCTCGTTCTCGAAATCGATCGCGCCCGCCTTGCGGGTCGGCTTCATCGTCGCGCCTTGGGAGGTGATGTCGCGGATGCTGGCGCTGAAGACCGATGCCGGCTCCGGCGCGCTGGAGCAGATGGTGCTCGCCGAATATTGCGCGGCGCATTTTGCGACCCACGTGCCGGAGCTGACGCGCGGCCTGCGCAAGAAGCTCGACACGCTGATGGAGGCGCTCAACGAGCAGTTCGGCACCTCCGCCGAGTTCGAGGAGCCGAAGGGCGGCATCTTTCTCTGGGTCAAGCTCCCGGACCACGTCGATACGCTGAAGCTCTACCAGGCAGCGCTTGCGGCGGGCGTCTCGATCAATCCGGGGCCGGAATGGTCGACGAACAAGGCCTGGTCCGGCAGCCGGCTGCGATTGTGCTTCGCCAGTCCCTCGCATCAGCAGATCCGCGAAGGCGTCGCGGTGCTCGCGGAAGTCTGCCGGCGCGAATTCGGGGTGCCGACGCGCAGCGGCAATATCGAGCGCGCGCAGGGCTGAGAGGCGGAAGAGGCGGACACGGATTGCTTCGTCACCAGCACGCCTCGTAACGATGACGCCGTCATCGCGAGCCACCGGGTCGGCGCGAAGCGCCGCCCGATGACAGGCTCCACGAAGCAATCCATATCGCCGCTTGTGGAGAGATGGATTGCTTCGTCGCTTCGCTCCTCGCAATGACGGGCGGTGAGTTCGGATTCAAATGTCAAACAGCTTCTCCGCTGTCATCGTCCGGCTTGACCGGACGATCCAGTATTCCGGAGACGGTGGTGCTCGAGCCGAGAGGCCGCCGGGTACTGGATGCCCCGCCTGCGCGGGGCATGACGGTGGAGTGGATGTGAGGTCGCGTTCTCGCGGCATGGATTGCCCGAGTCTTGCGCCTCGTTTTACGCTCTCATCGAAGTGAGGGCGCAGGGAAAGCCGGGTGCCGGTCGCACCCGTGGGCCCCGTGCAACAAAAAGCACGGGGGTAGGACCACAGGTCAACCGGAGCAACTCCGGCTTTCCCTGCGCGATGGTTTACGGCTTACTTCGTGCTCTTCTCGGTGACCGGGCTTTCTTGCCACCGTCGCCCGCGGCAGCTCTTGCTGCTCGCGAACTTAGCGCCAGCGTCGGGGCGCCAGAACCACACGACTTCGCCGTCCGTGAATGCCACGCTCGTCAGTCGTGACACACTCGTCCACCGCATCTCACCGCAACGTTCGTGACGATCGCGAGCCGCCCCTCATCTGGGTGAGACGCGCGGAGTTAAATCACTGATTTGCCCGACGGCGAAAGCGGAATGTTTTTTCTGCGAGGGCTGGACGGGGAAAATCACCTTGGAATCATTGACGAATTTTCTCGCTCCGTCATTCCGGGGCACGCGCAGCGTGAGCTATGATGTGCAATTGCACATCAGAGAATCCATGTCTCTACTTGCGCAAGTGGCTCAATGGATTCCGGGTTCGCGACTTCGTCGCGCCCCGGAATGACGCAGAGTAAGGAGCCCGTGGCCCATCCCTCGTGACGCCGCTTCGCGGCTCCTCGGGATGAGGTCGGAACGTGGCGGCAAATCAAATATGCTCGGCCATGATCTTGCCGGGCCGCGCATCCGGCCGCGGCGCGATGTCGACGGACCACAGATCGCGGTTGTCGACATCCTTCAACGTCACCGTCATGACTTCACTTTCGCCATCGATGTCGACGCGGCCGAAGAATTGCAGGCCGAAACACGGGGCGAGATTGTCGCCCTGCTCCGCGCTGCAGCCCTTCTGATACATCGCCTTCGGGCCGAAGGTGTTGTCGAGCACGCCGGGCGACCAGGTGCCGGCGTGCAGCGGGCCGGAGACGAATTCCCAGAACGGCTCGAAATCCTGGAAGACGGCGCGGTTCGGATCGTAATGATGGGCCGCGGTGTAATGCATGTCGGCGGTGAGCCAGATCGTGTTGCGGATGCCGGCGCGCTTCATGAAGGACAACAGATCGGCGATCTCGTGCTCGCGCCGCGCCGGCGGGCCGCCGCCGAGCGCGACTGCATCGAGGCTGATGAGGCCGATCGGCAAATCCGCGGCGATCACCTTCCAGGTGGCGCTGGAGGCGACGAGTTCGCGCTTCAGCCATGCCAACTGCCTCTCGCCGAGGATGAAGCTGTAGCGGCCATCGCCCTTGTTCCAGGTGGAGTCGCGGTAAGAGCGCATGTCGATCAGGAACACATCGAGCAGCGGGCCATAGGCGATCTTGCGATAGACGCGGCCATCCTGCGCAGCGATCGCGCGCATCGGCATGAATTCGTGAAAGGCCTGGCGCGCCCGCGCCACCAGAAGCGAAGAGCCGTCCTCGGCATAACCGGTCTCGTCAGCGCTGCCGATCGGCGACCAGTCGTCGCAAACCTCATGATCGTCCCATTGCGCGAACATCGGCACTTCCGCGTGAAAGGCGCGGAAGTTCGCGTCACACCAATTGTATTTGTAGTTGCCGCGAAACTGCGGAAGGCTCCTGGCAACGGCCGACTTCTCCTCGGTGACAATGTTGCGCCACCGCGTGCCGTCCGGCAGCGGCAATTCAGACGGCACCGGACAATCGGCATAGATGTGGTCGCCGGAATGAATGAAGAAGTCGGGACGGTTCTCCAGCATGGTGCGATAGCTGCGCAGGCCGCCGCGGGCGGGATCGATGCCCCAGCCCTGCCCCACGGTATCGCCGGACCAGACGAAGGAGATCGACTGGCGTGTCACCGGCGCCGTGCGGAGGTGGCCGGTTCGCACTTCGCCCGCAAGCCCGTCGGATGATTCAAAGCGAACGCGATAGAAGATGTCCTGTCCCGGCGGCAAGCCGTCGAGCAGGAGCTTTGCGGTGAAGTCGGACGACGCCACCGCGTCCATCGAAGCCGTGCGCAAAATGCTCTTGAAGTTCCCGTCGGCTGCGCATTCGACCTGCATCCGCGCGGCGCGGTCGGCGCGCGACCAGATCACGGCCGCATCATCAGAGACGTCGCCCGATTGAATCCCGCATCGTAGCTGCGGGCGATCGGCAGCGCGGCTGAGATAGGGCTTTGCGAGCGTGCCGAGACCTGCGAGCGCGGCAGTCGAGCCCGAGCGGATCAGAAGCTGGCGCCGGGTCAGGCCGCGCTTGCCGCGCGTCGTCATCTAGCAGGATCTCCATCGAATCACGACGAAGGTTGCCTGCGCTGTTTGACTCCCGACTTACGGTTTTACGACGGGTGGATGACTCGTGGGACTGACGGGGCGCGGCAGAACATGGAGGAGAACATTGCAGCAGCGCGTCCAACTGTATCCCCTCTGAGGAGACCGCGAAGCGGTCGTCTCGAAGGATGTGGCCCCGATCTCACAGCCGGGCCTCATCCTTCGAGACGCGCTGCGCGCTTCTCAGGATGAGGGTCTACTGTCGGTGGGTCTTTTTCTGTGGGTCTTCTACAGGAGTATGCGGCCCGGTCAGCGCCAGTTGCAGATGCCGCCGGTGCGACAGGGCCAAGTCTGTATGCGGGTGTCGCGGGCCTGGGCGTCGAGCGGGTTGCTGTGGCGGCGGGCGAGCCTGGCGCGGGCGGGAGCGCGGCGCTCGGTGCGCGCCGACCGCTCTGGCGCAGCGCGCGCTGCCCTGACCGTTGTCGTGGGTACGGGCTTGGGTTCCGCGACCACCCGCGCAGCGTCGTTGCGATCGGTCTTGGCTTCGACGGGAACCCGCGCGAACTCGGTGGGCGGGCCGAGGCGCCTGGGCGACAGCACAGCTTTGGAGAGGTCGAGATTGAAATAGTCGCCGGGACGATACTCGTCCGCCATCGCCGGGACGCTCAGGACCACGGCGGCGGTGCCAACGGCGGCAAGAACTGCATTTCTGGAGATCACCGGACGCTCCGAAATGACTCAAAATGGAACATGCCCATCATGTAGTGGGCCGGCCGGACAATTCCAGCCGATCCTGGGGGCACGGTTACCGATCAACGAAGGTGATGGCCGCAGGTTGCTTGCTGCGGCCGAGGACCAGCCAGGACGGAACTATTCGGCCGCCTGTGCGACCGGCTGGCCGATCGCGGCCTCCAGCCGCTGGCATTCCTGGCGGTAGCGCGCGACGCTGGCTTCCTTGACGTGACCGTAGCCGCGCACCAGTTCGGCAGCTTTCGCCAGCGCCACCAGCCGCGGCAGATCGTGCAGCTTGCTGTCGAGATGGCGGAATATCATCGCCGAATACTCGCCCGGCAGCGCGCGCTCCATCCGCCGCTCGGCGGTGTAGCCGAAGATGTCGAGCGCGGTGCCGCGCAAGCCCTTCAGCCGCGCCAGCAGCTTGAACGCGCTGAACACCCAGGGCCCGAACTCGCGCTTCTGCAGATGCCCGGTGACCTTGTCGCGCCGCGCAAACAGCGGCGGGGCGAGCAGCACCTTCAGGCCAGGCTCGCCGTCGAACTGCTCCTTCAGCGCTTTTGCGAACTCGCCGTCGGAATAGAGCCTGGCGACCTCGTATTCGTCCTTGTAGGCCATCAGCTTGAACAGCCCTTTTGCAAACGCTTCCGTCAGGTCATGCGAGCCGGGAGCGGCTGCCGTCTCGGCGGCGCGCACCCGCGCGACGTCGGCGAGGTAGCGCTGCGAATAGGCCTCATCCTGATAGTCGGTGAGGAATTTGGCGCGGAAGGCGATGGTCTCATCCAGCGTGCGCCGGGCCGGCGCCGCGCTCGAGGTCTTGAAGCGGGCGGCGCTGACGACGCGCGCCAGATCATGCGCGGCGAGCCGGCCCCAGGAGAAGGCCATCTTGTTCATCTCGACCGCGGCGCCGTTGAGCTCGATCGCCTTCAGCAGCGCCTCCAGCGACAGCGGCACCGCCCCGCGCTGGAAGGCAAAGCCGAGCAGGAAGGCGTTGGCGGCGATGCTGTCGCCCATCAGCGCAGTGGCAAGCCCGGTGGCGTCGAGGATGTCGAGATCGGACGAGGTGACGGCCTCATTGAGCGCGTCGCGCATCGCACCCGCCTCGAAATCGATGTCGGGATTCATCACGAAGCTGGCGGTCGGCAGCAGGTCGGCATTGACGATGGCGCGCGTGACGCCGCGCTCGGCCCGGCTCAGCGCCGCGACGCTGGTCGCGACCACGATGTCGCAGCCGAGGATCAGATTGGCGCCGCCGGCGGCGATGCGGACGCTGGCGAGATCCTCCGCACTCGGGGCGAGGCGGACATGGCTCATGACCGCGCCGTTCTTCTGCGACAGGCCGGTGAAGTCGAGCGTCGAGCAGGCCAATCCCTCGACATGGGCGGCCATGCCGAGCAGCGCGCCGATGGTGATGACGCCGGTGCCGCCGATGCCGGTGACGAGGATGTTGTAGGGACTGGAAAGCGTCTGAGGCTTCGGCGTCGGCAGGTCGGCAAACAGCGCCGACGGATCGGCGGCAGTGCGGTCGGCCTTGCGCAGCTTCGCGTCATGGACGGTGACGAAGCTCGGGCAGAACCCTTCGATGCAGGAGAAATCCTTGTTGCAGTTGGACTGGTCGATGCGGCGCTTGCGACCGAGTTCGGTCTCGAGCGGTTGCACCGAGACGCAGTTCGACTGCACCGAGCAATCGCCGCAGCCTTCGCAGACGCGCTCGTTGATGAAGACGCGCTTCGGCGGATCGGGATAGAGCCCGCGCTTGCGGCGCCGGCGCTTCTCGGCCGCGCAGGTCTGGTCGTAGATCAACACCGTAAGGCCGGCGATCTCGCGGAGCTCGCGCTGCACGGCGTCGAGCTCGCGGCGATGATGGATGGTGGCACCGGCGGGGAAATAGTTGGCGGGATATTTGGTCGGATCGTCGGAGACGATGGCGATGCGCCTGGTGCCTTCGGCCGCGACCTGGTGCGCGATCTGCGACACCGTGAAGCTGCCTTCGGCGGGCTGGCCGCCGGTCATCGCGACCGCATCGTTATAGAGGATCTTGTAGGTGATGTTGACGCCGGCGGCGGCCGCGGCGCGCAGCGCCAGCAGGCCGGAATGGGTGTAGGTGCCGTCGCCGAGATTCTGGAACACGTGCTTCTCGTCGGTGAACGGCGCCTGCCCGATCCAGGCCACGCCCTCCGCGCCCATATGCGAGATGGTGGCGGTGCGGCGCGCCGGGATCGACAGCGCCATGCCGTGACAGCCGATGCCGGCCATGGCGCGGCTGCCTTCCGGGATCTTGGTCGAGGTGTTGTGCGGACAGCCCGAGCAGAAATACGGCGTGCGCTGCAGCTTGGCCGCGCCGATGCCCTCCACCGGCCGATCAAAGGCTTCGAGCTTGGCCAGGCGCTGCTCCAGCATCGGGCTGCGATGGCCGAGCTTGCGCAGACGCGCGACAACGGCGGCGGCGACCATGGTCGGCGTCAATTCGCCCTCGCTCGGCAGCAGCACCGCGCCGCTCTCATCGCGTTTGCCGACCACCGACGGGCGTTTCGGCGCATCGACATTGTAGAGGATGCGGACGAGCTGGTCCTCGATGAAGCCGCGCTTCTCCTCGACCACGAGCACGTCCTGCAGGCCCTCGGCGAAGGCGCGGGCGCCGGATTCCTCGAGCGGCCAGGTAAGCGCGACCTTGTAGATGCGCAGGCCCAGCGCCTGCGCTTCGGTATCTGATATGCCGAGCTCGGCCAGCGCCTGGCGGAGGTCGAGATAGGCCTTGCCTGTCGCCATGATGCCGAGCCGCGCCGGCCTGGAGTCGAGCACGATGCGGTCGAAGCGGTTGGCGCGGGCGAAGGCGGCGACGGCCTGCATCTTCGGGCCGTGCAGGCGCCGCTCCTGATCGAGCGGCGCATCCGGCCAGCGGATGGAGAGGCCGTCCGGCGGCATTTCGAAATCGTCAGGCGTGACGATCCGGATGCGGTCGGGATCGCTGATGATGGAGGCCGAGCTTTCCACCGTCTCCGAGATCGCCTTGAAGCCGACCCAGCAGCCGCTGTAGCGCGACAGCGCGAAGCCGAGGATGCCGAGGTCGAGATAGTCCTGCAGCGTGGCGGGATTGACCACCGGCATCAGCGCCGATGCGAACACCTGCTCGCTCTGGTGCGCCAGCGTCGAGGACTGGCAGCCATGGTCGTCGCCGGCGAGCGCGATCACGCCGCCGTTCTTCGAGGTGCCGGCCGAATTGGCGTGCTTCAGCGCATCGAGCGACCGGTCGACGCCGGGGCCCTTGCCGTACCAGATGCCGAACACGCCATCGACCTTGGCGCCCGGAAACATGCCGACCTGCTGGCTGCCCCACACCGCCGTCGCCGCCAGATCCTCGTTGAGACCGGGGACGAAGGCGATGTCGTGCTGGTTGAGGAAGGATTTCGCCCGCCACAATGTGTGGTCGTACATGCCGAGCGGCGAGCCGCGGTAGCCGGAGATGAAACCTGCGGTGGTGAGTCCCTGCGCGCGATCGCGTTCGCGCTGCAACATGGGGAGCCGGACCAGCGCCTGGGTACCGGAAAGGAAGATGCGTTTGACGTCCAACCAGTACTTGTCATCAAGTCCAACGTCCATCACCGCCATGCTTTGCTCCCCGTCCCTGCCGCTTGTGTTGTTTGCACATAGCATGCACTGATTTTGCTATGCATTGACAGGGCTGCATTCATGGCCTGACGGCATATCTCACAGCATTCTCCGCCCCCTCTCAGCCCCCTTGCCGACATGGCGCATCTTTGAAACGGTGGCGGCAACGGACAAGAGTCCGACAGCGGGAGTGAAACGGGATGCGCCTTCAGGATCGTGTCGCCATCGTCGTCGGCGCCGGCCAGAGCCCCGGCGAGGGCATCGGCAACGGCCGCGCCACCGCGCTCACCTTCGCGCGCGAAGGCGCCAGGGTGCTGTGCGTCGATCACCATCTCGACTCGGCGCAGGAGACGGTCGACATGATCGCGGCGAAGGGCGGCACTGCTGCAGCCTTCAAGGCTGACGTGACCAAGAACGCCGAGATCAAGGCGATGGTGGCGGATGCACAGCAGCGCTGGGGCACTGTCGACATCCTGCACAACAATGTCGGCGTCAGCCTTGCTGGCGGCGATGCCGAACTGCTCGAGATCAGCGAGGAGGCATTCGATCGCTGCGTCGCGATCAACCTCAAGAGCTGCATCCTCGCCGCCAAGCACGTGATCCCGATCATGCGCGCCCAGCGAAGCGGCGCCATCATCAACATCTCCTCGATGGCCGCGATCACGACCTATCCTTACGTCGCCTACAAAGCGACGAAGTCGGCGATGATCGCTTTTACCGAACAGCTCGCCTATCAGAACGCGCAATACGGCATTCGCGCCAATGTGATCCTGCCCGGCCTGATGAACACGCCGATGGCAGTCGACACCCGCGCCCGCGAATTCAGGAAGAGCCGCGCCGAGGTCGAGGCCGAGCGCGACAGCAAGGTGCCGCTGCGACAGAAGATGGGCACCGGCTGGGACGTCGCCAACGCCGCGCTGTTTTTGGCTTCAGATGAAGCGAGTTTTATTACCGGCGTAACCTTGCCGGTGGATGGCGGTGCCAGCGTACGGCGCGGTTGAACGCGAAAGCTGCCGTAGCACGGGTGAAGCGCGAGCGAAGATGGATGCAGGGGTTGCGCTGCGCTCCACCCGGGCTACGGGCGCCAAAATCCGCGTGGTTAAGATTCAATGGATGTCTTGAAGTTATTGAGAAATTCCAGCCACACGATGATGTGACGGTCTTTCCCCGTAATTCGAAATCCTGACTCGATCTGGTCGCATGTTCTTCACGAGCGCTGGGTAAGACGCGCCCCGTCGATGGTTAACGAATCCGAGGGACCATGAACGACGAATTCGACTACGAGCTGACAACGGATCAGTGGGAAGTTCTCAAGGCGTTGCGTGCACCTGCAGCAAACCCTTCGAGAATAGGCAGGTTTGCGGTCGAAAGCCTGATCACGCTCGGGCTCGTGGCGATGCGCGGCGATTCGCTTGCGTTAACGCCGGCCGGACGCAAGGTGCTGATCCGCGGCTCGTCGAAACTGCTGCAGGACCTCGCCGCCTGACATTAAGGTTGAGAGCGTTTTCGAGCCAGGTGGACACCGGTTCGCATGAAGAAAACGCGTCAAACAGGAATTCAGAGCTTCGATCCTGATTCCATCAGACTCGAAGCTCTGGGCACACGCGGCATCATGCCGCGTGTGCCTTTGCAGGAATGGTGGCCTCGCCGTGATGCGTCAGCGGCTTCATGCCGGTGGCGCTGCGAAGCAACACATAGAAGACCGGCGTCAGGAACAGACCGAAGATCGTGACGCCGATCATACCCGAGAACACCGCGACACCCATCGCGCGCCGCATCTCGGAGCCGGCCCCGGTCGACAGCACCAGCGGCAGCACCCCCATGATGAACGCCATCGACGTCATCAGGATCGGGCGAAGACGCAAGCGGCTCGCCTCGATCGCGGCGCGGATCGGCGAACGGCCGGCGAATTCCAATTCGCGCGCGAACTCGACGATCAGGATCGCGTTCTTCGCCGACAATCCCACCAGCACGATCAGGCCGATCTGGGTGAAGATGTTGTTGTCGCCACCGGAGAGCCAGACGCCGAACATCGCCGCCAATAGTCCCATCGGCACGATCATGAGGATCGCGAGCGGCAGCGTCAGGCTTTCATAGAGCGCGGCCAGCACCAGGAACACCAAGAGGATCGCCAGCGGGAAGACCCAGATGCCGGAATTGCCGGCGATGAACTCCTGATAGGTCAGGTCGGTCCATTCGAAGGCAAAGCCCGGCGGCAGCACTTCGGCGGCAATCCGCGTCGCCGCTTCCTGCGCCTGCCCGGACGAATAGCCGGGCGCCGCAGCGGCGTTGATGTCCGAGGACAGGAACCCGTTGTAGCGGATCGCACGCTCGGGACCTGCGCTCTGGCGGATCTTGAGCAGCGCCGACAGCGGCACCATGTCGCCGGAGGACGAGCGCACCTTCAACTGCCTAATATCGTCGGCGCGGGCGCGGAACGGCGCGTCGGCCTGGACATAGACCGAATAGGTGCGGCCGAATTTGTTGAAGTCGTTGACGTAGTACGAGCCCAAATAGATTTGGAGCGTGTTGAAGACCTCCGTCACGGGCACGCCGAGCTGCAGCGCCTTGGTGCGGTCGATGTCGGCATAGAGCTGCGGCACGTTGACCTGGAAGCTCGAGAACAGGCCCGCGATCTCCGGCGCCTTCGACATCGCCGCCATGAACGCCTTGGTGGCCTCGTTGAGCGCGTCATAGCCGAGGCCGGCGCGATCTTCGATCTGCAATTTGAAGCCGCCGATGGTGCCGAGACCGTTGACCGGCGGCGGTGGGAACATCGCGATGAAGGCTTCCTGGATGCCGGCGTATTTCTTGTTCAGCTCAGCCGCGATCGCATTGCCGCTGAGCGAAGAATCCTTGCGCTCGTCAAACGGCTTCAGGGTCGAGAACACGATGCCGGCGTTGGAGGAGTTGGTGAAGCCGGAGATCGACAATCCCGGGAACGCCACCGAGCTTTCGACGCCGGGCTGGGTCAGCGCGATGTCGCTCATCTTGCGGATGACCTCCTCGGTGCGATCGAGCGTCGCGCCGTCGGGCAGCCGCGCGAAGCCGACCAGATACTGCTTGTCCTGGCCGGGGACGAAGCCGCTCGGCACCTGCTTGAACAGCACGGCGGTGACGCCGATCAGCAGCACATAGAGGCCCATCACGGCGGCCTTGCCGAAAATCACCTTGCCCACGCCACGGCCGTAGTTTTCCGAGGAGCGCGTGAAGACCCGGTTGAAGCCACGGAAGAACCAGCCCAGGCCCTTGTCCATGATCAACGTCAGCCTGTCCTTGGGCTCGTGATGGCCCTTGAGCAGCAGTGCCGAGAGCGCCGGCGACAGCGTCAGCGAGTTGATCGCCGAGATCACGGTCGAGATCGCGATCGTCAGCGCGAACTGCTTGTAGAACTGCCCGGTAAGGCCGGAGATGAAGGCGAGCGGCACGAACACGGCGATCAGGACCAGCGCGATCGCGATGATCGGGCCCGACACTTCCTTCATCGCCTGGTAGGTGGCGTCCCGCGGAGAAAGCCCGGACTCGATGTTGCGCTCGACGTTCTCGACCACGACGATGGCGTCGTCGACGACGATGCCGATCGCGAGCACCAGGCCGAACAGGCTGAGCGCGTTGATCGAGAAGCCGAACACATGCATCACCGCAAAAGTGCCGACGATCGATACCGGAACCGCGAGCAGCGGGATGATCGAGGCGCGCCAGGTCTGCAGGAACAGGATCACCACCAGGACGACCAGCACGATGGCTTCCAACAGCGTGTGCACCACGGCCTCAATCGAGGAGCGGACGAACTGGGTGGGGTCGTAGACGATCTGGTAGCTGACGCCGTCAGGCATGTTCTTCTTGATCTCGGCCATGGTCGCGCGGACCTTGGTGGAGATATCAAGCGCATTGGAGCCTGGCGCCTGGTTGATCGGGATCGCGACCGCCTGCTTGTTGTCGAGCAACGAGCGCAGGCCGTATTCGGAGGCTCCCAATTCGATGCGCGCGACGTCGCGCAGGCGCACGACTTCGCCGCGCGCACCGGTCTTCACCACGATCTCGCCGAACTGCTCCTCGCTGGCGAGGCGGCCTTCGGCATTGACGGAAAGCTGCAGGTCGATGCCCTTGACGCTGGGCGAGGAGCCGACCACGCCGGCGGCGGCCTCGACGTTCTGCGCCTGGATTGCCCTGACGATGTCGCTCGCGGTCAGGCCGTGCTCGGCCGCCTTCTGCGGATCGACCCAGACCCGCATCGAATAGTCGCCGGCGCCGTAGAGCTGGACGTCACCGACGCCGTCGATCCGCGCCAGGCGGTCCTTGACGTTGAGCACCGCGTAGTTGCGCAAGTAAGTCATGTCGTAGCGGTTGTTCGGCGACAAGAGATGCACGACCATGGTGAGATCGGGCGAGCTCTTCTTGGTGATGATGCCGAGCTGGCGCACCACCGCCGGCAGCCGCGGCTCGGCCTGCTGCACGCGGTTCTGCACCAGTTGCGTGGCCTTGTCGGGATCGGTACCGAGGCGGAACGTCACCGTCAGCGTCATCGCGCCGTCGGTGGTGGCCTGGCTGCTCATATAGAGCATGTTCTCGACGCCGTTGATCTGCTCCTCGATCGGAGTGGCGACCGTCTCCGCGATCACCTTCGGATTGGCGCCCGGATAAGTGGCGCGCACCACGACCGATGGCGGCACGACATCCGGATATTCCGAGATCGGCATCGCCAGCAGCGAGATCAGGCCGGCGAGGAAAATCAGGACCGACAGCACACCCGCAAAGATCGGCCGGTCGATGAAGAATTTCGAGAGATTCATAAGTGTGCCCCTGCGCGCAGCATCTCGTCTCTTTGTTTGAGCATGATCTTTTCGGAAAACCGGTTTCCACTTTTCCGGATCATGCTCTAGCGCTGCGCCACGTGCTTATTGTCTTCATTGGCGGCCTGCTGGGTTGTACGCGCGCCCATTTCGGCGACTTCCATCTTCAGGAGAGCGCCGGGGCGCACGCGCTGCAGGCCGTTGACGACGATGCGGTCGCCGGATTGCAGGCCCGAGGTGACGATGCGCAGCCCGTCGACGAAGCCGCCGAGCGTGACCGGCCGGTAGACCGCGCGGTTGTCCTCGCTGACCACCATCACGAATTTCTTGTCCTGGTCGGTGCCGATCGCGCGCTCATCGACCATGACCAGGGTCTGCTTCTGCGGCTGGCCCATGCGCACGCGGGCGAACTGGCCGGGGATCAGGCGGCCGTCATCATTGCGGAACACGGCGCGGACGCGGATGGTGCCGCTCTGGCCGTTGACCTGGTTGTCGATGAGCTGGATGTGGCCCTTGGCCGTGGTGCCGCCTGATGTCGTCATCTCCACCGGAATGCGGTCGAGATTGCCGCGCGTGCCGGAAGCATCGGCGATCGAGTGCAGCGCGCGCAGCACCACCTCTTCATCGGCATCGAAGCTGGCATAGATCGGATTGACCGAGACCAGCGAGGTCAATACCGGCGATGCAGTGCCGGCGGCTACGAGATTGCCGACGGTGACCTCGAACTTGCCGACCCGGCCGTCCACCGGGGCGCGCACTTCGGTGTAGCCGAGATTGAGCTCTGCGGTTTGCAGGGTCGCTTCGGCGGCCTTGACGTTGGCGAGCGCTTCGCGATTGGCGTTGTCGCGCTGGTCATAGTCGCGCCGGGTCACGACGGCGTTGCCGACGAGTTGCGCCCCGCGCTCGAGCTCGCTGGTCGTGAAAACCACGCGCGCCTTGGCGGCCTCGAGCTGCGCCCTGGCCTTGTCGACCTCCGCCGCATAAGGCGCCGGATCGATCTTGAACAGGACATCGCCGGCCTTCACCAGCGAACCTTCGGTGAAGTTGGTCGAAAGGATCGCGCCGGCGACCCGCGGCCGCACCTCGACACGATCGATGGCCTCGAGCCGGCCGGAGAAATCGTCCCACAGATTGGCCTGTCGGGGCTCGATGACGGCGACCGTCACGGCGACGGCGGGCTCCGGCGCAGCGGCCGCACTGGTGGCCTGCGCGGCATGAAAATAGCGGCCGGAAAGGACCGATCCGGCCGCCACGACGGCGCCAACGATCACAATACCGCCAACGATGCGTCGGAACCGGCCAGAACGGGGGGTAATACGGGCTGGGGGCATTTGCGCGCTCCATAATGTAGTGAGCACTACAAATGTGGAGCTGGACGCCAGTCCGCAAGATACTTATGTAGCGGATGTTAAGAAATTTTCAGGGAGCACGCAATGGCGATGGGCAGGCCCCGGGCGTTCGACGCCGATGCGGCGCTGGACCAGGCGATGGAAGTGTTCTGGCGGCACGGCTATGAGGGCGCGACGATCGCGCAACTCACTGAAGCCATGGGCATAAATCCGCCAAGCCTGTACGCGGCCTTCGGCAGCAAGGAAGGCCTGCTCAAGGCTGCGCTTGATCGTTATAGCGCCAAGCGTGCCTGCTGGATGGAAGAAATCTTAAGTGCGCCGACCGCCCGCGAGGTGGCCGAGCGCATGCTGATGGGCACCGCCGACACGCAGACCGACCCCGCCAATCCGCCGGGATGCCTGCTGGTTCAGGGCGGCCTTGCCTGCGGCACCGGCTCGGAAAACGTCCCCTTCGAACTCGCCGCCCGCCGCGCCGAGACCGAGAACCAGCTCCGCGACCGCTTTGTCAGGGCAAAGGCCGAGGGCGACCTCAAGCAAACCGCAGACCCCGCCGCGCTCGCGCGCTATCTCTCCGCCGTCAATGCCGGCATGGGCGTGATGGCCTCATCCGGCGCCGACCGCGAGGCGCTGCGGCAGGTCGCGGCGGTATCGGTGAAGGCGTTCGAGGAGCAGAGCAATTCGTAGCGACCGGCAATGAAGCATTGGAGCTGCTGGCTGCCGGGTCTCGACACCCTCCGTCGATATCAAGCGGCGTGGCTTCCGCACGATGTCTTCGCCGGGCTCGCGCTGGCGACCATGCTGGTCCCGGTCGGGATTGCCTACGCCGAAGCATCGGGCTTGCCCGGCATCTACGGCCTGTACGCCACCATCATACCGCTGCTGGTCTACGCCCTGTTCGGCCCCAGCCGCATCCTTGTGCTGGGACCGGACTCGGCGCTCGCGGCCGTCATCCTCGGCGCTGTCGTTCCGTTGTCGGGCGGCGATCCTCTACGCACCGTAGCCCTGGCCGGCATGATGGCGATCGTTTCCGGCACGGTATGCATTCTGGCAGGCGTCCTGCGTCTGGGCTTTGTGACCGAGCTTCTCTCCAAGCCGATACGCTACGGCTATATGAACGGAATTGCCCTGACCGTCCTGGTCAGCCAACTGCCAAAGCTCTTCGGTTTCTCGATTGAGAGCGATGGACTGTTGCGGAGCGTATGGGCAACTGGCCGCGCAATCCTTGAAGGCAGGACAAATTGGGTCGCTTTCGGGATTGGGCTCGGCACCTTGATCGTCATTCTCCTGCTCCAGATCAACAAGCGGCTGCCAGGCATTCTGATTGCCGTGGTCGGGGCGACGCTCGTCGTTGGCGCGCTGGATCTTGGGCCCCGATACGGCGTGACTGTTCTGGGCCCTCTTCCGGAAGGGTTGCCGGGCTTCGCCGTTCCCCGCATCGGCTATGACGACATCTGGCCGGTCATCATCGGCGGCTGCGCCGTCGCACTGATATCGTTCGCCGACACCAGCGTGCTTTCCCGCGCCTTCGCGGCACGGCTGGGCACGCAAGCCGATCCCAACCAGGAGATGGTGGCGCTCGGTGCCGCCAATCTGGCAACCGGTTTCTTCCAGGGTTTCCCGATCAGCAGCAGCAGTTCGCGGACGCCGGTTGCGGAAGCCGCCGGCGCCCGCACGCAACTGACCAATGTGGTCGGCGCGCTGGCCATCGCGCTTCTGCTGCTGGCAGCACCAAACCTGCTTCGGCATCTGCCCAATGCCGCGTTGGCCGCCGTCGTCATCGCCGCCGCGATCGGTCTGTTCGAAGTCACCGACCTCAAACGAATCTATCGCATCCAGCAGTGGGAGTTCTGGCTATCGATCGTCTGCTTCGCCGGCGTGGCCGTGCTCGGGGTCATTCCGGGAATAGGTCTCGCGATCGCCATCGCGATCGCCGAGTTTCTATGGGACGGGTGGCGTCCGCACTCGGCCGTATTGGGCCGCGCCGACCGCGTCAAAGGCTATCACGACATCACGAGATATCCGGATGCACGCCAGATTCCCGGGCTGGTGCTGTTTCGGTGGGATGCGCCGCTGTTCTTCGCCAATGCCGAGTTCTTCAAGGAGCGCGTCATGGACGCGGTGGCGAAATCACCGACGCCCGTGCGCTGGCTGGTCGTTGCCGCTGAGCCGGTCACCAGCGTGGATGTCACCGCCGGCGATACGCTTGCCAGGCTGGACGAGACGTTGCACGCACAAGGCATCGAGCTTCGTTTTGCGGAGCTGAAAGATCCCGTAAAGGACAAGCTGAAGACATTCGGATTGTTGGCACAGCTTGGTGAGAACAGCTTCTTCCCAACCGTCGGCGTCGCCGTTTCCGCGTATCTGGAAAACAATAGTGATGTTGAATGGGAGGACTGGGAAGACCAGGTCGACCGGTAGTACATGATCAGTTTGGATTGAGTCGGCTGCGGGTTGCTTCACCTCTCCCGCTTGCGGGAGAGGTCGGATCGCATCGCCAGATGCGATCCGGGTGAGGGCTCTCTCCTTGGAAAGTCCCATCGCAGAGGCACCCTCACCCCAACCCTCTCCCGCAAGCGGGAGAGGGGGCGCGGCGTGCATCGCGGATGCAGTTCGACCAGATCTCATCTGCTTTGGGGCTCAAACCGCCTGATCCAGCACTGTGGTCTCATCGCCAGACCATTGCCAGCGTCCGCCGCCGGCGCGCTTGGCGGCGTAGAGCGCGCGATCGACTCGTTCGAGCAACGATGCCGTGCCGATCGTCGCCTCTGCGGCAAGCTCCGTCACCAGGATGCCTGCGCTGGCGCCGATCCGCGCGGGTTCATGCGAGACGAAGAAGGGCAGCGACAGGGCCTCGACCACGCGTTTGGCGAGCGCAACGGCCGCCTCTCTCCCGGCCGGCCCGTCTTCCACCGGACGCAGCAGCATGAATTCATCGCCGCCAAAGCGGGCCACCGTGCCCCGCGGCCCGACGCAGTGGGTCAATCGTTCGGCGACCTGGCGCAACAATGCATCGCCGGCGTGATGGCCGAGGCGATCATTCACCAATTTGAAACCATCAAGATCGATGGCGATGATCGCGACGCGCCCCGCCGCGTTCTCCAGCGCCGAAAGAAACGCAACACGGTTCGGCAATCCGGTCAGGAAGTCATGATGGGCCTGGCGCGCCAGCGCCTGCTGCGCTTCCAGCCGCTCGATGAACGCCTTGCTGAGATGGCGCGACGCCTCGCGCAGCATGACCCAGAACAGGAAGAGCATGCAGGAGCCGAGCTTGTAGGCAAGTTCCGGCCGAAGCAGGCCCGCCGTGATCGTCGGCGCGAACAGCACCGCGGATGCCGACAGCACGATCCACGGACGCACCGCCGCGCGCGACACCATGCCGACGCAAAAGGACATCGACAACCCGAAGCTCATCCATGCCCCGGCGGCATCGCCAAGGCGGAGCGCGCGGAACGAGAGCAAACCGAGGCCGACAGAGAACGCCACCGCGCCAATGCCGTAGATGCGCTCCCAGCGCAGCACGTCCTCGTCGGAGAAACTCGGCGCGCGCAACTTGTAGAGGCGCAGGCTGTACAGCCGGCCGCCTGCGGTGATCAGAATGAGACAGGAGATCAGGGCATAGCCGATATCGCCGCTGACCAGCGCAAGCGCGATCGCACCGGTGCCCGACGTCACGGTGATCGCCATGACCTGCGGCATCGACGTGTACAGCAATTTGATCAGTTCGCGGCGGATGCCTGGCTGCACGGCGGCGGACGGGGCTGTCAGTCTCATGGCCGGCACCATGCCGCCGAGTTGCTAAGAAACGGTGATGCCAACCAGTTCGGTCGCCACGGTTCCGCGATAGGCTTAAAGGAGCATCAAGGGCCGCCGCACGGTGCATTCGAACGCGGGCGCCGGAACGGCCGTTCACATGATCGCAGCGATGCCGGCGAACAGGAAATAAACCGCGACCGCGATCAGGCCCGCCGCCGGCAGGGTCAGGGCCCAGGCGAACATGATATCGCCGGCGACGTCCCACCGCACCGATGAGCCTTTGCGCGCCAGCCCTACCCCGGCAATCGATCCGGCGATGGTGTGCGTCGTCGAGATCGGCGCTCCCATCCCGATCGCGACGAAGATCGTGACCGCACCGCCGAGTTCGGCGCAAAAGCCCTGCATCGGCTTGATGTGGGTGATGCGGGTACCCATGGTGTGGACGATCCGCCAGCCGCCGACCAGCGTGCCCGCAGCCATTGCTGCGTGGCAGACGAGCACGACCCAGAGCGGCACGCGGAATTTGTCGCCGAGATAACCCTGCGTGAACAGCAGCGCCGCGATGATGCCCATGGTTTTCTGCGCGTCGTTGCCGCCATGTCCGAGCGAATAGAGCGACGCCGAGCAGAACTGCAGGACGCGGAACATGCGGTCGACGGTAAACGGATTGTTGCGAAACAGCGTCCACGACAAGGCGACCATGACCATCAGCGCCAACAGCAGTCCGATGACCGGCGAGATCACGATCGCGGCCACGGTCTTGATCACGCCGCTCCAGACAATGGCGCCCGTTCCCGCCTTTGCGAGACCCGCGCCGACGAGCCCTCCAACCAGGGCGTGCGAACTACTCGACGGCAGTCCGGCCGCCCAGGTGATGACGTCCCATGCAATCGCGCCGATCAACGCCGCAAACAGCACGAGGCCATCGATCGAATTTTCCGAAACGATGCCGGTGCCCATCGTCTGCGCAACCTGCAATCCAAACACGAGGAAAGCGACAAAATTGAAGAAGGCGGCCCAGAGAACCGCCGAACGAGGCGACAGCACGTTGGTTGAGACGACGGTCGCGATCGAATTCGCGGCATCGTGGAGGCCGTTGACCATGTCAAACAGCAAGGCCACCACGATGAGGCAAATGATTATGCTGAGGGAAAGATGTGCGACGTCCATGCGATGACCTAGACCTGATCGATCACGACGTCGTGGATCGCGCTTCCGATCGCCTGGAAGTCGTCCATCACATCTTCGAGGCGTCCGTAGACCGCGGCAGCCATCAACAGCCGAACGGCATCGTTGTCCTGTCGCCCTTCGTCGCCTGCAAGCCGCGTCAGTGCGTGATCGATCAGGTCATCGCTCTGCTCGGTCCGCTCGGCGACGTGCCGGCAAATGTCGGTGAGCTGGCCCACGTTCCGGTCGATATCCGGAAGCATCGGCATCGCGCGCGCGATATGTTCGGCGCAATCGACGAGTATGCCGCCGGTCTGCCGGATATCGGGGTCGTATGCGGTTGCGCTCAAAAGCGTGCTGGCGCGGGCGGTCCTGCGCATATCCCTGAGACAATCGTCGATGCCCCCCACCAAGTCCTTGATATCGACGCGATTGAACGGCGTGACGAAGCTCACGCGAATGGCGTCGAGCGTGTTGCGGGCGCCGGCCTTTGCGCGCTTCTCGATCCTGGTCAGCGTCTCGCAGCAATCCGCCGCCGCTTGCGGCCCGGTGCGAAGCAGCCCTGAGAGCGTGTTGGCGCCCGCCAGCAGTTCCTGGGCATGCGCTTCAAACATCGGAAAGAACTGCTCTTCCCGTGGAAGCAGTTTCGCGACCCATGTCATGGCCGAGGTTTTCCTGATCTTGCGAGCATCGTTCTGTGCCGGCGGCAGCCATGCACGTTCAGGTCGATGAACTCGGAATCGCGCAGGTCGTTCCTGTCCGTCCCATCTGCATCGGGTTGCCGATCGCGCCGCCAACACTCAGCGATTTCATCGAACTGTCACGGAACGTCACTCAAGCCACGACGGTTGTCTTCGCATTCTTTGCCGGAGGCCAATAATGAATACCCCGGAACCGCAGACGTCCCGACACAGCGCCGGCTTCTATGCAGTGATGATCGGCGGGCTTGCAGTCGTCGCTACCCTGATTGGACTTTCGCTGACGACCGGACTGCCCGGACTCCACAATACGCCCACGACCAACGTCGCCGGACAAAGCGTGGTCGGCAAAACCGCCTCCGATTAGCGCGACGCGTTGTAGACCGTCACCACATCGTCTGGCGGGCGCGCTCGGGCCATTCGCGGTCGTAGGTTTCGCCGCCGACCTTGTTCTCGCTCATGCTGGCGAGGATCTGGCCCGGGGTCGGCAATGTCCTGGGATCGACGCGCTTGTCGGGATTCCAGAGGTCGGCGCGGACGATGGCGCGGGCGCACTGGAAGTAGATCTCGTTGACGGTCATGACGATGACGGAGCGCGGGGTCTTGCCTTCCATCTTGAAGGACGCGAGCAAATCCGGATCGATGGAGAGATGGGCGCGGCCGTTGACGCGCAGCGTGGTGCCGGAGCCGGGGATCAGGAACAAGAGCGCCACACGCGGATCGCGAACGATGTTGCGGAGCGAATCGACGCGGTTGTTGCCCCGACGATCCGGCATCATCAGCGTCTTGTCATCGTGGATGCGGACGAAACCAGGCAGGTCGCCGCGGGGTGAGCAGTCGATACCTTCGGGACCGACGGTGGCGAGCGCGGCGAACGGCGACGTCTCGATCAGGATGCGGTAGGGCGGCGTGACGCGGTCGGCGACCTTGACGGTGGAGGCGTCGTTGGGGAAGCCGTAGATCGCCTCCAATTGCTCGATCGTCGCGATATGTGTCATCGGCTTCCCTTGTTTACTCGTCCCATCGGCTGCCCATGATGATCCGCGCGAGCTGGCGCGCGTGATAGTCGGCGGCGCCGACGTTGACGATGGTGAAGTCCGGAGCGGCCGTCGTCTCGTCGACGGTGCGACTGAGCCGATGCTCGATCCGGCCGTCGCTGGCGCGTCCGCGCATCGCCAGTCGTTCGGCCAGCACGTTCGGCGGCGCGGTGATCTGGACCACGACGACATTGGCGTAGGCGCGGCGGGCGATCGATATCACCGTGCGCGAGACGTTCGCAATCACACTGCGGCCGGCGCGGAGATCGTCATCGATCGCGCGCGGCAGTGCATAGCAGTGACCATGCGCTTCCCAATGCATGGCGTAGTCGCCGCGCGCCAGCGCGTCGCGAAACGCTTCGGCGCTGACCTCCTCATTGTCTTCCGAAGCCGAGGATTCGCGCGTGATCATACGGCGCGCAAAGACGACGTTGCCGTCCTCGGCGCAGCCTGCTTTGGCGAGCCCGAGCAGCGTATCCTTGCCGGCGCCGCTCGGGCCGACGACCAGGACCAGCCGGCCGGGACCGATCGGAGCCGATCTCTCCGCAGCATTCTCAACAGCGATCGTCGGTGCTTCCGTCATGCGACCCGCTCCCCTTCCCGCCAGACACTGCGCACCACCGGCAAGCCGCGCGCGACATGCACGCGGATCAGGTCGGCGCGCTTGCCGACCGCGATCTCGCCGCGGTCGGTGAGCCCCACCGCTTCGGCCGGCGTCTTCGTCACCGCGCGCACCGCGGAGGCGAGATCGATCGCCGGCACGTGCCGCGGCAGTTGCAGCGCCGCCATCAGCAGGCTCGAAGGAATGTAGTCGGACGACAGGATGTCGAGCAGCCCCTCGCGGGCGAGATCGACGGCCGCGATATTGCCGGAATGCGAGCCGCCTCGCACGACATTGGGCGCGCCCATCAGGATGTCGATGCCGGCCGCATGCAGGCCGCGCGCGGCTTCCATCGTGGTCGGAAATTCCGCGACCGCAACGCGGTCGCGCACGGCGTCGACGACATTCTCTTCCGTCGTGTCGTCGTGGCTCGCGAGCGGGATGTTGTATTGATGTGCGAGCGCAACGATGGCGCGCATGTTGGTCGCGGCATAGGCCTTCTGGTTGGCGAAGCGTCGGGCAAAGAGCTCGTCGAGCTGGGCGTCGGTCATGCCGCCACCTTTGCCGCGGTAATAGTCGCGCAGCTTCACCTCGTCGCGGAACTGGCGCTGGCCGGGCGTGTGGTCCATCAGCGACATCAGCCGCACGTCGGGCCGATCGATCAGCTCCTTCGCCTCCTCCACCACATCGGGCATCGGGATTTCGCAGCGCAGGTGCAGGAAGTGATCGGCGCGGAGAAGATTGCCTTGGCGCGCCGCCGAGATCGCTGCCGCCAGAACGCCGGCGCGGCCGTCGACGTCCTCGGCGCCATCCTCGCGCCAGACCCTGAGCGAATCCAGCACCGTGGTGATGCCTGACGTCGCGAGCTGGGCGTCATAGGAGATGACGGACGCAACCGGGTCCCAGAACACTTTCGGGCGCGGCACGTAATGGACTTCGAGGTGGTCGGTGTGCAGCTCGATCATGCCAGGCATGATCAGGTCGCCGCCGGCATCCTCGCTGCCAGCAGGCGCGCTCCCCTCGCCAAATTCGGCGACACGACCATCGGCGAGCGCGACCCAGCCGCGCTCGATGACGCGGTCGGCCAGCACGACCCGGGCATTGCCGATGGTGGTCTCTCTTGCGGTCATCTCCCCTTCCCTCTCATGCCGCCGCCCTCTCATGCCGCCGCAGCGAATGACGTGACATCCACGATTCGGTCTGCAATCAGATGACGGATTTCATCGTCATGCACGATCGCGACCATCGCAACACCGCGGCGCTTCTTTTCTCCGATCAACTCCACCACCACGGCGCGATTGGCCGCATCGAGCGAGGCCGTCGGCTCGTCCAGCAGCAGGATCGGCAGATCGGACACGAAGCCGCGGGCGATGTTGACGCGCTGCTGCTCGCCGCCGGAAAAGGTCGAGGGCGGCAGCCGCCACAGCCGCTCGGGAATGTTGAGCCGACGCAGCAGCGCGCCGGCCCTCTCGCGCGCCTCGGCCCGCGGCGTGCCGCCCACGACCAGCGGCTCGGCAACGACGTCGAGGGTCGGCACCCGCGGCACCGCGCGCAGGAACTGGCTGACATAGCCGATGGTGGCGCGGCGCACGCTCAGGACCTGCCGCGGCTCGGCGCTGGCGAGATCGATCACGTCGCCCTGGTGGCGGATGTCGATCCGCCCGGTATCGCAACGGTAGTTGCCGAAGATCATCTTCAGGATCGACGACTTGCCTGCGCCGGATGGCCCTGACAGCACCACGCATTCGCCGGGCTCGACATGGAACGAGACGTTGCTCACGACGGGCAGTTCGACCCCACCCTGCAGATGCATGGTGAAGGTCTTTGCCGCGTTCGAAATTTCGATCATCGCAGTCATCAGGCCCTCATGGCGGCAGGATCGAGGAAACGAGCAGTTGGGTGTAGGGCTCGCGTGGGTCGTCGAGCACCTGGTCGGTCAGGCCGGTCTCGATGACGCGGCCGCCCTTCATCACCATCACCCGGTGCGACAAGAGCCGCGCCACCGCAAGATCATGCGTGACGACGATGGCGGCGAGGTTGAGCTCGCTGACGAGATTGCGCATGAGGTCGAGCAGGCGGGCCTGCACGGAGACGTCGAGACCGCCGGTCGGCTCGTCCATGAACACCAGGCGCGGCTCGGTGACCAGGTTGCGCGCGATCTGCAGGCGCTGCCGCATGCCGCCGGAATAGGTTTTCGGCGCATCGTCGATGCGGCCGGCGTCGATCTCGACGCGCTCCAGCCAGTTCGTCGCGGTGTCGCGGATGCGGCCGTAATGATTCCAGCCGACCGCCATCAGCCGCTCGCCGACATTGGCGCCGGCGGAGACCGCCATGCGCAGGCCCTGCGCGGGATCCTGGTGCACATAGCCCCAATCGGTGCGGAACAGAAAGCGCCGCTCGGCCTCGCCGAGCAAGGCGAGATCGCGCAGCACGCCGTCACGCATGCGATAGGAGACGCGGCCCGCGCTCGGCGCGAGCTGCGCCGACAGCAATTGCAGCAATGTCGACTTGCCCGAGCCGGATTCGCCGACGATGGCCAGCACCTCGCCGGGATAGAGCGAGAACGACACGTCGCGGCAGGCCGCCAGCCGGCCGTAATTCTTCGACAGGCCTTCCGCGATCAGCAGCGGCTGGTCGTCCTCGGACGCGGTCATCGGCTCAGACATGCGCCCTCTCCTTGTGCGGGGCTGCGTTCTCGCTGCCGCGATGGCCTTCCGCCTGGCGCTGCTCGCAATAATCGGTGTCGGAGCAGACGAACATCCGGCCACCCTTGTCGTCGGTGACGATCTCGTCGAGGTAGGAATTGTCAGCGCCGCAGAGCGCGCAAGGCGCGTCGAAACGGTACGGCTTGAACGGATGGTCCTCGAAATCGAGCGAGACCACGGTGGTGTAGGGCGGGATCGCGTAGATCCGCTTCTCGCGGCCGGCGCCGAACAATTGCAGCGCCGCGCAATTGTCCATCTTCGGATTGTCGAATTTCGGCGTCGGTGACGGATCCATCACGTAGCGCGCATTCACCTTCACCGGATAGGCGTAGGACGTGGCGATATGGCCGAAACGCGCGATGTCCTCGTAGAGCTTGACATGCATCAGCCCGTATTCGGCAAGCGCATGCATGCGCCGCGTCTCGGTCTCGCGCGGCTCCAGGAAACGCAGCGGTTCGGGGATCGGCACCTGATAGACCAGCACCTGCCCTTCATGCAGGCGCGCCTCGGGGATGCGGTGGCGGGTCTGGATCACGGTTGCTTCCGTCGTCGAGGTCGTGGTCGCGACGCTCGCGGTCTTGCCGAAGAATTTGCGGATCGAGATCGCATTCGTCGTGTCATCGGAACCCTGGTCGATCACCTTCAACACGTCATCGGGACCGAGGATCGCGGCGGTGACCTGCACGCCGCCGGTGCCCCAGCCATAGGGCATCGGCATCTCGCGGCTTGCGAACGGCACCTGGTAGCCGGGAATCGCGATCGCCTTCAGGATCGCGCGGCGGATCATCCGCTTGGTCTGCTCGTCGAGATAGGCGAAATTATAGGACGGCGCGTTCATTCGGCGGCCTCCTTCAGCGATTCCGACGCGTTGGCTTCAGCGAACTCCTGACGCAGCTTGCGGAGCAGGCCGAGCTCGGACTGGAAGTCGACATAATGCGGCAGCTTGAGATGCTCGACGAAGCCGGTCGCCTGCACGTTGTCCGAATGCGACATCACGAATTCCTCGTCCTGCGCCGGCGCCCTCACCTCCTCGCCGAGTTCGCGCGCGCGAAGCGAGCGATCGACCAGCGCCATCGACATGGTCTTGCGCTCGCTCTGGCCGAAGGCGAGCCCATAGCCGCGGGTAAAGCACGGCGGCTCGGTCGCCGAACCCTTGAACTGGTTGACCATCTGACACTCGGTGAGTTCGATCGCACCGAGCGGAACGGCAAAGCCCGCGTCCTCGGCAAAGAACTCGACATCGACCTCGCCGAAACGGATCTCGCCGGCAAAGGGATGGTTGCGGCCGTAGCCGCGCTGGGTGGAGTAGCCGAGCGCAAGCAGGAAACCTTCGTCGGCGCGGGCGAGGTTCTGCAGGCGCAGATCGCGGTCGGCGGGAAAGCTGAGCGGCTCGCGCGTGAGGTCGCCGACCGGCGCCTCCGCCTCCGCTTGCGGCGATGGCTCGATCAGGCCGTCATGGGCGAGGATGTCGGTGACACGCGGCGTCTCGGCCTGCGAGACCTCGCCGCTGGCGGGCTGCGCCGGCACAAAGCCTTCGGCGAGCTGCGGATCGAGCAGGCGATGGGTGTAATCGAACGTGGGACCGAGGATCTGGCCGCCGGGGATGTCCTTGAAGGTCGCGGAGATGCGCCGGCGGATCTGCATCCTGCCGGTGTCGACCGGCTCGCTGGTGCCGAAGCGCGGCAGCGTGGCGCGGAAGGCGCGGACCAGGAAGATCGCCTCGATCAGATCGCCGCGCGCCTGCTTGATCGCGAGCGCGGCGAGCTCGCGGTCATAGAGCGAACCTTCGGCCATCACGCGATCGACGCCGAGCGCAAGCTGCTCGGAGATCTGCGCCAGCGTAAGCTCCGGCACTTCCCGGTCGCCGCGCCGTTCATGCGCGAGCAGGCGATGGGCGTTCTCGATGGCGCGTTCGCCGCCCTTGACAGCAACGTACATCGTCAATCCTTCCCGTTAACGAGCCGCGTGGTGCGCGGGACCGCGACAATCGAGGAGCCGTCAACCAGCACGACATCGATGCCGCGCGGAAACAGCGTGGCGTTGACAGCGAGCCGATCGAACAGATCGCGCGGCTGGATGCTCGCGGTCAGCAAAGTGGTGCCGTCGATACCGGGGCCGCGCAGTTCGTAAGTTGCGCCGTTGGACAGGCTGTCGACCTGCAGGATCAGCGTGGTCGAACGATCCGGATATTCGCTGCTGCCGAATGCGAAGCGATCGAGCGCGGGAAGATCGTCGGGATCGCCGATCAGCGCAAAGCTTGCGCTCGCGGGATCGTCGACAATGAGCGCGCCGGTGTGGAACTTCAGCCATTTGGCGACGTCGGAGGTCGACATCGCGCCGTCGAGCCAGATCGGCGTGTCGTGATCGAACAGCATCAGCGCGATCGCGGCCGTGCCGTGCATCACCCCGTCAGGCGCTCCAGCCGATGCCGCGATTCGCTGCACCGTTCCTGGACGCGCCATCGCGTTCATCACGGATCGAAACGTCGCCTGTGCCGACAAGACCTTGTCGGGAAACCCCGGCGGCAGTTCGGCAACCATCGTCATGTCGTCAGCCCTCACCGCGCACCATGGTGTAGAAATCAACCCGCGTCGCCGCGGTCTCCGCCGCCTCCTGGCTCCGTCTTGCGGCCATGGCCGTGCGCAGCGGCGCGATCACCTCCGCTTCGACTGCATCGGCGAAGGTATCGGTTTGCGCCATGGCGTCGCACAACGCGATCAGCCGCGCCTTTTCATGGTCGTGACCGAGCGTGTAGCCGAAGCCGACCTGCCCGGTCGAAAGCAGCACCGCCGCGCGCGAGACGGTCGCCTCGCCGACATTGAAGGGGGCGCCGTCGCCGCCGATCCGGCCGCGCACCATGACGAGGCCGTTTTCCGGCTCGCGCAGGGTCTTGTGATCGGGCAGCGCCATCGCGCTGAGCCGGGCCGAAATTTCGGCGGCCTCCGACTGTGCGAGCACCGCCATCGCCGCCTTGCGCTGCGCCCGCCTGTTGTCTTGCTCGGTCTTCGTCATGTCGCGGAACCTTGCCTGACTCAAGTTGTCTATGATAATAGACAACTTGATAAGCAAACGCCATGACTGTTTCATGACACGGGCATGATTTTCGACAGGACTGGGTTTCCGGAATGAGCGTTCAGGACACCGCCTCATCAGGCGTCGCGCTTTGGCGATTGGTCGCCGACGGTATCGAGCGCGGCATCGCCGATGGCCGCTTTGCCGCCGGCGAGAAGCTGCCGGGCGAGATGGAGATCGCGGAGACCTACCGCGTGAACCGCCACACCGTGCGTCGCGCGCTCGCGGCGCTGGCCGAGCGCGGGCTGGTGCGCGCCGAGCGCGGCAGCGGCACCTATGTGGATGCGCAAAAAATCGCCTATCCGCTGCGCTCACGCACGCGGTTTTCGGAGATCGTCGGCGCCGGCGGCCGCGAGCCGCGCGGGCAGTTCATCGATGCGTCGGAGGAACCCGCGAGCCGCGAGCTTGCGCGAGAACTCGGACTGAAGGCCGGCGCGCCGCTGGTCCGGATCGAGTCGGTGCGGCTCGCCGACCGCGCGCCGATCTGCGTCTCCACCTCCTGGCTTTCGGCCGAGCGCTTTCCCGGCGCCGGAGATGTGTTCGCCAGCGTCCGCTCGATGACCAAGCTGCTCGAACATTTCGGCGTCCGCGACTATCGCCGCGCCTCGACGCGGATCACTGCCGGCATCGTCGACGCCACGGACGCCGCGCGGCTCGACCTGGCACTCGGCCGCCCGATCCTGGTGGTCGATTCCACCGACGTCGGTCCCGACGGCAAGCCGCTGGTGACCAAGCGCTCCCGCTTCGCCGCCGAGCGCGTGGAGTTTTTGGTGGAGAATAGTTAAAGGGAACGCGCGTCTACGTCGGTGGCTTCATCCTTCGAGACGCCTGCTTTGCAGGCTCCTCAGGATGAGGTCTGACACTCGCCCTGTCCCTGACCCTCATGGTGAGGAGCGCGCAGCGCGTCTCGAACCATGAGGCCACGCCGTCCCTCACGCCACCGCGCGCTGACCGATAATGGCGAAGCGGAGTTTCGTCGATATCCAGTCGATCACGGCGACGGCAATCAGGATCATCAATATCAGGAACGACACCTTCTGCCATTCCAGCACGCGGATCTGTTCGGCGAGTTGCAGCCCAATACCGCCGGCACCGACGATGCCGATGATGGTGGCCGAGCGCGTGTTCGACTCGATGTAATAGAGCACCTGCCCGGCGATCACGGGCAGGACCTGCGGCATCAGGCCGAAGCGGATCTCGTGCAGCGCGCTGCCGCCGGAAGCCCGGATGCCCTCGACCTGCTTCTTGTCGGCGGCCTCGATGGCCTCGGAGAACAATTTGCCGAAGGCGCCGAAATCCGACACCGCGATGGCAAGCACGCCGGCGAACGGGCCGAGGCCGACGACATTGATCCACACCAGGGCCCAGATCAGCGTGTCGACGCCACGGATCGAATCCAGGAAGCGCCGCACCGGAAAGCGGAAGATGGCGGAGGGAACGATGTTGCGCGCGGCAAGCAGGCTGACCGGCAGCGCCAGGAACGCGGCAAGCGTGGTGCCGAGCAGCGCGATCGACAGCGTCTCGCCGAGCGCGGAGAGATAGGTCGGCAGCGACGAGCCGGGATCGGGCGGGATCATCATCAGCGTGATCCAGCCAAGCTCGCGCAGGCCGCTCACCAGCTTGGTCGGCGAGAAGTCGAGATCGTACAGGCCGAAGGCGAAGACCGCGAATGCAGCGAGCAGCATCAAGGGCGTGGCGAGCCGTGCCGATGCCGGCCGTTCGAAAACGTCGGGATACTTGGTGCGCAGCGCCTGCGAGTCAGGCTTCGGCAGCTGGCTCATGCCCGCGCCTCCTTGCCGAACAGTTTTCCGCGCAGCCAGCCGGTGGTGATGTCGATCACGAACACCGTCACGACGATAGTGACGAGAATGGCGCTGACGTCCGAGTAATAGAATTTGCGGATCGCGACCACGAGCTCCTGCCCGATGCCGCCGGCGCCGACAAAGCCCATCACGGAGGCTTCGCGCACGTTGATCTCGAAGCGCAGCAGCGCATAGCTCGCGTAACCGGCCGAGACCTGCGGCAGCACCGCAAAGCGCATGCAGGAGAGCCAGCTCGCGCCGGTCGAGCGCACGCCCTCCACCGGCTTCATGTCCGCATTCTCGACGATCTCGGAGAACAATTTGCCGAGCGCGCCGGTCGAATGCACGGCGATCGCGAGCACGCCTGCCATCGGCCCGAGACCGAAGGCGATCACGAACACCAGCGCGAACACGATGCTAGGCACCGTGCGGGCGAATTCCAGCAGGCGGCGGACGACGAAACGCAGCCAGGGCCCGGGCGAGGTGTTCTGCGCAGCAAAGAAGTTCAGTGCGAGCGCAAGGACCGCGCCGATCAGCGTGCCGACATAGCTGATCAGAATGGTCTCGGCGAGCAGCTTCAGCCATTTCTGCCAGCCCCAGAACCATTCGCCGACGTCGGTCCAGACCCGCTGGCCATTGTCCAGCGTGAGGATGCGGTCGAAATAAGAGACGAAGTTGCCGAAATAAGTGAAGAGCGTGCGCAGGTTCACTTCGGCGCCGATGCCCGCGACGACGAGTGCCGCCAGGAACACCGCCGCCGCCAGCATCATCTTCAGCCGCTTGCGCGCGACTGCCTTGCGATAGGCGTCGTTCAGCGCCGCGAGCTGCTGGGCGGGAAGGACGGATACGGCAGTGGCCATCGGACTTGCTGCTTGCCCCTAGAGCATTTTCGGTTCTGATTGAATCAGAGCCGAAGCTCTAGTTTCTTGTTCTGACGCGTTTTCTTCACGCGAACCGGTATCCACTTCGCTCGAAAACGGGCTAACGGAAACAGGCCGGGTCGCTACTCGACCCGGCCTGCGTCTTCGTGTCGATCGATCAGGACGCCTTCTTCTTGCGCAGCGCGTCGACGAACTTGATCAGCTCGATGGTGCCGTCCCAATCCTTGGTGGTCGCGGCATGGAAGCCCTTCTTCTGGCCGTCCGAGAGCTTATCGAACATCGCCTTGTCCTTGGTCGGCGCATCGAAGAAGGCCTTGGCGATCGCGGCCTTCAGGTCGTCGGGAAGATCCGAATTGTAGGCATAGGGTCCGTTGATGATCTCGGCCGACTTGTGGATGATACGGAAATCGTCCTTCTTCATCGGCGAGCCGTCGGTGTTCTTGAGCATGCCCTTGTGCAGCATCTGGGCGAGCGTGGAGTCATTGTCGCTGGTCCACTGATTGGCCGCGACGTCGACCGTGCCTTGCGAAAGCGCCAGCATCGCGTTCTCGTGGCTGCCGGTGAAGACGACCTTGCTGAAATAGGCGTCGGCGTCCGGAATGCCGTTCTTGTTGAGCTCGAAGCGCGGCACGTTGTTGCCCGAGGTCGAGTTCGGATCGACGAGGCCGAGGTTCTTGCCCTTCACGTCATCGAGGGTCTTGTAGGGGCTGCTCGCCTTGACGAAGAACACGGAGTAGTAGCCGGTCGAACCGTCGGCATTGATGTCGTTGGCGAAGGCGTCGGTCTTGACGCCGGTCAGCCGCGCGCGGGCGAAGGAGGCCGAACCGTAGCTTGCGATCTGGATGTTGCCGGAGCGCTGGCCCTCGATCACGGCGGCATAGTCGTTGGCGATGCGCAGCGTGACCTTCACGCCGAGTTCCTTGGAGAGATAGTTGACGAACGGCGTCCAGCGCTCGGTGACGCCGGACGCGTTTTCAGCCGGCACGACCGCGAAAGTCAGCTCCGAATACTTGGTCTTCCAGTCCTGCGCCGAAGCGGACGCAGTGAACGCGAGCGCGGCGGCGCCGGCGAGAACGATGCGACGAGTGATCATGGTTTACCCCTGCTGTTGTAGTAACGCTGGACCATGATCCGATTGGACGGAATCGGATCATGATCTCATCTCTTTGTTTGAGCATGATCTTTTCGGAAAACCGGCTTCCACTTTCCCGGATCATGCTCTAGAGGCCGACTGCGGTTGCATCGGCTTTCTCTGGATTAATGTGCGACGTTCAGGCCGCGGCTGCGGTGCCGAGCGCCGGAGCTGTTGCGGCATCGGGCGCGGGCATTGGCGCCCCGCCGATGACATCGTTGGCCTCGAGATCGTAGAGCTCGCGGGCGATGTGATCGGTCAGCATCGAGGGCTGACCATCGAACACCACGCGGCCTGCCGCCATGCCGATCAGGCGGTCGCAATAGCTGCGCGCCAGATCCAGCGAATGCAGGTTGCAGAGCACGGTGATGCCGAAATGCTTGTTGATGCGCAGAAGCGCATCCATCACGATCTTGGTATTGCGCGGATCGAGCGAGGCGATCGGCTCGTCGGCGAGGATGATGTCGGGCTCCTGCACCAGCGCGCGGGCGATCGCCACGCGTTGCTGCTGGCCGCCGGAAAGCTGGTCGGCGCGCTGGGCGGCGAACTGCGCCATGTCGAACTGCTCGAGCGCAGACATCGCCAGCGCCCTGTCTTCGTCGGGCCAAAGCTGAGTCAGCGAGCGCCAGGACGGGATCTCGGCAAGACGGCCCATCAACACGTTGGTCAGCACGTCGAGCCGGCCGACCAGATTGAACTGCTGGAAGATCATCGCCGAACGCGCCCGCCACTGCCGCAGCGCCTTGCCGCGCAGTGCGGTGACGTCGACACCTTCGAACAGGATGCGGCCTTCGGTCGGATCGGCGAGACGATTGACCATCCGCAGCAATGTCGATTTGCCGGCGCCCGAACGGCCGATCACGCCGACAAAACTACCGGGCTGAACCGAGAACGAAGCATTGTCCACCGCGGCTTTTGTGCCGAAACGGCACGTCAAACCTTCCACCACCAGCATGCAGTGCTCCGAACCCGTCACGTCGGCTAACGGCTAACGCCACCGCATTACAGTTGTGTGACAAACGCGCTGCAGTGCGGCAACCGTCCACAGCGCCGACGATGTCATCCAACTGTCACGCTAATGTTATGAAGCGCATCGAAGAGGTGCGCTCCCCGCAATCGTTCGAGAGGCAAAAATGGCTGGCAAGATGCTTTCCGTTGTACCGACGGTCGATCCCACCGCTTCGGTGCGGGAAAGCCAGCTTGGGGCATACACCGAGGTCGGAGCGCGGACCATCCTGCTCGAAGTCGCGATGGGCGACTATTCGTACGTCGTGAACGACGCGCAGATCACTTACACCACAATCGGCAAATTCTGCTCGATCGCGGCGATGACCCGGATCAATCCCGGCAATCATCCGATGCAACGTCCGTCGCAGGCGCATTTCAGCTATCGCGCCAGCGCATACTTCCCGGGCGAGGCGGACGATGCCGAGTTCTTCGAATGGCGCCGACAGCACCGCGTGCATATCGGCCATGACGTCTGGATCGGACATGGCGCCATCATTCTGCCCGGACGTTCGATCGGAACCGGCGCTGTGGTCGCGGCCGGCGCGATCGTGACCAGGGACGTCCCTGCCTACACCATCGTCGCCGGCAATCCTGCGCGGCCGATTCGCAAGCGGTTCGCCGATGACATCACCAGCCGCCTTGCCGCACTCGCCTGGTGGGACTGGGATCACGAAATGTTGCGCCAGGCGCTGCCGGATTTCCGCAAGCTGGTTGTCGAGGACTTCCTCGCCAAGTATGAAGCGCTGAATGCGTCAAACACCCGCCGGAGTGCCATCTCGTGACCGACATTATTATCGAACGCGGCAAGGCTCTCGTTAATGGCGAGTTCGTCGAAACGCGGCTGCGGACCGCGGGCCGCGACATCGCAGCGCTCGACGGCGAGGGAGACGGCCGCGGCGCGCTCGGCATCGATGCGCGCGATCTGCTGGTGCTGCCCGGCATCGTCGATCTGCATGGCGACGCTTTCGAGCGGCAGATGATGCCGCGCGCCGGCGTCGATTTTCCGATCGACGTGGCGCTCGCCGACAGCGACCGCCAGGCGATCGCAAACGGCATCACGACGGTGTTCCACGCCACCACCTGGTCGTGGGAGCCGGGCCTGCGCAGCGCCGAGAATGCGAGGCGGCTGCTGGAGGCGATCGAGCAGATGCGCCCGCAGCTTGCCGCCGACACGCGCTTCCATCTGCGCCACGAGACCTACAACCTCGACGCCGAAGCAGAGATCATCGGCTGGCTCGCGGAGGGCCGCGTCGACCTGTTCGCGTTCAATGACCACATGGACGGCACAATCGGGGATCTCGCCAAGCCGCGGAAGCGCAACCGGATGGTGGAGCGCACCGGACTTTCGCCCGAGGACTTCGATCGGCTCGTCGCACACGTGGTGTCGCGCGCGGACGATGTGCCGGCCTCGGTCTCCCGCCTTGCCGGCGCGGCGCGTTCAGCCAATGTCCGCATGCTCTCGCATGACGACAACAGCCCGGAGATGCGCAAGGCGTTTCGCGATCAGGGCGTCGGCATCGCCGAATTCCCGGTCAACGAAGAGACCGCACGCGAGGCGACCGCCGCCGGCGACGACATCGTGTACGGCGCACCCAATGTCGTGCGCGGCGGCAGCCATACCGGCTGGACCAAGGCGTCCGACATGATCGCAAAGGGCCTGTGCTCGGTGCTTGCTTCCGACTATTACTATCCGGCGCAACTGCTCGCGGCGTTCCGGCTGGCCGCTGACGGCGTGCTGCCGCTGGCAAAGGCCTGGGACCTGATCTCGGCCGCGCCGGCGCGCGCGGCCGGGCTCGACGACCGTGGCGTGCTCACGGAGGGTCGGCGCGCCGACATGATCATCGTCGATGACAAGGTGCCGCTGCGGCCGCGCATCGTCGCGGTGATCGCTGGGGGACACCTCGTGCATCTGGCCGACGCCAGCCGGCTCACCTATTCCACCGCGCCGCGCGTGGCGGTTGCGGCTGCCTGACGCGACGATGGCCAACTATCCCCGTTACGCTCTTTACTACGCGCCAGCGCCAGGCAGCGCGCTCGACCGCTTCGGCGCCGAGATGCTCGGCTACGACGTCTATCACGGCAGCGAACTGGCTTTTCCCGAAGGCTTGCCGCCGGACTGGCGTGAGATCACGCAGGATCCGCGCAAGTACGGCTTTCACGCCACGCTGAAAGCGCCGATTGCGCTGGCGGAGGGGAACACCGAGGCCGATCTGGCCGGGGCATGCGAAGCTTTCGCCGATACGCCGCGGCAGATTCCCGTGATCGAACCCGTCATCGATTCGATCAGCGGCTTCATCGCGATGATCCCGGCAAAGCCGTCGGCCGATTTGCAGCAGCTCGCGGCCGACGTAACGCGCGACTTCGATTCATTCCGCGCGCCGCTGTCGGCGCAGGATCGCGCACGGCGAAATCCCGAGCGATTGGCGCCGCGGCAGGTCGAGTATCTCGACCGCTGGGGCTACCCTTATGTGATGGAAGAATTCCGCTTCCACATGACGCTGACCGGCCGACTGGAATCCGAGCGGCGCGACGTCGTGGTGCCGATGCTGCGGGAGCGCTTTGCCTCTGTGCGACTTGCAACACTCGCGATCGACCGGCTCGCGCTGTTTGGCCAGGACAACGCCGCATCGCGATTCCGGATTATCGCGCATTGGCCGCTGCGAGCACTGCTGTCGTCCCGGCCTTGAGCCGGGACCCATAACCACAGGCCTCTGTGGTATGCTCCGCTGCAACCGCTTGCTCGCGCCATAACACCTTCCTGTGGTTATGGGTCCCTGCTTTCGCAGGGACGACAGAGTTCTTTACTCGTCCGTCTCTTCGGGCCTTGTGCGGGCGATGATCTCGGCGGCGCCTTTGTCCAGCAACTCCAGTCCGACGGCGCGGCCGAGTTCGCGGGGGCGGTCGGCGGGGCCGGTGCGCGAGGCTTCGATGAAGCGGTCGCCGGTTTCATCCAGCACCGAGGCGCGCAAAATCATCTCGCTGCCGGCAAGCGTGGCATGGCCGGCGATCGGGGAATTGCAGTGGCCGTTCAGGATCCACAACACCTCGCGCTCGGCTTCGGCGGCGAGACGCGATGATACATTCTCGATCTTGGCGAGACGGGCGCGCGTCACGAAATCGTTCGCCACGCATTCGACGGCGACGATGCCCTGCCCGACCGACGGTAGCATCTCGTCGACCGGGAAATCATAGGCGATGCGCGATGCGCGCCCGATACGCTCGAGCCCCGAGCGCGCCATCACCAGCGCGTCCGCGGGACCGACCTCGCCGCCATCGGGCAGGCGCTGCTTGTCGCCACGATCGAGCTTGGCAATCCGCGTATCGGCGGCGCCGCGGAAATGAATCACGCTCACCTCAGGAAACAGCCTGCGCAGATAGGCCGCACGGCGCACCGCGTTGGTGCCGATCTTGAAGCCCTTGCCGCGCGAGGCACGAAAGCTTTCCAGCGAGAGGCCGGGACGCAGCACCAGGCAGTCGGTCGCGGCGTCGCGCGGCAGGGTCGCACCGAGCACGAGGCCGGGCGTCTCCTCATTGCCGGGCACATCCTTCAGCGAATGCATCGCGGCCTGCAGCTCGCCCGCGCGCATTGCCTCGCGGATCTCGGCGACGAAGGCGCCGCCCTTGCCGCCATGGCGCAGCAATTTGCTTGTCTGGTCCTGATCGCCGCGGGTTTCGAACCGTACGATTTCGACGGTCAGGTCGGAAGCCGACGCACGCAACAGCCGCGCGACTTCTTCGGTCTGCGCCATCGCCATGGCCGTCTTGCGCGTGCCGATGCGTAAGGTCTGTCCCGACACAATGTCTCCGTTCGAGCCGCCGATAAAGCCGAGGGATTAGAGCGTGATCCCATGAGGTTGAAATGCAACCGCGATGAAGCTGCGCCCCCTCTCCCGCTTGCGGGGGAGGGCCCGGG
>NZ_JADYVX010000003.1 GCF_020194175.1 Bradyrhizobium sp. BRP22 | reverse complement strand
CTCTCCAAAGACTTCGAAGGCTCTGCTGCCACTGAGCTCGCATGGCTGCTCATCGCCCATCTGAGGCTCCTAATTCGCCGCCTGGCCAGACCTTGAAGACGTCTTACGCTTTTTTGAGTCAGGCTCTGAGGAGACCGCACAGCGGTCGTCTCGGAGGGCGAGGCCGCTGGCGGGGCCTCATGGTTCGAGACGCGCTACGCGCTCCTCACCATGAGGATCGACGTTGACCCTCCGGGGACGACGCCGGTGGCAGGAGCTACGCCGGTCGGAATCCCGCGCGCTCCAACGCGGCACGGCTTTCGTCCGACGCCAGCGCTTCGAGGAACGCCTGCACCGCCGGGCGATGCTTGCGCGCCGACACCAGTGCGAAATCGTAATGCTCTTCCGCCAGCGGAATGAATCCGAGCCCGGAGGCGTGCGCGACCGGCGCGATCGTCATCCCCCAATCGGCACGATGCTGGGCGACCGCGGCGGCGACCGCATTGTGCGAACGCGGCTGATTCCAGTAGCCGTCCGGCCGCGCGCCGCCAAGCAGGCGGTCGATCAGGATGCGCGTGCCCGCCCCCTGGTTGCGGTTGACCATGATGCAGGCGGGATCGGCGAGCGCTGCGCGCACCGCGTCCTGCGCCGACAGGCCTTCGAAGCGTCGGTCGCCCGTGCGGAACACGATGCCCTGCATCCGCCGCCAGCCGGGCACGAGCTCGAGACCGCCAGTGAGATAGGGCACATTGTAGGTCTCGCTGTTCTCGTCGAACAGATGGATCGGCGCGAAATCGCATTCGCCGCGCTTGGCGGACGCAAGTCCGCCGAGGCTGCCGACCGCGATCGAGCGCACCGAAAGCCCCCCGCGCGCCAGCGGCGCGGTGACGAGGTCGAGCCCGGTGCAATGGCTGCCGACGATAACGAGATCGGGCACGCGCACATGCGGCGTGAACAGCGTCACTTCGGCCTCGGTGCCAGCAGGCATCTGATCGGCGAGCGCATCGATCTTCAGGAAGCCGTCGGCCTGCGCGAACGAGGTGATGGCGCCGGAGCCCTTGCCGCTCGGATAGGCGATCAGTCCCTCGGTGCCTTCGACCAGCGACACCATGACGAACTCGGTGCGGCCGAGCTCGGAGGCGATCCGCACCGGCACCTTGGCCGTCACCTTCGCATCCGATCGCGGCGGCAGGCCCGCCATCCGCCGCAGCACCGGCACGATCATGTCATGGAAGGTGAACATCGCCGAGGTCGGAAATCCCGGCAGGATCACCACCGGCTTGCCGTCGCAAACCGCAAGGCACAGCGGCTTGCCCGGCTTCAGCGCCACGCCATGGGCGATGATGCCTGGCTTGCCGAGCCGCGCAATGATGCGATGGGAGATATCGCCCGCGCCCTTCGAGGTGCCGCCGGAGAGCACCAGCATGTCGCTCTCGGCGAGTGCCTTGCGCATCGCGGCTTCGAGCTGCGCCTCGTTGTCGGCGATGGCGCCGACAAAGACGGCATCGCCGCCATTCTCGGAGATTGCCGCGGTGACGATGGCGCCGTTGGTGTCGTAGATCGCGGCCGGACGCAGCGGCTGGCCCGGCTGCACCAATTCGTCGCCGGTCGAGAGAATGGCGACGCGCGGCCGACGCGCCACTCCGACCTGCGCGATGCCGCAGGCAGCCAGCATGCCGATCTCGCGCGAGCCGATGATGGTGCCGGCGCGCAGCAGCGTTTCGCCGCGCGCGATGTCGGAGCCCGCATAGGACACGAATTGTCCGGGCGACGCGGCACGGCGGATCTCGATCACGCGCTGGCCTGCGGGCTGCGTGTGCTCGACCATCACGATCGCATCCGCGCCGCGCGGCACCGGACCGCCAGTTGCGATCGCGGTTGCCGTACCCGACAGCACCGGCCGCACCGGCGCGGTGCCGCAGGCAATGATCTCGTCGTTCAGCACGAGGCGAACCGGCGTCGCCTCGCTCGCCTGCGCAAGATCGGCGGAGCGCACCGCAAAGCCGTCGACATTGGAGCGGTCGAACGGCGGCACGTCGATCGGCGCGACGACGTCGTCGGCCAGCGCGCAGCCGAGCGCCTCAGCGAGCGATCGCGCTTCGCTGGCGACGGCCCGTGGAAACAAGGCGGCCTCGAACCGCGCAAGCGCCTCCTCGCGCGACAGGATGGTCAGGAACTGGTCCTGATCGAAACTGCCGCGGTCCTTGGCAGATGTATTGGTCATGTCGGAACTCATTCCCGCAACATATAGGCATCGATCGCCATGCCCGCAGCAAATCCTTCGGAACCTCCGGGCACGACCAGAAACGCCTGCGCGCGCGCGATCGCATCGAGCGAGAGTTCGCCGACTGCAAGTGGCATCCAGGCATCGCGTTGCCGCTCCAGCAGCACGAATTCGGCGATGCCGACGAGCGAGGCGATCTTGCGTGACAGCGGCAGCGACAGTGCCTTCCGCGGCCGCCGTCCGGTCAGCCGGTCGAGCACTGGCAGCGCCAGCGCCCACCATGCCGCAAACGCCTGGTCCGGCGCGCCGGGCAGCACGATCACCGGCGTCGCTCCAAGACGGCCGACTGCCGCGGTGCGGCCGGGCTGCAAGGCGATGCCATGGGCGATGAGCTCGCCGCGCGCCGCGAGCGCGCTTACCGCTGCATCTGTTCGGCCGACGCCGCTGCCGCCGATCGTGATCAGGAGATCGCAGGCCGCATCTTCGAACGCGGCGACGATCGAGCCGACGTCGCGCGCTCCGGCCTCACGGCTGATAACCTCAGCGCCGGCGGAACGCGCGCTCTCCGCGACCAGATTGGTGGTCGCCGTCGCGCCGGGAATATTGACGACGTGCAGGCGCGGCCGTCGCACCTTGAGCCGCTCGATCTCCGCGGCGCGCGCCAACATGAGATTGCGCGGCACGACGCGCCGTCCCGCTTCGGCAACGAAGCTCCCCTCGGCGATGTCCTGGCCCTTGCGCCTGACGCCCTGCCCCGGGATCGCTTCCGCCAGTACCTGCGCAATGGGGCCGGTCACTTCGACCAGATCGGCATCGAGCACACAGTCGCAGGCTGCAGGCATGGCGTCACCGGCTTCGACCCAGGCGGGCGACGCAGCCAGTGGCAAGGGCGAATACGAGGAGGCGCCGACCAGATCATTGGCACGCAGCGCCCAGCCATCGGTGGCGGCAACATCATGCGGCGGCTGCGCCGGCAACCCAGGCATTTCGGCCGCGATGCAGCGCAGAGCGTCCGCAAGCGGCAACGCGACCGGCTGCACCGGCTCGAGCCCGCGGAGCAGGGCGCTGAGCGCGGTGTCCAGAGGCGTGAGCGAAGCCGGCAGGCGCTGGGTCGGAACCATGGCCGGCCTGTCTACTGTATCGGCCGCGAAATAAACAGGTGCCGCAAGATGTTCCTGCTCCGAAAGGACGCGTTGACGCCGACCCCAAACCGGTTGCAAAAGAAACCAATTCAGCCGGGCCAACGCCCCGGAACAAGCAATAACGGCCAATGCGCCGGTCCAGGGAGGGAGACAGCAATGTTCGATATGTTCGGCAGATCATTTTCCGTGCTCGGCGCGCTGGCCGGCGCGACGCTGGCCTCAACCGCGGCGCTGGCGCAAATCTCCGACGAGATCGTCAAGATCGGCGTGCTCACCGACATGAACGGACCGGCATCCACGCCGACCGGACAGGGTTCGGTCACCGCGGCGCAGATGGCTATCGACGATTTCGGCGGCAAGGTGCTGGGCAAGCCGATCTCTGTGATTGTCGGCGATCATCAGCTCAAGGCCGATATCGGCGCCAGCATCGCGCGGCGCTGGTACGACGTCGATCAGGTGGATTTGATCGTCGACGTGCCGGTCTCCGCCGTCGGGCTCGCCGTGCAGAACGTCGCCAACGAGCGGAAGCGCCTGTTCATCACGCATTCGACGGGTGCGACCGATTTCCACGGCAAGTCCTGCTCGCCCTATGCCATGCAGTGGGTGTTCGACACCCGCGCGCTCGCGGTCGGCACCGCGCAGGAAGTGGTGAAGCGTGGCGGCGACAGCTGGTTCTTCATCACCGACGATTATGCGTTCGGGCACTCGCTCGAAAAGGATGCCGCCAGCGTCGTCACCAAGAACGGCGGCAAGGTGCTGGGTGCGGTGCGCCCGCCGTTTGCGACGCCCGATCTGTCGTCTTTCGTGCTGCAGGCGCAGGCCTCGAAAGCCAAGATCATTGGCATTGCCGGCGGGCCGCCCAACAACATGAACGAGATCAAGACCGCCGGCGAGTTCGGCGTGTTCAAGGGCGGCCAGCAGATGGCGGCGCTGCTGGCGCTGATCACCGACATCCATTCGCTGGGCCTGCCGACCGCGCAGGGGCTGTTGTTGACGACGTCGTTCTACTGGGACATGGATGACAAGACCCGCGAATGGTCGAAGCGCTATTTCGCCAAGCTGAACCGGATGCCGACGATGTGGCAGGCGGGCGTCTATTCCTCCGTGATCCATTACCTCAACGCCATCAAGGAGGCCGGCACCGACGATCCGCTGAAGGTCGCGGCCAAGATGCGCGAGAAACCGATCGAGGATTTCTTCGCCCGCAACGGCAAGCTGCGGGAGGACAATCTGATGGTGCACGATCTCATGCTGGTACAGGTGAAATCGCCGGAGGAATCCAAATATCCGTGGGACTACTACAAGATTCTCACCAAAATCTCCGGCGAAGACGCGTTCGGCCCGCCCGACCCGGCGTGCGGATTGGTGAAGAAATGACGACAGATTACTTCGCGACCCCGATCTCGCGGAAATACTTCAGCACACCCGGATGAATCAGCTCCACATTCGGCGCCGCCGCCACCGTGTTCGCAGCCGTCGTCTCGCAGGCCTGCGCCAGCTTCCTGCAGAAGTCGCCTTCGATCCCGTGCAGCGTCTTCGCCAGCCGATAGGCGACGTCATCAGGCAGGCTTTCGCGCACTAGGATGAAACTCCACGAACCAACGGAGGCGATCGCTTCGGTCTGCTTCGGATAGCTGTTCGCCGGGATCGTCAGCGGCTTCAGGAAAGTATGCTTGCCGCGGATGCGCGCGATCTCTTCCGCACTCGGCGCGATGAAGCGCGCGCCGCTCGGACTTTCCGCCATCGCAGCAAAGCCGGGCCAGCCGACGCCGGCGCCCCACAGCGCCGCGGCGCGGCCGTCCTGCACCATGGCCGGCCCGTCGCCGGCGCGATCGAGATAGATCGACTTGAAGTCCTCGTCCTGCTTCAGCCCGATGCCATCGAGGATGTAGCGCGACAGGATCGGCAGGCCCGAGCCCTTCGCACCAAAGGCGACCGGCTGGCCGATGAGGTCGCGGATCGTGCGGTACGGGCTGTCGGAGCGCACCACGAACATGCCCGGGCTCGAATACATCGCGGTCAGGATCTTGAGCTTGGTCGCAGGCCGCCCGATGCCCATGAAGGCCTCATAGGCCGGCTCGCCGGCCACCGTCGCAATATCGAGCTTATCAGCTTCGAGCAGCGGAATGTTCTCGTTCGAGCCCTTGGTGTTGCGCGGCTCGACCGAGAGGCTCGGGTCCGCCGCATTCATGGCTTCGGCAAAGGCATTGCCATAGAGCGGGAAGCCGCCACCCGGCGTTGCCGTCCCGAGGGTGATCGTGGTCCTGGAAATGGGCTTGCCTCCCTCCTGTGCGGCTGCCCCGCCAGCGAGCAGGACAGTGGCGCAAACCATCAAAGCGATTTTCATTTGGCGGCCTCCAACATCACTTGGCGCGGGATTGACCGATCTTTGCGCCGCAGAGGTTGTAGGCAAGGCCGGAATTTTATGAAAGCATGGCCGCAACGGTAACAAGAAAATGACGAGGAAACATAATGCTTCGCCTTTTGCGTGCGGCGTCCCTTGGTTTGATTTGCCTTTTGAGCCTTGTCTCCCCCTCCTCCGCCGCCGACTATCCAAACCGCCCCGTGCGCTGGCTGATCGGATTTGCCGCCGGCGGGCCGGTCGACATTGTCGCTCGCATCATGAGCCAGTGGCTGTCGGATCATTTCGGCCAGCAATTTGTGGTCGAGAACCGAACCGGCTCCGGCGGCAATATCGCGGCCGCCGCCGCAATCAATTCGCCGGCGGACGGCTATACGCTGTTGTTCGTCGCGCCCAATAATGCGATCAGCACCTCGCTCTACAAGAAGCTGCCGTTTGACTTCCTGCGCGACACCACGCCTGTCGCCAGCATCATGCAGCTCACCAACATGCTGGTGGTCTCCAATGCGATGCCGGTGAAGACCGTTCAGGAGTTCATCGACTACTGCAAGGCCAACCCGGGCAAGGTCTCCTACGCGTCATCCGGTAACGGCACCTCGGTGCATATGTCGGCGGAGCTGTTCAAGGCGATGACCAAATGCGAGATGCAGCACGTGCCCTATCGCGGCTCGGCGATCGCCTTTCCGGACATCATCTCCAACAAGGTGCAGTTGATCTTCGACAATTTGCCGTCGGCGCTGGAGCAGGCGCGCGGCGGCAATGTCCGCGCGCTTGGCGTCACCTCGCCAAAGCGCTGGCCGAGCGTCCCCGATATTCCCGCGATCGCCGAAACCGTGCCCGGCTTCGAGTCGGTCGGGTTCTACGGCATCTCGGCCCCGAAGGGTACGCCGCCGGAGATCGTCGAGATCCTCAACAAGGCGGTGGGCGAAGCGCTGAAAGACCCCAAGCTCGTCGCCCGCCTGGCCGAAGTCGGCGGCATTCCAAGGCCAATGGCCCCGGCCGAATTCGGCAAGCTGGTCGCCGACGAAACCGAGAAATGGCGGAAAGTGGTGGAGTTCGCCGGGGTTTCGGTGGATTAGAGTCCCGGGATTGCCCGATCGCCCCTCACCCTGTAAACGGAGCCCGCACCGTTGCCGGCCGCAAACCCCGCGGCCGCCTGCGGCGGGGCCTGTAGCTCAATGGTTAGAGCCGGCCGCTCATAACGGTCTGGTTGCAGGTTCGAGTCCTGCCGGGCCCACCACCCGTGAAAATCGGTCTTGATTTTGCTCTACTTTTTCGCCGGATTGTCTAGTCGCCCTGCCGAACTAGACAAATTCGCGTTCGCCTTTTGGGCTTCTTCGAGCTGCGCGATGGCGCGACGTGCACGGCGCTTGCGGTCGGCCTTTTCGATGTAGAGCATCAACTCGCGAACGTCCTTGTGGCCACTGATCGCCTGCAGATCCCGCACATCCAGCGTGCGCCCATCAGGCCCCTCGTAATCGGCGAGCCGCGTCAGGCAGAGCTTGCGCAGGCCGTGGCTGCTGCACTCGGGCAGTTCCGCCTGATCGCACCACTCGCGCATCTTGTTGCCGAACCCGTTCGCCGTGAACGCCTTGCCCTGCGCCGTCACAAGATACGTCTCGGTGCCGGTTAGCGGCGTGGCCGCAATGATCGCCTTCGTTTCCTCGAATAGCGGCACCGTGATCGTCATGCCGGTGGTGCGGCTGGTTTTCTGCGGCACGAAGTCGGTCAGCACGCCGTCCACCACGTTGCGCGGCCCGATCCGCACCACATCGGATTTGCGGACGGCAAGGTTGACATAGAGCGCGAGCGCCAGCCGCGCCTTGGTGCCGACCGGATGCCGCGCGCAATACTTGGCGTAATGCTCCTCACCCCAGGCAAAGTACGAGCCGCCCTTCCGCTTGACGCGCGTCACGTTTGCCGCGGGGTTGGTGGGGATCAGGTGGACGGTGACGCAGTAGTCAAAGAAGTGCTTCAGCGCCTGCAGCATGTTGCGCTGAGGTCCGGGCTCCAGCGTGTTGATGTAGGCTTGCACATGCGCCTGCCCCAGCAAGCGCAGCCGCTTCTCGCCGTGCTCCTTGCGGAAGCGCTCAAGTGACGACTTGCGGCCGGGCTGGGTGCCGGGCGCAAGCGATTGCCACTGCCCGCTCTTGTAGTACAGCACCACCGCCGCGTTGATCGTGCCCTGCACCGTCCGCGATGCGCCGATCTCGACTTTCCCCGGGGTCTTCCGGCTCGCCAGCGCCTTGTCCAGCGCATCCATAAACTCGGTTGACCACGGCAGCCCCGGAAGGGGCACCGGCTTGACGCCGGGAATTCGCGTGTAGTGTCGCGCCTTGCCGGTGTCGTCAACGTAGCCTTTGACAAAGCGCGGCAACCTCCCTACCGGCCGCCCTCGCGCGCGCCTTTCGGAAGTAGCACGTCCCATTCATTGTCCCCCTCTGTGGTCTCGCACACGCCCGCACCGGTCGGCGGATTGCCAGCATGGATGACGATTTTGCCCTGCCTGTCGATCTCGACGCGGCAGACAGTGAGCCCGGCGCGCTGCGCGCCGACAATCGCCTGCATCAGGTCGCGGAGGCGATAGGTCGCCGGCTTGCTGCCCATCGGGCCCTCCTATCTTTTACTCAAAACGCGCTCTTGGACCAAACCAAAAGATAAGTTCGCCTTTGCATCATTGCGGGCCATTTTAAGCCCCGCGGAGCCATTTCCCCGGCCGCCGGGCCCTCTCCTGCCCCCATCCCGGCCGGCGGACTCCCTGCCCGCCCGGCGGGCCGGGAAACGCCGGTCCGGAGGCGGCCGAAGCCCCGGGGCCCGAAAGCCGTCAGGCCGGCGGCGGCAGCAGCTTCATCTGCCCGCCTTGGTACTGGTACTCGACCAGCGTTCCCCAAGGCGTCGACCAGCGGTATTCGCCGTCCTGCTCATAGGTCGGCGAGCGCACCGGGTCGCCCAATTCCTTCACCTCAAACCCGCAGGCGTCGGCATCGAGCGCAAACTGCATGTTGGTGAAGTGCGGCGAGCGATTGCGGGTGCGGATGAAGCGCTCCAGCTTTTGCTTGGTCAGCATCGCCGCACCTCACAGCAGCCCTTCGCGCTCTGCCGCGGCGCGCAGGTCGGCAGCGATCTCCTCCATCACCGCGATCTCGCGGTCGGCGGTGCGCTGGCTCATCTGCCCGGCATCGACGCGACGCGGATACACCCTATAACGGAGCTTCAGCTCGCGCTCGGCGCAGTGCAGCTTGTCGAGCGCACTGATCTTCGTTGTCACCATGGCCCTCCTCCCTCACTTCAATTTGCCCTTGGCCGCGGGCTTGCCGGCAGGCTTCTTCACCTTCTTGTCGATCAGCCGCTTGTTGGCGGCGACCCGCGCCTCGCGCTGCTCCCTGAGCCTCGCTTCCTTCGGCCCAATCTTGCTCATGACAGAACCTCCTCCTTGTGAGCGGCGACCGCATCCGGCTTCCGCTGCCGGCTCCGCTTGCCGAGATAAAACTGCACGGTCGACCGGTGCAGGTGCATGAGATGGGCGATCCGCTCTGGCGACATGCCGCGGGCCCGCAGCCGCTTGGCCACCACCACACGGGCGTGAACCAGATCGTGCTGGCGGTCGCGACCCGTGATCTGCGCCGGGTCGAGGTCATTTTCGCGCGCCACCTCAGCGATCACGTTACGCAGCAGTTCGCGTGGCGTCAGCGTCGGTTCAGTCATCCGGGGTCCCTCCTATGCCAAGGGTTGCGACGATGTTGGTTTCCTCCTCAGTGATCCGCGTGGTGAACAGCAACAGCCGCAGCGCGTGCAGCTCGATGTCCAGGCAGCGGGCATAGCCCGGGTTGCCCATCCACTTCTCGCGGATTGATTGCGTCCGGTGGATCAGGTTCTCAATCTCGCGCGACGTCGGTCTCTCGATCATTTCAGTTCGCCTCTGCAATACGCATCGATGTCGGCATCGGTCAGCTTGTGCGCCTTCATCAGCGCCTCGAATTGCTCGCGCGTGATCAGGTCGTCGCCGTACAGGCCAAGGATCTGGTGCAGGCGCTCGCGCTTGGTTTGCTGCTGTGGCGCTTTCATCGCCGCTCGACGGTCCCATCCATCCGCTTCTTCAGTCCCGATGCCCGCGTTCCTGGCATCGGGCGGCCATTCCGCTTGGTGATCCCGAGGTGCTTCATCCGCACCCGGTTGTTGATGCTTTTCTCGGCAACGTCGCGCGGCGTCTTCACCGTGCGGTCGCAGACCTCATGGATCGGCCCGAGATTGCGCTCGCGGTTCTCGCCGCCATTGATCAGCGCAATGCGGTGATCGCAGATCCAGCGCCGGCCCCTGATCTTGATGCCGCATTCGCAGCAGACGCCCTTGAACCTCTCGAACACCCGCAGGCGGACGTGCGGCGGGACCGGCGTGTCGTCGGTCTTGCCGATCCATTCTTGGTGGACGGTGCGGCTCATGGCGCGGGTGCCTCCAGCAAGCCGAGCTGCGCGACGCGCTCGTACATCGGCTTACCGTCATTGGTGAGCATGTAGGGCATAAACACCGCCTCGAACGACAGGATGCCGGTCTCGATCGCCATGATCTGGCCCTTGATCCAGTCGCGCAGGATCGAGTTGACCGCGACCTGTCCCTGCGCCAGCGCGTTCGCCTCGTGCTCACGCTGCGTGCGCTTGATGCGGTAGCTGTAGGGGTGCTCTCTCAGGTACAGCGCCGCCCAGCCCTTAGCCGAGGCGCGCAGCTGCATGTGGCGACCGCGGTGACGGAAGGCGAGCAACACCTCGTGCTTCTCAAAGTCATCCATGAAGCCGATGCTCTCGCAGCCGAACCGGCGCAGCAACCGCGTGATCTCATCGCGGGCGGCGACGCCTGAGGTGGCTTCGGCATACGGCGTGTTGCTGCGGCTCATGCATCTTCTCCGCGCCGGATGTCATCGATCTTCCCGGCGCAGATGATCGCCATGACCAGTGCGCCGCAGGTGCAGCCGATCGCCAGTCCCAGGATCAAGCCGCCGAGCAAAAGCATGGCACGCTCCCTCAGTGGGCCGCCGAGACGCAGGCCAGCGGCAGCCGATTGCCGACGCATGGGTGTGAAGTCCGTTGCGCGCCTGTCGCAGCAGGGCGTTGGCGCGCATCAGTTGCGCACTTCGCGCCTCCAGCTGGTCGAGCGTGCGGATGATCTCGGAAAGCCGCCGTTGCAGGGCGGCGATTTCAGCCCGCTTGCGCGGGTCGTCTTCTACTTTCGGCATTCCATAATCCCCAGCCAACAGCCTGCGCAGTTCGTGATCGATCTGAACAAGCAGCCGCACCTGCCACTTCTGCTGTTCGCGCAAGCCGGCGATCAGCGTGAGCAGTTGTTCGGCGGCCACTTGTCCGACTTGCATCGTCGTTCTCCTTAGTGCTCGGTCACCGTGTCGCCGGCAGGCGTGCCGCCGCCGTTCGCCAGGAATTTCGGCAGGTCATCGTCATTGCCGTCGGCGAGTTGCCGCGCCTGCAATTCCCGCTCGCTCTGGTGATATCGCTCGATCCCGCTCACCAGATTTGACCCGGTCTGGTCGAGCAGGCTTTTGATCGCCTCGGCGCGCCGCATGTAGTTGTCGCGATCGGCCTGCGTCTTGGCCAGCGCACGGCGCAGGCTCTCGTTTTCAAACTCGATGATGGCCTTGTTGTGCTTCAGCAGCTCGTTCTCCGACCGTAGCGATTGCAGTTCGGTCTCCATCGACGAAATTTCATTGGCGAGGTTCAACGGTCCTACTCCCCTTGGTTTGATCAGCTTGCCTTGTCCGCTGTGGCCGCGTCATCGCCGGGGCTTGGGGGCGAAGAAGACGACGACGCGGCCTCGGCGGGTGCATCACCATCCGCCGGTTGACCGGCAGGAGCGGACTGCCTGCCGGACATCTTGGCATCAACCGTGCTCGCAGCCGCGATCGATGCCTCGATTGAGGATTTGGTGTGCTCGAAGCCCTCGCCCACGGGGCCGCGCAGGCGCTCGCGCAGCCGCGGCGACAGATCGGTCGGTTTGGTAACATCCTCGAACCCGGACTCGATCAGTTCTTCCTTCGAGTAGACGCCAGCCACGATGTCGGTGCAGTACATCCGCGCCCAGTCCCGGCTCATCGCGTAGAACAATTGCAGCGCCGGCTTTTCGTCCCACAATGGCGAGCCCTTGATCTGGCCGTACTGGTTGCGCTCGGGGCGCAGCTTGCCCAGCGTGAACTCTTTCTCGGTCCCCTTCGGCGGAAACTGCCGGGGCGCGCTCTCTCCTTTGAAGGTCGCTGACACGATGCAGACCAGCTCGTCGCCGTCGCCTTCATAGCGCGCCGCCAGACGCTCCTTGATCGGCGCGTACATCTCCACCAGCGTGCGGAAGTAGGACGAGTCATACCCGATGCGCTGCTTCCCCGCCTTCTCGGTTACGAATGTCATCGATGCCAGCGTCAAGGGCGAGATGCCGATCTCATTCGAGCGCAGGATGATCGCCCAGCAGCCACCAACATTGCCCTGCAGCCATTCTGGCAGCAGCGGGCCCGCGGTTGCCATCAGCTTGGCCGCCTCGGCCATCTGAAAGGCATTGTCGAACCGCAGGCCACCGTCGCGCACCGGCACCATCCCGGTGCGCTCGGGATCGAGAACCTTGGTAATCCTGCCTTCGGCCAGATCACGCCGCGTCACGCGGCCATCGTCTGCGTGCGTGTCAGTGCTGCTCATGTCAATCATCCCGCCTTCCATTGATGACTTCGGAGATACGCCCTTGGTTGGTGTTGAAGCGCCGTGCCATTTCGAGCAGCCCGACATGCCGGTTCGCCGGGTCGGCAGCGAAGGTGCGCACCGCGCGCTTGACCTCCGGGCTCAGCCCTTGCCGCTGCCGCGGCACGTGCGGACGCTTCGACGGCTTGCGCTTGGTCTCATCGGCCAAAGCGTGCAGCTCAGCCGCTAGCTCGGGATCGGTGATCCGGTCGGCGAGCGCATGCAGGCGCAGGCGAATGGTCGGGATCGTTTTCATGCCGCCTCCCGCAGCTGCAGCCGCAGCCGCTCATCGATCTGCTTCCGCCGCCAGTCCGGCAGATCCACGTATTCAGCATCGTCCCGTTCATCGCCGGGACCGGGCCAGACGCCGCGGGCCAGGCAGTCGGCGAAGGTGCGCAGCGCCACCCGGTTCTGCTGCATGCCCCGCGCGATGTCCTCGTCCTTGAGCTGCGTCGCCCGCACGCAATACGGTGGCGATTTCTCCACCCAAATCAGCGTGAAGGAATTTGCCTCGATGTCGAGCGCCCGCGCTCCCTCGATCACCAGCGCGGCCTGCTGATGGTAGCTGTAGTCGCCCACCGACTTCTGCAGGTCGCGATGCAGCACGCTCTTACAGGTCTTGAGGTCGGTGAAGTCGCCGCTATCGCTCGGGATCGCATCCGGCCGCGCCTTCAGCCACAGCCCGGTTTCCTTGTCCCGCCACATGAAGGAGCGCTCGATCAAGCCGTTGAGCGCGCCGGCCTGCACCAGCGGGAACGCCCCGATCGACAGCGCCATGCCCTTGATGACCTCGACGTTGGCGCTCGTCAGCACGGTCAGCCGTTCGCGCTTGCGCTGCGCCAACCAGCGCCGGCATTCCTTGCGGTTGCCGTGCCACTTCTCGCCCTCAAGCGTTTCCGGCCGGATCACGAACAGGTCGGCGAAGCCGATTTCGGCGGTCAGCAGATGGTGCGCGGCTCGACCGATGTTCCGCCACTCGCCATCGGGCTCCTCGACCCGCTGGGGGTTCAGCGCGCAATGCGCCCAGGCATGGGCTGGTGACGTATCCCAGAGCTGGCGCAGCGTCGTCGACGATACGCTCGGCCCGCCGCAGATGTCGCCACGATGGTAGTCATCGAGCGGCAACCGCGAGTAGACTCCGGGCGACGTGATCTGTTGGCCGTCCCATTTGATCGACTGGATCATGCGCTCACCCGCAGCGCTTCGAGGAGTTCGGCCCGATACTCGGCGCACAATTTCGCGTTCAGCTCATCGATGCGCTTGCGCTCGTCGTTTTCGGTTTGGCGCTGCGCTGCAGCGGTCAGAAGCGCAGCGAGTGTTCTGGCGATGGAAGCGATGGATTGATCCGACATGGCACGTCGTCCTGTGAAGGCGCGTCGGCGCTGGTCCGCCAGTCAGTGCTGTGCGCGTTTTTGAAGTTATCGGGGAATACAACCTTAAGTCTTAGTTGCGAAATGTAAGAAAAATATAAGCCCAAAAATATCGGCCTGTCGCGTAACGCGCTTTACTCTGGCAGCAAATATTTTCGGGCGAACGCGATCTAACAGCGCGCTAACGGAATGTGGCGAACGCGATCTAACGCGGAGTAACACGAGAGGCCGCGCTGAAGCGCGCCCTCTCTCTCCACATATATAGATCTATCTATAACTACCGCGCGTAGCATCAATCATGCCAACCGATCGCGCGATCATCGAAAATAAATCGCCTAACGCAAATCGCCTAACGCAATGTGGCGACATCGTGCCGCGTCAAATGCTTTACTCGCTGCACCGCCGTGCGCGCATATTTCTATTTTTTCTTGACGAGTGATTTCGGCAGGGAGCAAAAATATACGGCTGCATCACCGGCATCAAAACCTTGCGTGGACGAGAGGCGCGAATGCCCCAGCGCGATGCCGTTCTGCAATTTATTGCCAAGAACAGACTCCGTCGACCGATCGCGGATGCCTGTGAGATCAGCCTGCAAGCCGTCAAGCAATGGCAGCGCGTGCCAACGCGCCGCGTGATCACTGTCGAGCGGATCACTGGCATCCCACGACACCTAATCCGCCCGGATATCTATCCTACCAGCAGCCCCAAACCATCCAGAGGAGTTCCAGAATGGCGAGCCCTGCTACGTCAAACGAGCCATCGGCCGAGCACGTCCAAGAAGCCGTAGACGCGATCGAAAAGCTCGATGCCGATCTGCTGACCGAGAAGATGGCGTACATGAAGCGCTGCAAGGACATCCGCAAGATCAAGGCGGATGAATACGACAACGCCAGCAATCGCGGCATCTCGAAGAAGCTGCTGAAGAAAAAGATCAAGGAACGCGGTCTGCATCGCAAGATCGACAGCATCACCAAGGATCTGGAGGACGACGAGCGATCCGAATACCAGATGTTGTCCGAGAAGCTGGGCGAGTTCGCCGACACCCCGCTGGGCGCGGCGGCGCTCGCGCGCGCTGACAGCAATGGCACGCGGGCACGAATGGGCGCGTGAGAACTTGCCGCTATGCCCGCGCCCGTGCTCGCCCTCGACCTCGCATCTGTTTCTGGCTGGGCCTGTGGCGAGCCGGGCGGCAAGCCGCTGCACGGCTCGATCCGGTTCGCGGCCAAGGGCGCTTCGCATGAGGCGATCTTCGCCAACGCCATGCAATGGGCGGAAAAAAAGATCGTCTGCCACAAGCCCAAGCTGATCGTCTGGGAAGCGCCGCTGCCGACAACGTTCAAGCGCGGCAACAGCACGATCGACACCACGTCGGTGCTGTTCGGGCTGCCCGCCGTCATCGGCGCAATCGCCTACCGGTATGGGATCTATGACATCCGCAAGGCCGAGACCCGCCACGTCCGCCAGCATTTCATCGGCTGCAATCCGAAGCGCGCCAGGGCCAAGCCGCTGGTGGTGCGCAAGTGCCGCGCCATGGGCTGGTCCGTCGAGGATGACAACGAGGCCGATGCACTGGCGACGTGGTCCTATATGTGCTCGCTCCTCAATCCAAGGCTCGCCCTTGCTCCGACACCGCTTTTTGGATGCCCGGCGTGAACATGCACGAACCGAGTTCATCGTTCGCTGCACAGATGGCATCGGTTGCCGAAGAACTGCTCGGCGCACCCAACCTGCGCCTGTCGACACAGGGGGACCGCCGCTACGGCAAGCACGGATCGCTGTCGATCGATATCGAGGCCGGCAGGTATTACGACCACGAAACCAAGACCGGCGGCGGCGTGCTCGATCTGATTTCACGTGAAACCGGCCGCGACCACAAGAGCGCCATCGCATGGCTACGCGAGCGCGGCTATCTTGAGGCTCGCGACCCGCACCAGAGCAACGGCAAGATCGCCCCGCTCGGCAAAGAGGTCGCGCATTACGATTATGTCGACGAGAGCGACCAGCTCTTGTTTCAGGTCGTCAGGTTCGAACCCAAGACCTTCCGGCAGCGGCGGCGTCCGCGGCCCGACGATCCACCCGACAAGATCAGGCACGGCTGGGTGTACGCCGTCCGCGACATCCGGCATGTGCCGTACCGCCTGCCCGAGCTGATGGAGACCATCGCGACCGGCCGCACCGTGTTCGTGGTCGAGGGCGAAAAGGATGCCGACAACCTGCACCAGCTCGGCATCACCGCCACCTGCAATGCCGGCGGCGTCGGCAAGTGGGACGACGCGCTGTCCGCATTCTTCCGCGATGCCGACGTGGTGATCATTCAGGACAACGATCCCCAGGCCCGCAATCCAGATCCGCCGCACGGCGATGGCGCGCTGCGCTTCCATCCCGATGGCAGGCCGGTCCTGCCCGGACAGGATCATGCGCAGGACGTCGCCAAGCACTTGCACGGTGTCGCCGCCCGCGTGCGCGTGCTCGATCTGGCGCGGCACTGGCCGGCGATGCCGCCAAAGGCCGACGTGTCGGACTGGATCAAGGCCGGCGGCACCGCAGGCGAGCTGCATGTGCTCGCGGCGCAGACCCTCGAGTGGTCGCCCGCACCGTTCCGCTCCAAGTTCGGCGGCCTGCGCTGGGAGCAGATCGCAATCCTCGGGCACGCGACCGGTTACACGTGGCTGGTCGAGGACATCTTCCCGATGGGCGAGATCAGCCTGATCTTTGGCGACAGCGGCTCGGGCAAGTCCTTCGGCACCTTCGACATGGCCATGGCGGTGGCGCGCGGCCTGACATGGAATGGCAAGAACACCGAGCCGGGGCTGGTCGTCTATGTCGCCGCCGAAGCCGGCAAGGGCTTCGGCAAGCGCAAGCTCGCCTACTCGATCCAGCACGAGCTGCCGTATGACCTTGTGATCCCGTTCTATCTCTGCACCAAGCGGCCGGACTTCTTCTCAAGCGACACCGATCTGGTCGAGCTGATCGAGGAGATCACCGCCATCGCCAAGACCTATGTGGAAAAGCTGGTCCTGATCGTCATCGACACGCTGTCGGCACTCGCACCCGGCATGAATGAGAACGCCAGCCAGGACGTGTCGATCGTGCGCAAGCGGCTGGTCGCGCTGCAGGAAAAATTCGGCGTCGCCGTCGTGCTCGTTCACCATAAACCGAAGGGGGGAGCGACACCCCGCGGGCACTCGTCCCTGACCGCCGACTTCGAGACCACCATCGAGTTCGAGATCGTCAGCGACAAGCGCACCCCGACCGGCGGCGCGATCCACCGCGCCACCGTGCGCAAGCAGCGCGAGGGCAAGGCCGGGGAAAAATGGGAGTTCTCGCTGCCGGTGATCACGGTCGGTCGCAACAAATGGGGCAACCCGGAAACGTCGTGCGCCGTGATCCCCTTTGTAACGAGCCAGTCCACCCTGCGCGGGGGCTACAACGCCAGCGCCAACGAGCTGCTGCTGATGCACGCCCTCTATGATGCGATTGGTGAGTATGGCGTGGCACCGCCCTTCCCGCTCCCTGCTGCGATCAGCAAGGTGGTCGATGTGTCCTATGTGCGCGCCGCGATGCGGGCCAAGGTGGTCGACAGCGACACCGACGAGGAAGCCGCCGACAATCGGTTTCGCGGTGCGTTCAAGCGGGCCGGCGACAAGCTCCGCGACGCCGGCATCATCGGCATTCAGAAACCGTTTTGGTGGGCGACGGGCAAGCCGGTCAACGGATTGGGCGGGTGAAAATATGCGAGCTAACGCGCGAAAGCTCAGCAGCTCCAGGCATTTGCGAGACCGTGTAACGGCCGCTAACGCGGGCAGCTAACGGAATGAGGCAACAACATGATGAAGCGGTTCGGATATTGGCTCGGCGGCCCGAACGGAGCGCTCTGCTACTTCGGCGCGGTGCTCACGCTCGTGCTGGTCTGGCTGTGGTGGGCAAACTCGTGAGGGCTCGGCAAATGCGGCTGTTCTTCGATCCAAGCGGGCCGATGCTGAGCTATCGGCACGGCGTGCTGCACGTCGCGGACCTGAACCCCGAGGCGAATGTGCAATGGAGGATGACGCGATGGGAGATGTTCAAACTGGGGATGCGGTGCCTGCTGGCATCGACATTCACGCGCTGAGCGAATTCGAATTCGAAGAGGTCGCCACCTCGGTCGAGGAGCGCTTCCGTCGCGTCTATGACGGCGTCAAGGCCGGCACCGCCAAGGTCGAGAGCCAGATGGAGTACGAGCTGGTCTCATCGGGCTGGTGGTTGGTCATCAAACGGCTCGGCCTGGCACTGTGGATCGGCAAGGACAAGCCGGCGATCGAGAGCGGCGATGTGCTCCGCATCACCATCCGCAAGAAGCCCGGTGGACACCCGGCATCCGGTTAATGCCGCATTGCAACGGAGATTGCGCATGGCCTATAACCCCACATCCAGCGCTCCGCGACCGGCTTGCTCCCGCGTCGTAGCGCAGGGACCAGAGGGGCGATGGCGCAAGCTGTCGTCCCTCTGCGCTTTCAGCTCACCGCCGCCGCTTGGGCCGGAAGAAGTCGGGCCGCACTTGCTCGGGCGGGATGCCGAGCACTTCAGCGACGTCATGGACCCGCTCAAGCGGCACCTGCGTCCACTGGTACACCGCGGTCCGCGCGATCCCACACGCATCGGCGACCTTCACCGACAGACCGCGCGTGCCGTGGATTTTGGCCACGATCTTGTCGACGTCCTTCGGGCCTTTCTTGGCAGGCATTTTCCCTCGGGCTTCGGGGTTAGGGTTCCCGAATGTACCCCGCAGGGGGTAAATGACAAGTTGACCTTGTCAAACACCCCACTGGAGGAAAGCGGCCATGGCCATGGATGAGCGCAAAGCACTGAACATCGAATTCGACTTCGCGACCAAGACCGCGACTGTGGTCTTCCCCGCAGACCATCAATTCGTCGTCGCCGACGTCGTCGCCTATTTCGAGGACGCCACCCATGGCGAGGTCATGGTGATCCGCATCTTCCACGATGACACGCTGGCGCAGGAGCTGCGCCGCCCGTTCCCTGGCAACGACCATGCTCGGACTTGAATTCGACTTCAAAGAGCTGGAGCAGCAGGCGCTCTCGATCGGCGCAGTCGCAGATCAGATCCCCTACGCGCTCGCGCTGGCCATGAACCGCTCGGCCGACGTCACCCGCAATTTCCACATCAAGGCCACGTGGCCGAACCACGTCAAACAGCGTAACCAGTCCTTTATCGCGGCCTCACTCACCACCAGAGATGCGCGGGCCAGCAAGCAGTCCTTGGCGGTCGAGATTTACGACAAGCTCGACAGGGGCAATCTGCAGATGCAGGCCAAGGGCGGGACGCGAACCCCGCATGGTGGATCGAACCTCGCAGTGCCAGCCAGCAGCGTGCCAAAGACCTCGCGTGGTGTGCCTGCCCGCCTTCGGCCGAAGAATATGCCAACAGCAGTGCGCAAGGGCGATGTGCTCTATGCGAAGGATAAGAAAGGCCGATTGCGCCTGCTCTATGTGCTGAAGCACGCCACCCAGATACCCAAGCGTGTCCCGTTCTATGAGGACTTCGCCATGTCGATGAAACGTGAACTGCAGCGGACCATCCCGCTCGCTATCGCCCAGGCAATGGCGACGCGACGACGACGATAGGGCTTCCATGCTCAGTCAACGCAGACAGACAGCCAGCTCAAGCAAGGCTCGCATGCTCAGCCAACTCAACAACGCGGGTCCTTCCGAGGGCGTGGAACGGTGCGGGGACCGCGCGACCGCCCGCCTTGAATATATTTGCCAATCATTCCATCCGGATAAATTTGCCAGCGGGGTGAACTGCGTATGACCGCGTTTCGAAATCGTATCGTGGAGTTGCGCCGCGTCAGGGCGAGCGAACTGCGGCGCAACCCGCGCAACTGGCGGCAGCACCCCGAGGGGCAGAGGTCCGCGCTGACCGAACTGCTCGCCACCGTCGGCTTTGTCGGGGCCGGCATCGGCCGCGATACCGCCGACGGCGTCGAATTGATCGACGGCCATCTCAGGGCCGACCTCGCCGATGACAGCGAGATGCCGGTTCTGATCGTGGATCTCAATGAGGATGAGGCGGCAAAGGTGCTGGCGACCTATGACCCGCTCAGCGCGCTCGCCATCCCCGATGTCGACGCCTTCAAGCTGCTGCTGACCGGCATCGAGCTGGACGAGCACGCCGAGCTGCGCAAGGTGGTGACCGATCTCACCCGCAAATATGCCGAGCGCGAGGGCACCAAGGAAGATGACCGGCTCGACGTGCCCGGCATGGCGCTGCAGCCGCACGAGCACTACGACTATCTGGTGGTGCTGGCATCCACGACTCATGAATGGAACGTGCTGTGCGACCGGCTCGATCTGCCGGTGGTCAAGCGGCGCAATCGGATGGGACTGGCGCACGCGATCCGCGCCGACAAGCTGGTCGAGATGCTGGGAAGCAAGACAAAATGAGGCACATCAGGCCATGCAAGCGCTGCGGTGCCGGCGTCAGCGGCACCAAGCTGTATTGCGGACCATGCCGCGACGTGGTGCGGGTCGAGGCCAAGCACAAGTCTAAGCGAGGCGGTGATGAAGTATCAGATCGTGGTGCCGTCGCGCGGCCGACCACACAATGCCAGGACGATGCTGTCGCTGATGCCGGACGCCTTGATCTGCGTCGACGAGCGTGAGCGCGAGGACTATCGCCCGCACGTTCCCAAGAAGCAGCTCCTGCTGCACCCGCCCTCCTCTGGCGCGCCGGCCGCGCGCAACTGGATCATCCAGCATGTGGCAGCCCCCTGCCTGATCCAGAGCGACGACGATCTGGTCGGCATCCGCAGCAACATTGGCTCCAAGCGCTTCATCACCGACGCAGACGAGGTGATGGCCATCATCGAGAACCAAGTCACCTGCTGCGCCGATCTCGGGCTGACCACGTTCTGCTGGTCGCGCACTGCCAACACCACGGTGATCCGGCCCGACGAGCGGCCCATCGTGCCGACGCAACAGGTCTATGGCTGCTGGGGCGTGATGGGTAAGGCGCGGCATCGGCTCTACGACGAGACGCTGAAGTCGCGCGCCGATCTGGACTGGACCATGCGCACCTTGCTGGAGGACCGCATCGTGCTGGCCGACATCCGCTATTACTTCGACTTCGGCAGATCATTCAGCGGCAGCGGCGGCCAGAGCGGATTGGTGACGCCGGAAGACTTCAAGCGCTCCACTGAAATCGTCGCCAAGCGCTGGGGCACCGCGATCAGCTTCCGGCGACCGGGTTACATGAAGACCGGCGACACCGTGGCCGGCGTGCCGGCGGTGCGGCGGCAGAACATGCTGGCGAAAGGAAAGAAATGATGGCCTTCGTGACTGACAAGACGCTGTTTATACACGTCCAGAAGACCGGCGGCATGAGCGTGCGCGAGGTCTTGTACCGCTGCAATCCAGTCGGCCATGAGAGCGGCGACGCCGAGGGCGAGCGGCACTTCGGCCTGCCCGAGCTGCGGGCCCGGCATCCAGGCATCGAGAGCGGCCGGCTGTCGTTCGGCTTCGTCCGCCACCCGGTCAACTGGCTGGTGTCGCGCTGGGCCTTCGCGGTGACGTCAGGCTACCCGGTCCATGTCCAACACCGCGGCACCGCGGCGCAGGTCTGGATGGCATCCTGCTGGAGCTTCAGCTTTGAGGAATTTCTGGAGAAGTATCTGGAGCGCTATCCCGGCATCGCCACGCAGACGATGTTTCAGAAGCTCGGGATGTGGAGCGAGAAGCCGGTCGACCGCATCGGCAAGACCGAGACCCTGTTCGAAGATCTCAACCGCATCCTCGACGAGGCTGGCGAGGTGCGCTCCGCAATGCCGCTGATGCCGCCCAAGCGCAACGCCACCGAGCGGCGGATGGAGAATGAGGCGGTGGTCACCAAGCAAATGCGCCAGCGCATCATGGACGCAGAGAAGCAGCTCTGCGACCGCTTCGGGTACGACTGATCGGGCTCCGTTATTCCGCCCGACACCTGCGGGAGAGGGCGCAAATGCCTCTCCCGCTTTTTCAACCACCAGCGCGGCGCATTTCCTGAAACATCGCCTTGATGTCGGAAAGCCCCAACCGCTTGGCGCGGCGCGGCAGATAGCCGTTCAGGATGTGCGCCTGACGCGCGGCAATCTCGTTGCGCTTGTGCTCACCTGTCGCGGCATAGTACGCGCGCATGTCCTCCATGAACGCGCGTGCGACCTCTGGCGGAAGGTCAGGCTGTATCATGACCGGTAGCGCTTGCCGGTCAGTTCGCGCGCCTCGGCGACCGCTTCGTCCCACCACTCCACCACCTCCTCCCAATCCGGCGGGTTCCATGTGGCGTGGGTGTTCTCGGTCGACAACGGCCGGGACGCGATCCGCTCAACGAGCGCGCGGATCATCTGCGGGTCAGTCATCGCTTGCTCCTCTCGCTTCTTTCAATGACCCGGCCGCCCGCGTCATAGGTGGTCGTGGCGTTGCCGCGGGTCGACGAGCGCGCCGATACGCCCCCGCGCGCGTCGTAAAAGGTCGTCGTGCCTTGGCTGTCGGTGGTCGAACGGCCGACGACGCGGCCGGCGGCATCGTAATAGGTGCGCTGCTGCGCCAGCGCCGCGCTCGGCAGCAGCAGCAGGATCAGGACGATCTTCTTCATGTTTTCTCACTCACAGACGCTCGCACGCACATGGCGCGATCGGTTCAGACTTTTCCGGGCTGATGGCGATGCCGCATTCGGGGCACTCGTCATCGCAGCCGCATGACCACTCGTCCTCCCAAGAGACGTCGCAATTGTCGCAGTGGTAGGAGTTTAGGAACGCGGGCTGGCAGTTTGGCTCATCCGGCCACTGGTGCTTGCAGCCCGGTTGCTTGGGGCTGGTCATGGGCTTGCTCCTATGGGGTGACCGGCACGCACGATGCCGACATCTTGATGGTGACGCGGTGGCCGCCGATCACCTGCGCGGTCGGCGGAATGCTGTAGATGCTCTGCACCACATGGATGCAGGCCCGTTCGCTCGGCCAGTCGGTGTGCTCGCTGGTCAGCGCGATGCTGCCGGCGTCGGACACCACCAGCACGGAAGCCATCAGCCGCCAGATCATGCCTCCTCCTCCTCGATCTCGCCCTGCTTGATCGCCCACAGCCGATAGGCTTCCTCGATGTACGGGTCGGGGTCGGTCGGCGGCGGCACCAGCTTTGCGCCTTCCTCGCGGAAGTGCTTGAGACCCCGCCCCATCTTGCGGCCCTTGTGGGTGTGCTGGTCGAGTGCCCAATCGGGAACGGTCGGCGCGTACTCCTCCAGCAGCGAGCGCAGCCCGATCGCGGCCCCGAAGTGGCAGCCGGCGCGGGACTTCGGCGCGCGGCACATCATCCTGATGGCGTTGCCCACCATCAGCCGCGCCTCGCCGACGTGCTTGGAGTAGCGCTCTTTGGACTGCGCGAGCGCGGTGGCGACGAACGGCACCACCCACGGGGCGGCCAGCGTGTCCAAATCTTCGTGGCAGATCACCTCCAAGCGATTGCACACCATGGTGTGAAACGCCTTCGAGGTGTGCAGCAGCTCGCACGCGAACTCCATCGCCTCGCGCTCCATGCCCCGGCGAATGCACTTCTGCATCGCCGAGACGCACTGCATCGCCGGCAGGTCGTTCTTGGTTGTCGGCATCGGCATTTCGTTGGCTCCTGTTAAAAGGGCGGGCACTGCGGCCCGCCCGTTTGCTGCGGTGGTCGTGGTTAGTTGGCGCTGTCGGTCGCGGGCGGTGCGAGCGCGAGCCGCGCCGCCGTGTCGCCGCTGGCGACCATCTGCGCGATCTGGTCGGGCGCTTCCGCGACCGCGAACCCGCCACCGTCCGAGAACGTGATGCGAGTGCCGGCTCTGCCATCGCGACGCGCGTAAAAGCAGCGGATGTTGGCGGCGTTGATCATGACCGGCTTGCTGGTTTCGGTGACTTCCTCGCGTCCGGTGTCCTCGTTGTACTGCGGGCGACCGGCCTCAACCATATTCAAGGTGATGAACTTCATGTGCTTGCTCCACATTTGGCGGTACTTGCTCCGGGGTATCGCCTGCCCGGTCTTGAGAAAATCAGGCCACGCGAGCGATGCAAAGTATAGCTTATCTTTTCGCATGGCTTGATGCTGTCGATCAGCGTTTTGCGCATCAGCGCTTCGGCAACGCCGCCGACATGGTATCCATCCATATCTTGAGGTCATCGCGGGCGAGTTGATGCTGCCCGCGCTTGTAGGTCTTGCCAGTGATCTGCCCCGCCGCCGCCAGCATCTTGGTCGGCGTATAAGCGCGGTTCACCTTGATCCCGCTCTTGATGTACAGCCCGAGCGCCGCCCACAGCGTCGTGGCGGCATAGAGCGCCACGGCGTCGGGGCCTGCGAAGGTGATGCCGCCATCGGGATGGCTGACGATCTCACTGTCGTCGCCCATGTCAGTGCTCGCTGGGCAATAGGATCACGTTTCCCTCGACCCACAGTTCGATTTGATCGAGCGGGAAGTCGGTCCAGTCGATCGCCTCCGAATGGACAATGTTGCCCTTGCCATCATCGCAGGTGAGCGTCGCGGTCCGGTTCTCATTGACCTTCAGCTTCCACGACTGGAACGGCTCGGCCTTCACCCTCGGTTCGAGCTGCCATGTGGCGACCTTATCGAGCAGCCAGTACGCGCCACCGCTCTCGGCGAGATATTGCACGCCTTCGGTGTACAGGATGGTGCGCATCAGGCTATGCCGGAACCACTGCTCGGTGCCGGTGAATTGCCGCAAGTCGGCATGAGTGAGTTTCATTTGCTCGCTCCAGCTAGTGGGTGACCGGCGCGCTTTTGCGCGTGCCGGATTGGGCCAGTCGCTGACAGCGACGGCTTTGCGCCAGCACCCGCTCCAGTTCGGCCAGCATCTTTTCGAGCGCTTCGACGCGCGCCCTCAGGCGTTCGGCTTCGGTATTCATTTGCTTGCTCCAAATGTGAAGTCACCGGAATGGCGCTTCGTACTGCGCTCGCATGGAGCGCAGGGGCGAAGGGTCAATCGGTGATGATCGCCAAACGCTGAACCAGCACCCAAAGGCACGGCGCGCGACGAGGCGCACCGTCGACCCGGACGCACCGGGCATTCGGCGCAGCGATTGTGCGTTCGCTGGCATCCTCGGTAACCACGGTGCCGAACGGCAGCTCGACGCAGCGGCCTGCTGCGATCAGGTGCTTGTTATCCATGTGGATGCCGGGGCTGATCTCATTGGCAACGACGCCAAGCGCGTCTTTAAATTCGATGCATGCCACTGTGTCGCGTTTGGCGACCACCGTCGAACCGGGTGCCGGTCGCTTGACCGGTGCTGCAGCCGGCTTCGGTGCTGGCGTCTCCGCGCCGCTATGGCTGCCGCCCGAACTCATGATCCCGCCGAGCAACAGCAATGCGAGAACAGGGAGAGCGATGGCTTTGTTGGCGAATGGTGCGTTCTTAGGATTGTTGGACATTTTGCTTGCTCCAAAATGTGGGTTCGGGGGTCAGTGCTTGATGCCGTTGTTGCGGCGGTCGCGCAGCCATTCGGTCAGGTTGGTGATCTTCCGGCGGCGCTGCTCGGGGGTCAGGTCGGCTTGCGGGTCGCGGTACATCTGGCGCGCGGTCTTGTCGGCCTTCCTGTCGGCCTTGCGCGCGGCTTTCTTGTCGGCCTTGCGCTCTGCCTTGGACTGCACCGGCTTGCCTGCCGGCCGCGGTGCGAGCGCGGGGCGGCCCATGCGCCGCGTCCGCTTGCGCTCAACGTGTGTCGGGCGCTTCTCATCGTGCGAGTGCTTCAGCGCCATCCGCAGCGCCGCGGTATCCAGACCGAAGTCGCGATAGCCCTGCCTGATGACGTCGAAATAGTATTCGGACGGCGGATAGATGCCGGACGAGTTCATCACGTAGAGCATGATCTCGGTCGCGCCATCCGGCAGCCCGGCGACGCGCACGTACTCTTTGGTGTACATGCCGCGATCAGGGTAGTCCGGATCGAAGCCCTCATAGCGATCCAGCGCCGCCTCGCATTCCGGCGTGATCCGCCAGATGCCACCTGGGCACTCGACACCATCGGCGCGGATGACATCGGCGACGCCGCGGAACACGAGCTGCGTGTTCGGCATGATCAGCTTGCCGAGCGGCACAGCCGCCGGGCAGCGCCGCGCCATCTGCTTCTTGTTGAGGTTTGATCCATAGGCGAAGTACAGCATGGGCTCGCTCCTCACACCCGCTTCCGCGTCGGCGTCGTCGGCCTGCGCGGCGGGCAGGTAGAGGTAGTTCGCGCCGCGCTGGCCAATGAACTGGCCAACCGGCACTTCCTTGGTGCGACCGCCCTTCAAGCTGACGGTGAGCACGGTGCCGGCCGCGACCTGCACTGGCGATTTCAGAACCCAAAGTTTCGTAAACGTGGTCATGTGGCTTGCTCCTGTTGACTGTTGGTTGTGAAGAACCGGTTGGCCGCTTCGTTGTGCGGCCCGCGATGGGCCGCACCGTCGAAACGTCGTTAGGCGAGACGCTGCGCGCGCGAGCGCAGGAAGGCGGCTTCCTCTGGCGAGGCATCGATCACCTCGAACAGCCCCTCCAGCGTCGACGGCACGGTGCGGCCGGGGTCAGTCTGCGCGACGAGGAAAAACCGCTCTTTGCCGCGCTCTTTGACGACGCGAACCTGCAAGCCCGCGATGGCCACCTGCCGCTTGACCGAGAGCGCACGAAAACCGTTCGCCGCACGGATTTCTTCCGCGGTCGCACCTTCGGGTTTGCTGATCGCATCCGCGACCGCCCGCGCCTTCGCATCGAGCCGAGAAAAATCCCGCGCAATCGCCGGACCCGCACCGGTCTTGCCGGCCTTCGCGGCGGCGACCAGCTTGAGGCAAACGACGATCCAGTTGACTGCCTTCTCGCCGTCAACCGTTCCGGCATGCTGGCGGAATTCGACGGTGCGGTGCTTCTTGAACGCCGCAAGATTGAGTTTGTGATAGCGGCCCGGAATGGTGCCGATGACTTCCTGCACGCTGCGCGCCCGGTCGACATTCGGCGCATAGCGAACGATCGACGCGCAATAGCGGTTGGCATTGCCGCGACGCGACGCCGGCATGATGCCGTCCAGCGCCTCCTCAAACTTGCCGTAGAGCTTCAGCAGGTTTTTGAAAAACTCCGGATTGTCGGCCTGATCGCGCGCGCCCACATGAACGTGGAAGCCGCATGTGGTGTTGACGGTCGCACCGATGGAAGTAAGCGCTGCGCAAATCTTGCGAACCTGTTCAAGGCCGTCCGCGCCCTTCAAGACCGGCGAGACGAATTCGAGACCAGCGCCGCCGCCCGAAACCGAAGCGTCGGAGACGACCTTCCACGTGGTGACGGGACGGCCGCCGAGCACGGCGGAAACGACGGTAAGGCCGGAATGCGCGGCAACCGCCGACGCAGCGCTGGCGCGGTTGCGATCGGACGGAAGGATGACTTCGAATTCCGCGCCGAACGTGAGGGAGGAAATAGAGGGGTGCACTTCGCTTGCTCCGAAAATGCCCGGTGAAGTTCCCGGTTCCGGCGACCGCCGCCGAACCACTTGAAAACACTAGACAATTTGCCGGTGCAGTGAAGCCAAACTTATCATTTCGGGGAGGAAATTCTTTCAATTTTGGATCATCCCGACAAAAATCTTTCAATCGGAGGCTGTGGAGGCTGAAATGGCAGAAAACGAGGCTGGGACGGTGTCGACCGCGCTGGCGATGTCGCTGCTGTTGATGGAGCACCCGGACGAACTCAAAAAACTGCAGCGCGAGGGCTTCATCAAACCGATCGGCAAAGACAGTTGGCGACTGGCCGACCTCATCCGAGGTTTTGCCAAATGGTCGCGCGACAACGTCATGCTCACCGACAGCGCGACGCTAGCCAGGTGCTGGGGTGTCACCACGCCGCGCATCTCGCAGTTCGTGGCGCAGGGCTGGCTCAAGACCACCGGCCGGAAAGCGCAGTACAACTGGTTCGACGCCTGTCAGGGCTATGTGCGCTGGCTGCGCGATGAGGACCGCCGCTCGCAGAAGTCGGCGGCCGACAGCCGGATGCGCGATGCCAAAGCGCGCGAGATCGAGGTGCGCACCAACCAGCGGCTCGGTCGATTGGTCCCGCTCGAAGTCTATGAGGAGATGATCGACAGCCTCGCTGGCGAGGTGCGAAGCGAATTCGCGGGGTTGGCTGCGGCCTGCACTCGTGATCTGACCTTGCGCAGGATCATCGAGCGAGAGGTCAATGCTCGACTTCGTCGGATCGCAGAGCACGCAATGGCACAGGCCATACGGCTGGAGACGGTTCGCGGCGCTGATGATGCCGTCAGAGCCGATGGAGCCGGACCTGTGGGCGGCGGCGAACCGGACCTATCCGGCAACGGCAGCGGTGCCGGGGCCGCGTGATCCGCTCCTCACACCCTATGTGATCGAGCCCGAGCGCGTCATCGCCAGCGGCGTCTCCAAGCGCGTCATCATGGTGTTCGGCGCGCAGACCGGCAAGAGCGAGGCGATGCTCGACGTCGCCGGCCAGCGGCTCGATCAGCGGCCCGGCCCCATCCTGTACGTCGGACCCAACAAGCAATTCCTCACCGAGCAGTTCGAGCCGCGCGTCATGGCGCTGCTGGATGAAGCGCCGACCTTGATGGCCAAGGTGGCGCGCGGCAAGCGCATGACCAAGACCCGAAAGGTGGTGGCGGGCGTGCCGTTCCGCCTCGCGCATTCGGGATCGTCAACCGCGCTGAAGTCAGATCCGGCGGTCCTGGCACTGGTCGATGAATACGACGAGATGCGCGACAACGTGAACAATCAGGGCGGCCCGCTCGGTCTGGTCGAGCGCCGCGGCGACACCTTCGCCGACTTCGTTTGCGTTGTGACGTCGACGCCCAAGCGCGGCAGGGTCGCGGCGGCAAAGGATGAAGTCAGCGGCCTGCACTTCTGGGAGGTCGCCGTGCCCGAGGACATCGAGAGCCCGATCTGGCAGCTCTGGCAGCAGGGCACGCGGCATCACTGGTGTTGGCCATGTCCACACTGCGCCGCCTATTTCGTGCCGCGCTTCAACCTCTTGCGCTATCCGCTGAAGGCGGGACCGCTGGAAGCTGCGCGCGAGACCTTCCTCGAATGCCCGCACTGTGCCGGCGTGATCGAGGACCACCACAAGGCCGACATGAATGCGCGCGGCCGATATGTCGCGCCGGGCCAAAGCGTCGACAAGGGCGGCAACATTCACGGCGCTCCGCACGAGTCAAAGTCGATCTCGTACTGGGTCAGCGGTCTGGCCTCTCCGTTCGTCACCTTCGGCGAACGGGTCGCGGTGCTGGTCGAGGCGCAGCAGAGCGGCGATGACGCCATGGTGCAGCAGGCGATCAACGCCGGGTTCGGCGAACTGTACTCGCCGGGCGGCGGCGAGGTGCCGGAATGGATGGAGATCAAGGAGAAGTCGCGCGCGGCCAGCTACCAGCGCGGCACCGTGCCAGACGACGTGCTGTATCTGACATTGACCTGCGACGTGCAGAAGCATTCGATCCCGTGGGTGATCCGCGGCTGGGGCGCACGCGCCACCTCATGGCTGGTCAACTACGGCTATCTCCGGGGCGACACCACCGAGGAGGACATCTGGAATGCGCTGGGCGATCTGGTCGCAACGCCGATCGACGGCGTGCCGATCAAGCTCGCCTTCGTCGACAGCGGCTTTCGTCCAGGCAAGACCGACACCCTGCCGCTCAACCGGGTCTATGAGTTCTGCCGCCGCTTCATGCGCCGGGTGCGGCCGACCAAGGGGTCGAGCGCACCGATGCGCACGCCGCTGATTTTTTCCAAGATCGAGGTCAGCCGCAAGGATGGCCGCGCCGCCAAGTACGGACTCGATCTGGTGAGATTGGACACCGATCACTGGAAAAGCTGGGTGCACGAACGGCTGCGCTGGCCCGAGGCCCACATCGGCGGCTGGCATGTGTTCAAGGGCGTGGACGACGATTACTGCCACCAGCTCGTCAGCGAGGCGCGGCTCAAGCAGCCGACCGGCAAGGTCGAGTGGGTGCAGCGCAGTCGGGACAACCACTTCTTCGACTGCGAGGCGATGCAGGCGGCGGCCGGCTATCTGCTGAACGTGCAGCGCATACCATTGCAAAAGGTTCACACTGGGACTACGAATGGCGTCGGCAGGCAGCCGGAAACCCCATCCGAGGTAGTTAGCGCGACCTTCGCGCCCCCAGACGCACCGCCACCACCGCGTGGGCGAAGGGTGAGACGCATCATCAGGTCGAATTATCTCGGAGCCTGACGGCTCCCGGCAATGCCTCGCGGCAAGTCTACGCCTGAAGAGATCATCGCGCAGATCGCGGCGCTGAAGTCGGTCATCATTTCCGGCGTCAACAGCGCCGGCTATGGCGACAAGCGCACCGAATTCCGCTCGCTCACCGAGCTGCGCCAGATCCTCAACGACCTCGAAGAAGAACTCGCCGAGCTGCAGGGCCAGGGCGGTCGCGTGCGTCAGATCAGGATGACCACGCAAGCCGACAAGGGGCTGTAGCGATGGGCGCGCTGCGCGACATGCTGTCGGAGGGCGCGCTCGGCAAGTTCATCTCGCGCACCGGCAAAGCCGCCCGCAATGATTTCGATGGCGGGCGCAACCGGCGGCGGCTCAAGAGCTGGCAGCCGACGCAGAACACCACCAACGCCATCATGGCCTCGCAAGGCCCGCTGCTCCGCGCGCGTTGCCGCGATGCGCTGCGCAACAACGCTCATGCCAACGCCGCCTGCGAGAGCTTCACCGCGAACCTGATCGGCACCGGCATCAAGCCCTCCTCGCTGCTCACCGACCAGCCCGACCTGCGCGCCGCCATGATGCAGCTCTGGCTGGACTGGACGGACCAGTGCGACGCCGATGGCATCGCCGACTTCTACGGCCTGCAGACCATCGTTGCGCGCGCGCTGTTCGAGGCCGGCGAGTGCTTCATCCGCTTCCGGCCCCGCAACGTCTCGGACGGCTTTCTGGTGCCGCTGCAGGTGCAGTTGCTCGAAAGCGAGATGTGCCCCTACTGGCTCAACCAGTTCGCCGCCAACGGCAACTACATCATGAACGGCATCGAGCTGGACTACCGGGGCCGCCGTACCGCCTATTACTTCTTTCCCACCCATCCCGGCGATGCCGCCGTCGAGCCCGTGCCGCAGTTGGAGCCGGTGCGGGTGCCGGCAAGCGAGGTGCTGCACATCTTCAAATGCACCCGGCCTGGTCAGATGCGCGGGGTGCCACTGGTCACGCCGGCTCTGATCCGGATGTTCTTCCTCGACCAGTACGACGACGCCGAGTTGGAGCGGAAGCGCATCGCCGCGATGTTCGCCGGCTTCATCACCACCGCGACACCCGAGGACGTCGTCCCGATCGACGGCATCGACAGCTCCGCGCCACAGGAGAACATCGCGCTGTCCGGGCTGGAGCCGGGCACCATGCAGACGCTGCTGCCGGGCGAGGACATCAAGTTCTCCGAACCGGCGGACGTCGGCGGCGCTTACGAGGCATATCAGTATCGCCAGCAGCTCGCGCTGTTCGGCGCACTCGGCATCCCCTACTCGGTCTGCACCTCAGATCTGCGCCGCGCCAACTATTCCTCGCTGCGCGGCTCCATCGTCGAGTACCGGCGCAAGCTGGAGCAATTCCAGCACAACGTCATCGTCTTTCAGATGTGCACGCCGATCTGGCGGCGCTGGATGGATACCGCGGTGCTGGCCCAGGCACTGCCGATCAACGAGACCGACTACCTGCTCAATCAGCCGACCTATCAGCGCGCGAAGTGGATACCGCAGCGCAATGACTGGGTCGATCCGCTCAAGGACCGTCAGGCCGAAAAACTCGCAGTCGATGCGGGCTTCAAGAGCCGCAGCGACGTGATCGAAGCTGAAGGCTCAGACCCGGAAGAAAACGATCAGCGCATCGCAGCCGACCATGCGCGCGAGGAACGATTGAACCTCGTCTTTGCGGTCCACACCGCTGCCGCCAACCAGCCGCTGACGCCGGAGGAGCAGGCCGCCAAAGACGCCGCCGATCAGGAAGCCGCCGATCAGGCGGCGCAAGACGCTGCGGATCGAGCCGCGGCCGAGGATGGAGGCTAGATCATGCGCCAGTGGTTCACGATGAAGGCCGAGGACACGAACGCAGAGATCGTCATCTACGACGAGATCGGCAAATCATTCTGGGGCGAAGAGACGGTTGCGGCCAAGCAATTCCTCGATGACCTCGCCGCGCTGGGCGATATCGACAGCATCACGCTGCGCATCAACTCGCCGGGCGGCGACGTGTTCGACGGCGTGGCAATCCACAACGCGATCAAGAACCACAAGGCCAAGGTCACCGCGCATGTGGACGGTATTGCCGCATCGATCGCGTCGTATATCGCGATGGCGGCCGACAAGATCGTCATGCCGTCGAACGCCTTCATGCTGATCCACAACGCCAGCGGCTTTGTGATGGGCGATGCCGACGACATGCGCACGATCGCCGCCGACCTCGATCGCATCGACAAGTCGATCGCCGCGACCTACGTCGCGCGCACCGGCAGCAGCGCCGCCAAGGTCAAGGCGCTGATGAAAGAGGACCGCCTGATGGACGCGGCCGAAGCCAAGGAGCTGGGCTTCGCCGACGAAGTCACCAAGCCGGTGAAGATGGCCGCCAACTTTTCGTTGCGCTTGATGCCGAAGGCCGCGGCAGAGCGCTTCCGTGCCGAGACAGGTGACGTGCAGGGCGACCCGCCTCCTCCTGCCACAGAGCCTGAGAAGCCGGTGGTGCCGCCGGCAGCGCCACCGGCTTCGCCCGTTGAAGAAGAACCGGCGACCGCGCCCGCCGTCACCGAGCCAGCGCCCGCCGCCAAGGTGGTGGATCTCAACGCCGCCAAGCAGCAGGGCATCGACGAGCACAAGGCGTATGTCGCCAGCGTCACCGATCTGTGCGTGCTCGCCGGCATGCCCGAGCGCGTCGGCTACTTCGTGCGCGCGGCCAAGCCGGTCGACGACGTGCGCAAGGACCTGCTCACGCTGCGCGCGGCCAGGACCGACGTGCTGCCGCACCATCCCCTGATCGACAAGACGGTCGCACCCGCGACGCTGTGGGGAAAGATCACCGACAAGCTCAATGCCCGCGTGAAGTGAACCGCCCCACAAGGGCATGGAAAGGAGAACGATATGTCCCCGCAGTTTCCCATTCAGAACGAAGGCACGCATACGGCGGAGTTCATTCTGTCGGAAGCGAACGGTCATCGCTCGCGCGGCAATGCGTTCCTTGCCGATCCCTCTGCCGTCAAGGTCGGCCAGCCGCTGAAGAAGACCGCAGAGGCGACCACCGACAAGCCCGCGACCTACGTCGTTGCCACGGTCGGCGCGGACTGCCACGCGCTGGCGATCTACGGCGGGGTGTCGTCATCCGGAAATGACCTGCGCATCGCGGTGCTGGAGCGTGATGCCGAGGTCAACGGCCGGCTGATCTTCTGGGGTTCGATGTCCACCGCCGAGCAGGTCATCGGCGCAACCACGCTTGCGAGCAAGGGCATCATCGTTCGCCTGTGAGAGGCGGCGGCAACCGCTGACCGAGAGGCAGCATTTAGGAGAGGATCACGAAAATGCTCGATATCTTTCGCGGCGATGCCTTCGGTGTGGTGCCGCTGACGCTCGCCATCAACAACCTGAAATTTGTGCCCGGCTACGTCTCAAGCCGCGGGCTGTTCTCGACCAGCAGCATCGCAACCACGGCCTTCTCGATCGAGGAGAAGAACAACACGCTGACGCTGGTTCGTCCCACCCCGCGCGGTGGCCCCGGCCAGACGCAAGACCGTGGCCGGCGCTCGATGCGGATGCTGAGCGTGCCGCATTTCGAGATCAACGACGCCGTCATGGCCGAGGAGGTGCAGGGCGTGCGCCCGTTCGGCCAGGAGGACGGCACCGAGCAGGTGATGACCAAGGTCGCGGAACGGATGGCGCAGGCCGGTCAGAGCCTCGAATACACGCAGGAATATTCACGCGTCGGCGCGATCAAGGGCGTCATCACCTATGCCGACGGCACCAAGCTCGATCTGTTCAACGAGTATAACCTGCCGGTGCCGCCAAACATCGACATGAACCTCGACTTCGCCGGCACCCCGGACGGCTCGCTGCGGCTGAAGTGCGCCGGCATCGTCCGCACCATGGGCGCGAACCTCGATGGCATCAGCTTCACGGGCGTCGAGGCATTGTGCGGCGATGCGTTCTTCGATGCGTTCATCAAGCATCCCGAGGTGCGGCAAACCTACCTGAACTATCAGGCGGCAGCCGAGCTGCGTCAGGGCTACGTCGATGCGGGCGGGCTGGTGTGGGCGTCATTCCCGTTCGGCGGCATCCTCTGGACCAACTATCGCGGCAACGTCGGCACCACGCCGATGATCGAGACCAACATGGCGTACCTCTATCCGATTGGTGTGCCGGACCTGTTCTCTACCGTGTTCGCCCCGGCCGACTACATCGAGACCGTCAACACCATGGGCAAGCCGCGTTACGTCAAGCAGTACCCGATGCCGAACGACAAGGGCATCAACCTCGATGTTCAGATGAACGCGCTCAACTTCTGCACCAAGCCGTTGGCCTTGCAGCGCGCGATCCTCACGTAGCTCCCCGACTGGATGCGGCGTCCGCCTGCGCCGCATCATTTTGAGGTCCGGCATGATCGACTTCGACGCGCTGGTTCTCAAGCCAGCATCGGTGATCTTCGAGATCAAGGTTCTCGTCACCCCACTGGCAACGCAACCGGGCGTGGCCGCCTATGACGCGACCGGCGTCTACAACAAGCGCGACCTCGACGTCGAGATGCAGGACGGCACGATCTTTTCCGACCATGAGGTATCGCTCGGCATCCGGCTGCGGGACTTCACGATCCCGCCGGACCAGGGCGATCTGATCGAGATCATCGACATCCGCCATCCCGCCTTCGGCGAGAAATACTGGGTCGGCGACAGCGACGAGGATGGCCAGGGCGGCGCGACGCTGCTGCTTCGCACCAAGGAGCCGCCGACGTGAGCCATTACGCCAGCACCGTGCAACTCAAGGCGATGGAGCTGGCGCAGGCGGGGTTCGGCGCACGCTTCAAGACCTACCGCCTGACGCCGATGCTGCAGGTGCAGCCGGGCGATCTGCCGATCCTTGGCGTCTACATCCTGCGGGAGCAGCGGGCGCAGGACGGTCACGCCAACCACGCCGAGCCGCACTTCAAGCACACCCTGACGCTGGGCTTCTCCGGCGGCGTCCATGTCGAGACCGACAAGCAGGAGCAGATCCCGCCGCTGGAAGAATGGATGAGCGAACTGGACGACATCCTGCTCTCCGATCCGGATTTCGTCAGCCTGACCGAGGGCGTCGCCGCGATGGACCGAGTCGGTCAGTTCGCCAAGGTCGGCGAAACCACGCTCTACGAGATCAGGGTCGAGATGGTGCTGGAGTTCTCCAGCCGCTTCCCGCCGAAGGTCGTGGACGATTTCAACACGGTGGTCGTCACCACGCAATTCCCCGACGAGGAGCATGCCGAGGGCGGCACGCCGCAGATCACGCGCGTGTACGAGCTGGACCAGAACAGTTGAGGCGGGACCACGCGGACCCGATGGGCCGCATCACCTCTGACCGAAGAAGGAGACCGCGCCGATGCCCGTGTCATTCAATTCCATTCCCCAAAACTGGCGGATGCCGCTCTATTGGGTCGAAGTGGACCCAAGCATGGCCGGTTATCCGCGGTCGCGGCTGACCTCGCTCTTGATCGGCACCATGCTGCCGAGCGGCAGCGCCCTCCCCGACGTGCCGATCCCGGTGCCGTCGCAGGCCGACGCGCGGCAACTGTTCGGCTTCGGCTCGATGCTCGATGGCATGGTCGAGTTCTTCACCAAGAACAACTTTGCGCAGGAGCTATGGGTGGTGCCGATCGTGGAAGCGGCGGCGGGTGTCGCGGCCAACGGCACCATCACCGTCGACGCGCCCGCGGTCTCCGCAGGCACGCTGCCGGTTTACATCGCGGGCCGCCGGGTCCAGGTCTTCGTCGCCGCGGGTGAGGACGTTGGCGTCACGGGCGGCAAGATCGCGGCGGCCATCAACGCCGATCCGTCGATGCCGGTGATCGCGACGACCGCCAGCAGTGACAGCCCTCTCATCACCCTGACCTGCAAGTGGAAGGGCGTCGAGGGCAACGACATCGACGTGCGCATGGCCTATGGCGGCCTGCTCGCGGCAGAGCAGGTGCCGGTCGGTCTCGGCATCACGCTCAGCGGCAACAAGCTGACCGGCGGCACCGGGACGTCCGATATCACGCAGGCGCTGACAAACCTTGGCGATGAAATCTACGAGTACGTCGCCACCGGCTTCATCGACAGCACCTCGCTGGCGCTCTTGGAGAGCGAATACGGCTTCGGGGACGAAGGCAGGTGGGGCTGGTTGCGTCAGCTCTATGGGCACGTCTTCGCGGCCAAGACCGGCGCTGTCGTGACGGGCGACCAGAAGGGCTACAGGGACCTGATCCAGTACGGGCCCAGCAACAACTCCGGCGTGGTCTCGATCATGGGTGTCGAGCATCACTCGCCGACGCCGCCATGGTGCTGGGCATCGGCCTACGCCGCCAAGGCAGCCCGCGCGCTCTTGAACGACCCTGCGCGCCCGTTGCAGACGCTGACGCTGGAGGGTTGCCTGCCCGCGCCCAAGCACCAGCGCTTCACCAAGAAGGAGTGCAACGACCTGTCGGGAGTTGGCATCGCCACGCAAGGCATCAACGGCGATGGCATCCCGGCGATCCTGCGGGAGAGCACCACCTATCAGAAGAACCTTTATGGTCAGGGCGACGACGCCTACGAGCTGGTGCCGACGCTCGCGACACTGGCGGCGCTATTCCGCTCGCAGCGTCACGCCATCACCTCCAAGTATCCACGCCACAAGCTGGCCGACGACGGCACCCGCTTCGGTGCAGGTCAGGCGATCGTCACGCCCAAGATCATCAAGGCCGAACTGATCGCGCAGTATCGCTTCGATGAGTTCTTGGGCCGGGTCGAGAACGCCGTGGCGTTCAAGAAGAACCTGATCGTGGAGCGCGATCCCACCGATCCGAACCGGGTCAACGTGCTCTATCCGCCGGATCTCATCAACCAGCTGCGCATCTTCGCCGTGCTGGCGCAATTCCGGCTTCAGTACAACCGCGGCGTCGACACCGAGATCGCGGCCTAATGCAGCGTGGCGCGCGCCTTGGCGGGAGGCGCGCCAGTGAAAGGCGGGACAAGCAATGGACGTATACGGCAAGGTCAACAAGCCGTTCTGGGACGACAGGCCCGTCGCGGTGGTGGGCGGTGGCCCATCACTGCGAGGCTTCGACTTTGAGCAGCTGCGCGGCGCGCATGTGCTCGCGGTCAAGGGCTCGATCTTCGACATTCCATGGGCGGATGCAGGCTTCGGCCTCGACATGCCGCGCTACAAGGAATGGCGTGACAAGCTCGCCAATGTGCAGAGCCGGGTCTACTGGGCGGTGCCCGAGGATCAGCTCAACAAGACCGGCCCGCCGCCGTCCAAGAACGTCACCTTCCTGAAGCGGCTGGACGGCGAGAACCTGTCGGACGACCCCGGCGAAATCTATGGCGGCGGCACGTCGGGCTTCGGCGCGATCCAGATCTGCATCCACAAGCGGGCCAAGCAGATCGTGCTGTTCGGCTTCGACTATGATGGTGCGTTCGACGTCGCCAACATGGGCGGCAGTTTCCGCTTCAACGATCGGCACTATCTGAAGCGGCGCACCCAGAACGCCGCGAACTGGGAAGCGTGGGCGACGCACTTCAACGTTTATGTGCCCTATTTCACTCAGCACGGCATCCACGTGGTCAACGCCTGCCCGGCATCGGCGATCCGCTGCTTCCAGAAAGTGACGCTGGAGGATGGAGTGGCGATGCTGCGCGCGAAAGTCGGAGCGTGACATGCTCGGCGGCGGCACCCTCTCGATCTGGGTTGGCTTCGATCCGCGGCCAGCGGAGACGCAGGGCTTTGCCGTCGCGCGCCAGTCGATCAGACGGCGGCTCACCATGCCAATCCCCATCCGGGGGCTGAGCCTTGCCGCACTGAGGCAGGCGAAACTGTACGACCGCCCCACCGAGCGGCGTGACGGGCGGCTGTGGGACGTGATCTCAGGGGCCCCGATGTCCACTGAGTTCGCCATCAGCCGCTTTCTCGTCCCCTCGATCGCGCGGCATGGCTGGGCGCTGTTCGTCGATGCCGACGTCATGGCGCGCGTCAATCTGGCGGCGCTGTTCGCCGCCGCCGATCCGAAGAAGGCGTGCATGGTGGTCAAGCACGACTATGCGCCGGCCGGCGACATCAAGATGGACGGCCAGGTGCAGACCGCCTACGCCAGAAAAAACTGGTCGAGCGTGGTGCTGTGGAATTGCGATCACCCGGGCACCAGGCATCTCACCCCTGCCCTCGTCAACAGCATGCGCGGCCTGTGGCTGCATCAGTTCTCATGGCTCGACGATGCCGACATCGGCGAGCTGGCACCGTGCTGGAACCATCTGGTCGGCGACCGGCCACCCGATCCGTGGGCCAAGCTGGTTCACTTCACCAATGGCACGCCAAACATGGCCGGCTTCGAGCATTGCGAGTTCGCGGATGAATGGCGGGCCGAGCTGGAGTTTTGGGCGCAATGAAATTGCTGGTGGTGGGTCCGGACATCAGAGACCGTCGCAAGGTGAAGAATTTCACCGGGGTGCAGGCGTTCTATCTGGCGCGCGAGTTGCGGAAGCGCGGCGTCGAGCTGCACTTCATCGAGGCCAAGCACCCGGACCCGTTGCGCTACTTTGCCGAGGTCGATGGCAGAGGCTGCGACCACGTGCTGGCGCTGGGCCTGCGCTACTTCACCCATCAGCCGCCGGGCTGCGCGACGGCCCTGTCCCTCAAGGTACAGGGCGCGGTGACGCAGCTGCATGACGGCCTCGTGCATGAGTATCTGGCCGACCACATGGTCGGCGTCGACTGCACCTTCACCTTCCGCGACGACAGCACCCGGACCAAAGAATGGGGTCGCTACGCCAAGAGCAATCATTACATCGGCTGGGCCGCGGACCCGGAGCTATTGTACCCGGAGCAGTCGGAGCGCACGCTGCGCATCCTGATCGATCATCCCTACTACAAGGGCGGCACGCCGGATCACACCGTGGAGGTGACGCGCGACGTGCTGGATTTTGCCCACACCGGCAAATGGCGCGAACGCTGGCAGAGCATCCGGGTGCATCGGCTGGTCAATGGTGGCGTCGAAAATGTTGATCTCAACAGCCCGCCGTCATTCGCGCCGTTCGATCGCAAACACATCCCGTTCGAGGAGATCGCGCCACGCTATCGCAAGACCAACGTGTACATGGTCACCCACAAGGAAAGCGTCGGCTTGACCTGTCTGGAATTGGCCTATTGCGGCGCGCAGGTCGTAGCACCGAAGGGCCTGATTTATCAGGACCGGCTCGATACCATTCGGCATGTGCAGTACGAGGGCTGCCGCGCGCCATGGTCCTTGATCCTCGAAAGTATCGATCCGGTCGCCTCCGCTACATTTGCGCGTGAGCAAACGTGGGACAAGGTCGCGGACCGCATGCTTCGTTGGTTAGGGGACTACCGATGACAGACCTGATCATCGCCTGCGTCCGCACCGGCACCCGCTATGGCATGGAGTACGTCACCAGACTCCGCAACATGGTCGCGCGCCATCTGCCCCGGCCCTACACCATGGTCTGCCTGACCGATCAGCCCGAACGCTGCTCGGGTGTCGCCTTTGTGGACATCGCCGTCCTGCAGCTGCCGGGCTGGTGGGGCAAGATGGCGCTGTTCGAGCCAGCGTGGCGCGACCGGACCAAGGTCATCTATCTCGACCTTGACACCGTCATCATCGGCGACCTCTCACCGCTCACTGAGGTGGCCGGCGAGTTCGCGATCTGCGAGAACTTCACCCGCCTGATCACCAACCCCGCCTATCCCTGCAAGTACAATTCAAGCGTCATGGTGATCGGCGGCGGCATGGGCAACTTCATCTGGAACGGCTTCGACAAGCGGCGGGATCTCTTGATGATGACCCACGCCCGCCACGGCGATCAGGCGTGCATCGAGGAGCTGTATCCGTCCGCGCCCTTCCTGCAGCGGCTGCTGCCGCCGCACTTCTTCTGCAACTACCGTAACCTCACCATGCACCCGCCGAAGCAGGCCGCCGTGATCAACTTCGGCGGCAACAACAAGCCGGATAATTGTCCGATCCCATGGGTCAAGGAGGCGTGGGCATGATCGTCGAGGTCGACGGGACCGAGATAGTGATCATCGACACCGACGATCGGATGGTCTTCCACATGGCCTACGGTCGCGGCTACGAGACGGAGACCCTGACCGCATGGGCCAGGATGGTGCAGCCGGGCAAGGTCGCGCTCGACGTCGGCGCATACACCGGTCTGTTCTCCATCATTGCGGCCAAGCGCGGCGCGACGGCAATCGCGTTGGAGCCGATGCCCGCCAATCGCTGGCGGCTCGAATGCAACGCTGCCGCCAACAAGGTCGCGGTCATGCTGCTCGATGTCGCCGCGTCCGATGACAACGGCGTCGGCACCTTGCATTTCAATCCGAACGTGCCGCTCACAACCGGTGCCTCGCTGGAAAACGGCAACGCCCAGCATCGCGACAGCATCGTCGTTCGGCGCGTTACGATTGATGCGCTCGCATTAAATAATTTGTGTGCGATCAAAATCGATGTCGAGCGCCATGAGCCTTGCGTGCTGCGCGGCGCGATGCAAACAATCGAGCGCGATCGACCGTCGCTGCTGATCGAGACGTTGGACGACAACATGCGCAATGAGGCAATGCGACTGCTGCCGTCCTATGAAATCGCCGCGATCCTCGACGGTCGCAACACGCTGTTTATTCCGAAGTGAAGTGAGGCGGAACTACATGGGAGGCGGGCTTCGAAAGAGGCCACCATGCCGCAAGGACCGATTGCAGGTACTGCGTTTCTGAAAGTCGACGGCGGGATGATCCCGCTTAAGGGCAACCTCACCGTATCGTCCTCGCCGGTCGAGCGCACCGGCATCGCTGGCCAGGACTACGTCCACGGTTATCAGGAATTGCCGCGCGTCCCCTACATCGAGGGCGACGTGTCGACGCTGCCTGAAATCTCGCTGGAGACGCTGGAGGGCATCATCGACGCCACGGTCACGGCCGAGCTGATCAATGGCTCGGTCTATGTGCTGCGTAATGCGTGGACCAAGGGACCGCTCGAAATCAACACCCACGACGGCCAATTCCGCATCCGGTTCGAAGGGGTGCAGTGCGACGAAGTCCAGTAGGAGCGCGCACGATGCCCGAGGCGGCACTCAGGGCCAAAGAGGCCAACGGACAGGCGGCTGAAGCTGCGGCGGCAGCGGCGGCGTCTGCGCCTGCGAAAGCAGAGCGCGTGAAGGAAGTGGTGATCGACCTCACCACGGCGGTGATGGCGAACGGCGAGATGATCAAGCAGTTGAGATTTCGTCGGCCGACCGGCGGCGACATCATGAGCATGGGCGAAGGCTATCCCATCAACATCGACTGGAGCACCGGGCAGGTGCGGCCCAATCCGGCGGTGATGGGAATGATGATGTCAACGCTGGCGCAGGTGCCGCCATCCACGATCAAGGCTCTAGACGCGGAGGACTGGTCCACCTGTGCCCATGCGCTGATGGGTTTTTTCCCGCCGGGCGCGCAGGCGATGCAATACTGAATTGCTATCGCCTCGCCAAATTCTACTCGCGCAATCCGGCTGAGTTCTTGGCGCTGCCGCTGGACGAAGTCCATCAGCACATCGAGTGGACCGACAAGTTGCTGGAGACCGCGGAGAAGACGCGGCCTCAACGATGAGACGGTAGCATGGTTGATGACGTCCTACGGATGCGGGCTACCATCGTCAGCGATCAGGCGCTGGCGCAGATCCGCACGATCGGGCGCGAGTTGGGGCTGGTGCCGCAGAAGGCTGCGCCCGGCATCAGGACACTCACCACCGAGTTCACCCGGCTCAGTCAATCAGTCCAGAAAGTTGGCAATGAATTAAAGGGTGCCTTCCCTGCGCTTGGCGGCATCGGGTTCGGCGCGGCGAGTGCCGGGCTCGCACTCGGCGGGCTGATGCGCTCGCTGACCAATATTTCCGGCCGACTGGTCGAGCTGCGCTACGCCAGCAAAGAACTCGGCATGAGCGAGCGCGACATTCGCGCGTGGTCGCTCGCGGCCGAGAAGGCCGGCATTTCCAGCGAAAGCATGGTGCAAGGACTGGAGAGCTTCAAGAAAACCACCGACGGCTTGCGGTACAACATCGGCGGCGTGCGCAGCGAGCTGTACCAGATGGGTGCCGGCCCCGTCGTGCAGCGGATGATGGCGGCGACCACGCAGGCCGAAAAACTCAAGATCGCGTTCGACTTCAAAGACGTGCTGATGAAGTCCGATCCCACCGGCTTCAAGGCGCGCAAATGGTTCGATGACATCGGACTCGGGGCCGATAAGGCACGACTGTCGCTGGATGAATTCGTCAAGGCTCAGGCCAAGGTCCGCGTGCCCACCGCCGCCGAGATCCAGCAGACCATCAAATTCAACGACGCATGGATCGACTTGAAGGACACGATGGTGCAGCTCGGCGAGCGCGCCGGCATCAAGCTGTTTCCGTTCCTGTCGCAGGAGCTTGAGAAGTTCGGGCGCGATCTGGCCAACCTTGAGAAGGAAATCCAGGGCTACATCGAGACTTGGAACAACTGGACCAAGGTCATTCAGAATGCTTGGAAGTGGGCGACCGGCCAAGGCGGGCAACCGTCATCGCAGTCGTACCTGCCGCCATCACAGCAGCGCATGCCGCGCACGCCAGCGGAAAGTCTGGCGATGGGAATGTCGCCGGTCTCATTCGGCCAGGGCGGTGGCCTGTCCGACGCTTCGCGGATGGTCAAGGAAGGCGTGTTCGCGGCGCTAGTCGAGTTTCAAAGCTATGTCACGACGGGACAGGCAGCAGGCGGCGGCGGCTTCACGCCAGCAGCGTTCGGGGGCAGCGCAGGTGCAGCAACAGGCGACGGCGTTGGTGGTCGCGCTGGCGGCTGGGGCGGCGGCGGTTACACCAACCTCACGCCCGGCACGGGCGGCGGCACCGCGGGCGGCGCGCCAGCACCAGCCGGTGGCGGCATTGTCGGTGACGGCGTCGCAGGTCAGCCGGGCGGGCCCAAGCAGAACTTGACACCCGGTTCGGGCGGCGCTGCCGGCGGCAAACAAGCGGCGCTGCCGCCTCCCGGTGCCGCACTGCCAACCGCACCGCAGGGCCCCAGCAGCGACCGGCCGGTCGGGCAGCGACCTGTGAACTACTTCCAGCGACGCGGTGATCAACCGCTCGAAGCCAGCCAGCTGGCGACGGTAGACACGCCCTACGGCAAGGTGCCGGCGCACCCGGAGGCAGCGCAAGACTTCGGGAAGTTCGCGTCCGCGATGAAAGAGGCTGGCGCACCGATCCAGAGTTTCGGCGGCTACTCCAAGCGCATGAAGCGGGCGTGGCTCGGCGGCAAGGGCTGGTCCTCGCACGCCTATGGCGCGGCGTGGGACATCGACAACAAGGCGACGCTGTCGCCGCAGATGAAGCAATGGATCAAGGACAACCCTGAAAAATTCCAGGCAGCACTGGCGGCGGGCAACATGCGCCAGCCATTGCCGGACACCGACGCGCCCCACATCGAATGGACCGGCCCGAGCGGCGAGAAAAATCCGGTGGCCGCATCGAAGAACGCCGGACCGAGCGCAGCCGGCGGCAGCGCAGCCGATCGCAAGGTCGTCAAGGGCTCTTGGTTCGGCGGCGGTGCAGCAGGTTGGCCCGGTGATCTATCCGAGCCGGCGTCGCGACCGACAGCGGGCGGCTTCAAGAACACCATGCCCGGCATCGCGCTCCCCAAATCCTACGGCAAGCCTACCGGGCAGTTGTACGAGGTGACCGGGCCTGACGGGAAAACGATGGTGCTGCCGCACATCGACACCGGACCTCATCCCCGCACCGGGCGCGGCATCGACATTACCGCGGCCGGTGCGGCGGCGATGGGCTACTCGCCGAAGACATTTCCGACTGACAGGCAGTTTTCCTATCGCCGTGTCGATCAGGCGGTCGACACCGCTGCGACCGGCGGCACCAAGGTCGATGGTTCGGTCGCGGTCAACATCACCTCGAACGGCACGGCGGCGCGCGCGAGCGCGAGCACCAATGGCGACCTGTTCCAGAAAAGCACGGTCACGCAGCACAAGCAGATGCAGCCGACCGACAAGCCCGAAACCGCGAGCATTGAGGCCGACTGATGGTCGCGATCAGGGACATCCACAATCCATGGCGTGATCGGTTCCAGCGCGCGAAGTTTCGCAACGCGATCTTCTATGTCGAGACCGAGGCGCGCGGCGGCGGCCGACGCGTGGCCCTGCATCAATATCCGAAGCGCAACACGCCCTATGCCGAGGACATGGGCCGCAGCGCCAACGGCTTCGCCGTCCAGGGCTTCCTGATCGGGCCGAACTATCTGCGCGACAAGGACTCGCTGATCGAGGCGCTGGAGAAGGATGGTCCCGGCTGGCTGCGGCTGCCGCTCCCGTATCAGATGGCCGATGTCGAGGTGATGGTGCAGCAGTACAGCATCACCGAAGCGCGGGAGCGCGGCGGCTTCTGCACGGTCGAGATGACATTCGTGGAGTACGGCGACCCGGTCAATCGCTCCACCATCTCGACACCGGGCGAAATTCAGAAGTCCGCGAATGCAGTTGAGAGTTCGGTGATCGGACCTCCTGCACTCGACACCGCACAGCAGATCCGGCCCTACGCGCGGGCGTATGCCGGTGCCAACACCTCCAACAGCGTACCGAACCTGCCATGACCGGCGACGAAGCAGACGAAGTTCTTGGAATTGTCCAGCGCATCGGCCCGGTGGTGCTGTCGGCGGCGGTCGATCCGCGCGGCGATGTCGGCACCGCGTTGCGGCGCGCAGTTGGCATGATGGTGGCTGACGCCAACATGGTCAACCTGGGCACCTTCGGCTACGCGCTCGCGGTGTGCCTCGATCTGGCGCGGTACAGCTACGCCACCGTGGTGACGATGGATCGCGTGCGCAAGGCGGCGCTCGCCGAGACCCCGTTCAGCCTGCCGGCCGTGCTGACGGTCAACGCCATCGTGCGCCTGACCCTGGCATGCGAAGCGCGCATCATCGCGTTCACGAACTTCCGCTCGCGTGACGAGGTCGACGCCGTCGCCACCGCCATGAACGATGCGTTCAACCAGACCGCGGAAGCCGCCGCCGACGATCTCGACGCCGGCACCTATATGGCGATCATCCGCCTGCACGGCGACGTCGTGAAGCATCTGGCTGATCGCGGCCGGCAGCTCCCGCGCGTGATCAGCTACCACCATCAGGCGGTTTTCCCGGCGTTGCGGCTGGCACAATCGGCCTATGGCAACCCGGCGCGCTATCGCGAGCTGATCAACGAGAACCACGTCGTCCATCCGGCTTTCATGCCCCGCGAGGGGCAGATGTTGGCGGTGTGACATGGCCGATGTGATCGAACCGCCGCCCGTCGAAGTCGAAGCCCCGCCGCAAACGCAGGTGCCAGGGTCCTCGCCGCAAGCCGACCGGCCGATCAGCGCACCGGAGGAACGCCCGGGAGCACAGCAGCTCAAGCCGGTGCGTCGGCCTGATGGCAAGGAGATCATCACGCTCGAAGTGCGCGGCGCGCTGTTCTCCAACTGGACCACGGTACGGGTCGAGCAGCGCGTCACCGAACCCTTCCCGACATTCCAGTTCGAATGCACCGAGGACACGCCGATCGCGACCAACTACGACGCCACGCAGTTCAAGCCCGGCGATATCGTCCGGGTGTTCGTCGGCGGCGTGCCGGCGGTGTTTGGCTACATCGTGGAGCGCCACGTCGGTTATGACGGCAAGAACCACGGCGTGCGGCTGGTTGGCTGCGGCGACACCGTCGATCTGACCAACTCGTCGGTGCCTATCGAGAAGCTGGGCGGGCATGACGGCAAGAGCTGGACTCAGCTCGCGAAAGATTTGTCGGAGCATCTCGGCATCCAGATCCACGGCAAGGGCGCGGTCGATAACACGCCGTTCGAGAACATCCAGATCCAGCCCGGCGAGACGATCATGCAGAGCATCGAGCGTTACGCCAAGATGCGCAACATCATCATCGGCTCGGTGGCGACCGGCGGACTGCTGGCGATTGGCGAGCATGAGGCGGTGAATGCGGGCGAATTGGTCGAGGGCGAGAACATCCTGCGCGCCAACGCGGTGGTGCGCGACAACATGGTGTATCGGCGGCTCTATGTGATCGGCCAGGACAAGGGCAGCGATAACGCCTACGGCGACAGCCAGAACAAGCAGATCGCATTCCTGCCGGGGTCATCGCCCCGTAACCGCTATCTGGTGGTGCCCGCCGACATCGCCGACACGATGCACGGCATCCAGCGCCGCGTGAAGATGGAGAGCGTGTTCACCGAGGGCAGCTTCATCGAGGCGCAGATCACGGTGCAGGGCTGGTTCAAGGACAGCAACCAGAGCGACGACCTCTGGAAGGCCGGCGAATATTACACGGTCTATTCGCCGATGCTGATCATGAACGGGATGCTGCTCGGCTGCGCGGGCTGCGTCTACGAACAGAGCGACGGCGGCTCCACCACCACGATGCAGATGGTCAATCCGGTCCACATGAACGGGCTCTACAACGTGCGACAGGAAGCCATGGCGTTTCAGGCGGCGCAGCGCGCGATCGACGCGGCGAAAAGGGAGGCGATGCGATGAACCGCAACAGTCTGATGGAGATGTCGGGCCGCATCATGCACATGGCGGTGCGGTTGACGCTCAACAAGGCGAACGACAACCCGATGATGCAGGAGCTTTCGTTCGACGGCATGAACGGCGACGGCCGCAAGATCGTCGAGCGCATTCAGGCGTTCGGCATGTCCTCGATGCCGCTGCCGCGCGATGAAGACAAACAGCAGCAGGGTGGCGGCGGTGCCGGCGGCACGGGCGGTGACGGCGAGCAGCCGAAGGGCCCGGCGGCAGAAGGCATCGCACTGTTTCTGGGCGGTCAGCGCAACCATCCGGTCGTGATCGCAGTCGACGATCGCCGCCACCGCCCGATGGGTCTGAAAGGCGGCGAGAGCGCGCAGTACGACGATCAGGGGCAGATGACGCTGATCAGGCGCAATGGCCTGTTCATGGTCTCGCTTGATGACGACAACGGCGACGGCACGGCCCCCGGCCAGTATTCCAACGACGGCCAGAAAAAAGAACGCATGGTGTCGCTGCGCCATGTCCAAAAGAAAAAGCAGGAGCGCAAGAAAAGCGGTCAGGGAGGCGGCGGCGGCGCGTCTGCCGGCACACGCGAAGGCGGGCAGCAGCAGGCCGCCAATCACGAGGACTACAAACACGAGGGCGAAACGGTCAACACCGAGGTGCGTGCCACCAAGAACAAGATCGAGATCCTCGACGGCGAGACCGTGGTGGCGACCTACGACAAGCAAGCCAAGTCGTGGACGTTCGAGAGCGCGAACAAAATGACGATCAAATGCTCCGGTGGTCCGACCGAAATCTGGGGCAAGCCGATCAAGTTCAACGGCGGCGGGACATCGACGCAGCCGTTCGAAGTGCCGGGGTGAAGCCATGGCCAGCGATATCCGCTTTCTGCAGCAGCTCGATTTCCCAGCCTATGCGGTCGAACTCGACTGGCTGATGACCGATCAGAACCTGATCGCGGACGGCTACGACCTGCAGTCGGCGGTGATCGTCGCGCTCGGCAGCGATGCGCGTGCGCCAGATGATGAGGAGCTGCCTGATCCCGACGCCACCGACAGGCGCGGATGGTGGGGCGATCTTGATGCCCAGGAGCTATGGGGTGGCTGGCCCGTCGGCTGTCTGCTGTGGCTGCTGCAGCGGGCAAAGATCACCGGGCCGCTCGCCAAGCAAGGCTCGACGCTCGGTCGCGCCGAAGGGTGGACACGCGATGCGATGAAGCCGTTCACCACCAACAAGATCGCGTCGCGCATCGACGTGCTTGCCGAGCAGATCGACACCCAGCGCATCGACGTCGACGTCGTGATCTATCGCGGTCCCGAACCGGCAATCGAGCTTCGCTACAACGACCTCTGGGAAGAGTTGGGGAAATAGCCGATGCCGTGGAGCACCCCTACCCTCAAGGACACGCGCCGTCTCACGCGCGACTACGTGCTCAGCCAGCTCGGGGCGAAGGCGATGATCCCGAACTCGGTGCTGCGCATCATGAGCGATGCCATGGCCGGGCTCACCCACCTCACCTTCCTCTATCTCGACTGGCTCGCCAAACAACTGCTGCCCGACACCGCCGAAACCGAATGGCTGGACCGTCATGGCGTCATCTGGCTGGAGAACGCCGATGGCTCCAAGGGCCGCAAGGCGGCGACCTATGCCCATGGCGAGATCCAGTTCACCGGCATCAATGCCACCATCATTCCGGTTGGCTCGCTGCTGACCGGTCCCAACCGCGTGCAATACCAGACCGTCACCGCGGGCGAGATCGGCAGCGGCGGCACGGGCGTTGCCAATGCCACGGCCCTGACGGCGGGCACGGTCGGCAATCTGCCGGACGGCACAGCGATGGGATTGGTCGAGGCCATTCCCGGCGTCGACACGGCTGGCCTGCTCGGCGACATGAGCGGCGGCGTCGACACGGAGACCGACGACCAGCTGCGCGAGCGCATCCTGTTCCGCATCCAGAACCCGCCGATGGGCGGCAGTCAGGCCGATTATGTGCGCTGGGCAACGGCGGTGCCCGGCGTGACGCGGGCATGGGCCGCACCGGAAATGGGCGTGGGCACCATCACGGTGCGCTTCCTGATGGACGACCTGCACGGCGACAATCACGGACTACCGACCGCCGAGGACATCTTGCTGGTGCAGGAACACATCGAACGCAAGCGGCCGGTCACGGTGAAGGACTGCTTCGTGGTGGCTCCGGTCCCGTACTTCTACGCCATCACCATCAACGACCTCACCAATGACGACGCCACGGTGCGCGCCCGCATCGAGACCTCGATCGCCGAGATGGAATTCAAGCGCAGCAAGCCGGGACAGACCATGTACCGCTCGTGGGTCGACGAGGCGATCAGCCAGGCGATCGGCGAGGAAAGCCATGAACTGGTCTTCGACACCGTTGTGATGCCGGAGCCCGGCTACATGCCGTTCTTGGGGACCATCAGCTATGGATAGTCACGTTACCAGAACCGGTGACGACTACGCCGAGGCGATGCAGGCGCTGCTGCCGCTCGGGCAGGCATGGCCGCGCGGCGAGGACAGCGTGCTCATGAAGGTGGTGGGCGGGCTCACCCGCATCTGGGGCGATTTCGAAATCCGCGCCAGCAAATTGCTGGAGGTGGAGAGCGACCCTCGCATCACACTCGAATTGCTGCCGGACTGGGAGCGCAACTGGGGCCTGCCCGATCCCTGCTGGTCGCAGGCCAAGTCGATCGGTGAACGCCAGCGCGAGCTGGTGCTGCGCATGACCATGCTGGGCGCGCAGTCGCGCGAGTTCTTCATCGGTCTCGGCAGCTATCTCGGCTACTCCATCACTATCAGCGAGTATCGGCCATTCATGGTGGGGCTCGACCGCTGCGGCGACAATCGCGTCTATGGTGACGGCTCCAACCCGATGTTTTCGGACACGTTCGTGCGCGGCTATCTGCCGATCGACAATCCGAACGGCGAGCGCGTTCGAAACGGCGAGCTGTCGGAGTGGCCGAACTACGGACCCGGCCCGCCGGAGACCCGCTACTATTGGACGGTGCATGTCCACCAGGGCAGCCTGACATGGTTTCGCTGCGGCAACGGCGGCGGCCAAACCGGCATCGATCCGCATCTGCGCATCGGCATTGCCGACGACCTCGAATGCCTCCTGCAGCGCTGGAAGCCTGCCCACACCCACCTGATTTTCGATTACTCCGGCCTCAAGCCCAGCGATCCGATGGCCGGCACACCGTAGGGGAATGGTGCGATGAAGTACAATCAGCCGTATGGCCTGCCGGACGAGACAATTCTCTACGACACTCCTTACATCAATGGCGATCCATCGATCGGGCGCGCGGGCTCAATCCCGCCGGGCGCGGGCATCGAGTACGATCAGCGCGAGATCGTGGCGGTGATCCAGTGGGCTTACGATCACGGCTATTACGATTATGCGGCGCAGCTCTGTCAGGCCCCGAGCAACGCCGATCTGACGCAACTGCTCAAGGCGATCTTCGGCATCTTCAATTCGCGCCTGCTGACCGCGCCGCGCGAATATTGGGTGGATGGCGTCACCGGTAATGACGCCAACGACGGGCTGTCCGCTGCGAAGCCGTTCAGGACCCTGCAGAAGGCGCAGGACACGCTGGTCCGGTTCAACCTGAATGGTTTCAATGTCACCGTACATGTTGCGCCAGCGACCTATGCTCCGCTCAGCGTCGGGTCAATCGGTGGTTTCGGCACTGTTTTGTATGTCGGCAATACGTCAACGCCTTCGCTCTGCACCATTTCAAACGCGGCAGGCCCCGCGCTTCTGGTCACTGGCGCGGGCGATTATCGCTTTCATGGGTTCAAGTACGTGTCGCTGGATAAGGGCGACGGGATTGCCGGGGCCGGTGTGCTGGCGTGGGGCACGGCGACCGTGGTGTTGGGGCCGAGCGAGTTCGGCTACTGCAAAGACGCGCACATCGATAGCGTCAACGGCGGCTATATCGGGTGTTTCGGTCCCTTCTGGGTTACCGCAACGACAATCCAGCATGTCCGCACCGAAAGCGGTGGCCGCGTCCTGAACACGACGTATGCGCCGGCTTTGTTGAACGTGATCATTCCAAATCCGATCACCGTGAGCCAATGGGTGTTTCAGGGCTCCGGCGTCACCATCATGAAGTACGGCACCATCACGGGCTTCGCCAACGTCACCGGACAGAAATTCTTCATCCTTCAGAACGGCATCTGTGACTCTCTGGGCGGCGGTGTGAACTATCTGCCGGGCACGGTTGCTGGACAGACCGCGAGCGGAGGGCAATACACATGACGACGTACAATCCCTTTGATTGGTACTGGCTCGCCGACGACGCGCGATTGTTCTCCAGCAGCAAGCAGGCGTTGGTCGCGAGCGATGATCCCGACTATGTCGCATGGAGCGATGCGGGGAATGCCGCGACCGGCTGGCCGCGCGACGACGCCGGCAACCAGACCGACGCGGCGCTGCAGGCGGTGCTCGAACCCTACGAGTTGTTCGTCAATCTGACGTTCTACAACCACTACAAGCGCTGGCGGACGGAGCAGAGCGGCGTCACCGTGTCGGTCGGCTCGTCCACGTTTCCGATCAAGACCGACGACCGCTCGCAGGCCAAGATCAATGGGCTGCAGCTCGCGGTGACCGCCAACAATCTCAACAATTCAACCACGCCTTTTTATGCCGCCGACGGCGCGATCTACACCATCGATGGCCCACAAGCCTCGTCCCTGCACGATCAGTTGCAAATGTTCATCAACGACTGCTTCGGAGCCTGCAAGGTGGTCGATGACGGTATTACCGGCGGCACCATCACCACCCGCGCGCAGGTCGATGCGCAGTACGCCACCATCCCGACAACGCACCCGGCGGCCGGAGCAAGGTAGAGCGCATCATGACCGCCATCGTCAACATCACCTGCGAGAACGATGCCGACTTCTACCGCAGCTTCAACTACGTCACCGTTGATGGCGATCCGATTGACATCACCGGCAGCGCGCTGCGGATGGGCGTGCGCCGCCACGCAGCAGATGTCGCAGAGCAGATGCTGCTCACGACCGAGAACGGCGGGCTTGCCATCGTGAATGGACCGGCGGGCAACTTCACGGTGAAGATGACGCAGGGCCAGCTCGTCCGCATGCAGACCGGCGACTATGAGCACTCGCTGATCCTGATCGACGGCGCGTCCAAGACGCCGATCTGGTCCGGCGCGCTCACCATCAATGCAGGGCCGAGCCGATGAGCAAGGTCGAAGTCATCAACGATCCCGGCGTCGAGATCGCGACGGTGCCGCCGCTTGACGGCACCATTGTCGCCGACACGCTGGACACCACCATCGTGGTGCCCGAGCAGGGACCGCCGGGACCGCCCGGCCCTGCCGGACCGCAGGGGCCTAAGGGCGAAATAGGGCCTGCGGGACCGCAGGGCCCAACCGGCCCATCCGGCAACACCGTGCGCTACGGCTCGATCGATCCGACCGCAGCTGTTGGCGTCAACGGCGACTTCTACATCAACGCCACGACGAATTTCATCTTCGGCCCGAAGGCGAGCGGCGCATGGCCAGCGGGTACATCGCTCGTCGGGCCGCAGGGAGCGCAGGGCATCCAGGGCGTGCAGGGACCGCAGGGTATTCAGGGCGTGCCTGGCAATACGGTGCTCTATGGCACCAGCGATCCGACCGCAGGCGACGGCGTCAACGGAAATTTCTACATCAACACGACGACGCACTTCATGTTCGGGCCGAAGGCGGCAGGTGCGTGGCCCGCCGGGACGTCGTTGATCGGCCCCCAGGGACCGCAAGGCATTCAGGGCAACATCGGCAACACCGGGCCGCAAGGCGCGACCGGACAGCGCGGCAGCCTGTTCTACACCGGCTCCGGACCGCCCGGCACGATCTCGGGCCAACTCAATGGCGATAGCTACCTCAACACGACGAACGGTGACGTCTACACGCTCACCGCAGGATCATGGGGCTCGCCGGTCGGCAACATCCGAGGGCCGCAGGGCGTTCAGGGGCCGCCGGGTCCGGTGCCCGAAGCGCCGGCCGATGGCGGGTTCTACAGCCGGCAAAACTCAGCATGGGCCGACACCGCGACGCGGTTCATTCGCCATGACGCCGCGCAGAGCCTCACAGCGGCGCAGCAACTTCAGGCCCGCCAGAACATCGTCGCCGCGCCGATCGAGGCGCTGGCCGGGCAAAATCTCGCGCTCAACGCCGAGATGGCGATCTGCCAATATTTCGGCTCCCTCAATCAGGCCCTCACCGCGACCGGCAACTATCGTGTGCTCGACAATTGGGTGCTCGGGGCGCAAGGCGGCTTTCAATACAGCGTGTTTCAAGGCGATGCCGCCAGCCGGCCGCCGGGCTACGCCAGTTCGTTTCACGTTGCCATCACGACCGGGCTGCCGACCCTCGCCGCCAATACCGAGCTGCGCCTCATTCAGCCGGTCGAAGGCTTGCGCATGGCGCGGCTCTTTTGGGGCACCGCCAGCGCGGTGCCGCTTGCCATCGGCTTTTGGGTCAGGATGCAGCGAGCGGGACAATATAGCGGCACCGTGTATCACATCAGCGGCTCGGGCCGCTCCTACACCTTCCCGTTCACGGTCAACCAGTCCAACGTGTGGGAATGGAAAACCGTGGTCATTCCGGGCGACATCGACGCGAGCTGGCCGCAACCTTTTACCACCACGGCTGTGCTGTATCTCTCCATCAACGTCGCGATGGACGCTGCGCGCTGCACCAGCACGCCAAACACATGGTTGTCGTCGCTAAAGTTCGGGATCACCGGACAGGCCAACGGCATCGCGGCCAACACCGACACGTTCGGATTGACTGGCGTCATCATGCTGCCGGGCAACGAGCTGCCGGATGCGGCGCGGGCGCGGTACTCGATACGGCATCACGCGGTCGAGCTGCCGCTGCTGCAGCGCTACTACCAGAAGAGCTACGGGGCGTCGCAGCCGCCGGGCAACGCCAATGCCGGGTCCTACCGGCTTGGCGGGTACTTCCTCGGCACCACGCAGATTGTGATGCAGAACATCCCGTTCATGACGCGGATGCGCGACTATCCGACCATCGCATTCCACTCGCCCTATCCCCCCGGCGGATCAAACGACGTGCCCAGCCCCGGCCTGTGGCAATGGTACAATCCCTCGGTCGGCCTGTTCAAGAACTCAACCAGCACGAACCTCCTCGAATACAACGACATCAACTTTGTCGCGGTGCTGAACCTCAGCGGCGGCACGGCTGGCGCTGGCACGATGGTGATCGGCGGTTGGACCGCCAGTGCGTTTCTGTTCTGAGAGAGGATGCGATGGCCGATTACCAGCTTACTGCAACTGACGTCGTGATCCGCACGGCCGACAAGGCCCACATCCCGAACGTGCCGGGCAATGTGGACCGCCAGCAGTATGAGCAATGGCTCGCCGACGGCGGCGTGCCCGATCCTGCGCCGCCGAAAATCGACCCTGCGCTCAACCGCCACTGGTTCGACACCGCCGCTCAAATTCTCGGAGTGTGATCATGTCCGCCCTCGACCATATTGCCACCGCCTCGGATGCGACGTTCTCGGGTCGCGTGATGATGATCATGTTCAAGGTAGCGCAGAACGTCGCCAGCGAGGACCCCGCCACCCCGAACCATGCCGAACGCATCGACTATGCGTCTCTGGTGATCCGGGGCGAGGAGAAGCCGCAACTGGTCAGCGCGCATGTGATCTCCTCGAACGCAACCATCGCTGCGGCCATCGACAGCGATCCGGCGGCGCTCGGCTCCAACGTGCCCGATGGTGACATCGAGTTCGCGCTCGCATCGATCTGGGATGCGCGTTCGCTGGCGTTTGCGGCGGCCTGACCATGGGCCCCCCGCTCATCGCCGTCGTCCTGATCGTGCTTCACGTCCCCGATGGCCGTGAGGTCGCCGTCAACCCTGCGGAAGTCACGACGCTGCATCAGGCAACCGGCGAGGGCAAGGTCGTCACAGAGGGCGTGCATTGCGTGGTCAACATGACCAGCGGCAAGTTCGTATCAGTGATCGAGGACTGCGGAATGGTCCGCAAATTGATCGAGGCAAGGCAATGAGGAGGTTTGAAATGCGCAAGTCGTTTCTGGTGGCTGTTGCCGTTCTTGGCTTCCTGACAACCGAGGCGGCGGCGTCACCGTCATCAACACCACGCAAGCCGACGTGAAAAAGCAGTGCGGGGGCAAGACCACGTGCACCACAGCGTGCGGCTCGACGCTCTGCAGCTACAACTGCAGCAAGCCGAAGAAGCAATGCACCGTCGCGATCTTCCTGCAGCGGCCTCCGGAGCCGCGCCGCCCGCGACCGCCCACCTCGGGCACCTCCGGAAGGACGCAATAGCCATGAGCGGTGGGGAACAACGAACGATGGCGGGGATCGCCAAGCTCAGGGACAACAGCATCCTGCTGCTGGGCTTGGTGGATCGGGTATTCAGAGAGGCCAACTCAGGAGAGCCGCCATGATCGCGTCACTGATCTATCTCGTTGTCGCACTCATTATCATCGGGCTGATTGTCTGGTTGCTCAACTACCTGATCGACAACGTGCCGCTGCAGGAGCCATTCAAGCGCGTGGCCAAGATCGCGCTCATGGTGCTCAGCATCCTGATCATCATCCTGCTGCTGTTGCAGTTCCTCGGGGTCATTGACGGCGGGGTGCCCCGGCTGGGAAAGCTATAGGTGGCCGCAGCCAGGTCGAAGACCTGCCGCCTTATCCGCCGCCGCCGCCATCGATCTGCAAGGGATGCTGATCCCCTTCAATGCCGCTTGCGTTTTAGAGCGGATCAATCCCGACGTCCGCAGCTCGGGCGAGCCAGTGATCGATAGCCGCCCGATCTGTCAATTGATCGATATCACGCCGCAATTCATCCACATCGCCCCACAGCGGCGCGGCGATCCATTGCCGAAGGTAGGCCCGCATAGCCGCGATTTGCTCTGGCGACATCGGGCGCTGCTGCAGGTACGCCTCGACGGCCGGACGTAAGACGCCACTGGTTTCATGCATCCAGAAGCCTGGCACATAGCTCATCAAAGGTCGCCGTCGTCCCAGGGCCGGTATCTGCGTTGGATCAGCCATTGACGCGAGGCCCGGCGCATCTCGATCGGCAGCGACTTGATCGCGGTGCGCACCCTGTGCAGGATGATCTCGGCTACCTCCCGGCTGCTTGGCTGCATCCCCCGCTTGGCCATGAAGGCGATCAAGGCATCGACACCCGCGATCACCGCGGCATTGCGCTCGGCGTTGTAAGCCTCGATGTCGTCCTCGGTTGTCATTTGATCCTCTGCGCGAAGATCACATAGCGCGGCGTCGCGACATTCCAACGCGATCCGCAATGGTCGCAGAACAGGTTGATCGCCGTAGAACCGCGCGGACCCGGGCGCAGCGGGCCGCGAAGACAGTCCGGGCATTTGTCGAGCCGCAGCGCGTTGAGAATGTCGCCTCTGCCCTCGACCAATTTACCGTTCTCGACCACGATGGGCATTCCTTCCTCTTCTTCTTCGATCAATAGCGCGGGGCGGGCTTGCCAACCGGTGCCCACCCCGCGCCTCAACGGCACCTGTGGGGCAAGGGGGCTGCTTGGGCAGGTGCCGTCGATCTCACGATGACAGCTTTCCTCTGATGACGACTTCGGTGCCGTCCACCGAGCAATAGAGGCCGAGCGTCGCGTCCCTCACCCGCAGCGGCATACTGCCGACGTAGCCGCCGACGATCGCGTCGAAGCCGACCAGCACCCCGGCTTGGTTGCCCATCAGGACCTTGGCATCGACCGTTCGGCCATCACAGATCAGAACGACGGAGTCGCCCTTGCTATAGCTGATCATGCCTTCGCCCTCTCATAGGTGACGATCGCGCGCATCCCCTGCTCCGTCTCTTCCCAGAATACCTCGGGGACGATCAGGCCGAGCCAGATGATGTGCTCAAGCAAGAAACCGATCGGCGTCGCCGCGTCGGTGTTCTCGCGCGTTTCCTTGTCCACGCCGATGAACACGCAGCGTCCCGCGATCGGGTCTTTGGCGATGTCGAACTTGAACCCATAGATGGGCTTCCCATCCATCAGGCCGACATCGTTGACCCATCCATAGTCGAAGCTGGTGCCATGATCGGCGATGCGGAAGCTGCTGAGGCCGGACGCGCCGACCAGCCTGCGGATATCCGCAGTCGTGGCGGCGGTCTCAACCGCTTTGACGGTTCGCTGCTCCGGGTCGATAACGATCGCGCGCAATGACATCGGTAGATCCTCCCATTCTTCTTTTTCTTTGGAAAAGCCCACCCTTGTGTTGGGGCGGGCCGGCACGCATCAGCGCTTGCGCGCTTTCTGCTTTTTGAGCTGCGCCTTGTAGCGCTTGAACTCCTCACGCGCCTTCGGGATCTCACTCTCGTAATCCGGGGCGTCACCATGCCGTACCAGGCCGTACTGATAGCCCATTGCGCCGGCCATCTTCGCGAACGTCGCATGCTGGGGGCGACGGGTCTTCCCACCAAACATGTTGGTGACGGTTGACGGCGACAGACCAGCGAGCACCGCAAGATCGCTTTCCTTGATGTGGTTCTTTCCCCACACCTCGTGGAAGCGATCGATCTCGGGATCGCGATCAACCACGTTGTACACGCGCGACAGCCAGAGCGAGCCTGAGTTGTGTCCTGATTGACCGTGGCCGTTCGTCCTCCTGCTGTGCTTAGCCATGAGCCGCCTCCCCGCTGCCGTTCATCGCTGCGATATGGGCGGCAGGTGCCTCGGCGACAGCAGCGTTCTTTTTCGCCGCGCGCTCGTTCCGCTTGCGCTGCTTGTCCTTCTCCAGCCGTTTTGTCTTATCGGAGGCGGCCGGCTTCGCACCTTTGGCCAGCACGACATAGTGGCCCTTGCCGACGAGCTTGATCTCCTTGCGCTGTATCATCTGCGTCAGGATCGGGCTGATCGATTTCTCCGGCCGACCTTCCTTGGCGAACACCTCGCGCAGCTCTCGCACCGTGAATTGCTTCCGGCCCCGGATGGCGGTCGCGATCAGGTCCTTGTTTGCCACGGCATATGGTGGGGTTGTGCCTCGACCTGTTCGCTTCGCCTCTGGCGGCGCAAGCGCCTCGACCCGCACGTATTCGTCACCATTCTTTCTGACGACGTTCGCCTGCATCAGCTTCTTGAGCGCATAATAGGCCGAACTGGCAGTGCGGCCCGCGTCCTTGAAGTGCGCGACCAGCTGTGCCGGCGTGAAGCGGGCATTGTCCTTGACGTAAGCAGCGGTGAAGTCCTCCGCACTGACATCATGGACGGTGCGCTCCCTGCTCTTGAACCGATGCACATCGGTGATCAGTTTGTAGCCGACGTTTTCGACGCCCATTTTCGCGAGCGCAGCCAGCACGTACCCCATCTGCTCGATCGAGGTTTCCGCAACGATCTGGTAGCGATCAACTGTTTCTGGTTCTTTCTTCGCCATTCCGCTTTCCTCTTGTGATGAGAGAGTTGGGCTCACTGCCCTTCGAACCGCCGCGCCATCTCGACGACAGCGGCCCGCATGGTTTCGTTCTTGATGGTGACGAAGCTGTCGACCAGCCGCATGCCGTCGCGCGTCGCGACAAGGCGATCGACGTTCGTCAATTGCACCTTTTTCCCGGCGCGTTGTGGTGGAAGCAGTTCATCGACTGTGCAGCCAAAAATCTGGGCGAGTTGCTGCAGCCGTGAGCCGGACAACCGGTTGGTGCCCTTCTCGTACTTCTGCACCTGCTGGAAGGTGACACCGAGCTGCAGCCCGAGTTCTTCCTGCGACATTTTGTGCTGGTTGCGATAACCGCGAATTTTTCCGCCGATGTATGCGTCGACGTCTGTGGCTGATCGAGTCTTCGACATGGCTGATTTCCCTATTCTGCTCGGTTGAATTGATCACCAGCTTCGCGCGTTGTTGCGCGGCGCGCGGTGAGTTCGCGCACAGCTTTGGTGACATATGCAAACTGTGCCACTCGCGGTCACAACCAAAGTCAAATCAGTCGACGGTGATGTTTGCGCGCTGTGATCGCGTCGAGCAATTCGCTGCGCGATTGATTTCCAGTTTGTGCCAACAAGTTTCGTGATGCTCACATCGCCCTCCCCAATTGCTACTTTTTAACCTTTGACATTTTTCGGCAAGCTATGCGAGGAGACGCACACACGCAAGCATCACATGAGTAAAGCGCTTTACTCTACTTGCAATGAGTAAAGCGTTTTACGCACGGGCGCGGGGGCGCTTGGAAGTTTGGAAGTTGCGGAATGCCGACAGATGATCAAGTCGCGTGGTTGCGAGAGTTCTTGTCATCACCAGGACCCGGCCGCGAAATTCTCCACCTGCAAAGAAACAGGACGCTGTTCAGACAGGGCGACGAGGTGGCGCGCATTTATTTCGTCTTGCATGGCCAGATCCGGGTGAATGCCACGCGCGACGGCAAGACCGCTCTGCATGAGGTGCGCGGTCGACTAAGCTGGCTCGCTGAGGATGCGCTCGCTGGCCGCGCAATTCATCGCCACACTGCAATCGCGACAATGGACAGCGACGTCGTCGCCTTCTCGCGCGCGACCTTCCAGAAGCTGCTTGCGGATCATGCTGCTCTCAACGACATGTTCGTGATTGGGATGGCCAGTCACCTCGACATGATGCACGAGGCGTTGGATGAGCACCGGTTTGGCGCTGCCGACAAGCGACTCGCCCGCGCGTTTCTCAACATGTTCATCGGCAAGGACGTTGAGGAGCAGGAGGTAAAGATCAGCCCGACCAAGCTCGGCGAATTGATCGGCAACAGCCGCCAGACCGTTCACAGGATCATCAATGCTTTTCTGGATATGGGCTTGCTGACCAAGCCCGGAGAGGAGATCTACCACCTTCGCAAGAAGAAGCTCGAACAGTTCTTGGCGTCCGATGCCATCGAACTCGATCGCGCGAAAGCCAAGAGAAATGCATGAACTGAAAGTAGCCCGATGAAGCTGAAACTAACCGCCGACAGCAGCGCGACCCTGTACCTCAACGAGAATGACACCGTCACCGTTCGCAGCGCGAACGCACCAGCGATCGCACGCGAGATCGCGCGCGCCGTCACCCGCGACGACATGTTCGAGGCACTGGTCGCCGCGCTCACGCCGTTCCGGTCCAGCGAGCTGGGCGGCCGGCTCGTCAACATGATCGACCTCCGCGAAAATGGCGCAGAAGAGACGGAGCAGCGGCTGCGCCGGCTGATCACCTTCATCGACGTGATCCTCAATAACGTCGAGGAGCGGGATGACGCGATCATTGCCACCGAAAGCGACGTCGACACGCTCGCGTAAGCACCTTTCACAAGGAAAAGAGGTCGGGTGATCCGGCTGGGATTAACAAGATGCGCGCCTTACCCTTTTGTCAGGAGGAGGTCCGCGCGAGAGGTGCGTGTGCGTGACTTCAATCATCAGGGTGCAGCGGACGGCATTCACCGATTTCGAGGCGATGCGGGAAGGGCTGCAAGATGCTCCGCTGGATATCGTGCAGCTTGGCCGCGGCAGAATGGCCGGTGAGCTGACCCACGTATCGATGGGCTCGCTCGGCATCTCGACGGGCAGCTTCTCGCGCGGCCTCCGCTCGCGTGGCGTCGTGAGCCCGCATCGCTGGCTGCTCGGCATCGCCCTCGCCGCCCCGGCCCGGCACCATCTCGACGTGCAGCCGGGACAAATTCTGGCCCTCGCGCCCGGCACTGAGCAGTATTCGATCTATTCCGGTGCCAACTCGTATGCCGGGGTGCTGATCGAGCCGGATGAGCTGTTTGGGTTCCTCGGCCACGAACCCGGGGCGCGAGATGACGCGATGTGGCGGCAGCCGGTGACAGCGCAGCTCGAAGATCCAGCCAGGGATGCCGCCACCGTCAGAGCGTTCGCGACGCTGTTCAAGACCATCGTTGATCATGGCGCAACGATGTCGGCCGAGGCCGTCGACTACTACAAGCGCTGCATTCTGGAGCTGATGACCGCGCCGATGATCAGGGGCGTCGGGTATCGGGGACCGTGGCTGCCGTCCGCGGTCGAGCTAGTGCACAAGGTCGATCGCTTTCTCATCGATGCCGGCACGCGGCCGGTCCACATCTCGGAGCTGAGCGCCGAGTTTGGCGTACCAAGACGCACCCTACATCGCGCCTTCGCGGAGGTGCTTAACATGCCGCCCAAGCAATTCCTGCGATACAAGCGGCTGGGCGATGTACACGACGCGCTGCTGACGGCCGGACCCGGCGCGACGGTCCAGAGTGTGGCGAGGGAGCACGGCTTTCTTCATGGTCGGTTCGCCAACGAGTACAGCCGGCTGTTCGGCGAGCCGCCGTTAAGGACCTTGCGTCGATCGCCATTTGCGGCACTGTAACGAAATCACGGTGAGGACGTCACCGCGCCGCCGATGCAGAAGCGAGCGACCGAAGTCGCCCGCCGCCGCCCTCACAATGTCAGGCGGAACGCTCTAAACGCCGTGCGGCTTCTTCCTTGCTGCCGACGTGCGTCACTTCCTTGAGCACGTGGTTCACGGCCCGCACGTTGATCACATAGGCCGCCGCGATTTCGTGCTGGAACTGTCCGCTCCAGCGGCGCAGCCAAACATCAACAGCTTCTTCGTCCGTGAACTTGGTCTTTCGGGGGTGATTGTCTTGAACGACAGGTTTGGTCAAGCTAGGCTCTCCAAGGTGGGATGATGGAGACGCGAAAGCGCCTCCGGTGACCACGGAAAGCCGAGCCCGCCGTGCAAAGTGTGCTCGGCTTTTCCATGCGCGACTGCCCGAAACAGGCAAATCACGACCGGCAGCATGGGGCCAGACCAGGGGGACCGCAAGGTGGCGGGACAGCCGTTCCCCACGTTTTGCAGGCATTAACGGGCGGGACTTTGCCATGTGGCAGAATACCCACATCGCGATGCGCGAACGACCTGTTACGCTGATGAAGGAGCAGATCCCTCGATTGGAGGGTCGTCGCCAGCGCTGAGCTTGCGATGCGCAAGCCGCATTACCGCTCCCACTTTCAGCAGCAGCGCCCGATCGCTCGGAAGCGATCCTGCAGGCAAAAGGTCATGGAGGGCGTCGTACCGCAGCAGATGTTTGCGGTAGAATGCACTCAGAACCTTCAGCTCTTGCGCAACCGCCGGGCGCAACGGACGAACGCCGAACGCCTTTACGGCAGCTGCGACGACCTGTTCGAGGTCGTGACCGTATTTTGTCATGCGCGGCTTGTACGTCTTGTAGTCCAAGAGCAACAGCAGAGCTTTCAGCATGATTTCGGTGCCCTGACAGAGACAATGGAGCACGACGTCTTCGACGCCCCCGCGCTGCCGCAGCAGGATCGCGGCTGCGACGAAACTCTGACCTTTGGCGTAGAGTTTACGCGCACTGAGTCGCTGTCCGTGCTCGGTCAATTTCTTCGGCTCGCCGAGTTCAAACACTATGCGCCCAGCCGGGATACGCATCAGAACTGGTCCTGCACGCGGCTGTAGGCCGGATGCTTGCGGTTCTTGACCTTAATCCAGTGTTTGCAGGGGCCACCCTCGTAGCGGCGCTCGCGACGCTTGGACACCAGTCCCTCCAGTCCCATCCGGCAGGCGGCTTCAAACAGGTCGGGCCCGATCTCACCCTGTTCGAACGGAGCCACGAAGATGCCCTCGGCGCGGCCCCGCAGCAGCCGGGCCAGATTGGTCTTGCGCATCGACAGCGGCAGCTTGCGCATGTCGTCGCCATCGCCGGCCAGCATGTCGAAGGCATAGAGCTGCACCTCGGCGTTGTGCTTGCCGGAATGCAGGCCGTTGAAGTCGGAGATGCCGTCCACCCCGAGCAGCACAGCCTCGCCATCGATCACGAAATGGCTCTGCCGGATTTTGCGCGCGACCTCGACAATCCAGGGGTAGCGCTTGGTCCAGTCGTACCCGCCCTTGGTAATCAGGCGCACGCGGTCGTGCTCTCGGATGACCTGCAACCGATAGCCGTCGTATTTAATTTCGTGGAACCAGTCTGGCCCAGCCGGCACCTTGTCGGCCCTCACCGGCAGGGCGAAATCCGAACGCCTGCGCATGGCGGCAAATATATTAATTCATGGGCTAAATGCGAGTCCTTGACGGCCGCCCACCCCGTCGCTTGGATGACGGTTCAGCCTTCGCGGAGTTCTAGTGATGCGTTCCTCGCCGTCGATCGCACCCGGAGCCGACCGGGACATTTATCTGGTGCTTGACGATTATGGCCAACGGCTTGGCCGGGCGTGGCCCGAGACCGACGAGGAAGACACCGACCGGGACACCCTGCTCCGTCACCTAATGGAGGGGCAGTACCGCAACCCGATCCGCATCGTCAGCTTCAACACCAGCGAAGGCTGGTCGCAAGACGCCTCCGAGGAGATCGCCGCCGAGCTGCGCCAGCGCTGCGCCGAGCGCGGTGAGGTCCCGCCGACGCTGGAGGAGTTTCTGGCGCGGCACGGCCACCGCGTCGATGTCCAGCTGTCGCTCCTCTAGGTCAAAGGACCGTTCCGGTGACCAAACCTAACTGCCCGGTGTGCCACGGGTTGGGATGGGTGTGCGAAAATCACCCCGACCGTCCCTGGTCAGAGGACGTCTGGGGATGTCAGTGCGGGGCCGGCATGCCATGCGAGTGCAACCGCGGCGACGGGATTGATGAGCCTGATGTCAGCGGGGTCCTTGACGAGACCCCACCGGTCAAACACTAACCCGGCGCGTTCGACGTGTGACCATGATGTGCTCTTTGACCAACGCGCCGTTCTATCTCGGGAGGCCCTATGATTGATGAGCATCAAATGCATTCGATAATCGCCACGGCGATTTGCGAATGCCGCAAGGAACGTCCGGATCAGCAGATTGATATCGAGGAAGCTAAATCGATTGCGAAGTGCATTGTCGAGGCGTTGGCTGACGCAGGTTTACAGATCGCGCCCGCTAAGCCCTCTAACCATGCCTCGTCAACCGAGGACAGCTAGGTACATAGACCGAGGTTCGACCGCCCCGGCGCGGAGCAGTGAGCGGCCTGCGCCGGGGCGGCGCTTCCTCTCGGCTAACGACCTTGGAGGCCCCGGTGATCAGCGCGAGAGGATCGCTCTCTGAGGCAGGCACATCCGATGCCGTGCGTCAGTTCACTATGTAACCGAGGGCCTCAGAAGTTTGAGCTGCTTGCAGGCACAAACTGCACTGACATCCGCGCCAAAGTTGTGCTTTTCTGATGGCGCGACCTCTCGCTGATTACCCCAGCCCCCTTCTACCCCGGTCGGATGAGAGGGAGCACGCCCCGGCCGATCTGCCCAATGATCGCGCCGGGGCGGCTAATTTTGGGAGTGCGAGGTCATGCAGGACCGTCTGTTTACCGCGCTCGTCATCGTGGCGGGCATCGCCTCGACGATCCTGATGGTGCTTGCGGTTTTCTCAGTTCACTGACGTGCTGACAGCCTTGATGGGCCGCGCGCCGAGCCGATAGAAGGTCTGGCTGGCCGGGTGCCACGTCTCGGGATCTAGCACGTTGCGCAAGGTCTGCTGCGCGCCATGGAGCGCGGCGCGATCCTCATCGGTCAGCCCGTCGTCGGCGAGGATGGCCTCGATTTCAAGCAGCTCGGTCTGGATCGCGTCCCGGTTCATGGCTGACCGGCCTCGCTGCGCTCCTCCAGCAAGGCGCGCTCGATCCGCTTGGCCAGATCGCGCGACAGGCGCGGCGCGAGGTAGCCGAGATTGTTCGCCACCTTCCAGTCCTCAACCACCTTCAAGGCGAGACCGAGGGCCGTGCCGTCGTCAGATTGACCCATTTGCTTCCCCCTTGGTTGACCCAGTCGCCGCGCTGCGGGATCATGCGGCAATGGAACTGAACCGCCGACGTCAGAAGGACGTCCACCATGAAACTTGGCACGTTTACTACGGCGACGTCCACGTCGGCACGATCGGCGTGCGTGCCGGTGTGCCCAGCAGCGCGCCACAGTGGGGCTGGAACTGTGGCTTCTATCCCGGCATGGAGCCGGGACAGCAGCAGCACGGGATAGCGGCCAGCTTCGAAGATGCGCGCGCCGATTTCGAGACGGCGTGGCGGCGGATGCTGCCCACCCTGACCGAAGCCGCGTTCGACGAATGGCGCGATGCCGTGGCGAGCCGCGCCGAAATCCGCAAGATACATGAGCGCGGCGAGAAGCTGCCCTCCGAAATCCCCAGCTCGATGATGCGCTGTCCCTGCGGCGTCGTGTTCGACAGCCACAACCCGGAGGAAAGCTTGCCACATCGCGCGCACATCTATGCCATCCAGGCCAAGGGTGGGATCATCCGGTAACATGTGCAATCTGTATTCCATCACCACCAATCAGGCGGCGATCATCGCGCTGTTTCGCGTGATCAACCGCTACGTCGGCAACCTCGCGCCAATGCCCGGGGTGTTTCCGGACTATCCGGCTCCGGTGATCCGCAACACGGACTCGGGTACCGAGATGGTCACCATGCGGTGGGGCATGCCTCCGCCGCCGCGCACAGGCGGTCCGCCAGTTACGAACATCCGCAACACCTCGTCGCCGCACTGGCGCGGCTGGCTCAAGCCGGAGAACCGGTGCTTGGTCCCGGCGAACAGCTTCGCTGAGTACGCGCCTGTGCCAAACCCCGAGACCAAGAAAAAGGACGTGGTCTGGTTCGCTATCAGCGATGACCGGCCGCTGTTCGCCTTCGCTGGCATCTGGACGACGTTCAACGGTGATCGCGGCACGAAGTCCAAGCCGGTGCCGGGGCCGCATCAGGTCTATGGCTTCCTCACCACGGCACCGAACGCCATCGTCGCGCCGATCCATCCGAAGGCGATGCCGGTGATCCTGATGACCGATGAAGAGCGCGATGTCTGGATGCGCGCACCGTGGGATGAAGCCAAGGGGCTGCAGAGGCCACTGCCGGATGATGCGCTCAAGATCGTGATGTGCGGGGCCGACAAAGAGGATCGTGCGGCGGCAGCATGAGCGCAATGCCTTACGTCGTTCGGCGGAAACCTGACAGTGCCCAATAGAAGCCGCTACCGACCAAGAGCACACCTGCTGGAACGCCAAACGCGAGATAAATCGCAAGAAGATCGATTGGCTTGCGCGGCATCTCTAGCTTGGCTGGATAACTACACCATGGCCCGCTTTTGCCCGGAGAGCAGTCGGTGCGAGGGTTTTTCTGCGCGAAGGCGACTACCTCGGCCTCGGTGGCATCTGGCGGCGCTAGTATCTCGTATTTCTCCTTAGCTGGCCCCTCAACTTCAAAGGTCTTCTTTGCTTCGAGCAAGTGCGCCTCTGTAATGAAGATCGCCGACAGAGCCGCAATCCAAAGGGCGCTAAGGATCACCCACAAGCGAAACAAGCCGCGTCCCCAGTTCACTGCGCTTGCCTCCCACCGATCATGGGGAGTGCTTTGTCCCGTCTACCGTTGGAGCGCGGCATCTCGTCGAACGTGCGGCCGCGATAGTGCCTGCCGGTGCTTTTTTTGCGAACGCCGCCCCACTGCTTAAAGAAAAACGCTGTCTTTGCCGTGCGACAAGCGGCCTCAATCTCCGCGACCCACTGCTCGGCCATTGGACGCGCACGCGGGCCGCTCTCGCCGCCTACGATTGCCCACTGGACGCCTGTCAGATCGGCACCAGCCACCGACCCGAGCAACGGTTCGAACGAGACAAATCTGACGGCAGCACGGACCTTGCGAAGCTCATCAATGCGCCCGAGATAGTCGGCGCTCTCGACGCTCGTGCCAAGCCAAACATTCGGCAGCACCGGTAACGACGCGGCGATGGCCGCCATCCGATCCGGCCGCTTTGTCAGAATTTGATAGGTGTGCTGCGGCGTTGCCTGCATCGTGCCCCAGATAGCGGCCACGAATGTTGCCGGGACGGCGTCGTGGAATAGGTCCGACATCGAGTTCACAAAAATTCGGCGGGGCTTCCTCCAGCTTGCCGGGATGCTGAGCGCTGCGTGGTCAAGCCTGACCTTACCGGTCCAAACCGCGCGCTTGCCGCTCTTGCGGGTTAGCCCGCGATATTTCTTCATGCCCATCGCATCGAGCCGGGCCGCCATCCGCATCGCATAGCAATTCGTGCATCCGGGAGAGATCACCGTGCAGCCTGCGACCGGGTTCCACGTCGCATCGGTCCATTCGATCGAGGTGTCAGCCATCACATTCCCTCAAAAAAGCGACCCTTGTCGGTTCAAGTTTTGTACGTCATTCCACAGCTTCTGTCCGAGCGGATTTGAACTCAGGAACACCAGCCAATAGAGGCGTTGGTTCTTCGAGCCGACGATCAGCGGTATGCCCGTCGCGGGATGCGTCCCCAGCGAACGAATAGACTTAAGCCAGTATTCGATGAGCGCCGCCCGAAGGGCAGACATTGATTGCCTCACGTCCACAGCATCCCGCCATCCCGGCGCAAAAATGTCGAGCGTTCCTCCGACGCGCGAATATTCGTCAAGGTTGCGCTGCAAATCCTGCAGGCTCACGTGAATGATCATGTCCATGCGTCGAAATTTGAGCATCTTCTCGATTATGGAAAACGGTAGCTGACCAAGCGAAAAGGGATCGAGGAACGCGAGGTGCAAGCCATTCGGATTGAGAGAACGAAGCACGTTATCGACGGCTCGGTCGGCAGGACCGTGATAGCTCTGCGCTGCACCGCCCAGCGCCTTAACTCGCTGCGCGGCTGCATCACTGTTGACGCGCTCCAAGTCTGATAGATGGAGGTCAGTAAAGGGCATGGCGCTGGACGCGCCCGCCCTAAAGGCCACCAACGCGCTGCCATCGATGATGCGATTTGTACCCGCTATGAGCGAGCGACCAGCACCGGAATACAGTTCTATGTAACTCGCGGTCGCCCAACCTCTTGGAGGCACATATTTCGCTCGGGTTGGTCCCGCTGCCTGGATGTATTTGCGGAGACGCTCGTGCTTCTCCGTCGCCCACGGACCTACCTCACCGACAATCAGGCCATCGTCGGCATCGAATTTCATTTCCTTCTTGGCCATTGCGGCAGCTCCCCCAGGAAGCACTACCACACCGCCGTAGGTTGAGGGTTAACGCGAAGGCTCTTTTTCGTAGATTGAAGCTAACGCGCGTCAACTTGTCTTCGCGATCGGTGGTCGCCGCCGAAAACCATCTCGCAACCTGCCATCGGGCGTTGCCCGGGCCGAATTCACCGGTCGGATCGTCGCGGATCAAAAGATGCCGCCATGAGGGACGCTCGCCGACATCGGCATAGAAGTTCGGATAAGCGCACCAGCGGCGGCAGAGCGGGCCGCGCTTTCAGGATCGGGGCCGCCCGCCGCACCGTCCCATCGGTCTCGAACCCGGCGACAAAATTGGGGGGATCACCCGGACCAGCTGCAGTTTTTCATCTGCCTTTTCCGCCTCGGTCGGTCCGCCCAATGATCGCGCCGTAGAAGCGAGCGCGAGCGTCATGGCAGCGCCGACCTACATCCGAAATTGATCGAGCAGCTGTTTTCGGCGTGCCGGGTCATCGTGATACCACGGGTTTTCGTACAGCATCGGCTCTGGTCCAGCCGGGTTCATGCGCTGGAGGTATGTCTTGCTCAGCATTCTGACGATCCATACCGGCAGATGCGGCCTTGGGTAGAGGGCGATCCGAGACCTCGGCGCGTTGGTGACTTGGCCCACCACGCGCCCCTGACCCTCCACGGAGGAGTTGTCGAACAGAACAACACGGTCAAATTTGCCAATCGAGTGACCCAGATTATCTAACGACCGCCAGTAGCGCTCCGTTATCTTGGGTGTGGGAACATCATGCCCGCCGAGGCTAACCCTGTTACTCACGCGGCTGACGTTGATTTGGGGATCATCGGTGCACACAAAATAAAGATGCACCTCATATCCAAGCGTCTTCAGCGCGTCCAAGAAGTCGGCGTTGGAAGAATGAGAAAAAACCGTCTCAAACCCAAAATCCGAAAGCTGCTGAGCAAAATCGACACGTTGATTTCGAGCCGCAGCAAATGCGGTAGCCTCATCACCCAACTGACGCGCGACAACGTCTGGATCGATCCAGTTGTCGAGAGTATGCAGCGTTCGAATTTTTGCGGTGAGGGTGGATTTGCCGCTGCCGTTTGGTCCTGCCAAGCACAGGCAAAAGGGGCGCGACGGCTCGGACAATTGCGTGCGCCCTGCTTAATAAGCGGCCTTGCGGTGAGTGTTCGGCTCAGGTTGCGAGCTTACCAGCTTGCCGTTTTTGTCCAGACCGACAACGGGCAAGCCATGGGCATCCGCCTGTTCCTTCGCGGCCAGGGTCGCGGCACGGAACATGTCGTCCAGTTCCTTCAGCGAAATGTCCTTGATCGCTTTCATGCAACCGATCCTTGCGCAGCAGCGCTCTGAAACCAACAAGGTAATTGCGGAACGGTTCCAATTCAAGTGGAATTTCAGATAGTTAAGGTTCCGTATATCATGGACTTAGCTTAGTATCCACCCCCTTGGGCCAGCCCCGTCGGGCCGGCGGGCGACACCGCTTCTGAAAAGCGCCGGCAAGGGCGGCGCGGCACCAGATCGCGAGGTCTAAACTGGGCCCGAAAACCCCAAATTGCCTAGACACTCCGTTAAAAACCTTTGGTTCTTCTGTGGTCCGTTGCGCCGACTAGACGAATTTAAGTGTTTGATTTTCCACGAAGGTGGGACTTCTGCCGGGCCCACCAATGGAATCAGCAACTTATCAGACCCCGTTTCTTCTGATCGGAATCACCGCACCAGAAACAGCACCAGATACGTGCGCTTTTCGTTGCGATGAGGGATTAGAGCAGGCGGAATCGAGCTGTCAATTCGCGGTTAGGCGCGTTCGGCGGCATCATGTCTTCGCTCCGGCCTTCCGCCGATTGACGGCGATCCATTCCCGCGCGGCCACCAGCAGCTTCTCGAGGAAATGTGGATCCGCATGCGGCACGAAGCGATCGAAACATTCGATCGTGGTGGTCGCGAACAGGCCTGCGCGCGTATAGGGTTCGCCGGCGAGGAAGGCCTCGACGTCGGCGCGGCTGTCATGCCGCAGGATCAGGAACATGCCTTCGACCGCGCCGTCCGGCGAGACCAGCGCGCCGCCCTGCTCCAGAAAATGACGGTTGGCGATCATGTATTCGACATGGACGTCGCGGATATGCAGCCGCTCCTGCGCGCCGCCAGGCCTGTAGAGACATCGTACGACCGTCAGCATGACCTTGCTACGCCGCTCCCTTGCTCTGCCGTGAGAGTGGTGCACGGATCGCATCGAACTGTCCGAGCAGATGCTTCTGCTCCCGCTCGACGGCGGCAAGGCTCCTGGCTTTGACGTGGCCAAACCCTCTGATCCTTTCGGGAAGCGCCGCCAGCCGCACCGCCGTGTCGTGGGTGGCCGGTGACAAGCCGGCCAGCAGCCGTTCGACCATCCCCCGATAGTCACCGATCAGGCGGCGTTCGGTCTTGCGCTCCTCGGTGTAGCCAAAGAGATCGAACGGCGTGCCGCGCAGGAACTTCAGCCGTGCGAGCAGCGCAAACAGATGCATCATCCACGGGCCGAAAGCGAGCTTGCGCGGCGCGGCGCCGTTTGGACCGGGCTTCGCGATGAAGGGCGGAGCAAGGTGAAAGCGCAGGGTGACATCGCCCTCGAACTGGTGCTTCAGCGCGGCCGCAAATTCCGGCGACCGGTAAAGCCGGGCGACCTCGTACTCGTCCTTGTAGGCCATCAGCTTGAAGAGATTGTTCGCGACCGCGCGCGTGAACGGCAAATCGGCGCCGAGGCCGAGCCGCTGCTCGGCCGCGGCGCATCGCTCGACAAAGGCGCGGTACGGCGCTGCATAGGCCGCGTTCTGGTAATCGGCTAGTTGGCCCGCGCGCCGCTCCAGCAGCGCCCGCCAATCCTCCCCCTGCGCCGCCACGACCACGGCCGGAGCCGCCTGCACTCCGCCGGTGGCGACGACGCGGCCGAAAGCGAACGCACGCCTGTTGGCCTCGATCGCGACGCCATTGAGCGCAATCGCCTGCGAGAGCGCCGCCTCGCTGACCGGGATCAATCCCTGCTGCCAGGCATGCCCGATCAGGAACATGTTGACGCCGGTGGTGTCGCCGAACTCTTCCTGCACGCGCGCATGCGCATCGAAGCTGGTCAGCATCTCCCTGGTGGCGGCGTGGCGCACCTTCTGCAACAGCTCATCCGCGCGGGACTCGAAATCCGGGTTGCGGGTGAATTCCGCGGTCGAGCCGATATGCGTATTGGCAAGCACCCGCGTCTTACCATGGCGAAGGGTGCCGAGGCTGTCCGGCAGGCATCCGACGATGAGGTCGCCCATGATCACCGCATCCGCCTCGCCCCAATCGATACGGGGCTGGTTGATCTCCGTGCCGGCACGACCGAGCCGCAGATGGCACATCACCGAGCCGCCTTTCTGGGCCAGCGCCGTGAAGTCGAGCTCGGCGACCGCGAGATGATCCAGATGCGCCGCCATCGCGACGATCGCGCCGACCGTGATGATGCCGCTGCCGCCGACGCCCGCGATGAGCAGGTTGTGTGGACGATCCGAAGGAATTGCGGGCTTCGGCTTCGCGAGCGCATCGGCGCGTGCGATCCAATCCGTGCCGGAAGTTCGCGGCTTGCGCAGCTTGCCGCCGCTCACGGAGACAAAGCTCGGGCAAAAGCCGTCGACGCAGGAGAAATCCTTATTGCAGGAGGTCTGGTCGATCGCCCGCTTCAGGCCAAGCTCGGTTTGGAGCGGGACGATGGACAGGCAGTTGGACGCTTGGCCGCAATCGCCGCAACCTTCGCAGACAGCGCTGTTGATGAACATGCGCTTGTCGGGATCGGGATAGGTGCCTTTCTTGCGGCGGCGGCGCTTCTCCGCCGCACAGGTCTGGTCGTAGATCAGGACCGTAACGCCCTTGATGGTGCGCAGCTCGCGCTGGATCGCGTCGAGCTCGTGGCGATCATGCACGGTGACCCCCGGCTCCAGCGCGACGTTCGCGTAGCGGCCGACGTCATCGGTCGCGAGCACTACCTTCTTCGCGCCCTCGCTCAGCATCTGGCGCACGATCTGCGGCACGGAGAGTTGGCCGTCGACCGGTTGCCCGCCGGTCATCGCCACCGCGTCGTTGAAGAGAATTTTGTAGGTGACGTTGTTGCCGGCCGCGATCGATTGCCGGATCGCAAGATAGCCGGAATGAAAATAGGTCCCCTCGCCCATGTTCTGGAACACGTGCGGCGTCGCCGTGAATCCGGACTGTCCGACCCAGTCGACGCCCTCGGCGCCCATCTGAGTGAGGCCGGAGGTTTGCCGGTCCATCCAGCTTGCCATGTAATGGCAGCCGACGCCGGCCAGCGCGACGCTGCCTGCGGGCACTCTGGTCGAGGAATTGTGCGGGCATCCCGAACAGAAATAAGGCAGGCGGCGCATGCCGTCGGCCGCGTTGCTGAGCACCGGCGGCTTTTCGAACAAGGACACGGCATCCGCCAGCACAAGGTCGGGACGAACCGCCGCCAGCCATTTCGACAGCGGCGTCAGCAGCGATGACGGCCGATGCTGGCCGAGCGCGGAAATCAGCGGCGCGCCAGCGAGATCGTGGCGGCCGGCGACGCTTGGCCTGAGATCCGCCGGGCGATTGAACAGAATCTCCTTGATCTGACCTTCGACGAGGCTGGTCTTCTCCTCGACGACGAGGATGTGCTTCAGTCCGGCTGAGAAGGCCTTAAAGCCCTCGCGATCGAGCGGAAAGACCAACCCGGGCTTCCAGATGCGCACGCGCTGCTCTGCCAGGTGCTGCGGCAACAGGCCGGCGCGCGACAAGACTTCCATCAGATCGAGCGCGGTCTTGCCGACGGCGACAATGCCGATGTCGGCGCGCGGCGCGCCAATCAGAAGCCGGTCCAGCGGGTTGGCGCGTGCAAAGGCCGAGATCGCCTCGAGCCGGCGCATCATGCGAAGCTCGATCGCCGGCGTGAGGAAGTCGCGCGTGTCGTAGCCCAGGTCTCCGGGCGCCAGGCCCTCGCGCGCCGGCATGGCAAAGCGCGGCAAGGCCCCTGCCGTGAAGCTGCGGCTGCTCTCGACCGTCTCCGAGATCGCCTTGAACGCGACCCAGGCGCCGGAGCAGCGCGAGGCGGCCCAGCCCCACAGGCCGAACGGCACATATTCGTCCACGCTGGCAGGATGGATGATCGGCATGCTCCAACCCATCAGCGAGTTGTCGCTGGCGTTCGGAATGCTCGACGATGTCGCGGCGTGATCGTCACCGACCACGAGCAGCATGCCGCCCTTGTCCGAGGCGCCTGCCGCATGGCCGTGCCGGATGGCATCGCCGGCGCGATCGACGCCGGGCCCCTTGCCGTACCAGAGCGCAAACACGCCATCGACCGTGCGCTGGGGGTCGCCGCCGACGCGCTGCGTGCCGGCGACCGCGGTCGCGGCGAGATCCTCGTTCACCGCCGGGAGAAACTTGATCTCGTGCTGCGCGAGTGCAGCCTTGGCCCGCCACAATTCCGTATCGACGCCGGCGAGCGGCGAGCCGCGATAGCCGCTGATGAAGCCTGCCGAGTGGATATTGTCGCGGCGATCGGCGAGCCGCTGCATGATCATCATCCGCACCAGCGCCTGCGTGCCCGATGCAAAGACGCGGCCCTCGGGCCGCGTGACGGCATCTTCAAGTCGATAGTCGAGATCTACGGTGGCCTGGCCGGATTCGAGAAGAGTCATGACAAGCTGCTCGGTTCATTGTTGGCGCGGGGCTTCTCCCGCGCATCACGCCGTTTACTGGTAGGGGCGGTACGTCGCGGTATCCAGGATCTTGCCGGGATTCATGGTATTACGCGGATCGAGCGCGCGCTTCACCGCGGCAAGCGCCATCATCGCCTCACCACGCTCGGCCGCAAGATAGCCGATCTTGCCGGTGCCGATGCCGTGCTCGCCGGTGCAGGTGCCGCCGACCGCATGGGCGCGCGCGACCATGCGCCCGTTCAGCTCCGCAACGCGCGCCTGCTCGTCGCGATTATTCGGCTCGACCAGGATACAAAGGTGGAAATTGCCGTCGCCGACATGGCCGCACATCGGCGCGATTAGGCCAAGCTCGGCGACATCCTCCTGCGTCCTGGCAACGACGTCCGGCAGCGCCGAAATCGGCACACAAATATCAGTCGGGACTCCCTGCGAGCCCGGACGCAGCGCCAGCGCCGCCCACCAGATATCATGACGCGCCTGCCAGAGCCGGTTGCGCTCCTCAGTCGCGGTGGCCCAGCGGAAGTCACCGCCCCCGTGATCCTTCGCGATCTCGGCCATCAGCTCGACCTGCTCGTCGACCGCGCGATCGGTGCCGTGGAATTCAAGGAACAGGGTCGGGCAGACCGCCAGATCGAGCTTGGAGTAGCGGTTGCAGGCCTCGACCTGCAGCGCATCCAGCAGCTCGGCACGCGCCAGCGGAAGCGCGCTCTGCAACGCCGCCACCACGGCCGATACCGCGGCGCGCACGGTCGGGAACGCGCAGACCGCTGCGGCGATTCGCTGGGGAACTGGCGAAAGCCGCAGCGTCACCTCCATGATGATGCCGAGCGTGCCCTCGGCGCCGACGAAGAGGCGAGTCAGGTCGTAGCCGGCGGAGGATTTCCGTGCTCGCGTTCCCGTCTCGATCACCTGGCCATCGGCGAGCACCACCGCAAGCGACATCACGACGTCCCGCATCGTTCCGTAGCGCACGGCATTGGTCCCGGACGCCCGCGTCGACGCCATGCCGCCGATCGACGCATCGGCTCCGGGGTCGACCGGGAAGAACAGGCCGGTGTCGCGCAGCGATGCGTTGAGGGTCTTGCGCGTCACGCCTGCCTCCACCGTGCAGTCGAGATCGTCGCGCGAGACGCGCAGGATCCGGTTCATGCCGGAGAGGTCGATGGTGAGACCGCCTTGCTCCGCGCTGATCTGTCCCTCGGTCGAGGTACCGGTGCCGAACGGCACGATCGCGCAGCGATGCTCATGGCAGATCCGCACGGCGTCGACGACATCCGCTGTCGCGCGCGCAAACAACACCGCGTCAGGAAGCTCAGTGCGGTGCGCCGTGACGCCGGTCGCATGATGGCGGCGGACCGCCTCGGCGGTCGAGAGCTGATCGCCGAAGCGGCCGCCGAGGCAGGCGATGGCCTGCATGGTATTGCGCTTCATCATCGCCTCCCCGACACGCGTTGCCTGCCACTATCGGCAAGCGCCATCGATCCGCCGAGATAGGCATCGATGACGCGAGGGTCAGCCGCGATCTCGCCGGCCTTGCCGGCGAGATGAACGGCGCCATTCTCCAGCACATAGGCGCGATCGGAGATGCGCAGCGCGGCGCGCGCGTTCTGCTCGATCAGGAGAATAGAGACACCATCGTCCTTCAGACGCTGGATGATGCGGAACATCTCCGCGACGATCATCGGCGCAAGACCGAGGCTCGGCTCGTCGAGCATCAGGAACGAGGGACGCAGCATCAGCGCGCGGCCGAGCGCCAGCATCTGCCGCTCGCCGCCGCTCAAGGTGTCGGCCCGTTGGTCGCGCCGCTCGGCAAGGCGCGGAAACAGCGCAAAGATCTCGGCAAGCCGCGATGCCATGTCGAACCCGGCCTCCCGGCGCAGCGCGAAGGCACCGAGCCTGAGATTGTCCAGCACGCTCATCGGCCCGAACAGGTCGCGCGTCTCCGGCACCAGTGAAATGCGCGCCCTGATCCGCGCCTCGATCGAACGCGATGCCCCCGGCCAGGCCGGAAAGGCAAGGCTGCCTTCGAAGGGGACGAGGCCCATGATCGCATTCACCAGCGAGGTCTTGCCGGCACCGTTAGGCCCGATCACCGTCGTCACCTCGCCGGCGTGTGCCTCGAGCGAGACGTCTTTCACCGCAAGCAGCCGGCCGTAGCGGACCGAGAAGCGCTCGATCTGAAGAAGTGCCGTCATGCCGCCACTCCGAGATAGGCTTCCTGCACGCCGGTGTCGGCCCGCACCTCCTCCGGGCGGCCGAAGGCGATGCGGCGGCCGAAATTCATCACCATCAGGCGGTTGGCCAGGCCGAACACGAAATCCATGTCGTGCTCGACCAGCACGATCGCGAGGCCTTCAGCGCGCAGCTCGACCAGGAGATCCGAAAGGACCGCCTTCTCGTTCGTCCGCAGCCCGGCAGCGGGCTCGTCGAGCAGGAGCAGATCCGGAGCGGCCGCGAGCGCGCGGGCGATCTCCACCAGGCGCTGATGGCCAAGCGACAAATTGCCGGCGAGCTCGAAGGCTTTGTCCGCGAGCCCGACGCGATCGAGCAGATGCATCGACCATCCAAGCAATTGCCGCTCCTCGGCGCGATCGAGCCGAAGCGAACTGGCGAAGAGACCGCGCCGGCCGAGATGCGTGGCTCCGATGGCAACGTTCTCCAAAACCGTCATGTCCTGCACCAGCGCGGCATGCTGAAAGGTTCGCGACAGCCCGCGCCGGCACATGTCTCGCGCGCTCACTTTCGACAGCGGGCTGCCGAGAAAGCTGAGCTCTCCCTTGCTGCGCGAGAGCACGCCGCTGATCAGGTTGAACAGCGTGGACTTGCCGGCGCCGTTCGGGCCGAGGATGCCGAGGATCTCGCCGCTCTTGACGTCGAAACTGATGTCGTCGACGGCCACGAGGCCGCCGAAGCTTCGCCGCAGGTGGCTTGCCGAGAGTACGGTCAAGCCATGTTCGGGCTTGGCGCAGCGGCACGGTAGCATAGCCGGCTCGATGTCCGCCACGGGAGCAATATGCGGCGCGAATCTCTGCTCCAGAAACGGCCAGAGCCCTTTGCGCGCCTTCTGCAGCACGACGATCATGATCGCCGCGAACACCAGCAGCTCAAGCCGCGTGGTGGGACCGAACACGAATTTGAGGAGACCCTGCAGCTCGTGCTTGATGATCGTCACGAGGCCGGCGCCAAGCAGCGCGCCCCACAACTGGCCGCTGCCGCCGATCACGGTCATGAAAAGATAGTCGATGCTGGCGGTCAGCCCGAACGGCGTCGGGCTGAGGAAGCGTTGCACATGGGCGTAGAGCCAGCCCGCGATGGCGCCGATGACAGCCGCAAGAACAAACGCCATCAGGCGATAATGGTGGGCATTGGCGCCGAAGGTCTCGGCGATGACGGGCCCTGTCCGAAGCGAGCGCAGAACACGCCCGGTCCGCGACGACAAGAGCTGCCGGCACCAGGCGATCACCAGCACCAGCATCACGAGCACGAGATAATAGGTCTGCCGCTCGCTGCTTAGCTCCAAGCCCGCAATACTGACGGGTGCAATCCCGGTCAGGCCGTTGAAGCGGCCGAGCATCTCGGAATTGCCGACCAGGAAATAGAAGCTGATGCCGAAGCACAGCGTCGCCAGCGCCAGATAGTGCCCGCTCATGCGCACAGTGATGGCGCCGATCAATCCGGCGGCAAAGGTCGCGGCGACCACCGCGCAGGCAAGCCCGATCCAGGCCGGCCATCCGAGCTGGGAGGACAGATAGCCCGATACATAGGCGCCGAGCCCGACAAAGGCGGCTTGGCCGAACGAAACCATGCCGGCGATGCCGGTCATCAGCACGAGGCCAAGACAGGCGACGGCGGCGATCATCACATAGGTGATGACCGCGACCTGATAGGTCGGCAAGAGCAGCGGCGATAGGGCGGCCAGCGCCAGCGCGATCAGGGGCGCGAAACGGATCGAGGCACGGGTCATTCGAGGCCATCCTCTGGCGCAAGCACCGAGACCGAGCGCCAGAACAGCACGGGAATGATGAGAAGGAAGACGACGACGTCACGGTAGGCACTCGCCCAGAACGAGGCGAAGGATTCGACCGTGCCGACCAGCAGCGCGCCAGCGGCGGCGAGCGGATAGACCGCCATGCCGCCGACGATCGCGCCGACAAAGCCCTTCAGGCCGAGGATGAAGCCGGAGTCATAGTACAGCGTCGTCGTCGGCCCGATCAAAAGGCCGGAGATGGCGGCGGCAAGGCCGGCCAGCACGAACACGGTCCGGCCCGCCGCGACCGTGCTGATGCCGACGATCTCCGCACCCCGCCGGTTATGGGCCGCCGCGAGCAGCGCGCGGCCGCGCAGCGGGAAGCGGAAGAAGAGATAGAGCGCGGCCACGACCACGACGCTGCTGGCGAGCACGCCGGCCGCCTGCGGCGTCACGATCATCCCGAACAGAGCGAGTGGCGCACCGGAAAAGCCTTCCGTGCGCACGCCCTCAGGACCGAAAGCATGCAGCCCGATACTGTTCAACCCGAGATGCGCCGCAATCGCGGCGATCAGCAGCACGAGCGGCGAGGCCGCGGCCATCGGTTGGAACACGATCCGGTAGATCAGCGGCCCGAGGCAGGTGATCAGACCCGCGCTCACCGCCATCTTCCAGACCAGGGGCGCGGTCTTCGGCACCAGGAACAGCGCGGCGAGGATGACGACGGCCGGCACGAGCCCGAATCGCAACAGGGACTGCAGGGCGCGGGCGCGATCCCGCCACCGTGCGGCCTCGACCATCTCAAGCGACACGGCGATCCCCGCGGCGAAGGTCACTATCCATATCGTGCCGGGCCGCTCACCGGCCTCGAAGGCGGATAAGGTGAGCGCCGTAAACGCAACCAGATCGCCTTGCGGCACGAATATCACGCGGGTGACCGAGAACACCAGCACCAGCGCGGTCGCCAGCAGAATATAGATCGCGCCGCTGACCAGTCCGTCCTGCAGCAGGATCATCGCAACATCAGTATTCATGCCGCCTCACCCGATTCTCGGAGGTGTGCGAGGCGCGTCGGTCCCGCAAGCGGCATCATTGCACCAGGCGCCATTCGCCGCCCACGATCCGCGTCATCACGCGCGAGCGCTCGTCGAGCCCGAGATGGTCCTTTGGCGACATGCTGTAGACGCCGTTTGGCCCGGCGACGTCCTTGACGTTCTCGATGGCGTCGCGCAGCGCTACGCGAAATTCCTCCGTGCCGGGCTTGGCGATATCGGAGGCGACGGCGATCGCCTTGTTGAGGATGAGCTGCGCGTCCCAGAGATAGGCCGCAAAGGTCGAGCGCGCGCCTGCGCCCGGAATCGCTTCATAGCGCTTGATGAAATCGAGGCCGGCCGCCTTCGCCGGGTGGCTGTCAGGCAACTGCTCGGCAACCAGCACCGGACCGGCCGGCACGAAAGTGCCCTCCAGCGCCTTGCCACCGACGCGGAGGAAATCGTTGTTGGCGACACCGTGTGTCTGATAGACGAGTCCCTTGTAGCCGCGCTCGACCAGGGTGGTCTGCGGCAGCGCCGCCGGCGTGCCGGATGCCGCGATGAAGATGGCGTCGGGATTTTGCGAGGTGATCTTGAGGATCTGGCCGAGCACACTGGTGTCGGTGCGCTGATAGCGCTCGGATGCCACGACCTTGATGCCGGCGCCTTCGAGCAGGCCCGTCATCACCTTGATCCAGCCTTCGCCATAGGCGTCGCTGAAGCCGATCAGGCCGACGCTCTTGATGTTCTTGCGCGTCATGTGCTCGAGCACGATTGAGGCCATCTGCGCATCGCTCTGCGGCGTCTTGAACACCCAGCGGCGCTTGTCGACCGGCGGATCGATGATCAACGCCGAGCCTGCAAGGCTGATCATGGGCGTTTTGCTCTCGGCGACGAAATCGAGCAAGGCCAGGGAATTGGGCGTGAGGCTTGGACCGACGATGGCGTCGACCTTTTCCTCCGTGATCAGTTTGCGCGCACCGGTCACCGTGGCCGACGTGTCGGAGGCATCATCGAGCAGGATGTAGCGGACGTCCTGCCCGCCAAGCTTCTGCGGCAGGACCGGCACGGTGCGCTGCTGAGTGACGCCGACGGATGCCGCCGGCCCGGTGGCCGAGACGATTACGCCGATTCGGACTTCCGCACGTGCCGAGGTAGCCAGCGCCAACGCGGCCATCAAGGTGATGAGCTGTTTCTTCATGAATCCTCCTCCCGCCGACGGTTTCCCTCCGCCGGCTTTTACGACCGGCGCAGACAAATTCGTGATCAGCCGATCCGCCTTCTTCGGGCGCTCATGGCTCTTTACTTAGACCAAACGTTCGGACTAAGAAAGAGAAAAATGAAGATGCGACGCATTCCGAAGGCCGACCCGGGCCATGCGTGCGTCACCATGGGAGGAACCGACATGATTCACTCTGAGATCGAGAGCCTCGACTACCCAGCGATCCAGGCCCTGCAACGCAAACGATTGTCCGAGCTGGCTGCACGGCTCGAGGGACAGCCCGACTGGATGACGCATTTCGCCGCGGCCGGAATGAAGCCATCGGATCTCGCGGCCAAGGATGGACTTGCGCACGCGCCGTTCCTCGACAAGAGCGCGCTGCACGGACGCTATCCGTTTCCTTTCCTCACCGCCGCCATGCCTTCGGTGCGGCGCTTCATGGCGACATCAGGCACCACCGGATTACCCGTCCTGTTCGGCATGACCGAGAACGACTACGGCCGGCTGCTGCCCTACCAGATGGCTCGCATCCTGTCGGCTGCGGGCGTGCAGCGCGGCCAGCGCGCATATCAGGGCTACGGCTATGGGCTATGGATCGGCGGGCCGGCGCTCGACGTCGGGTTCGCCGCGCTTGACTGCACGAGCTTCCCGATCGGCCCCGGCCGCGGCGAGCTGGTGGTGAAATGGCTGCGCGACCACTGCTACGACGTCGCCTCGATGTCGCCGCTCTGGCTGATGTCGCTGATCACGATTGCCAGGCAGGTCGGCATCAATCCGAGGAGGGAGTGGTCGATCAAGCTCGCCATTCTCGGCGGCCAGTCGGTTTCGACCGAATTCCGCAACCAGCTCGAGGCGGAGATGCCGGACGGCTTTGTCAGCCATAACATTTATGGCACGACCGAAGCGGGCGGCCCGGTGCTGGCGATCTCGACTCCGTTCACCCATGCCGATGACGAGCTGCAGCTCGTCAACGAAGATACCATCATCACCGAGATCCTCGATCCGGCAACCCTGAAACCCGTCGCGCCGGGCGAAGTCGGCGAGATCGTGATCACGACGCTCGCCCGCGAGGCCTCGCCGGTGGTGCGCTGGCGGACACGCGACCTCGTCCGCCTCTCGGCGCATCCTTTCGACTGCAGATCGGGGCGCCGCGGCATGCGCAAGATCGGACGCATCATCGGCCGCACCGACGACATGATCAAGGTGAGGGGGGTCATCGTCTTCCCTTCGCAGATCGAGGATATTGTCGCGGCGACGCCGGGCACTGTGAAGGAGGCCTGGCAAATCTACGTCGACAAGCACAAGACCACCATCGGCTCGATGTGCGTCGCCATCGAAGCCGATGCGCGCGCGAACCGTCCCAGGGAGGACGTGGTGGCGGAAGTTCGCCGCGAAATCCGCGCCCGCCTCGGCTTCAATGCGGTCGTGGAATGCTTTTCGGAAGGCACCCTGCCCCGCTACGAGGCCAAGGCAACGCGCGTGCTGCATCGCGCGGAGGCGAGCGAGGGGGCGCCATCTGCGTGACCGATGCGATTTGCCACGGGTCGAGGGCGGGTCTATATAGTCCGACCGTTCGAACGATCATACAGGACAGCTGTGACGAGACCCCGCTCGCCGGACTACGACAACATACAGGAATCCATCGTCAAGCAGGCCGCCTCGCTGTTCGCTCATCGCGGATATGCCGCCACCTCCATCAGCGATATCGCCGCGGCCTGCAACTGCTCGAAATCGCGGCTCTACCATTATTTCGAGTCCAAGGATGCGATCCTCGTCTTCATGCTGACCGAGCACGTCGACAAGCTGCTCGCCGGATGCAGCGACATCCTGGCCGCACGCGAGGACGACGTGGCGCGTTTTCGCCGGCTGATCCGTTTCTTTATGGAGATCTATGCCGTCTCGCGCGACAAGCACGCGGTGATGTTGACCTGCCTGGAATTTCTCCCGGCCAATGTCCGCAAGGACGTGATCAAGAAGCAGCGCCAGCTCATCCAGATCGTCGCCGATGTTCTCGCGAAAATCCGCCCCGACCGTGCCAAGGACACCTCCAGCGCCCATATCGATTCCATGCTGTTCTTCGGCATGATCAATTGGACTTATACCTGGTTCCGGCCGGACGGGCGCGTACTGCCGACGGAACTTGCCGATCGCGCGGTAAGTCTCTTTCTCGACGGCTACGTCAAGTCGAAGGTCTTCTGATCCGCTCCATGTCCCGCTCACCGCCTTGGTCGAGCGATCGTTTTGCAACGGATTGAGACACAACTAGGGGTGATTGGTGCACGACACCGAAGGCGAGCTCGCCAGCATCAAACGGCGCATTGCCACGGCGACCGGCTCATGGGCGCGAGCCACGTCCCTTGCCGAAATTCGCGCGAGTTTTGATGCGCTGTTTGCCGGTGACGAACCGTGTGATTTCGACACGTTCTCCATTGGAACTATGCGTGCCGCCTGGATCGAACCACCAGTCGGCGCGAACGGGCGAACCATCCTGTTCTGTCACGGCGGCGGCTTCCAGGTGGGATCGATCCGCTCTCACCTCGGCTTGATGCGACGCCTCGCCGATGCCGCCAGATCACGCGTCCTCGCGATCGAGTACAGGCTTGCGCCCGAGCACAAATACCCGGCGGCGACTGAAGATGCGTTTGCTGCCTATCGCTGGCTGCTCGAGCAGGCACTCCCTGCCTCTCGCATTGCGCTTGCCGGCGACTCGGCGGGCGCAGCGCTTGCAATTCAGGTCGCGCTTCGCGCCCGCGATGAGCAACTTGCGCTGCCGGCCTGTGCCGCGCTGATTTCACCTTGGCTCGACCTTACGATGCGCGGTGCAAGCTACGACAGCCGCGCGGCAGTGGACATTTTCTCGAAACCTGAACAGCTCGCTGCAATGGCGCGCACCTATCTTGGCCGCAATCAAATCGCCACGGCATCCATCGCCTCGCCGGTGGAAGCGGACTTGTCGAGGTTGCCACCCATCCTGATTCACGCAGGGGACGACGACATAACGCTCGATGATTCTTTCCTTCTCGCGGGCCGCGCGCGGCGACATGGCGTCGATGTGCGGGTTCAGGTCTGGAAAGGCATGTTCCACCATTTCCAGATGTTCAGCGATCTCCCCGAAAGTAGAGAATCACTGATCGAGCTGGGTAAGTTCATCATGGAGCGTGTGCCGGGCACGATCGAGGTGCAGGAAGGATTCCGATCAAGCTGCGCCGCATCCCATACCCCCCGAGACACCGATCGCCTCGCCGGTGACAAAGGACGCGGCCGGTGACGCCAGAAAGCCGACCACGGCGGCGACCTCTTCGGGCGTGCCGAGACGCCGGAGCAGCGTGAGATTTTCGAGGTCCATGCGCACCTTCTCACCAAACTCCTCGATCGCCTTCTCGACCATCGGCGTGCAAATCGGGCCGGGCAGCACGGCATTGGCGGTAACGCCGAATCGCGCGTTCTCTCGCGCTATCGACCTGGTAAAGCCAAGCACGCCAGCCTTCGCAGCCGCATAGACCGCCCCTCCTTTCGAACCGAGCCGGCCGGCCTCGGAGGCTATGTTGACGATGCGGCCATAGCCGCGCTTCTGCATGTGCGGCAACACGCCATGCGTGAAGGAGAAGGTGGCCTCGAGATTAACGGCCAGTAGCCGGCGCCAGTCTGCGCGATTGGTATCAGTGAAGAAGGCATGCTGATCAACGCCGGCATTGTTCACAAGCACGTCGAAGGGACCCGCCGCCTCGAGCCAGGAAGCCACCGCCTGATCGTCGGTAACATCGATAGGTGCGAAATTGGCTCCGATCTCGTCTGCCAAAATCCTGCCGCTGGGGGCGTCGCGGTCGCAGAAGGCGACGATCATGCCATCGCGCGCAAGCTGGCGGCAAACCGCGGCGCCGATGCCTTTGGCGCCTCCGGTTATCAACGCGCGGCTTGCGCTCGCCATGCTCAGCGCCCGGTGAAGACCGGCGCGCGCTTGTCCAGCACGGCGGCAAGCCCTTCGCGCGCGTCCGCAGTCGCCGACAGTTCCGCGACCGTTCGTGCCTCTTCCGGCAGGCAGGATTCGACGCCAATGCCAAGCCCAGTCCAAAGCAGTCGCTTGGCCGCGGCCATCGCCTTTGGTGCGCCCTTCGCATAGCTCAACGCCAGCGTACGCGCCTCGGCAGCGAGCTCGTCATCCTGTGACAGTCGCGTGATCAGACCGACCGACAACGCTTCTTCGGCCGCGAGCACCCGATTGGAGATCACCAAATCGGCGGCGCGGCGGAAGCCGATCAGCCGCGGCAGGATGACCGAGGCACCGCCGTCCGGCGCCATGCCGACGCGCGTGGCGCCGGAAAGGAATTTCGCGGACTTGCCGGCGATCACGATGTCGGAGGCGCACACAAGACCAAGCCCGCCGCCGCCGGCGGCATATCCATGCACCTCGGTGACGACGATGCTGTTCAGGCGGATCAAGGCGCCGACCGCCATCTGCAGGTAGGCGGTGACCTCGCGCAGGAAGTCACCGAGCTGCTCGCCCTTGGAAGCAAACTCGCGAACGTCGCCACCGGCGCAGAAGTTCGGCCCGTTGCCGCGCAGATGAACCACCCGGACCCGCGGATCGGCGTGGCAGCGCATCACCGCTTCATGCAGTGCGCGCATCAGGGCGATGTTCATGCCGTTGGAAGCTTCGGGACGGTTGAGCGTCAGGGTCGCGACATGCTTGCTATAGTTCAGCAAGACCGGCCCGTCGGCCATCCAATCTTCCGCGTGGTCTGCGCCGACTTGATTGGTCATGGACAATCAACCTCAGACGAGGAAAGAGAGCGTGAAGATCGGCTTGTGATTGTTGACCAGCGAGACCTTCTTGCGGACCAGCTTGAAGCCATCCTCGGTCATACGCAGGCGATATTCGTTGCGTGCCGCCCACAAGGTCTCGCCGCGCAGGCTATCCTCGAAAATAAGGACATTGGCACGGGCGTCAACCTCGTTGCTGGCCTGCCTGATCAACTCGACATTGGACACGATGCGGGCGAGTTCCGATCGCGGCGTCTGCGTATGGTGTCGGCCCGTCTTGAGCTGGTTGATCCGCACGCGGATGCGCGAGCGATTGTCGTAGATGATCGACATCTGCGTGTCGGGATTAGTCGCGCCGTTCGCCGGCACCCAGTAGATCGCATCATCCGTCCACAGCGCTTCCCACTCGTCATAGGCATGGGTATCCTGCAGTCGCGCTTCCATGAACAGGAATTGCTCGACCCGCTCGAGCAAGTTAGTCGTCCCACTTCCGCTCGGCTTTGCAGCCGTCAAGATCACCTGCTGGTCCATCAAGAGCCTCACGCCGCCATCAGACTGGCGTAGTGTCGCCAGATGCCTCGCTGCGGCACCTCGTCGGTCGAATGACCGACGAGGTATCCGTTCTCGTCATGACGTTCGCGATGCAGGCCGCGGCTGAGGGTGAGCCACTCCGGATCGCTGATCATCGCACCACGATGGTTGCGCTCATACATCTCGGTGTCATCGGCGAGCAGAAAGCCGGCCGGCCCGACCGAGCCCATCGTCTGCTGCCGCAAGCGACGGTTGAAGTCCGGCGCGCCCTTGAACTGCAGGGCGGTTACGTGCTGAATCGTCTCATTGACCGCAAGCGGCTGCAGCACGAACATCTGGATCTCGGCAATGAACAGGTTTGGGAAAATCATGATATGCGGCGAACCGTCGATCATGATCTGCCGGGCGCGCTCGGCGCCGTAACTCGTCTCCATCGCTTTCACATAATCAGGCAAGCGCTCTGCAGTCGTTCCGAACCAGGCAAGCGGCTCGCCGAGGCGGCGCCATTCGGGCCTGAGATCGAACTCGGTGTGGCCGTTGCCGAAATCGCGGGTCAACGCGGTCGATTGCGGTCCATAGAGCTTGCCGATGGCGCTGTCGGTGACCTGAAAGACGGAGCTGTGGACGAAGCCCGGATGATACCCGTCGGTCTCGTTCTCCAGCATGAATTTCCAATTCGCCTTGGTGCGATGCTGCAGAAATCCGGCCGTCAGCTCCAGCTCGCCTTCGGGTGAGTTATCGAGAAGCTGGTCAATGGAAGCCTTGGCGCCGCCCAGATATTCGTCCAGCGAGGGTCCGTCGGTTGCGAGCGAGCCGAACACGAAGCCGCGATAGATGCCGACGCGCGGGACCCGGCCAAGCGAAAACTTGCTCTTGTCGACGCCCTCGTAACCGTCCGCATAGGCGAATCCCGCCAATTCGCCGGTGTTGCTGAAGGTCCAGGCGTGATAAGGGCACGTGAAGGTGCTGCGATTGCCCTCGCGATACGCGCAGAGCTGATTACCGCGATGCGGACACTTGTTCAGCAGCAGTGTGATCTGCCCGGTCCGATCATGGACCAGGAGCACCGGCATCGGCCCGATTGACTTGATGACATAGTCGTTCCGATTCGGCACCTCGCTGACATGTCCGACATAGACCCAGCTCCGATACCAGATGCGCTCAAGCTCCTCCTCGAAAATGGCTTGATCGTAGTAGAGGCGGCTGTGAACCCGTGTCGGCTCAATCAGCGCGTGAGAATGGCAACTCGACGCAGGCGGCATGGGCTTCCCGTTTTCTTAGTCCGATCGTTCGGACTATTAATAACTGGAGGGTATCCGGCGTCAAGTCGTAAATTGAGAAGGTATGGATCAGCTGACGAGATTCTGCGGGAGGGCCACCGGCGGGTGTACGAAATCCTAGAAATCAGTTTGGCGCAGGAATCATGGGGCCCGAGACGTAGGTAACACGTCGTACCTGGTCCACAAGGTCGCCTGCCAGGAGTTGGATATATATCCGCTCTATCGGCGAAGTCGGAGCAAATCGTAGTTTGCGCCGAGAAAGCCGTGTCGTGGCGTAGCGAGGAGCGCTACCGCCTTTTCCCACACTCGGCTAACTTGCGCTACTTTCTTCAATCATCAGCTTGATGCGGCACGCAAGAAACTGAGCTACAGGTTTTACTCGCGCAATGAGGATCCTGAAAGGCCCCGCCCCCAACATTTGCGGAGAGCGAATGATGGCGCGCTAAATCGAACGGGAGCGCGCCTTTGGCAACTCAGTCGCGAAGCGGCGTGCAACTTTCGCTCAGGTCGGGCCAAGACTTAGCAGGTTCAAATCGTGACAGGCGGCATATGTATCTCGTCGCGAGACCGACGCTGCGGCATTCGAAGGATCGATGGCGCGGCCGCTCGCGCGAAACTTTATCTTGAAGCGGGAGCGGACGTGATCTTAGCGAAGGCATTGACCTCTCGCGAGATGCTGCAAGAGTTTGCGCGGCGCGTTCCCGAAGACACTGCGAACGAATTCGAAGCGATGAGATACCATATGGTGATATGGCCGGCGTCGTCGCTGCGCGTCGCCAGCAAGGCGCAAGAGCGGGTTTCTTGCAACGATTCGGCGCGAGGACAAGCCAACGCTGAAGCCACGCGTGGGCAAATTGGGTGGAGAACCCGGAACGCTCCACCCAGCACAACTTTGAAGACCTCTCCGCGATCGTCTCTTCACTTCAGGTGGTCTAACAACAGCCTAGCCAGGGCCCCGACCAACGGTTTGAGCGCGAACAAGGCCCAAGCAACGGCAGGGCGGCCGACTAATGAGCGGCTTCCATCCTTTCCCCCGTCAGCAGTTTTCTCTGCTCGTCCGTGAGTTCGCCACTACCAACGATCTGGAACATGCTGTTCGGATCGAAGTGCCCCTGATTCTCGCTCCGTCGCTCGTGCGTGTTGCGCTGGTCGGTATTGTCAGGCGTCGATTTGTCCCCGCCGCCATAGCCCAGGAACTCGACGATGATGATCGACGGACGATCGCTGGTGCTGGGCGCGGCCGGCTGAACCTGCTGCGTCGCTGCCGTCAGGTTGTTGCTGGTGGATAGCGCCGCAACCGGCGGCGCCTGCGCCGTGGGAACGCCGGTGACATTGCCTTGCGCCTGGATATTGGCGGCGTTGAGGATCTGCAGTGCCGCGAGATTGACATTGCCGGAGACGCGGATGCCTGCTTCGCCCGCATCGATGGTGCCAAGCGGCGCGATCAGGTCGATGTCGCCGGGTGGTACTGCGGGAATCGGGTTCAGTGTCGCGATGCCGGCGCCGGTCGAGGGGACAGTCGGCGCAACACTGATGTTGCCGTAATTGTCATAGACGAGGCGTGGCGGCGTGAACACCACCGTGGTCTTCGAGCCACGGCCAGCGTTGATGTCTCCTTCGGCAGACCAGGCAAGGATGTTGCCGCCAAAGGTGGTCATGATGCGCGACAGGCCGAGCAGGATGCTTCCCTTCGAATAGATCTGGATATTGCCTTCGCCCCGCGTGATCAGGCCTGCATCGGCGCCCGGCAAAAACTGCTCCGACAAAGCTATTATTTCCCCGCGGCGTCATTGATCCGGTATGCCTCACGCGCATGAGGGGCACAAGGCTATACCAGCATGGTCGTTCGCCGTGCCGATGATATCCTAAGTGTCCCACGTTCGTGGACACTTCTTATGTTTCGTCACTTTATCTGCCGTCTACCGCCAAAGCGTCGTCGATTGACTTGGCTCGCAGATAAGCGGGCCGGGCTACGAGTCGCTCTTTATATGCCGCGAAGCTCGGTCGTTCGGGCATGGAACCGTGCTCCGTACCAAATATCAGCTGCCCACCAAAGTAGACGTCCGCGGCCGTAAATCGGTCGCCGGCAATATAGGGGTGTTTCGTGGTTGCGACCTCCAACATCATCATCATTGCATCGAAGTTACCATATCCTACAAATCGACGCTGCTCGGCGCTCGGTGCAACGCCCATCAACTTGTCAACCACTGCGGCCTCTCCAGGTCCAGCCATGAAGAACAGCCAACGGTAATAATTGGCACGCTCGCGCACTTTCGGTGCGAGGCCAGCTTCGGGACATGCGTCGGCGAGATATGCGCAAATCGCAGCCGTTTCTGTAATGAGTTTACCCTCGTGCGTCAGGGCCGGCACCTTGCCGATCGGGTTGATCATACGATATCCAGGCCTCTCCATCTCTTCGAAGGTGAGGACTACGGTTTCATAAGGATGCCCTATTTCTTCAAGCATCCAGCGGGCGACACGTCCGCGGGACACTGGGTTTGTATAGAAGATCAAGTCGGACACTATGCCTCCTTTCGCGGGCGAAACTCACGGCTCAAGACGTTCCGAAGAACGTGCATTTTATGAGCCTGCCTAGTTGTGCTGTGACAGACGATTGCGCATGCATGTCAAAAACTACGACTTTGCGTGCAGCCCGTCGCCTGGGCTGCTGCCTGCCTGTTGCAACCCGTCGTTTCCCCGCGAAAGCAGTAGCTTTCCCGCGTGAGCGTAGTGGCGAGCGTGCACTCCCGCGTGCTGTGCGGCAGTTTGCATGTCGCGCAGTCGTCGCTGCAGCGGCGATGAATTGGAGACAGCCGCTCCGCCTGCCAGCGCGAAACAGCTCTGAACTACCCGAAGACACGCTTCGGTCATCCATATCATCGATTGAGTCGCTTCGGCGAGTAGCGCATCGCCGCTGAGCGTGCCAGCAACAGCGTGGCGCCAATGGCTGGCGATTTGTGCGTCGCACAGCACCTGAGCGGCGCGGAACTCGGCCTGAGCACGGCCGAGTTCGTAGTGGAAGATCTCGGAATCTCGCATCGATACAGCCGCGCGCTGCTGTTTCCTGCCGCTCAGCGCCATGGCGACGATGTCGTCGAGCGCACCCTCAGCCATTCCCAACGCAACCGGCCCATGCAGCAGGGTCGCAATCTGCATTGGTGGAGCGTTGTAGAGCGGTCCCGGGAGACAAGGTCGAGCCGAGGCCATGTCGAAGACATTTTCTGACGGCACGAAAACATCTTTGAGCACGATGTGGTGGCTGCCGGTCGCCCGGAGTCCGGGCGCTCGCCAGGTATCCTCGATCTGCCAGTAGCGAGCGGGCAAGCACACACCGCGTATCGCCGGAACTCCCTCGGCCGGCCCCGCAGCGGGCGTCCCGTCTTGGGTCAGCACGCATACTGCTGCGATCCAGTCAGCGTCCTCACACCCGCTCGCAAATGGCCATCTGCCATTCACCCGCAAACCGCCGGCCTCGGCGACGGCTGTTCCGGCGGGCTGTCCTCCCCCCGCGCAAAGGCGATCAGGACCATTTCGATAGGTTTCCTCGTAGGTCTCGCGCGGCAGGAGTGGCAGCAACAGGGCTGTTGCGTTGGTGATGGTGACGACCCACGCTGTCGAGCCGTCTATCTTGAAGAGCTTCTGGAGGATACGTGCGACTGCAGGCAAATCAAATTCCAGGCCGCCATGAATTTGGGGCGCCGTCATCCGGAAGACTCCGACCGACTTGAGCATCTGAATCATATCGGCCGGAATGCGCCGCGCCTCTTCAGCTTCGGCAGCTTGCGCTGCGATTATCGGAGCCAGACTATCGAGCTCCGAGAGAATACGATCCGCCGCCTCATTGTTGGTGCTCTGCATGGCCAATTGTTTCTGTTCACTCGTCTGCACGTACGTGCGCTCAGCGATGTTGAACTGTTGACAGATGATTTAGTGTCGGCCGTTTCGCCAGCATCGACAATCGCAGCAAAGGATAACGACCGGAGATGGCGGCGTATTGCAGAAATCGGACTCGCACCCCACGACGTGGTAACCGTCGCGTGACCGAGACAGCATCGGAGGCGGCGTCTTGCGCGCCCGGCAAATGCAAACCGAGATAGACGTCGCATAAGGGGAGGAATTTGTCGATTTAGTCCGCGCCAATCAAGCGAGGCTCGCGGCAACTCCTGAAGATGCGCCTCGCCCATTGCCCGACCTTTCAGGGCGAGTGAAAGCTGTCGCGCTGATCCTCCACTCGGGCACCATCCCGGCATCTTGCGAGAGACCGCATTGCGGCATCAAGGAAGCGATCGTTACTGTTGTAGCGGTGCCGCGCGCTTTTGAAATACAGCCGAAAAACGCGGAATGCATCCTTGCCGCGACAACCGTCACGGATTCGCAGAAGATGCATTCCAACAAACTTGCGATGTTCCTACGTCGATTGGGCGCATCGCGCCGGGCGCGGCTGGCCGCGACTCTGCCGGCGCTCGTGGTCGCTGTGACTTGTGCCGGCGCCCAGCCTGCCGAGCCCTGGATCACGACATGGGCCGCAACCCCTGGACCGCGCTGGGCGGACGAATTGCCGGTGCCCTTTGGCGTGCCGGAGGTGCTGAGCAACAGGACGGTGCGGCAGACCGCGCGCATCAGCGTAGGCGGCGAGAAACTGCGGATCGTGATCTCGAACGAGTTCGGCGTCCGTCCCATCACCATCGGCGCGGCGACAGTTGCTCTGCCGGCCGGCGGCAGCGCCGTCGATCCGGCGACGATCAAGCCCGTGACCTTCAGCGGTCACATCGACGCCGTGATACCGCCGGGCGCACCGCTGATCAGTGACCCGGTCGACTTACCGGTTAAGCCGCTGTCGAGTGTGGTCGTCAGCTTCTATCTGCCCAACCCTACCAAACTCGCCTCGGTTCACTGGGAGGCCATGCAGACCGGCTACATATCGGGCTCGGGTGACATGACGAAGGCTGCCGACTTCAAGCCCGAAAGCACCACCAAATCGCGTCTGCTGCTCAGCCGCATCCTGACGACCGCCAAGCCCGATTCCAGCGCCATTGTGGTCCTTGGTGATTCCATCACCGACGGGTTCTGCTCTACTCCCGACAGCAACCATCGCTGGACGGATGAACTCGCCAGCCATCTGCAGGCGGAGGGCCATCCCGATATCGCGGTTGTGAATGAGGCATTTTACGGCAATCGCGTGCTGGCCGGTGGCTTCGGGACCAGTGGCCTCGCGCGGTTCAATATGTCCGTGTTGAGCCATGCCCGGGTATCGACCGTCGTCCTGATGCTGGGCGGCAACGACATTGGCTTGCCGGGCGCCACCATACCGAACGATCCGGAGCCGACAGCCGACGACGTCATTGCCGGCCTCAAGCAGATCATCGAGCGCGCCCACGCGGCCGGCATCCGCGTGGTGTTGTCGACCCTGACGCCAGCCGCCAACGCTTTTGCCGGCACGCGCTTTTCAAAGTACTGCACACCCGAGAAGGCGAAGATCGCGGAGGCCGTGAATGCCTGGGTCAGAACCGGCAACGCCGCCGACGGCGTGATCGACTTCGGCAAGATCCTGGAGGATCCGGCAAAGCCCGGCCATCTGGCGCCGGCGTATGATTGCGGGGATCACGTGCATCCCAACGATGCTGGGTATCTGGTCATGGCCAAGGCCGTCGACCTGAAGCTTCTGCTCCGACAATAAACCATCGCGCCGAGGCGGCAGCGGCGGTGGCCGCAGAAGTGAAAGAATTCTGACAGAGGTAGGGAAGGAAGGATGTCTAGTTCGAGGAACTCGCCGAAGGAAAGCTCGCCCTTGTCACCGCCGATGCGGCAACGGTTGACGACCGAGAACCACGTGCATCTCAACCAACATGGCGTGCGGACCATGATGCACCCGGCTCAGTATGCTGGTCCGGTACTTGGTAAATCTTCCCTGCTGGCACATCTCGTCGACGAAATGGCGGATTGGGATATCCCTTGTCCCGATCAGGCGCGAGCGCTCACCCTTAAGATCATTCCGGGCACCAGCCCGGTTCTTGTGATCAACTATCGCACGCCACCGGCCTTGACTCGGCGTTTCGGAGCCCAGGCCTTTCGCCAACCGGATCGCCGTAACTGTGCGACCAAGCTGCAAAGCGGTCTCGTCATCGTGCAGCCAGGCGGAGCGCTCGGCGTGATCGTGATACGCCTCAGGGCCGAGGCGGCCGCCAACCTTCTCGGTGAGCGTATGCTGGATTTCCTCGATGCTCAGATCGGGCTCGACGAGCTGTTCCCTGCGAGCCGGATATCCCGGCTGGAGGAGATTCTAGCGTATACAAGGACCAGCGCCGAGCGGTTTGCCTGCGTGGAGAAATTCTTTCATGCAAATCTGCGCATACGCCAAGCTGAACTGGTCACCTCCCGGGCCGCAGCTCTCCTGCGACGGAATCCTCAGTTGCGGGTCTGCCAGCTCGCCGCCCGAATCGATATCAGCGAACGTCAACTGTTGCGCAACTTTTACAAGATGTTCGGCATGGGTACCAAGCAGTTCGCCCGAATTGCTCGCATCGAAAGCGCGATGGCGGCCCGAGCTCGGGGAGCAACCTGGCGGGACGTCGCCTATAAGCTCGGATTCTCCGACCAGGCACACATGATCAATGAATTTACCGAGATTGTGGGCGTGTCGCCGGCAGAACTGGTCCATTCGGGAACGGGTTGCGGCAAAGACTCGGGCACACGTCAAAGCTCGGCCAAATCACGTTAATGCCTACGTCCAATTGCCGCTTCGGCGTGTTCGCTGCTGGCTTCCGCTATCCTCCGCCACTGGACGAACAACGGTCCGCCCCGACCGCACTTGGCGCGATCGGGCTCTCCGTGCCAGTCCGCCACCGAGAACCTCGTCGGCGACGATGACCCGCTTTCCGAAGCTCTTCCACTCGGACGACGCATCGAAGAGTGCTATGCCAGCTATCATCGCATCTCGCTCGTTCGACTTCAGCGCAAAAAGAGGTTCTATGCCCTTAGAGTTAAGAGCGCAGAACATCAAAACACCTAGCCTAGGAAGAGATCTCAGCCTCCTTCCCTCGCCGCTCGACTGGCACGTCCAGCACGTAACCGACACCACGTTCGGTTCGAATCACTTCCGTTGCTTTCAATTCGATTTTCAGCTTCCGTCGCAGTCGAAGAACCCCGACATCGATGCTGCGGTCGAATTTGTCCTCGTGCATGCTGGTCGCGTTCATCAGCTGCTCGCGTGTCAGCGGCCGCTGGGGCGCGTTGAGGAACGCCGCGAGCAAGTCATGCTCGCTTCTGGTCAGGACGGCCTCACATCCATTAGGGGCAGTGAGGCGGCGCGTATGATGGTCGAGGATCCATCCACCGAACCGGCAGCCGCTTGGACCCCGATGGCCTCCAGGCGCGACCAATTGAGGCTTGCGCCTTCGCAGGATTGCGCGAGTCCTCGCCAGCAGCTCTCGCATGCTGATCTTCTCGGAGACGCAATCGTCCGCGCCAAGCTCCAGCACCCTCACACGCTCCGCCTCACAGCAGCCCTGTTGTTCCCGGAAAAGGACGATGATTCCGCAATTTACCGAACGCGATCGGATTGCACGCAGAACGTCGGACGCGTTGAGCCAACCCGGTGCGAGGACAAGGATCACAAGGCACGGTTGCAGCGCATCGAATTTCGATAACGCGCGCTTTAGATCGGAAGCCGCGGCAACGTGCATGTGGCCGCTCTCGAGGTAGTCGACCAATCGGTCTCGGATCGCGAACCGGTTATCGACGAGGAGCACCCATCTCTGCGCGTTGCTGTCCGCGAAGGGCCTGGTGCGGTTTGGTTGTGGGCTCATGGAGGGCCGATCCTCGCCGGATCGGGGGGCAATCATGTTCGCATCCAAAAGGAGAGCTCTGACAGATTGTGTTAAGGGCCGGCCGTCGTTGGGGCGATGGCCCAGCCTCAATACACAATTGGCCCGCCGGCGGATTGGAGAAATCGGACACGCGAACCGTTTGTGCGCGACTGCCAGACGAATCACGAGCGTGATCTGACCGCAATCTGTTGTCACCGGTGACCGAAGGCTGTCGGCCCGGCTCTACTTGGCTTTGCGACCGCGTCCCACTCGCTCGTGTCCCTATCACCTTCAGGTGCTACCTGGCGTCAAGGCGTTTTCGATAGACTTGGCGCGCAGATAGGCGGAACGTCCGACAAGGCGCTCCGCATACACCGTGAAGCTTGCTCGGTCCGGAAGAGCGCCGTACTCCGTGCCAGACAATATCTTCTCAGCAAATACGCATCTTCGACATCGCTCGTTGCCGCAACGCATGGCCGCGCACTGAGGGGATCAATAGTAGGATACGGGGATTTTTGACCGGGCAGCAGGCCATCGCCTATGCCTCGCCCTTCAAACTGCTTCGCGCATGCCGGAAAGCGCTTCTGAGTTCGGTAACCAAAATATTCGGCTGTTCCCAGCCTGGGTAATGTCCCCCGCGACTCATCTCGTTCCATGAGATGAGGTTGTGAAAACGGCGCTCGGCCCATCGACGGGCTATCGGGTACGGTTCGGCCGGAAACAGCGTGCAAGCTGTGGGCACAGTCACTGGGCGCGCGTTCTCCTCCTCCGCACTCCGCGGTCTCCATCGCATGGCTTCCCAGTACCAGCGAGCTGTCGAGGCACCGGTGCCGGTGAACCAGTACAGGGCAATATTGTCCAACTGCTGTGCGAGGCTGACCCCGCCGCCAGCCTCGGATCGCGTGTCCGCGAACGCGACCAGCTTCTCACCAAGCCACGCGGCAAGGCCGGCTGGTGAGTCGAGCAGGGAGTAACCAAGCGTCTGAGGGCGCGTGCCCTGGATCATCCCGAAGCCATAGCCGTCCATGAGGAATTGGCCACGCTTCTCGATCATGCGCTTCTCCTTGTCGTCAGCGGAGATCTGATCGTCCGGCAAGGGGGACGCCAGTGGCATTGTTAGGTGCAGGCCAAAGACCCGGTCGGGGACGAGACGGGCCAGCTCGATGCTAATGAATGCTCCCCAGTCACCGCCGTGTGCGCCGAACCGCTCGTAGCCGAGACCCGACATCAGCTCGGCCCACGCTAGCGCAGTACGGCTGGGGTTCCAGCCACGTTCGCGGGGTCGGTCGCTGAACCCAAAACCGGGAATGGATGGGATGACCACGTGAAAGGCATCTTCTGCCGAGCCGCCGTGCGCGACTGGATCGGTGAGCGGCCCGAGGATCTTCTCGAACTCGAGTACTGAACCCGGCCAACCATGCGTCAGTAACACAGGAATCGCAGAGCGCTCAGGTGAGCAGAGATGCCAAAACGCGATGTTCAGGCCGCTGAGTTGCGTTCGATAATGGGGTATCGCGTTCCACCGTTCCTCCAATCCCCGCCAGTCGTGCTGCCGCCAGGCATTTAGAAGGGCCTTCAGGCGGTCAAGCTCTATACCCTGGGTTGCGTCCGGCACTGTCTCGGGTTCTGGAATCCGAGTGAGATCAAGCCGCCTATGTAGGTCGTCGAGGTCATGCTCGGGAATGCTTATGGGAAACGGGGCAATCTGAAGCATGCTCGGCCTCGACATGTTAACGTTCGTGGCTTCCCCGACTAGTTGAGTCTCACCGTTGTCAATTAGGTTTCAACTCTAGCTAAGGAGAAGTTTCCCCGCCTGTGCATAGTGACGCTGATGGACAGCGGCGTGTTGAGCGGCGGTCTGCATGTCGCGCAATCTTCGCTGCAGTGGCAATGAGTCGGAGACGGCCGCGCCGCCAGCCAGCGTGAAGCAAGTCTGGACCACCCGTAGACACGCTTCAGTCACCCAAACCATGGATTGGGTTGCCTCCGCGAACAGGGCGTCGCCATCCAACGTCCGGGCAAGAGCGTGGCGCCAGTGGCTAAACGTTTGAACTTCGTACATCGCCTGAGCGGCGCGGAACTCCGCCTGCGCACGGCCGAGCTCGTAGTGGAAGATTTCCGAGTCTCGCATCGACACGGCCGCGCGCTGCTGTTTTCTGCCGCTCTGTGCTGTCGCGATGATGTCGTCGAGCGCGCCTTGAGCAAGCCCCAATGCAACTGGACCATGCAATAGCGGTACAATTTGCATTGGAGCGGTGTAGAGCGGCCCCGGAAGACAAGGTCGAGCGGAAACCATATCGACGGCATTTTCTGCCGGCACGAAAACATCCTTGAGCACGACGTGGTGGCTGCCGGTGGCCCGCAGTCCAGGGGCTTGCCAGGTATCCTCGATCTGCCATTGGCCAGCGGGCAGGCACACACCGCGTATCGCCGGCATTCCTTCGGCCGGACCTGGAACAGGTTTCCCGTCTTCCGTCAGCACGCAGGTTCCTGCGATCCAGTCTGCGTCCTCACACCCGCTCGCAAACGGCCATCTGCCATTCACCCGAAATCCGCCGGCCTCTGCGACAGCGGTTCCGACGGGCTGGCCCCCTCCTGCGAGAAAACCATCAGGACCATTTCGATAGACGTCCTCGTAGGTCTCGCGCTGGAGGAGCGGCAGCAAAGTGGCCGTCGCGCCGGCCACCATGCCCATCCACCCGATCGAGCCGTCGATTTTGGCGAGTGCCTGGATGACGCGGCCAACCGCAGGTAAATCAAGCTCCAGGCCGCCATGACTTTTAGGCGCAGCCATGCGGAAGATTCCGGCCGACTTGAGCATCTGAAAGATATCGGCCGGAATGCGCCGCGCCGCTTCGGCTTCAGATGCACGCGCCGCGATCGTCGGGGCGAGAGCTTTGATGTCCGAGAGAATGCGATCGGCAGCCTCGTTTGGGATGCTCTGCACGGTCGATAGTTCTTGCTCGGAGGTTTGCACGTGCCTTCGCTCCTCGGTGATCTTATGTCGGTGGTTCCACCGGAAACCACAATCCGGGCGACGTTAGCGACAGGAGAGGCCGGTGGATTGCAAGAATCGGACTTCACACGACCAACGCCGATAACAAGCTGTTGATGCCGCGCGGGCGCATCCGCGATGTCGGTCGAACGGTCAAGCAAGAATCTCACGCGCTTAGCCACCGCTGGCGAATAGTGGGTGACGCAATCCGGCGATGGTCGCGGAATGTCTATGGGCGAACTACATCGTCGCCGGAGCGAAATAGTCCAACACGACTTTCATGCTGGAGTTTTCTCGGCGCCAAGAAACGGCATAGACGAGCGTCGTGGACGCGGCATCCTCTCCAGGCGTCAGTTTCACATATCCCGTCTCGATCGCACCGAACGAGGTCGGAAGAATCTCCTGTGTCGCCATTTCGCAGGCGGCATACTTCGCCATCGCACCTTCGAAATATCGGACTGCCCCCTCGTGACCTTCCAGACGACCGATGCCTTCCGCAACGATCAAGACATCTGAATCATAGTACTCGTTCACGAGTTTTGCCGCGTCTCCCGCGGAGAAGTTTCGTTCGAAGTGTCGGCAAGCTTCGTCAATGAGACGCTTGAGTTCGATTTCCATGTGCGTTTTCCTCAAATCGCGGAGGTCGTACGAAGCCTCCGAATAGATCGTCCATCAGCTCAGCTGCGTGGATCGGTGTTCGGTCCTCCAAATACGGGCCTACGATCTGGATTCCCATGGGCAGTCCGGCGGAAGTGAAGGTGACTGGCCTTGCCGTCGCCGGAAGATAAGCGAAGTTGGCCAGCGCGCCGCACCAAATAACATGATCCCAATAAGGGTAGTGGCGGCCATCGACGACCAATTCGCGCTCGACGGATGGAAGCGAAAGATTGTGCGGGAAAGCGGCGTGTGGTGCTACCGGGCAAATCAAGGCGTCGAACCGCTCAAAGAAAGAACGCCACGAGGAAATCGCTCTCGCCTGAACCTCTTTCGCCTCCGCCATCAACGCGGAAGTCTGCCCTCTGCCGGCGCAGATCAATTTCACGAACTTTGCATGCGGGCTACGCGCGGACATGATTTCCAACTCGCGCGGCTCGTAACTGCCGAGCAGTATAGGCATAAGAAGCTGAAAATAGGCGTCGGCCACTTCGGTCAGACGGGAGAACGGTCGAGCGGATCGGTCAACAGTAGCCCCCGCTTTTTCGAGTTGCGCGGCTACGGTTTCCATCATGTCCGAGGTCGCGCGATCCACCGGCGACGCATCGTCGTCCGACCAAATTGCGATGCGAGCTGCTGAAAGACGCTCGAAACGGCGGGGCGGCATCTTGGGCGTCCACCGCCCGCGCCGTGTGCTCTCCTCTTCGATGAGGAGAGCTTCCAACGCCAGCTTCAAATCCTGGGCGGACCTCGCCATTGGTCCGAGCACCCCCATGTCGGCTAGGCTCATGACCCCCGGCGGCGGTGGAACATGGCCCAGTTGCGGATAGATTTCGAAAGTAGGCTTGTGTGCGTAAAGCCCACAGAAATGGGCCGGCTGACGGACCGAACCGGCGATATCGCTGCCGAGTTCAAGCGGTATCATGCCTGTCGCCAAGGCCGCGGCCGCGCCTCCCGACGAACCTCCAGACGTCATCTCCGGGCTCCAAGGATTCCGCGTGGTGCCGAAAAGCGGATTGTCGCACTGAAAGTCACTTGCCATCGTGGACAAATTGGATTTTCCGACGATGGTGACGCCTGCGCGTCGCAATCGTAACACGCTCGGCGCGTCGGAGTTCGGCCGATAATTTGCAAGCGGAGGAAAACCCGAGGTGGCCGGAAGTCCCTCGACAGCGATGCTGTCCTTTACGGTCATCGCTATGCCGTCGAGCGGTCCGCGCACCGCGTTCGCAGCGCGCCTCCGATCACTCTCTCTTGCCGCTTTCCGGGCGGCATCCACGTCAATGGCGACGATAGCGTTGACGGTCGGGTTGATCGCGTCGATCCGCTCGACGGTCGCCATCAACAGTTCCTCAGCGCTCAGCTCATTCCTGTTGAGTGCTAGGGAAAATTCCTGGGCGGTGGAGAAGGGCCCTACCGAAGTATTCGCGCCGAGCGTCATTTGCCTGTCCGTAACCGTAAGAGTGCGCCGAGGTGCATTTAAACGCTCGAGCCCGGGAAACGGAAAGATCTCAAAATGCTCGGATCAACTTGGATTGCGATTTTGCTCGGAATTATTCACCGTTCGAACTCGCGGCGATATGCTGTTGGGCTCTTACCTGCTTCTCGCCTGAAAAGGCGAGAAAGCTGGGCGACAGTCTCGCAACCAACTTCCTCCGCGACCGCGGAAAGCGGCATCGACGAGACCGTCAGTAGCATCTTCGCGTGCTCGACCCTCAATCCGATCAGATACCGATATGGCGGAATTCCTTCGCAGTTGCGGAACGCTCTGCAAAAATGGCTTGTGCTCGTTCCGACTTTCGCGGCAAGTTCTTCGAGCGACCAGCTCTTGCGGATGTTATCTCGAATAAGTGTCTTCGCGCGTCGCAATTGCCACGGAGCCAATCGTTCGCGACGGCAGTCCGATGTCTCGGTTTGACCAAAACCCAGCGGCAGACGCTCCAATACAGCGCCCGCCAAATGCTCGCTGAATAAGGATCCCGAGGGCGACCCCGTCAGCATTTCGACGGACAGTAATCGTCCAAGCGACGAAAGTGCGTCGTCTTTCGCACCAAAAGCGGATGGAAGATCGAATTTTCGGCCGACGACCGAAAGGAGCCGACTCGGAGCGACGTAGAAGTGTATAGCCAAGCTTTCTCCGGAAAGAGAGATCTGTTGGGTTTCGCCGGCGGGAGTCACAGCGAGAAGTCCAGGGCGGAAGCGAAAGGCTTGCTTGCTTCCATCGCTCAGCGTTCGCCGCGCCATCCCGCAACCTTTCAGCACGAGGACGACTTCGTGATTGCCGATCGGCGGCGCCGCCAACTCGGACCACGAATGATGATATACTTTAGCGTAAAATCCACCGCCAGCAGCTATCGACGTCGCGGCAACTGGCACTCTCCGCAAAAAGATATCAAGGTCCTCCGCCATGGAGAGCTCCTCTGAGTAGATCGATCCGCAGTACCGAGCTCTCTATTGCCTTGGCGACGATGGCGTTCGCTGAAGAGCAACGAGGCGGGCAAGAATGTCGTACCCGCTCAGACGGGCCGATCCTTATACCGTATCAAGGCTGCCGACCTCAGTAACGAGAAGCTGAGCTCCCTGACCCAACCTGCTCCAATATGGAATGGAAACGAAAGCGATGTGTATCGGATGCGGGCCGGAAACGGCTCGACCATGAAAGCGGCCATTGGCCTGTAACCATCGCCAGATAGAGCACGAGGACGAACAGCCATCCGAAAACGGAGCATGCGGAAGAGTTTGGACGTCACGGGATCGTGACTTTGGCCAGCATTCGGCTCTTCGATAAAGCAAACGCCCGATATAGAGCAAACGGCCGATAGCGAGGCTCCGATGGACGACAATGAGTTTCGTATTTGGAGCCATAAGGCCGCTGACTGGGGCGTGAATTATCGCCAGGATCTGCGCAATCGTCCCGTCCGGGCTCAGACAATGCCCGGAGCTATTTTTAATGCCATTCCTCCAAGCGCGCCCGAGTCGCCGGAACCGATGGATGCCATTTTTGCGGACTTCGAAAGAATCGTGATGCCTGGTATCACCCATTGGCAGCATCCGCGCTTCTTTGCCTATTTCCCGGCCAATGCGGCCCCCGCGTCAGTGATCGCCGAGCAATTTGTGTCGGCGATCGCCGCCCAATGCATGCTTTGGCAAACCTCACCATCTGCAACCGAGCTGGAGACTCGTGTCCTGGACTGGTTGCGCAGGGCGCTGGGTCTGCCTGAAGGCTTCAGGGGTGTCATTCAGGACTCCGCATCATCGGCAACGCTGGCGGCGATTCTTGTCATGCGCGAGCGCGCATTGAAATGGTCAGGCAATAAGCAGGGACTGTCGGGTCAACCGCGATTGCGGATCTACAGTTCGGATCAGGTGCACACCTCGATTGATCGCGCCATCTGGATTTCGGGAATAGGCGAGGACAATCTTGTGCGCATTCCGGTCCTTGGCGAAATGCGCGGCCTCGATGTCGCAGCATTGGACGCTGCAATTGTCTCGGACCAGCAAGCTGGTTATTTACCCGCGGGTATTGTCGCCAGTGTCGGAGGTACCAGCGTAGGCGGAACTGACAATGTCGCCGGAATCTGTGAAGTTGCGAGGCGACATGGTCTCTATGTTCACGTCGATGCAGCGTGGGCCGGGTCCGCGATGATCTGCCCGGAGTTTCGCCATCTGTGGGAGGGAGTCGCGCTGGCCGACTCTCTGGTTCTCAATCCCCATAAATGGCTCGGCGCGCAGTTCGATTGTTCTGCGCATTTTCTGCGCGATCCCGAAAGCCTGGTGCGAACTCTGGCCATTCACCCAGAATTCCTCAAGACGCACGGCCATGACGGCATCATCAACTACTCAGAATGGAGCATACCCCTTGGCCGCCGCTTCCGCGCCTTGAAGATCTGGTTCTTGCTGCGAGCCTATGGGCTGGATGCGTTACGCACCATGATCCGTAATCATGTGCGCTGGTCGGAGGAGCTTGGGGCGCGGCTGACAAGGACAGCCGATTTTCGCGTGACAACCGGGCCCCTGCTCTCCTTGTTCTCGTTTCGCCATGAGCCGAAGAACGTTGCCGACCTTGATGAACACAACCTTCGACTGATCAACGCGATCAACAACGACGGACGGATCTATCTCACGCAGACCAAAGTCGATGGGCAGTTCGTCATCCGATTTCAGGCGGGTTCATTCGATATGAAAGAAGCCGATGCAGACGCGGCATTCGACGTGATCGTCGAAATTTCCCAGCAAATCAGTGCGCAAAGAGCATCAGCTTAACCTGCGCGGACGCCAGGTTCGACTCCCAGTCGCACCGCGCCAATTTCAACCCACTATTTCGGAGGCCCTGTTTTGTTATCGGCGCGCAGCGTAATTGGCTTAGCGGCGCTTTGATAATCCGCCAAATGCCGCCTCTTGTGCGCGAAGTACCGCTTCGAAAACTCCCGAGCAGGTTCAAATCTTGGACGCGCAACACCCGATTGTTGCGTTTCTTACCGTAGGCGCACCTAGGATCCCACCGATTGCATCGGTTCGGCGCCAAACGTGAAGAGGACGAATGGCCTCGGTTCTGCAGTTATCGATTCCGCTTCTTCATGTAGGGCGCACCTTCAGCTCATGACGGCCGCGGCCGCTCGCTCGGCGATCAGGATCGTCGGTGTTTGAATGTTGCCGGAGATCATGACCGGAATCACCGAGGCGTCGGCGACGCGAAGCCCGTCGAGACCGTGAACCTTGAAGCTCTTGGGATCGACGACCGCCATCTTGTCAGTGCCCATGCGGCAGGTTGACGAGGCATGATACAGCGTCGTGCAATGGCCCCGCACATATTCGGCGATCTCGGCATCGCTTTCCGCCTCCGCGCTGGGCGTAACTTCACACTCGATCAGCTCCTTCAAGGGCGATTGTCCGGCGATGCGACGATTGATTCGGACGCCCTCGATCATGGTCCGCAGATCCTGACCGGTCGAATCGGATGAAAAGTAGCGCGGATCGATCGAGGGATACTCGAGCGGATCAGCCGAGCGCAACGTCAACTCGCCACGGCTATTTGGCCGCTGCAACGTTGAATGCAGCGTGATGCCAGGCTTCGAGGACAGGAAGCGCACGTAGTCGCGGTGCGGGCTGATGGCGCCATAGAGCTGAAGATCGGGCTCGACGTCCGGACGGCTGCGAACATGGGCCCCGGCGGCGACCCATGGAGACGAGCGGGGGCCGCTCCGGCTCTCCTGCCATTCCTTCAAACTCGCCTCCAGGCTTTCGTCCGTCCACGCGCCGACGCCGATCTTTTCCCTGGTGTAGAAGGTGATCGGAATGTTGATGTGGTCCTGGAGATCCTTGCCCACTCCCGGCAGGTCATGCACCGGCGTCACGCCGATGGCCTTGAGCTCGTCCGCCGGACCGATACCCGACAGCAGCAATTGCTGCGCGGAGCCGATCGCACCGGAGGACATCACGACGTCGCTGGCTGCGTGTGCCGTGTTGATCTGTCCGTTTTCGAGATACTCGACGCCGGTCGCGCGGCCTTTCTCGATGACGACGCGGATCACGCGGACACCGGTCTTGACCGTCAGGTTTGAGCGTTCCAGGGCGGGCCGCAAATAGGCCTTGCCGGTTCCGAAGCGTTCGCCCTGCTTGATGACGAATTGGAAGAAGCCCGCGCCTTCCTGGCTCTCGCCGTTGAAATCGAGATTGTGCTTGTAGCCAGCCGCCTTCGCAGCTTCGAGCCACAACCGCTCATTGGGATCGACGAACGGGACACTGGCGACATACAGTGGACCCTTGGTGCCATGCAGCGGATTATCCGTGAAATCGGCATTGTTCTCGAACGCTATGAAATCCGGCAGCACATGGCGCCAGCCCCAGCCGGCGCAGCCGGCCTTTTCCCAGCCATCATAGTCAGACGGCAGGCCGCGGATGTAGATCATCGCATTCATCGCGCCCGAGCCGCCCACCATCTTGCCGCGCGGCCAGAACACGCGGCGGCCCCGGCAACCTGCCTGAGGCTCCGTGTAATAGCCCCAATCGACCGCCGTGTTGAACATCGTCGGCCAGTCCGACGGGATATCGGAAGCGAGCGGGGCCGCACGGCCGGCCTCCAGCACCAGCACCTTGCGGCCCGGATCGGCGGACAGCCGGTTGGCCAGCACGCAGCCGGCCGAACCGGCGCCCACGATGATCGTATCGTACATCTCTCACTCCATCGGTCCAAAGTCACCGCAAAGCTCGCAGCCCGGCGCAGCGGGCGAAGTTGTTATGTCCGATCTCCTCACGCGGGCGTGTCGCCGGACACCTCGGCGGCGAGCGCGGGACTGCGCGTGCGCAGCCGGCGCAGTCTGTCCCAAATGTTCTCGCACAGGCCGATCAGGCCGTTCGGCATCAGCACCATGACGGCGGCGATGATGACCCCGAGCCCGAGCGAGCGGAATTCGCCGATCTCCCGCATCGCCTCATCGGCGGCGACGAGCACGATGGCGCCGACCAACGGTCCCCACAGCCGTCCGATGCCGCCCACGACCACCATCGCGATGATGAAGAATAGCTGCGAGAATGACAGGACACCGGGGCCGATCGCGTTGAAATGCGCGGCATAGAGCCCGCCGGCCAGTCCCGTGAAGAACGCCGAAAGACCGAACACGAGTAGCTGCATCTGGAAGCGGCTGATGCCGCGGGCCATTGCGCAGCCGGGATTGTCGCGCAGCGCGCGGAAGGCCAGCCCGATCGGGCCACGGATGATGGCCCAGGTGAACAGCATGGTCGCCGTGAACAAGATCACCACCAGCGCATAGTTGGCGACCAGGTATTTGGTCTTGAACATCGCGCGCGTGCCGAGGTCGCCGAAGCGCGCGAAGCCGACCGCACCGCCGGTAAACTGCCGGCACTGCGTGCCGACCATGATGAAACAGTCGGTGTCGGTGACGATCAAGAGATACATCACCTGCGCGACCGCAAGGGTCAGAAGCGCGGTATAGGCGCCGCTCAGGCGCAGGCATGCTGCACCGATTACGAGGCTGAACAGCACGGTCGCGGCCGCCGCGAGCGGCATCGCGGCCCAGACATTCATGCCGAAATAGAAGCACAGCATCGCTGTGGCGTAACCGCCGAAGCCGAACAGGGCCATCTGCGCCAGCGAAAAGACGCCGGCGAAACCGAACAGCAGGTTCCACTGCGAGGCGACGATTGCATAGAACAGGCCGAGCGTGACTTGGCCGATGACGTAGCGGCTGTCGACATAGAACGGGAGTGCGACGGCCGCGGCAAGAACAACGAGGCCGATCATGAGGTGAGCGAAATCCTGGCGTTTCACATTGACCTCACAGACGCCGCATTTCGACCCGGCCGAACAGTCCGCCGGGCCGGCGAATGAGCACCAGGATGACGATGGCGAGCAAGGCAGGGAAACCCCATCGGGCGCCGGCCAGGAACTGGACCAGAGCTTCGACGAGGGCGAGAGCGAAGGAGGTGATAATCGCGCCGGGCAGATTGCCGAGCCCGGCCACCACGCACATGATGAAGGCCTTCAGCATCGGATCTGCGCCGAGCGAGGGCGAGAGCTGGGTGATCGACGATACCAGCACACCGCAGACGCCGGCGAGCATTCCGGACAGGATCAGGACCTGCAGGTAGACACGCGCGACCGGCACGCCCAGCAGCTTCGCGGCATCCGGGTTCTGCGCCGTGGCGCGAATGGCCCGGCCGGCCTTGGTCCGAGCGAGAAACAGGGCGGTTGCGGCCATCAGCGCGATAGCGGCGATGATGATGACGAGGTTTTGCCAGGGCAGCACAAAGCGGCCGAGGCTGATCGAGCCTCCAACCGTGAGCGGTTGCCCCAGCGGCTGGCCGCCATAGAGCCGCAGCACGATATTCTCCAACGTCAGCGCGACGCCGAAGGTCGCGATCATGATGGTCGTTTCGAACGTCTCGGGGTTGCGGCGCGACAGCGGATAGGCAACCAGCATGAAGATCAGCGCACCGATCAGGCCTCCGACTGCGGCGGCAGCGAGCACCGCGACCGGAACGGGCCAGCCGAGCTGGCTCGCAGCCGTGAAAGCGGCGTAGCCGCCCAGTGTCAGCAGCGTGCCATGCGCCATGTTGAGCATACCGAGAGATCCCCAGACCAGCGAAAGGCCAAGGGTCGCCAGCGCATACAATGCGCCGGTGGTCATCCCGGAGACCAGCACGGGTCCTATGATGTCCACGTCGTCAGCCTCCGAGATAGGTTGCGAGGAGTTCGTCGCGCTGGAGCAGGACGGCAGGTTCGCCTGACCAGACGAAGGCGCCGTTGTCGAGCAGATGAATGCGATCGGCGATATCGGCGACGCGGGCGGGATTTTCTTCGACCAGCAAGATCGTGCGGCCGCTGGCCTTCAGCCGCGCGATCACGTCGTAGATTTGCTCGATGACGATCGGCGCGAGGCCCAGTGACGGCTCGTCGATCAGCATCACGGAGCCCTTCATCATCAGGCCGCGGCCGATGCCGACCATCCGCCGTTCGCCGCCGGAAAGGCTCGCCGCGATCTGCGTCCGCCGTTCGGCCAGCTTTGGCAGCAGACTGAACACTTCATCGAGACGCCGAGCCACCGCCACCTGGTCGGAATCGAGATAGGCGCCCATCAGGAGATTCTCGAGCACGCTCATGCCGGCGAACAACAGATCACCCTGCGGCACATGGATCACGCCATTGGCCGCGACGCGATGCGCCGGCAGGCCTGATATCGCGCGACCATTCAGCGACACCGATCCTTTGCGGACCGGAAGCAGGCCCGAGATTGCGCGTAGCAACGTCGTCTTGCCATGCCCATTCGGGCCGACGACAGTGACAAGCTCGCCTGAATTCAGCGACAGCGATACGCCGGTGAGGACGTTGCGGGCGTCGTAGCCGGTCACGAGCCCGTTGACGGCCAGGCAGGAGGAGCCGATCGGTTCAGCCATGAGTGCTCATCTCCGGCTGCTTGACGAAATAGGCCTTGAGCCGGCTGGTCGCGGCCTTGCCGAGATAGGTCTCCACCACGGTCTGGTCGTCGGCCACCGCCGAGGGCGCGCCCTCGAAGATCGATTTGCCATGGTGCATGATCACGACGCGCGTCGACAGAGAGAGCAGGAAGCGCATGACGTGCTCGATCAGCAGGATCGCGATCCCCGCTGCCGACAACCGTTTCACCACGTTGGCAATACGGTCGACTTCCGACGGGCTAAGCCCGCCGACTGGCTCGTCGAGCAGCAGCAACTGCGGCGAAGTCGCAACCGCGCCTGCGATCATCAGCAGTTTGCGGTCCAATACGGGCAGGTCGCGTGCGACGCGGTCCCGACCGGCGAGGCCGACGAGATCGAGCGCTGCTGCGGCGCGCTGCCGGGCGGCGCCGCCGATCGCAAAGCCGGGGAAGCGGCGGTCGGCGTAGCCGAAATGGGCGGCAACCTCGATGTTCTCCTGGACCGACAGGCTGTCGAACGCCGCGTTGAGCTGAAAGGTGCGGGCAATACCGGCGCGGCATACTTCATGCGCCGCGAGTCCGGTGATATCGCGGCTTGCAAACAGGATGCGGCCGGCGCTGATGGAGGTGACGGCGGTGACGACGTCGAAGAACGTCGTCTTGCCGGCGCCGTTCGGCCCACCGAGACCGACCACCTCGCCGGGATGAACGGTCAATGAGAGACCGTCCACCGCACGGAGCGACCCAAAGGTCTTGGTCACGCCCTCGCAGACGAGTAGCGGATCATTCGCCTGGCCGGAAGAGCTCACCTCGTCGGCCTCTCACGCCTTGATCCAGGGTGGCAGCTTCATCGCGTCGGTCGCGTAGAGCGAGGGCGCGATCAACTTCGGATCGGTGCGGTAGTCCTGATGCTGCAGGAACTGATGCGCCATGCCGAGCGAAGGATCCTTGACCTGGGTCGGATAGCAGAAGGCGGACTGGCCTTTGGGATCGGCGTGGTAGATGCCGTTGACGCCGCGATAGATCAGCCGCTTCATCGCTTCCGACACCTTGCGGGTCTGCTCCTTGTTGCCGGATTCTCCCGCGCCGCCGGCGATCGCCGCCGACAGCGCGTAGTGCCAGAGCCCATCATAGGTCTGCGATCCCGTGATGAAGGCGGCGTTGGCGCCGAACTTCTCGCGGTAGGTCTTGCGATAGCTGGCGGAGAAGTCATCGGGCAGGCAGCCGATCACGGTCGAATAGATCACCCCGTTGATCGCTTCCTTGCCGATCTCGCGGAATGCCGGAAGCGAGGGACCATATTGCATATAGACGAGGCTTTGCGTTGGCTCCGGCAGGAACTGGACCATGAATTGCGCCAGATCCTGCGGCAGGAAATGCGTCACCGCGATCGCGGCCGGAGGGTCCTGACGCAGCTTGGCGAGGGTCGGCCCCCATTGATTGGTCGGAAACGGGACGGTCTCGTAGAGCCCAAGCTCGAAGCCGAACTCCTTGACCCGGTCGCGAATCGCGTTGGCGATCACGATCGAATATTCGTTCGCCGATGGGATGATCGCGATCTTCCTGTTCGGCGGCGACCACTGCTTGGTGTCGATCAGCGACTTCAGGAACAGCAGGAAGCCCGGACCATAATAGAACTCGGGCGGGTCGCCCTGGAAGCAGGAATAGTAGCGCTGAGGGTCGCTGAGAAACTTGGTGTTGTGCGAGATCAGCGTGTTGTAATGCACGAAGATGACGTCGTTGTCGGCGGCGACATCCATCTCAACCATGTTGGTGCCGACGTTGTATCCGTTGATAATCGCGGTTGCCGAGTGGCGATCGATCAGGCGCTGCATCGCTTGCGTCACGATATCGGCGCCCATCTCCTTGGTATCTTCGACCTCGATCTGGATCGGACGTCCGAGAATGCCTCCGGCGGCGTTGATCTCCTCCGCTGCAAGCATGAGGCCATTCTTGAACTCGATGCCGTCAGCGGCGGCGAAGCCGGACATCGGCAGCGCCGAGCCAACCTTGATCGGGCTGCCCGCAGCGCGGGCACCATGGTTCAGGCTCGCCAGCAGTGCGATTGAGCCTGCGCCAGCGGCAACGCCGCCGAGAAGTGAACGTCGGTCAAGCATGATCGTCTGTCCCCTCGTGTATGGCGCGGACAATCCGGCGCCGTGGAAAGCGAGCGATGCATGGCGGCGGTCGTTGCAGGAACCATGCCATGGCATCCGTTAAACGCGATCCGCGAACCGCATCGCCAACTCAACCCACAGCAGGGAGCCTGGCTACGAGCTTTGCCGCCGCATCGACCACTGCGGCCTGATGCGGCTGCAGTTCGTTGCCGCCCCACCCTGCCATCAGCGGTTTCCACGGGTCCGCGATATGTGTCTTGATGCCGGAGAGCTCCTCGAGAACGGCAAGCCCGCAATAGGGGGCATACATCTCCGAATAACCGCCTTCATGCGTCATCAGGATGCGGCCGCCGCACAGCGACCTGGCGGCTGCGAGCAGCATGCGTGTCATCTCGCGATAGGCGGCCGACGACAGCATCATGCGGCCGAGCGGGTCGACACCCGACGCATCGAAGCCGGACGCCACCACGATCATGTCCGGCCGAAAGCGATCGAGTGCGGGGAGCACGACGCGTTCAAATGCCGCGCGATAGGCGCCAATGCCTGATCCTGGCGGCAGCGGGATATTGACGTTGTAGCCTTCGCCAGCACCCGCGCCGTTCTCGTCAAGTGAGCCGGAGTTCGGCGGAAACAGATTGTCCTGATGCAGCGAGATCGTCAGCACGCTGGGGTCCTCGTAGAACACCGCCTGGGTACCGTTGCCGTGATGGACGTCCCAGTCGACAATGGCGATGCGCGAGACGTGACCGGCCGCCTGGAGATGGCGGATCGCGATTGCTGCGTTGGAAAACAGGCAGAAGCCCATGCCGAGCTCCGGCCGGGCGTGATGTCCCGGCGGCCGGATCAGCGCATAGGCGGTCTCGACTGCGCCCGATGCCACCGCTTCGGCCGCGGCGATGGCGCCGCCAGCCGCCAGCAGCGCAATCTCGTAGCTGCCAGCGCCGAGCGGCGTCAGTTCGCTGGCGTCGCCGCCGCCGGCGTCGCTGAGTCGCCTGATATGGGCGATATGATCAGCGGTGTGGACGCGGGCGACTTCTGAAATCGTTGCCGGACGCGGCTTGATCTGCACAAGATGATCGAGCAGGCCGCTCACCTCGACCAGATTGCGGAAACGACGCTTGGTCTCCGGATTCTCCGCATGCGTACCGGGCTGGATCGTCAATCCGGGGGGAAACACCTGTGCCCAATTGCCGGTGTTATGCCACATGTAAAGTTCATGGCAGACGAACCCGGTAGCCATGCGAGCAATCCCCTTTAAAGAGCGCGCCGACCTTGTGCCAATCTATTCGACCGCGCTGATCGCCTCATCAAAGGTATCCGCGATCTTGTCGGCGTGTTCCGTCGTGAAGGTCAGCGGCGGTGAGATGATGAACGTATCGGCGAGATTGCGGATCAGGATGCCCTTTGCGACGCAACGGTCCCAGATTCGCGCGCCGAAGTTCTCCGCGAGATCGAACGGCCGCTTGGTCTCGGGATCTGCAACCAGTTCGATTCCGACCATCAGCCCCTTGCCCCGCACGTCTCCCATATTGGGATGACGCTTCTGGATGTCCTTCAGTCGCGCCAGCAGATAGCCGCCCACCCTGCCGGCGTTGGCGGGAAGCTCTTCCTCCTCGACGATGCGCAGATTCGCGAGCGCGGCGGCGCAGGCAAGAGGATGGCCGGCATAGGTGTTGCCGTGCATGAACGCGCGCGGCGTGAACTGCGACTTGTCGTCCGACTGGAACGCCGCCGCCACCTTCGCATTGATCAGCGTGGCACCGAGCGGGACATAGCCGCTGTTGATCCCTTTGGCGAAGACCATGATGTCAGGCTTGACGGCCCAGGCGCGGCTGCCGAACATGCTGCCGGAACGGCCGAAGCCGGTGACGACCTCGTCTGCGATCAGCAGCACATTGTGCCGGTCGCAGACCTCGCGCACCAGCGGCCAGAAGTTCGCCGGCGGCACGATCACTCCACCGGCACCCTGCACCGGCTCGGCCATGAAGGCCGCAACGCTGCCCGGCCCCTGGTAGATGATCTCACGCTCGAGTAACTCGGCGCAGAGATGGCCAAGCGCCTCCGGATCCGACGTGAACGGGTTGCGATAGACGTGCGGCGCCTCGACCTGGAAGAATCCCGGCAGCAGCGGCGTGAACTGTTCCTTGTAGACATTCACGCCGCCGGCCGAAAGCGCGCCCAGCGTCACGCCATGATAGGCGCCACGCAGCGAGATGATCTTGGGACGCAGCGGTTCGCCGGCGAGCCGCCAGTATTGCTTGGCGAGCTTGATCGCGGCTTCGTTCGCTTCCGAGCCGCCGGACGAGAAGAACGCGCGAACCATGCCTTCCGGCTCGGCGAGCCGGCAGAGCTCGTCCGCCAGTGCTACTGACGGGCTGTTTGTGGTGTTGCCGAAGGTTGAATAGAAGCTCAGCCGATCGAGTTGCTCGATGATCGCCTGTTTGATCTCACGACGGCCATGTCCGACATTGACATTCCAAAGCCCCGCCTGTCCGTCGAGATAGCGGCCGCCCTGGCCGTCCGAGACATAGACACCGTCACCGCCCTCGATGCAGATTGGCGGGTTCTCGGCGAGGAAGTTGGCGTTTGCGAACGGGTAGACGACGTGACGAGTTAGCGTGTCGTTATTTCGAGCGGCTGCAATGGACATTCTTCGTTCCTCCGATCTTGGTTCCCTCCGGGGGCACCGCGCTCATTCGCTCAGCTTAGATAGAGGGATAAATTTGGTCAAATGACCAATTTTGTGCAACATGCAAATTTCTGCGGCACGGAAACGACATGCCTTGCGCGCATGCGGAGAGAGCGAGAGAGCAATGACAACTGCAGGACGTGAGCAGACTGGCGCCAAGGGCGAACGAACGCGACGCCAGATCATCGAGGGGGCCTTGCACGCGCTGCAGACCGGAGGCGTCACCGCGACAACGACGCGGGACATCGCGGCCGGTGCCGGCGTTCGCCTCGCCACACTGCACTATCACTTCGAAAGCAAAAGCGCGCTCCTGCTGGCTGTCCTCGAACATCTGATCGACGAAACGACCGCGGCGTTGCGCGAAGAAGCCGGCGACAGTGCAGATGTCGCAGGTTGTATCCGCGAATCCTTGCGCGCCGGCTGGCGCTTCCTCACGCGGACCCTCGATCTGCAGATCGTGCAGTATGAGCTCACCTTGTATGCGCTGCGGCGTGACGATGCGGCCGGGCTCGCCGCCTACCAGTATGACGCCTACGTCAAGGTCTATCAGGACCTCCTGCAAGGCGTCGCCGCGCGAACCGGCGAGCTCGATGCCGCTGGATGTGCCAATGTCGCACGTTTCATGCTGGCCGGCATCGACGGGTTGCTCCTGCAGGAGTTGGCGAAACCCAACAAGGCCCGGTCGTCGCGGGCGATCGAGGCGCTGATTGCGGCGACGCAGACGTTCGCGGCCGGTCTGTCCGACACCCGTAGGAAGCCGCGGGAAAGTAAGCGAGTAACAGATTAGTCGCGACTGTATCAGGAGGGCGCGCTATAGCTCGGCGATCCGCAGCGATGACGTTCATTGCGAAGCTGCGCTTGCAAGAGCGCAGCGATGTGACGCAACGTGGGCATTTCGCAATTGATAAACTTCGCCACTTCAAGCGGAACCGCCGCGAGCGCGTCGAGTTCCGGCTCGCGCCCGGCTCTGATGTCTTGCAACATCGATGTCGCGAACGGACCGGCTCGCCTGATTTCATCGATGAACTCCGCCATGTCGACTTCAGCCGGGCAGCCGACACGGTGGGACAGACTGACCACCTCCTGGGCGATGGCACAGGTAACCTCGAGGAGCTCCGAGTCCTGCCCGATTTGCTCGAGTGTGGCACCGGTCAGACCCGACACGAGGTTCGTGGAGGCATTGCGCACCATCTTGCGCCAGACCTCGCGGCGGATGTTCTCCTCAAGACTGACGGCGATGCCCGCCTCAGCCAGTTGCGCTGCAAGCGCTTCGGGTTGAGGCGCAGCGCTAATCGATCCGATCTTGAGCCTCTGTCGGCCAAAGATCTCGACCTCACTGTCCTCGCGCATTGACGCACGGCTGTAGACAACGCATCCGATCACCCGATCTGCGGGCAACAGGGCCTGCAGGTGCGCGCCGGGATGGATTGGCAGCATCGTCGCTGACAATGATCCCTCATTCTGGAAATACCACCAGGGGAGGCCGTTGACTGCAGGCATCACCCGCGCCATCGGCGCGAGAACTGAGGTGACCTGCGGCAATAGATCGGGCAGTGCCGTCGCCTTGGTCGCAATGATGACGACATCACGATCGGCGAGCTCGTGCATCTCCCCGATTTTCGGAACGACGGTACGGACCTCGTCATTCTCGCGCCAGCGCAGACCATGCCTGAGGATGACATCTCGCCGTGCGCCGCGCGCGACTACCGTGACCGGCTGGCCCGCCAGCGTGAGACTGCCCGCTAGGGCAGTTCCAATAGCACCTGCGCCGACAATGCCGATCTTGAGCCGCACTGAATTCGCTCGACTAATCCGCAGCCAATCTCAAAACGGCTTGCCACTTGCCGCGATCATGCGGCGGACGGCGGCGTCGAAGAACAGGCGGGCGAACTCGGCCTGCTCGATCAGGTTTTTCGAATTGGTGACGCACTGGTCTCGCACCGCTTGCGACAGCGCCGTGTCGGGGCCCGGGATCATGCCGGCCTGGCATTGGATCTCGCAGGCGCGCTGCACGGTCCAGAGCAGCATGAAGGCGCGCGGAATATCCGGCGCGCCGACGGCCACGCCGTGATTGCGCAGGATCAGGACGTCGCCGTCGCCCAAGCTCTTGAGCATCCGCTCGCGCTCGTCGTCGAACAGCGTGATGCCCTCAAAGGCGTGATAGCCGACACGGCCGGCGAGCTGCGCACCGTAAAAATTGTCATGACTGAGGCCGGCTTCCTTCTGCGCGACCGCGGACATCGGCGTGGTGTGGGCGTGGATCACGCAATGCATGTCCGGCCGCGCCGAATGGATCGCGCCGTGCAACGCAAAGCCCGCCGGGTTCGGCTTGTAGTTGGACTTGCCGATGAGATGGCCGGAGACATCGACGGTGAGCAGATTGTCGGGGGTGACCTCGTTGTAGTTGAGACCGAAGGGATTGACGAGATAGCTGCGCCCGCCTGGCAGCCGCACCGAGATATGATTGAAGATCATCTCGGTCCAGCCGAAGAAGTCGACCAGCCGATAGCATAATGCGAGCTCGGACCTGAGCTCGTTCTCCTGCGACAGTTCCAGCGTTTCAACAGCCTGCATGACTAGCGCCCTCTCTGTTTCGAACCTCACACTTCCAATCACGAAGCCGCGGACCGCACGCCGAGATAGGCGTTGATCACGTTGGCGTTCCGTGCGACTTCGGCTGCCGGCCCCTCGAGAACGATCGCGCCGGATTCCATCACATAGGCGTAGTCGGCGATGCGCAGCGCGGCGCGCGCGTTCTGCTCCACCAGCAGGCACGACACGCCGCGGTCGCGCAGCTCGGCGACCGACTTCAGGATGTCGCGCGTGATCAACGGCGCAAGCCCAAGGCTCGGCTCGTCCAGCATCAGAAGCTGCGGCTTCGACATCATTGCACGCCCCATCGCCAGCATCTGGCGCTCGCCGCCGGACAATGTGCTGGCAAGCTGCATGCGGCGCTCCTTGAGGCGCGGCAGCAATGCGTAGACCTCGGCCAATGTTCCGGGATAGGTCTTGTCGCCGCGGCGATAGCGCATGAAGGCGCCGAGCAGGAGATTGTCCTCGACGCTCATCGCGCCGAACAATTCGCGTGTCTCCGGGATCAGCGTCACGCCGCGCTCCACCAGCGCCTCGACGCTCGGCTGCTCGGTTGCGGTCTCGCCGAAGAAGCTGAGCCGGCCGCGCACCGGAAGCTGGCCCATCAGCCCGCTCAACAGCGTGGTCTTGCCGGCGCCGTTCGGTCCGATGATGGAGACGATCTGGCCGCGGCGGATGGAAAGGCTGACGTTGCGGACGACTTCCACCCGGCCGTAGCCGATATTGATGTCGTCAGCCGCCAGCAGGACGTCCCTGTCGGGTACGAGGTTCATTCCGCGCCCCCGAGATAGGCGTCGATCACCTTTGGATTGGCCTGGATATCCTTCGGCAATCCCTCGGCGAGCTTCTCGCCGAACTGCATCACGACGACGCGGTCGGCGAGATTCATCACGAAATCCATATCGTGCTCGACGATCATAATCGCCATGCCTTCTGCCTTGAGCTGCAGCAGGAGCTCCGCCAGCGCCTGCTTTTCGAGGTGACGGAGGCCCGCGGCAGGTTCATCGAGCAGCAGTAGGCACGGATCGGTGCAGAGCGCGCGGGCAATCTCGAGCACGCGCTGCTGCCCGAGCGCGAGGCTGCCGGCGCTGCGATCGGCGAGCGCGCCAAGCCCGACGCGCGCAAGCTGCCGCTGCGCCTCAGCGATCAGCCGCGCCTCTTCGGCGCGGTCGAGCCGGAGGCTTGCGGCGAGGAGGCTCGACGTGCTGCGTGCGTGCGCACCGAGCGCGACGTTCTCGAGGACCGTCATGTCGGGGATGATGCGGACGTGCTGGAAGGTGCGGCCCATACCGCCGAGCGAGAGCGCGCGGGTCGAATAGCGGCTCTCATTGCCAAGGAAGTTGACCGAGCCCGACGTTGGCGGCTGCACGCCGCTGATGACGTCGAACAAGGTGCTCTTGCCGGCGCCGTTCGGACCGATCAAAGCGAGGATCTCGCCGGCGGAGACATCGAGGCTGATGTCGCGGTTGGCCGCTACCGCGCCGAACAGCTTGTGGACGTTGCAGACCGAGAGGATGGCCCGGCCGCGCGGCGGCTTCTCGCGTTCCGGCAGCGGCTTGGCTTCCACCGCGACGCGCGCGGCGGGAACATCGAGACGCAATAGCCGCATCAAGGCCGGCCAGATGCCTTCGGGCAGGAACTGCAGCATCGCCACCGCCGCGACGCCGAATACCACGATCTCGAAATCACCCTCGATGCCGATCAGCGATGGCAGATGCGACTGCAGCCATTGATTGCTCAGGACCACGATGGCCGCACCCGTCACCGCGCCAGCGATGCTGGCCGCGCCGCCGATCACCACCATGAATAGATACTCGATGCCCTGGCCGAACGAGAACGGCGATGGATTGAGGAAGCGCTGGAAATGCGCGTAGAGCCAGCCGGCCAGCGCCGCCGCCAGGCAGGCGATCACGAAGCTCGCGATCTTGAAACTATGCGTATTGACGCCGACGCTCTCGGCCATGATCGTGCTGTAGCGCAGCGAGCGGATCGCGCGACCTGGGCGCGAATCCAGAAGGTTGCGTAGCCCGAGCATCGACAGCAGCAGCGCGCCCCAGATGCCGACATAGAAGGATTTGGGATCGCGCACCTGGTAGCCAGCGATCGAGATCGCCGGGATATCGGTCATCCCCGCCTGTCCGCCGAGGCCGGGCAGGCTGCCGAACAGATAATAGGCGATGATCGCGATCGCGAGCGTCGCAAGCGGCAGATAGTGACCTGAGAGCCGGACCGTCACCAGCGAATTCAACAGCGCCAGCAGGAAGGCGACGATGAGCACGGCGAACAATGTCAGCCAGGGCGAGACGCCGTGCACCGAGGTGAGATAGCCCGTGACATAGGCGCCGATGCCGACATAGGCGGCCTGCGAGAACGAGGTCAGGCCGGCGACGCCCGTGAGCAGCACCAGCCCGAGGCCGACGATCGCGGCCAGCCCGACATAGTCGAGCAGCGCGATGTCATAGTCGGACAGCAGGAAAGGCGCGGCGATGGCGGCGAGGACGAAGCCGATTTCGATCAACTTCTTGATCTGCTGCTTGCGCCGCAACTCGCGCGGATCGAAGTCGTCGAAGGTCTTGGCGTGCGCATCCTCGGCGGCCTCTTCCTTCTCGTGCCGCGTCATCCGCAGCGAGCGGAACAGGAGGATCGGGATCACCAGGCTGAAGACGATGACTTCCTTATAGGTGCTCGCGACGAAGGCGGAGTAGCTCTCAAGCAAGCCAATCAGGATGGCGCCGACGGCGGATAGCGGGAAACTGACGAGACCGCCGAGAATGGCAGCAACAAAGCCCTTCAGGCCGAGTAGGAAGCCGGTATCATAGAGAATAGTCGTTGTCGGCGCGATCAGGACGCCGCAGACCGCGCCGATCGCGGCCGCAACCAGAAAGGAAATGCGGCCGGCGAGTTCGGTCGAGATGCCCATCAGCCGCGCGCCGGAGCGGTTGATGGCGACCGCGCGCATCGCCTTGCCGTAGAGCGTGCGCTGCGAGGCGTAATACAGCGCAGCGATGGTCAGCAGCGTGACGGCGAGGATCAGGAAGGTCTGGCCGCTGACCGGCACGTTCATGATCCTGACTGCGCCATCGACCAGCGGCGCCGAACGCTGGCCGCTCGGCCCGAACATATACAGGCCGAAGCCGACCATCACGAAGTGCAGCGCGACCGAGACGATCATCAAGACCAGTACGGAAGCGCCGGCGATCGGCTGATAGACGAGGCGATAAAGCAACGGCCCGATCCCGCTGACGACTGCGATCGCGATCACCGCGCGCGCCAGCAGCGGCAGTTCGTATTTCGATCCGATGAAGGCGAGGATGACAACGATCAGCGGGATCGCTACCCGGCTGAGCGAGGCGCGCAACAACGGCACCAAGCGCGTGCCGCGGTAGCCGCTGAGGAGATCGACCGCGAGGTGGAGGACGAGTAGCGCGAGCAAAAAGCCGATCGTGCCGGGCGTCCGGCCATCCTGCAGCATCGTGAACGTCAGCGCGCTGAAGGAGACGAACTCGCCTTGCGGGATGAAGATGATGCGGGTGACGCTGAACAGCAGCACGATCGACATTGCGAGCAGGCCATAGACGAGCCCGTTCGCGATGCCGTCCTGCGCGAGATAGAGCGCGACGAACGCGTTCACGAGGTTTGCTCCGGATGCCGCGGCATGCGCCTGCCTACCGTCCGCGCGCGCCGGGCTTCGCCCCGACCGTGCGGCGGCAGACGAGCTCTCACTTCACCAGCGACCAGTTGCCGTTCTTCACTGCGATCATGACGATGCTGCGGCCATCGAAGCCGCTGTGGTCCTGCGGCGTCATGTTGTAGACGCCCTGCGCACCGACCAGCTCTTTCACGCCTTCAAGCGAGTCGCGCAGCGCCGCGCGGAACTCCGGCGTGCCGGGCTTGGCCTGCTTGGCCGCCAGCGGGATGGTCCGCTCGAGCAGGAGACCGGCGTCATAGATGTTGGCGCCGAAGGTGCCGGGCTCGACATTGTAGAGCTTCTTGTAGGCGTCGATATAGGCGCGCGCGACCTTCTGCGACGGCACGTCGTCGCCGATCTCCGAGATCACCAGCATCGGGCTTGCGGCGAGGAAGGTGCCCTCGACCTTTTTGCCGCCGACCTTCAGGAATTCCGGCGTCGCCGCGCCGTGGGTCTGATAGATCTTGCCCTTGAAACCCTGGTCGACCAACGTCACTTCCGGCAGCACGGTGGAAGCGCCGGCGGTGCCGATCAGCACGGCATCGGGGGAAGCGGCGCCGATCTTGAGGATCTGGCCGGTCACTGACGTGTCGGTGCGCGCGAAGCGCTCCTCCTGCACGATCTTGAGGCCGGCCGGTGCTGCGGCCGCCTTGAAGGATGCAGCGAAATTGTCGCCGAGCGGATCGCTGGTGCCGATGAAGGCGACCGTGCTGACGCCATTCTTCTTCATGTGCGCGACGATCGCTTCCATCACAAGATTGTCGTTCTGCGTGGTCTTGAACACCCAGCGCTTCTTGTCGTCCATCGGAAGCACCACCGCGGTGGTGCCAACCGGCGCCAGCATCGGCGTCTTGGAATCCGCGATGAACGGCAGCACGGCCACCGCGTTCGGTGAGCCGGAGGGACCGATGATGGCGTCGACCTTGTCCTCGATCAGCATCTTCTGCACGTTCTTGGTCGACTGCGTCGGATCGCTGTTGTCGTCCATGTAGATGTATTCGACGGCGAGATCGCCGATCTGCTTCGGCAGCAGCGCCGCGGTGTTCTTCTGCTGGATGCCGACCACGGAGATCGGGCCGGTCGAGGAAGCGATCACGCCGATCTTGACCTGGGCGTTGGCCGGGGCACTCGCGGTCGCAGCCAGCAAGGCTGCCGTGGCAATCAATCTGAGCATGACAATCCCCTCTTGCTGGTTCTTTCGCGAATGTCGCGCCCGCAGTCAGCGTCGCATCATCTGCGGCCGCACGATCGGCGCTATCAAGTAACATGCAAATTACTCGCGACTTCACTGGAATAGTCAAGCAATTAACTTCGGCGAAAGCCGCCCCTTATCGCGGCAATCTGCATGTTTCGCAGTCAATAGTGACGCCGCTGCGACGCCCGTAAGTTACGGCGAAAGGTTCTCGAAGATGCGCGCCGACAGCGAATTGAGCAACTGAATCTCGGTCTTGGACAGGCCGCGCAGCGCTTCCTTGAACACGTAATTGACCTTCTCGCGCGTGCGATCGATCAGCGCGCGGCCTTCCGCCGTGATCAAGACCTCGGTGGAGCGCGCGTCAGCGCTGGAGGTGCGCACCGTGACCAGCCCCTCGCCGGCCATCCGCGTGATGGTCTTGGCCATTGTCGAAATGTGGACCACGCATTCCTCGGCGATCTCGGACACCGTGATCGGTTCCCGCTCGACCAAGAGGCTCAATACCCGCCAGCGCGCGACGTCGATGCCGATCGGTTTCAGGACCGTGTTCATGCGCGCATAATAGCGCGCAAGCATGCGAACTGTCTGGTAGAATGGCGAGCGGCTGACGACGAAGCGGCTATCCTCGCTCTTTACGTGGAGCTTGATCTTGTCCAAGTCGCTCTTCCGCATGTCCTTCCCGGGTCAATACCGTTCGCCGACACGTGACCGGCGCCGACACCACTCCATTAAGATAAAGAATCGTCGAATGCGAGAGCTTTGATGATTGAACCGGTCCATGCGCCAGTCATTCGTCTGGCGACGAATACGGCCGAACGCCGCTTTACGCGGCGCACAATGGGCGATCTTTGTGCAGAGATGCTAGATTTTTCGCTGGAATATTCCAGTAATTCTGCTTTCATCAACGTGCGCCGGGGTGACTTCGCCCGGCCAATAAACGGAGAGAAGACAGATGACCCCTCCGCTGAAGACAGTCGCCCGCGACAGCGGCTCCACCGCTCCTGCGCCGGACAGCCGGCATGACAGCCTGCCGGCGCTGCTCGCCGACATCCGCGCTCGGCGATCCGAATTCGTTGCAGCGCAAAAGATTCCGGCCGACATCATCGAGGGCTTCAAGCGGCTCGGCGTCTATCGCGCGATGGTGGCGAAGCGCTTCGGCGGCGAGGAGCGCACGCCGGCGGAGTTCTGCCGCCTGATCGAAACGATCTCGGAGGCTGACGGATCGGCAGGCTGGGTCGCAAGCTTCGGCAGCGCCGCCTGCTATCTCGCCGCCCTGCCGGAGCCGACGTTGCGCAAGGTCTACGCCAAAGGGCCGGACGTGGTGTTCGCCGGCGGCCTGTTCCCGCTGCAGCCGGCCACGCGCAGCGCGGATGGCTTCGTGCTCAACGGCGTCTGGAAATTCTGCAGCGGCGCCAGCGGCGCGGAACTGATCGGCGCCGGCATCATGGTGGAGAATGACTCCACCGGCGGCCTGCCGCGCGTCGCCGTGATGCCCGCGGATAAGGTGACGATCCGTCCCAACTGGGACGTGATCGGCCTGGAAGGCACCGGCAGCCACGACATCATCGTCAAGGACGTGGTGGTGCCGGAAGAATGGACCCTGATCCGCGGTGGTCCGGCGAGCCTCGATGCGCCGATCTACCGCTATCCCTCGCTTTGTTTCGCAGCGCAGGTGCTGGCGATCGTCGGCATCGGCGTGGCGCGTTCGGCGCTGGACGACGTGATCGCGATGGCCGGCAGCCGCGCCTCGATCACCGGCGCGCCCGTGATGGCCGATCGCGGCTATGTCCAGCTCGAAGTTGCACGAGCCGAGGCGATGCTGCGTTCGGCGCGCAGCTTCTTCTATGACGCAACCGACGCGCTGTGGAGCGAAGTGCTCGCAGGCGCGCCGACGCAAAAGACGATGACGCTGATGCGGCTTGCGGCCACCAACGCCGCCCGCTGCGGTGCAGAGGTGGCGCGCATCGCCTGCGGCCTCGCCGGCACTACCTCGATCTACACGACGCACAATCTTGCGCGCGCGATGTGCGACAGCCTCGTGGTCGCCCAGCACGCCTTCCTCAGCGAAGGCACGATGCAAAGCGCCGGCCGAATCCTGCTCGGCCTGCCGGCACAGCCCGGTTTCCCATAACGCACAGCCGCCATTGCCCGTGACCCGCCGCAACAAGGACTCTCTCCGATGACCCTGACCGCGCAAGCCGATCCCGACATTCGTCCACTGATCCAGCCCGACCGCGCCAGGACCACGCTCTACACCGATCCGGAGATCTTCTCCGCCGAGATGCGCAAAATCTTTGAAAACACTTGGGTCTGGGTCGCGCATGGGAGCGAGATCCCGAACCCCGGCGACTTCAAGACCGGACAGGTCGGCCTGCATCCCGTCATCATCGTGCGCGATCGCAAGGGCGCCGTGCATGTCCACGTCAATCGGTGCCGCCATCGCGCCGCGACCGTCTGCGAGGTGAGCAACGGCAGGACCAACAGTTTCGTCTGTCCCTATCATGGCTGGAGCTACGCGCTCGACGGCAGCTTGCGCGGCGTGCCCTACGAGAAGGGCTACGAGGGCTCGCTCGACAAGAGCCAGTTCCCGCTGCGCTCGCTTCGGGTCGAGGAGTATCACGGCATGATCTTCGCGACCTTCCGCAAGGACATCGAGCCGCTCGTCGATTTCCTGGGGCCGGCGAAGAAGTGGATCGACCTGTTCATGAAACAGGGTGCCGGCTATCCCGTCACCACACTCGGCGAGCACAAGTTCCGTTTCCCCGGCAACTGGAAGATCCAGCTCGAGAACACCACCGACGCCTATCACTTCCCGCTGGTGCACAAGTCGTTCCTGACCGCGACCGACAAGGAGACGCAGGCCAGCCTCGACATGCTGAACAAGGGCGGCTTCGTCGAAGATCTCGGCAACGGCCACAGCGTGATGGTGATGATCCCCGAACTGATCGACCTCGAGGACAATCTCGACGCGCCGATTCCGGAGAAATTCAAGGACCTCGCAGCCGAGCTCGCCAAGGATCACGGTGACATCGAGGTGCGGCGGATCGTGCGCGCGGTCGGCGGCTCCGGCTTCAATCTGAACCTGTTCCCCAACGTCGCCTGCTCGATGGCGTTCTTCCGCGTGCTGCAGCCGATCTCGGTCGAGGAAACCGAGATCCGCCACATCGCGATCGGCATGAAGGGTGGTCCCGCAGCCGGCAACCGCGCCCGCATGCGGCTGCACGAATTCTTCCAGGGCCCGATGGGCTTCGGCAGCCCCGACGACGCCGAAGTCTGGGACCGCGTGCAGCACGGCGCCCAAGGCGATCATGAACTCTGGGTGATGCTCAACCGCGGCCTCGCCACAGAGAGCGCGACGGCGGAGGGCCATCGCCGCAGCGACGTCTCGGCCGAGACCGGCATGCGCGCCGCCTACGCGCAATGGGCGCGGATGATGGCTGTGTGATCAGGAGAAATTGATGACGACCCAACCGATCACGCTCGACGAGGCAATGGCCTTCACCTGGTATGAGGCCGACCTGCTCGACAGCGCGCAATATGATGAATGGCTGACGCTGTGGACCGCGGATGCGCACTACGTTGTACCAATCGAGCCCGGCGCGACCGATTTCGAGAATTCGCTGAACTACGCCTATGACGACCACACGATGCGCGAGAAGCGCGTATCGCGATTGCGCAGCGGCCTCTCGATCTCCGCCTCCCCGGTCCCGCGCACCATCCGCATCCAGTCGCGCTTCCGGCTTCTGAAGTCCGATGCTGACGGTTGCGACCTGCGCTGCGCCCAGATCCTCACCGAATTCCGCCGCGGCCGCGAGCGCAACTACACCGCCGATGTCGAATTCCGCCTGGTGCGCGATGACGAGAAGCTGAAGATCGCGCAGAAGGTGGTGCGGCTGATCAACTCGACGGAAGCTCTCACCGGCATCGGGTACATCCTGTGAGTGGCGCTACCGAACAGAGCCGCATTGCGGTCGTCACCGGCGCCGGCAACGGCCTCGGTGAGGCGATCGCGAAGGCGCTGCATGGCGGCGGCTATCGCGTCATGGTCGCCGACATCGACGAGACGGCCGCGCAGCGTGTCACTACCGCGCTCGATGCTTCCGGCGCAAGTGCGATCGCGCAGCGATTGGACGTGCGCGAGAAGGCGCAGTTCGCGGCGACACTTGATGCCGCGGTCCAGCGCTGGGGAACCGTGCATGCGCTGGTCAACAATGCAGCGGTGACCGTGGCGAGGCCGGTGATGGAGATCTCGCCGGACGAGTTCGACGCGGTGATCGCGGTCAACCTGCGCGGCACATTCCTGGGCTGCCAGGTGTTCGGCGCTTATTTCCGTGACCGCGGCCACGGCCGCATCATCAACATGGCTTCGCTCGCCGGCCAGAACGGCGGCACCGCGACCGGCGCGCATTATGCAGCCTCCAAGGGCGGCATCGTCACGCTGACAAAAGTGTTCGCGCGCGATCTCGGCCCTTCCGGCGTGACGGTGAACGCGATCGCGCCGGGGCCGATGGATACGCCGATGGTCCATCGCACACTGACGCCGGAACGGCTCGCAGCCTTGAAGGCGACGATCCCCGTCGGCGAGATCGGCGATCCCGCTTTCATCGGACAGCTCGTGCTGCAACTGGCGTCGCCCGCGGCGGCCTTTGCGAATGGCGCGACATGGGACGTCAACGGCGGACTGTATTTGCGATGAAGTTGGATCGAGTCGCATCCGCAAGCGGGAGAGGTGAAAGGCAGCGAGGGCGCGCGATGGTGAGCGAGGCAACCGTGGAAGTTCTCGTCGCGCGGCGCAGCGAGCCGGCGGACGGGATCATCGTGCTCGAACTGGTGGCGGAGGCGGGCACGACGCTTCCGGATTTCGAGCCGGGCGCACATGTCGATGTCCATCTCGGCGATGGTCTCATCAGGCAATATTCGCTGTGCAGCAACCCGTCGGACCGCTCGCGCTATCAGCTCGGGATTCTGCTCGCCGACGGTTCCCGCGGCGGCTCCGCGGCAGTGCATCGTTCCGTGCACACCGGGGACAGGCTCCGGATCGGGCTGCCGCGCAATCAATTCCCGCTGGCGCCGGAAGCGCGTCAGACCCTGCTGATCGGCGGCGGCATCGGCATCACGCCCCTGCTCGCCATGGCCCATCACTGCGTCGGCAACGGCAAGGCATTCACCCTGCACTACTGTGCGCGCTCGCGCAGCAAAGCGGCATTCCTTGAGGAGCTCGAGAAGGAACCGCTGCGCGACGCGACCCATCTGCATTTCGACGACGATGACCCGGCGCAGCGCTTCGACCCGGCGCGGGATCTGCCGAAGCCCGCGCCCGGCACGCATCTCTATATCTGCGGCCCGGCCGGCTTCATGGAATGGGTGATCGGCGAGGCACGCCGACTGGGTTATACCGAGACGCAGATCCATCGTGAATATTTCGAAGCCGAAGTGGACATTGCGGGCGACGGCTTCGAGGTGACACTGGCACAATCGGGACGGACCGTGACAGTGCCGGCGGGTGTCACCATCGTGCAGGCGCTGGCGGACGTTGGCGTCAAGATCGAGGTATCCTGCGAGCAGGGCATTTGCGGCACCTGCCTATGCACGGTGATCGAGGGCATTCCCGATCACCGCGACCATTATCTGACCGACGAGGAGAAGGCGGCGAACGACCAGATCCTGCCATGCTGCTCGCGCGCGAAGACGCCGACGCTCGTGCTCGATCTCTAGCCGGAGACCCTCGATGACAACCACCATCGGCAAAGGCGATTACCGCGACGCGATGAGCCGGCTCGGCGCGGCCGTCAACGTGATCACGACCGACGGACCTGCCGGTCGCCACGGGCTGACGGCCTCTGCCGTCTGCAGCGTCACCGATGCGCCACCGACGCTCTTGGTCTGCGTCAACCGCACGGCAAGCGCGCATGCTAGCCTTGCCAGCAACGGCGTGCTGTGCGTCAACGTGCTGAGCGGCCGGCATCGCGACCTCTCCGGCGCTTTCGGCACTCATGGGCTCGGCGTGGCCGCGCGCTTTGCCGCGGGCTCATGGCGCGTGCTCGCGACCGGCGCGCCCGTGCTGACCGACGCGTCTGTCAACCTCGACTGCCGCATCGTGCGCACTGAGGAGATCGGCACCCACAGCGTGTTCTTCTGCGAAGTGGTTGACCTTGCCATGGCGCCGGATCCCGAAGCGCTGATCTATTTCAACCGCACCTACCATCATCTGCAGGCCCGCCTGAGCAAAGGAGATCGTCTCCAATGAACCTCGAAGACCTTTCGGCACGGCTCGACGCGCTCGAAAAAGAGATCGATGCATTGCGCGCGGAAGCCGACATTCGCCGCTTGCAGGCGCGCTACATGTTTCTGTGCGACACGCCCTGCCCCGAGACCGGCGTCGACGATGATGCCGAGCGCATCAACCGCATCATGGACCTCTACACCGAGGATGCGATCTGGGAAGGCGTCGGCAGCTACTACGACAACCAGTTCGGCCGCAGCGTCGGCAAGGCCGCGATCCGCAAGCATTTCGAGGGTTTTTGGGGCGCCAAGCGTGATCCTGCGCTGGTGCTCAACGTGCACTATCTGACGTCCGAACAGATCCACGTGCAGGGCGACCAGGCCGACGGCCAGTGGGTGCACTGCCAGCCCTGGATCTTCAGCGACGGCTCATCGCTATTGCGCTCGAGCCGGCTCAACAACAGGTTCCGCAAGGTCGACGGCGTCTGGAAAGTATCGCGCACGCGCACCGAGAACGTCTTCGTGGCGCCGCTAAGCCCCGGTTGGGCCGAGAGCATTCCCGAACGTTCCGTGCTGATGCGGGTATAAGATCAGGAGTTCGTTTCGAGCCCCTCTCCATAACACCGGGGAGAGAGAATCATCACACGTTCACCGATCCGGAGGTAACATGACCGCTTCCACCACATTCGCCGATAATGCTGCCCGCGAGATCGATGCGCTGCACCGCCTGCTACAGGCGTGGTTTCGTGCCGAGGGCAGCGATGATCCGGCAGCGATCCTTAACCGCTTCGATGAAGGCTTCAACATGGTGAACCCGGCGGGCAAGCTGGTCACCTATCAGCAGTTTGCCGACGGCCTCCCGGGCATGCGGGGCAGCCGGCCGACGCTGATCATGGAGATCGGCGAGGTGATGGTGCGCCATGTCAGCGACAAGGCTGCGCTCGTTACTTATCGCGAACGGCAGATTCAGGACACCGGCACCAACGATCGGGTCTCCACTGCGTTGCTGCTCAACCGCTCCGATCGGCCGACCCCAGTGTGGCGCCATCTGCAGGAGACCTGGATCGGCTGAGACATCCTCCGGAAAGACGGGCGTCGGCTTTCCGATCATGCCTGATGCAGCGATACGGAGCATGCGGACCATGACAACGAAAGCTGAGATGTGGAAGCTCTACGAGTTTTATGGCCATCGTGTGCAGGTCGTTCAGCAATGGCGCGACCCGTACGGCGTGTGGTTCGTGCGCATCGAAGGCATCGATGACGAGACCATGGCCGATGGCATGCGCGAGGTGGATTTCCTGAACCTTGCGCGCCCGCTTTAGGCCCATTCGGCCTTGGGCTGCTCCTCTTCACCATGCGCGCGAAAGAGTTCGAGCAGTCGCCTGCGCATGATCATGCCCGGCCGGTCCGACGGCATGTGCATTTCGATCTTCCGGCTCATGTCCACAATGGCGTCGGGATCCGTCGATTCCAGCATATCGCGATCCTCGGCGATGATCGCGGCATCCCAATCGATCAACTCCTGCGTCGAGCAGTCGGTCTCGGTATCATTGCGGAACAGGATCTGGACCACCTGTATCTGGCCATCGGAGATCGGCGTCGCGCAGTTGAAGATGATATGCCGGATGCCTGACGGATACTCCATGTCAAGCCGCCGGCAGAACGGCATGAACCATTTGTTGCGCTGGTGCCGCTTCGTGGTCGGATCGGTCGTGCCGCTGATGCGGCAGGCATTCGGCGGATTGCGGACGGTAATGATGGTCTCGGCGTCGAAGCCATCATCGGTCTCGACGATTTCATATTTCTCCGGCTTTGGCTGATTGATGTCGCCGAAAGTGCCCTTGTGCACAAAGGCAAAATGGGCGTTGTCGAAGGAATTCTCCATCAACCTCAGCGCCGCCGTATTCCATCTTTCGTAGAACTGATGGATGCGGCGATAGCCCGGACGGCCCTCCTCGGGAATGTCGGGAATGTCGCGCAACGGCTCATCCAGCGCGACCCAGACATAGCCGTATCGCGCCCGCGCCTGAAATGACCGCGCCCTCGCCTCAGGAACGGGCTGCTCGAACGGGAATTGCGGGATCATCACGAGCTTGCCGTCGCGATCATATTCCCAGCCATGATAACCGCAGACGATGTTGCCGTTGTTGCACCAGCCCTTCGACAATTTCGCTGTGCGGTGGCAGCAGCGGTCCTCCAGCGCCGCCGGCTGTCCCTCTGCGTCAAGGAACAGCACGATTGGTTCACCCAGCAGCGTGAATGGCTTGGGGCCGTCGTTCAGATGTTCGAGCGGCACGGTCGCATACCAGAAGCGGCGAAGGACCGGCTGTTTGGTGCTGAGCATGATCTTCTCCACTATCAGGCAGCCAGACGCTCGACAACGCGGATGGCATCGGACCTGAGTTTCGCAATATCGAGACCGGGGATGGCGCCGTCCTCGACCACGATCCGGCCGCCGACCAGGAGGTGGCGGACGTGGGCAGCGCCCGCACAGGTGACCGGCGCGATCAGCGGATCGTGCATCCCGAAGTGCCGCGGCTGGTTCAGGTCAAAGATGGCGATATCGGCCTGCTGTCCAGGCACGAGCGTCCCGATCTCGGGAAATCCGAGCACGCGCGCACCGCCGGCCGTCGCCCAGTGCACGACGTCCTCGGCCGTCACCGCATGCGCGCCCTTGACTGCGCGATGGGTGTGCCAGCAGCTATGCATCTCGCTGATCATATCGGCCGCCTCGTTGGATGCCGCGCCGTCGACCCCGAGCGACACCGCCCCGCCGAGCCGCGCCATGTGATCGGCGGGCGCAACGCCGGAGCCGAGACGACAGTTGGACTGCGGACAATGCGCCATGCCGGTGCCGGTGCTCACGAGCATCTCCACCTCGCCGGCATCGAGATGGACCAGATGTGCGAACCAGATATCGGGACCGAGCCAGTCGTGCTCCGCAAGCCATTCCACCGGTCGCTTGCCGTGAACCGACAGGCAGAAATCGACATAGTCCGATGTCTCGGAAAGATGGCTGTGCAAACGCAGCTTCATCCGCCGCGCCGCCGCGATCACCTCCTTCAACTCTCCGGGATCCAGCGACCAGGTCGGTGTGGTCGGGGCCAACGCCACCCGCGTCAGGCTCCGCGGCGATGGATCGTGGAAGCGTTGGGCGCACGCCTCGACCGACTTCAGCATGGAGTCCAGCGACTCGACCGGCATCGGCGGGAAGTCGTCCGCGTTCATGTGCCGGTCCTTGGTGGCGCCGCCGCGACAGAACACCAGGCGGATGCCGAGGCCGCGCGCAACCTCGAAAATCACATGCGCGGGATCGAACCTGAAAGTGTCACTGAAGAGATAATGATGGTCGGCGGCCGTCGTCGTTCCCGACAAGAGCAGTTCGGTAAGCGCGATCTTCGCTGCGACCGCCAGTGCCTCCTCGTCGATCTTCGACCAGAGCTTATAGGGCGCCGCGCGCAACCAGCCCGCAAGCGGAAGGTTGATGCCGGCGGTGACGCCCTTCATCACGCTCTGAAACATATGATGGTGGGTGGAGATCAGGCCGGGATAGATGACGCAGCCGCGCGCATCCAGCCTCTGCTCGTCCGGCTGCGGCTCAAGCGCGCCGATCTCGGCGATGACGCCGTCGCGGATCCGGATGGCACCGGTGGTGCGCATCTGGGCGCCCGGGAGGCCGGTGAAGATCCCGGTGGCGTTCTCGATCAGCATCGCGGTCATGTCTCAGTCCTTATTTCGCTTTCATGCCAGTTCGCTAGTGCGAGCCTGGATAGCACGCCCATCGCCGCAAACAGACAGACTCCCGTCAACGTGATCAGGAACAGCGCCGCAAACATGCGGGGAATATCCAGCGTGAACCCGGCATCCAGGATCTCATAGGCGAGCCCCGACGAACGGCCGCCGGTGCCGGCGACGAACTCGGCGACGACCGCGCCGATCAGCGCTAGCCCGCTGGAAATCCGCAAGCCGCCAAAGAAATAGGGCAAGGCGCCGGGGATGCGGAGCTTGATCAGCGTCTTGAGCCGGCTCGCGCGATTCATGCGGAAATAGTTCGCAAGGCCGGGATCGACACTGCGCAGGCCAAGCGTGGTGTTGGAGATGATCGGAAACAGCGCGACCAGCGTCGCGCAGATGGTCAACGAGAGCTGCGTGTTCTTCACGAGAATGATGATGAGCGGCGCGATCGCAACGACCGGCGTCACCTGCAGCAGCACCGCATAGGGAAACAGGCTGACCTCGATCGCACGGCTTTGGACGAACATGAACGCGATCAGCGTCCCGATGATCACGGCGGCGGCGAACGCCTGCAACGTCACCCGCAACGTCACGAGCAGCGCACGGAACAGCGATGGACCGTTGTGCACAAAGCTTGCGAAGATGTCGCTCGGCTTCGGAAACAGATAGACGGGAACGGATGCGAGCCGGAAGCCGACCTCCCACAATACGAACAACGTGATCCCCACCGCAAGCGGCGCAGCGATCCGCACGAAGGTTTCGGATTGCAGCAGCGGCTTCATGGAAGACCTCCCGATGCGGAAGGAAGCGATGCCTCTGCAAGCCAAGTCGACAGCTCCCGGCAATAGGCGGCGAATTTCGGGCTGTCGCGAAAGCCTTCGTCGCGCGGCTGCGGCTCGTCGATGGTCATGGTGCGGAAGATACGGCCGGGATTTGCCGCCATGACGATGATGCGCGTCGACAGGAATACGGCCTCGTAGATCGAGTGCGTCACGAATACCGTGGTCAACCTGCCGTCCCACCACAGTCGGATCAGGTCGGCGTCGAGCCTGTTGCGCGTGAACTCATCGAGCGCGCCAAACGGCTCGTCCATCAGCAGCAGATTGGGTTTTGTCACCAGCGCGCGGGCAATCGACACCCGCATCTTCATGCCGCCGGAGAGCTGTCGCGGGAAATGCCTGACAAAGGCCGACAGGCCCACGCGCTCGATCGCCTCGGCCACCAGCGGCGCCGCCTTGGCCTTGGCGAGGTTGGCAAGTTCGAGCGGGAGCCGCACATTCGCGTCGACCCGAGCCCATGGCATCAGCGTCGCCTCCTGGAACACGAAGGCGAACCGCCTTCCCTCCTGTCCGACTTGCGAGAAGTCTCCGCGCCACCACAAGAGCCTACCGTCCGACGGCTCGATCAGATTGGCGATCAGTTTGAGCAGCGTGCTCTTGCCGCAGCCGGATGGGCCGATCAGCGTCAGGAACTCGCCCTCAGCGATCGAAAGATCGATCGGCGCCAATCCCCGCGTTCCATTCGAGAAAACCTTCTCGGCCGACAGCACCTCCACCGCGGGCGGCCGTTCGCCGCCCGCAAGCATTCGCTGCCCGCTTTCATCGAGCGGCTCGCCCGGCACGAGAGCGTTCATCGACCGCTCCTACTGCACTCCAATCTTCAAGTCCTTGACGAAACGGTCGTCATAGGCCTTGTGCCAGTCCACCTTTGGATCGAGCAGGCCGCCTGCGACCAGGAAATCGTAGATCTGCTTGTAGCGCTCCGATGTGATGATGCCGATGCCGAGCTTGCCAGCATCACCGCCGTCGATCGCCTTGTTCTCCTTCAGCTTCTCGATCGCAAAGGCGATCTGCCCGTCGGTCATCTTCGGATTGTCAACCTTGATCAGCGCATTGGCGGGCTCGGGATTCTTCAGGTAGTCGCGCCAGCCTTCGAGCGAGGCTTTGACGAAACGCGCCACTACGTCCGGTTTCGCGGCAACCATCCTCTCGGTGGTGACGATGGTCGATCCGTAAGGCGGATAGCCGCCGTCCGCGAGCAGGAAGAATTTCACTTTCTCGTGCTGCTGCTCCGCCTGATAGGGCTCGGATGATGGATAGGCCTGCTGCGCCATGTTCTTGTCGGCGAAGAAGGGCTGCAGGTTGAACGTATAGGGACGGATCTGGTCGTCGGTGAAACCGTATTTGGCCTTGAGCCAGGGCCAGAAGGTGACGCGGGATGAACCTGCGATCAGGATCGGCCTGCCCTTCAGCGCCGCAATATCGGCGACATCGTCGTGGGTCATCAGCCCCTGCAGATCGAACTGGAAGGAGGACGCCACCGTGACCAGTGGAAGGTTCTGCTCCCGCCCCTTCAGCACTTGGATATCGTAACCCATCAGGAAGTCGGTCTCGCCGGCGAGCAAGAGTTGCGAGCCGTTGACCTGCGGGCCGCCCATCTTGATGGTCACGTCGAGGCCAGCCTTCTCGTACAGCCCGGTCGCCTTGGCTTCATAGAAGCCGCCGTGTTCGGCCTGTGCGAACCAGCTTGTCAGGAACGTGACTTTGTCGGCGGCAAAGCTCGATGCCGTCGAACTGAGCAGCGCACCCGCGCTCACAAGCGTGATTGCGATCGTTCGCGGCAGGAACTTCGTGGCCATTGCGGCTTCCCCGTTGCGGCGCTGCAAGCCGCCGTCATGATCCGGTCGTCATGTCGATGAGACAATCTCGTCTTCGATAGCAGGATGCACAGCCGGCCTGTCGCCTGAAAGCATTTTTATTCGAGCCATCCGTTGCCTTTGAGGCAACAATGTTTGTGCTGGAACGGGTCGGCATCCGGCGTTACCTTCAGCTTCACCAGCCATCGTAGGGATCATCTTGCGCGCGCTCGCTCCAGCTTCGATCAGGCCGCCCTTTGCGCGCTATAGCCACGGCATAGCGATTCCGGCCGGACATCGGCTCGTCGTGACCTCCGGTCAACTCGGCATTTCCTCCGATGAGACAATCCCCGCGGAGTGCGAGCAGCAGGCCGACCTCTGCTTCGCCAACATCGCAGCCATTCTCGCCGAAGATGGCATGACGCTCGCGAACGTCGTTCGGCTCAACGCCTATGTGACGGCGCGCGAGCACATGCAGGGCTATATGCGCTCGCGCGACCGGCATTTTCAGGGAGTACCGCCGGCTTCGACGCTGGTGATCGTGTCCGGATTCACCCGCCCGGAATTCTTCCTCGAGATCGAGGCCGTCGCGGCCGCAGTCGAGCCCGCCTAGAACTGCGCCATCGCCCGTCGTATCTTGGCAAGGAAACGGCCGCGCTGCACATCCGTCGCGACATTCATGTGATAGAGCGCATAGTAACGTACCGTGGCCCTTGAGCCCGTGAACCAGCGCAGATAGCGCTTGATGATCCGGCGCGGCGGGTCCGCCATGCCGATCGCCTGCCAGCGCGGGCGGCCATAGGTCGAGATGCCGGCGATCTGCCGGATGTGTATCAGCATCGGCTTGGCGTGCGACGGCTCGGACAGATCGAGCGCAATGCCCGGACCGAACATGCGGTCGAACCAGCCCTTCAACATCGCCGGGGGCCCGAACGACCAGGTCGGGAACTGCACGACCAATGCGTCCGCAGCCATGAGACGATCGGCATAGGCCTGGTTGTTGGCGCGATTGCGTGCGGGATCGTGATAATCGCGCCGGCGCTCCGCCGTCAGCACGGGATCGAAGCCCTCCGCATAGAGATCGAGCAGGTCCACCGTGTGCCCGGCCTCATCCAGCCCGGCCAGCGCTTCCTTCCGGATCGCGGCGTGAAAGGAGTCGCTGAGCGGATGGCAATAGACATACAGCACGCGCATGTCATGGTCTCGCCGGCACGAAGCTGCGCATCTTGCCGGGATTCAACAGGCCGTACGGATCGACCTCGTGCTTGAAGCCGAGCTGATCAGCATCGGCGCGCTTGTAGCGGCTGCCGTCCTCGACGGTGAAGACATGCGGATTGGCGATATGGACGCCGCGCGCTTCATGCAGGCGGATAATCTCGTTCAACCGGTCTGCATCGGTGTAGCGAACGACCGGCAATCCGCTGCAGGTCACGCGGCCGCCGAAACGGATGAACTCGAGATGCTGCAGCACCTCGTCGGGAAACAGCTCTCGCATCTCGACCACCTTTTCCATCAGCCGGTCGTGCGGATAGAGACATTGCAGATAGGTGACCGAACGATCGGTCTTCAGCACCTGCAGCGTGGTATGATTCCAGGTGTACTCATAAAGCGGAACCTTGCCGGGACCGTCGTCGGTCGGCGTTTCCAGCGTAATGATGCCGCGGTTGCCCAATAGCGACTTGAAGCTCTCGAGCGAAGGTTCGGCGATCATCGCGATCAGGATGCTCTTGCCGTCAGGGCAGAACGGCTTCAGCGAGCCGAAATAGGACGGCAGCGGCGCGGTGATCGGCGACAACAGCTTCTTGACGACGCCGTCCGCCAACGCAATGTCATAGCCAAAGGCCGCGGCCTCCACGAAATCGTCGAACACGACGACGACATCGATCCAGGGCCATGCCGGCGCCAACGGCATTTCGAGCTCGGTGATGATGCCAGTGGTACCATAGGCGCGATTGACCTTCTGCGCCGCGTCGCCACGCAATTCGATGACACGAGGCTCTTCTTCGACCGTCACCACGCGCGCGGCCAGGATGTTTCCGGGCTCGCGCAGACCGCCATAATTGACCGAACCAATGCCGCCCGATCCGCCCGCGACAAAGCCACCGATCGTCGCGGTCCGCTTGGTGGACGGATGCATCCGCAACTCCCAGCCCTTCGCCTGAAGCTCGGCATCGATCGTGTTGAGCTTCGCGCCGACGCCGACCCGCATCAGGCCGGGCTTGATCCACCGGATGCCATCCAGCCCCATGACGTCGAGCAGCACGCCACCGCGCAGCGGCACCGCCTGGCCGTAATTGCCGGTGCCACCGGCACGCACCGTGATCGGCACGCGATGCCGCGCACAGACGGCGGCGACCCGGATGACGTCGGCTTCGTTCCGCGGCGAGACGACGAGATCGGCGGACTTGTCGTTCAACAGCTCGTTCAGCACCGGGCTGTACCAGAAAAAATCGCGCGAACGCCGCCGCACGATCTTGGGATCGGTCACGATCGGGATGTCGCCGAGATCGTCGACGAGCCGCGCCAGATGGCTGGACGAGAGATCGATCATGGCATGTCCACGGTTGCTTGCCGCACGCCGTCGTCCAACCCGGCAACGATTGCCTGGGAGTTCATGACGAAACCAAAGCATTGGCGCACATTATAGAGGGTCGCCGCGAGGCAGTAATCCGGCGAGGTCGTCGCGGCGCAGTCCTGCAACAACAGACAATCGTAACCACGGAAATTGGCGTCCTGCAGCGTGCACAGCACGCACTGGTCGATATTGACGCCGGCGAACATCAGCGTGGTGACGCCAAGATTGCGCAGAATGCTGTCGAGCTCTGTGTCCTGGAAGCCGGACATCCGGTATTTTGCAACCTGAATGTCGGACGGATCGAACTTCAGTTCATCGACGATCGCCGCCGACCAGCTTCCGCGCTCGAGAACCCTAGCGCCCGAACCGGGCAGCGCATCACCGAGACCCACGCCGTTGCCGTTGGGGTTATAGACGTGCAGCAACGCAGGGCTGAGATTGAGCCTGTCGGGCCGATTGCCCCAGTTGACCCAGATCACGGGCACATCGCGGCTTCGCAGCACCGGAAGCAATCTCTGCAGTGGGGCAATGGGCTGGCGCGCCGGCGCGATATCCACACCGATATGCGCGAGCCAGCCATCCGGATGGCAGAAGTCGTTCTGCATGTCGATCACAATGATCGCGGTGCGCGCCAGATCGATGGTGATCAGCTTGCTGTCGGCCTGTACTGTGATCGGGTCCGGCCGGATAGGCGCGCGCACAAGGTCGGCGCGGCTTTCGGAGACCCGCCAACGGTTGCGCCCGCTCGACCCGAGGGGCTGCAGTTTATCGTCCTCGCTCGCGCAGCACGGCGTCAAATCCATGAACTATTATCCCCGCAGGATGCGGATATCGTCGGCGTCGAGCTCGACAGGTTCACCGCTGCGGATCAGTTCGGCAAAGCCTTCATTCGGCGTCATCACGGTGAGCGTGTAAAGCTTGCCCGCCCCGGTGTTCTCGATCACATGTTCGGAACCGGGGTGCAGCAACAGCGAATCGCCTTTCTTGATCGGCAGCGCCTTGCCGTCGCAATGCGCGACGCCATCGCCGTGCAGGACGTGGAAGAATTCGTGGGCGCGACTGTGCTCGTTCGGCGGCGTCGCTCCGCCGACCTTGAATATCTCGATGACGAAGATGTTGTCGATTTGATCGGTTACCTGATCGAACAGCATCACGAAATAATTGGTGTCCTTCGGCGAAATTCGGAACGCCTTCGCCCGCGCAAGGTCCGCTACGCTGAATGCCATCGACAGGGCTCCCTGGTTCAACTGGGCCGTGACCCGTCGAACGCCGTAAATGTCGCGATGCGCGACAGCGGATAGCGGCTGATCTCTTCGACAAGCTTGACCAGCCGTAGCGCCGTCCGCTCGACGGCCATCCTGCGCAACTCGGCCGTGGCCTTGGTCGCGTCGCCGCAGGCACCCTTTGGATGCAGGTCCTGCGCCTGCCAGCCGAACCTGGCGCCGCCTTCCGGACGCAGCATCTCCGACTCGCGTTCGATCTCGACCGACAGCGGAACGAAGTTCTCGGCATTGCCCATTTCGACGAGGTCGGGATGCAGGTGCAGCATCACGCTGGTCTCGCTCTGACCGCCATGAATGCCATGCCGATTTTCCTCGCGCGGGAACAGGGCATCCATGTCGATCAGCCGTGGCCACATTACGCTGACGGCGAACATGCCGAGCTTGACGCGCAGGTCGCGGCAGACGATCTCGAGCAGCTGCGGCTGACCGCCATGCGAGTTCAGGAACAGGATCTTGCGCACGCCGGCGCGATGGACGCACTCGCCAAGTTCATACCAGACGCGCCCGAGTGTTTCGTGCGACAATGTCAGCGTGCCAGGAAATGCCAGATGCTCGTCGGACTTGCCGACCGGCATCATTGGCAACACCAGCGCCATCAAGTCTGGCGGCATCAGGTCGACTGCCCGGGCCACGATGCCCGCATTGATGGCTGCGTCGACCCTAACCGGCAGATGCGGCCCGTGCTGCTCGACGGCACCCACGGGCAGGATCGCGACCATGCTCTCCGCGTCGAGCCCGGCGAAGTCCTTCGTGCTCAGATCCCACCACCAACGCGACTTCAGCACCATTCTTTCGTTCGACTCCAACAACCGGCTGCGCCGACCTGCGAGTCTGGCGCGGATTGCCTGCTATTCAGGCTTGCGATTGTGCACGCGCCACGATCACTTGAAAGCGCTTTAATTCGGCAAGTCCGTTGCCTTTTGGGCAACGCAACGTCATCCGCGCCGAAGACAAGACCCGGGTAGAATGGAAATGCTTCACGGCCGGTTGTTGAACTATATCGACGAGGTTGCGCGGACGGGCTCGATCCGCAAGGCCGCCAACCATCTCAACGTCGCTGCTTCCGCGATCAGCCGCCAGATCCTGGCGCTGGAGACGCAATTGGGAACCCCAATTTTTCAGCGGCTGCCCAAGAAGCTGGTCCTGACCGCCGCGGGCGAAGTCCTGATCGGCCACGTCAGGCAGACGCTGAAAGAACTGACCCGCGCACAAACCAAGATTGAGGAGCTCAAGGGGCTGCGGCGCGGCGAGATCACCATCGCGATGATGAGTGGGCTTGCCTCCAACCTGGTCCCGGGAACGGTAAAGGCGTTCCGGATCGCCAATCCCAGGGTCAAGCTCAATCTGACGCTGTTCAACACGGGCGAGGAGATCCAGTTCGCTGTCACCAACGGCGAAGCCGATCTCGGCATCGGGTTCGACTTTACCAAGGACGGCAATCTGAAGGTCATTGCGCGCGCCGGCGCCAAGCTCGGTGCTGTCATGGCGCCAGACCATCCGCTTGCGAAGCGAACCAGTATCAGGCTCGGTGACTGCATCGACTATCCGCTTGTCGTCGCCGACGATACAAGCGCCATCAGGCCTTACCTGAACACCGCGTTTACGCGCGTCTCACTCGAGCTGCAGCCGATCATCGAGACCAATGCCATCGAGATCATGAGACACTCCGCCATCGTCGATAACGGCATCACCTTTCTCACGCCATTCGATATCGAGTTCGAGCGGCGCGCCGGCCGTCTCGTCTACGTACCGGTCCGCGAACTGTCGCACGAATCCCAGACCCTGATGCTGATCGGCCATGAACGAGGCACCAGCGCGATCGCAAGCGTGCTGGCGGAAATGCTCAAGACGATGATGCACGAAGCCAGCGGATAGAGGCCCTGCTCCGCGGGCTCGGCGGTCTACCGCAGCAATCTTCCACATGGAAGAGCAGCCCGGCTTTCGCAGACACCCTCGGGCGTGTTGTGGATCGTGGAGCAGCTGCAACTAGCGCCCACGACCGCGATTGGCGACAAGCGGCTCGCGAGCGATCGCCACCTGCGACAACGCCTCAACAAAGATCGGCTCCCAGGCCCTGATATGGTGCCTGAGAAGATTTGTCAGAGCCTCCTCGTTGCCGGCGATCGCAAGCTCAATGATCTGATAGTGCTCTGCGGTTGACTCATTTTGGCGGGCGAGACCTGCACGCGACTTGATGCCGTAAAGTCGCATTTGATCACGCAGTCCCATTACCATCTCAGTGAGACGTGCATTATCTGCCGCCGCCGTCAGCAGCTGATGAAAGCATCGATCGGATTCGAGATAGAGCCTGATGTCCTCCGTTCTCACCGCGCGCGCGATGTCGTCGGCGAAACGGGAAAGCTCATCGAGATTCTTCTTCGGCTTGCGCGCAACGATGGCCGCCGCGTGGAGTTCCAGGATCTCGCGGAGATCGAACAGGTTGCGAAGCTCCGTCAAGGTTGGCTCGACCACCTTGAAGCCCCGATTGCGCATGGGTTCGATCAGTCCGCTGCGCGTCAATTCCAGCAGCGCCTCCCGCACGGGTGTCGTCGACACGCCGAGGCTCGCGGCAAGGGTCGGTACGGAGTACATCGTCCCCGGCATGCTTTGACCGGAAATGATCTCCGCGCGCACCTGCTGCAGCACCTGCTCCCGCAAATTCTGTTCCATCCCTCCCCCCTTCGTCGGTTCCAGAACCCTCCGGTTTAGCAGCGCAGCACAATAAATGCGCTTGACGGAGGATATGCCCACAGATCATGCTGTGTAAAGCTTTATAGTAACGCGCTACATTAACTTCTCTGTGACACGGTCTCTTTCACGATGGCTGAGCGCATTCCCGGCTATTGTACGCTCTGCCGATCGCGATGCGGCTCGACCATGGTCGTCGAGAACGGCCGGCTGATCAGTGTCGAGAGCCTGCATGGGCATCCGACCGGCGGCGCGCTATGTGCGAAGGGCCGCGCCGCACCAGAGATGGTGCATAGTCCGCGCCGCCTGACCAAACCGCTTCGCCGAACCGCGCCGCGACAAGCTGCCGATCCGGGCTGGACTGAAATTTCCTGGGACGAGGCTCTGGACGAGATCGCCCAAAAGCTCGGCGACATTCGCAAGACATCCGGCGCTGAAGCCGTGGCCTTCGCCGTCACCACGCCCAGCGGCACGCCGATGGTCGACAGCTTCGAATGGGTCGAGCGCTTCATCAGGTGCTTCGGCAGTCCAAATCTGATCTACGCGGTCGAAGTCTGCGGCTGGCACAAGGACTATGCCCATGCCCTCACTTTCGGCCGCGGCATCGGATTTCCGGACTATGAGCACGCCGACGCCATCGTCCTGTGGGGGCACAATCCTGCCCGCACGTGGCTCGCCCAGGCAACGCGCATCGCCGACGCGCGGCGACGCGGGGCGCGTGTCGCTGTGGTCGATCCCAAGCCGAATGGATCAGGACAGCAAGCGGATATCTGGCTGCGCATCCGCCCCGGCGCGGACGGAGCCCTGGCCATGGGGGCGATCCGGCATCTCATCGCGACAAGGTCCTTCGATGAGGATTTCGTCACGCGATGGACCAACGGGCCTTTCCTGGTTGACACCGACACGGGCCGCTTCGTCCGCGCAAGCGATCTCTGGGCAGATCAACCAGCGGACGCTTTCGTCGCGCTGGACCAGTCCGGAGCGGCGCAGGCCCACGACGCCCGCTTTGCGACTCTCGATCCCGCGTACTGCAGACTGGATGGCCGGACGACGCTTGTTACGCGTGACAACCGCACAATCCGCGCGGCCACGGCCTTCTGCCTGCTGGCGGCTGAGACGAGCCGCTACACGATCTCTCACGTCGCCGACGTGACCTGGCTCGATGAGAGCAAGATCGCCGCCTTCTACAGTCTGTTCGAGAACAGTCCACGGCTCGCCTACCACTCATGGACCGGTGTCGGCCAGCACACCAATGCGACGATGACCGAGCGAGCCATCGCGACGCTTTACGCGCTGACCGGCGCCTGCGACCGGTCGGGCGGCAATGTCTGGCCGGTGCCGCCGCCGACGCGCACCGTCAACGACTATGCCTTGTTGTCGCCGGAACAGAGGGCCAAGGCGCTCGGTATCGACGAATTGCCGCTCGGGCCGCCGAGCCGGGGATGGATCACGGCACGGGATTTCAGTCGCGCCGTCCTCACCGGTGAGCCTTACCGGGTCCAGGCGCTGATGAGCTTCGGTACGAACCTCGTGGTGTCGCAGGGCCATTCCTCGCGGAATCGCGAGGCAATGCGTGCGCTCGACTTCCACGTCCACGTCGACATGTTCATGAACCCGACGGCCGAGAATGCGGACATCGTCCTACCCGCCAACATGCCGTGGGAGCGGGACGCGCTGAAAATCGGTTTCGAGATCACGCAGGAAGCCGTCGAGACGATACAGTTCCGTCCACGGATGCTGCCACCGCTCGGCGAGTCCAAGGCGGACTATGAGATCACCGCCGAACTCGCCGCCAGATTGGGCCTGGGCAACGAATTCTTCGGCGGCGACATCCACGCCGGCTGGAATTATCAGCTCGCACCGCTTGGCGTGACGGTCGACGAACTGCGCCGGCATCCTGACGGCCTGCGTTTCCCTCAGCGCTTTCGTCATGAGAAATATGCGGTCCGGCAGGACGGCGCCACGATAGCGGGCTTTGCCACCCCCACCCGCCGCGTCGAGATCTATTCGGAATTGATGCTCGAGCACGACTACCCGCCGCTGCCTGGCCATAGCGAGCCTGCCGAAAGCCCGCTTGCAGACACCGTCGACAACCGTTTTCCGCTGGTGCTCACGACGGCCAAGAGCGGCTGGTTCGTACATAGCTCGCATCGTCACATCGCCTCGCTTCGCAGGAAGACGCCAGATCCGGCGATCGAAATCAACGGAAGGCTCGCAGCGCAGCGCGGCCTGGAGGACGGCGACTGGGCAATTGTCGAGACGTCCACGGGGAAAGTCAGATTGCGCGTACGCCTGAACGACTCTCTCGACGATCGCATCGCCATCGCCGAGTTCGGCTGGTGGGAAGATTGCCCGCCGTTGGGCCGCGACGCGATCCGCCCCGCCGGATTTCCGACGTCGAACATGAACGATGCCTTGAGCGATGCAGCGCGCGATCCGGTCAGCGGCTCGGTACCACTGCGTGCGACACGTTGCGAAATTCGCAAGGACGAAATCGCGAGCCGTGGTCGCTGGGTCGGCCGGCGGGCGTTTTCAGTCGCCGCCATTCGCAACGAGTCCGACGATGTCGTCGCCCTCGAGCTCGCGCCGCGCGATGGCCGCGCGCTTCCTGCGTTCCGCCCAGGACAACATATCATGCTGAGCGTGCCGGGCATCGATGCTAGCCGCGCCTATTCGCTGACCGGCCACGACGGGCAGGAGGTCCTGTCGATCGCAGTCAAGAAGCGGCGCTCCGGCGATCTCGATCCCAACCAAGATCCGGTTCATCTGTCGGACCGCGTCCATCAGCTCGGCGTCGGCGATGAAGTGCAGATAGAGGCGCCGAGAGGCATCTTCACACCGCCGCTTTGGGGCCGCCGCCCTCTAATATTTCTTGCGTCGGGAATTGGCATTACTCCCTTCATGGGGCACCTTGAAGCGCTGGCGAGACGCGAACCGACCGAACGCGTCACCAAGGTGCTTCTGCTCTACGGATGCCGCAATGGCGGCGAGCATCCTTTTGCCCCGCGCTTGCGGGAGCTCACGGACCTGCTGCCGGAGCTCGATCTCGTCAAGGCATTTTCTGCGCCGCGCGCGCAAGACCGCTGTCCCGAGGATTACGATTATGCGGGCCGGCTTGACTTGTCGGTGATCGATCCGCTGCTGCCGCAAAGACCTCTGGCCTATCTTTGCGGCTCGCCGGACTTCACGACATCAATGACTGCACGACTGGTCGAGCGGGGCATGCCGCATTTCGACATCTTTACGGAAGCCTTTGCGTCTCCGCCGACCGTGCCGCAGACGGCGAAGCCGCAGATTGTCCACGTCGCCGGCACAGGCAAGAGCTTTACCTGGTCGCCTGAGCTCGGAACCCTGCTCGATGCGGCCCAGGCGGCAGGCCTGTCTCTTCCCAGCGGCTGCCGCGTCGGCCAGTGCGAGAGCTGTGCCATGCGTATCACCGAAGGCAACGTCGCATGGCTCGGTGGTGACGACAGCTCAACAGACCGATGCCTGACCTGTCAGACCGTTCCTCTCTCGGAGCTCACGCTCGCGCTCTGATCGACAGGGCGAAAGTATTTCCAACTCGATAACGGGGGCCACAATGACCGACGCCACGCACAAGAATGTCTTTCCGGACAAAATGCCGACGCAAGCCAACCTGCTTGCAAGATTTTCGCAGCACATGGTCAACTTCGCCGAGCGTTGGTTTCCCGACGCTTATGTGTTCGTGCTGATTGCCGTGGTCGTCATCGCGCTCGGCACCATCGTTCACGGCAGTTCACCGCTCGCGGTCAGCCGCGCCTTTGGCGACGGTTTCTGGAACCTGATTCCGTTCACGATGCAAATGGCGCTCGTCGCGATCGGCGGCTATGTGGTCGCGATGTCGCCGCCGGTTGCGGCAGTGCTGCGGCGGCTGGCCGGCGTGCCTTCGACCGCGCGTGGCGCGGTGGTCTTCGTCGGCGTGCTCAGTATCGTCCTGTCGCTGCTGAACTGGGGACTCAGCCTGATTTTCTCCGGCCTTCTGGTGCGCGAGATCGCGCGGCGCAAGGACATAAAGCTGGATTATCGTGCGGCCGGTGCGGCTGGTTACCTGGGCCTGGGCTGCGGCTTCACGCTGGGCATCACATCGTCGGCCGCCCAGCTTCAGGCCAATGCGGCGAGCATTCCGAGCTCGCTGCTGCCGATCACCGGCGTCATCGGTTTCTCCGAGACGATCCTGACATGGCAGAATCTGGTCACCACGCTGGTCGTCACCGCGTTATCCGCGGCGATCTGCTACCTGACCGCGCCAGATCCGATGCAGGTGAAGACCGCCGCCGATCTTGGCGTGTCGCTTGACGATGACCGCATCGAGCCGAAGAAACCGGCACGACCCGGCGACTTCCTCGAGTTCAGTCCTGTCCTGACCATCCTGATCGTCGTGCTGGCGTTGGGCTGGCTCTGGCAGACCTTTCAATCCGGCAATCCGCTGATCACCCTGTCGGGCCTGAACACCTATAATTTCGTGTTTCTTGTGCTCGGCATTCTTCTGCACTGGCGGCCGCGCAGCCTGCTCGAGGCTTTCTCCAAAGCCATGCCAAGCGTGTCGGGCGTGCTGCTGCAATTTCCTTTCTACGCCGGAATCGCCCAGATGCTGACCAAGGTGCCGAATAGCAAGGGCGTAACGCTGTCAGACACCATAGCGCACTGGTTCGTGGACGCCTCCGCCAACTCGACCGTCTTCTCGTTCCTGGTCGGAATCTATTCCGCGGTGCTTGGCTTCTTCATCCCGTCCGGCGGCAAGTGGATCATCGAGGCGCCTTACATCATGAAGGCCGCCAACGAAATCGGCGCCCATCTGGGCTGGACCGTCATGGTCTACAACATCGCAGAGACCCTGCCGAACTTCATCAACCCATTCTGGATGCTGCCCCTGCTCGGCATACTTGGGTTGAAGTCAAAGGACTTGATCGGCTACACTTCGGTGCAATTCTTCGTGCACTTCCCGATCGTCATGATCCTGGCTGCGATACTGATGACGACGTTTACTTATCACGCGCCCGTTCATCCGTAGCGGATCGCCAAGCCCGAACACCGACCGGGGGATGTCGGCGCTACATCGTCTGACATCCCCGTTCAAATTCTCACGATGCAGCGCGTTCGTTTTGCATCAGGCAGCGAATGCACGCGCGTGCCCGTACTCGAACTCTTAAGTATAGGAAGCCTGTGGCCGAACACAGACAATTGCTGACGATCGGCGCTGATGAGGCGACACGTCGTCTTCCAATGGACGGTCTAATCCGCCACTTGCGCGCATTTTTCCTCAGGGGTTGCGAAACTCCGCAGCGACATCATCACAGAATTCCAGTTCCGGGCGAACCGGATGCGACACTGCTGCTCATGCCCTCATGGCAGCAGAAATCCGATAATGATAGCTTGCTTGGAATCAAGATGGTTGCGGTGTTCCCGGGCAACGCTGCCCGGAAGATGCCAGCACTCACGTCCGTCTATCAGCTGTTCGATAGCGGCACCGGTGCGCAGCTCGCGACGATCGCCGGCGACGTCCTCACCGCCCGACGAACGGCGCGACGTCGTCGCTCGCGGCCTCCTATCTGGCGCACCAAGACGCCAGCAACCTGCTCATTCTGGGATCCGGACGCATCGCCAGTCTTTTGCCGGAAGCTTATCGCGCCATCCGTGATATTCGCCGGATCAGCGTCTGGAATGTCAACGCCGACAGCGCTTCGAGAATGATCGATCGTCTTCGCAAGGACGGGCACGATGCCGTTGGTGTCTCCGATCTCGAACAAGCCGTCAGGAACGCCGACATCATCTCGTCGGCAACCCTGGCAACGGCACCTTTGATCAAGGGGGAATGGCTTCAACCTGGCGTCCACGTCGATCTGATCGGCTCTTTTACGCCGACCATGCGCGAAGCCGATGATGAGGCCGTCGCGCGTTCGGCCGTGTTCGTGGACACTTACGATGCCCTGGATGAGGCGGGGGACCTCGTCCATCCGATCAATGCCGGGATCTTGTCACGAGAGGGCGTGAAAGGATCGCTCGCTGAACTCTGCAATGGAGCCGTCCACGGTCGCCAGTCCCGTGATGACATCACCATGTTCAAGGCGGTGGGCACAGCGCTGGCGGACCTCGCCGCTGCGAGTTTGATCTATAAAGGCTGGCGTGGGTAAAAGGTAATCGACGTGACGTGGGACGGGCGTCGTGCGAGACCACCCTCGGGACGGCTCACGGAGCTTCTGATGGAGTGCCAACCCAGGACTGGCCTATCCGTCGCACTACACCCACCGCGTTGCCATCGCCAACAGCCGCCTGATCGCCTGCGACGCGCAGCGCGTTACCTTTACGTGGAAGGACTACCGCATCGAGGGCCGTGATCGCTACAAGCAGATGACGCTCGCCACCTTCGAGTTCATCCGCCGCTTCCTCATACACGTGCTGCTAAAAGGCTTACACCGCATCCGCCACTACGGCCTGCTCGCCAAAGGCGCCTGCGGCGACAACATCGCCCACGCCCGGGAGCTGCTCGCCGCTGCAAACTCCCAGGGGGAGCCAACCAGAGCTGCCGTCGATGCCAGCAAGCCGAGTTGTCCATGCTGCGGCGGTCACATGATCATCATCGAGGTGTTCGAGCGCGGTTGTACGCCACGGCAGCGGCCGACAGCTCCAACGACCCGCATCAGGATCGACACCTCGTGACCGCGTCACACTCCCGCAAATCTGCTCGTCACGCTCGCTGGCGCTCGACCGGCCACGGTAGAGTGCGCCCACATATCCGCCCATCGCCGCAAATCGTCCGACAATTTTTAGAACTCGACGCACTCGCCGCTCATTCGTCAGACGCTTCACCGTCGAACAACTCCTTACATCGGCTCGATCCAAATCAGCCTGCTCGCCCGTGGCGCTCAAATCCCCATAGTGCCTGCCGCACGCCTTACCTCCCTCATGCGCGGTTTCCTCCCTTGGAGGCTTTCGGACGCCGGCCGCCGAATACGCGGCGCAGCCTCTCAAGCGCCGGCATCCGAAACCCTTCAAAAAGCAGCCATCCCACAATCGATCATTGCGCGAAGACCTCTCCTCAGCCCTTCCCACGAGCGTGCTAAATCGCAAGCGATCGTAGGCGGGCGTAGAAAATCGCAGGAATAAGTAGCGGGGGTCCGCTACATCGCGGGACCCACTATTTCGGAAGCCCTGTTTTCCTACCGGAGGGCAGCCTAGCTAAAGCGCAACGTGGAGCCTTGGTAGCTCGTCAAAAGCCGCCGTTCGTACGCAATCCATCGCCAGCTCAAAAATGATCCTCGAGTAGGTTCAATTCCTGGGCTCGCAACACCCGATCTCGACATGCGCTATGACACGACGTTCTTACACATGTCTTTGGATGCCTATCAACGCCCAAGAGTGCGGCGACGTTCGGCAATTATTTGCCGGGCTTCCTCCGCCGTTAGCCTGCCCCGTGGGCAGGGGCCGGCGGGCCACTTCTGTGAGCAACGCTGCCGGGGGCACCCCTGCCGGGTTTTCGAGGCAAGCTCGCTAAGGTACCTCAGGATCGCGCCATCGAGGTCCAGGCCCTTCGCTGATCTTCCTTAGGGCGATGTTGCTGATCAGCGCGCGCTTGCTAGCGCCTCGCGAACGAGGTCCTCCTTTGACCCGAAATGCAGAGAGAAGCTCGTTAGGGACCGGGTTGTTGGCAGCGCGCCGTTCGCTGGCACACTAGGAACGTGCGCAGGGCGGATTAGTTGATATCTAATGACCATTGGCCTTACCTACAAATCACCGCCGCCGGAAGGCATGAGCCCGGTTCTTGAGCGCAACATTCAAGCGCTTGTCGACCGCCGACGACGCGAGGAATCAGCAGCCACAGCTCAACAGAAGCTGGCCGATGCCATCACGGCCTTCACCGGCAGCATGGCGTCCGTGTACCTGCACCTCGCGGTGTTCGGCTTCTGGATCGTCGCAAATTTGCACTGGTTGCCGGGGGTGCCCGCTTGGGATGATACGTTTGTTGCACTTGCGATGGTCGCATCGGTGGAAGCGATATTCCTTTCTACATTCGTGCTGATCTCCCAAAATCGGATGGGAGCGGACGCGGATAAGAGAGCGGATCTTGATCTGCAGATCAGCCTTCTAACTGAACATGAACTCACGAAAGTCGCGGGACTGCTCAATCAGATTGCGGACAGGCTTCAAGTCGCGCCCAAGGCCGAGCGAGAATTAAGCGAGGCCGCCTGTGACATCGCCCCTGAGCGAGTCTTAGATAAGATCGAGGAAACCAAAGAGGAACGCAAATAGCCGTGGCTGGTCGTGCTGCTTCCCAAAGCGGGCACGCGCGACGCCCAATGCAATTTGTGGAAGCCCCGGCCAAAGTCGAACGTCAGACGCCAGGAGACAATGGTCCTGCACGCGCGGCGCAGGTATGGCCGATTCGGAAACCCCCAGTCGATTGGCGACCGCCCTATTCGAAGCGCCGCACCACATTCAACGTACTCTCATGCTTCGCTCTTGTTGCCTCCTCCATGTCGAGCCTCCCGCCTTCCACCTTTGCGCCAGCGCCGTAGCCGAGAGATCGAATGATTTCTCTGGTCCTGGCTCTTCGGCTCCGGGGCGATAGCTCAGCAGTACGACGCGGTCTTTCCACGCTTCCGGTGCGCGGCCTGCCAGCTGCCCTCGAAGCTGCCGCGCCTCGACAAGATACTTCAGCCTAAGCAAGGTCTGATTGCCAAACAGCAGATCGTTCTTGCGTTCCAGCGAAGCCTCGAGGGATGCCGGACACGGCCCGTCTCGCGCGTAAAGGTCGATCACGTAGAGAATCATGTCGCCCTGCACGTCCTCCTCCAACATAGGGTCAAATGGCGCATTCATCGAAAGCCCACCATCTCCCAATAGGCGCCCACCCAACTCGACCGCTGCAAATTCCGGTAGAAACCCGCAACTCGCGAGCAGATGATCCATCTCGAGCTTTTCGCGAATGGAATCGAAAATAACTGGCTCGCCGGTCTCGACATCAGTCGTGGCAACGCAAACCCTCATCGATCCGCCGTTCAGAAGGCCGAAATCAATCAGCTTCGCTAAACGCTCGCGCATCGGCGCAAGATCGTAGAAGCTGCGAAAGCGGAAGGGATCAAGGGAAGGCAGACGTGGATAGAAATGTCCCGCGCTTCCGAGGAGCCTTGTTCCGATCGCCCCGATCCATCCATTGAGATGATTCCACGGATCTCGATTGGCGCGATCGAGAGGCGGATGATTCCAGAAGTCGCGCAGCCGCGCAATCCTGTGATCCACCCGGTTTCCTGCAATCAAGGCAGCGGTGATCGCTCCTGCCGACGAACCACTCACCCAATGCAACACACCGCCGCGCTCCGCGAAAGTCTCATAGGCGCCAGCATGATACGCTGCAAGACCAAGACCGCCGGAGAACACCATTGCGGTCGTTGGTTGCGCCGGATCACTCATCGCCTGCATGGGCGGCTCTCAGTCGCTGAACCCAAATCATCATTGACATTTTCACAAAGTCGAACCGCGGTCAGTCCCAACACGCTAAACTCCTCCAATGCCCATGCCATAAACCACTCGTCGGCTCGCTTCTTTCATGCCTTTCGTCGATACAGTCCTGGAAGCCGTGATCAGCCATGATGGCTATCAAGGTCGAGGCGAGGCGGCATTTCAGAAAGACAAGCCTGGTGGGTCGCGACTGGTTCCATATGCTGGTGCGGTAAGGATCTCGTCGACAGTCGACAGTTAGGAACAGCTCCAGTGCCAGCACGTTGAGCGGCCAAAGAGGAAGCACACCATGACCTTGAATGCCCAACACGATCCCATGACAGATGCACAGCGCGACGAAATCAAACGGCTGTGCCAGGACGCTGACATTCCGGACAAATCCGGCGAACTTCTCACCCACCATGGTGCGCAGGACATAATTGATGATCTGCGCCGGAAGGCTGACCAGCATACGGCGCCCTCAGGCAGGTGAACGTGGCAAGTTTGCCAGCCGAGTGCTTGCTGAAAGCTTTGTGCCAGGGTGTCACACGATACAGATTGCCCTTCCGCGAACGGCGAAGACGGATACCCGCAAGCCGATCCCTACGGTGCGGCAAGACCAGGTCGCGATGATCCTGCATATTACAAAGTTATCGTCGTCAAATTCCTACTCTTCGGATCACCGAAAGCGCGGGACGACAATTGGACGTTGTCGGTGGCGGTACTCCGCTTCAGCTTTCGTCGAACATTTGCGGGACGCCACGCGTCTCCGCGGACTGTTCGTTCCAGCATCGGATCGGCGTGGTTCCGTAGAACCGCCGTAAGCGACAACAGCGTTGTCCAAAGAGCATGGGCGCCGATCTTGCTTTGAGCTCAGCCAGAACTGAGCAAGATCAGCGGTCCGAGTGACGGTTCAGGAACACTCCGCGGTCGTAGGTATTTTCACTCCATGGAGGATGCTACTTCGACCTGAGCGACGGCTATTCGGCAGTGGAGTTCATCGAGGCGTTAGGCAGAAACAGTTCCTCGAGAGGATGCGACAGAGCCATGGCAAATCCGAACGGCGAAAAAATCCGAGCTCGTACCCATCAGCTATGGGAAGAAGCGGGGAAACCGGAAGGCAGGGATGAGGAGTTTCGGCGCCGTGCGGAACTGGAATTGCGGATGGAAGACGAACAATTGGACAAGCTAAAGGAGCCGCCAAACAATCTTCCGGGTTGAAGAGCAGTGCAGCAGATCTTCGCATCTGGCGCGCGAGCGCTCGCGACGATCTACGATTCGGCTCGCTCGGTGCCTGGAGAGCGGAGGGCGGCACGGCGAACTGCAATGCGGGCTTGGCTCCGGAGACCAAGCCTGGCTGTCCGGCGAAGCTACTGAGGTAGAAAGCGACAAACCTGCTGGAAGACCACGATGAGGATCCTGCTCACCGGAGCGACGGGTCTGATTGGATCCGCGGTCGCGACACGTCTCGTACGGGAGGGACATCGGGTGATTGGGGTCGCTCGCCATGCGAGTGGGTCTTTGCCAATAGCTGGATGGGTGACGCTGGATATTGCATCCGTTCGCAAAGCGGAAGATTGGCTGCCAGTTCTCAAAGATATAGACGCGGTGGTGAGTTGCGCGGGAGTCCTGCAGGACAGCGGCCGCGAGGATACGGAAGGTGTTCATGCAACCGGAATTGGCGTGCTGTTCGATGCTTGTGAAAAAAGCGGCGTTCGTCGCGTCATCCATTTTTCCGCGATCGGCGTCGATCGCGCGCAGCCGTCGCGCTTTTCATCGACGAAATACGAGGGCGATCGCCGTTTGATGGCGACTAAGCTCGATTGGGTAATTCTCAGGCCGTCGGTAGTACTTGGTCATCCGGCATTCGGCGCAAGCGCCTTGATCCGCTCACTTGCCAGCCTGCCGTGGCTCCCCATGATGCCTGATACACAGCCCCTTCAGGTGGTGAAGCTTGATGATGTCGTTGATACTGTCTCTTTCTTTCTCGAAAAAAATGCTCCGTCGCGCGTGGCGATCGAGCTCGCCGGCCCCGAAAGGCTGCAGATGGGAGAGATCATTGCTCGATACCGTGGCTGGTATGATCGGCGGCCAGCCCGCTCATTCGTAATGCCGCATTCATTGTCGAAGTTCATCTACTGGCTCGGCGATGTCGCGGGGGCGCTGGGTTGGCGGCCGCCGGTCCGGACCAATGCCGCGCGCGAAATTGCGAGAGGAGCCGTTGGAGACCCGCAGGAGTGGATCTCGATCACCGGGATACGGCCTCGATCGCTTGCGGACGCGCTGGCGGCCGAGTCCGCGACGATCCAAGAGAAATGGTTTGCCCGGCTGTATCTGCTCAAGGCGGTCATCTTTGTTGTTTTGGCCATTTTCTGGGTTGCCACCGGCGTGATTTCATTGACGGTCGGCTACCCCAGCGGCCTGGAACTCATGCGCAGTACGGGTGCGGGTCTGCTCTCCGGCCCGTCGGTCATTGCCGGCGCGCTTGCGGATATCGCCGTCGGCCTATGCATCGCCTGGCGCCCTCTCACCCGGCAGGGACTCTACGGCGCCTTGGCGCTTTCGCTGTTCTACGCTGTTGCAGGCAGCATTCTCCGGCCCGACCTATGGATCGAGCCTCTTGGTCCACTCTTGAAGATCATCCCGATCTTCGTGTTGCACCTGGTCGCGCTGGCGATCATAGATGAAAGATGATGATCTATTTTCTTTTGAAGTATATTCATCTCATTGGGGCGGCTGTATTGCTGGGTACAGGAGCGGGTATCGCGTTCTTCATGCTCCGCGCGCACTTGACCGGAGACCCTGTGATTGTCGCGGCGGTCGCGCGCATTGTCGTTCGCGCTGATTTCTTGTTTACGGCGACAGCCGTGGTGGCCCAACCCTTGACCGGGATCGCCCTCGCGTATGAGGCCGGATATTCGCTGAGCGAGAGCTGGATTGTGCTCTCCATTGTCCTTTATTTCGTGACGGGCGCCTTCTGGCTTCCCGTTGTTTGGATCCAAATGCAGATGCGTAACCTGGCGGCAGCCTCCGCAGCCCAACGAAAGCCACTGCCTGCGCGATATCATAAGCTGTTCTGGACCTGGTTCGCCTTTGGCTTCCCGGCATTCGGCGCGGTGATGGGCATTTTCTGGCTGATGATACAGCGCCCTTCGATCTGGTAGCGGCACGAAGGAATTGGGTCATCTCGAGATCGTGGCGGTCTCGCCCGTGTGCATCTCAAGCCGACGAAGTTCGATCGCGAGAAGGCGGAGGCCTATTCGTCGATCGCGATTGCGGGCTGCGGAGGTGTCAATCTGTTCGATTCGCAAGGAAATCCCTAGACGGCGGACTACTGAAGATCACCGGTGAATGGACGTCGATGGACCGCCCGCCGAGCCTTACGGTCTGGGTGTCTGGATAGGCCTGCGTCCAGTCACCGGTATCGACATCCCTCTGATCGCGAAACACTTCGACCCGCGCCTATTTGCCCGCGTCGGCGGGACGGTTGTTTGAGCCGGTCATCACGCTTGGTGCCTTGTTCGGATCGGATGGCGTGGAACTGTCCTTGCCGTTATAGAACAATGCGGCGCCAACGATCGCCAGCACGAAGCAAGCCCCGACGATCCACGCCGTCGGGCTTCGCTGTCTATCGTTCGGCGGGCCGTTGTCATTGGGATAGGTCATCTCGCTCTCCGTGATCGAAGGAAAGCCGGAAGAGGCGGCACCGTTCCTAATTCAGGCGCGGCGGCTACACATACTTCGGTGGCAGCATATTGTGGATGTGGCATGCCGCGACGGCCGCGTGACCCAACGCGACCGATATCTGGTGAAGGTCACTGACGACGTCGCCAATTCCGTACAGTCCACTGACCGTAGTCTGCTGCTTCTGGTCCACGATCACAAACCCTTCCGCCGTATGATTCGCGCCCACCGCAAGTGACAGGCCGGATCGGACTTCACTGCCCATCGCGGGATAGACAACATCGAACTCAGCGGAGGAGCCATCGATCAGCCGGGTCCCTATTCGGCGATCGACTTTTTCAAGTCGAGCGAGCGGAGCGGTTGTTTGCACAGCCATCTCGGTCAGCTTCGCCGCCAGCCCATCGTCACGTGCGTGATCGGTCGGAACGAGAACCACATCAGCGGTGAAAGTGCGAAGGAAAAGCGTCTTGCTTGCCGCGTGCTTGAGCGGGCCGATCACTCCTATCCGTTTCCCCCGCGCCTCAAACGCATCACATATCGGACAATATCGCAGCAGGCCCTCCTCGACCGCGCTCGTCCAATCGTTCATGGGAGGCTGCCGATCAACAATGCCGGTCGCGAGCACAACTCTTGAGGATCCAATGTTCGTGCGCCCGACCGTCGCGGAAAAGCCGCGACTGTCTCGCACAAGCGTCTCAACAGTGCCTTCGACCAGCCGAACGCCCAGCTCTGCAACCTGCTCCCTCATGCGCGCCAGCAATTCGGCGCCGGAAATTCCGCTCGCGAACGCTGGAAAATTGTGGCTTCGCGGAATTAGTGCCGCCCGGGACGCGCCGGCGTCGACCACCAGAACTTTTCGTTGGAATCTCGCAAGGTAGATCGCAGCCATGAGACCCGCCGGGCCAGCACCGATAATCAGCACATCAACATCTTCGTGCATCTGCGACCAACCTGCTCCCGCGAAGGACATTCTGACGGACCGGGGGCGGCCGGCCATTCTGGGTAACGACGCTACGCCCGAGCCGTTGCCAACCGCGTGAAGTAAACATCCGAAAGAGGTCTTTATAAGCGGAACGAACCCAAACCCGTTTGACAACGAGCCCGCCGGGAGCTCGCGTGACATCATCGAGCGCGAACTGAGACGGGAGCGGGCCGCCGGCCGCACAGATCATCTGCCAGGAGCGAGCGTCAGTGGCCCGCAAGGAGGAGCGGCCGATTGCGCGCGCGACGAAAGACAAAAGGAAGGCTGGAGGCAACTGATCGCGCTCGCTCATATGCCGGCGGCCACCTATGAAACGTCCTGCATAGACGATATCCTGGCTTGGATGTCCGACAAGAATCCGACCAGCGCATTTTCGACCCGCTCACCGTTCTCCGCCGTCAACACCGTGATGCCCCAGCGTGCAAGGATCGCGTCTTGGACGGCATTTTGCGACGGCATGAATACAAAAGAGCGGGGCCGATCCGCACGGTGTCCCGAGTCCTCCCACGTTTGCCAGATGCGGTGCAGCAATAGGCGGATATTGGGATCCGACATGCTGTATCCGATGAACAGGATGGTACGACTCAGTGCATCCGCGCGAAAGCGGATGTCGAGCGGAGAGTCGAACGAAAGCCGGTTGAGGAAATCCGTCTCGGTGAGAACGAGAGAGGAATCGTCATCGAAATCGCCATGGTACTTTATTACGTGCGTGACACCTTGACGCGCACTGGCAATTTCCTTTGCATTGCTGATTTTTGCGTAGGACTTGCCGTGGATGTCGAAGGCGGTCTCAAGATTTCGATCATAGTTCGTGGTGTAGATGACCGGGAAATCAAGCTCCACGATCAGCTTGTGGAGGCGGGAATCGGCCACCCGGTCTGACGCCACCTTCCAGTTGCGATCGAGCCAGCTCCGCAATGGACCGATGCCCCCGTGCTTCAAACGATAGTACTCAGCCAGCATGGGATAACCGTCATTCATGCCATCGATCACATCGCGATCGATCTTCAGGTCATCCAGCAGATGATCGATAAGGGTCTGCCAGGACGGCAGCCCGACGGCCATAGAGGCGTCGGCGCCTACAAAAAGCACTGCGTGGCGTTGCCGAATAGCAGCCGCAAGTATTTCCCTCGGCGACCGCGCCTGCATTTCCGCATCCGCTTGTGTGACCTTCATGCCCGATCAACGGACGACGCATGCTCGGGTTCCTACTAAGAGCTAGGCGTCGATCACGCCGGTCTGCAGCTCGGATCCGCAATTGCCGGGATCCCAGCATATCTTAGCTCTTGTTGTTGCCGGCAGGTCGCATTTGCCGGACCGCTGCCCGACGCGCGAGAGGCCGCTAGTGCGAAAACCTATTGATCATTTTGACCGCATCGACGCCCGTCAAATCGACGTTTAACTATTTGCTGCCACTTAGCGCAGGTTAGAGCGGGCCAACGCTCACTGTGCATGCTTGATTGGCGACCCTCGGGCTTGCCGCGCTCTAGGAGGTCGCCCTCCGTGCCTCCTTGGGAGAGACCGTGCGCTCTTGATGCGCCACTTCACCCCGTGCCAACGTACAAGTGGATGCATCGGGGGCGCATCGGCGATTATACCGTCGCCTCTGGCGCCGCGGTTGGCGGCCGACACGAGCGACCAGGGATCGACGTTCAGCTTTCGATGGAAGAGCGTCACAAGCGTGTCGGCAATCATCTCGAGAATTAAGCGATCTAAACGTCAATATTTCCCGGATCGGCTTAACGGCGGAGCATCCGCTCGAGCCGGAGAGCTGGCTAGTACGATTCGCCGACGAAAAAGCTTTGAACGATAATATCAATCCGGCAGATTTTGCGCTCCCGGACCGCTTTCACCAATCCGGCGGCACCATTTGATGGGTCTCCTGGTCCGTTTCCTGGAGCGCCCTCGGCGCCTATAACGCCTATCTGATGTGCGGACACGCGCGATCGTGAATTGGGATAACGAGCCTTCGATGCTTAACCTTCCCGACAGCATTAACTGGCAGGGGAGGACGCTATGGTGCAGCACTCTTCGGCGGTAGCTGCCGCTCTTTTCGCTTTTGGCGTGATTGGCTGGGTTCTCATAGTAGAGCGCCCTCGAGATAGCTCGGTACGGCTAGAACCGTCCCATTCCTTGAGTGCGGATCCTGATCTGCGGTTGATATCTGAACGCAGCGAATACATGCGGACCGAACGGTGACTAACCGGCGCGCGGTCTCTTCTATACGACGCCATGTAGCTTCCGATGAGCCGACGGGCGCTGCCATTCATCCAGTCGACCCAGCCGGCGGACGGCCGATTTTAGGCCGCTTGGCTCGACGATGGGTCTCTACGCTCCATTAGGAACTAAGAGCCAGGCTGTTCGGTTGAGTGCCGCGTATATTCGTGCGGGAGGTGACGATAGACCAAGAGTTCGCGAGGCACATGGTCGCCGATCATCAAAAGGACATCGCCGAATACAAAAAAGCAGCTAAGCAATCCGATGCGGCCGGGTAATACGCCAAAGCTCAACTTCCGGTGCTGCAGGAGCACCTTGATGCGGCGAAATCTCTGAGTTCGAAGAAGATGTCGGGTCGATAGAGTTGCCACGATCGACTATTTGCTTTGGGCATCGAACTCTCTTCGAACCTCTGCCGAGCCAAACGCCCTGTTAGGTTGGCGTGCGCCAGGTGATGGGGTTTGGGTCGGCACTCGCTCCCTGAATGCGACTCGTGGGCGGTTCGGAATTGGAAATGGAAACGGAGCTGCCTGTGTCAGGTGGACGCAGGAGCGAGCTCGCGAGCATAGGAACATCGTTGGAAAGAGGAGGTTACAGACCCAAGTTCTTTTTAGAAGGCACTCAAAATGGCTTATTCCCCGGAAGCGGGTCGTCCAGGCGACCACCGAAATCCTCCCCAGGCGAGTGCAGTCGCTCCCGCCGACGAGGTCCGCACCATAATGCTGAATGAGATATCCTGGGGTGCCGTCTTCGCTGGCGCCACGATCGCTCTCGTGATGCAGATGATCCTCAACATGATTGGAATCGGCGTAGGGCTCTCGACCGTCGACGTCGCGGCGGGAGATACTCCGAGCGCCGGATCACTTTCCATTGGAGCCGGTATCTGGTGGGTTATCTCCGGAATAGTTGCCGCTGCAATTGGAGGCTACATCGCTGGGCGGCTTTCAGGAAAGGCATCTCACACGACAACCGCGTATCACGGTTTGATCGCATGGGCAGTTTCCACCCTCATCGTCGTGTACCTGCTCTCGTCGGCAGCCTCGGGTCTGATTGGCGGCGCCCTGAGCACGGCATCGTCAGCACTTGGCGGAGCCGGTAAAGCCGTCGGCGGGTCCGTTCAAACTGCGGTCCAGACCGCAGCGCCTTCTTTAAACACCATGAGCGATCCGATGGCGGCCATCGAGAGCAAGGTTCGCAGTGCCTCAGGCGGCCAGGATCCCGCGGCACTTCGAGACGCCGCAGCAGCAGCAGTTCGTGCGGCGCTCTCAGGAGACCCCACACAACAGGCCGCTGCGACGGATAAGGCTGCTGACGCTCTGGCTAAGGCGCAGAATATTTCTGTCGATCAGGCCAAAACTCAGGTTGCTCAGTACCAACAGCAGTACAGAGAATTGATTGCTAAGACCAAACTACAAGCTCAGCAAGCGGCGGATACCACGGCCAAGACGGTGTCGCGCGGTGCGCTATTCGGTGCTCTGGCTCTTCTGCTTGGTGCTCTGGCCGCGTTTTTTGCTGGCCAGGTCAGTGCAGTGACGCCGACGGTGACGCGTGGACCAGTACGGTCCTTCACTTGAATATGTGGAGAAGACTGTCTAGCCCACATTAGGAGGCGCCCCGGTGGGGACCGCCTAGCCAGGCGGGAGATCAGGGCCGGGCTGATCCGCCCGGGGCCAATTGCGGTCGTTGAGTCAGCGTGAACCGATGATAGAAGCACCGTTCCTAAGCTCGTCCTCTCACGACCTGTTCTCCGTCCGATCATGTGCAATGGCCCCGAAACACCAACCTCCGCCGCTATCCGGCGGCGACCGGAGAGCGCTGGCGAAGGAGCTCACGAAGGCCCGAGCGATGACCAAGATTCTCGCGGAGCGCGGCGCTGAAAAGCGCTCTGCCGGCGAGGCGCTGATCCGGGAGGTGGACAGCCTTGTCTGCCGGAGCTGGAACGAACGGATGTGGAGGCCTGATCGATCCCTCTCGGACGATCGATCAGGCCGTCAATGACGGTACGGCTGGCTGGAATAAAATGCTCCCGCTGCAAGACGCCGCACAGCGTCGATCTCGCCGCCCTGCCGCACGTCGCCTCCACTGCCATCGCTGATCTCGCCAGCCGGCTGCGATGCCGACATTGCGCCAATCGATTTCATCCTTCAGCGACACGGCGTATCGAAGCTCCATCTGTTGGGCTGGTCGTAGGGGACCGTGATTATGGGCGCTTGCGCGGCCGACCACAATGACAAGGTCGACCGCCTTGTGCTCTGCGCCGACGTGGCTCAGGGTCTCACCGCCACCGCAAACAGCGTCTCCGCCCTTAGAAGCTTATTGGGTGCACCATCTGCCCTCAGCACGCGTGCCCACTCGTCGACAACCAATCCCGTCGCGCATCCAATATCCGCCGGATACAGACGCAGAGCGTAAAAGGGTGGGCTCGCAATTGGGCCCGAGTGCCTCCGTTCCGGTCTTCAATCGGGCCGGCCTCGTCGTGGCAGCGCTCAATGCAAGCACAAGCAGTGCACGCGCGAGCAGAGAAAGATTAGCAGAAGAATTTGTCTTCAAATTGAAGGCGATGGCGGGCGAGCTTTCGCCCAGGCTCCCCTAACGACGCATGTTGGCCGTGCAATCGCCAGGACCGGCATCGCTCGGCAGGTCGGACGGCGCACGACCTCCGGTCGAGCGCGAAGGCGAACATCGCACAATCAGGCCGCCATCAAGTGAGCGAAAGCGATCGCAGCAATTCGTGGCTCCGCATAAGAGTCGTGGCGCCGCGTGGCGGGCAAACCCCTTGGGGTTGTTCTTTGGCGATCAGGCGTCCGATTTGCCCGCCACAATATCCAAATCTAGGACAAGCGCGATGTATCACCTCTGGCTGCATTGCATGAGCGGCCGGTTCGCCGGATTGCTTATCCGTTGGCTCTTAGAGATACGCCTTCGGCAGCAGCATGTGAATGCCTTTATTGCCGTCGACGAGTTGCGTGACGCGCAGATTGCCGACCAATGAGCATAGCATGTAGGCTTGGTTGCGCGACAGGTTGGTACGGTCGCAGACGTGCTTGACCATCTCGCGAACCGCCTGCTTGGCAGCGTCGTCGAGATCTTCGTCGAGACCGATCGACATCAGGTGCGTGGCGCTTTCGGCGAACGGCCAGGTCAGGTCCATGTCTTTGCGAACCGTCAGCCTGAAAGTGCCGGTAACGCCGGTCTCCAGCGCGGTGATGCAGACTTCTCCATCGCCCTGCACGCCGTGGCCGTCGCCGGCGAAGAACAACGCGCCTTCATTGAACACCGGCAGATACAAGGTCGTGCCGGCGCGCAGTTCCTTGTTATCCATGTTGCCCCCAAAGACGCGCGGCACCGGCGATCCGCAGCGGCCCCACGCCGGCGGCGGCGCGGTGGCGATGATACCGAAGAACGGATCGAGCGGGATCTCCGTTCCCCACGGCATGATGCAGACATTGCGGTCGTGATCGACCTTAGGATGAATGGTTTCATACTCGGTGAACTCGTCCGGCAACGTACCGAGCAATGGCAGGATCGACACAAATCCCCAATCCTGGCGCACTTTGACGCTGAGGATGTCGACCTGCAGCACGTCGCCGGGCTTGGCGCCTTTCACGTGCACCGGGCCGGTGATGAAATGCGGGCCCGGCCCTTGTAGCATGGTATCGAGCGCGTTCAGATAGTCCGCTGGCACGATGCTGCGGTCTTCCGGCAGCGTTTCCTTGCCCCCAGCCGGAAACGAATGCAACGTCACGGTATCGCCAGAGGCGACCTCGAGCACTGGCGGCGTGGTACTGTCGAGATAGCCCCACACCATGTTCTCGGGCGTCGCTGGAATTTCGTGGCGGCGGGACATCGCATGGCTCCGTTGGGATGTTAAACAGGGATCAGATCGAGATATGGCGGGCAAGTGTTTCGCGGCTGGCACGATCGATGCGGCCGGCCTCGACGACGCTGCCGCGCGAGAGCACCACGAAGGAGTCGGCGAGGCTGACGGCAAAATCGAGATACTGCTCAATCAGCAGCAGCGACATCCGCCCCTTGAACGTGGCCAGCACGTCGCGGATCATCGCAACCAAGTTGGGTTGGATGCCTTCGGTAGGCTCGTCGAGGATCAGCAGGCCCGGCTTCGTCACTAGCGCCCGCACGATCGCGAGTTGTTGCTGCTGGCCGCCGGACAGCGCGCCCCCGGGCCGTCGCCACATCTGGCTAAGCACCGGAAAAAGCCCGATCGCCTCGTCCATGTACGGCGTTCCGAACGTGCCGTGTGCGCGCGCCGCGGCCTCAATGTTCTCGCCGACCGTCAACTCCGAAAAGATTTCGCGGCCCTGCGGCACATAAGCGAGGCCGGCGGTGGAGCGGCGATGCGACGACCAGCCGGTAATGTCGGTGTCGTCGACAAGGATTCTACCACGCGTCACCGGCAGCACACCCATCAGGCATTTCAGCAGCGTCGTCTTACCGGCGCCGTTGCGGCCGAGCACGGCAAGGCATTCGCCCGGGGCGATTTCGAAGTCGACGCGGCGCAGCGCCTGCGCGCTGCCATAGTGCTGGTCGAGACTTTCGACGCGGAAGCGCATCGTCATCGCCCCAGATAAACCTCGACGACTCGCGCATCGGCGCGGGCGTCTTGCATCGAGCCTTCGAACAGCGTCCTCCCCTCGTGCAACGCGGTAACGCGATCCGCGATTTGCTCAACGAAGTCCATGTCATGTTCGACCACCACGATGGCGCGATCAGGACGTCGAAGCTTGCGGACCAGCGCGACGGTGCGCTCGGTCTCCTCGTCGGTGAGGCCCGCGACCGGCTCGTCCAGCATCAGCACCTTGGGTTGGGAGGCCAGCACCATGCCGATCTCCAGCCACTGCTTCTGGCCGTGCGCCAGTTCGGACGCCGGGCGAAGCGCAAGATCGGCGAGCCCAACCTCCGCCAGCACGTCGTCGACGCGCTGCGCGAGAGCGTAAGACGACAGTGTCCGCCGCAGCCCGCCTTGCGCGCCGATCGCGATATGCTGACGTACGTCGAGCCCCTCGAAAATGCTCGGCTTCTGGAATTTGCGGCGCACCCCGGCGCGCGCGATATCGGATTCGCTCGACCGGGTGATGTCGATCGCATCGTCGAATATCACCCGCCCCTGTTTGGCGCGCGTGATGCCCGAGGCGACGTCGAGCATCGTGGTTTTGCCGGCGCCGTTCGGACCGATCACGGCGCGGACTTCGCCGAAATCGATCGCCAGCGACAGGCCGTCGATCGCGCGGAAGCTGCCGAACTCCACCGTGACCGCGTCGATCAGCAGCGCTACCGCCATCAGCGCAGCTCCGGCTCGGAGGCGAGACGCTTGATACCCATTGGCCGCGTCAGCTTCAACTTGGCGAGATCCACCAGCCCGTTGGGAAATACGAGCACGACCAGGACGATCAGGCCGGACAGGATGAACGGCCACAATTCCGGCGCCGCCGCGGATAGCCAGAACTTCAGCGCGTTGACCGACATGGCGCCGATCACCGCGCCGATTAAATGACCGCGTCCGCCGATCGCGACCCATACGGCGATTTCCAAGGACAATTCGGGCGACAACAGCCGCGGATTGATGATGCCGACCTGTGGCACGTAGAGCATGCCGGCAAGCGCGGCGATCAGCGCCGACAGGCACCACACCGCAAGCTTCAGCCGTAGCGTCTCATAGCCCAGTGTGCGCAGCCGCACCTCGTCGTCCCGCGTCGCGATCATCAGCACGCCGAAATTGCTGCCGAGCAACAGCCGGCAGCCAAGCAGGACCGCTGCAAGCAACAGCACGGAGACCACCGCCATTGCAATCACCACACCGCTGCCGCCGATCGGCCAGCCGAACAGCACCAAAAAGCCAGTCATGCCGTTGTTGCCTCCGAAGCCGGTATCATTGCGGAACATCAGCAGCATGGCGACATAGACCAGCGCCTGGGTTATGATCGCGAAGTACACGCCGTCGACCCGCGAGCGAAACGACACGTAACCGAACACGCCAGAGATCAGAACCGTCACCACCGCCGCAACCAGCAAGGCGTACGGGAAGAAGTCGAGCCCGGCCCAATAGAACGGATAGCTGGACCAGCCCATGAACTGCATGAAATCCGGTACCCGGCCGGTGACTTCGCTCGAATGCCTCAGCAGATGCATCGCCACGACGTAGCCGCCGATGCCGAAGAACAGTCCGTGGCCGAGCGACAGGATGCCGAGATAGCCCCAGATCAGGTCGAGCGCGAGCGCCAACACGGCGAAGGCCGCGAGCTGCCCGATGGCATTCGCAAGGTAAGCCGAGATGCCGAGCGGCGTGACCATGGATACGGCGAGCAGCGCGGCGACCGCCAGCACGACGGCGAGCAGGATCTGAAACGGGTGGTCGGATGCCAGCGGCTTCATTTGCGGCGCCCCTTGATGGCGAACAGTCCTTCAGGTCGCCATTGCAGAAAGGCGATGATCATCAGCAGCACGATCACCTTGGCGGCGACCGCGCCCCACAGCGGCTCGATCAGCACGTTGACCTGGCCGATGCCGAGAGCCGCCACCACGGTACCGACGATGGTGCCGACGCCGCCGAGCACCACAACCATGAAACTGTCGATGATGAAGTTCTGCCCCATCTGCGGATTGACGCTGTAGATCGGCGCCAGCGCCAAGCCCGCAAGCCCGGCAAGCCCCGAGCCCAGCCCGAACGCCAGCATATCGACACGGCGGACCGGAATGCCGATGCAGCCCGCCATGGTGCGGTTTTGCGTCACAGCCCGAATGTTGAGGCCGAGCGGCGTCAGCCGGATAAGGCTCCAGGTCAGCCCCAACGTGACCGCCGCGAAGGCGATCGCGAACATCCGGTTCCACGTGAAGATGAAATCGCCGATCACCGGCACGCCACCGGTGACGTAGAAAGGCGTGACAAGGTTCAGATTCTGCGTGCCGAACGTCACGCGGACGATATTGATCAGGAACAGGCTGACCGCCCAGGTCGCTAGAAGGCTCATCAACGGCCGGCGATATAGATGCCGCAGCAGGACCGCTTCGAGCGCGATGCCGATCGTGGCGGTGACCAGGAACGCGACGGGAGCGGCGATGATCAGGTAGTATTCGGTCAGCGCCGGCGCGAACCGCTGCAGCGCCTCCTGTACCAGCCAGGTGGCGTAGGCACCGATCATGATCAGCTCGCCTTGCGCTAGGTTGATCACGCCCATCAGGCCGAAGATCACCGCGAGTCCGATCGCCGCCATGAACAGGATGCTGGCGAAGCTCAGGCCATTATACAGCGTCGCCAGCACGTCACCGATCTTGATGCCGCGCTCGATCTTTCTGACCGTCGCGTCGACGGCACCTTTGAAGGCGGGATCGGCGGCGTAGGCGGGGTCCTTGGTCAAAGGCCCGACCTTGGCGAGCGCGCGTCGGTCCGGGGTCGCGGCGATGCGCTGCAATGCTGCGATCCGCTTCGCCGGGTCAACGGAATTGAGCGCCGCGGCTTCCGCAACCGCGCTGATCTGCGCTCTCAGCACCGGATCGCTTTCCTCCGCGGCCGCTGACTCGAACAGGAGCTCCGGCAGGGTTACGGCCTGCCGCTCCAACGTGCGAAGCGCCGCCGCGCGCCGTCCCAGGTCGGACGAGCTGCGCAGCGCCAGTGCCGCATCGGCCATCTCGAACACGCTGCGGTTCTTGAGGCTGAGCAAGGGCGAGCGACCACTCTCGGCAGCGGTGCGCGGCGCACCGCTGAGTGCATCCCGGCTGCCGTCGGCGGTTATGGCCACCGCGCCCGCGCCGTCGCATGTCAGCTTACGGTCCATCATCGCCCGCGCAATCGGAGCGGCCCAGGCGCGATCGGCTGTGGAGCCTTCAGCGGCGACACCCATCAAAGAGCGACCCGCCTCGCCCAGCGCGGCGGCATCACCGCACAACCGGTCGATCAATTCCGCACGATCCAGCTCGGCGGCCGTGGACGAGCCGACGGCCGCAGACAGGAACAACAGAATGAGAAATAAACGCCGCATCAAGTCCGCCGATTCTGCCGGCCTGATCCCTGCCGACAGTCGCTCATCCACCGCATCATCAGCTGTATGGGCTGAACGGCACCGGCTTCGGCGCGTCCTTCGACTGCCATAGCACGTCGAAGCCCTGCTTCTCGTTGACCGAGCCGATGAACACGCCGCGCGACGCGTAGTTATTCTCGGCGGTCATCTGGATCTTGTAGCCGGATGGACAATCGAAGCTGAGCCCTGCGAACGCCTTTCGCACCTCCGGCACGTCGAACGAATTCGCCTTGGCGGCCGCCATTGCCCACAGATGCACGGCGTCGTAGGCCGAGACCATTGGGTCGATCGCAACGTCGGCCTTGAACGGCACGTTCTTCGTCTTGACGTAGTCCGCCCACTGCTTGAGGAACTTGGCGTTGGCGTCGCCCTTGGCGTTCTGCAGATACGCCCAGCAGTTGAGGTGGCCAACCAGCGGCTCGGTGTTGAGGCCTTCGAGATCGGCTTCCACCATGTCGAGGCCAAGCACCGGCACGTCGGTCGCCTTGATGCCCTGATTGGCAAACTCGCGCAGAAAGTCCGGGATCGACGAGCCGACCACCGTCAGCACCACGATCGGCTTGCCGCCGCCTTGATCGGCGAAAGCGCGGATCTGATTGACCAGCGTCTGGAAGTTGGAGAAGCCGAGCGGGACGTACTCCTCCTTCCACGCGCTCTCCGAGATACCCTTCGACTTCCAATACCCCTTGAGTTGCTTATTGATGGTTCGCGGCCAGACGTAGTCCGAGCCGAGCATGAAGAAGCGCTTGGCGCTGACACCGTCCTCGCTCATCAGGTAGTCGACCGCGGGCAGCACGGAACTGGCTGGCGGCGAATTGACGTAGACGACGTTCTTGGAATTCTCGTCGCCCTCGAAGTGCAACGGATAAAACAGCAGGCCGTTGGCCTGCTCGACCACCGGCAGCACCGACTTGCGTGAAACCGAGGTCCAGCAACCGAACAGCGCCGCAACCTTATCCTGCTCCAGCATCTGTTTGCCGATTTGCGCATAGAGCGGCCAGTCCGAGGCGGGATCGGACACCGCAACTTCGATGGTGCGGCCGTTGACGCCGCCCTTGGCGTTGATTTCGTCGGCGGCCATGCGCACGACGTGATTGAGCCGACCTTCGATATTCGCCATCGTGCCGGATGAGGAGAACAGACAACCAAGCTTCACAGTGCCGGCGGCCTGTGCGGAGCGGATGATCGAAGACGCGCCGAGCGGCGACGCCAGCGCTGCCGCTGCGAGTCCGGTGGTCTGAAGAAACGAACGCCGCGTAAACCTGCTCATGTGCCAACCTCAGTGGTGGAAGTGGCGCGAGTGTTCGCCCGCGGGCGACGAAGCGGCAACTCCAAATAACCTGCAAGGCTGCTTAATCAGTCAGCAAAAGTGCTTTTCCGAGACGCTTGATGTCAATTTTGCCATTTTGGATCGCCGGCTTTTCGCTGTAGTCTTTTCGGCATCACCACGGCGTCGCAACTCGACACGGTCGGCGCCGCGAATGATAATCGCCGCACGTGACTGCACAGACGTGTTGCGCCGGGCGGGCGTTTTTTGTTCTGCAGCTACGCAACGATGAAAGCGTGAGCCTATGCGCCACTCGCAGCACACCGACACCGAGATCCTGCATCTGTTGCATGAGGCCGAAACCGGTATTTCGATACCGGAAATCTGCCGCACAGCCCACATTTCCGAACGGACGTTTTATCGCTGGCGCAAGCGCTACGGCAGCCTGACGCCACCGGCGCTATTGGCCATGAAAGAATTGCAGTCCGAGAACCGACGGCTGCGGACGCTGCTGAGCAGGCTGTCGGAGAGCGCCGACACAACAGTCCGTACAGCATCCGAAACTCCGCGGGCACCGGTCCGTTGCGACTGCGGGTTCGCGCCGCGGCCCGCTCCCTTCGACGCACCGGATCAAGCGCGCGGCGCATCGCTCGGCCGCTTCGCGTTCGTGCGCGGCACGCGCTGAGCCAGGAGGTCAGGTTGGCCGATGGAGTTCGGCGGCAATCGCCGGCAGACGTACGACATGCATGGCGTTCACTGATACGTCTGGAGGACGAGACGATCACGCGAGGATCCGAGCACGGCGACAAAGGTTTGGGCCGCGCGCTCCAGCGTGTAGATCGCATCGGGCTCAATCGGAAACGGCTTGAGCGCGGCACTGGCAGAGCCTTGAACCAGTTCGCGCGGAATTTGACCCGGTCGGATGACGACGACGAAAGCGAGTCGAACACCAAAGTCGGTATGCCTTCGCGGCAGTCCCCGGCGGGATAGCAGGTGACGCCGTGCGGACCGAATACCCAGACGTAAGAGGATTCATGCCAACTATCGTCGGCGCGATGATGGCGGCAGGGTCGACCTCAAAAATGAACCGCGAACGCGAAGAGCAGCAGAAGCGCTATCGTGAAGAGGAAGCGCGCCGTCAGGCGAGAACCGCCCCCTCCTTTCCAGCATCGCAGCATTGGAGGGGTGCGGCCTAGACCGCCCTTTCGACGGTGATAGCGTTCACGGTGGGAGTTGTGAATACAGATGCCGCAGCCGCTTGCTCGAGAATTCCGCCGACGAAATGGCGACCAGTCTCGGACAGAACGTCGTTCGAGCCCGCTTCCATCGCAAAAGCATTCCTTCCGACGGCGCCCCTTCGGGCTAACTAGTGGCCTGATATTACGGTTTGACGACAAGCGCCGGTCGATCTCCAGCACCGACCGATTTCATAGGACGACACGCGAGCTTCGTGCTGGCGGCTCTTCCCTTGCTCGGTCGCTCGCGGATTCGAGCCGCGCCAACCGCTCGCGGATCGCGGCGATTTCACGATCGCGCCCCACAATCTCGAACAGATCAGACAATTCTCCCATCACCATCGCGTCCAAGCTTGCTTAGCCGCTCAATGAACTTTCCCTTCTTTTCGTGCCGTTCGCGGATCGAGCTGAGGCGGCGATCGAAATCATCTTGGTTTCCCTCCTCCTCAGCCAATACCTGAAGATCGGACAGCAGACTTATGGCGTTATCATAGCCCGACGGGTTGCGGCGTTCGATCTCTTGCTCGATCTCGCGCCAGACGCGGACGCCGCGTTGCTTAAGCATTCCGAGTCGCGCGCGGCGTGCTTTTTCGGCTTCCGCGGCTTGGCGACGCTGTTCCGCCTCACGACGCTCGGCCTTGGCGCGTTCCCGCGCCTCTGCGATTTCCTTCGCCCGCACTCGCAACATACCGGCGGTGCGGTGTGCGGCTGATGCCAGGTTCTTCTTGCGAACTCTAGTCCTGAGCTCGGCGGCCACATGGGTGTCGCCATCGACGACGCGTAGCAGCAAGTCATCTTTTTCGCGTGCGGAAATGGCCGCTATTGCTTTGCGCAGCTCGTTTTGGGACATTGCCGCGTCGTCTCCGCCCAACTCGGCAGCCGCCTCCACGAGATCGGGATCGATCCCGAAAAACTCGGCAAAGCCCTCGAGCGCGCCAGTCAACGGGGCTATCCCCGGCAGTGGCTCGAGTTCATCTTCGGGGACGAACTCATCCTGAACCGCAGTCAGCCACAAAAGATAGAACAGCCTGAGATCGCCCGAAAGTACATCGGCGCGCAATGGCGCAAGCGCGGCTAGTTGACCGGAACCGTCATGCCAGTCGTCATCAACCTCCACTTCATCACGGCAAATATCGATAATCAAGTTATCGCCGGAAGTCCATGCTTCGACCCAATCGATCTCCCGAAGAAAAGGATCTATGTCCGCTTGGTTCACGACGCGCTTCGGCACCCGCAGCATCAGACGCCGCGTGCTCCAATTAGCGAGATAGAGGTGGAGGTCGAACCAGCGCTCCATGAACTTGCGCGGGTCGCCTTTGAGATCACCCCATTCGTAATGATTGGTGAAGCTCGTCGCGGTGATCCGCGCGCGTGACGAAATCGATCGCAACGCGTCCTGCGCTGCTCGGTCGAGAGGTCGATCGATCGCTTCAAATTCGTAGTACTGATATTCGCTCATGCGCGACGTCGGTTCCTAGGGATTGGAAAGCTGTAGATGGCACGCGGGCAGAGCCGACGCATCGACGCGATCATAGGCACCGCCGCTGCCTCCCGCTTCTATCGCGAACTGCGATGCCGCAGCCCTGCATCAAGCCAGTTCGAGCCGCAACGACCGACCTCCGCCCCGCGTGCGGTAAAACGCTACGGGTATCTCGTGGGGACCGCTACCTGACATCCAACCCTGTATAATGCTCGCGTAGCCCCTGCAATAGCAATCCGCCCCTTGCTTGGACCGCTCGCTGCTAGCTCCGCCATGGGACTGGCGGGATCGTCAATGACGGAATCGGAATACGAAAGGGGCCTGGTCCGTCGACACTGAGCGGGAGGGACAACACTGCGCTTTCATTTCGCGCTACGGGCGGATCTTTCGATGGCGTGATGCTCCTCGAGCGATAAGCGGGCGCACGGCTATGTTTGCTGGAGAAGCGAATGCAACGCCTTAACGGCGGCCTCCCGCTTCTCCACGGGGACAAACAGGCTGACCGAATGCGGCGACAACACGTACTTGTCGGGGACAATCCCGTGATGTCCGAGAACCTGCAACGCCCTGAACGGCAATTCCGATGAAACGCCGCCGAAGCAGGTCAGGCTGACCGAACTCGAAGCCTCGCGCTGCTTGCGCAGATCGTTGGCGTTCTCCAGCGTGCGCAACAACGCGTCGAGCCACTCTGAATCGCAGGCCACGGTCATACTGGTTTTTCCCGCGGTGAAGTTCGACGCGAGGAGCTGCGGCCATGACAGACTGTTTTGCTTGAGATGCTGCGCGAATTTCTCGAAACCGTCATTGAGATCATCGGAATCGATTTCCACATGCTCAATGCGAGCGATCGAGTTGACGGCCAGAACCTTTCCGTTTTCCATGCCTGCAACCTCTTTCATCACTTGCGTGCTGTGCTCAACGCCACCCCATTGCCTGAGAACCAGAGGCACATCCTGACTTTGCGCCAGCTCTACGCTGCGAAAATGCAGGATCTTTGCGCCCCAGAAGCACATTTCGGACAGAGACGCGAAGTCCACTCGACGCAGGGGTTTTGCGTCCGGCACGATGCGGGGATCGGCCGAACAAATTCCGTCGACCTCCTTGATGATTTCGCAGCGTTCGGCTTTCAGCGCGGCAGCCATCGCAACCGCCGTGGTGTCGCTGCCGCCGCGGCCGAGCGTGGTGATTTCCCTGGTCGCCGGATTCACGCCCTGAAATCCTGCGAGCACCACAACGCGCCCACGATCAAGTTCCTCGCGCACGCGAATGGGCCGTACATCCAGGATGCGTGCGGAGGAATGGGAATCGTCGGTCATCACGCCGGCCTGGCTGCCGGTGAAGCTGATCGCAGGCACGCCGAGGTCGGCAAGCGCCATGCTCATCAGGGACATGCTGATGCGCTCACCGGTCGTCAGCAGCATGTCGAGTTCACGGCGATTGGGAGCAGGGCTTACCTGGTAAGCCATCTGGATCAACTGGTCGGTGGTCTTGCCCATGGCGGAGACGATCGCCACGACACGATGACCGCGGCCCTGCAGGTCGGCGAGACTGCGCGCAACCGCGCGAATTTTTGCCGGTGTTTCAAGACAGACACCGCCATATTTTTGCACGATGATCGGATGGTTGCGCATCTAACCTCGGTGAGAAGCCTCGCTCGCCGCGCCCATCGAACCGACACCGCCTATCCATGTGCCGATAACTTCAAAGTTCGGATTGAAGGCGACAAGGTCCGCGCGGTATCCGGGCGCGATCCGTCCAAGCTCGGATTCAAGGCCCAGAAATGCCGCTGATGTCCGAGAGGCCATGATGAGTGCATCGACAAGCGGGATTTCGAGCAGCGCAACCGCGTTGCGCACCGCCTCGATCATGGTGAGGTGAGCGCCCGCGAGCGTGCCATCGGGGCCTGTCAGGCGATTTTCGTGCAACGTGATCTGCCTTCCCTGCAGCATGAATTGCCGGTCATTCGTGCCCACCAGGGGCATCGCATCGGTGACCAGCATCAATCGGTCGCGTCCCTTGCAGCGGAAGGCAACACGCAAACCGGCGCGGTCAACGTGGATGCCGTCGCAGATGATCCCTGCAAACAGCCGGTCATTCCCCAGCGCGGAGCCCACCAGGCCCGGCTCCCGGGCGTTCAACTGGGACATGGCATTGAACAGATGGGTCACCCCCGAGACACCGCGGTCGACCGCCTGACGGACGTCGGCTGCGGTGGCGTCGCTGTGGCCGGCCGCGATGCGCAATCCGGCGCCGATCAGTTTCTCGATCATGGACGCGGGCACGCATTCCGGAGCCAAGGTCACGATGGAGCGGCCGCAGCCCCCAAAACTCTTGATCGCGGCGAGATCGCGCCGGTCGGGCACGCGTATCTCGGCTTCCGGATGAATGCCTTTGCGAGACCTGTTGAGGGCCGGTCCTTCCAGGTGAAAGCCGAGCACGCCGGGAATCTTGAGACAAGCTTGGGCGGCTGCAGCCAATCGCTCGATGACTTCGCTGCGATCGGTGATGAGGGTCGGCAGGCAGCCCGTGGTTCCCCCCTTGCGGTGCGCCTCAACGATGCGCCGGACGCCGGCCTCCGTTGGCTGGTCGTTGAGAAGAACGCCGCCGCCTCCGTTCACCTGGATGTCGATGAACCCGGGCGCAAGAATGGCGTCTGCGGCAAGGTGGATTGAGGCGCGCGCGTCCGCCTCGCCGAAGGCGATGTCGTCGATCCGCCCCTGCGAGATCCTGACCGACCCCGGCCCGCGCATGTCGGCACCATCAAAGATCTGCTGCGCGGCAATCGTGAGAGAGACGGAAGACCCAGCGTGGCCCATCAGCATTGATCCGAGAATGGCAGTCACGGACTCGTGAGGCGGGTCCGTGCGGACTTCAGGACTTCATGTGTACACTAGGAAGCTTGGGAGGACCCGGAGCGAAAACCCTCGCGTTAACTTTCCATGGGAACAAAAGATACCACATATCTCGGCATTGATGGCGGCGGAACCCGCTGCCGCGCCCGGATCGAGGACGAAAACGGCAGGGTACTCGGTGAAGCGAGTTCGGGACCTGCCACGACGCGGATCGGCTTCGAGAAGGCCTGGCGGTCCATCATGGAAGCCACTGAGGCGGCAGCCGCACAGGCCGGACTGACGCCCGACGATTTCTCGCAGATGCACGCCGGGATTGGCCTTGCCGGTCTTGGTCGCCGCGGCGCGGAAGCGGCGCTCAACAAGATCGCGCATCCCTTTGCGTCCGTCATCTTCATCAGCGACGGCCTGGCGGCCTGTCTTGGCGCCCATAGCGGCGCGGACGGGGCCATCGTGGTAGCCGGCACGGGCTCGGTGGGTGTCGGCCTGATCGACGGCCGCGAAATCCGTGTTGCCGGTTACGGCTTTCCGGTGTCGGACGAGGGCAGCGGTGCCGACATCGGCCTGCAGGTTGTTCGACTGGCGCTGCGGGCGGCGGATCGTCGCGGCGAGCTGACCCCGTTGCTTTCAGAGGTGCTGGGCGCATTCGATCATGATCCCTATCAGGCGGTGGCTTGGTCCGAAGAAGCCAGGGCCACAGACTACGCTGCGTTCGCGCCGATCGTGATACGGCACGCCAATCAGGGCGATCCGGTCGGCCGTCGCATCGTCGAACGCGCGGCCGACGCCATCGGCGATCTGCTCGATCTGTTCCTGGCGAGAGGAATTGGCCGGCTCTCGCTGGTAGGAGGGCTCGCGGATGCCATTACGCCCTGGCTGACGCCCGACCTGCGCGCCCGCCTGAGGTGCCCTGACGCCGACGCGGCGGCCGGCGCATTACTGGTGGCGCGAGGGCGGCTTGACCTGCCCAAGAGAGAAACTGACCATGAACAGGCTTCAAAGTTCCGAGTTTGATGGCGCATGGATCAACTATATGGCCACCGAAGAAGTCGATCCCCGCTTTGCCGATCTTGATGCTTGGTCACTGACGGCGGCGATGGAAGCGATGTGGGAGGGCCAGCTTGCGGCAGTCGCGGCGATCGGCCATGCCCTTCCCGCGATCACTGCAGCGACCGAAGCGGCCAAGACCGCGCTCGGCGATCGTGGACGCATCGTGTATGTCGGCGCCGGCACCTCGGGCCGCGTGGCGGTCCAGGACGGCGCCGAGTTGATGCCGACCTTTGCCTGGCCCAACGAGCGAGTCCGCTTCATCGTCGCCGGCGGAGACAGCGCGTTCGTCACCAGCGTCGAGGGCGCGGAGGACGATGTCGATAATGCGGTCAGGCAGATCAATGCCGCGCGGCTCACACCGCATGACGTGGTGATCGCGGTTGCCGCCAGCGGGACAACGCCATTCACGGTCGCGGCGCTGCAGCAGGCGGGCTCCTCCGGTGCAGTGACGATCGGTGTCGCCAACAATCCCGGCACCGCCCTGCTGGCATCGGCAAAGTTTCCGATCCTGATCGAGACCGGCCGCGAGCTGATCGCCGGCTCCACGCGGATGAAGGCGGGCACCGCGCAGAAGGTCGTGCTGAACCTCATCTCCTCAGGGATCATGCTGCGCCTTGGCCGGGTGTATCGCGGCATGATGGTGAACATGCAGCCGACCAATGCCAAGCTGAAGCGGCGCGCCGAGGCCATGGTGGCGCACATCGCGCACTGCGATCCGCCGCACGCGGCGCGCTCGCTTGAGCAGGCCGAGGGAGACATCAAGACGGCGAGCCTTCTGGCGCTGGGTGTCGACAGGGTTGATGCCGAGACCATTCTGAAAAACTGTGACGGCAACCTTCGGCGCGTGTTTGCCGAACTCGCCAAGGATCGTGACAAGGATCCTGACCGGCCCCCCAAGGGAGCGGCGGCGCGCAAGCAAGGCGGAGCAATTGAGCCGTGACAACATCCGCGATGGCGAGCGAAATCGGAGAAAGCGCCGATGTTGTCGCCAGAATTGTTCGTAATCGCCCTGCCACGCGCGACATCGCACAGCGAATCGGGATCGGCTCCGCCCCGCTGTGCGTCGTGTGCGGCCGGGGAAGCTCCGGGCATGCCGGGGTTTTCTTAAGATACCTTGTCGAGACGCGACTTCGCCTTCCCGTTTCGGCCAGCGCTCCTTCGGTGATCACGGCATTTCGCACGCCCTTGATGCTGCGCCACGCGCTGTTCATCGTGATCTCGCAATCCGGGCGCAGCCCGGATCTTGTCGCGGCGACGAGGTCGGCGCGCGCCGCGGGCGCCCGCACCATCGCCATCGTCAATGCGACGTCGTCACCCGTGGCCGATGAAGCGGAGTTCGTCGTTCCGATCGAAGCCGGCAGAGAGCACTCCGTAGCGGCCACCAAGACCGTGATCGGCTCGATGGCTGCCAGCGCCGGACTTGTTGCCGAGCTGGCGGAAGATCGCTTACTGCGGTCATCCCTGGACAGGCTGCCCGAGCGCCTGCACCGCGCGCTGGCGCTCGACTGGTCCAAGATTGCCGATGATCTCGTCAAGGCATCAGCGGTGTTTGTGGCGGCGCGAGGCCTGGGCCTGGGCTCTGCGCGGGAGATCGCTCTCAAACTCTCGGAAATCCTGCGCCTGCCTTCCATTGGTCTGAGCGCCGCCGAGCTGCAGCATGGGCCACGTGCCGCGTTATCGTCGCGCACGCCGGTTGTCATGCTGCGCCTCATGGATGAAACGGCTGTTACGGTGGACGCGCTGGCAGAAGAATTGCGCGGGCAAAAGATCGCGCTGCATCTATGCGGCGGACCGCATGGCTCGCTGCCCTGGCTGGCCGAAGATGACCCCGCCACCGATCCGATCACCATGCTCGTTCCAGCCTATCGGATGATCGAGCAGACGGCGCGCGCCTGCGGATTTGATCCGGATCGTCCTCCTCGCCTGAGCAAGATTACCGAGACGTTTTGACAACTGACTGATCGCTCAGGCCTCGGCAAACAACCGTTGCCACGGCGTCATCGCCGAGCAGTCGGGACGCCTCCTTCCGCAGCGCTAGAGCATTTTCGGTTCTGATTGAATCAGAACCGAAGCTCTAGATTCTTGTTTTGACGCGTTTTCTTCACGCGAACCGGTATCCACTTCGCTCGAAAACGCTCTAGCCGACGTGATCTGCGCGGCTGATGTCCGCTTTCGGGTACGAGCACCAAAGCGAGTTCGTCATTGACAAATAAATTCGTCTAAATCTAACCTTTAGCCAATGCAGAACAGCCGGCAAACGGCATCACGAAGAGGAAACGACAATGAGAGGGCTTTTGGCCTGCGCCATGCTCGCGGCCATGACATCGGTGGCCAGCGCGCAGGTGTCCGACGATCTTGTGCGGATCGGCGTGCTGACAGACCTATCGAGCTGGGGTCGCGACAACAGCGGCCCGGGCTCCGTCGAGGCTGCCAGGATGGCGGTCGAGGAATTCGGCCCGACCGTGCTCGGCAAGCCGATCGAGATCATCAGCGCCGACCATCAAATGAAGACCGACGTCGGTGTGCAGATCGTGCGCGGCTGGTTCGACAATGGCAAGGTCGATGCGGTCGTAGACATCCCCAATTCCGGCATTGCCATTGCCGTGCATAACATGGCGCGCGAGCGCAATAGGATCGCGCTGCTCTCGGGTCCCGGCGCGAGCTCGCTGACGGACGAGCTGTGCAGCCCGAACACTGTGCATTTCAGTTACGACACCTATGCACTGTCGAAGGTAACCGCGTCAGCCGTGATCAATGAAGGCGGAAAATCCTGGTTCTTCGTCACCGCAGACTACGCCTTCGGACAGCAGCTCGAGAAGGACGCCACGCGCTTCATCAACGAGCTGGGCGGCAAGGTGCTCGGCAGCGTGCGGCATCCGACCAATACGGCCGACTTCTCGTCGTTCGCGCTCCAGGCGCAAAGTTCGAAAGCCGACGTGGTCGCCTTTGCCAATGCCGGCCAGGACACCGACAATGCCGTCAAACAGTCCGGCGAATTCGGTCTGGTCCAGGGCGGCCAGAAGCTCGTTGGCCTGTTGATGTTCGATACCGACGTGCACGCGATCGGGCTGAAGGCCGCGCAAGGCACCTACATGACCACGGCATCCTACTGGAACATGGACGAGGCCACCCGTGCCTGGTCGAAGAAATTCTTCGCCCGCACCAATGTGATGCCGACTATGATCCAGAGCGGCGTCTACGGCTCGGTGCTGCACTATCTCAAGGCGATAAAGGCCGCCGGCACCGACGATCCGGCAAAGGTGATGGCCAAGATGCGGGAGCTGCCGATCGAGGATGTTTTCGTCCATGGCGGCCGGCTGCGCGAGGATGGTCGCGTGATCCGCCCCATGTATCTTGCGAAAGTGAAGTCACCCGAGCAATCCAAGGAGCCGTGGGATTATCTCGAGATCGTCAAGACCGTGAAGGGCGAAGACGCCTATCGTCAAGTCTCCGAGTCGAAATGTCCGCTCCTGAAGAAGTGAGATAGAGCATGACCGGCAACGAGCGCAATGCAGGCGACTGCTACGAGTGCGATGTGATCGTAGCCGGATCAGGCGCGGCCGGGATGTCGGCCGCGATCACTGCGCGCTCGCGCGGTCTCGACGTGCTGATCGTGGAGAAGGAGCCACGCTTCGGCGGCACCACTGCTCGCTCCGGCGGCTGGCTCTGGATCCCCGGTACATCGCTCGCGCGCGCCTATGGCATCGAGGAGACGCCGGACCAGGCGCGCACATATCTGCGGCATGAAGCCGGCAACAATTACGATGCGGCGCGCGTCGACGCGTTTCTCAGCGCGGGTCCGGAGGCGATTGACTTCTTCACGACCAGGACCGCACTGCGGTTCGATATGCCGCTGGTGTTTCCGGACTACCATGCCGAGGCGCCCGGCGGCGCGCAAGGCGGCCGCTCGATGGTGACGCGGCCGTTCGACGGACGCGAGCTCGGCGACCACATCAAGACGCTCGGCATGCCCCTGCCCGAGCTTACTGTGTTCGGCATGATGCTAGGCTCCGGCAAGGAGATCATCCATTTCATGCGTGCGACGAAATCGCTGACATCAGCGATCTATGTCGCAAAGCGCCTGTCGCGTCATCTCATGGACGTGCTGCGCTACGGCCGCGGCATGACGCTGACCAACGGCAATGCGCTCGCAGGAAGGCTGAGGAAATCCGCCCTCGACCTCAACATCCCGATGTGGCTGTCCTCGCCGGTTCGCGAGCTGACCATCGACAATGGCACTGTCACCGGCGCGATCGTCGCCCGTGACGGACGAAATGTGCGCGTTCGCGCGCGGTGCGGCGTCGTGCTCGCCTGCGGCGGCTTCCCGCACGATGTGGCGCGGCGCAAGAAGATGTTTCCACACGCGCCGACCGGCGCCGAGCATTATTCGCCGGGACCGACCGGCAATACCGGTGACGGGCTGCGGCTTGCGGAAGCTGCCGGCGGGCGCATCGAGGATCACCTGCCAAATGCAGCCGCCTGGGTGCCGGTTTCGCTGACAAAGCGCAAGGACGGCTCAAGCGGCGTGATGCCGCATTTCATCGACCGCGCAAAGCCGGGCGTGATCGCGGTGATGCGCGACGGCAGGCGCTTTGCCAATGAAGGCAACTCCTATCACGACTTCGTCCAGGCAATGATGAAGGCGACGAGGCCTGGCGAGGAGATCGCGGCCTTCCTCATCTGCGACCACAAGACGCTACGGACGTATGGCCTCGGCTGTGTGCCGCCCTTCCCCATGCCGCTAGGCCATCATCTGCGCACCGGCTATCTCATGCGTGGCGATACGCTGGAGACGCTTGCAGCACAGGCCGGTATCGATGCGAAGGGTCTCGTCGCGACGGTTGCGCAATTCAACGCCACAGCGGCGGAAGGACATGACGCTGCCTTCGGCAAGGGCTCGAAGGCCTATAACCGCTACCAGGGCGACGCGCTGCACGGGCCGAACCCCTGCGTGGCTCCGGTAGCGCAGGGTCCCTTTTATGCCATCAAGATGGTGGTCGGCGATCTCGGCACCTATGCCGGCATCGTCACCGATGCAAATGCACGCGCGCTCGATGCCGAGGGCCGCGTCATTCCCGGCCTCTATGCCGCGGGCAACGACATGGCGAGCATCATGGGCGGCAATTATCCGGGCGCCGGCATCACGCTTGGGCCGGCGCTGACCTTCGGCTACATTGCCGGACGTCATCTTGCCGAAAGCGCCGCGGCGCGTAACGCGGCATGAACGGGGAGCTATGAAAGCAGCAAGCCGCGGCATCCAGTCGATCGAGGTCGGCGGACAATTGCTCCGCGCCCTCGCTAGGAGCGGCGAGCCAATGATGCTGCGCGATCTGGCGCGTGAGGCCGGGATGGCACCGGCCAAGGCTCATCCATATCTCGTGAGCTTTTCGCGCATCGGGCTCATCGAGCAAGACGAAACCACGGGCCGCTATGAGATTGGAGCGCTGGCGCTCGAACTGGGACTTATCAGCCTGCGCCGACTCTCGGCCGTGCGGATCGCCACGGCAAAGATCAGGACGCTCGCCAACACCATCGATCATGCAGTCTCGCTCGCCGTCTGGGGCAGCCACGGCCCGACCGTGGTGCAGATCGAGGAACCCGGCCATCCCGTGCACATTGCAATGCGCGTCGGCTCGGTCATGGCCCTGCTCGAAACCGCCACCGGCCGCGCCTTTGCGGCGTTCCTGCCATCAAAGACGATCAATGCCGCGCTCGACAGCGCCCTCGACCGGTTTGGCGTCGGTTACAATCCGAAACGCGCGACGAAGGGCGCCAAGGTTTCCGACGTGCTGACTACAGTGCGCAAGCACGGGCTCGCGCGTGCGCTCGGCGATCCCCTGCCTGGCGTCAATGCTCTCGCGGCGCCGGTGTTCGATCACGCCGGCTATGTGGCGCTCGTCATCACCGCGATGGGGCCCGAGGCCACGTTCGATGCGGGCTGGGACGGCGCGATCGCGAACGCCCTATGCGAGTGTGCCGGCGGGATTTCCAAGCGGCTGGGCCATGGCAATCGCGCGGGCGATGGTGATGACACCTACACGGCCACGAAGCCGAGATGAGCACGGAACCGGATCTTGACGGCTCGGCCATGGCGCCGAAGCGCGACAAGTGTGGATCGGCGATACGCGACGTCGCAGTGATCGGGCAGTAAGCTGTCAGGCAAACTGAAGCAGAGGCCCTTTCCAGATGAAAGACGATGGCTAGCTTAGTGTCTCCAACACTGCACGAGAGTTTCTCAGGTCTGGCGTGTCGTGGCCATCCGTGAACCGGCGATAGGTCGGCTCGAGCAGCCTGCGTGCGCTGTCAAATCGTCCGGCATCGCGCCAGACTTGCGCCAGGCTTGTCGCGGCCCGCAGTTCGAAAAGCCTTGCATTCTGGACTTGCGCCGTTGTCAAAGCGCGTTGCAACAATGCTTCGGTCTCGGCCAGCGATGCTCCTTGCGCGAGTCTGGCGCAGGCTCGTACCCGAAATCCCTCGGCCGCGCTGTAATGCTGTCCAGTGGCTTCGGCTTCCGCCGCCGCGCGATCCAGCAAGGCGATAGCCTCATCGTTTCTCTGGTTCCGCATCAGGATTTCAGCTTCGCTGATCAGGAAATAAGGACTCCAGATTCTGGTCTGGACCCGATCGCGGATCTCCCGGCTGCGCTGCAGTCGGGCGAAGCCGGCATCCAACGCGCCCGTCATCGCCGAAGCCCAGCCAAGCAGCGCCTCCGTAAACAGTTCCCAGTAGAAGACGTGATGCCGGTTCATGATCTCGACGATCTCTTCGGCGAGCGACGAGACGGTGACAGGATCCTGCTCAACCATCGATTTCATGGCGCAATGATGGATTGCGTAGCAGCTTGTCAGGTGGTGTCCATATTCACGAGCCTCTTGCAAACTGCGCGCGCAAAGCTCCCTCGCCTCGCCGAGATGACCGAGTTGTTGTGCAGCAATGGAATACTGCCCCAAGGTCGTTGGACGCGGAATCGTCAGATAGTTGCCGAGCGTCGTCGCCGTGCCTTCCCGCTCGAACTCCTCTATCACCTCCAGGAACAGCTCGCGCGCCCTGACGAACTCTCCGCTCGCCAGCGCGACCATTGCCCTGATCCGAATCCCTTGTGCTGACGACGTCCGGTCGGCGGTCTGGCGCGCCAGTTCAAGAAAGCTGCCAACGTACTCGTCGGTACGCGGAAAGTCGCATCGTACGAGGGTGCCGCCGGCGCGCCCCCACAGGATGCGCAGCAACTGGCCCGTCTGTTTCAACTCCTGGCCAAGTTCGAGCAATCGCCCGTAGTTATGTTCGACTTCCGGACCGGAATAGCCATGGGTTGCGTAGAGCGGCTCGATCAACTCGATCCGCAACGCGAATTCGCGGCTGCGACGCGCCGGTTCATCCGGAAGCTGCTGCAGCAGCATCAAGGCCCGATCGAACTGGCTGACCGCTTCAATGTTGCTGTATCTGCCTGCCGATCGAGCAGCGGCACGGGCCAACCAGTCAACCGCTTGCGAAATGAGGCCCGCGCCGATGAAGTGATGCGCCAATAGCTCTGGGTGAACCTCCGCGATCTCGGCAAACTGGCTCTGCAGCGTCTCCGCGATGCGCTGGTGCAGCGTCTGGCGACGGCTGATCAGCAAGGTCGAATAGGCGGCCTCCTGAAGGAGGGCATGCTTGAAGGTATAGATCACCTCGGGCGGACTTCCCCGCGCGCTGATGAGATCGGCGGCCTCGAGCAGCGCCAAAGCCGCCTGGAGCTCTTTGAGCTTGGAGTCCACCACCGCAGCCAGCAACCCGTACGAGAACTCCCGTCCGATCACCGCGCCAATCTGGGCAACGGCCTTGCTCTCTGTCAGCCGATCAAGACGCGCGAGCAATGAATCCTGCAGCGTTACCGGTATCGCCGGTTCACCGGATCCTCGCCTGTCGTCATGGAGACCTGAGCTCGCCTCGAACGGTCCGGACTCAACTACGACCTTTGTTAGTTCCTCGATGAACAATGGCATCCCGTCCGTCTTGGCGACGATCTGCTCGACGAGGCGGCTGGGCAAATCCTTCTTCGCCACGCGCCGGACCAGCTCCTGCGATTGCCGCCGGCTCAGGCGATTGAGGTTGAACGAAACAATTTGGCCGCGGCCAGGCCACGGGGGATGATATTCCGGCCGGTGCGTTACGACGGCCAGGATGCGCGCGCTATCGGTCCGGGCCAGGCCACGGCTGATTGCTTCGACCGTCGTCGGATCGATCCAGTGCGCATCTTCAAGTATCCATAGGACAGGCTTCAGCCGCGACAGGTTCACGACCCAATCGTCGATGGCATCAAGTGTCAGGCTCTTCAATTGCTCCGGTGGCGCCTCGTGCCGGGGCAAGCGATCGCCAGTGGGTATCGAGAGCAGATCGGCGAAAAGCACCATCGTCTCGGGCGCCACATTGCCGGACTTCTGCATCTCGGCACTCAACCGATTCAGTTTCTCCTCCGGCTCCATACCAAGCGTCAGTCCGGCCACGCGTTCGAAATAGGTAGCAATCGGATGCAGCGCACTATCGGTATGGAACGGCGAGCATTGCATACGGATGATGAAATGGCTCTCTGCTGCAATCCGGCTCGCAAGCGCCATGCACAATCGCGACTTTCCGATTCCCGCTTCACCGCCCAGCAGGATCAACTGACGCTCGCCTTCGCAAGCGGTCTTCCATCGCCCGAGCAGGAGCGACAGCTCATCCTCGCGACCAACCACTTCTGTCAAATCGGCGCGGTGTCTGGCGGCGAAGCGGCTTTCGACCGCCGCCTCGCGCAGCACGCACCAGACAGGTCTTAGGCCCGGCAACCCTTTCAAGTCGCACATGCCAAAGAATTCAAGCTCGAACATGCCCTCGATCAACCGGCGCGTTGCGCCTGCGATGGCTACCCCGTTGGGTGGAGCGAGAGTTTGCAGCCGTGCCGCCAGAGCCGGGGTTTCACCGACGACGGATTCCTCCTTCGCCGCGCCCTCGCCCAGAAGATCACCAACGACAACAAGGCCTGTCGCGATGCCCGTCCGCACGCGCAACGTTTTGCCAGGCAGCGCGACCACGTTCGGCACAATCCGACTGAGCTCCAGGCCCGCACGCACGGCCCGCTCAGCGGCATCTTCCAATGCGGCCGGGTAACCAAAATAGGCGACTATTCCGTCTCCGGTATATCGGGCAATGAAACCACCAAATGAGGTCACGACATTTACGCAGGCGTCGAGATAGACGCCCATCACCTTGCGGAGTTCTTCCGGATCGAGCTTGGAGGCAAGGACCGTCGATTCCACCAGATCGCAGATCAGCACGGTCAACTGTCGCCTCTCGGCGTCGGGTCGTATTCGCATGACCTCGACAGGCGCGTGCTGGCTGGTCCTTTCCCGCCCCAGAAGGAGGTCGATCGCCTTGAGCAGCTTCTTGCGATGACCCAACGGCAGGCCAAGACGCGCCAGATCGTCGTCTGTCAGGTCAGGCACAACATCGCTATCGATCGCTTGGTCGGAGAACAAAGCCCGATATTGGCCAAGCCCTAATTCTTCGAGCCATTCACCGATATCCAGATTTTGCATGAGACTGCGGATCCTAGAGCCCCGATATCGGATAAACTTGCCCGTTGCAGCCAGCGACGTCTAGTTTGCCGACATCCGGTTAGCGCCATTCCTCCAAAGCTGCCTGGACCACGCAGCCCAAGCCTCTTTCAATTCGACATTATTTCCCGCACCAATAACATCTTTCGCACCAATAATCGCCAGCTAGTAGCGGCTCAACTGCCTGGTTTGCTCGATCAGGGCGATCAATGGTGCGGGGTCGGCGGCGAACAACCGCGCCTCGGTTCGCCCCTCCTCGGCGATCTTGTCGAGATAGGATTCTGCTTCCGGCAGTTTGGCTACGAAATGCCTGCCGAGCTCTGCCAGGTTGCGGCCCTCCGGGTCACAGAATATCCTGGCCACTGCGGGATCGCGAATTGCGAGGGCCGCGGGCAGCGTCAAGATGCCGTCGCGCAGATCTTCCTCTCCGCCCCCTCCCAACGCGGCCAGACCCTTCACATCACCAACATCGTCGCAGCCATGATAGAGCAGCCCCAGCAGGCCGCCGAACGTTCGCAGCCGGCCCGACCGATCCCCCAGGCAGGCGCACACCTCGAACATCGAACCGGTATCCTCCCCGGCGACCTTGCGCCAGTCCTCAATGCCCAGCGGCTGACGACGAAGCCGCCACTGCATGCATTCAGCCACACCCAGCCGTTTCATCAGTTCCGAAAATAACGCAATGCCTGCCAGGTCGTCCTTGAGCTGCAGATAACCTTCCGCCACGATGTAGCCCGAGGTCATCAAAGCCTGCAGTTCGCCGAACTTGGTATGCATGGTCGCCCGACCGCGCCGTGTCGGGGAACGATCGACGATGTCGTCGATGATCAGGGAGACATTGTGAAACAGCTCGATCACCAGGGCCGACTGCATGATCTGCTCGGGGATCGGGCCTTTATTCACCGCACGATAGCAGGAGAAGATCGTCAATGGACGAAAGTATTTTGATCCAGCCAGAAATTGCCATTCAAGCGCTTCGCGCAATTCCTCGCTGCAGCCGGCGATCCAGCGCGCAATGCGCTCGCGCAAGTCGTTCATCTCCGACTCAAAGCCCAGTCGGACAATGACGGTTTCTGTTGTTTGCCCCTGCATCTGTGAAACGCGCCGCCCTAGATTTTACTGCGCCAGCGTCTGCGATAGGACCCGGACAGATCAGATTGCTGGAAATTCTGCGCCAAACTCTCATCCAAATCACTTAATTCGCTCTGCAGGATGCGCGCCTGCCTGACAGCCAGCTCCCCCACTTCACGCAACAATGCGCGCAGTTCGTCGGCCGCGGTGAGGCGTCCCGATTCAGGGCCGCGGCCGCTTGTTGGGTCGAGGACAAGGGACTGCGCCATCAGCGCCTGATGATTTTCAAGTATTTGAGCCAGACCGAACCAGTAACTGAGCGACCTGTTCGCGGCGATGACCATCGCTTGGCCCATTGGCAGCACGAAATCGGTTATGGCCGGACTCTCCTGACCCGTCGGCGGCAAACCCATGGCGGGTCCAGCGCTCGGCTGCTCGAACCGCTGGCGATTGGCGGCAGCCAAATCGGCCATCGCAGCGACGGCGGCGATCATCGGAGCCAGCGGAGAGCCGGCACCCGGATCGCGTCCCGCCGGTTGCGCGCTCGAATTTCCCCGCAAGCCGACAGCCGTCGACCAGGCATCATGCATGGCGATCAAAGTGGCCGTGAGAGACTGTTGTGGCGATCGGCCGGGACCAGAACCAGGCATGCCTTCCCCGTTTGTCATTCTGACGTAAAACCCCGGGCAGCGCTCTTGCCCCGAACCCCATGTCGCGCCGCGTGATTGCGGGCGCGAAGCCCAACCGGCAATTCATGTCACGACAATGTAGAACCCGGTCTATCCTGAACCATGACGCGCTTTCCACGCAAATTATCGTATCGCGAAAGAAACCCAATCATTGAAGCCCGTGGCAAGCCAGCAAAAGCTCGGCAGAAGTTTATCAAGCCGAGCGCTGCGGGATTCCCGGCCCGATCGGCCGGATGCGGCGGCCCAAAAGCCCCATCTTTCGGCTGCACCTCCGCAACGAGGGCCATCAGCGCTTCCTGATATGCCTGCCCCATGAGCTCGGCATATCGGCCAGCAGCATGGCCAAACGCGCCCGCCGCGGCCGACTGGGCGAGCAGCATTTCCCTGAAGATTATCCGGTAGTTCGCCTGCATCCGGTGGAATTCCATTGATTTGCAGCCAGCAAGAGGCAACAATCCCGATATCATTCAGTGCAACTCGAGAGCGAGATGCCCGAAGTAATAGTTGTCGGCTCCGGTTTGGCTGGTATGTCCGCAGCGACCCGCCTGATTGAGCGGGGCTTCGACATAACACTGTACGAACAGAACAATTTCCTCGGCGGCAAGCTCGGCGCCCACAGAGACAGCGGCTCGCCCGATCCGCACGAGCATTGCTACCACATGTACCTGAACTGGTACAATAATTTCTGGCAATTCATGCGCGAGATCGGCGCCGCCGACAAATTCATACCAAGCCCTGTGATCGGCTGCCGCTCCCCAGGAGACAAGCAGACGCGGCCATATCTCACCAACCCAGGTTCGCCCGCGACCATTCTGACCAACATGCTAAATGGCGTCGCGTCCCCCGCGGACCAATTTCTCTCGGCCTATTCACTGCTCGATCTCATAGGCACGCAATGGATGTCGGGGGCCGTGCTGGAGCAAACCTCTGTCAGCGGTTTCTTTCGATCCAGGGGCTACAGCACAGAGGGTTCGATAGCGGCCTCTGCCCGTACCTTGGCCGAGGCCTTTGCCTCGCCAAGTTACCTGTCGTCCGCGCGAAGCTATCAGAGCCTGGTAAAGTACGGGTATCGCCACCCGACTCCCTCCCTGTGGCTGCTCACGCAGAACACCAACGACGCCATCTTCGAACCATGGCGCCGACACCTCGAAGCGCGTGCCAAAGCTCTTGGGCGCCGTTTCGAGATTCATCACCGGGCACGCGTGGAAAGCCTCCACTTGAGGGATGGCCAGGTGCGCGAATTGACGCTCGGCGAGATGCCGGAAGAACCGACCACCGATCGCAACGACGAGCCGACGGCGAGCAAGGTGTGGAAGGTCGACGTTCCCGGCGATCTCGTGCTCGCCGTGCCGCCAGGCCCGCTCGATCGTCTCGTCAGCCCGGAAGTCGCGGCCTGCGCGCCCGAGCTTGAGCGCGTTCGCCTGTTGCGATCCGAGCCCATGATTTCCGTTGACGCGTATTTCAAGCGCAGGATTCCAGGCTTGACCGGCAGCATTACGCTGCTTCTAGGCTCGAACTATACACTCAGCCTGCTCGACATTTCGCAGGTGTGGACAGATCGGCCAGCGGAAGCAGGCACTGCGCTTAACGTCATCTCTTCAAACGCGGATTTGATTGCGGATTATCCGAAGGACGTCATCCTGGACGTAATACTCAAGGAACTGCAGCGTTTCCTCGACTTCCAGCTCGATGATGTCGACTATACCCGCTGCCATGTTCAAACCAATGTCGGCGAGGAGCTTTTCGTCAACCAGGTCGGGAGCTGGGTCAATCGCCCGAAGGCGATTTGTAAGATTCCTAACCTCTTCCTGGCAGGCGACTTCTGCCAGACCTTCGTCGATGTCGTCACGGTCGAAGGAGCCGTTGTCAGCGGCCTGTTGGCGGCCGAGGCGTTGCGGCGCAGGCGCGGAATTGGTGCTCCGATCGATATCATCCAGCCGGATTCTTATCCGGCATTGCTGCCTGCAACACTCGCGGCGGCGCTACGTCCTGCGGCCTTTGCTGCAAAAGCAGTCTCGATGGCCGATACCATGATGCGCACAAATTTCTCCCGGATCTTGCCCAACGGATGATCTTTGGACGCCGCAACTCACCGTGGAAGATCCAGCAACCGGGGCGGACCGTAGACTGCGGTCTGGCGCTCCGTCCAGCCGTTCGCGGCCGGCAACCTGTCAGCGATGTCGAAGCTGCGCAGCATATCGCATAAGCGTTGCAAGTTGCCGTCGCCACACAGACCCCCGCCGCTTGCGGACATCCCCAGTTCAAGCACCACCGAGCCTCCGATCTGCGTTCCCTCTCCGCTGCCGCTTTTCGTCGTCATTGCCCAATAGGTCCGCCGCTCCGGACCCGCTCCACGTTGAGAGATGGAAAAGGTCGGCAGATCGGAAGATCGGGCATCGCCGAAGCGCGGAAAGCGGATCGCCAAGGCCGCCCCCTCCTTATTCGGAACGCCGAACCACACGTTGTCCGCGGCATAACGAACCTCAAGTTTGGGGCAAACGACCTTCTCTAGCCCCCACACAATGTGGGCGGCCTCTTTGGTGAACTCCTGCGTGACGACAATCGCCAAATAATAGGTGAACAACTGCCCTGCGGGATCGCCATTCACCGTCACGGTCAACGCGACAACGAATTCCGGATAAACGCCAAAGTCGCTGTTGCGATAATCTACTCCGACGATCATGAGAGGCGTGCGTCCGCCACCGGCGTCATACGCCGACAGAACTTCGCGGGCGCTGCCAAGCGACCGGTTTGCCGCCTCGGTGTTTACGAAATACATCGCCCATCCCTGCGAGGCGTCCAGAACCCGCGCTGGCATCGCGAATGGTTTGCCGTCGACCTCGAAGATCTCTCCATCCGGCGTGGGCCCGACATCCCCGCCTCCGATGTAAGGCTCCAGACCGGCTTCCGATCGCCGCGTCAATTCCATCGCCGCTTTCTCGGCAACCGACGGTGCAAGTGCCGCGAGCTCACTCAGGCAATTCACGTAGCCACCAGCCATATCCCGCAGCCGCGTCTCAAGTGGCACGGATGACATCATGCCTCGCACAAAGCGGTCGACCTCGTGTCCCCAACTCCGACTGGCTATCGTCCACCATTGACCGTACGCCTCAGCGCCGAAGCGAAGCGCTATCTCTCCGAAGCGCAGCAGGCCGTCACCGTGCGATGGTAGGTGGGATCCTGAAGAAGAAGTGGGCGGCATGACGGCAACTCCTGACCCGCGCCAATCAGTCGATTCGCTTGCGGTTCGACACAGCGCGCTAGATGGAAAGTCACGACGACGACGGCTATGACTACGGTGATGTTACACGTCGGCCGGCCGGACTCAAGTTCGCTCTGCTTCGGTGCTCGCCGACCGCAGCGATCACCTTGACGTTGGCGGGGCCCTTGGTGCCGTCCCATAGCACGATGATGGGTCCGCGCCCGTGGCCCACCAATGCGCAATCGTAGAGGTTATGCCCTACTGCGTGGCTGCACGTTGCTCGAAGGACCTGTTTTCTGCGATGAACCTGGCAGCCAGAACCAGCGCGCCCATCGAGAACTCCTTGCCGTGCGCTGCGACCATTCGTTCGGCGAGTTCTGCAATTTCCCTGAAGAACTGGTCCTTGCTTTCCTGTTCCGTCAACGTTCCGACATCTCTCATGCGATTCCTCCTCCTGGAGCTGCGCCCTTTGCGTGGCTGCGAGATCACGTTGTAACCTTGATCGATTCAGGCTGTTGCGAGTGTCGATGTTCCCTGCGCGTCACTTGAAGAGTTGCGGTGGGAACGTAACGATTGCGGCCTCTCCCTCTGCGGTCCCGAACGCCAAGTGCTGGCCGTCGGTCGACCACCTTATGGCGCGCACCTCTCCTTGACCGGGTGCCTTGACGAGCAGTTCGTCGCGGCTACCGATTTTTGCAACGACAACTTTGCCGTCCCCGTAACCTGCCGCGATCAACGAACCGCGGGATTGCAGATCGATCGTCGCGACGGCGATGAAGCCGGCCTGACCGGTCCCAACACTTGCCGGCTCGGCGCGACCATCGTCGAGCGTTGAAACGTCCCACACGATGATGCGGAATGCACCGCTGGTTACAAGTCTGCGGGAATCGGCGCTCCAGGCCAGTGACCGCGCAGTAGCGGGATAGTCAGGAATACGGATCATCCGTTCATCGGCTGGCCGCAGGAGCACGATGCCGCCGCGCTCGAGGGAGGCTGCGATCCAGACACCGTCCGGGCTCCAGGAGATTGCCGCGAGCTTTCCGACCTCGAACACAATGTCAGGCTCAGAGCCGATCTTTCCGGCGAAAAGGCCTCGGGTACTCGCGATCGCGATGCTCGCGCCATCCGCCGAGACTGCCAGAGCGGACGCCATTCCCGCATAAGTTGGCGTGGCAAACCGGCCTCCGCCCGGATCATATGAAACGATGGATCCGCCTACCGCCGCCAACACGCTCCCGTTGACCATGAACGCAAGGGCCTCGAGTGCTTGGTCGTCGATCTCCAATATCTCCTGCGCCGTGCCGGAGGCAGCGACGCGGAAAAGGCGCCCACCTCGCTCATGGACAATGATTCCTGAAGGTTCCGGCGAAAAAATCCGCAGGGGCGGATCTCCAATTGCCACCTTCATGACCGGGGGAATCGGTTGTCGTCGCGCTGAAATCGTCGGCCGGCCATCCTCGAGCCCAACGCGGTAGCGCTGTTGCGGCGGCTCGGCTTCCGCGACGGATGCCAGCGCCAGGGAGCCATCCGCGAGCGAAAACGCAACGGTCTTTCCGGCGCGATCGAAAGCGACTTCATCCACCGGGACATCCAGCCTCCAGTGCCGGCCAAGAAGGTTGTAAAGCGATGCCGCATCGACTTCGACAGTGTCCATCCCCGACCTCGTATCCAAGATTGACCGCCTGATGTTGGGTACATCTCGCTTGCGGTCAGACATCATTGCCGTTCCCTGGTGCCGGCGAAATGCCGTCTATCTGTTGAAGGATTCGCAGCATGCCGCCGGCGTCAGAGACAAAGTGTCGTTGTGCATCGTCGATATGGGACTGCAGCGAGTCCCACAGGTCGACTCGCAACAACCGCAAAGGATCTCCTGTCATCCTTTCAAGAGCCTGCAGGCCGAACTGATGCCGCAGACTCACTCCGTTCAGGACGAAATCCGTCAGCTCGCGCGCGTGGGTTTCGATGAACGGCCGCAACAGCGGATGCGCACCGTAGACGACGCCGCGCTGTCCTAGCTCACTCTCGATAAACCTGACAAAATGCTGCACCAGGATATGGCGGCTTTCGCCGACGAGCTGAACCGTGAAAGCGACATCGCGGTCGGCTCGCGCGAGAATTTGCGAGGCAATTGCGGCAGCAGCATTCGACTCAACCTGGCCCTCTTTTCCGCTGCGCCTATATGCCATCGCTCGCTCCTGCAGCCTGCCGTCAGGTACGAGAGCGATATTGGTGTAACTTGCGATAGAGCGTGCTACGAGAAATGCCGAGTTTGTCAGCCGCCGCTGCGATGTTTCCGCCGGCTATCGCGATCGCTCTTTCAATCGCGCGGCGTTCCATTTCATCGAAACGGGAGACTTCGTCGTCGAGCGCGCCCTTGCGGAGGTGGCTCTGCTCTGCTGCTCGTGGCCGCGTTACCCGATCAGTTGCTTCCAGAAGCTCTTCCGGGAGATCTTTGAGCGTCACTATGCCATTGATCGACATCAGAACAAGGTTCTCGACCAGATTGCGAAGTTCGCGCACATTGCCTGGCCACTCATAGCGCCGCAGAACGCTCATGGTCTCTCCATCGAACTGCAGCGGCTCGCGATTGTAGGCCGCCGAGAACTGATGGTTGAAATGCCCGATCAGGACGTCGACATCGCCTGCGCGCTCCCGCAGCGGCGGAATCGCAATCCTGACAACGCCGATGCGAAAGTAGAGATCCGCCCTGAAACGTCCTTCGGCCACTTCCTGTTTGAGATTTCGATTGGTGGAAGCGACCAATCGGACGTCGATCGGACGCGGCTTGCTCTCACCGAGCCGATAAACTGCGCGTTCTTCCAGAACGCGAAGCAGGTACGGTTGGAGTTCAAGCGGCATTTCGCCAATCTCGTCAAGGCTGAGAACGCCGCCATTGGCAAATTCAAACCGACCTGCTCTTCCTTCGCGGGTGGCTCCGGTGAAGGCCCCCGGCGCGTGACCGAACAGTTCTCCTCCCAGGAGCTCCTTGGACACCGCGCCGCAATTGAATGCAACAAATGGCTCCTTGCCCGACTTCTGGCTGACAGCATGGATGAGCCGCGCGAACAGTTCCTTGCCGACGCCGGTCTCTCCCTCAAGCAGAATCGCGGTCTTTCCGAACGCAGCACGCTCGGCCCGTTCCACTGCCTGCAGCAGCACCTCACTGCATCCAACAATTGCTGTCCTGGCTTCCATCGTTGCGACAAGGGAATTTGGTGAAGCGGAGGTCCGCGCCGTCGTCGACCTCGACCTCGCCGGCAGCACGAGCATCGCCCCGCGCGTCACCCCATCAATCCGGAGCGGTTCAATCCTCTGCTCTCGCAACGCTTCGGGCAGCTCCGCGGCCAGATCCGCCGGAATTCTGCCATCGTCGATCGAAAGGAGTTTGGCCCCGACGCGCAAATCCGACGACTGAGTCATGGCGCTCCAGCGTATCGAGGCCATGTCGTTGTGATGGATCACTCTGCCGAAGCGATCGAGTATCACCACGCCGTCCGCACTGCTCGTTCCTGGCAGGCGCGCGACACTGGCCTCGAGCAACCGCACCCGTTCGATGCGGATCTTTTCCGCCAGAGCGAGCTCGATGTGGCTGGCCGCGATCACAGCCAAGGCAACATTGTGCCGATGGAAAATCGCCTGCGGACCGGAAAAGTCGATGATCCCGATGATGCTTCCGTCGACCGGACTTCGGATTGGACTGCCGACGCAGGTCCACGACTTTATCCCCTCGGAGAAATGCTCCGCGGCATGGACATGGACCGGCTTGCCGGTCACCAGCGCCGTGCCGATACCATTGGTGCCGGTCACTCCCTCTCCCCATCCAGCACCGAGTTCCAGGTGGATATCGTGTCCTGAATCGATGGTGCGCCGATCGCCTCCGACATCAAGAACGACACCGTTCTTGTCGGTGATGACCACCATGGTGGCAGCATCTCCAAGAACGTCGGCCACGCGGCGGAAGGTCTCCGCGCTCGCCCCGAGCAGATCCTCGTTCTTGAGACGGAGTTCGTAGAGATCGTCAGGTGAGACGATGAGATTGCTCCCCCGACAATGCGCGTCGACGCCCGATTGGACGCTGCGCTGCCATGACCTCTCGATGACGTTTCGCACAAATGTGTCGCCGCTGCGCACTTCCCCCGTCGTCAGGAAGGATTCCCATGCGTTGCCGGTCTGCCGCTCGTCATACGGACGGCTTTCATCCGCGTCCGGCGCCCCTGTCCCGTCGCTTGGAACGTCCAATCCTTCGAGGGCAAATGGCGGCTTTGCCATGAGCAGTTCCGTCAGCATCGCAGCACCTACCACCAGTCGAGTCCGGCCCGTATGGCTCCCGGGCAACGCTTCCCTTGAAACCGTCTTCCTGCGGCCGCTCCGCGTATTCCTTATTCGCTCCCCTGCCCCACCACGCTCAGACCGAGACGGGTTGCCAATTCCTGCTCCAGGCGCTGCTCCGACGCTTCATCCGGGATGCTCAACCCCTCGAGATCTGCGAGCGCAGCATGCAGGTGGTCTTCCAGGGGTACAAAAAATCCATTCTGCGCTGTCGCAAGTGCCAGACGGCGCGACTGACGCTCGCCTCTCAACTCGCCGAGGAAATGGATTTGTCTTCCTGATGCGAGATCGGCGACGACGACGCGCCCATTGAGGCTGATCCGCACATAGGGTTCCAGCTCTGCGGCACGCCCCGGCGGGATATACCAGAGCTTGCCAGACCGCTCGGGCTCTGGTGCATGAGCGGGGTTGCGCGCCTGCCGCCAACGTCCACCCGTCAGGTGGTCGGCAATGCCCTCGATTGCTGCCCGGTTCTTCCGAAGAAATTGCTTTGCCGCGACATCTTCCTTCCGAGGACCTTCCCGCTTCGAGATGATCTCGACCATGTGCGTTCCCCTCCGGCTTGGCGGCTGAGGCTTGTCGCATCGCCTCTTATCGGTCCACCAAAGTTTGAAGATTGTAATGCCTTCTTGGTCCTTGTCACTCTCCAAATTGGCCGCGGCAGCGATCGGATCGATCAGACCGCAGCCTATGCGCCTTGCGAGACGCCAGCCTTGACTATGCGCGCCCGAGCCTTTCTGCCCCACCTCCGAGGGCAGGTCCGGCAGTCGGATCGACATACTCCGGCACATCGGCGACCAGCGTATTCGTGGTCAGGACCAGCGTCGCCACGGACGCTGCGTTTTGCAACGCCGTGTAGGTGACACGTACGGGATCCACGATGCCGGCCGCGATCATGTCGGTGAATGCACCGCTTGCTGCATCGAAGCCGGTGCCGGCCGGTGAGCCGAGAAGCTCGGCAACGATGCGGTCGGGATTGTGTCCGGCATTTCTCGCAATGAATGCCGCTGGACGCGACAGGGTTTCGCGGACGAGCCGAATGCCCTCGCCAAGATCACCGTTGATGTTACCGAGAACCCTGGCGACCACGGGCGCACATTGGGCGAGCGCCGTGCCGCCACCGGCCACGATCCCTTCCTCCGCCGCAGCGCGCGTCGCACTCAGCGCGTCATCGATGAGCTGAATCGTCCGTTTCTGCTCAACAGGCGTCACGCCACCGGCAAGGATTACGGCCGTTCCCCCCGATAGCTTTGCCAGCCGTTCCCTCAGCTTGTCCTGCTCGATGTTGGGCGGCGCCAATTCGTGCTGCCTGGCCACCTGCTGTCGCCTTGCGGCGATCGCGACGTCATCGCCGCCACCGCGTATGATCACAGTTTCGCGGGCACTGGCCCTGACCTGCCTTGCGGTACCGAGATCATCGAGAACGACCTCCGCCAAGTTCGCGCCGAGGTCGCGGGCAATCACGCGGCCGCCGGTGACAATGGCGAGATCGTCCATCATCGCCTTCCGCCAATGCCCATAGTCGGGAGGATTGACGACCAGCACTTTTCCCCGGTTGCCATCGCCTAAGAGAGTCGCGACCACTTCCGGCGCAATCTCCTCCGCGATGATGACCAGAGGACGTTTTGTCGCCTCCACCGCCGCGCGTACTCCTGCGAGTTCAGCCGGCGCCTTGATCTTGAGATCGGTGAGAAGGATGTAAGGCTGATCCAAGACCACCTCCATCTTCTCGACGTCGGTCACCATGTGATGCGAGATATAACCACGTTCAAACGACATGCCTTCGACGACCTCGAGAGTGGTGTCCGTCGTGAGTCCATAGTCCGAGCTGATGATCCCGTTTTTTCCGACACGCTCCACTGCTTCGGCAACCAGCTTGCCCAAATGGGGATCTGTCGCGGCGATCGTCGCCACGGCCTGCAGTGTCTTCTGATCGGACACCTCGATCGCCGTCTTTTTGAGAATCTCGACGACCAGTTCGACTGCCTTGTCGATGCCCTTACATAGATCAACAGGCTTGGCGCCGCGCTCCAGGGCCGCAATGCCATTCTGGATGAGACCGTTGGCGAGCACCATCGCGGTGGTGGTGCCGTCGCCCGCAACCTCGTTGGTCTGCATGGATACCTCGCGCACCACCTGCGCGCCCATATTTTCGAAACGATCCGGCAATTCGATTTCCGACGCAATGGTGACGCCGTCGCGCGAGACGATCGGCGTGCCGATCGGCCGATCGACCATGGCATTCATGCCCTTCGGTCCAAGTGTGGATTCAACAGCGGCCGCGAGCTTCTCCACCCCACGGGCAAGAGCTCGGCGAGCTTCGATATCATGCAAGAGTTTCTTCGGCATAACCATCCCTCCCAATTCCTGTCACTGTGCCGGTCCGATCTTTTGCCGGATCTCGATTAGACGACGCATCTTGCAGCGGCAGTTCGTTTCACGTGAACATACCTGCCCCTTCATCGGCCGCGCCTGCCAGGGCTCCGGCCGGCTGCCGCTGACCGCAACCGGCTCCCGGGCATGCGACGCACTCTCTGGTGCCCGTCCGCGTCAATTCCGCACTGCGACCATCTCGTTCGAGATAACGTGCGCCGAGCAGGCCCCGGCACAGCGCGCTGTTGAACTCCATGTTGATCCGGACTGTTCTCAGCCTCCGCAGATGAGGCGCGAGCTCGCGCGGCTCGATCGGATCGCCAGACCAGGTGACAAACGCTCTGTCGCCGGGAAGCGACGCGAGACCGCGCTCGACGAGAATCTCGCGATAGCGCGGCTTCTGGTATGCCCCCTCGCCCTCACCGAAGTCCGACCGGTCGTAGGACTCGAGATTCATCAGGCAGATTGAGACGTCATCGTAGCCGGCGTTCCGCAAAGCAAGGATCATGACCTCCTGTCGCCGTTCAAAGGCCTTGCGCCGAAACTTCTCTCGCAACTCCTCCAGGGTTTCTCCCGGCGCGAAGTCCTTCATCGCTTCGCGAAACGATGAACCGGCCGCGACACCCCGATTTATCTCGTCCGCGACCATGTGATCCTGAAGCCTCGGACGCACATGGCGAACCCAGGGCAGCACCATCACCGAACGCCGCATGTCGTCGGCCATCAGGAAAGCGAAGTTCGCCGAACACCAATAGGTGGGAAGTCGAAAGACGATATCGACTCCCCCCTGGTCATCCACCGTCACAAGCTCCACGAAACCCAGCCTGGTGACGGGCTCATCAAGCTCGGGGTCCGTCACCAGCGCGAGGCGATCCCACACCTCACCGGTTCTGCGGTCGTGTTCCAGGAAGGTGGCCATGCCGCTATTCCGCGGCCGTCGCGTGGACGTAGCTGGCGAGCTTTGCCTTCTGCGCCTCGACGTCGATGCCGTAGAGACGCGCGGCATTAAGGCCCAGGATCTTCTCTTTCGCCTCCCGCGAGAGATCGACGCCATGCTCCTTCTTCAGGTCTTCCGGCAGCTCGAAATTCCAGAATTTCTCCACCAGCCAGCGTGGCGTCCAGATGGCGTAATCGCTGCCAAACAGCAGCTTGTCCGGGCCGAGCCAAAATAGCAGCTCGCTGATGACCTCGGCAAAATAGCGCGGGCGGCCATGGATGAATGGGAGCGCGACCGCCAGACCGCCATAGACGTTGGTCTCCTGGACGGCAATCCAGCAGAAATCATCCAGCCTCGGCAGTCCGCAATGCTCGATGATGAAGTTGAGCCCCTGGAAATCCGTCGCAGCATGATCGACGTCATGCACGTCGAACGCATCCTTATCGAGCGGAATGATGGTCGGCCCCTTGTGGACGTGGATGTTGGTAATGCCGAGCTTCTGGCAGAGCTCGAAGCACCGATAGGCATTTGCGTCGGTCAGCTTCCAGCCACGGGACTCACCCTTCCACTCCGCCGTGTACAGTTTTACGCCCTTTATGCCGAAGGTCTCCTTCATGTAGTGAATATATTCGAGCGCACGTTCGCCATCTCGCGGATCAAAGGCGCCGTTGACGATGAAACGATCCTGGTACTTCTTCGCCATCTCGGCGTTACGGTCGATCGTGTTGAAGCCGTTCCTGTAGAACTCCGTCAGATAGGTTGACTGCACGATGGCCATATCGTCCGGCCCGTCGACGAACAGATCGTGATACATCTGCTCCGCGGTATACTTCTCGAATTGCTCCTTCGGCCACAGCTTATCCGGCGGACTGAGCGAGGTGTGATAGGCATAGAAGCAATCGATGAATTGCCTGCCATGAATGTTGAGCTGATTGGCCGGGCTGCCATCCCAGAAATGCGTATGCCCATCGATGACAAAGACCTTCTCGCCGGTGGGTGTGATGAACATGGTATTCTCCAGGTTTTGAGATGTTGCTCTGACTATCAATGCGAGAAAGGGAGTGGAGCCGACCACGAACAGCCCGCTCCACCCAGCGCGAGAGGGCCTTCCTGTCACTCGATGTATTCGAGAATTTCCTCCATATTTCCGAACAGCGTGACCGTGTTGTCATCGATCCGGACCATCCGGCCGTAATGCGTCGACGTATTCACCTCGAAGATTTCGGCGGTCATGTCCTTGCCGAGAATCTCGCTGATTTCATCCATCTTGAAGACCAGCTTGCCTTCGCCATCGATGCGGATAAGGGCCGGCTGATAGGTCACGGTCACACCTGGCTTCTTGGCCATGAATTCGGCGATAGCGCGCGCTTCGACACTATCATTCATGGTGACGCCACACTGATGTGAGATGGTCCGATCGAAGACGATGTCTTTCATCTTCTGGAAGATGTTGTGATTGGTCGCAGACCTCGAAGCCACTGACATTGCTTTCACTCCTTGGGCAGAGCGAGCCCAAGCTCGCCGAGAATTTTCTTGATGCGGTCAACCGATTGCTCTCTTGCGTCGGCGTACTGCACCGGCTTTGAATGAGGCTGTGACCAGATCGGTTGCAGGTCGGCCGCCGCCTTGTTGGCGAGGCTGACGTGCTTGCTCAGCCAGCCCTCGAACAGCTTCTTGTTATGGGCCGCATGGTTCTGGTCGGTCGCGAGCAGATGGAACAGGTCGATCGCGTTCGCGAGGTTTCGTTCATAGTCGGCCTCCGCCGCCGACATCACCGACGGAGTGATGAAGTCGCCGTTCGGTGACGCGACCTGCATCAGGAAGTTGCTGCGGAACAGCTCGCCGACGAGCGGCTCAAAGACGATGTTGGTGGCGAAATACTGCTCCAGGTAATCGGTCGATCCCATGATCGATTCGACCGCTTCGCGCGTTCCTTGCCATCCCTTGTCTTCGAGCCAGGCGCGCTTTCCGGCCGCATCATCGAACCCCGGAATGTCCATCCCGATCTCGGCAAGATAGAGCGTGATATCCTGGGCCAGACGATGCTTGTAAGACGAGTTCGTGAGCGTCGCATTATTGATCATCTGGGTGTAGCCATACCGCTGCGCTTGCATCAGCGCGGTGGCCAGACCGAACTCCGCGTGCTTCCAAGCACCAAGATGATTCTGAAGTATCTTGACCCAGGCTTTGTTGAACAGCTTCGGCGCGCCGGACTTGCGTCCATTGGCAATCACCGACTGAACCATCGTCTCGACCTTGGACTGTCGCTGATAATGCGTCCGCTCCCACTCCTGGTCGGGGGCCCGGAAGGCGTGCCAGTTTGAGCTCAGCGCGGCCGTGTTGTCTTTGGTGTAGGCGCCTTTGCCGTTTGGGAAGGAAATGATCCAGTCCTGCAGCAGATATCGCTCGGGATCCGGCTGCACATCGACGGTTACGTCTTCATAATGCGTGGCTCGCCTGCCTCTCGGCTCAAAATAACGGTAACTGCGACTATTCGAGTCCGGAAATGTGGCGGCGCCGGCCGCTCCCGATTTGATTGAGGCACTTGTCACGGTATCCATCGTCATCCTCCCTTTGGTGAAGAAAGTAGTCGGTGCGTCACTTCCAGTTGGTCCATCAAGTGTTGGCCGGCGTGAACTTGTCGAAAAAAATCCTGTCGGAATCGATCCCATTGATTTGAAGGACCGGCGTCAGCGCCTCGATCATCGGAGACGGTCCGCAGGCATAGACGTCTACGTCCTCGCCAGGAGGCGAGCGGCGCAGATGAGCGCTCACAGCCTCGTGGACAAAACCCTTTTCGCCCGCCCACGCGTTGTCGTCGGAGGCGTGTGACAACACGGGTATGAAGGTGAATTCCGGATTGTTGGCTGCGATCTCTTCGAACTCGTCGAGGTAAAACAGATCATTGCGCGTGCGGGCGCCATAGAAGAAATAGACAGGACGGTTTTCGCCAGAACCGATGTGATCATGCAGGATCGACCACAGCGGCGACATGCCCGATCCGCCGCCGATCAGGATCATTGCTCCGTTTCTGTTTTCTCTCCGGAAGCAGGTTCCATATGGTCCCTTGATGCTGACTTCGGTGCCGGTGACGAGTTCTCCGTCGAGTTTTGAGGAGAAACGTCCGTTTGGGTATTTCTTGATGATGAACGCGAGCGCCTTGGTTTCGCTCGGCGAATTTGCCATGGAAAACGAGCGCGTAATCGTCTCTGCTCCCGGGAGCGTGATGTCGACATATTGGCCCGCCCAAAACTTCAGAGGTTGGTCGAGCACAATCTCCAGGCGCCGGATATCATGGGTCAGCGCGGAGACGCCAGTGATCGAGCCGACGAACTCCCTGACGGGTATCGACTTCGACAACACCTCCTCGTCGTAGTTGAGCAGCTCAACCTCGAGATCCGAATATGCGAGCGTCCGGCAGAGCAGGATGTAATCCTGATCGCGCTCCATTTCGTTGAGAGCGAATGTCGAGTATTTCTTCAGCTCGACTTCACCTTGCGTCAGCACGCACTTGCAGGCGGAGCACTGCCCTTCCTTGCAGCCATGCGGCAAGGAAATTCCCTGACGGAAGGCCGCATTCAGGACGGTCTCGTTCTCCTCGACCTCGAATTCGATCCCGACTGGATGCAGTCGAACGACGTTGGCAGGCGCGCCCATAGACTTCTCCTCGGCGCAAAGGCATTCGAGCCTCCGCTGAGTGGCACGGGAGGGAGGAGCCAGCGTTGCTGGCTCCTCCAGGTTGGCTAGTGGCAGGGATTGACCGTGAATCCCTTGCGATACTCGGCAAGGTGGGCTTCGCGATCTGCGGGCGCCATTTCACGCAAGGTGATGAGCGGGCTCTTCAAAACATGTCCGCGGACATCGTCGAGCGTCCACATCTCCTTCTCGTCGAAGCGCAGATGCGGTTGCGGGACCAGCGTCTTGCCATCGGTCCGGACGAAGCCGAGATCCTTGATTGCATCGGCCAGATCCCAGTCATGGTAACAGCTTTCCCATTCGCGCCGTCCGCTGAACCGACCCATCGCGGGCGTCGGACGTCCCTGGTACTCGCTCCCGAACGCCTCGACGGCGGTCCAGCGATCCAGCTCGTGCGCGAACGTATAGAGCTCGCCGTCGATCTCTCCGGTGACCATGTCTTCGCGGATCAGGCAGGGCACGAGGCACGACCAGCAACGATGCGGATAGACGTAACCGACATCGCTGTTGAAGAGAATGTTGGTCTGGCCGGGACGTGAAAGCTTCTCGTACCACCGCCAGAACTCGCCGAACTGGGCGTACCAGCCCGGATATTTGTGCTCAAACCATTCAAAGTCCTTGTCGGTCTGCGCTTCGATCCGCCAGAAATTCACCGGCCAGCCAACCGCGAAGAATTGCGCGACCTTGTGGACGTAGTGTTTCTCGGTCAGGCGTTTCCATGCTGTCTGGACATCATCATGATGGATCTTGATGCCGTATTTCTCGAGCGGCAGCATATAGGTGCGGTAATAGTCCTCGAAGATCCAGCGATGCCACATCTCCGCATATGATTCCTTGTTCTTGTCGCGGTTGGTCGTCCCGTATTCGATGAAGGTGCCGATCGCGGCATCGACGATGGCGTGGTTCTGCCAGAAGGCGTAGCGCAAGTCGCGCTCGATCAGCAGGTGGTTTTCGGGCTCCTTGAGCATCGACATCAGCATCGAGTGGCCGTTGCCAATATGCCGGCTCTCATCGGATTGCACGGAGAGAAAGACGGTCGGAAGCGCATAGTCGCCGTTGCGGGCCGCCTCGGATGGCATTGCGACGAACAACGTATTCGTGAATGCCGTCTCGGCTACGACGGTCAGATAGATATTTGCGGACGTGATTGCGTCGCCGGTGATGAAGCCCTCGCCGAACTGCCGTCCGATCGTGGTGGCGTAGCACTTTCCAAACGCCTCTTCCGTGATATCGAACCCGGCCGGATCGATATAGTTCTCCATGTACCACTTCTTGAGATTCATCTGGATCGTGGAGTGACGAAACTCGTCGACCATCTGCATCGTGAATCCAGTGCGGAGATCCTCACCGGGTGCAAGGCGGCCGACCATCGCCATGGAGCGCGCGGCAGAGATTTCCGGAAACGGGATGATGGCCAGGAACAACTTCATCCATTCAACCCAGCGCGGCTCGACGTTGCGGAACATGTCGCCGCGAAGCGCAGCGTCGAGCGCACCGTAGACGCGATTGTCCTTCTCTTCCTGCATCGGGAAATAGGAACGGAGGACCTGCTTCATCGGATCCTTCGGCGCCTTCGTGATCTTGTAGTCCGTGGGGAAAGTCATCGCCTCCTGGACATAGGACGGATTCCATCCGAGATCGGCAATCCTCTTTGCTGCCTCACCGACGGGAATGCCGCGCTGGGCGGTGATCTTGTTGAGTGTCAGAGTTCCGGACATTGGGCGTATCCTCCTGATCGGGTCAGAAACCACATCGATATTCCGCCTGCCCGCGACCTGTACGGACCGGACAGCGCTTCCCCGTGCGTGACGGGTAGCGTCCCGACCGCCTTCACAGTCGGGCGCCTGATATCGGCAAGGGTCTCGGGATCACTGGGGAGCATTCAGGGGATGACTTGCCGCGATCTTCAAAGCCGGCGGCTCTTCGATCGCAATCCCGTCATCGCGTGCGCAAGATTGCCACCCTCAGCTAGGCATCCCTTCCCTCGTTCTTTTCGCGGCTCGCCCGTGATGGACCAGTCGGCGTTGTTCTGTACGCGGGGATTGCAATGAGCGTGCCACCTCGTCGGAGGGCTTTCTTGATTGGTTTTCTGAATGGTTGCGGCAAGGAAGAGCGGCCGCACAGCCGCTACAACCCTTTGGCTGCTCTTGGGCTGCGACTGATCGAGATGCAAATTGCGACAGAAATTGCAAAATGAGAATCTGTGCGACACGCAGAATGCATGGCGTGTGCGCCGCAATGATTGCGTCGCAATAGAAATCGCATGCCGGATTGCTGACGGACGCCTGCTATCGGCACGCTGCCACTCACGGCATCGGTTGGATCCATCGCGAGTAAATTGCTTACTCGCGACGGATCAGCCGTTTCGGATTTCAGGGGATTAGGACGGCGCGTCCATGGATCTTGCCGGCATTGAGGTCGTGCAACGCCTTGTTGGCCTCGGCCAGGCGATATTCGGCGGTTGCCAGTTCAACCAAGCCTCGGTCCGCGAGCGCCATCAACTCGGTTAGCTCGGCCCATGTGCCAACCAGGTTGCCGATGATGTTTTTCTCTGTAATCACCATATCGACCGTCGGGACACGGATATCCTCGCCGTAGCCGACGACATAATAGCTTCCCATCGGGCGGGTCATGGCGAGCCCCTTGGTTGTCGTGCCTTTCTCGCCGACGAAATCGATCACCGCTTCCGCGCCGTTTCCGGCTGTCAAACCCAGCACCGCCTCCACGTCGTTGCCGTCGGCTTTCACCTGATGATCGGCGCCCGATTTCTTGGCCAGTTCAAGCGAGGCGTCGGACTTGTCGACGACGATGATGCTGGCCGCACACATCGCCTTAAGGCACTGGATCCCAATGTGGCCCAATCCGCCCGCGCCGATGACGACGCAGAATTCGCCCGGCAGGAGGTGACGTGTGGCCTTCTTGACGGCGCGGTAGGCGGTGAGACCGGCGTCGGCGTAAGGCGCCACATCCTTCGGTGCGAGCGTCCGCGGCAGCGATACGATATTGCGTTCCGAGGTGCAGAGGAATTCCGCATAACCGCCGTTGCAATCGAGGCCGGGAAATGTGCCGGGGCCATGCATGTCGAAGCCACGGCGACAAGCGAGGCACGTGCCGCCGGTGATCTTGGGATGAACGATCACGGGGTCGCCCTTCTTCACACCTTCGACCTCCTTGCCAACATCCTCGACCCAGCCGGCATTTTCGTGTCCCATGATGAGGGGCAGCAGCTTGTCGCCGGTCGGATCCATATGCGGCTTCCATACGCCTTCGATGATATGGAGATCGGTCCTGCACACTCCCGCGCCGCCGATACGAACAATGACGTCTGTCGATTTCGTCAGCTTGGGATCGGGCACTCTTTCTTCGCCGACCCACTGATCACTGGAGAGTTTCTCATCATACGCTCTCAATACTTGAGCCCTCATGTCGTCCTCCGTTTGTCTGGCGAACTTCGCTCACCATTGCGGATGCCGCCTCAGCATTTTTCGTGCCAGTGGAGCGCTTATTGCGGCGCAAACGCTCGTGCGTCTCAGCAGCGCACGTCCTGTCCCGGAGTTCGTGACCGCCACGGAGTCTCGGCACCGAGGGGACCGCCAGCACTTCCGGGACTGGGCCCACGTCCCGGCCTCACATCGAATACGAGCTTAACGACGCGAGGTTGTCGATCGCATAACGAGCTGTCGCGTCCTCAGTTTGCCATATCCCGTATCCTCCGTTGTTCACCTTCAGCGACGAGCCTTTGCTGTAGATCTCGATATTGCCCTTGCGTGACCAGCCCCGCCGTGCTCGGGGGACCTCGCCTTCCACGTCCAACACCACCTGGCCGCCGGGTGCAAGCAACTGGATGTCGCCGCCGAATTTGGTGGTAACGCCCGAGCCGCCGAACAGCGTGATATCGCCCTGATAGCGGATCGCGTTCCCGTTGGTGTCCTTGTCCGGGAAAAGCGCCGCGATCGCCTGGCGACCGCGCAGATAGCTGCTATGGCCGCCGAGAAGGCGCGACGAAGCCTTGCCGCTGGTCGTCCCCGCGGATCCGGCGCAGGCCTGGATCACCCGCTATGAAGCCGAATCCACTCGCTTCAAACCCGCCGCGAAGGTGCGACAAGTATGAACCTGATGGCTAACGGAGGGTTGAGCTAGAACAAAGTCATTCCCCCACGGGTCCGATAAATGATGCGGAGACCGAGGAGGAAGGCAGATGCGATCGAACTTGGCGCTATCCTACGGGCAGGACCGGCTGCCGCGCTACACCAGCTACCCCACGGCCCCCCATTTCTCGCCGGCGATCTCCGAAGATGACTACCGGCGCTGGCTCAAATCGGTGCCCGTCCGCCAACCGGCTTCGCTCTACCTCCACGTACCGTTCTGCCGATCCATGTGCTGGTACTGCGGATGTCATACGTCGGTGACCAAGCGTGATGAACCGATCGCGATCTACGCGGCTGGCCTGCGCACCGAAGCGCTCCTTGTCGCCGAGGCGATTGGACACAGGCTGCCGGTCTCTCACATCCACTTCGGTGGCGGCACGCCGACAATCATGTCGCCGGAGACGCTCGCGGACCTCGTCGGCGCCCTGCGCTATTCGTTCTTCGTGCTGCCCGATGCCGAGATCGCTGTCGAGATCGATCCGCGCACACTGACCGAGCCGATGGCGGAGACGCTGGGCTACTGCGGCGTCAACCGTGCCAGCCTCGGCATCCAAAGCTTCGATCCGGCCGTGCAGCACGCCATCAATCGGCGGCAGAGCTTCGAGCAAACTGCCACCTCCGTCGAGCGGCTGCGCCGGGCAGGCGTTGGCAGGCTCAATTTCGACCTGCTCTACGGCCTTCCCCTACAGACGGTGGATTCGTGCCTGGATACGGTAGCAAAATGCATCGAGCTGCGTCCGGATCGCTTCTCGGTGTTCGGTTATGCGCACGTCCCGTCCTTCAAGAAGCATCAGCGCAAGATTGCCGAAGAGTCCTTGCCTGATAGCATCGGGCGGCATAGTCAGTCCGAAGCGATCGCGCAAGCCTTGCTCGATGCAGGATACGTGCGTATCGGCCTCGATCATTTCGCGCTTCCCACCGACAATCTAGCGCTGGCAAAACAGGAAGGCAGGCTGCGGCGGAATTTCCAGGGCTACACCGACGATTCGGCCGACACGCTCATCGGTCTCGGCGCCAGCGCCATCGGCCGGATGCCTCAAGGATTTGTACAGAACGCCGTGCCGACCCGCGACTATCTTGCGCGCATCGTCGAGGAGCGGCTTGCTACCGTCAAGGGCTACGCATTCACCGAGGAAGATCGCTTCCGCTCCGACATCATCGAACGGATCATGTGCGACCTTGCCGTCGATCTCCCCAGGATATCGCGGCTGCACGGCCGCGATCCGGATTCCGCTATCGTCGATCGGTCGCGGATTGAGCGGCTCATCGCCGACGGCGCCGTGACGATGTTCAATAATCGCCTCTCGGTCAACCACGGTGCGGAGTTCCTGGTCCGAAGCGTCGCTTCGGCGTTCGACGCGCACCTTCCACGATCCGCGGCGACGCACAGCCGCGCGGTCTGAACTATGAAATAGAACTTGGTGGGCGGCTCCTTCGCGGCCCATCCTTCGAGACGCCCGCCTAGCGGGCTCCTCAGGATGAGGTCTGATTTCGCGGCGGAATCTTAGACCCTCATGGCGAGGAGCGCCGCTTGCGGCGCGTCTCGAACCATGAGGCCCGCCTCGTTCTCAGCCATCAAACAACTATATGCGATAGCCCTGCATCTGCCCAAGACGCGAACTATTGCGTGATCTGCCGGTAGAGGGCCGGCAAGACGGCAGGCAGCCGTCGGATATTGCCAACGATCGCCTAGCCGCCGCGTCCGAACAGCGTCGGACAATAGCGCTGGGCGGTTGCGTCGATCGAGCCGCCGAAAACTGCGGCGGCAAGCCGGCGCGCCTCCTGCACGGTCTTGCGGGTGTCTTCGATGGCGAAGCGCCCTTCGTAGTGGTCGACGGGCCGTTTTCCGGCATTTCGCAATCTTGAGGTGACATGAATCCTCCTGACGGGGTCATGCCTGCGATCGCTATCGGGGATGGGAGCTCCGATCATTGTCGCCGGACAAAGGCGGGTAAGTTCGAGCGCGCGAAGGCGAACGGCATCGAGTTATCCGAACCGGAGATGATACCTCGCGCACGTGATTTCAGACGGAGCCGACTTCACGAACGCTCGAACGTCGCTTGATCCCGTAAGGCGGTCTCGAGGTCAGGCCCAAGCGAGGTGCGCGGTGTTGCAACACAAGCTGCAAACGTAACCATTTTTCCTCGGCTGGTGACAACGCCGTAACGCGCGCTCTTCAGAGTCTCCTTGGGGCTTTCCTTAGGGAGACGGTGCATGCTGAACAAGCATTCGTCGCAAAATGTGAAGAGCGCGGTCGAACCTCTTGCGATGAGAAGCGATGAGGCCGTCCGGGTGGCATTTACCGACATGCAGTTGGTCACGCATTCATGGCCTGCCGTACTGGATTTGCACTCGGCCATGCTGATCGTCGCGGAATTCGACCGAATGCGCACCGCTTCGCGCGCCACGCTTTGCGACGCGGCGTCCGCCAAGCACGACGTTGTCCAACCTGATTGCACTGTTGATGCAAGCGGCTTCCGCTGGCTGACCTCACTGAAGGAAGCCATCCTGTCGTTGCATGCATATTGGCGACGAGAACGAGAGGTCAGAAAGGCGGTCGCGGCTTTGTCGGAGTTCGATGATCGGACCCTGCGGGACATGGGTATTGTCAGCCGAACCGACATCGAGCACACGGTGAGATGCTGCCAGGATGGCTGACGGCATGAGGAGCGGTCATCCAATCGGTGGTCGCAGCGTATGCCAGTCCGTGATCGACTGGAATGCGTGAGCCGCGCGAGCAAGCACATCCTCGGATAGATGCGGACCGACCAGTTGCATGCTCAGCGGCATCCGGTCCGATGCCATCCCGATCGGGAGCGTGATCGTCGGACTTCCACTGAAGTCGAACACCGCAGTGAAGCGCAAGATACTCAACAGCACGTTTGGGTCGGCGCCGTACTCACTCATCTTCGCGAGGGTCGGAATCGGCACCGGCATCGTCGGGATCAGCAAAAGGTCGATATCCCCAAACAGCGCCGCCAGGCTGCCAGAGAATTTGAGGCGTTCATGATGGATCGCCGCGATCTCGATGCCGCTCACCGACCTGCCCTGCTCGATCAACTGCGCGAGGTCTGGACCGTATTCCGACTTGCGCGACGGATAGGTCCCCAGGTGCGCTTCGGCGGTCTCGACCGAGCACATCGGTATCCACAGGCTGACGAGTTTCTCGTAGGAGGGAAACTGAACCTCGCGGATCTCGGCACCGAGATCCGCCAGCACGCGCTCGGCTTCCAGCAAGGCCGCAACAACCTGCGGGTCTATTCCCTCCTGCGTGTATTTGCGGTCCACGCCAATCCTGAGGCCGCGAACGCCATCTCCAATCCGGGCCAGGTAGTTCGGAACGGGCGCCTGCAAAGCCGTCGGATCGTTGGCATCTGCACCTGCGATGACACCCAGCATCGCTGCGGCGTCCGCGGCACTTCGGCACATCGGTCCGACATGATCGAGCGAATCCGCCAACGGGAAAATGCCGTATCGGCTCACCCGCCCCCATGTCGGCTTGATCCCGGTCAGCCCGCAGGTCGCCGATGGAAACCTGATCGAACCGCCGGTGTCACTTCCGATCGATCCGTAGCAAAGCCCGGCGGAGGTGGCGACGCCGGAGCCGGTCGACGAAGAGCCGACCCAGTAATTCGCATTCCACGGATTGATCGGCACTTGATCGTCCGGATGATGGCTCGTATAGGCGCCCTCCGTCATCTTGAGCTTGCCGAGCGTGACCGCGCCGGCGCGCTCGAGCCGATCGACGATGGTGGCATTGAACGACGGCACGAACTTCGCGTGAATCTTGGTGCCGCCCGCCGTCGGCGCGAACGTCGTGTAGCACAGGTCCTTCAGTCCGATCGGAACGCCATGCAGCGGGCCGCGCCAGATGCCCTTGGCGATTTCGCCGTCGTGCTTTTTTGCCTGGGCCATGGCCCGCTCGGCGAGGACAATGGCGTATCCGTGCAGGCTTCCGTTGAGCCTTTCGATACGGCTCAGCGTTGCCCTAGTGACCTCTGAAGGCAACACCTCCTTGCGGCGAAACAGTTCGGACAGTTCGGTTATGGACTTGTAGTGCAGCTGATCCGCGGACATATCGATTTCCTGCTGTCATCGGGAATGCGCCTTAGAACTGGACGCCTCGCGTCAAGGCACCGTCCACGACAAGGTTCGTTCCCGTGATAAAGCTGGCGGCCCGGCTCGCAAGAAAGACGACGGCATTCGCCATCTCCTGTGGCGTGCCCATCCGGCCGGTCGGATTGAGCGCCAGCGCGGTCTTGTACAGTTCGGGGTTGTTGTCCTTGATCATGTTCCAAACTCCACCCTCGAAATAGGTGTTGCCCGGCGACACGGAATTGGCGCGTATGCCCTTCCCGGCGAGCTGGTAGGCCAGGCCCTGCGTATAGTGGATGATTGCGGCCTTGAAGGTGCCGTAGGGACCGCATGCAAAGTCGACCTCGCGTCCCGAGACGCTGGAGATTGTCACGATCGCAGCCGCGCTGCTCTTTTCCAGATACGGCATCGCGGCATTCACCAGCCGCACTGTCCCCATCATGTCGGTGGAGAATTCCTTCTCCCAGCTTTCCTCATCCTGCCCTATGGAGAGCGCGCTGACATTGGCGACGACGACATCGATGCCGCCGAGCTTCGATGCCGTGTCACTCACCCAGGCCTTGAGTGCCGCACCATTGGACACATCCACTGAACCGCCGAAGGCCGCAACGCCTTTTGCCTTGAGCTGTGCGACGGTGCTGTCCACGTCCGCCTGATTGCGCGCGCAGATTCCGACATTGGCACCTTCGGCCGCAAAAGTCTCGGCGATGGCCCGGCCGATCCCCTTCGTGCTGCCCGTGACGAGAACATTGGCTCCCTGAAGTCCTAAATCCATGTTCGTCTCCCTCCGTCATAAGTTCGATTTCAAACGACGCACTCATGAATATCGGCATACTCCTGAAAGAGGACCGGTCGACCTCACAGCAGAAGTTGCGCGCGGACATTGTCTGCGTTGACATCCTCGCCGGCCAGTGATCGCGTGATCTTGCCTTTTTCCATGATGTAGCAGCGCTCGGCGATCTCCAGGATCGTGTCGAGGTTCTGCTCGACGAAAATGATCGTCGTCCCCAGTTCGGCCCGGAACGATTTCAGCGCGTCGCAGATGTGCTGCACGATCGACGGCTGAATGCCCTCGGATGGCTCGTCGAGGATCATCAAACTCGGATTTCCGATCAGAGCCCGGCCGATGGCGAGCTGCTGCTGCTCGCCGCCCGACATCGTGCCGGCAACCTGTCGCCGGCGCTCCTTCAGCCGCGGAAAATACTCGTAGACGAGCTCCGGCAGCTTCTTTCCTTCTGGTCCGCCGATCAGTTCGCCGACCTGCAGGTTCTCCTCGACGCTCATCTGCGGAAACACATCCCGTCCCTGCGGGATATAGCCGAAGCCTGCGCGCGCTCGGGCATCGGCCTGCAACTGGGTTACATCCTGCTCCAAGAAGGTGATCGTGCCGCGCCACGTCTCCAGAAGCCCGATGAGGCACCGCATCAGCGTCGACTTGCCGACGCCGTTCCGACCGATCACGCCGACAATCTCGCCGCGCGATACCGACATGCTCACGCCCTGCAGGATCGGCGTGGCGCCGTAGCCTGCCCAGAGTTCCCTTACGTCGAGGATCCGATCAGTGGGCATGCGTCTTACCCAGGTAGATTTCCGCGACTTTCTCGTCCTGAATGATGGTCTCGAGACTGCCTCGCGCAAAGATCTTGCCGAGATGCAGCACGGTCACGCGTTGCGCGATCTGGCGCACAAACGCCATATCGTGTTCGACGACGAGAACCGTCATGCCCTCGGCATTGAACGACTTGATGAGCTCTCCGGTCTTGAACGTTTCCTCCGGCGACATGCCGGCCGTCGGCTCGTCCAGTAGCAATAGCTGCGGCTGCAGCGCCAGCGCCATGCCGATCTCGAGCCATTGCTGCTGGCCGTGCGACAGGGCACCGGCCAATTTGCTGCTGTCCGACGCCACACCGAGAAGCGTGAGCAGGCGTTCCTCCTCGGCGTCGCGCTCCGATCCCGAAAAGCGCCCCTGCAGCGCGATCTGGATATTCTGCCGGACCGGCAGTTCCTTGAAAACGCTCGGCGCCTGCATCTTGATGCTCATGCCCCGCTGCACCCGCGCAAACGGGCGCTCTTCGGTGATATCGATGGAGTCGAAGAATATGCTGCCTCTGGTCGGCGGATAGAGGCCGACAATCAGTTTGAACAGCGTGCTCTTGCCGGCTCCGTTGGGGCCGATCAGGCAGTGGACCTCCCCGGCATTCACCGTGAGATCGACGTCTGAGACGGCCGTCAATCCACCAAAGCGTTTTGTCACGCCCTTCACATCGACAAGCGCCATGTTACGTCTCGTCCGATTGCAAACGGCTGGTGTCCGCGAGAGCAGGCGTCCCGTCGCTTCGTCGACGCCCGGTCCATCGATCGACAACAAGCTTGCCGATACCGAGCACGAAGCCGTGCGGCGCCAACATCACGGTGGCGAGCAGAAGCGTGCCCATCAGCACGAGCGCCGCCTGCTGGCTATAAACAGTGATGGTCTGGAAGCCGAACAGCAGCAGGAACGAGCCGACCAGCGTTGCCGTCAGATCGCTTCGTCCCGAGAATGCGACCCACACGATCGGCATGGCTGCGGCCGGCAAGCCGATGCTCGACGGGGTGATGAACTGCCCCCAGGACGTGTAGAGGGCGCCGCTGAGGCCCGCCAGCCCGCTTCCGATGGTGAATGTCAGCAATTGATATTTGCGGACGTCATATCCGAGCATCTCGGCCCGCTGCGGATTTTCGCGCGTGGCGACGATCACGTTACCGATCCGCGAATTCACCAGCATGCGCAGCGCGATGTAGACGATGACGATGAGCGCGACCATGACGTAGTAGAGCGCGGATCCTTCGATGTAGAAGTCGCCGATCGTAAGTGGATCCATGCCCTTCATGCCGTTGAAGCCGTTCAGCCGCGCTGCGCCGATGTGCCATTCCGGTCCCGCCGTCTGTCCAAGAAAGAACGCCAGCACCAGCGTCGCCGACAGCGTCACGATGCCGAAGAAGATGCCGTTGATGCCGCCCCAGATCATGAAGTAACCGAGGATTCCTGCCGCGATCATCGCGATGAAAACCGACAGGATGAGCGCGGCGATCGTCGTCGATCCTCCACCCATGTTGATGGCCAGCACGCCATAGGCGTAACCGGAGATGCCGAAAAAGAACGTCTGGCCGAACGACAGCATGCCGCCATAGCCCCACATCAGGCAGAGGCCGAGCGCCATGAAGACCCAGATCAGGAAATAGGAAAAGTTGCCGACATCGTAGGAGTCCGCAAAGACCGGATAGATCAGCGCCGCCGCCAGCACGACAAGAAAGCAGGACCAGAACGTCCGTCCACGTCCCAAGGTCTGCGGACCATCAAGCAGTTTGAACATCACACCCCCGCTTAGCGCCCGCGACGGACCAGCACGCTGGAAAGGCCTTCGGGCAAGACACGGATGATCAGGATCACTGCAAACAACATGCCGATCTGGCCGATGATCTGCCCATAGCTCGCATTCAGGGCCATTCGAATCATCGCCAGGAACACCGCGGCCGGCGCAGTGCCGAGCAGGACATTTGCGCCGCCGACCACGACGGTAACGAAACTCTCTACCACGAACGTCGCCCCCATCGTCGGAATCAGCGTCATCGTCGGCGCATAAAGCGCACCGCAAAGCCCCGCAAGGCCGGCGCCGATGCCGAAACTGATTGCATAGATGCGCCCCGTGCGCGCGCCCAACGCCTTTGCCATCGCCGCATTCTGCATTGTGGCGCGCGCCATCACACCGAAGCGCGTCTTCATGAAGATTACGTAGAGACCGATCAATACGGCGACAGCGCAGGCGAACAGCACCAGGCGATAGGTCGAGAAGGTGTAGCCGCCGATGGCGAAGCTGCCCTCCGGCGTGCCGATCCCGGTTATCGATGATCCCACGATCAAAAGCATCGATTGCGTGACGATCAGGCTGAGCCCCCAGGTGGCGAGCAACGAATCCAGCGGCCTCTTATAGAGGCGACGAACAATGAGGTATTCGACGGCAACCCCGATCAATCCTGCCGTCAGCGCGGCAAGCGCCTGGGCAATGGCAAGCGGCAGGCCGAGCTTGACAAGCCCGACCGTCACATAGGCACCGCACATGATGAACTCGCCATGCGCCATGTTGATGACGCCCATCATGCCGAACACGATGGCGAGGCCTGCCGCCGAGAGGATCAGAAACGCGAAGACGTCGGCGAATTGGTAGAATACCGAGAATAGTTCAGCCGACATCGTCGGTCTCCTGCTCCTTCGCTATGGGGCGCGGCGACGATGCGGCGCCCGTGCAGTCCAAAATCATGACCGATCAATGCGTCACGACTTGTTCGGCAAATGACTCGGCGTGTACTGATCCTTGTCATTCTTCTTTGTGAGGTCGCAGCCAATGTCGCCGAGCCAGTAGGGCTTGATCGTTCCGTAGTCCTTCTCGACGGTCACTTCATGCTGGGGGCCGACCGAGATCAGACGCATGCGGTGAGACGTATGCTGGCTCTTCGGGTCGATGCAGACCTTGCCTTCGGGTGCATCGATGCAGGCATCACCGGCCGCGATCACCTTGCGCAGGTCCTCGAGCTTGGTCGATTTCGCCTTCTCGACCAGCGTCTTGTACATGTAGAGCGCGTTATAGGCGTTGTAGCCCATGTCGTTGATGTAGAGTTCATCGGGGAACTTCGCGCGCCAGCGCTTCTTGAAGTCCTTGGCTTCGGGTGTATCGATCTCCTCGAACCAGTTCGCGGTTGCGTGCATGTTGTTGAGCGCCGGCGGCTTGAACCGCTTGTGCTCGAAGCCGAGCATGATTTTGATCGACGAGCCCATCGGCAGGTTGAGCTTGGCCGCGGCGGCCTGCTCGAAGAACGAGTCCTGGGCGGCGCCGACATTGATCGTCAAGAGCCAATCGGGCTTGGCCTTCTGGATGTTCTGGATCGTCTGCGCGAACTGCGAAACCCCGAGCGGGATGAATTCCTCCCCGACGACCTCGCCGCCGAGATCCTTCATGATCTTCCGGTTCCACTCCGCCGAGATCTGCCCAAAATTGTAGTCGGCCGCGATGACATAGACCTTCTTGCCGAACTTCTCGACCATCCAGGGGATCAGCGTCGAGAACTGCTGCTCGGGTACCGCCCCCATGCTGATCATGCTGGCGTCGCACACGCCGCCTTCGTACTGGTTGGTGTAGAAATACGGCGTCGTCGTTCGATCGATGATCGGCCGGACAGCCTCGCGCGAAGCTGACGTGATGCCCCCGATCAGCACGTCGACCTTGTCGCGGCTGAGCAGGCGCCGCGCAAATTCCTGATAGCGGGCATTATCGCCCTGCGGGTCGAGATGGATCAGTTCGATCTGCCGTCCGAGGATGCCGCCGCTCTTGTTGATCTCCTCGACCGCAAGCTGCGAGCCGTGGAGTTTCGGCATGCCCATGAACGCGAGATCACCGGAGACGTCTTCGAGCAGACCGACCTTCAACGGAGGCTCGGCCGCTTGGGCAACTCCGAACGCCGCGGTTCCCAGCACGACGCCAAGAACCGCAACCTTGAGCAGATGTCCTGATTTCATTGAAATATCCCCTGTTGAAAGCCTCGGAAGTTCACGCCTTGAGGTAAGATTTCAGGATCGATGCACCCATCGTGTATTTCGGATCGACCATGTTGCCGAGCCGCATGCGGCCTGCCTGGCTGAGCAGCATGTACGCGTCGATCTCGTCGAAGCCGTAGTCGGCGCTCATCCATCGCGTGAGTTCGCGATAGGCGATGCGGGCCGCATCCTCGAGCGGCCGTGCGCTGCCGATCGTCATGATGAAGTCGCGCGTCTCCAGGCGCGGCCAGGCAAAGCTCCAGTTCTTGATCAGATCGATCTGCAGCGTGACCGTCGCACGCTGCTCGAGCGCGACGCCGGAGAGTTCACCATCGCCCTGCGTTGCATGGCAGTCGCCGACGTAAAGAAGTCCTCCCTCGGCGTGCACAGGAAAATAGATAATGGCTCCGGGCGCGACGTCGGGCAGGTCCATGTTGCCGCCGTGATAGTCCGGCTGCAGCGAGGAGATCGCCTCGATCTCGGGTGACACACCGATCGTGCCGATGAACGGCTCGTAGGGCAGCGTGATCTTGTCGTTCCAGCGTACGCCGTTCCTGTCGACATGCAGCTTGCGAACGCGTTCAGGCAACGGCGGATTGAGCATCGCCGTCGAACCCGTCCCGACAAGCCCGCCGAATTCGGGGATGATGCAGGTCGTTCCGGCCGGCTGCTCGCCGCGGGTCTCGACATCGTGGATATAGACGGCCAGGCAATCGCCCTTCTTGGCGCCTTTGACGGCAATCGGCCCACATTGCGGGTTGAGGTAGGGAAAATTCAGCTTCGCCGTGGGACTGTCGCTCTCGCTCGTCAGCGCGCCGCCGAACGCGTCCTCGGTTTCGACGACAACGACCTCTCCCGGATCGATCGACAGCGTCGGCTTGGCGTAAGGTCCGTAGACGTAGTGAAAGCCCCCTTGCTGCTCGATCGTCAGGCTACGCTTCGCCCCGGCCATCCCCTTCGCGACGGCACGCCTCGACATGATGGAACTCCGCAACCAATCTTCTTTCATGCGAACGGCTCCTTGGATCAGAGAGCGGGATGACGCTTATGCCAGTCAGTGACGCGCTGGAATGCATCGCCTGCGTGGACGAGACCCGCTTCGTCGAAGTGGCGGCCGACAAACTGGAAGGCGACCGGACCGCCGTTCGGGGCGAAGCCGCCCGGAAGCGTGATGGTCGGGCTGCCGGTCATGTCGAACGGACAGGTGAAGCGCAACAAGCCGGCAATCAGGGAAGCGTCTTCGCCGAGCGTCGCCATCGTGGCGAGCGTCGGTGCGGCGAACGCCTGGGCCGGCACGGCGATGAGATCGACCGTTTCGAACAGCCGTCGCACCGCGCCGCGGAACGCTTCGCGCCGCAGCACGATCTTCTGATAGTCGGTGCCGGACTGCTGAAGGCCAAGGTCGAGCAGCCCCGCAAGCGCAGGGCCATATTCGTCCTTGCGCGAGGGATAGGTCGCCTCATGCGCGACCGCCGCCTCGATGCCGCACAGCGGAAACCAGTCGTCGACCATGGCCTTGGTATCCGGAAAGGTGATCTCGCTGATCTCGGCGCCAAGGTCTGCCGCGACCCGCGAACCTTCACTGAGAACCTTGCTCGCGGCCTCATCCGTGCCTTCGCTGGTCCAGCGCCGATCGACGCCGATCACAACGCCCCGCAAGCTGCCGGACAGGCCGGCGAGATAGTCCGGCACCGGCAGCGGCACGGCCGTGGTATCCTTGGCGTCCTGGCCCGCGATCGCACCGAGCATGGCGCCACAATCGACCGCGCTACGCGTCATCGGCCCGATGTGATCCAGCGTGGCCGCAAGTTCGAACGCGCCGTAGCGACTGACGCGCCCCCAGGTTGGCTTCAGCCCGGTGATGCCGTTGGCTGCGGATGGAAAGCGGATCGATCCGCCGGTGTCAGTCCCTAGCGATCCGAAGCAGAGGCCGGCCGCAGTGGCGGAACCCGAGCCGCTCGACGATGCGCCCGACCACAGATCTGCATTCCACGGATTTTTCGGCGGGTCGATCTTCGGATGATGATCGGCATAGGCCCCTTCGGTCTGCTGCAGCTTGCCGAGGATGATCGCGCCCGCATCCTTCAGGCGTGCGACGACCGTGGCGTCCTCGCTCGGACGGAAGTCGCGATGGATAGTCATGCCGTGGGCGGCCGGTGCGCCCTTGACCCAGCAAAGATCCTTGATCGCGACCGGCACGCCGTGCAGCGGCCCCTTGATCTTGCCGGATGCGATCTCCTTTTCGGCAGCGGCCGCTTGGGCCAGCGCGGAATCCGCCATGACATAGGCGTAACTCTTGAGCCTGGCGTCGAGCCGCTCAATGCGTTCAAGCATCGCCTTCGTCACTTCGACGGGTGACAGTTTCTTCGCCTGTATCTGCTGCCCAACTTCGACCAACCCGAGATAGCAAATATCTGTTGTCGGCATTGTCTTTCGTCCCCGTTTGTCGTTCCTCAAGCGCGTCTCGGCCGATCGCTGCGCATGCGGCATCGCCCTGGCCACACGCGTGTTTCGCCAGTTTCTTGTGCGGCAAAAGAAAAAAGCCACCCGCCCCTCCCGAATGAGGTGACGAATGGCTCAAATGCCGCTGCTATGGTCTATCGCATGGGCTTAAGATCGAACGAAGCAGTCGCTGCAGGGATCAGGACGTCATCGGCCCGACCGAAGCAAATTAAGGTTCGACAGTAAGCCCGGTAGTCAAAAATTCTAGGTTCGTGTGCAGCGCATTGTCAACGAGGGAGGCTGCACAAATTTCACAAGCATCATGCGCAGCAAATCGGCAAGACCTCTTGCACCAACATCGACGATGATGATTTCCTGAAGTCTGTTCTCTCGAAAGCCATTAACGATGAAGCCGTCGGTTCCAGTTGGCATCATATGTTCGCAGTCCGGGCCCTACCAGGCCATGGGGCGCGAGATACTCAAGAGCGCCTTGATGGCAGTCGACGAGATCAACAATCACCCTGATTTTGATTTCTCACTCACGGCGCACGTCCGCGATCCCCGCGGCGTCATTTCGGAATACCACACGGTTTGCGACGACCTTATTCGCAACGCCGGGGTCGAGCACATCATCGGTTGCTACACGTCGGCTTCGCGCAAGCAGGTGCTGCCGATCGTCGAGCGTACCGATCGGCTGCTCTGGTATCCTGCCCGTTACGAAGGATTCGAATGCTCCGACAATGTCATCTATGTCGGCGCGTCGCCCAACCACAATGTCTTGCCACTCGTGCGCTATGCGCTCGACAACGTGTCACGGCACATCTTCTGCGTCGGATCCAACTATGTCTGGACGTGGGAGACCAATCGCGTCACCCGCGAACTGGTGACGGCCGCGCAAGGAAGCATTGTTGCCGAACGGCTGCTCGAATTGGGCGAAAGCGCAGTCGGACACATCGTGGATGAAATCGTCCGCCGCAAGCCGCCGGTCGTGTTCAATACACTCGTCGGCAGCTCGAGCTACGATTTCATCCGCGCCCTTCATGCCGCCACCACGGCCGCCGGTCTCGAAATCCCGATGCTGAGTTGCAGCCTCTGCGAACCGGAGCTCAAGATCGTCGGACCCGCATCGGCCGGATGCATCACGTCATCGGCCTATTTCGAGAGCATCCGCCTGCCCGAGAACCGCGCCTTCGTGCAGCGCTGGAAGGCACGCCATGGTGAAAACAGCAGCCCCTCGGTCGACGGACAATCGGCCTATGTCGCGGTGTATCTGCTGGCCCGCGCGCTGCAGCGGGCGGGAACGTCCAACATTGGCGAGGTACGGCGCGCTGCAGCAGGCTATCGCTACAATTCGCCGCAGGGACCGGTCTGGATCGATGGTGGCAATAACCATTGCGTCCTTACGCCACGCCTCGCGGTCTCCAACGCGCAAGGACAGTTCGACATCTTCTGGGAATCCGATGCGCCTGTTAAACCGGACCCCTACCTGACGCAGCTCGACGTCGCCGCCGGACCTGTGCGTGAGAAGTCAAGGGACGGATCGTCGCCGAGTGCGCTCCATTTGCGGGTTGTGAAATGAGCAAGCCGTCTTCATTTTCCCTCCGCGGCCGCAAGGCGCTCGTCGCCATCAAGGACGAGCGTGACCTGTCGATCGTCAGGCGCCAGTTCGAACGTCTGGGCATCGACGTCTTCACATGGGAGCCGGATAGCGCCCTGGCGTGCGATCCGGATGTGACGCTGATCGACGACGAATTCCTGCCGCTTACCTCGCCCGTGCAGCGGGCGGTGCTCGGACGATGTCCCGTCATCGCCCTGCTGGGCACCGAGACGCCGAGCCGGCTGAAGCTGGTGCTCGAACTCGATCCGGCGTCATTTCTGGTCAAGCCGCTGCGCTCGGCGGGTATTTATGCGGCGCTGGTGATGGCATTCGAGCGGGCCGAGCGCACCAACGAGCTCAAGCAGCAAGTCGTCAAGCTGGAAGAGCGTCTTCGCTCGCGTCGCGTCGTATTGGCTGCTGTCCTTCAGGTGATGCACAGCCACTCCGTCGCCGAACCAGCCGCGTTTGCGCTGATCCGGCGGGCTGCCATGGAGCAGCGCAAAACCATTGAGCAGATGTCGGCCGAGATCGCCGCCAAAGGGAGCTTGCCCCGCGCGACCGGGTAGATTCATCTGACCTGGTCGTTCGACTTCGCGGAAATCTCCGTGGCGGTCACCAGCACCACCTCGTCGTCCCTCCCTGGATCCGCCTAACCATTCGGGCCGTGGCGTCGCTCCTGAGCGTAACGCACCAGCGCGGCGAAACGGTAGATGCCGTGGACGAACTTGCCATAGGGCATGGTGATGAACAACGCGAACACGGCGCCGAGGTGCAGCGCGAGCAGCGGTCCCATCGCGGGCGTCGCGCGCAACAGCAGGAGCGCCATTCCGGTGATGCCCGTCAGGAACAGCATGGCGATGAATCCGACGTCCATGCCATAGCGCCCCTCGTCCAGCAGAGCAGGATCACGGCGAGCCTTCGCGACCAGCAAGCCGACCGGCCCGACGATCAGGCCGATGCCGCCGAGCGAGCCAAGCACGACCGGCAGATCCCACCACGCATAGGGCGCCTCGCGTCCCAGCAGATAGTGATAGAGCGTGGCAACCGACGTTGCAGCAAAGCAGAGCAGGAAGCCGTAGAAGGTGAGATGGTGATAGAGCTTGCGCCTGTCGGTCGGCCGATCGTCCTCATTGTAGCAGCCGACCCCACCGCCATGGAGATAGCGCAGTTCGCCGGCATCGCGGATCGCCTGGAAGATCGAACCACCGTCGGCGCGCGCACCGATCGGCTCGCCAATATCGCGCCAGAATGCGCGCACGCTCATGACCAGGGCCAGGATGGCATAGAGGAAGGCCGCGCCGAACAGCGCCACCATCGCGTTGTGAGGCATCAGGCGGTAGAAAGCGCCGGGGCCGGTGTGGACGCCGAAAAGCAGCTTCGGATCGTTGAAGGCGGCAAAGCCGAGAATGAAAGCGGCCATGCTGAACGCAGCCACCAGGCTGATGACGAGCCCGTTGCGTTCGAACATGCTGGACAGCGCGCGCGGCCAGACGTAGGCGGCATAGGATTCGGCGCGCGCCACCGCCAGCGTCTTCGGCACATTGACGTTGAATTCATGCGGCGGCGAGAACTGGCAGTCGACATAGCAGGCGCCGCAGGCATGGCAGAGATTGGCGAGATAATTGAGATCGCCGTCGGAGAACGACCGGCGCATCTCCATCGCCGGGAAGACCGCGCACAGCCCCTCGCAGTAACGACATGAATTGCAGACCGTCATCAGACGATCGGCTTCCTGCAAGATCCTAGTTCCGTGCATTCTTTGCCGCTTCCCGTCCTGCGATCCGGCCGAACACGCTGCCGATGGTCATGCCGATGCCGGCGGCATAGCCGCGTCCCAGCACATTGCCGGCCATGATCTCGCCGGCGGCGAACATGTTGGCGGAAGGTTTGCCGTCGTTCATCAGCATCCGCGCCTGCTTATTCACGCGCGTGCCGAGATAGGTGAAGGTGATGCCGGGCCGCACCGGATAGGCGAGATAGGGCGGCGTCTCGATCCGGCGCGCCCAATGCGTCTTCGCCGGTGTGATGCCTTCGGTACGGCAATCATCGAGGATGGTATGATCGAAAGTGCCGGGCCGCACCGCGGCATTGAACTCGGTGATGGTCTTTTCCAGCGCCGCCGGATCAAGCTCGAGCTTGGCCGCAAGCTCGGCGATGGTGTCGCCCGCGATCGGCGGGAACAGCGTCGGCATGAAGCTGGTCACGACGGTGGAATCAAAGATGATGTAGGCGATCTGGTCGGGCTGAGCGGCGACCAGCCGGCCCCAGATCGCATAGCGCTTCGGCCAGATGTCCTCGCCCTCGTCGTAGAAGCGCTGCGCATGCTTGTTGACGACGATGCCGAACACGACTGAATCATGCCGCGTGATGATGCCGCCGTCGAATTTCGGCGCGCGGGCGTCGATCGCCACCGCGTGGCACTGGGTGGGATCGCCGACCTCCTGCACGCCCTTGGCCAGCAGCATCTTCAGGATCGAGCCACGATTATAGGGCGTGCCGCGGATCAGGAAATTGTCGGCGGCCTCGCCCCAATATTCCTTCAGCCATTCGATATTCGCTTCGAAGCCGCCGGCGGCCGCAACCAGCGTCGACGCGCGGACCTCGGTCGTGCCGTCGATCGGCCGCTTCAGCTCGGCGGAGACGAACATGCCGTCATCGATCCTGAGATCGATGACTTCGGCGTCGTAGCGGATGTCGACGCCGAGCCGTTCCGCCGTGAGATAGAGGGCGTTCAGCATCGCACGTCCGCCGCCGAGGAAGAACGAGTTGGTGCGGCCGAGGCTGAGCGTGCCGCCGAGCGAGGGCTGCCAGCGCACGCCCTGCTCCACGATCCAGTTCAGGATGTCCTTGGATTCGTGGATCATGAACCTGGCGAGTTCCTCGTCGGTCTCCCCGCCGGTGACGCGCAGCAGATCGTCCCAGAATTCCTCCTCGGTATAGGGGCCGGTCAGGATCTCGGTCGCCGCGTCATGGGCGCAGCGCATGTTGCGGGTGTGGCGCGTATTGCCGCCGCGGTAGAATTTGGGCGCGCCCTCCAGCACCAGCACGGAGGCGCCCGCGCGCCGCGCGCTGATCGCCGCGCACAGCGCCGCATTGCCGCCACCGATCACCAGCACGTCGTATTTGCTGTTCATTCCTTCTGCCCGATCGCGAAGGCCATTTTCGGCGTTTCCGGGTTTGCACCCATTGTTCCTTTTTGTATACAAAGATATACATCGATGCCGCAAGCGTCGTCTTTGCATGGGATTGATGCGCTTGCGACCGGAGGCAGGATGGCAAGGCGGCCAAACAAGGCGATCGGATCGATTTCGCGCGGCTCCGGCGTACAGCTCGGGGAGGCCGTGTTCCGCTCCTTGTGCGAGGCGCTGAAGGCGGGAGCCTATCGCGCCGGCGACCGGCTGCGCGAAGAAGAGGTCGCGCAGCGGCTCAAGGTCAGCCGCACCCCCGTGCGCGAGGCGTTGGGGCGGCTTGCTGCGCGCGGTTTCGTGGCGCCGGCAGGCGGCCGCGGGCTGATCGTCCGCAGCCTCGATATCAGCGAGGTGCTCGAGCTCTATACCATGCGCGAAATTCTGGAAGGCGCGGCCGCCCGGCTTGCCGCCGAACACGCCTCGCGGCCCGAGATCGATGCCCTCACGGATATCGAGCAGGCGTTTGCGGAACACCCCGACGATCCGGCCGAGATGGCGGAGCTCAACCGCGCCTTCCATGAGGCGATCTGCCGCGCGGCCCGCAATCGCTATCTCGATGGTGCCTCCAGGGAGCTGCAGGACTGGATTGCGCTGCTCGGCCCCACCACCTTCTCCGTGGCCGGCCGCCCGTCGACCAGCCGCAAGGAGCACCGCGCCATCATCAGCGCGATCGCCGCCCGCGATGGCGACAAGGCGGAGAAGCTGGCGCGCACCCATATCAGGGAAGCGCTGCGCTGTCGCTTGAAACTTCTGCAGAAGCAGTAGCGCACGCCGCGCGCTATTTCCTTGCCCGTCGCGGCGGGCGCGCCGTCCCGTCGAGCGGCGCGGCAGCGTGATCGAGAAGCTCGGTCGGACCGCCGAGCGAGCGCGTCAGCCGAGACGCAGCTTGCGACAGCAGCGAGGACATCGTCTTGATGTTCTCCTTGGTGAAGCGCGGTTTGGGGCCGGACAGCGACAGCGCGCCGACCAGCTTCCCGTTTGGCCCGAACACGGGACAGGCAATGCCGGCACAGTCCGGGTCGCGCTCGCCGAACGAAACCGCAATGGCGCCCTTCCTGATAGGATCGTACACCTCGCCGCTCTCGCCGTCGAACGCCAGGATGACTCGCCCTGCGGCGCCGCGGTCCAGCGGCAGCAGCATCCCCGCCTCGACGCGGTCGAGCGTCGAGTGCTGGGAATCGATCCGAAAGACGCACAAGCGGCGCTTGCCGTCATGCCGGACGTGGAACGACGGACTTTCCGTGCCGGCAGCCACCAATTGCCTCAGAACCGGGATCACACGGTCATGCAGATTGTTGGCGCGCTGATAGATCGCGCCCAGGCGGAACGGCGTCGGCCCGAGGTGATAGCGTCCCTCGGGGAGCTGCACGAGGTAGCCAAACTCCTGCAGCGAGGTCATCAGCCGCAGCAGCGTGCTCTTGTACATCCCGGTGTGCCGGGAGAGCTCGGCCAGGCTCATCGGCTCCGGTCTTTCCTCGAACGCCCCCAAAATGGTGAGCGCACGATCGACGGCGGCGACGCCGGGCGAACGCATGGTGTGTCCTAGCTGGAGAAGCTGGCGGGATCGATCAGTTTTGCGATGACCGGAAAGTACGCATCTCCCATCCCCTTGTCGATCGTCTCCTCGAAAATGCTGCGCATCAGCGCCGCGCCGCGCAGGTTCAGGCCGGCCTCACCGCCGAGCTCCAGCGCATAGGTCAGGTCCTTCAGCGCATATTCAGTCGAGAACGCCCGCAGCGGGAATTCGTTCGCAACAATCGCCTTCATGCCGTGGTTGCGAAGCGCAAAGCTGTCCGCCGACCCCTTGGATAGCGTTTCCAGCAGCAGCCTTGGTTCGACGCCGCTATGGCTCGCAACGGCAACGGCTTCCGCCAGTGCGTTGACCGTCTCGAACAGCACCATGTTGTTCAGGATCTTCGTCACCTGTCCGGCGCCGGTGCCGCCGCAGAGCGTGACGTCGGTGGCGAAATGCCGGATCAGCGGCTCGACCTTGGCAAATTCGTCGGCCGTCGCGCCGACCATCACGCTGAGCGTGCCGTCCTGCGCCGCCTGGCGCGTGCGAGCGATCGGCGCGTCGATCCAGAGCGCGCCCTTCTCCGCCAGCCGCCGCGCAAACTCACGGGTCATGCCGACCTCGGAGGTGCCGAGGTCGATCACGGTCTGACCGCTTCGGATCGACGCCGCGATGCCGCCCTCGAACACCGATGACACATGCTTCGCGCTCGGCAGGCAGATGAAGATGACCTCGCTACCGCCGATGACTTCGGCAACGGAGCCAGCGGCCGCAGCGCCATCGGCGACGATCCGCGCCAGCGGCTCCGCCGAAAGATCAAATGCCAGCACCTTTCGTCCGCTTTTGCGCACCAGATTGCGGCAGATCGGCTCGCCCATGACGCCAAGACCGATAAATCCGATTGTCTGTGCCATGCCGGCATTCTCCTCACGCTTTGCGGCGGCGCCTGATGCGAGCGCCCGCCCGTCTCGATATCTTCACTTGACCAGCGGACAGCCGCCTTCGTTCATCGGCCGGAACACCTCTTCGCCGGGCCTGGAGCTGACGATCCTGTAGTAATCGTATTTGTACTTCGATTCGTCCGGCTTCTTCACCTGCACGAGATACATGGTGTGCAGCACCCGTCCATCGGGGCGGACCGTGACATCCTTGTTGTACATGTCGCTGACCTTCATCTCGTGCATCTTGGCGGCGACGGCGGTCGTATCCGTCGTGCCGGCTGCCTTGACCGCGGCGAGATAGTGGTGGACGCCGCTATAGACGCCGGCCTGGACCATGCTCGCGACCTTGCCATCCATCAGCGCCGCATAGCGCTTCGACCAGGCGCGGGTCTCGTCATTGAGATCCCAGTAGAAGGAGGTCGTCACCTGCAGGCCCTGCGTCGCCTTGAGTCCGAGCGAGTTGACGTCGGTAATGAAGACAAGAAGACCGGCCAGCTTCTGCCCGCCCTCGACGATGCCGAACTCGCCGGCCTGCTTGATCGCGGTCTGCACATCCGCGCCCGAGGTGGCGAGCCCGACCACATCGGCCTTGGATCCCTGCGCCTGCAGCAGAAACGAGGCGAAATCCGCGGTGCCCAGTGGATGTGCGGCCGAACCGATCACCTTGCCGCCGGCGGCCTCGATGAACTTCGTGGCGTCACGCTGCAATGCATGGCCGAACGCATAGTCGGCCGTGACGAAGTACCAGGTCTTGCTGCCGGCGCGCGTGATCGCATCGCTGGTCAGCTTCGACAGCGCATAGGTGTCGTAGTTGAAGTGAAAGCTGACCGGCGAGCAGGACTTTCCAGTGAAGTCGGACGAGCCGGGGCCGGAGATGACGAAGATCTTGTTCTTCTGCCGCGCGACTTCGAGGATGGCAAAGCCCGCGGAGGATGCGGCGCCATCGGCGATCATGTCGACACCTTCGTTGTCGAACCATTTGCGCGCGGTGGCGGAGGCAATGTCCGGCTTGTTCTGGTGATCGGCGGAGATGATCTCGATCTTCTTGCCGAGGATTTCGTTGCCGAAATCCTCCGCCGCGAGCTTTGCCGCTGCCACCGAGCCGCGGCCGCCATTGTCGGCGAACACGCCGGATTGATCGTTGAGCACACCGATCCGAATCACATTATCGGCTGCCGACGCGACACTCACCTGCGCAACAAGCGCGGCCGCGACCATCCAACACAACTTCATCAATACGCCTCCCTATCTAATTCAAGTATTCTGTCTGTTCAGGATGTCCTGCAGCACTGGAGCGATATAGGCGCGGAATTGAGCTGGATTCTCGCTCATCGGGAAATGGCCTAGCCGTTCCATGATCTTGGCCCTGGCGCCGGGAATGCTCGCGGCCGTGCGCAGCGTGTCCTCCGGCGTGCAGGAAAAATCGTATTCACCGGTCAAGAGATAGAGCGGGCATTGGCGCACATCGATTTGGCCGACGCGGCCGCGCAGATCGCCGTCAACCCGGTAGAAATAGAGATCGCCCTTGAAGATGCCGGGACCGCCTTGCTTGTAGCCCCAAAGAGTCTCGTCGCGCGCCACCACTGGTCCGTTCGGCGCGATCAGGCCGGAGACCAGCGCGGCGCACACTTCGCCGCCATGGACATCGGGCCGGTTCAGCCAGGCCGTGTCGTACCAGGGCTGCTGGAAGTCGGCGGCCTCGAGTCCGATCAGCGCGCGAAACTCGCTGGCATGCGATATCGCCAGATTGAGGACGATGCGTCCCCCGATCGAGCAGCCCATCACCACCGGCCGATCGAGCCTCAAGGCGCTGCAAAACGCGCGGATCGTGGCCGTGTAGGTCGCCGTCGTCAGCCTGTACTCGTTGCCATACTGGCTGTCGGGCGGGTTCGACTTGCCGTGCCAGGGCATGTCGAACGTGATGATGCGAAACTGCCTGGTGAACTCTTCGTCAACAAGCAAATGGCGCCACTGCCGCGCATCGGAGCCGGCGGTGTGCAGGCATACCAGGGGAATGCCGGTGCCATTCTCCTCGAAATAGATGCGGTTGATCTCGCCATCGATCTCGACGTGAACGTAGCGGCCAACGATCGGTTCAACAAAGCCACTCATGATGCGCCCAAAAGACCGCTGCGACGCGGCAGCGCCAGGAGATCCTTGAAGTACTGCAGATGCGCCATGAAGGGATGCAGATCGCCTTCCAGCGTCGCCTCCCCGCGCTTGGTGAGCGCGAGCAGATCGTGCCGGCCGGGCGGCGGCATCGCCTGCCAATAGGCGCGGAACGCGGCCGGCGTCGCGCGATAGGCGAAGCGCCACGACCGCATCAACACCGGCGCGGGGGTCATATCGAGGATGCGCCCGCCCTGAATGGTCACATGAAAGGGCTGCACCGTGGGCCCGAGCAGGCACTCCACGTCGAGCAACCGGCCGCGGCTGATCAGCTTCTCATCACGCGACAGCAATTCTGGAATGGTCCTGAACGCTTCGACCACCTGATTGTCGAACGGGACAGATTGCCGGTCGGTCGATCCCGCATCAGGGTTCACGCTAATTTCCTCCCGCATCGTTCTGCACAATAGAACGCTGTTCTATTTTTCTGGCACTCCTTTACACTCAGTCGACGATCGAACTCAAGGGGGATCGATGGGCATCGGTGTTTGGTGGTTCGGGCGCGCTTGGTGCATTTGCCACGCGCGATCCGAGCGCGCTGGGACCACTACATGGCTCGGCCAGGATGACCCAAGGCCTGCAACGTGCCGAGGAAATTCCCGCTGCTGGAGTAGCGGATCTTATGGCGGTCGGCCGGGGGATACGTCGAACATAAAGACGCCGATCGCTTTCGGCGCCAAAACAGCTTTCAATTGAGGCCGGCCAAGCGCTCAGTGGATGCGAGGAGCGGCCGCCTTGAACGTGAGCTCACCCCTGATCCTGCGGCGTTTCGTCGTGCCGTGGTGAGCTGGCGTCATCGGTCGCCGGGAATATGGCGTCGTAGATGGCGCGCGCTTCGCGGATAAGCCGAGCCCGTTCCAGCTCAGACTTTGGAACAAATCGAACGACTTCACCCATATGCGGCTCCAAGCCAATCCCAGAGGCAATTCCCGTTAGATGACGGCAATCATCTCAAATACATTGTGATCGCGGCAGAAATCCGCATCCCATAGGTCCCGATGCGGCTATAAAAAGATCGTGAAAGTGCGTGAGAAGGGAACCGATGGCAGGCCCACCTCACACGGCAGTGCCTGCGGCAATCGATATAAAATCAAGAGGGGCACGGGCAACGTGCTCGCCGATCAACGATCAACATCAGGGAGAGAAGCATGGCAGCAGCAGTCGAAGGCTCGAAGGCGCGGGTCGACATGAAGCTCGAGATCGTCGTCATCCCGGTTTCAGATGTCGATCGCGCGAAACAGTTCTACGCAAAGCTCGGATGGAGACTCGATGCCGATTTCGCCGCTGGCGAGTGGCGTGTGATCCAGTTCACGCCGCCTGGCTCGCCCTCCTCGGTCATCTTCGGCAAGAACGTCACCCCGGCAGCGCCCGGCTCCGCACAGGGCCTGTACCTGATCGTCTCCGACATCGAGGCCGCCCGCGGCGATCTGCTCAGTCGCGGCGTCAAGGTCAGCGAAGTGTTCCACGGCGGCGGTGACGAACACAATGGCAGGGACGAACCCTATTTGTTTGGCCGGCTGCGGGTCGGCGGCGTCGATCCCGAACATCGCAGCTATCAGTCGTTTGCCTCGTTCAGCGATCCGGACGGCAACGGCTGGCTGCTCCAGGAGATCACCGCGCGATTGCCGGGCCGCGTGGACACGGACGGCACGATGTTCACCTCGCCGAGCGAACTCGCGAGCGCACTCCGCCGCGCGGCGGCCGCGCATGGCGAGCACGAGAAGCGGAACGGCGGCGAGCACGATGCGAACTGGCCTGACTGGTACGCCGAGTACATCGTCAATGAACAGACCGGCAAACCGTTGCCGTCGTAGCAACGGCGCTGTGAAAGGCATCGCATCGGCCAATCGCCGCTCCATGAATCGGAGCGGCGACTGGGCGCGGAGGGGCTGCGCCGCCCTCAGGCCCGCTGCGGCATTGCCACGGGTAAGTCGTGCTGCACGACGGGCTCGTCCGCGGCGATATCCTCCCGATAGGTCTCGGGCCCGATCCAGACCGCGATCACCGTACACAGCGACAGGAACATCGCGTAGCAGGCGACGGGCCACCAACTGCCGTAGGCGGCAACCAGTGCCGTTGCGACGAACGGCGCCGGACCGCCTGCGAGCAGCGAGCCGAGCTCGCGCGCAAACGCGAATCCGGCAAAGCGACGCTGCGGCGGGAACAGCTCGGCGAAGTAGGCAGCCTGCGGTCCGAACATCGCGGCCGTCACCACCGCCCGGGCCAGGATGAACGCGATCGCGATCCAGATCCACTCCTTGGTCCCGACCATCCAGAAGAACGGGAAAGCCAACGCCACGCCCGCCAACGCGCCGAACAGATAGACCGGCCGCCGTCCGATGCGATCCGACAGCGCCGCAAAGCCGAGGATCGCGAACAGCTCGATGGTGAATGCGAGCATCAGCGCGCTCAGCGCTTCCGATCTCGGTACGCCCACCGTGGTGATGACGTAGCTGAGGCCGAACACGGGGAAGAAATAGCCGAGCCCGTTCTCGGCCATCCGCGCGCCGAGCACGACCAGGAAGTTGCGCGGATGCTGGCGCAACGCCTCCATCGCCGGGTTGCGCTCGATCTTGCCGCGCGCGACGACCGCCTCGGTGTAAACGGGCGTTTCCGCCACGCGCATGCGGACGAAGATGCCGACGACGATCAACAGGAAGCTTGCCAGGAACGGCAGGCGCCAGCCCCAGCTCATCATCGCCTCGCGTGGCAACATGGTCACAAGCGCGAAGGCGCCGGCGGCAAGCAGATTGCCAACCGACACGCCGAGCGGCGCGAAGCCACCCCAAAAGCCGCGATGCCGGCGCGGTGCGTTCTCCACGAGATAGATCACCGCGCCGCCATATTCGGCACCGGCGCCGAGGCCCTGAACCACGCGCATTGCGACAAGCAGCAGAGGTGCCCAGATCCCGATCTGCGCATAGGTCGGCAACAGGCCGATCGCGGTGGTGCCGACGCCGATCATCAGAAGCGTTGCGACCAGGACCGGCTTGCGGCCATAACGATCGCCCATGATACCGAACAGGATGCCGCCCAACGGGCGCACCACGAAGCCGACGCCGAAGGTCAGGAACGCCAGCAGCGTTCCGACGACGGGATCGCTCTTCGGGAAGAACAGCTCGCCGAACACCAGTGCGGCCGCGGTGCCGTAGAGGAAGAAGTCATACCATTCGAGCGCGGAGCCGACGCTCGCAGCAAGGATCACACGTAAACGCGATTGGCCGGCGTCGCCGGCCTTGAGCTCGGTCATGGGTTTCCATCCCTGTTGGTTTGTTTATCTGATCGTCACAAGCGCGAAGCCCGCGGGTCTTGCTCCCCGCGGGCTTCGTCTGAATTCTCTAGGCTGCGCGCGTGAAGTAGGTCTTCTTCGACGCCGACTGCGTTTCGTAGATCGAGCCCTGGCGCTTGGGCGGCGGCAGCGGCATGCGCACCGGAACGCTGGTCATGCGCGGCGCGATCACCGAACCGCCGGCGAGCAGACGGCTGTCGAACTCGGCAAAATCCTTCACACCCGCCAGCGGCCAGGCGTCGCTTGCCGCGACTTCATAGAGCAGCAGGTTGCGCGGGCGGTTCGACGTGTTGGTCGCCGAGCCGTGCAGCGCGCGCACGTGATGGAACGACATGCTGCCCGCCTTGCCGATGCAGGGCACCGCGCGCTTGATCTCGTCCTGAATCAGGTCTGGATCGATCAGACCGGCGAAGCAGCCGTCCTCGCCGTGGTGATTCCACATGGTGTCGCCGACATGCGATCCGGGCGTCACCAGCATGGGACCGTTCTCCAGATCGCAATCGTCGAGCAGCACGCCGATCGCAAGGATGTCGTCATTGGTGTGGGGATAGAACGCCCAGTCCTGGTGCCACTCGACCGGGGATCCGTACTGCGCGGACTTCATGTTGAGCTTGGAGCCGTGCAGGCGCAGGCCGGGTCCGATCAGCTTGGTGAGGATGGAGATGACGGGGTCGCTGCGCACGATCTGATCGAAGATCGGGTGCACCTTGTGCGGCGCCTTGATGCGGCGGACTCGCGGATTGTCCGGGGTGTGGCCGGGTTCGAGGTCATAGACGTCGGTATGCTCGGTCACATTGGACGCGCCGGCGACCAGTTCGGCCAGCACCGTGCGAACCCGCGCCAGAGTATCCTTGTCGAGCACCTCGGGGACGACGATCACCCCGTCGCGCCGGTAGGCTTGGGCCATTTCGTCCGAAATCATGCAGCGGTTCCTCCGTTATTATGCTAGCGCTATCATTTCTGATGACAGCGCTATCATAAGCAATGCTAGCGCTGTCACAGTGGATACGCAATCCGGAATCGTGCAGATTCGCCGTCATCATGAGTTCCGAATGACCGACACCGAAACCAGTTCCAGCCAGCTCGCCCCGACGCTGTCGGCAGTGGCCAAACGCGCCGGCGTCTCATCGATCACCGTGAGCCGGGTGGTCCGATTGCCGGACCTGGTCGCGCCGGAGACCCGCGCCAGGGTCGAGAAGGCGATGCGGGAACTCGGCTATGTGCCCAATCTGGTCGCGGGAGCGCTGGCGAGCGCGAAGACCAATTCGGTCGGTGTCCTGGTGCCGACGATCGCGAACTCGATCTTTGCCGACACGGTGCAGGGCCTTTCCGACAAGCTTGAGCCGCTCGGCTATTCCGTGATCCTCGCACAGTCGCGCTACGACGCTGCGCGCGAGGACCGCATGCTCGCGGCGCTACTGTCGCGGCGGCCGGAAGCGATCATCATGGTCGGCTCGCCGGCGACCGAGGATGGCAAGCGCCTGCTGCGTCACGCGCGTATTCCGATCGTCGAGACCTGGGAGCTGCCGATCGATCCGATCGATGCCGTTGCCGGATTCGACAATTACGAAGCCGGTGTCGCCGTCGCACGCCACTTCATCGCACAGGGCCGTCAGCACCTCGCCTTCATCGGCGGCGACGACCCGCGTGGCACGCGGCGATGGCTCGGCTTCCACGACCACGCGTTGGCATCCGGGTTGCGGCCGCCGCGGCGGCTGATCCTCGAACGCAACGCGTCGGGCAGCGTCGCCGCGCATGCGAACCTGCCCGGCGTCGATGCCGTGTTCGCCGCCAACGACGCCCATGCGATCGGCTTCATGGCTGGCCTGCGCAAGGCCGGACTGTTGCGCGACGGCCCGGCCTCGGCACAGCCGGTCGCGGTCATCGGCCTCGGTGATCTCGAGATGGGCCGGCTGATCTCGCCAAGCCTCAGCACCATCAGTGTCCACGGCGATGCGATCGGCCGCACCGCGGCGACACTGACGCTCGAGCGCGGCGGCGAACGCCGCATCGATCTCGGCTTCGAGCTGGTGCTGCGCGACAGCGGCTGAACTGGTTCAGATATCGAGCGTCGCGTCGCGCTCCCATTGGGTAAAGTGCGCGGTATAGCTGTTCCATTCCTGCTGCTTCAGGTTGACATAGGCTTCCGAAAACTCCGCTCCGAGCGCGGTCTTGAGGCTCACGTCCTTGTCGAAAGCTCGGAGCGCATCGAGCAGGTTGAGCGGAAGCCTCGGCGCGTCCTTCACGGTATGGCCGAGCGCGTACATATCGATGTCGAGGCGCTTGCCCGGATCCGCCTTCGATTCAATGCCATCGAGGCCGACAGCGATAATGACCGCCTGCAGCAGATACGGATTTGCTGCACCATCCGCCAACCGCAACTCGAAACGGCCCTTGCCTGGAACGCGAACCATGTGGGTGCGGTTGTTGCCGGTCCAGGTCACCGTATTCGGCGACCAGGTCGCCCCCGAAATCGTGCGCGGCGCATTGATCCGCTTGTAGCTGTTCACGGTCGGATTGGTGATGGCCGCGATGGCTTCGGCGTGCCTCATGATTCCGCCGAGGAAGTGATAGCCCTGTTTCGACAGGCCCATCTCATCGTCGTCATCATGAAACTGGTTCTTATTGCCTGCCTCGTCCCAGACCGAGACGTGAACATGGCAGCCGGAGCCGGTGAGATTCGGGAACGGCTTCGGCATGAAGGTTGCGCGCAGGCCGTGCTTCTCCGCGATCGAGCGCACCATGAACTTGAAGAAAGAATGCCGGTCCGCGGTGATGAGCGCATCATCGAACGCCCAGTTCATCTCGAACTGGCCGTTCGCATCCTCGTGGTCATTTTGATAGGGATGCCAGCCGAGTTCCTGCATGTAGTCGCAGATCTCGGCGATCACGTCGTAACGGCGCATCAGGGCCTGCTGGTCGTAACAGGGCTTGCTGGCATTGTCCTTTGCGTCGGAGATGCCCGCGCCGTCGGGCTCGATCAGGAAGAACTCGGCTTCCACACCGGTCCTGACCCGCAATCCCCGCGCGGCAGCGTTGGCAACGATATTCTTCAGGATCGTGCGCGGGGCCTGCAACACCAGCTTTTCGTCCATCACGCAGTCCGCCGGCACCCACGCCACATCCTTGCGCCAGGGCAATTGCACCACTGCGGTCGCATCCGGCATCGCAAACAGGTCCGGATGTGCCGGTGTCATATCGAGCCAGGTCGCAAAGCCCGCAAACCCCGCGCCGTCCTTCTGCATGTCCGCAATGGCGGACGCCGGGACCAGCTTGGCGCGCTGCACGCCAAACAGGTCCGTGAACGAGATCATGAAATAGCGAATGCCTCGGTCTTTCGCGAGGGAAGCCAGATCCTGGGACACGACGCTTTCTCTTTCATTGGCGGTTGACGAGAACCCGCTAAAGCCGGTCGCGACCCGGGATCCAATCGGTCCCGGCGAGTGGCACGCGTGCCATCGCGGCGGCTTCAACGGTTAGAGCGCACAAATCCTCCGGCTCCAGATTGTGCAGGTGGTTATGTCCGCAGGCACGGGCGATTGTCTGTGCCTCCAGGGTCATAACTTTCAGGTAGTTGGCGAGGCGACGACCGGCGAGAACCGGATCGAGCCGCGCCATCAATTCAGGGTCCTGCGTGGTGATGCCGGCGGGGTCCTTGCCCTCATGCCAGTCGTCATACGCGCCGGCGGTGGTGCCGAGCTTCTCGTACTCAGCCTCGTGAGTGGGATCGTTGTCGCCGAGCGCGACCAGCGCCGCGGTCCCGATCGAAACCGCGTCGGCGCCGAGCGCGAGCGCCTTGGCCACATCACCGCCATTGCGGATGCCGCCGGAGATGATGAGCTGCACCTTGCGATGCATGCCGAGATCCTGCAGCGCCTGCACCGCGGGGCGGATGCAGGCCAGCGTCGGCATGCCGACATTCTCGATGAAGACTTCCTGCGTCGCCGCGGTGCCGCCCTGCATGCCATCGACGACGATCACGTCGGCGCCCGACTTCACTGCCAGCGCGACGTCATAATATGGGCGGGCGCCGCCGACCTTGACGAAGATCGGCTTCTGCCAGTCGGTGATTTCCCGCAGCTCGAGGATCTTGATTTCGAGATCGTCGGGCCCGGTCCAGTCCGGATGCCGCGACGCGGAGCGCTGATCGATGCCCTTCGGCAGGGTTCGCATCGCCGCGACCCGATCGGTGATCTTCTGCCCCAGCAGCATGCCGCCGCCACCGGGCTTTGCGCCCTGCCCGATCACGATCTCGATCGCGTCTGCTTTCAGCAGATCCTCCGGATTCATGCCGTAGCGCGAGGGCAGATATTGATAGACCAGCGTCTTGGACTGGCCGCGCTCCTCGGGCGACATGCCGCCGTCGCCGGTGGTGGTCGAGGTGCCCGCGATCGTCGCGCCGCGGCCCAGCGCCTCCTTGGCGTTGGCCGAGAGCGAACCAAAACTCATGCCGGCGATCGTGATCGGAATCTTGAGATGCAGCGGCTTCTTCGCATGGCGCGAACCGAGAACCACATCGGTATCGCACCGCTCACGATAGCCCTCCAGCGGATAGCGCGACATCGATGCGCCCAAAAACAGCAGGTCATCGAAATGCGGCACTTTCCGCTTCGCGCCCGCACCGCGGATGTCATAGATGCCGGTCGTGGCGGCACGACGGATCTCCGACAAGGTATAGTCGTCGAAAGTGTGCGATTTGCGGGGAACGGTCGGAGGATTTGTATAGGACATGCGGTGCCGCGCGATTGACCATGAATGGAGATGTGGGGATTCAACGGCTAGCCATAGGCATCCGCATGATCGATATTGAAATTGTAGAGCTTGCGCGCCGAGCCATAGCGCCTGAATTCCTGCGCCTTGATGTCGGTGATGCCGGCGCGGTCAAGCAATTTTGCAACCACCTCAATATGTTCCGGCCGCATCGGCTTTTCGATGCAGTCGGCGCCGAGGCTCTTCACCGAGCCACGCACGAACAGCTTTGCCTCATAGATCGAATCGCCGAGCGCATCACCGGCATTGCCGCAGACGACGAGATGGCCGGCCTGGGCCATGAATGCGGACATGTGGCCGATATTGCCGCGCACGACGATATCGATGCCCTTCATCGAGATGCCGCAACGGGACGATGCGTTGCCTTCGATCACGAGCAGGCCGCCCTGGCCTGTCGCGCCCGCATATTGGCTGGCATCGCCTTTGACGACGACTTCGCCGGACATCATGTTCTCGGCCACGCCAGGCCCCACCGAACCATGAACGGTGATTTTCGCCCGCCGGTTCATGCCGGCGCAATAGTAGCCGAGGCTCCCGCGGATATCGATCTCCACCGGCGCGTTGACGCCGACCGCGACCGCATGCGAGCCGCGCGGGTTGACGATCTCCCACCGGCTCTCGTTGGTGCCGTCGCTCAATTCATGCAGCGCCTGATTGAGCGCACGCAGTTCGGTCGCCGCGAGATCCACGGTCGGCATGATCAACGTCCCCAGAAATACACGGTGGCAGGCTCCGGCTCCCAGACTTTCGCGCCGTCGATGTCAGGCAATCCCACGAGGGCCCGGTATTCCGAACCGAAGGCGACATATTGATCCGTCTCGGCCAGCACAGCGGGCTTGCAGGCGATCGGATCGCGCAGTACGCCGAAACCGTCGCGGGTGCCGACGACAAAGGTGTAGAAGCCATCGAGATCGTCGAGGCTCTTCTGCAAGGCATCGCCAAGGCTGAGGCCGCTGTCCATCTGCGCCGTCAGATAGGCTGCAGCGACTTCGGTATCGTTCTCGGTCTCGAAGGTCATGCCCCCATGCTTGAGCTCGCGGCGCAGATTGTTGTGGTTGGACAGCGAACCATTATGCACCAGGCATTGATCGCTGCCGGTCGAGAACGGATGCGCGCCCATCGTCGTCACCGCTGATTCCGTCGCCATCCGCGTATGCCCGATGCCATGGCTGCCGCTCATCGATGCAAGACCGAAGCGCTCGGCGACGCCGGTGGGATAGCCGACCTCCTTGTAGATCTCGATGCGCTCGCCGACGCCCATCACCCGCAAGTGCGGATAGTTTTCGCGCAGCAATTGCTTCGCCTGATCCGCCTGCGCAGCTTCCAGGCGAAGCACCGCATGCGTATCCCTGACGGTCATCTGCAGCTTGGCGCCGAGTGCGTCGCCCAGTGCGGCGTCAAGACCGCTGAACAGCGCAGGATCCGGCGACTGCACGGTGATCTTGCGAGACCCGGACTCATCGGATCCGTAGACGGCGAAGCCTGCGCTGTCAGGGCCGCGGTCGCACATCGTCGCCAGCATGCCAGCAAGCAGCTTGCCGAGCTGTGGCTCGAGTGCCTTGTCCTTGATGAAAAGGCCGACAATCCCGCACATCGAATTTCACCCTGCTTCCGGACCGAACGCGACGGTGCCGGATTCCTAGCAAGGCTTTTGGCTAATTTCAACATCAATAAATTAAGTTTCCTATTGTGAAACTGACCTGCGTCGGGCATCCTCTCGCGCGCCGATGCAACGGACCAAGCAGCCGTCGCAACGCCTAACGGAGGCACGCTTGCCTTTCGCACTGTTGAAATACGGCCTGAATCCGAGACATCGGGACGCGCCGCAGTTCCGCTGGCATCCGGAGCTGAAGAGGAATTACGACATCGTCATCATCGGCGCCGGCGGCCATGGCCTGGCAACCGCCTATTATCTCGCGAGCCGTCACGGCATCACCAACATTGCCGTGCTCGACAAGGCCTGGATGGGCGGCGGCAATACCGCGCGCAACACCACGATCATTCGCGCCAACTATCTGACCCCGGAGGGCGTCGCCTTCTACAAGGAATCGGTCGAGCTGTTTCGCGGCCTTTCCGAAGAGCTCGACATCAACATCATGTATTCGGAGCGCGGCCACTTCACGCTCGCGCATACCGATGCCGCGATGCGCACGGCGCGCTGGCGCGCCGAGGTCAACAAGCATCTCGGCGTTGATTCCGAGGTGATCGATGCCGACGAGGTGGCGCGGCTCTGTCCGGTCATGAACGTGTCGGACAAGGTTCGCTATCCCATCCTCGGCGCGCTCTATCATCCTCCGGGAGCATTGGCGCGGCATGATGCGGTGGCGTGGGGCTACGCCAAGGGCGCAATGGCGCGCGGCGTCGAGGTCCATCCCGGCACCGAGGTCACCGGCATCCTGAAGGAAGGCGACCGCGCCGTCGGTGTCGAGACCACCCGCGGCACGATCTACGCCGGCAAGGTCATGCAGGCGGTCGCCGGCTCTTCCAGCAGGGTCTCTGCACTTGCCGGTTTTCGGCTGCCGATCAAGACGATTCCGCTGCAGGCCTGCGTGTCCGAGCCGGTGAAGCCGATCCTCGACCAGATCGTCGTATCGGGCTCGCTGCATGTCTACATCTCGCAAAGCGCGCGCGGCGAGATGGTGATGGGCGGCGCGACCGATCCTTACGGGCTCTATTCGGCGCGCTCCACGCTCGACTTCAAGGAAGGGTTGATGGCGCACATGCTCGAGCTGTTTCCCTTCATGGCCGAGCTGCGCGTGCTGCGGCAATGGGCCGGCCTTGCCGACATGACGCCGGACTTCTCACCCATCATGGGACTGACGCCGATCCGCGGCTACTACGTCGATTCCGGCTGGGGCACCTGGGGCTTCAAGGCGACGCCGGTGTGCGGCTTCCGGATGGCCGAATGCGTCGCCACCGGCCGCCAGCCGGACCTTCTGAAACCCTTCGCACTCGATCGCTTTCACAGCTTCGACCTGGTCGGCGAAAAAGGCGCCGCCTCGGTCGGTCACTGACGTTGCCGCCATGAAAATCATGAACTGTCCGCTCAACGGCCCGCGCAACATCCAGGAGTTCGTCTGGATCGGCGATGTCAAGCGCACGCCGGATCCGTCATGCACCGACCGGGAATGGACCGACTATCTCTTCATCGAGGACAACCTCGCCGGCGAGGTCGACGAATGGTGGGTTCACGCACCCAGCAACAACTGGTTCATCGCCCGCCGCAACCGGCTGACCGATGAGATCCTCTGGACCAAGAGCCCGGCCGAATACTTTGCGGATCACGCACCATGACGGCAAACCAACTCAGACTGCCGGCCGGTCCATGGGGCTTGTTGCTCGACCGCGAGCGTCCGGTCACGTTCAGCTTCGACGGCATTCGCTTCCAGGGATTTTCCGGGGACGTCATCGCCAGCGCACTGATGGCTTCGGGGCGACACGTGCTGTCGCGCTCCTTCAAATATCACCGCCCACGCGGCGCGCTGACGATGGCCGGGCACGATTCCAACAGCCTGGTTCAGGTCGGGCCCGAACCCAACGTCCGCGGCGACCGCCACAGGATCGCGGAAGGAATAGCCGTAACGTCGATCAATCGCTTCGGCACGCTCGATCGGGACTGGCTGGCCTTGCTCGGCCTGTTCTCGCGCTTTCTCCCGGTCGGCTTCTACTACAAGACATTCTTTCGCCCCCACGGGGCCTGGCGTTTTTTCGAGAAGCCGATCCGCGCGCTGGCCGGCCTTGGATCGCTCGATCCGAAGGCGCCGCACGGCTATTTCGACAAGCAATATCTATTTAGTGACATCCTTGTCGTGGGCGGCGGACCGGCCGGCTTGTGTGCGGCCATCGCCGCAGCCGAAGCCGGCGCTGAAACGCTGCTGATCGACGAATGGCCTGTTGTCGGCGGATCGCTGTTGTACGGAAGAATCAATGGCAGCCGCCCAAACGCAGAGACCAGACGGCTCGAGCTGTCGTCGCGCGCAGAGGCGCTGCCGAACCTGCGCGTCATGACCGACACGACGGTGAGCGGCCTGTTCGCCGACAATTGGGCGTTAGCCCTGAAAGACAATCGCCTTTACAAGATCCGCACCAGCCAGACGGTGCTCGCAACCGGTGGCTATGACCAGCCGATCGTGTTCGCCGCCAACGACCTGCCCGGCATCATGTTCGCCGATGCGGCCCAGCGCTTGATGCGGCTCTATGGCGTCAAGCCCGGCACTCGCGCCGTCGTTGCCACGGCCAACCGGTTCGGCTACGACGCCGCGCTTGACCTTCTCGATGCCGGCATCGCCGTCGCGGCCGTCGTCGACCTCAGAAACAATGTCGAGGATGGCGCCGGCGCGGCCGCGAGAGCCCGGGGTATCCGCATCATCCCCGGTTCGACACTGATCGAGGCCCGTGGCCGCCGGCGTGTCGAGGCTGTCGCAGCCGCTTCGATCATCGACCGGGACAGGCGCGGTCCGCCGGAATGGATCGGTTGCGATCTCGTCCTGATGAGCGCGGGCTACACGCCGGCCATCAACCTCGCCTGCCACACCGGTGCGAAGGTCGCCTACGATCCGTCGATCGCCATGCATCGCGCGGCGGACCTGCCGCCGGGCGTCAGCCTTGCGGGCTCGGTTGCCGGCGCATGGTCGGATGATCTCGCCTGTGCGCACGGGACAAGCGTGGGGCAAGCAGCAGCGAAGGCAGCGCTCGGGCAAGGCGCGGCGCCGCCAGCGCCGGTCGCGGATGCAACAGCAAGCGACGTCACGCACCCGTGGCCGATCACCGAAGCCGCGCACGGCAAGGACTTCATCGATTTCGACGAGGACCTGCGCACACGCGACATCGTCGATTCCGTGCATGACGGCTACGACGATATCCAGCTCGTCAAACGCTATTCGACCGCGGGCCTCGGTCCGAGCCAGGGGCGCCACGCCAATCTCAACACCATCCGCCTGGTTGCGCGTGAGACGAAGCGCAAGGTCGAGGCGGTCGGCACCACGACGTTTCGTCCGCCGCTGGTGCCGGAAAAATTCGGCCACCTCGCCGGGCGCGGGTTCGAGCCGACGCGGCTGACGGCGATGCACGACCGGCATCTTGCGCTCGGCGCACAGATGATGCCGGCCGGACTGTGGCTGCGTCCCGCCTATTACGGACCGAAGGGCAACAGCGCGGCTGTGATCACCGCCGAGGTGAAAGCCGTTCGTGACAATGTCGGCCTCATTGACGTCTCGACGCTCGGCGGCTTCGATATCCGCGGCCCCGATGCCGCGGCCTTCCTCGATCGCATCTACACGTTCAACTACCTGAACCAGCCCGTCGGCCGGGCCCGCTACACCCTTTTGACCGACGAGACCGGCGTCATCATCGATGACGGTGTCGCCTGCCGGCTGCACCAACAGCACTTCTACGTCACCGCCACGACCGGCGCGGCCGATCAGGTCTACCGGCTGATGAGCTTCTGGAACCAACAGTGGCGTCTGGACGTCGATATCGCCGCGGTCACGGCGGCCTACGCGGGCATCAACATTGCCGGTCCCCGCGCACGTAGCGTGATCGAACAGCTCGAAAGCGACATCGACTTCTCGACCGCCGCATTCCCCTATCTCGGCGTTCGCACCGGACATCTCGCCGGCATTCCCGTGCGCGTGCTGCGCGTCGGCTTCGTCGGCGAACTCGGATACGAGATCCGTTGTCCGTCAGCCTTCGGCGCCAGGCTGTGGGATCGACTGATGGAGGCCGGCAAATCATTCGGCATCAAGCCCTTCGGCGTGGAGGCCCAGCGCGTGCTGCGGCTGGAGAAAGGGCACATCATCGTCGGCCAGGACACCGACGGTCTCACTCACCCGGCCGAAGCCGGCATGACGTGGGCCTTGTCGAAGACCAAGCCGGCCTATCTCGGCAAGCGTTCCGTCGACATGCAGATCGCCAAGGGTGCACGGCGCGTGCTGACCGGCTTCACCGTGGCAGCGACGGCCGACATGCCGAAGGAGAATCACCTGGTGATCGAGAACGGCGATATCGCCGGCCGCGTCACGTCTGTGGCGCTGTCGCCGACTTTGAACAAGGTGATCGGTCTCGCCTACCTGCCCGCCGGGAAGAATGCTGTCGGCGCGCGGTTCCAGATTCGCGTCGATGGCGGGCGCATGGTGCAGGCCGAAGTGGTGCCGACCCCGTTCTACGATCCCGAACACAAGCGACAGGAGATGTGACATGGTCTCTGCTCGGCTCGGCATCGTCGACCTCTCCGAACTGCCCCGCCTCGGTTTCAAGGGCCGCGGCACGCTGCCGGCGATGCAGAAGCGAGGCATCGTGGTCGAGAACAAACCCAACCGCGCGTTCCGGCAAGCCGGCGGCGCCCTCTGCATGGTGCTTGCCGCGAGCGAAATTGTCCTCCTCGGCGCGCTGGACGCAAACGAAGATGCTTTCGCGCCCCTGGAAAACGGATGGCGGATCGAGGATGGCGAACGAACCTATCCGATGCCCCGCCGCCACAGCCATGCATGGTTCGCTGTCCAGGGCGATGGCGCGCCGGCGATGCTTGCCAAGCTCTGTGCAGTCGACCTCAGGCCGCACCGCTTCGAGGATCTTGCGATCGCGCAGACTTCGGTCGCCCGACTCAGTTCGATCGTGCTGCGGGCGGACATTGCGCAGCGACTGACCTATCACGTGCTGGCCGATAGCGCCTCATCGGCCTACATGCTATCGTGCCTCACAGATTCTGCCGGGGAATTCGGAGGCAGCGTAACGGACGCCGGAAGCCTAGTGTCCTAAGCGAGGAGGACGCAGCATGGTGAAGGCGCAGACGAAGGCTCGAACGTCGAAGACGGCTGCCAAACGCGAGGCCGAGAACGTCGCCAACTGGAAACGTTCTGACGGCATCAAGGCGCCGCTTGATCCAGCGAAGGTTCTCAGCAGTCAGAATCCCCACGCGCTGAGCGAGCCACGCGACAACATTCTCGAAGTCGCGATCGGGCGCGAGGTCCGCAACTTCCGCAACAAGCTCGGCATCAAGATTTCCGATCTGGCGGAAGCGGCGGGCATCTCGCTTGGCATGCTGTCGAAGATCGAGAACGGCATGACCTCACCCTCGCTCACGACGCTGCAGGCGCTGGCGCGCGCGCTCAGTGTCCCCGTCAGTTCGTTCTTTCGCCGCTACGAAGAGCGGCGTTCGGTCAGCTTCGTCAAGGCCGGCGAAGGTCTCGCGATCGAGCGGCGCGGGACGCGAAGCGGGCATCAGTATCACCTGCTCGGTTACAACGGCGACCAGAACTCGCGTCTCGTGGTCGAGCCCTACATGATCACGCTGACGAACGAGTCGGACGTATTTCCGCTGTTCCAGCACTCCGGCATGGAGTTTCTCTACATGCTCGAAGGCAAGGTGGTCTACCGCCACGCCGAAAAGCGCTACACGATGACACCAGGCGACAGCCTGTTCTTCGACGCCGACGCGCCGCACGGGCCGGAAGAAATGGTGACCCTGCCGATCCGCTTTCTTTCGATCATCTGCTACATCAGAGAGAACGACTGATGCCGCTTCAGCCCGGCGAAGCCAGTCGGCGCTCGACTGCCTTCGGATCCTCGGTCAGGCCTTGCGCGAGGCCACGGGCCATCTCGCCGACATAGATCTCCTCCTCGCCCCTCTCGAAGCCGTCGAGGATTTCCGCCGCCGCCTCCGCCGTGGTCATTTTCGGGATCGTGAGCACCGCGGTCATCCGAGTGTCGATCGCGCCGGGCAGCGCCGCGACGACGCGGACGCCCTCTGGTGCGAGATCGCCGCGCAGCCCCTGCGTCATGCTCAGTCCCGCCGCCTTGGATGCGCAATAAGACCCCATGAACGGCAGATTGACGCGGGCCAGGATGGTGAGAAGGTTCAGCACTGCGCCGCGGTTCTTGATCAGAATCGGCGCGAAGGCCCGCGTCACCCGTAGCGGCGCGAGGTAGTTGATCTCCATCTCGTCGCGCGCGAAGGCCAGATCCGGCGCCAGCATGAAGGCGGTGTTGTGGTTGACGCCCGCATTGTTGATCAGGAGCGTAACGCCAGACGCACGGCTTGCGGCGCGCGCGACGTCCTCATCACTGGCGACATCCATCTTGATTGGCAGCAGGTCATCGGACACCGCGAGCGCGGAGATATCGCGCGCCGCGGCATAGATCTTCGCCGCGCCGCGGGCCTTGAGTTCGGCGATCAGCGCCTGCGCGATCGCGCCAGTTGCGCCGGTGATGAAAACGACAGAACCCTTGATGGTCTCGGTCATGCGGCACCTCACCGATATGGATCATGTGCGAGAACGGCGCCTCTCGCGGGCGCCGTTCTCCTGTTCTGGTCATTGCGGGGCGCTTTCGGCCCAGCGCGCCATCAGCGCGTTCGAGGGCAATGCCTCATCGACCAGCTTCTTCGCGATCTCGACGCCCGCCACCGGAAGCTTCGCAGGATCAAGCAGCCCGATCTGCACCAGCACCGAGGCCTGATCCCAATAGATATGCTCGTTGTAGAGCTTGTCGCCGCGGAAGCGGACGATCGCGACCAGCGGGATCTCCACATATTTGCCGGTTGGCGGGATGCCGGGCAGCATCCAGTCGATCTCGATATCGTGGGTGAAGCAGAACAGCATCTCGTCCACGACGCGATCGGCACCGATGGTGCGCGAGATCGGCACCAACTTGGTGTCCCGCGGCGTCTTCGGGATGAAGTGGTTCTTGTAGAAGCGCAAGAGATCGCGATAGCCGACGCCGCCAGTCAGGGTCGGAATGTGATTGACATAGGGCTCGGCGACCATGGTCTTCATGGTCTCTTCCGCCGAGCGCGTCGCAAATTCAAGTTCGGTATGCCTGTCCCACAACGCGGAGAGATCGTAGCGGGGACCTAACACTTTCCGGAACAGCGCGATCGAACGCGTATGCGCCATCAGCGTCGCGGGCTTGTTGAAGCTCGCCCGCTCCGGCGCGGCGAAGGCGTGATCGCAACCGGGATAGAGATAGAATTCGACGTCGGGACGTGCCGCAAATGCCGCCTTGATCTGTTCGCGCGCCTCCGCCGGCGCAAAGCGGTCGAGCTCGGCAAAATGAAAGACCATCGGCCCCTTGATGTCGCCGGCCTCGCCGAGATCGGCCTCGATGCCGACGCCGTAATAGCTGACGGCACAATCGACGTCGGTGCGCGCGGCGACGAGATAGGCGAGCTTTCCGCCCAGGCAGAAGCCGAGCGCGCCGACCTTGCCTTTGCATTCGCTACGCGCGCGCAAAGCTTGCAGCGCGTCGGCCGCATCCCTGATCGACTGGTCGACATCGAAGCGCTGGTAGTAGCCCATCGCCTTGCCGAAATCCGCCTCGCTGTAGCCGAGCTCGACGCCGGGGTCCATGCGCCAGAATAGATCCGGCGCGAGCACGACGTAACCTTCTTCCGCGTAGTAGTCGGCCACCGCACGCATCGAGGCATTGATGCCGAAGATTTCCTGCAGCAGCAGGATGCCCGGACCGGAGCCCGAAGCGGGAACGGAGAGATAGCCCTTGAAGCTGCCGCCATCCTTCGCGGCGATGTCGATCCACTGTCCCGCCATCGTATCGGCCTTCTCTCCCTGCGCGCTCCGACCCATTCCGAACAGCCCTGGGCGTAGCGACTTCATCATGCTTTCTTAATTGAATTTTTAAGGTAAGAATTCAACTTGTAAATGGCATAGATTGGGCAGGACATGCCCAGGCCGTGAGCGGCGCGTGAACGCAGGAGACGTTTTTGAAGAAGACGCAGAAGATCGCGGTGAAGCGAAACGGCCGGGCGGCAAAGCTGAAGCCGCAGGCGACGGCCGATCAGCCGGGATCCTGGCATCTCGCGCGCACCGATACCGAGCGACGCCTGACGGAATTCGAATTCGGGCTGGAGCGGCTGGCGCAGGCCTATTATCGCTGGAAGTCTGCGTGCCTTGCCGCCGTCTGCGACGTGCCGCTCACGGGCGATGACGTCGCCGTGCTCAACGTGGTCAGGATGGCGACGAGCCAAAGCGGCTGTCAGAGATCGGGCAGTTGCTCAACCGCGTCGATGTCCCGAACCTACAATACACCACGCGCAAGCTGATGCGGGCCGGGCTCATCGAGACGGCGGGTTCTTCGTCGCGCAAGGAGACGCGCTATCGCGCCACCGAGAGCGGCCGCTCCGTGACGGAAGCATATGCCAGCCTGCGGGCGGAAACCCTGCCGCCGATGCTGGAAGCGCTGGATGGCTGGGCCGAGAAGTCCGAGGCCGCGGGCAGTTATCTCGAATTGATCTCGAGCCTCTATGCCCAGGCCGCCCAGGTTGCGATCACCCGCCGCCATCAGCCCTGAACGTGGAATCAGGCAGCAGCTCATAGTCGGCAAGATCCGCGGTCTCGGTCAGGCGCCAATATTCCAGCAGCGAAAACGGCCAGGTCTGCGAGGCCCTTCCAAATTGGTTCTTGTACCAGCTCGTCGTCTTGGCGACGCCCCAGGCTTTCGTCAGATTGCCGGCATCGACGCGCTCGTTGAACGCCCGGAACGGCGCGTCCCGGACGTCCATCGCGGCATGCCCGCCCGCAAGCAGTTGCCCGATCGCCGAAAGGGCGTACTCGACGGCACACTCGGCCGAAAAGATCGCGCTGCCATTGACGACCACTCCCGTATTGGGGCCTCCCGTCATGAACAGGTTGGGAAAGCCGGGAACGGTGATCCCGAGATAGGCGCGACAGTCGCCGCCCCACCACACGTGCAAATCCTTTCCGCCCCGCCCGACGATCTTGATCGGCGCAAGATAGTCCGACGCGAGAAAGCCGGTGGCGAATACGATCACGTCAACTTCATGCAAAGTGCCGTCCGGCGTCTCGACACCTGTTTCGGTGATGGATGTGATGCCGTCGACCAGCAGACTCGCATGAGGTTGCTTGAGAGCCGATGTCCAGACGCCATTGTCTCGCAGCATTCGCTTGGCGCCCGGCGGATAGGTCGGGGTCAGCTTCTTCAGGAGATCCGGACGGTCGACGAGTTGCGCCTCCAGATGCGCCATGCATTCGAGGCGGAGGCTCTCGTTGGCGCGCCCGACGGAGATCGGATGATCCCACCCGGGGTCGACAGCAACAAGCGGCAGACGCCCCTCGGCTGCGATCCAGAACTGCCAGAACCGGAACCAGCGACCGTAATAAGGAACGTGATGAAGCAACCAGGCCATGCCGGGCTTGATCAGCTCGTGATAGTTCGGGGTCGGTAGCATCCACGGCGGATTGCGCTGGAACACCTTGAGCTCGGCAACCTCGCTCACTATCGAGGGTACGATCTGATAGGCGCTCGCTCCCGTTCCAATGACGGCGACGCGCTTGCCGGCAACATCAAATCCGGCCGGCCATTCGGCGGAGTGAAACCAGGCACCCCTGAAGCGATCTAGCCCGGGAATGTCGGGAATTGCCGGGCGGCTTAGCTGGCCAACCGCGGTGATGATCGCGTTGAAGGTCTGATCCCTGATCGCGCCGTCGGCGCGGCGGGTGCGCAAGCTCCAAGTTGCGGTCGCCTCATCGTAAACGAGCGAAACGACTTCGGTATTGAACTCGATGTTGTCGCGAACCGACGTGTCGCGCGCGACATCGGCGATGTATTTCTGGATCTCTATTTGCCGCGAGAATTGCTCGGGCCAGTCCTGCTTCTGCGCAAACGAGAAGCTGTAGGCGAAGTTGGGCGTATCGAGGCGACAGCCCGGATAGCTGTTGCTCCACCAGACCCCGCCGACATCGGGGTTCTTCTCGAACACGGTGTAATCGACACCTGCCTGGGCGAGGCGATGCGCCGCGGCAACGCCCGACAATCCCGCACCGATGACAGCGACACGAAACTCCCTGTTCGGTGCAGTCTGGCTCTTATGCCAATCGGGCGCTCCCATATCCCGTGGCAGACCGAGTTCGTGCCTCAGCAATGGCAGGTACTCATCTCCCGCATCCCGCGCGAGGAAGCGCATCGCTCGCTCGAGAACAGCCGCAGAAGGATCGGGCGGCGGACATCCGTTGTCGCGGTAGACGATCAGGCTCTGTGTCGCCAACCGCCTCGCCTTCGCTTGCGCCTCGGCGCTCATCCCGCCCTGCGGCTTGATGGAAGCGCCCATCTGAAACGGCGGCGGCTGCAGATCGTCGGCGATGAGGCGATCGTTGCCCGTGAGAACGGCCAGCGCCGCCAGCAAGGCCGGCAGATCTGCCTCCGCAACGGCGGCCTCGATCTCGGCATCGCTCGCAGCGATCGGAAGAACATGATCCAGCTTCTCCAGGCCATCCGTTTGCCGGCCGGGCCGGGTGCCGAATGCGACCTTGTTCATGTCACTTCTCCGCCTTGGTTCAGAAAAGCGGTGACCAGCCGGCACACTTCCGCGGGCGCCTCTATGTTGGGCTCATGCCCGGCCTCGATCGCAACAGCGGAAATGCGCGGCGAAAGATCGGCTAGCTTCCTGGACCAGCCCGGCTCAAGCAGCGGGTCGCGCAAGCCCTCCACCAGCAAGGTGGGAATGGTGGTGGCGGCCAGTTGATCCAGATATGGATCAGGCGGCGGCGAGCGATCCACCGAAGGATTGCGCAGGCGCGGCGCCATCAACGTTTCCCAGTGCCCCGGGATAAGGCTGTTCTCATGACGCTGCCGGATGTGCTCGTCCAAACCATCCGCTGATCCTGCGATCAACGCTGTCAGCTTTCGGGCAGCCTCGAGGCTTGGGGTATATTCGGCCAACGCCTCGATACCGGACTGAAGACGGTACGGCCCGCCGGAGCCGGTGATCGAGATCGCGCGGCGGATGTGCCACGGGTTGCCTGGAGCGACGGTGGCCCGCATCGTCAGCGAACCGCCGAACGATGCTCCCAGGAAATCGGCCGATGGGATGCCGACCGTCTCGACGAAAGCCGCGACATGAGGGATGCGCGCTGCATAGGGAGAGCGATCGAAGAATACGACCTTGTCAGTCCCTCCCCAGCCGAGCAATTCCGGTGCGAAGATATGATACTCCGCCGCGAGGCGATCGATGACGCGGCTCCAGCACAGCTCCGCGGTGGTGCCGAATGCGCCGTCGTGGATCAGAACCAGGATCGGCTGGCCCTTCTTTCCGGCCTCGAGATAACGAGTGTTGAATCCGCCCGCTACGACATTCTTCGTTTCAAAGTTTGCGGCCACTATCAGAACTCCCTAGCCTTTCGACGCATTGTGCACGCGCATGCCGGTTATCGACGCGCGATGCATGCGACCCGTGATCATTCCTGCGATCGTCTGTTCTCGTCGCGACTCTACTGCAGTCCCACGCAGCACCCGCAGCCTGCTCTCGCGATAGTTGGTATCGTTGGTCGTGATATCTCCCATCACACCCGCAGGCGCTTTCGACGAGCGCTCAATCAATTCATCACCGACCCGCCATCAACGGACAGCGTCTGGCCGGTCATGAAATCGCTCATCGGCGAAGCAAGAAAAATGAGAGTGCCCAGCAGATCGTCAGGGACCGCCTGCCGCTTCAGGGCGCGGCTGGCGATGTTGTTGGCGACGACATCGCCGGACCAGCTCGGGTTCTCTTTCATCGCCTCGCTCATGGTCAGCCCCGGCGCAAGCGCATTGACCCGAATTCCATCGGCGCCGAACTCGCGCGCGGCAGCGCGCGTGAGCGAGATGATTGCGCCCTTCGAGGCGACATAGTGTGGAAGGCCGACAGATCCCTTGATCGCCGTTCCCGAAGACAGGTTGATGATCTTGCCATAGCCTGCCGCCTTCATCAGCGGCACCGCGGCCTTGATGCATTCGAACGCACCGCGGACATTGACCGCCATCACGCGGTCCCACTCCTCGCTGCTCACCTCAAGGAGCGGCTTGAGCTGCAATGTTCCTGAAATCGCGGCATTGTTCACGAGGATGTCGAGCCGTCCGAAGCTTTCGATGGCAGCCGCCATCATGTTCTGAACCGAACGGGCCTCCAGAACATCAAGCTGAACCCCGCGTGCCTGGCCTCCGACGGCAGCTACCGCCGCACAGGTATCAGCCGTGGACGCAAGATCGCCGACGACCACGGCGGCGCCCTCCTCCGCCAATGCGAGCGCGAATGCGGCGCCGAGTCCCTGGGCCGCGCCGGTGATCACCGCAACCTTGCCAGCCAGCAGCTTGCTCATTTCGAACCTCCGTCACAGGATGCCTACGAAGCCGTGGCTCCGCCATCGATTGGTATGACCGCGCCGGTGATGTAGCTGGACGCCGGCGACGCCAGGAGCAGCGCGAGTCCCTTGATCTCGTGCGGCTCCCCAAGTCGGCCAAGCGGAACATCGCGCACGAATTCAGCCGCGACATCCGGCTGGTGCAGACGGCCCTGGCCGATATCCGTAAGAAATGGACCCGGCGCGATCGCATTGATCGTGACGTTGTGCGCGGACAGTTCGATCGAACACTGTCGGACCAGATTGGCCACCGCGGCCTTGGTCGAGGCATAGGCGTAACCGCACATCCGCTCACCGCGTATGCCGGCGATCGACGCCGTGACGATCAAGCGGCCGGAACGCCGAGCCTGCATATGCGCCGCCGCGGTCCTGATCGTGACGAACACGCTGGTGAGATTGATCTGAAGCAGCCGATTCCAGCGGTCCATGTCCACATTGGCCATGGCGCCGGCGTCTGTCATCGGCCCGGATCCCGCGGAAAGGCCGGCATTGGCGAAGGCGATATCGAGACGCCCGAACCGGGCCGCAGTCGCATCGATCGAACGTGCCAGTACGCCGGTGTCGGAAACATCGACGACCTCGCCATGGACCTTGAGGCCGCGCGCCTCGAGACGGCCGACCGACGCGGCCAGTGCCGTACCGTCGATATCCGTCATGACGACGGTTGCGCCGTGTTCGGCGACAACTTCCGCCATCGCAAATCCGAGGCCCTTTGCAGCCCCCGTAACGAAGGCGACCTGCCCATCCAGATCGAACATGGACTTGTCTTGCATTTGGAGTTTCCCCTCATCGCGTCCATCTTCACTTGAGGATGTCGTCGAAGTCGTGATGAAATCGTCACATCGCCGCGGGCGGCGGCGATGTGTTGTTTTCAGGTCCGCGTTCCGCCTGAAGCTAGGCCGCCGAGCGCACCTTGGATTCGATCACGGAGAACGAGCGTCCGGCCGTTTCGGGCAACAGCAGCGCCGCGAGCGCACAGAGCACGGCCGCGAGAAGTCCGGCCATCATGCCGCCGATGATGCCGCTCGTGGTATTCGCCGCCACAAAGGGAACGACGAACGGCGCGATGCTGCCGACGCCCCTTCCGATCATGTAGATCGTGGAGACCGCCGAGGAGCGCAGCTCAACCGGATAGAGCTCGGAGAACCACGGTCCGAACATGCCCGCTGCGGTTTGCCCGACGCCCCAGAAGACGTACCAGGCGAACAGCGGCCAGGCGAGCAGCGAGCCGTTGAAGGTGGAGTCGGCCGACATGTAGATTCCGATGAAGCCGACAATGCTGACGATGGTCGGCAGGACGACACCTATTTTGCGGCCCAGGCTGTCGGTGAACCAGCCGAACACCAGGAACGCCACCGCGAGCGCCAGCGCAAACAGCAAGGTGACGGCGCGAATGGTTTCCGGCGGCGCGCCGAGATTGCGCATGAAGCCCGGCATGAACACGGTAATCGAATAGAACGCAAACATGTAGCCCGAGACGATCACGAACCCGAGGATGGTGTAGCGCAGCGACGCCCCTTTGAAGATCTCGATCAGCGGATTGCCTGCCTTCGATTTCTCCGGCGGCAGTTCGCCGGCCTTTCGCATCCGCTCATATTCGGCCCAGAGCTTGGATTCCGGCATCCAGAAGCGGACATAGACCATCAGGAGAATGGGAGAGCCGCCGGTGAGAAGCGCGATCCGCCAACCCCATTCCGGGCTGAACGTGCTGAGTGACCAGACCGCGACCACCGACGCCGCAGCGATGCCCGCGGTCGAAGCGGCCTGAATCACCGAGCTGCCGAAGCCGCGGCGGTTCTTGTCCCAGACCTCGTTGAAGAGCACGATCCCGGCGCCCCATTCGCCGCCAAGTCCGATGCCGGCGATGGCGCGGAAGAACAGCAGCGAATTGAAATCCCAGGCAAAGGCGGAAAGAATGGCGCCAACGGAAAACAGGCCGAGCGTATACAGAAGCGAATTCTTCCGTCCGATGCGATCGCCGAGCCAGCCGAAAAGCACACCGCCGACGACCGAGCCCACCAGGGTCACCGTGGTGATGATACCGGCTTCCGTCAGCGTAATGTTCAGCGACTTCTGGATCGCTCCCATCAGGAACGAAATGATGAGAATGTTGTAGAAGTCCAGGCCGTAGCCAAACAGCGTCGAAATCAGAACGCTGTTTCGTTCCTTGGTCGTATAGGTCAGCGCCGCAGGCTGCATGATGCGTCCCCTCCTCACATCTTTATTGTGCGTTCCGCCGGTTCGGCGGATCGCTTTTCGGGACTAGCGGAACTGCGGGATCACAGCAAAGACGGGCGCCTGATAGCAGCTATCACAAAGCGTGATGGCAGCAGCGCTCAGGGCTCGAAATTGTGCACATCGACCAGACTCTGCCAGATCTGGTCGACGGCCCGGAGCTCGGCCTGGATCGCTGCGATGAATTGACGCGCTGCGACATTCGGAGGCCGACGCTTGTCGTAGACCAGGTACAGATCAAACGGGATCTCGGGGTTGCTGACCGGATAGATGTGGATGTCGGAGCGGTCCGTTTCGCGGCACAAGGCGATGAAGGGCGTGAGCACGCCCCAGTCCGAGTGGCGCGCCAGCTCGAAGGCGCCCACCGTCCCGTTGATCTCGATCAGCTTTGCCGCCTTGATGTGTCCCTTGTCGATGTAGTCCTGCACCAGCGATCCGAAACTCTGGTTGTGGGCCGGCAGAATCAGCTTGAGACCCTCGACCTTGCACAGATCGCAGGAGTGGAAGGCAGGCCCGTTGAGCGGCGTCCCCGACATCAGCACGACCCGATCGCGATAGATCAGTTTCTGGATCAAGCCGCCTTCTTCGCTCGGCCGCACGCCGAGCGCGAAATCCACATTCCCCTCTCGCACCCAGTCGATCAGCGTGCCGGTATAGGCTTCCGAGATCGTCAAATGGACGTCCGGATAGCGGTCCATGAAAGGCAGCAGCACGTTCTGCAGCACGCCGCGGTTGAACGAGCCCGGCAAGCCGACGCGAATTTCACCCGACAGGTTTGCAAGGTCGCTGGCGCCGGCGAGCTCTTCCTTTGCCAACGCGAAATTGCGCGCGATCGGAACGCATCGCTCGTAAAACTTCCGGCCGGCAGGGGTTGGCTCGACGCCCCGCGCCAGGCGATTGAAGAGCAGCACGCCGAACTCGTCCTCGATGCGACGGATCTGCATGCTGAGTGCGCTTTGAACGACGTTGGCCTTGGCCGCAGCCTTGCTGAAGCTTCCCTCCTCGTACACCCACATGAAATAGCTGATTTGCTTGAGATCCATATCGGTCCGGCTTTGCGCGGGCTGCCAGGCGAGCGACGCCGGTCAGGCCCGGCGTTGGCGCGATGAAGATTTCTGGGTGCGCTGCTGGCGCAACGCATCGGCCGACAGACAAACCACTTCGGAAATCTGCATGAGCTGCCGGGCCAGAGGACTGGTCTTGCGCCACACCATACCGATGGTTCGCGCGGGTTGCGGCTCCTTGAAGCGGGCAACCGACACCGATGCCGAACGTGTCTCCACCGCGACAGCCATTTCCGGGATCAAGGTGACGCCGATGCCGGCGCCGACCATCTGGACCAGCGTGGACAGCGAGCTTGCTTCCAGCACCTCCCGTGGCGGCGACGACTGCATGTTGCAGAACGACAGCGCCTGATCGCGGAAACAATGTCCCTCCTCCAACAGCAGAAGCTTCATTTCGCGCAGCGCTTCGCTGCTCGGGACCGGCGTTCCCTCGTCTGCGCCCGGCCGCACCAGCAGGAAATTTTCCGTGAACAGCGCGACCTCGCTGAGCGAAGGCTCGGACACCGGCAGGGCGACGATGGCGGTGTCGAGCCGGCCTTCCGCAAGCTCCTTGATCAGCTTCGGCGTCACCGTCTCGCGCACGTGGATGTCGAGTTCGGGATGGATCTGCGTGAGATCGCCGATCACCTTGGGCAGCAGGTAGGGAGCAATCGTCGGGATCATGCCGATGCGGAGCCGGCCGACGAGCTGGTCCCGCGAGGCGCGCGCGAAATCCCCGAGTTCATCGACCGAGCGTAGGATTTCGCGGACGCGCTGGGCGAGCTCTTCGCCGAACTTCGTCAGCACCACCTGCCGCGCGCTGCGTTCGAGCAGCACGCCGCCGAGCGCTTCCTCCAGCTCCTTGATCTGCATCGACAAAGCCGGCTGCGTGATCGCGCAGGCCTCCGCCGCACGTCCGAAATGGCCGTGGCGCGCCAGCGCGTCAAAATAACGAAGCTGTCGGAGGGTAAACTGGATCATCAGAATATCTTATCGCAACAATCACGAAAGTCAATTTCACCTGATGATATCCGTTGTTTAGATTGGTTCCAGACCCCCCCACCAGAAACTGCCGCAGGAGGCAATCATGGACGACAAAACAAAATGCCCGGTCGCGGGCGGAAGACACGGCTACACCAACCGTGACTGGTGGCCAAACCATTTGGACATCGAAGTCCTGCATCGGAATTCGAGCAAGTCCGATCCGATGGACAAGGATTTCAACTATGCCAAGGAATTCAAGACGCTCGACCTGAACGCGGTCATCAAAGACCTGCATGCCCTGATGACGGACTCCCAGGAGTGGTGGCCCGCCGACTTCGGCCATTACGGCGGCCTGATGATCCGCATGGCATGGCACAGCGCGGGCACCTACCGCATCACCGACGGCCGCGGTGGCGCCGGTGCCGGCCAGCAGCGTTTCGCGCCGCTCAATAGCTGGCCTGACAACGCGAACCTCGACAAGGCGCGCCGGCTGCTCTGGCCGATCAAGCAGAAGTACGGCCGCAAGATCTCCTGGGCCGACCTGATGATCCTCGCCGGCAACGTCGCCCTCGAGTCGATGGGCTTCAAGACCTTCGGCTTTGCGGGCGGCCGCGTCGATGTGTGGGAGCCCGAAGAACTGTACTGGGGTCCCGAGGGCACCTGGCTCGGCGACGAGCGCTACAGCGGCGAACGCCAGCTTGCCGAGCCGCTCGGCGCGGTGCAGATGGGCCTCATCTACGTCAACCCGGAAGGACCGAACGGCAAGCCGGACCCCGTCGCTGCGGCGCGCGACATCCGCGAGACGTTCTTCCGCATGGCGATGAACGACGAGGAGACCGTCGCTCTGATTGCCGGCGGCCACACCTTTGGAAAGACCCACGGTGCCGGCGATCCCTCCCTCATCGGTCCGGAGCCGGAAGGTGGTGCGCTGGAGGATCAGGGCCTCGGCTGGAAGAGCAAATATGGTACGGGCCTCGGGGCTGACGCGATCACCGGCGGTCCCGAAGTGATCTGGTCGCAGACCCCGATCAAGTGGAGCAACTACTTCTTCGAGAACCTGTTCAAATATGAATGGGAGCTGGTGAAGAGCCCGGCGGGTGCGTGGCAGTGGCAGGCAAAGGGTGCCGAGGCGATCATCCCGGATCCCTTCGACAGCTCGAAGAAGCGCCTGCCGACCATGCTGACCACCGATCTGTCGCTGCGCTTCGACCCGGCCTACGAGAAGATCTCGCGGCGCTTCTACGAGAATCCCGATCAGTTCGCGGACGCGTTTGCCCGCGCCTGGTTCAAGCTCACGCACCGCGACATGGGTCCGATCGTGCGCTATCTCGGCCCGCTGGTGCCGAAGGAAACGCTGATCTGGCAGGACCCGATCCCGGCGGTCGATCATCCGCTGATCGACGACAAGGACATCGAAGCGCTGAAGGCGAAGATCCTCGCCTCGGGTCTGTCGGTGTCCCAGCTGGTGTCGACGGCCTGGGCGTCGGCATCCACCTTCCGCGGCTCGGACAAGCGCGGCGGCGCGAACGGCGCACGCATTCGCCTGAGCCCGCAGAAGGACTGGGAGGTGAACGAGCCGGCGCAGCTCAAGACCGTGCTGCAGAAGCTCGAAGCCATCCAGAACGAGTTCAACGGATCGCAGAAGGGAGGCAAGAAGGTCTCGCTCGCCGATCTGATCGTTCTCGCCGGCAGCGCCGCGGTGGAGAAGGCCGCGAAGGACGGCGGCACCGACGTGAAGGTCCCCTTCACGCCAGGCCGCGCGGATGCCTCGCAGGAGCAGACCGACGCTGCCTCCTTCGCACCGCTTGAGCCGCGGGCCGATGGCTTCCGCAACTACATCGGCAAAAGGCATCAGTTCATGCAGCCGGAGGAAGCATTGGTGGACCGGGCGCAACTGCTGCGGCTCACCGGGCCGGAGATGACGGCTCTTATCGGCGGACTGCGCGTCCTCGGCGGGAATGTCGGCCAGTCGAAGCACGGCGCCCTTACCGACAAGCCCGAGAAGCTGACGAACGACTTCTTCCTGAACCTGCTCGACATGCGTACGCAGTGGAGCGACAAGGGCGATGGCGTCTACGAGGGCCGCGACCGCAAGACCAATGAGCTGAAGTGGACCGCCACCCGCGTGGATCTGATCTTCGGTTCGCACTCGCAGCTCCGCGCGTTCGGCGAAGTCTATGCCTGCGCCGACTCAAAGGAGAAGTTCGTCAAGGACTTCGTGGCGGCCTGGACCAAGGTGATGAACCTCGATCGCTTTGACCTGGCAGCCGCTTGAGGCGCTGACGGCTGGCGCTAAAAGAACGAAAAATCAGGGCGGCGTCCAAGCAGTTGGACGCCGCCCTGAACTTTTTAACATCGTACCGGTCTCCGTCAGAGCCTAGTCGGTGCCCTCTCGCCCAGAATCCGCGATGCATTGCCGTGAAGGATCGCGGCCGCCGTGGCTTCCGGGAGCTGCGCGATCACCGGCAGTGATTTGGCGCCGACGGGATCGCCGATCTCGAACGGGAAGTCGGACCCGAACACGATCTGCCCGGGACCGACGAGATCGATCAGGTAGCGCAGCGGCGCGGCATGGGCGACCACCGTGTCATAGAAAATCTGCTTCAGATATGAACTCGGCGGCCGCGAGATGTTCTTGCGGCAATCGGGATTGGCCTCGTAACGCGGCGCCTCATAGGCAAGATCGAGCCGGCCCGCGAGCATCGGCAGCGTGCCGCCGCCATGCGCCAGCACGAGCTGCAAGCCCGGATGGCGCTCGAACACGCCGGCGAAGATGAGGCGCGCCACGCACAATGCCGTCTCCGACGGCCAACCGACCAATTGCAGCATCGTGTACTGGCCGAACGCCGCCCGCTCGACGCCGGTGGTCGGGTGCATGAACACGATCACGCCGCGCCGGGCGCATTCCGCAAACAATGGTTCGAAGGCCGGATCATCGAGCGGCCGGCCCGCCGCCGAGGTCGGCAGCGCCACGCCGGTCAGTCCATCCTCGTCGAGCGCGCGGCTGATCTCGGCGACGGCATGCTCCGGCTCGGTCAATGCCGGCACCGCGAGACCGCCATGGCGTCGGCCGGCCTCTCTTACAAAATCCGCGGTCTGCCGGTTCAGCCTGCGCGCGAATGCGCGATCCGCTCCCCGGCTCGCATGACTGACGATGCGCGGCGGTGGTGACACCAGTTGCAGGGTGATACCGCGCGCCGCGACACTCTGTGCGGCGTCTTCGACGTCGAACAGAAGCGGATCGAGCGGGCCATAGCCGCCGAACCCAAAACCCCCTTCCCTCGCCTCGATCCCGAATGCCTTCTCACGCGCAAGTTCCGACAGGAACGCGCGCGTGAGCGCATGGGCGTGGACATCGATCGTCATTCGAACGGCTTGCGCGGATAGCGTACCGGCTTGGCGGCGATTTCCGCGGGATAGACCGGAACCGCAGTGCCGCCCTGAACCTGCGAGATCACCGCCGACGCTTTCTTGTCGACGCCGGTCTGATCGAACTGGACATGGCCGAAGAAGGTCTCCACGTCGAGCTGCAGCATGGCGTCGCGCACCTTCACCGGATCGAGCGAACCGGCCTTCTCGATCGCGAGCTGCAGCGCCAGCGCTCCCGCCGTGCCCGATGCCGTAATGTAGTTCGGCTTGGAGCCGCCGAACTCCTTCTCGTATCCGGTGACGTAGGCGCTCGCATCCGCCACCAGCGGGCCCTTGTACTTGACGGCGGGATCCCAGATCTGCACGCCGACGAGGTCTTCCGAAGCCGGTCCAAGTGCGCTCAGAACGTCGGGAATGCCGACGGCGAAAGCAAAGCCGATGATCTTCGGGTTCACCTTCAAGGACTGCAGCGCCTTCACGAGCTGGATCGAATCCTGCACATAGCCGGTCAGGATCAGCACCTCGGGATTGGCGTCCTTCAGCGCGGTGGCGACCGACGACAGATCGACGGCGCCCTTCGGATACTTGCTGTTGTAGGCGATCTTGAAGCCTAGCGCCTCGGCCTTCTTCTGCGCGGCGCCCGCGAACACGTTGGGGAACAGATCGTCGGGGCCGGCGATCGCGACCGTCGCCGGCGGCGTCGGCAGCTTCTTGATCATGTCCAGCATCGGATCGAGCGTAGTCGAGGCGAGCGGCGCCGGGCAGAAGATGAACTTGTAGCCGCGCTGATAGAGACTGTCGGCGGTGGCCATCGGCGTCATCGTGATGACCTTGTACTTCTCGCTGATCGCCGCCGTCGCGGTGGCGATGCCGGACGAATACGGCCCGAGGATGAAGCTGACATTGTCTTCCGTGATCAGCTTCTCGGTGAGGCGCGCCGAGCTCTGCGGCTTGCTCTCGTCATCGTAATAGATGACCTGGACCTTGATCTTCTTGCCGGCGACATTGATGCCGCCGGCCTCGTTGACGAGTTTCTCCCAATAGGCATAGCCGTTCTTGAGAAGATTGCCTTCGCGCGAGAAGTTGCCGGTCAGGCTCACGGCCGCGCCGATCTTGACGACTTCCTGCGCCTGCGCGGCGCCGATCAGCAACAAACCGCTGGCAAGCGCGCCAGCCAGAAACGCAGATCTACTCATTCTCATCGCCTGTCCCCCTTCAGTTTTCGGTTAAAGTCGAACGGCCGGCGGTGCCGGGCGTGAACTGGCCGTAGCCGGGTGAGCTGACGACCTTGCCATCGCGCATCACCACGGCGCCGCGAACGATGCCGTAGGTCGCCGCGCCCCTGGTGCGCATGCCGACCCAGCTCGTATGCGCCGACTTCGACAGCATGTCCTCATGCCGGAATTCGCCCTCGCGGCTCATGTCGATGATGGTGAAGTCGGCGTCCGAGCCGACCTGGATCACGCCCTTCTTGGGATAGATTCCGAAGGTGCGGGCCGGCTTTTCGGCCGCCATGCGCGCAACCTGGTTGAGCGTCAGTCTGCCCTCGTTGACCGCGTTGATCATCAATGGCACGAATTCCTGCGCGCCGGTCATGCCGAGCGGCACCGAGAACATGTCCTTCCAGCCCGGCTCGACGTCGTCGCGGGTATGCGGCGCGTGTTCCAGCACGATGAAATCGGCAACACCGTTCTCGATCGCTTTCCAGCCATGCTCGGGCGCGTAGCCCCAGTTGTAGGTGTAGGGCCCGACCTTCTCCATCTGCTCGCGGGTCATGAACAGCGTGCCGAGCTCGAGCTCCGCGGTGACGTCCTGGCCGAGCTCGAACTTGGCGTGGCGGATCATCTCATTGGCGCCTGATGGCATCACGCCGAGATGCAGCACATGCAGCCTCACGCCGGCGATGCGCGCGTAATAGAGCGACGCGGCGAGACCCGCGACCATGCCATGGCCGTACATGTAGCCGTTGGAGAAGCTTTCCTGATAGGCCATCGCGTCGGTGCGGCCCTTGTCGATGTAGTCGCGGAAGGTCAGCCGCTTGCACCATTCCGGATCGTCGTGATGCACGGAGGCGACCAGGCCGACATCGCGCGTCGCCTCGTAGAGCTCGTAGAGGATGCCGTGGTCGAGCACGCCGAGCTCGGAGATGTAGGGATAGACTTCCTTGATGTGGCGGGTGTTGAAGATCTTGATGCCGATCGCGCCGGCCTTCGCCAGGGCCTCGACCGTGCGCGGATAGAGACCGCCGCCATAGAGCGCGTAGTCGACATGCGCTTTCGGCGCGACCATCGCCTTCTTCTCCTCGAAATGCTCGAGGCTGGTCGGATGCGGCGTGTTGTTGGTCATGTCGATGCAGAACGTCACGCCCCCGGCAGCCGCTGCCGCCGATCCGGTCTGGAAGTCTTCCTTGTAGGTGTGGCCCGGCTCGCGGAAATGGCAGTGCACATGCCAGATGCCCGGCAGCACTTCCTGCCCGCGCGCGTCGATGCGCTTGGCGGCATCGGGGAACGGACCGCCGATCGCGGCGATCCTGCCGTCCTTCACCGCAATGTCGGCGCGGTAGGACGACGTCGGCGACCAGATGGTGCCGTTTTCGATAACGAGATCGTAGGCTACGCTCACTAACTCCTCCAGCTTGATCTATTGCAGCCCCAGATAGGCCGCTCGGATGTCGTCGCGGCGCAGCAGCTCCGACGACGGGCCGTCGATGATGATACGGCCGGTGTCGAGCACGTAGCCGCGGGCGGCGATCTCCAGCGCCAGCCCGACATCCTGCTCGACCAGCAGGATGCTGATGCCGCGGTCGCGGTTGATGGTGCGGATCACGCCGGCGATGCGCTCGACGACAACGGGCGCGAGGCCGAGCGACATCTCGTCGATCAGCAGCATCCTCGGCCGTGCCATCAGCGCGCGGCCGATCGCGCACATCTGCTGCTCGCCGCCGGAAAGGAGGCCTGACAGCCGGTTCTGCAGCCGCACCAGTTCCGGAAACAGCTCGAAGACGAACTCGATGTCTTCTATCTTGTGCGAGCTATCAGGCGCGGCACGCGAACCCAGCTCCAGGTTCTGCCGCACGGTCAGTCCCTGAAACAGGCGACGTCCCTCCGGCACCATCGCGAGCCCGAGCCGCGCGCGCTCATAGGGCGGGACCGTGAGGATCGGCCGGCCATCGAAGGTGATCGAACCCGATCGCGGCGACACCAGCCCGGTCAAAGTTCGCAGCAGTGTCGTCTTTCCGGCGCCGTTGGCGCCGACCAGCGCGACGATCTCTCCCTGCCGCAGCTCGAAGCCGACATCGACCAGGACCCGGCTGTCGCCATAGCTGACCGCGAGTTGCTCGACCGACAGCAGGCTCATGCGGCACTCCCTGCACGCGTCTTTGCGAAACGGGTGCCGAGATAGGCCTCGATCACGGCAGGCTCGTTGACCACGCCATGCGGCAGGCCTTCGGTCAGCTTGCGGCCGAAATTGAGCACCATGGCGCGGTGGCACAGCGCCAGCACCGCCTTCATGACATGCTCGATCACGATCACCGTCATGCCCGCGGCGTTGATTTCCCGAACGAGATCGATCATGCGCTCGATCTCGGTGTGGTTCAGCCCGGCCATGACCTCGTCGAGCAGCAGGAGCCGCGGCTTCATGGCGAGCGCGCGGGCGACTTCGAGCCGCTTGCGGTCGGACAACGTCAGATGCGGCGGCATGAACTGCGCCTTCGCGATCAAGCCGACACGCTCCAGCGCATCGTCGGCAGCATCGAGATATTCGCTGCGCTGGCGCAATCGGGCGTGGCCATACATGGCGCCGACGGTGACGTTCTCCCGCACGGTCATGTGGTTGAACGGCTGCACGATCTGGAACGTGCGCGCGACGCCGAGCTGCGATAGCTGGTGCGAGGGGACGTTGGTGACGTCCTCCCCGGCGAACGAGATTGAACCGCCGTCGAGCTTGTAGATCGAGGAGATCGCGTTCAGAAGTGTGGTCTTGCCGGCGCCATTGGGGCCGATGACGCCGAAAATCTGTCCCTCTTCCACGCCGAAGCTGACGCGGTCGAGCGCGAGCACGCCACCGAACTTGATGGTGAGGTTGCGGCCTTCAAGCAGCGCCATCGTTGCTCCTCACCGATCGAACGAGCCGTGCAAAGGCGTTGATGATGCCATTGGGGGCGACGATGCAGACGACGACGATCAGGAGCCCGAGGATCAACTGGTGCGCTTTCAGGAATCCGCTCCAGACCAGGGTGGAGACGATCTCGAGCACAAACGCGCCGATCACCGGCCCCAGAATGCTGCCCATACCGCCGATGATCAGCATGATGTAGGCCTTCACGCCGACGGCCGGATCGAAGGCGCTGGACGGCTCGATGAAGGTGATCCAGTAAGCCCAGACACCGCCGGCGAAACCGGTCAGGCCCGCGCTGATCGCCCAGGCGCAGACCTTCGCCTTCGTGGTATTGATGCCCATCACCGCGGCGGCACGCTCGCTGTCGCGGATCGCGCGCAGCGCGAAGCCGAGCGGACGCTTCAGCAGAATGGCAACGATGGCGGTCGACGCCACCGCGCCGCCCAGCATCAGATAATAGAGCGCGATGTAGAGCGGCTTCGGATCCCAATCGCTGAGCGGCAGCGCAAGGCCTTGCGCGCCGCCGGTGATGCCGCCGATCTGGATGATGATCTGCACCGCCGCCAGGTTCAGCGCCACCGTCGCGATCGCGAAGTAGTGGCCCTTCAGCCGCAGGATCGGCCAGCCAAGAATGAACGCGCAAACCGCCGACACCACGATGGCGAGCGCGATGCCGACTACGAATGGCAGCCCCGCCACCATCGCCGTGCCGCATGCATAGGCGCCGATCCCGAAGAACACGCCATTGCCGAACGCATGATAGCCGGTGATGCCGACGATCACATTGAGCCCCTGGGTGACGATCACATACATCAGCACCGTGGTCAGCACCCGCAACCAGTAGGAGCTGATGCCGAGCGGTGCCGCGCACAGCACGAGAAGACCGATCGCGACCGCGGCCCAAACCAGGGGGCGCACGGTGGCCGCCTTGGCGCCCTGCTCCAGGACTGCGGCCTCGCTCATGCGTGTTCTCCGAAGAAAGCGCGGCCGAACAGGCCCTGCGGCCGCACCACGAGCACGCCGAGAAACATCGCGAACGCGACGATCTCCTGCAAACTGGTCCCGAGCCAATAGGCCGCCCAGGCCTGCACGAGCCCATAGAGGAAGCCGGCCACGATGCAGCCTTCGACGCTGCCGATGCCGCCGAGAACGGTGATCACGAACACGGCGGCGAGGAAGCTGACGCCCATGGTCGGCGACACCGGAAACAGCATGCTCGACAGCGAGCCCGCGGCGCCCGCCAGGGCCGCGCCGGCGCCCGCGGTGAGCGCAAACACTTTCTGCGGATTGATGCCCATCAGATTCGACATCTCGCGGTCCAGCGCAGTCGCGAGAATTGCTTGCCCGAGGCTGGCGCGGCGCAGGAAAACGAAGAAGCCTATGCCGAGCGCCAGCGACAGACCGGCGGCAAGCAGCCGTACCAGCGGCACCAGCGTGCCGAACACGGCGACCGACGTCGAGGCGTAGGAGGCGTTCACCGAGCGCACATCGGACGTGAAGATCAGCACGGTGGCATCGGTCAGGATGAGTTCGATGCCGAACGTCACGACCAGCGAAAGCAACAGGCTGGTGCGGATGACGTGGTTGAGGATCAATCTCTGGATGCCGTAGCCGAGCACGAACATCGTGGCCATGGCGAGCGGCATCGAGAGCAAGGGATCGATGCCGTAGCGCTCGAACAGCACGTAGGTGACGTAGGCGCCGAGCGTGATGAAGGCGGTGTGCGCGAGGTTGATCACCCCCATCACCCCCCACACCATGGAAAAGCCGACCGTCGCCAGGCCGTAGAGGCCTCCCAGCAAGATGCCGTTCACGGTGGCTTGTGCGAGCATCAAAAAACCTTGTCGACGATGAGTTGCAAACGGTGCATACACAAAATATACATAAAGCGACGGAGGCCGCAATGAGCAAAAACAAGGCATCGCGCTCCAATGTTAAGGCACTGAAGGGTGCCAGCAGCGAGCATGCCTACCGCGCCCTGATGCAGGAGATCGTCTCTTTCACCTTGGTGCCCGGCGAGGATCTGGACGAAGCGACGCTGGTCGGGCGCTTCGGCGTTTCGCGCACGCCGGTGCGCGAGGCCCTTGTGCGGCTTGCCGCCGAAGGCCTGGTGCAGCTCGTCCCCAATCGCGGCGCACGCGTCGCGCCGATGGGCTGGAACGACATCCGCGAACATCTCGAAGCGTTCGACGTCTCGCAGCGCCTCGTCACGCGATGGGCGGCAATCCGTCGCACCGACGAGCAGGTCGCGAAGATGGATCTCGAGCGCAAGGCGTTCGAGATCGCGTTCAGGCAGGACAACTCCGTGGAAATGCTGGACGCCAATTTCCGCTTTCACGCCGTGATCGGCGCCGCCTGCCGCAATTCCCTGCTGCAGCGCTTCTATATTCAGCAGCTCACGGCCGACCTGCGCATCGCCCGGCTCGCCATGACCAGCGAGTGCTTTCCGACCGAGCGCTCCTATCGCAGCCATGTGAGCCAGATCGTCCGCGAGCATCGCGAACTGGTGGAGGCGATCCGGGAACGCGACGGCGACCGCGCCGAAGAGCTGGCGCGATCCCATGCCGATCTCGCCCGCAAGCGGGTGTCGGAGAGCCTGACGCAGACGATGACGCCGGCGATGGAAATCCGGCTCGGCGAGCAGGTCGCCGATGTGTGAAGTATGTGCCATCTTCGGCGCCGGCGAGCATTGGAGCGACTTCGGCCGCCTGCGCGACGAGCGCTTTCCGTTCGATGACATCCAGCACTATCGGGACGAGCGCAAGCGCCGCATCGAACTCTTGAACATCATCCTGGCGCCGCTTGAAGCGAGCTGCGAGGACTGGGACGGCGAGGCGCTGATGGTGTTCGACCGTGTCGGCCGCTCCAGGATCGCGCCGACCCTCAACGACGTCTGGCCGGCGGCGGAGGCGTTGTCCGGACGCCGCATCGACCCGCTTGATCCGTCGTTCGCCGGCGGAGGCGGACATGCCTGATCGCCTCCCGCTCTTTATCGTCACGGGTTTTCTCGGCAGCGGCAAGACGACGCTGGTCCAGCGCTTTCTGCGGGAGCCGGAAGGCCAGGGCACGGGCGTCGTGGTCAACGAGTTCGGCGAGGCCGGCCTTGACCATCGGCTGATGGTGCATGCCGCGGAGAACGTCGAACTGATCGGCAATGGCTGCATGTGCTGCGCGCGACGCGCCGATGTCGGCCGCGCGCTCTACGATCTGGTGCGGATGTCGCGGCAGGACGGACAGTCCCGCTTCACGCGCGCGATCATCGAGACCTCCGGACTTGCGGACCCCTCCCCGATCGTCGGCACCATCGCGCGCGACCCATGGCTGCGGCAGCATGTCGAGCTCGTCAGCGTGATCGCGGTGATCGACGCCGTCGCAGGCCTGCGCAATCTTAAGGACTTTGACGAAGCCCGGCGACAGGTCGCGATCGCCGACGCGCTGGTGGTGACCAAGACCGATCTTCGCGCCGCACATCCTGCCCGCGACATCACCGCGGCAGCGACCGCGATCGCGCCCGATCTCCTCCTGCACGATGCACAGGATCCCGACTTCAGTCTCGCGCGGCTGTTTGACCGGACGGGGGGCGAGAGTGCCTCCCGTGCTGCGACGTCATTCACCGCCACCGAGGTCCCGCTGCACGATCAGGACGTCGGCTCGTTCACGCTGGCGCTGCCCGAACGGGTCGACTGGCCTGCCTTTACGCTGTGGCTTTCAGCACTGCTGCACCGGCACGGCGACCGCATCCTGCGCGTCAAAGGCCTGGTCCGGACCTCCGCCGGCGCCAATCCAGTGGTGATCCATGGCGTGCAGCACTCGATGCACCCGCCGATTCACCTTACCGGCGAGGACGCCGGGCAGCCGTCGTTCCTGGTGTTCATCACCCGCGGACTCACGCGCGATCCGATCGCGCAAAGCCTGATGCGCTTCCTGCATCTCGCGGAAGCGCATAGCCGCGCGCGCGAGCCCGCGCCGGCATAGCGCCCCCGATAAGCCGTGCACTCGCTGCGGCGCAGCATGCAAAATGAGACTGCCCGTCAAGCTGCGCGACGCGGAGACGTCCGCGCTGCATCCGCCATCGGTTAGCCTTCGCCCAACAACCAGACGTCGCGAAAGCCGCAACGATGCGGCCCGCATGCAAGACGCTGCAAGATGGGAGGAGGAGAGCCATGTTGAAAGGCAGTGTGGGACTGATCGCACTGGGCAGCCTGCTGCTTTCAGGCGCCGCAGTCGCGCAGGAGAAGATCAAGGTTGGTGTCACCGCAACCCTCGAGGGCACCTATACCGTGCTCGGCGAGGACGGCATCCGCGGCTTCCAGACCGCGCTTAATACGCTCGGCAAGAAGGTCGGCGACAAGGAGCTCGAATTCGTCATCGCTTCGACCGATGCGACGCCCGATTCCGCGGTGCGCGCGGTGCGCAAGCTGATCGAGCAGGACAAGGTGCAGATCCTGCTCTCCCCGCTCTCCGGCGACGAAGGCATCGCGGTGAAGAACTTCGCGAAGACGCGTCCCGAGCTGACCTTCATCAACGCTGCGTCCGGTGCGCAGGAGACGACCTATGTCGACCCGGCCCCGAACTTCTTCCGCTACAACATGGACGGCGCGCAATGGCAGACCGGTCTCGGCAAATATGCCTATGACACCAAGGGCTATCGCAAGATCGCGACCGTCGGTGAGGACTACTCCTTCATCTACACCCAGGTGTTCGGCCTCGTGCTCGAATTCTGCGGCGCCGGCGGACAGGTCACGAACCGGCAATGGGTGCCGCTCGGCACCAAGGACTTCGCCTCCGTGATCGCCGCCCTGCCCGACGATGTCGATGCGATCTATCTCGGCCTCGGCGGCGCTGACGCCGTCAACTTCCTCAACCAGTATCAGCAGGCCGGCGGCAAGGCGCATCTGATGGGCGGCTCGATCATGATCGACCAGACCATCCTGTCCTCCAAGGGAAGCGCCAAGAACGCGCTGATCGGCACCATCGCGGCGAGCGGCCAGGCCGACACCTGGGAGGATCCCGGCTGGCAGAAGTTCGTGAAGGCCTATCAGGATTCCTTCCCGCCGAACAAGCGCTTCCCGAGCCCCTCGCTGCTCGCCACCAACTATTACGGCTCGACCATGGCGCTGATCCTGGCGCTGCGTCAGGTCAATGGTGACCTCAGCAACAATCAGGCGAAGCTCAAGGAAGCGCTGGCCAAGATCGAGCTCGACGCGCCCAACGGCAAGATCAAGCTCGATTCCAACCGGCAGGCGATCGGCACCAATTTCGTGACCGAGGTGGTGGACGACGGCAAGGGCGCGCTCTTCAGCAAGGTCGTGAAGGTGATCCCGAACGTGAACCAGACGCTCGGCTACGATCCGGCGGTGTTCGCCAAGATCGGCCTGCCGAGCCGCACCGTCCCGGAATGCAAGAAGTACTGACCTAATTTTTGCAGATGCGAACCGACCGTTGGCGACCGGGAGCGAGGCGTCCTTGCGCTTGCGTTCTTTTCCCGGATGTTGAACGCTAGTTGAAAAAGACAAGAACATCCCGCGGGAGGGAGGGCATGAGCAAGGCGCTTGCCGTCTTCCACGGCCGGTTCGGTCGCGCGACGGTCTATCAGTTGAACCGTCCCTTCAACGTGCATGCGCACCGCGAAGGACATCTGATCTTCCATGTCGGCGGCACGCCGGCGCAGATCGACGTCTGCGATCAGCGCCGGCTCCTGACCGAGGATTCCGTCGTCGCGGTCAACCCGTGGGAGCCGCACAATTTCCTGCCGACGGACATGGACAGGGGCGCGATCTTCTTCGTGCTTTATGTCAACGCCGAGTGGTTTGCGCCCGACGTGTCCTGCACCCAAAGTCTTCGTTTCGGCCGCACCCAGTTCAAGCGCACCGAAACACTCGACAGGCTCATCCGCCACACCGCAGCGCTTGTGTGCGGCGCACCTTCGCTCAAGAGCCTCGATGGCGAATTGCGCCGCCTGATTGATCTCAGTTACGAGGAAAGCTGGCGGCAATCCGAAGCCCGTCAGGAACTCCGCAGCGCTGCGGCGATCACCGATTTTCGCATCCGCAAATCCGTCAAGCTGTTGTCGGAAAGCCCCGGCGCCGAGATCGAGCTGGATTCGATCGCCCGCGCCTCCGGCCTGTCGCGACCGCATTTCTATCGATTGTTCCGCACCCAGACCGGTGTCACGCCGCATCTCTATCGCAACACGCTGATCATGGAACAGGCGCTGGACGCGCTGGTCGCCACCGAGGCGCCGATTGCCGATATCGGCTTCGATCTCGGCTTCTCCTCGCAAAGCGGCTTCACCCGCTTCTTCGCCGCCAATGTCGGCATGGCCCCGACCGACTACCGCCGCGCCGCCAAGGTGCTGCGCCCGTAATGTTCCCTCACCTCTCCCGCTTGCGGGAGAGGTCGCTGCGCCATAGGCGCAGCGGGTGAGGGCTCTCTCCACTCAAAGAGTATCGATCGCGGAGACACCCTCACCCCAACCCTCTCCCGCAAGCGGGAGAGGGAGCGCACGTCGTTTGCGGATGCAATTCGAGCTGATCTTTCGCCGATAAAAGATACTCCCGGTCAAATCCCCCGCCTCGGCCCGCACTAGGATGCACACAACGCGATCCGAAAAGACGATCGCGAGGCCTTGAGGGAACGCACGTCGATGGCACGGTTCATCGAACGCCATCCGGCATGGGCGCTGATCGCGATCATCGCGGTCGCGCTCCTGCTGTGGCTGGTCTTCGCGGTGTGGCCGCCGGGCCTGGAGCAGGCGATCGGCCGCAAGCGGGTCTTCCTCAACGCCATCTTCAACGGCATCACGCTCGGCGGGCTGTATTTCCTGGTGGCGAGCGGCTTCACGCTGATCTTCGGCTTGATGCGCAACGTCAACCTGGCGCATGGCTCGCTGTATCTGTTCGGCGGCTATGTCGGCTACGCCATCAGCGCCTGGACCGGTTCCTGGATCTTGAGCTTCGTGATCGCCTTCCTCGCGGTCGCGCTGGTCGGCGTGCTGCTGCAGATCCTGGTGTTCCGCCGCATGGAGGGCCAGGACCTGCGCCAAACCATGGTGACGATCGGGCTAGCGATCGTGTTCGCCGATCTGATGCTGTGGGTGTTCGGCGGCGATTTCTACCAGATCCAGACGCCGAGCTGGCTGGTCGGTCCGGTACAGCTTCCGTTCATCACAGCGGTCAAATCGTCGGGCGAGCCGGTCTATCTGCAATATCCGATGGTGCGGCTCGCGATTTTCGTTGCCTCCGTCATCATCGGCATCGCGATGTGGCTGGCGCTGAACCGCACGCGGATCGGCATGATCGTGCGCGCAGGCGTCGACGATCGCGACATCCTGGCCGCGACCGGCGTGCAGATCCAGGTCGTGTTCGTCCTGGTGTTCGCGCTCGGCGCCGGACTTGCCGGCATCGCCGGCGTGGTCGGCGGCACCTTCCAGTCGATCTCGCCCGGCGAGGACACACGTTTCCTGCTCGCTTCCCTCGTGGTCGTGATCGTCGGCGGCATGGGATCGATCCCGGGCGCGGCGCTCGGCGCCGTCATCATCGGCCTCGCCGAGCAGCTCGGCTCGGTCTACATCCCGACCTACGCCATCGTCGTGACCTTCCTGATCATGGTCTTGGTCCTGGCGCTGCGGCCGCAGGGCCTGCTCGCGAGGCGATGACATGTCGTTGACGCAGCTTCATGCACCGGCGACCGCGGTAGAGCGTCCGAGGTTTCGCGCGTGGCCGGAGCTCAACAACCCGGCCGCGTGGCTGGTTGCGCTGATCCTTTTGATCATGCCGCTGATCGCGAGCGGCTTTTTCCTGATCGAGATCTTCGGCACCACGCTGATCCTCGGCATCATCGCGCTCAGCCTGATGTTCCTCGCCGGCTATGGCGGCATGGTCAGCCTGATGCAGCTCACCATCGCGGGCTTCGCTGGCTACATGGTCGCGGTGTTCGGCGTCAGCGGCAACGCCAATATCAGCCTCGGCTGGCCGTGGTGGCTGGCGACGCCGATGGCGCTCGTGCTCGCGACGATCTTCGGCACGCTCGGCGGCGCGCTCGCGGTCCGCACCGAGGGCATCTACACCATCATGATCACGCTCGCGATCGGCGCGGCGTTCTACTATTTCACCAACCAGAACTGGGCCATCTTCAACGGCCATACCGGCATCAACACGGTCGCCACGCCGCATGTCTTGGGCATCGACTGGCGCTCCGACATTCCCTTCTACTACCTGATCCTCGCCGTCGCCGCGCTGTGCTATTTCGCGGTCCAATACGTCTCGCGCGCCCCGTTCGGCCTGGCGCTGCAGGGCGTGCGCGACAATGCCCGCCGCATGGCGGCGCTCGGCTTCAACGTCAATGCTCACCGCGTCGCGGCTTACGCGTTCGCCTCCTTCATTGCCGGGCTCGGCGGCGTCCTACAAGTCTGGAACTATCGGCAGATCTCGCCCGGCTCGGTCGGCGTCGAGCGCTGCATCGACATCCTGATCATCGCGGTGGTCGGCGGCATCACCCGGCCGATCGGCCCCTTCATCGGCGCGTTGATCTTCGTCATCCTGCGCACCTTCGCGCTCGACGTCCTGATCAAGTTCGGACTCGACGGCAACCGCTTCCGGCTTCTGATCGGGCTCGGCTTCCTCGCGATCGTGTTCTGGTCGTCCGATGGCGTGATCGGGCTTTGGGAACGCTGGCGCCGTCGCCAGGCACGCAGCCCAAGCAGCACCGCGGGAAGCCGCCATGGATAGCGTCGCCCACCGCCTCTCTGCAGTCGGTGCCGGCGCCGCGCTGGAGCTGCGCGGCGTGACTCGGCTGTTTGGTGCGCTCGCCGCGCTGACCGACGTGACGATGACGGTGCGGCCGGGCGAGCGGCGCGCGGTGCTCGGCTCCAACGGCGCCGGCAAGACCACGCTGTTCAACTGCATCACCGGCGATTTCCCGCCCTCCTCCGGCACCATCCGATTCTTCGGCGAGGACGTCACGCGCTTCCCGCCCTATGAACGGATTCGCCGCGGCCTGCGCCGCACCTACCAGATATCGGCGCTGTTCCCCGGCCTCACCGTGCAGGACAACGTCTATCTCGCCTGCCGCGGCGTCTCGCGCGGACGCTTCTCCTTCCTGCGTCCGGGCGTAAACGACGCGCTGATGCATGCGACGGAGACGCTGGTGCAGGCGGTTCACCTGACGCCGGTGAAGGACCAGCGCGTCGCCGAGCTCGCCCACGGCCAGCAGCGCCAGCTCGAGATCGCGCTCGCGCTCGCCGGCGCGCCGCGCTTCATCCTGTTCGACGAGCCGGCGGCGGGCCTGTCGCCGGCGGAGCGGCTCGAGCTGATCGAGATCCTGACCTCGCTGCCCGCGCATATCGGCTACATCATCATCGAGCACGACATGGACGTCGCGCTGCGCGTCGTCGAAAGCGTCACCATGATGCACAACGGCCGCGTCTTCAAGGAAGGCCTGCCGCGCGAGATCGAATCCGATCCCGAAGCGCAGGAGCTCTATCTCGGAGGCGGCCATGAATGAGGCCCGCCGCGCCGCGCCCGCGTTGGAAGTCAGAGGCCTCGATGTCTATTACGGCCATTCGCATGCGCTGCAGGGCGTCGACCTCACCCTCGAATCCGGCGTGTTCTCGGTGGTCGGCCGCAATGGCATGGGCAAGACCACGCTGTGCAAGACCATCATGGGCCTGGTCCGGGCCAGCGGCGGTTCGGTGCGCATTCGCGGCGAGGAGGCCACGCGCCTGAGCCCGGCGCGGATCGCGCGGCTCGGCGCCGGCTATGTGCCGCAAGGCAGGCGCCTGTGGCGCTCACTCAGCGTCGACGAGCACCTGCAGCTCGCCGCCGGGATGCGCCAGGGACCGTGGACGATCGAGCGGATCTACAGCACCTTTCCCCGGCTTGCCGAACGCAGGGAGCATGGCGGCAGCCAGCTCTCCGGCGGCGAGCAGCAGATGCTTGCGATCTCGCGTGCGCTGCTGACCAATCCGCATCTTTTGATCATGGACGAGCCGACCGAGGGCCTGGCGCCGGTGATCGTGGCGCAGGTCGAGGAGATGCTGGTCCGCCTCGGCGAAGACGGCGACATGTCGGTGCTGGTGATCGAGCAGAACATCGGCGTGGCCACGGCGATCTCAAAAAATGTCGCCATCATGGTCAACGGCCGCATCAACCGCATCATCGATTCCGTACGGCTGGCCGCCGACCGCGAGTTGCAGCAGCGCCTGCTCGGCGTCGGCGTCCACGGCGATATTGCAGCGGATGTCGACGCGGCCCCTGCAAAGGCGGAGCCCGATGCTGCTGCCCCCCAGCCGGCGCGCGGCAAGGGCCCGGTCCGCATCTATATCTCCAATCCCACGCCGCCGACGCGCTGGTCGCAGCCGGTGCCGATCGCCCGCATCGAGGCCGCCGCGCGCACGCATTCGGCCGGCGTCACGCGGCTTGATGAGAGCACACGGGCGCGGCGCGAGCCGGCCGCAGCGTTGACCGCAGGCCCTCCGGTCGTGCTGGTCGTCGGCACGCTTGACACCAAGGGACCGGAGCTGCGCTTCATCCGCGATATCATCGCGGCGAGCGGGCTGCGCTCCCGCCTCATCGACGTCTCCACCAGCGGCAAGGAGACGGCCTGCGACGTCTCGGCCCAGGAGATTGCGCTGAACCATGGCCGCGGCGGATCGAGCGTGTTCGGCGCCGATCGCGGCGCCTCGGTCAGCGCAATGGCGGATGCTTTCGCGAAATGGCTGCGCCGTCAGGGCAACGTCGCCGGCATCATCTCGGCCGGCGGCTCCGGCGGCGCCTCGCTGGTCGCGCCCGCGATGCGCGACCTGCCCGTCGGCGTGCCCAAGATCATCATCTCCTCGGTCGCCTCAGGCGACGTCGGTCCCTATGTCGGCCCGGCCGACATCATGATGATGTATTCGGTCACCGACGTCCAAGGCCTCAACTCGATCTCGCGCGCGGTGCTCTCCAACGGCGCCAACGCGCTGGTCGGCATGGTCAAGGCGCGTCTCGACGAGCGCGGCAACAGGCAGCGCGAGACCGGCGGCGGCCTTCCCGCTGTCGGCATCACCATGTTCGGCGTCACCACGCCCGCGGTGCAGAAGATCGCGGCCGAGCTGAAGGACGATTTCGAGTGCCTCGTGTTCCACGCCACCGGCGTCGGCGGCCGCTCGATGGAGAAACTCGTCGACTCCGGCCAGCTCGCCGCCGTCATCGACCTCACGACCACTGAAGTCTGCGACTTCCTGATGGGCGGCGTCTTCCCGGCCACCGACGATCGCTTCGGGGCGATCATCCGCAGCCGCGTGCCCTATGTCGGCTCCGTCGGCGCGCTCGACATGGTCAATTTCGGCGCGCCCGACACCATTCCCGAGCGCTATCGGCAGCGCAAATTCCACGTCCACAATCCGCAGGTCACGCTGATGCGGACCACGGCGGAAGAGAACGAGCGCATGGGCCGCTGGATCGGCGAACGGCTGAACCAGATGGATGGTCCCGTGCGCTTCTTCCTGCCCGAGGGCGGCGTCTCGGCGCTCGATGCATCCGGCCAGCCGTTCTGGGATCCGGATGCCGATGCGGCGCTGTTCCGCGCATTGGAGCGGACGGTGCGCCAGACCGGCAACCGCCAGCTCATTCGCATCAGGCGCAACATCAACGATGGCGAATTTGCGGCTGCGATCGTAGCCGCGTTCCGTCCTCTGCTCGGACGCGCCGGTGGACGGCGGAGAGTGGCGAGGTGACCCATGGCCAGGTTTGAACGCGCGGCGCTGTTGAAGAAGTTTCGCGACATGGCGGCCAGGGGCGAGCCGATCGTCGGCGGCGGCGCCGGCACCGGGCTTTCGGCCAAATGCGAGGAGGCCGGCGGCGTCGACCTGATCGTGATCTACAATTCCGGCCGCTACCGCATGGCCGGCCGCGGCTCGCTCGCCGGGCTCATGCCCTATGGCGACGCCAATGCGATCGTGCTGGAGATGGCGGGCGAAGTGCTGCCGGTGGTCGCGAACACGCCGGTGCTCGCCGGCGTCAACGGCACCGATCCGTTCCGCGACATGGACCTGTTCCTCGATCAGCTCAAGGCGCTCGGCTTCTCCGGCGTGCAGAACTTTCCGACCGTCGGCCTGATCGACGGGATATTCCGCGCCAATCTCGAGGAAACCGGCATGTCCTATGCGCTCGAGATCGAGATGATTGCGAAGGCGCATGACAAGGACATGCTGACGACGCCTTACGTGTTCAGCGAGACCGAAGCCGCAGCGATGGCGATTGCCGGCGCCGACATCATCGTCTGCCATCTTGGCCTCACCACGGGCGGCTCGATCGGCGCGCAGACCTCGCTCAAGCTCGAGGACTGCCCGGCCCGCATCGATGCCTGGGCCGAGGCCGCGCTCAGCGTCAATTCACACATCCTGGTGCTCGCGCATGGCGGTCCGATTGCCGACCCCGCCGACGCCGATTTCATCATGAAGAAGACCCGCAAATGCCACGGCTTCTATGGCGCATCCTCGATGGAGCGCCTGCCGGTCGAGCGGGCGCTCACGGATCAGGTACGCAAGTTCAAGGCGATCGGCGCCCGGGAGCATGATCCGGAAAAGTGGGCACCGGTTTTCCGAGAAGATCATGCTCAAACAAAAGGATAGGACGGGATGACATTTCGAAGAAAGGTCATCCTGGCCTAGCGCCGATGCAAGGGAGGAGAAGATGTCAGGGATTCTGATCGGCGAATTGATCCTTTGGCTCATCGTCGCGGTCATCGCGATCGTCGTCATCGTCTACATCGTCAACTGGCTCTACCACCGCTCGTCGAAGGAAGTGTCCTTTGTCCGCACCGGCTTCCTCGGCGAGCGCGTCGTGATCAACGGCGGCGCCTTCGTGCTGCCGTTCATCCACGACTACACGCCGGTCAACATGAACGTGCTGCCGATGGGGATCGTGCGGTCGAAACAGGACGCCGTCATCACCCGCGACCGCATGCGCGTCGATATCGAGGCGGATTTTTACGTCCGCGTGCAACCCACTCGTGAAGCCGTCTCGATCGCAGCCGCCACGCTCGGCCGCCGCACCATGGAGCCGGAGCAGCTCCATACGCTGCTCTCCGGCAAGTTCGTCTCCGCCATCCGCTCGGTCGCCTCCGAAATGACGATGGAGCAGATGCATGAACAGCGCGGCGATTATGTCGCCCGCGTCAAGGCCGCCGCAGCCGAGGCGCTCGCCCAGAACGGCCTCGAGCTCGAATCCGTCGCGATCACCGATCTCGACCAGACCGATCTCGAATATTTCAATCCCTCGAACCGCTTCGACGCCGAAGGTCTCACTCGCCTGATGGAGGACATCGAGGCCAGGCGCAAGCTGCGCAACGACATCGAGCAGGACTCGATGATCAAGATCCGCTCCCGCAATTTAGAGGCTGAACGGCAAGCGCTCGAGATCGAGCGCGAAAGCGAGACCGCACGGCTGGAGCAGGAGCGCGACATCGAGATGCGACGCGCGCTGCAGCGCACCGAAGTGGCGCGCGAGCGCGCGCTGCGCGAGACCGAGGCCGAGCAGGCGCAAATCGCCGCGCGCGAGGCGATCGAAAAGGCGCGCATCGCCAACGAGCAGGCGATCACGGAAGCCCGCATCGCTTCCGAACGCGAGACCCGGCAGAAGGAAATCGAGCGGACCCGCGCGGTCGAGGAACGGGAGCTCCTGGCCCGCGAGGAGATCGAGAAGGCCCGGATCGCCAACCAGCGCTCGGTCGACACGACACGGATCGCCTCCGAGCGCGAGGTGCGCCAGCGCGAGATCGAGCGCATGCGCACGGTGGAGGAAGCCGAGATCGCGGCCCGCGAAGCCATCGAGAAGGCGCGCATCCAGCAGGATCGCGTCGTCACCGACGCGCGGATCGCCAACGAGGAAGAAACCCGGCGGCGCGAGATCGAGCGCACGCGGATCGTCGAGGAAGCCGAGATCGCCGCGCGGGAGGCCACCGAAAAGGCGCGCATCACCCAGACCATGACCATCAATGTCGAGCGCATCGCCTCCGACGAACGCACCCGCGCGCTGGAGATCCAGCAGGTCCGCGCCATCCAGGAAGCGGAGATCGAGGCGCAGAAGGCGGTCGAGGCCGCCCGCATCGCCCGCGAACGAACGCTGGCCGCCGAACGCATCGGCGCCGAGCACGCCACCCGCAAATTGGAGATCGAGCGCAACCAGGCCATCGAAATTGCCGGCATCTCCGCCCGCGAAGCGACCGAAGCCTCGCGGATCGCACAGGAGGAGCATGTCCGTGCGCTCGAGATCGCGCGCAATCGCGCCGTCGAGGAAGCCGACATCGCCTCGCGCGAGGCGATCGAGGCCGCAAGGATTGCCCAGGAAAAGACCATCGCCGCCGAGCGCATTCAGGCCGAGCGGGAGACGCGCGCCCTCGAGATCGAGCGGACAGAGGCGATCGAGGCAGCCGACCTCAAGCGGCGCGATGCGATCGAGCGCCGGCGCATTGGCGTGGAACTCGCGCTGGAGTCCGAGCGCATCACTTCCTCCAGGACCCGCGAGGTGCTCAATATCGATCAGAAGAAGGCGATCGAGATCGCCGACGAGGAGCGTGTCATCGCACTTGCCGTCAAGCGCTCCGAACGTATCGATGCCGATCGGCAGGTCAGGCAGGCGGAAATCGTTGCGCGCAAGGAAGTCGAGACCACCGATGTCTCGCGCGAACAGGCGCTGGAGGCAGCACGGATCGAACGCCGCCGCGCCATCGAGCAGCTCGAGATCGCGCGCGTCCAATCGCTGCAGGAAGCCGAGATCGCCTCCCGCGAGGAGGTCGAGCGCGCCCGCATCGCCTCCGACCGCGGCCTCGACGAGGCCCGGGTCGGCCGCGAGCGCGACCTGCGGCGGCTCGAGGTTGGCCGCGAGCGAGACGTCGAGACCGCCCTGATGGAGAAGGCGATCGTGCTCTATCAGAAATCCCTGGAGGAATCCGCGGCCAAGGTGGCGGCAGAGGATGCGCGGGTGCGAGCCACCGAAGCCGCCGAGCGCGTCGTCACCGCGCGCGAGAGCGAGATCGCACGCCGCCGCAAGACGGTGGAGGTGCTGCTCGCCGAGAAGCAGGCCGAAGAGACCCGCATCGCGGCCGAGGCCGAACGGGTACGTGCCGCCGTGGAGGCCGAGGCGCAGCGGCTGCTCAACGAGGCCGAGAACGTGCTCACCGACCAGGCGCGCTACTCGCTGTTCCGCCGCAAGCTGCTCGACCGCATCGAAGGCATCGTGCGCGAGAGCGTCAAGCCGATGGAGAAGATCGAGGGCATCCGCATCCTCCAGGTCGACGGCCTCAACGGCAACGGCCATGGCAATGGCGGCTCCTCGCGCAGCGCCACCGACGAAGTGATCGACTCCGCGCTGCGCTACCGGGTGCAGGCGCCGCTGATCGACTCGATCCTGTCAGACATCGGCGTCGAAGGCGGCAGCCTTGCCAAGATGCCGGGCCTGATCCGCGAGGCGCGCGACATGCAGGGCATCAAGGACTCCACCCGCAAGAGCGGCGAAGCCAAGCCGCCGGCAGGCCCAGCCACTGGCGAGCCGCGCCCGCCGCGCAAGAAGGAGTGAGCACGGGCCATGGCCAGGGTCTATGTTTCCACCGTCGTCAACGCCCGCAACGACCGCGTCTGGGCCCGCGTGCGCGACTTCAACGGCCTGCCGAACTGGCATCCGGCAATCGCCGAGAGCCGCATCGAAGGTGGCGAGCCCGCCGACAAGATCGGGTGTGTGCGGGATTTCCGCCTCCGCAACGGCGACCGCATCCGCGAGAAGCTGTTGGGCCTGTCCGACTACGACATGTTCTGCACCTACTCCATCCTGGAATCGCCGATGGGCGTGGAGAACTACGTCGCAACGCTGCGGCTGACGCCGGTGACTGATGGCGATCAGACATTTCTCGAATGGACCGCCGAGTTCGACTGCGCGCCCGAGCGCGAAGCCGAACTCGTGGGCAATATCGGCGGCGGCGTGTTTCAGGGCGGCTTCGACGCCCTGAAGCGTGCTTTCGGAGGCTGACGTGCCGCATATCGTCAAGAGCACGATCATCGATGCGCCGACCGACGCGGTGTGGGGCGTGCTCCGCGATTTCAACGGCCACGACCATTGGCATCCGGCGGTGGCGACCAGCACAATCGAGCGCGCCCATGCCGCCGACAAGATCGGCTGCGTCAGGCGCTTCAGGCTCAAGGATGGCTCGGAATTGCGCGAGCAATTGCTGGCGCTGTCAGATCTAGAACAGTCCTTCAGCTATTGCCTGCTCGATACGCCGATCCCGATGTTCAATTATGTGGCGCATGTCCGCCTGCTGCCGGTCACCGACGGCGACCGCACCTTCTGGCATTGGGAATCGCGCTTCACGACGCGGCCCGAGGACAGCGTCAACATCACGCAGATGGTTTCCGAACAGATCTACCAGGCCGGCTTCGAGGCCATTCGCCGGCACCTGAAGGAGGCCGCATGAACGCGGAGGAAAGCCTATGCCCGTCACGGTAAGGACATTTGCCTCAACTGGCGAAGCTGCGGCAGCGCTGTCATCCGATCGCGGCGCACGCTATCTCGGCGGCGGCACGCTGGTGATGCGCGCGCTGAACGAAGGCGACATCTCGATCTCCACCATCGTGCGCGCTCATGACCATGCGCTGACGCGGGTCGATGCAACAGGTTCCCGCGTCACGATCGGCGCCGGCGTCACCTTTGCCCGCATCCTCGCCGAGCGCGATCTCGCCTTCCTGCACGCCGCCGCCCGTTCGATCGGCGGACCGGCGGTGCGCAACATGGGCACGGTCGGCGGCAATCTTTTCGCATCGAATCCCTATGGCGACTTCGCCGTCGCGCTGCTCGCGCTCGATGCCGTCGTCTCGGTGCAGGGCGGCCTCGGCAGCCGCGACGTCCCGATCGAGGAATTCCTGCAGACCCGCGAGCGGCAGACCGGCACGCTCGCGCTCGCGGTCTCGTTCCAGAAGCCGGCGAGCGCGGACGCGTTCCGCTACCGCAAGATCGCCCGCATCAAGCCGAAGGGCGGATCCGTGATCACGCTCGCCGCGCATCTGCCCATCAGCAGCGGCCGCATCCTCAGTGCGCGCATCGCGCTCGGCTCGATGGCGGCGACGCCAATCCGTGCCCGTGCCGCCGAGCGGGCGCTGGAGGGGCGCACGCTCGACGCAACGACGATCAGCGCCGCCGCCGCGGCCGCGGTCGAAGGCACTTCGCCTGCAGACAATGCGCTCGCTTCCGGCTGGTACCGGCGCGAGATCGTCGGCGTTCACTTACGACGTTTGCTGTCCGGTCAGGAATAGGATCGTCAAGAGGATCACGATGGCCAAGACCGCCCTGCAATTCCGCCACAACGGCCGCGACGTCGCGATCTTCGTCGACGGCGGCACCAACCTTCTGGCCGCGCTGCGCGAATTGATCGGCGACATGACGCCGAAATTCGGTTGCGGACAGGGCGGCTGCGGTGCCTGCAGCGTCCTCATCGACGGCGAGTTGCATCTCTCCTGTCTGACGCTGGCCGAGACGGTCGCCGGCCGCTCGGTGGAAACACTTGATAGCCTCAAGGACGGTCCGAACCTGCATCCGCTGCAGCGCGCCTTCGCCGACAATTTTGCTGCCCAATGCGGCTACTGCACGCCGGGCATGCTGATGGCCGCGAAGGCGTTGCTCGACCGCAACCCGCAGCCGAGCCGCACTGAAGTGATCGAGGCGATCTCGGGCAATATCTGCCGCTGCACCGGCTACGAACCCATCATCAACGCCGTGCTCGCCGCCGCCTCGGGCGGCCGCGCTCGCGCGTAAAGGAAGAAGCCATGCTGGAACTGCGCAAGGACATCTTCGCCGACGAGCGCGACGACAATCTGAAGGAAATCGGCAAGGGCACGCAGCGGCAGGACATGCTCGGGCATGTCACGGGCACCTCGACCTATTTCGATGACCATAAGCTGCAGGGCATGCTGCATCTGAAGGTGGTTCGCAGCACGCATCCTCATGCGCGGCTGCGCCGCATCGACACCAGCGATGCGGAACGCTCGGCGGGCGTGCGCCGGATCATCCGCGGCAGCGACGTGCCGCGCAATCTCAATACGCTGCTCAGCCTGATCAATTTCGGCAAGGACGACGAGCCGTCGCTCGCGGTCGACAAGGTGCGCTACAAGGGCGAGCCGATCGTCGCCATCGTCGCCGATAGCCCGCGCGAGGCCTATGAGGCAATGGCGAAGGTCAGGATCGACTACGAGCCGTTGCCGGCGGTGTTCGACGTCGAGGACGCGCTGAAGCCCGGGGCGCCGGTCGTCAACGAGACCTATCCGAAGAACGCCTTCATCTATCACGACGTCTACGATCATCAGAAGCTGCGCTTCGGCGATGTCGAGCGCGGCCTTGCCGCAGCCGACCATGTGCTGGAGCAGCGCTACCAGATGTCGCCGATCGAGCATGCGCCGACCGAAACCAATGGCTCGATCGCTGCCCCCGACACCAACGGTCGCTACATCGTCTACACCTCGACCCAGGCGCTGTTCTTCTCGCTCGATACCTGCGCGAAGATCCTCGACGTGCCCTCGAACACCTTCCATTTCATCGGCGGCACCGTCGGCGGCGGCTTCGGCGGCAAGGTCGATACGCTCACCGAGCCGCTCGCCATTCTCGGCGCGACGCTGACAGGACGCCCGGTGCGCTATGTGCTCGGGCGTGAAGAGGAGATGCAGTTCGGTTCGCCGCGCGGCGCCGAGCGCATCTACATCAAGGACGGCGTGATGCGCGATGGCCGGATCGTCGCGCGCAAGATCCGCGCTCTTTTCGACAGCGGCGCCTATACGCGGCTGTCGAGCTACGCCGCCGTCAAATGCGCCGCGCATCTGCCGGGCCCCTACACGATCCCGAACGTTCATGGCGACGTCTATTGCGTCTTCACCAACCGCACGCCTGCGACCGCGATGCGCGGCTTCGGCGTCACCGCGATGGATTTCGCGATCGAGTGCCAGATGGACAAGCTCGCGCATCTCGTCGGCATGGACCCGATGGAGTTCCGCATCCTCAACGCCTATCGCGACGGCGACATGAAAGCGCATCGCCGCGAGGCCAAGAACTGCGCGCTGATCGAATGCGTTCAGGTTGCTGCCGAGAAAGCCAAATGGCCGATCCGCGAGGAATTCAAGCGCGCCTCTTCGCGCAAGGACGGCGGCGGCAGCCGCGCCGCGATCTCGCCGACGCCGCGGGAGTCCTATGCGCCGGCGACGGCGCCATCACAGCAACGGACGACCTATGACCGCGCACCGGCCGCCGCGCGCGAGCCGCCACCACCACCTCCGCCCCCTCCCCCGCGGCCGCAGGCGCCGTCGCATGGCGCCGCCCGCTTCTCCTCTGTCTTCGGCACCAGGAGGCGCTGACCATGACCCGACATCGCGGACGCGGCATCGCGTCGATCAACTACCCGATCGGGATGAATCTCGGCGGCGACCCGAGCCAGGCGCTGGTTCACTCCAACCCCAGCGGCAAGTTCACGGTGGCGCTGTCCTCGATCGATCTCGGCCAGGGCATGAAGTCGGTGACGCGGCAGATCTGCGCAGAGACGCTCGGCGTGCCGGTCGAGGACGTCTATGTCGACACCGCCGATTCCGACACCGGGCCGCACTGCATGGGCTCGTTTGCCTCGCGCGGCACGCATCGCGTCGGCAATGCGGTGATGATGGCCGCCCGCGAGGCGCGCGGCGTGATGATGGAAGCGGCCGCCGAAGAGCTGGAGGTGAACGCCGCCGATCTCGAGACCGACGGCCGCGGCAATATCCACGTCAAGGGCGCACCGCATCGTTCGATTTCGACCAAGGACGTCGCGATCGCCGCGCAGTTCAAGCAGGGCAAGACGATCTCCGGCCGCGGCATCTTCCTGGTACCGCTGTCCGACGTCGACCCTGAAACCGGCGAGATGTCGCCTGCCACATGCTACGCGCATGCCTGCCTGGTTGCCGAGGTCGAGGTCGACGACGAGACCGGCGAGGTGGCGATGGTCCGCATGGACAGTGCCTATGAACTCGGGCGCGCGCTCAATCCGCGGCTGGTCGAACAGCAACTGGTCGGTGGCGCCTGGATGGGCATCAGCCACGCGCTCTACGAGACGCCCGAGCCGTATTATCCCGACCCGAGCCATGGGCCGCGCGACTTCGTCGAATATCTGATGCCGGGGCCCGGCGACATCTGCCCGCATGACATCGCGGTGCTGGAGCGTCCCGCGGCCGACGGGCCGTTCGGCGCCAAGGGTCCGGGCGAGATGTGCGCAAATCCAGTGCTGCCCGCCGTGGCCAACGCGATCTTCAACGCGGTCGGCGTCCGCGTCGATGAATTGCCGATCACGCCTGAACGCGTGCTGCGCGCGATCAAGGCGCAGGGCGGCGCGCGGCCGCAGGCGCGGCGCTAGGGCGGGACGCATGCCGGTTCGCAGCAACATCGTCGGCATCGACTCGCCCGAAGCGCTGGAGAAGGCGTTGCGCGCGGCCTATTACCTCGCCGACGACGGCATCGCGACGTCAGCCTATCTTTCGCTCGCGCTCGGCAAGCCGCTGCTTTTGGAAGGCGCGCCCGGCGTCGGCAAGACCGAGGCCGCCAAGGCGATCGCCGCCGTGCTCGGCCGCAAACTGATCCGCCTGCAATGCTATGAGGGCATCGACGCCGCGGCTGCGCTCTATGAGTGGAACTATCCGCGCCAGATGCTGGCGATCCGGCAGGCCGGCGACGAGACCATCGACATCTATGGCGAGACCTTCCTGATCGAGCGGCCGATGCTCGCCGCGTTGCGCGCACCCGACTCGACCGTGCTCTTGATCGACGAGATCGACCGGGCCGACCAGGAATTCGAGGCCTTCCTGCTTGAATTCCTGTCCGACTTCCAGATCTCCATCCCCGAGCGCGGCACGGTGCGCGCGTCGGAACATCCGGTCGTGGTGCTGACCTCGAACCGGACGCGCGACCTGCACGAGGCGCTGCGGCGCCGCTGCGTCTATCACTGGATCGACTATCCGACCGCCGAACGCGAAGCACGCATCGTCATGATGCGTGCGTCCAGCGTCGCCGAAGGGACCGCACGCGCAGTGGTCGCCGCCGTCGGCAAGCTGAGGCGTGAGCCTCTGAGCAAGTCGCCCGGCATTGCCGAGGCAGTCGACTGGGCGGAGGCCGCAACACTCCTGCACAAGGGCGGCGCACGCTGGCCGGATGCGTTCAAGCGATCGATCGGCGTCGCCCTGAAGGACGAGGAGGATCTTCATTTCATCTCGCCCCGGCTCGATGCGCTGATAGCGGAGGCCGCCGCGTGAACGACGAATTGCCGCTGCCGCGTGCCGCACAGACTTTCATCTCCTTCGTCGCGCTGTTGCGCAGCAACAGCTTCGCCGTCGCGCCGGAGCAAACCACCGCCTTTCTCGCCGCGATCGAACTGCTCGGGCCGCGCAGCCTCGAGCATATCCGCCTCGCAGGCCTCGCGACGCTGGCGCCGCCGCCGGAACGCCGCGCGACCTATGACCGGCTGTTCGATATTCACTTCCGCGGCAGCGAGGCCATCGAGCGCACCGACGACGCGGACGAGGAAATCGTCCGCCTGCAGGAGGAAGGCCGCGGCGAGGACGAGCCGCCGCTTGCCGACGAGGCCAACGAATCCGGCCTCACCGCCGCCCGCACGGAGGCCCTGGTCGAGCGCCGCTTTGCGCAGGGCACGACCAGCGACGCGCTCCGCCGTCTCTCGCGCCAGGCATCGAAACGGCTGCCGCGTCGACGCGGCCACCGGCGGATGCGCGCGCGCCGCGGCCCCTTCGCCGACATCCGCCGCACCTTGCGCGACAGCGTGCGCAATGACGGCGAGGTGCTGCGGCTCGGGCATCTGAAGCGGCGGCTGCGCCCGCGCAAGATCCTGCTCCTGATCGACGTCTCCGGCTCGATGAAGGCGCGCACCGAGGAGAACATGAAGCTCGCGCATGCGCTGATTCAGGCTGCGCGCAATGTCGAGGTGTTCACCTTCGGCACTCGGCTGACGCGCGTCACCCGCGCATTGCGCCTGAAACGCCGCGAGCAGGCGCTGAACGCAGCCGCGCATCTCGTCAGCGACTGGGACGGCGGCACCCGCATCGGCGACGCCCTGCAGGCGTTTCTTGCCGTGCCGCGGTTCGGCGGCTACGCGCGCGGCGCCGCGGTTGTCGTGGTCTCAGATGGATTGGAGCGCGGCGATATCTCCGCTTTGCGCGATGCGGTCGCGAAATTGTCGCGACGCGCCTGGTCGCTGAGCTGGCTGACACCGCTGGCGAGCGGGCCCGCCTTCCGGCCGCAAACCGAAGCGCTGATCGCGATTGAGCGCTTTGTCGATAACCTCTCCGGCGGCGGGTCGAGCGCTGCCGTCGTATCGCATCTGTTGTCGCTCGGAGGAAGGAGAGCGGCATGACCGAGATCGTCGACGCCCACCACCACATCTGGCGGCAGGCGGACCTCGCCTGGCTGTCGGGCCCGATGCAGCCGCGCATCTTCGGCCCCTATGAGCCGATCCGCCGCGACTATCCGATCCGCGAATATCTCGACGACCTCGCCGGCACCGGCGTGATCCGCTCGGTCTACGTGCAGACCAACTGGCCCACGGATCGCTTCGAGGACGAGGCGGCCTGGGTGCAGCAGACGGCGGCCAAGCACGGCTGGCCGCATGCCATCGTCGCCTATGCCGACTTCTCCGCCAGCGACGTGCGCCCGCAACTCGATCGGCTCGCGCGCTATCCGCTGGTGCGCGGCGTGCGGATGCAACTGCACTGGCACGAAAACCCGCTCTACCGTTTCGCCGCGCGGCCCGATCTCTGCGCCGATCCCGTGATCCGCCGCAACGTCGCACGGCTCGCCGATTACGGCTGGAGTTTTGACCTGCAGGTGTTCGCGCCGCAGATGGCGGATGCCGCGAATCTCGCCGAAGCCTGCCCTGATGTAACGTTCATCCTGCAGCATGCAGGGATGTGGGAGGACCTGTCGCCGGAAGGCCGCACCGCCTGGCGCGTCGGCATGGCACGGCTCGCAAGCTGTCCGAACATCGTAACCAAGATTTCAGGACTTGGCACGTTCATCCACCGCAACGATCCGGCCCATATCGCTGACGTTCTCACCGACACGGTGATGATCTTCGGCGCTGAACGATGCCTGTTCGGCTCGAATTTTCCGATCGAGAAGCTCTGGACCAGCTATGGCGAATTGGTCGAGGCCTATCGCGCTGCTGCAGCAAGACTTGGCCCCGAGCAACGGGACGCGATCTTCAGGACGACCGCCATGCGCGTTTATCGTCTTGGCCCGTAGTGCATCTGCCGACGCGGCCAACGACGATAAAGATCAAAAGGAACTTGGGAGGGAATGGATGCCGTTGGAAATCAAGATCCTGGACTATGGCGATATCGAGCTGGAGTCGAGCTTCCTCGTGCTCGGGCGCGACTGCGGCCGCACCCGGCGCGTGCTGACGCTCGGCTTCCTGATCCTCGGCGGCCCCTACCCGGTCGTGGTCGACACCGGCTATCGCTCCAACCAGATCATGGAAACGCTGGGCATGCGCGGCCTGCAATTCCACGAGAACATGATCGAGAACCAGCTCGCACGTCACGGCGTGCGCATGGGCGACGTACGCTTCGTCTGCCACACCCATCTGCACATCGACCATGCCGGAAAGGACGATCTGTTTCCGATGAACACCACCGTCGTCCTCAACCGCCGCGAGCTCGAATATTCCGTATCCGGCTTGATGCATCCGCAATATCCGGCACCCGACATCAAGCACCTGATCGACCGCCTGCACACCAAGGGCGCGCTGCGCTTCCTCGACCTCGAGATCACCGGCCCGATCGAACTGATGCCGGGCGTCTATTGCGACGCCGCCAATGCCCACACCGAGGGCTCGATGAACATCCACGTCCACACCGCTGACGGCATCGCCACGATCTGCGGCGACGTGATCTACGATTTCAACGACCAGATCGTAACGCCGTTCAACGAGATCCATGACTGGGAGCCGCGCACCACCGGCAATCACGGCACCAGCAAGCGCGCGGAGAAGGCCGCGATCAAGAAGCTGCTCAGCGGCTCGCGCTATCTGCTGCCGGTGCACGACCGGCCCGCCAAGATCGAAGGCGGCGCCGTTGTCGGCCGATTGCACGACCAGGTGCCGGGTCCGATCGTGCAGAGCCTGTCGGAGCGCCGCTGGTTCCCGGCGTGAGCGCGAGAGGACTTAGCCGATGACGCACGTCACCCTGCGGCCGGAATTCGAGAACCTGATCGATCCCTATGCGCCGGTCGGCCAGGTGGGCACGGGCTTCGAGTTCACGGAGGGACCGGTCTGGCATCCGACCGATCATTATCTGTTGTTCTCGGACATGCCGGCCGATGTGCGCCGGCGCTGGGACGCGCGGCGCGGCGTCGTCGAGGTCAGGCGGCCCGCGAACAAATGCAACGGCATGACCTATGACGCGGAGCTGAACCTGATCGTCTGCGAGCATGCCACCTCCGCGCTGATCCGCGAGCGGCCGGATGGACGGCGCGAAGTCGTCGCCTCGCATTTCGAGAACCAGGAGCTCAACAGTCCGAACGACGTCTGCGTCCATTCGAGCGGCGCGATCTATTTTTCCGATCCATGGTATGGCCGCATGCCGGTCTATGGCGTCGAGCGGCCGCGCCAGCTCGGCTTCCAGGGCGTCTATCGCGTGCCGCCCGGCGGCGGCGCGCCTCGCTTGCTGGTCGATCGCAATTTGTTCGAGCAGCCGAACGGCCTCTGCTTCTCTCCTGACGAACGCGTGCTCTATGTCAACGACACCGTGCAGGCGCTGATCCGCGCGTTCGATGTCGAGGCTGACGGCGGGCTCGCCAATCCGCGCGTCTTTGCAGGCAGCATCCGTTCCGAATTCGAGCCCGGCGTGCCCGACGGCATGAAGTGTGATCAGCACGGCAACGTCTGGGTCACTGCACCCGGCGGCGTCTGGGTCTATTCGCCCAGCAGCGACTTGCTCGGCAAGCTGCGCCTTCCCGAACTCGTCGCCAATCTCGCCTGGGGCGGCGCGGATTTCCGCACGCTCTATCTGACTGCGACCCATTCGGTCTACGCGATGCCGACCAAGGTCGGCCCGCGCCATGAGCCTTATATGAGCGGCCGGCGCGGCGGCGCCGCCGCGGCTTCTTCGACGCCGGCGCCCAACCTGACCGCTGGCGACATGCGGCTTGATCCGCAGCGCTGCGCGATGATCATCCAGGATCTGCAGAACGACGTCATCATGGATGGCGGCGCCTTCGCGGAATCGGGCGCGCCGGCGCATGCGCGGCAGCAGCACGTCGTCGACAATGTCCGGCGGCTTGCAGACGTCGCGCGCTCGCGCGGCGTCGCGATCATCCACGTCTGGTTCATCGTCGAACCGGGCGCGCCCGGCGTCACGCTGAATGCGCCGCTGTTCGAGGGTCTGGTCGACAGCAAGGCCATGGTGCGCGGCAGTTGGGGCGCGGCGCCGGTGTCCGGGCTCGAGCCGCGCGCGGGCGATTTCGTCGTCGAGAAGATGCGCATGAGCGCCTGGGAAGGCACGCGGCTGGAGACCATCCTGAAGGCCACGGGTCGCGACATGATCATCAATACCGGCGCCTGGACCAACATGTCGGTCGAGCACACCGCGCGCACCGGCGCCGACAAGGGCTATTTCATGATCGTGCCGGAGGATTGCTGCTCGACCATGAACGCGGACTGGCACAACGCCTCGATCAACTTCGCGCTGCAGAACGTCGCCGTCGTGACCAACGCCGACACCGTCATCAAGGCCTTGGGATGAAAGGCGCAGGCACGTGCCAAAGCTCCTTCATCTCGCCTGCTCGCCGCGCGCCGATTCGGAATCGGCCGCCGGCGCACGCGTTTTCCTCGAGCACTTTCGCAAGGTGCGGCCGGATTGGGACATCGATCTTATGGACCTCTGGCGCGATTACTTGCCGGAATTTTCCGGCGCGCTTCTGGATGCCAAATATGCCCGCCTGAACGGCCAGTCCTTCACCGACGCGGAGCGTGACGGTTTCGCCGCCGCGGAGCGCATCGCGCTGCGCCTTTCGCTTGCCGACCGCGTGCTGATCTCGACACCGATGTGGAATTTCGGCATCCCCTACAAACTGAAGCATTGGCTCGACGTCATCATCCAGCCCGGCCTGACATTCCGCTTCGATCCGTCGCAAGGCTATCTGCCGCTGCTCAAGGACCGGCCGACGCTGGTCATCCTCGCCAGCGGCAGCGACTTCGTCACCGGCATGAATCGCGGACGCATCGACATGGCCACGCCCTATTTGCGCGAAGCACTCCGCTTCATCGGGATCAGCAATATCAGCTTCGTGCCGATCGGCCCGACCACCGGACCGGCCGAGCCGATCCGGATCGCCCGCGAAAATGCGCATCGCCGCCTCGCCGAGATGGCGGCGAACTTCTGATCAGGCGATTACGAGCGAATGCACGCCGATCATGCCCGCCAGCACCGCGAGCACGACCGCGCTCAGCCTGTAGCCGATCGCGGAGCCTACCGTGCCGCCAAGCCCGTGGCGCAGCGAGGTGCCCGGCAGAATCCAGCCGGCGCCGCCCCTTGATCCCGATCGTAGCCTGCGGCCGAAGACGGCAAGGGTAACATACTCTTCCAGAGCACGACCTCGATTGAGGGCCGTCAACTCGGCCATCATCGTCACAGCTTGATCCGGGAGATGGAGATCGGGCGTTCCGAAAAGACACGCCCAAACAACGAGATAAGATGACGATCGAATTCGACCCAATCCGACCATGGTCCGCACGCAGGATCATGCCTCAACGAGAATGACCTTTGTCATGGCCCCGCTCCTTCACGCGGTTACCTGCCCCCATGAGATTCGCCAGCACGGCAGACAGCAATGTCTAGGCAACTGAAGACGGCTGATGTCCCGCGGCGGAGGCGCCCTACCGATTTCGCGCAAGCAGGCTCTCCCTTTCTGCAGGGACGGGACGACGAGCTCGGCCTGATCGACCGGCAGTTGGACCGCATCGACGACGGCGGCTCAACGGTCGTCGTCAGCGGGGAACCCGGAATCGGCAAATCGGCGCTGCTCGACGCCGCCCGGCGCCGGGCCACTGATCTTGGTTGGCGCGTGCTCGGCATGACGGGCGTCGCAGCGGAAGCGCATTTGCCGTTCGCCGGGCTCGAACAAGCGCTGCGTCCGCTGATGGCGCGGGTCGAGCACCTGCCGCCGCGACAGCGGGCGGCGCTGCTCGCCGCCTTCGGCATGCGCGACGACGCTGCGCCTCCGGACATGTTCCTGGTGGCGCTGGCCACGCTGACGCTGCTGACCGAAAGCGCGACGCGCAAACCCATTCTGCTGGTGGCGGACGATGTGCAATGGCTGGACCAGCCGACCTATGACGTGCTGTCGTTCGTCGCGCGGCGGCTGAGCTCCGATCCGGTTATTCTGCTTGCAGCCCTGCGCGATGGCTCCAATCGATCGTTCGGACACGCCGGTGCAGTTCGGCTCCGATTGTCCGGTCTGGACGAAACCGCCGCCGGGCAGTTGCTGGATGCCCATGCCCCCGACCTTCCGCCCGAGCTCCGCCGCCGCTACATCGCCGAGGCCTCCGGCAATCCGCTGGCGCTGCTCGAACTACCGCGCAGCGAACGTGCGGCGGACGCCGGCGATGGGCCGTGGCTTCCGCTGACGGAACGGCTGGAGCGCGCTTTCTTCGGCCGGGCGTCCGAGCTTCCCGACGCGACGCGCTCGCTGTTGGGCATCGCTGCGGAAAACGACGCAACGTCCCTGCACGAGATCCTGCGCGCCGGCGACGTGTTGCTGGGCGAGCCGACCGGAATCGAGATGCTGACGCCGGCGATCTCGGCCAAATTGATCGAGGTCGACGGCACGGAGATCAAGTTCCGGCACCCGCTGATTCGTTCCGCCATCCATCAGGCAACCGATCTCGTGATCCGCCAGAAGATCCACGCCGCCCTCGCTGCGATCATCCAGGATCAACCGGACCGCCGCGTCTGGCATCGCGCGGCGGCGACCGTTGTCCCAGATGATGAACTCGCGGCCGAGCACGACCGCATGGCAGCGCGTGCGCAGCGGCGCGGCAGCGTCATCACCGCGATCTCGGCACTCGAAAGCGCCGCACGGCTGAGCAGCACGGCGAAAGCGCGACGTCATCGCTACCTGCAGGCTGCCGAACTGGCCGCCGATCTCGGACAGCCGGAACTGGTCGAGCGCCTGCTGCGCGAAGTGGGTGCGGATGGACAGGGTCAAGTCGCCGCCGCCCGGATCGGATGGATTCGCGAGATGAGCCAGCCCCCGACGATCAATGATCCGGCGACGATCCCTGCCTTGGTGGAGTTTGCAGAGCAGGCCAGATTGGCCGGTGCGAAGGATCTGGCGCTCAACCTGTTGTGGCGCGCCGGCCAGCACTGCTGGTGGAGCGACGCAAGCGGCGCCGTGCGCGCCGGCATTTTCGAAGCGGCACGCCGCCTGGAGACGTGCGCGACGGATTCGCGCCAGATCGCAATCGCGGCTTATGTCGGGCCGCTGGAACGCGGCAACGACGTCTACACGAAGCTCCGCGAACTCTCCGAGAAAAGAACCGGCGATCCCGCGGTCGCGCGGATGCTGGGCAGCACCGCCAATGTGATCGGCGCCTTTCATCTCGGCGCGAGCTTCCTCGGCGACTCCAGCGCTGCGCTGCGTGAACAAGGACGGCTCAGCGATCTCGCACGCGTGTTGTTTGCGCAGGCCTGGGCCGAGATGGAAATCGGCGACTGGATGGGGGCGATGCGCGAGGCCGAGGAATCCGTGCGCTTCGCCGAAGAGACCGGCGGGACGCTGTGGATCGCAGCCGCCACCGTCGTAAAGGCAAAGCTCGCGGGCATGCAGGGTGACTTCGAACAGTCCGAGATCTATGCGACCCAGGCCGAGCGCCTGGTGCTCTCCGTCGGCGCCAGCTTTCTCTTGGCGCTGCTGCAGGTCGCGCGCGGCGTATCGGCCATCGGCGCAGGTCGGCACCTGGAAGCCTATGATCACCTGCGGCGTCTATTCGATCCGGTCGATCCGGCCTTCAATTCCGGCGTCCAATTCTTCGGGCTGGCCGATTTCGTCGAGGCAGCGGCTTCCTGCGGCAAGGGGCGAGCGGCCCACGCGGTGATCGAGGATATCGAGCGCCGCACGGCTGCGGCACCGGTGCCATGGGTCGCGATCATGCTCGCCTACGGCAAGGCATTGCTGGCCGAGCCAGACGATGCCGAGCCGATCTTTCACCATGGCCTCGGCCTCGCCAAGGAGTGGCCGTTCCTGCGCGGCCGCCTGCTGCTTGCCTATGGCGGGTGGCTGCGCCGCCAGCGGCGGGCCGCTGACGCCAGGGCGCCGTTGCGGGCGGCCCGGGATATCTTCGACGCGCTCGGCGCCTCACCTTGGAGCGAACGCGCGCGCGCGGAGTTGCGCGCGTCCGGCGAGTCCAGCGGAAGGCGCACCGAGCCCATCTGGGAAAGATTGACCCCGCAGGAGCTGCAGATCGCCCAGCTCGCGTCCGAGGGACTTTCCAACAAGGAGATCGGCGCGAGGCTTTATCTGTCGCATCGGACCGTCGGCTATCACCTGCACCGGATCTTTCCAAAGCTCGGCATCACCTCCCGCGCCGGCCTCCACAATGCACTCGCCAGGCGTTCCGGGCCCGCGGATTAGAGCGTTTTCGAGCGAAGTGGACACCGGTTCGCGTGAAGAAAACGCGTGAAAACAAGAATCTAGAGCTTCGGTTCTGATTCAATCAGAACCGAAAATGCTCTAGCCAAACACAGGCTCGGTCACCCCGCCGGTCATTTGACAGAAGCGGCGCCAGCCAGTGCGGGGCTAGCTTAAACCCTCACGACGAAGAGGGTTGCATGTCGCATCTGACGGATGGGCCCGACCTTGCGCCGCCTTGCGGCGACGGATCGGACTGGAAGCCAACTGTCATTCGAGAGAACATGAAGCAACGTCCGGCGCTGCTGCTGCAGCAGCCGCGGTCGGGTTGTTCCATCGTACAGGAGGAGCGCAAATGGTGCTCGCCCGATATCCTCTCCGGCACCAGCCGGCCGGACGCAAGGCTGATCGCGACACGCTGGCGCGGCGCCGATATGCGCGAGCAATCGGCTGAGATTTCGCGCGACCACCACATGCTGAGCGTTTCCCTGCAGTCGGCGAAGCTCTCATTCTGGATTGGCAAGCGATCACTTCCGAACCTTGAGGTAACGCCAGGCACCATTCATCTCGCCCGGCCGGCAGTACCGGCGCGCGCCGTCTATCACAGCAGCTACGATGTCCTTCACCTCTTCATGCAGAATGCGCTGCTGAAGGAGTGCTTCAAATGGTGCCACGGCAAGCTGCCGATCGGCGATATCACGTTCCGCGATCCGGGCCTCCCGCGGGATCCGCTAATCGAACGGCTTGGCCGCGCCTTGCTGTCGGCCGGCGAACTCGGCGAGTCCTATGACGAGCTCTACGCGGAATCGCTGGGCCTGACCATCGCCGTACGTCTGCTCAAACTGTACGGCGAGCGGCCTGCCTCGACAGCGCGAAATCATGTCGCCGCGCTGCCGAACTGGCGGCTCCGCCGCGCGGTCGATTTCATGAATGCATATTACGACCGTCGGCTCACGCTCATCGATCTCGCGAAGGCCGCGGGTCTGAGCCGCATGTACTTCGCCGCTCAGTTCCGCGTCGCGACCGGTCTTCGTCCGCATCAATATCTCTTGAGGCTTCGCGTCGAAAAGGCAAAAGCCCTTTTGGCGACATCGGATCTGCCGATCGTTGACGTTGCCTTGAGCGTCGGCTTCAGCTCGCAGGCCCACTTTACCGGCGTCTTCAAGACTCTCTCCGGCCTGACACCGCGCCGCTGGCGCCAGCACAATCGGCGCTGATCGCTCGCGCGATTTCTGTGTCGATTGCGAAATTTGCGTGCGAAAGCCGAATAACTCCGTTGGTCCCACTGTCACTCTCGCTCGATACCTGGCGAGTCAGGCACGAAACTCTCCAGGTGCGGTTGCAACCCTCATTTCAGGAGTAATCCCCGTGACACAGACTGCCTCTGCGATTCCCGATGCCGCAAGGGACCAAAACATCGATCCGATGGTGCGCGCCTTCTTGAAGGAGGTGAACAAGGACCCAAGCCCGTTCTGGACGCTGCCCGGCCCGCAGGTGCGGGCGACACTCACAGGATTGCAGAACAAATATGTCGTCGACCTGTCGGGCGTAACGATCACCGAACGAACGATCGATGCCGATGGCCATCACCTCAAGCTTTACGTGATGAAGCCGGACAAGGCGCGCGACACGTTGCCGGTGATCCTCTTCATTCACGGCGGCGTCTGGATCGCCGGCGATTTCGAGAACCACAAGCGCCTGGTCCGTGATCTCGTCGTCGGCAGCGGCGCCGCCGCTGTCTTCGTCGAATACACGCCGATCCCGGATGCGATCTATCCGACCCAGGTCGAGGAGAACTACGCCGCCGCCAAATGGATCGCGGCCCATGGCGCCGACATCGGCCTGGACGGCAGCAGGATCGCGGTCGCCGGCAATTCGGTCGGCGGCAACATGTCTGCAGCGTTGACGATGATGGCCAAGGACCGGGGCGGACCGACGATCAGCTTCCAACTGCTGATGGTGCCCGCGACTGATGCCAGCATAGACACGGCGTCCTATCATCAATTCGCCACCGGCCGCTTCCTCGCCCGCGAGTTCATGAAATTCGGCTGGGACATCTATGCTCCGGATGAGAAAACCCGCAATCAGCCCTACGTCTCACCGCTGCGGGCCAGCGCCAACCAGCTCCACGGCCTGCCGCCGGCGCTGGTGATCACCGCCCAGAACGATCCGCTTCGCGACGAGGGCGAAGCTTATGCGCTGAAGCTGAAGAACGCCGGCGTTCCCGTCGTTGCTACACGCTATAACGGCACGATCCACGACTTCGTCGCGCTCAACGGCATCCTGCGCGAACCCGGCACCCAAGCCGCGATCCGCCAGGCCTGTGACCAACTCCGCGCGCATCTGTTCTAGTCACGCTGCGGTTCGGAAGCATGAGGCGCCCAGCGAAGCTATTTTTCTGTGCGCCGATTTAGCAAAGGATTTCAATGTGATTTGCCCTGTCCACCCATCTCGCGAAAAATATCCTGCTTCCGTCGTCGGGCAAATCAGTGATTTAACTCCGCGCGTCTCACGGCGGATGAGGGGCGGATCGCGATCGTCACGAACGTTGCGGTGAGATGCGGTGGACGTGATACGTGTGACTGACGAGCATGCGTATCGCGGACGGCGAAGTCGTGTGGTTCTGGCGCCCCGACGCTGGCGCTAAGTTTTTTGTGCAAACAAGATTGCGCGAGAGATGACGGTGGCAAGAAAGCCCGGTCACCGGGAAGAGCACGAAGTAAGCCGTAAACCACTGCGCAGGGAAAGCCGGTGTTGCTCCGGTTGACCTGTGGTCCTACCCCCGTGCTTTTTGTTGCACGGGGCCCACGGGTGCAGCCGGCACCCGGCTTTCCCTGCGCCCTCTGATATCGAGGAGGGTGAAAAGGTACACAAAGCTCGGACGCAAAGCGCCGCGAGAATGCGCACCCACACCCTCACTGCTGTTTGAAATTCAAATCAGAACCCATCCCCGTCATTGCGAGCGCAGCGAAGCAATCCACGTCTCCGCTTGTGGCGCTATGGATTGCTTCGCTGCGCTCGCAATGACGGCGTGTCGTCCTGGCGAAGGCCAGGACCCATAACCACGGGCCTTTGTGATGTGCTCCGCGGCAACCGCTTGCTCCCGCCTCGCAACCGGGAATGCACTGCTTGAGCACCGCGGGATCGTTCAGCATCGCCCACACCTTCTCTTTCGAAGCGGGAATACGCTGGCTGTCGTTCATCTGCATGATTGGACCTCAGTGACTTCAGGCGGAACCTGGCAAGCGCTGGCCGCGCCGCCGCTCGATCGTGATCTCGGCCAGGATCGACATCGCGATCTCCTCGGGCGTGATGGCGCCGAGGTCGAGGCCGGCGGGCGCCTTGACGCGGTCGACCAGCGAAGCGTCCACGCCCTCGCGGATCAGCTTGGCGCGCAGCGAAGCCATCTTGCGGCGGCTGCCGACGAAGGCGTGATAGCAGGCTTCGATCGCGACCGCCGCGCGCAACGCAGCTTCGTCGCCCTTTCCTTGCGTCGACACCACGATGAAACGCTTCGCGTCGTTAAGCTCGCCCAACTGGAAGCCGTCGATCCGCTCGTCGGCATCCGGCTCCGCGGACACATCGGCGGCGGGGGCGGCGAGCGTGATGTGATAGCCGAGTCTGCGCGCCTGCGCGGCCAGCGACAGCGCCACCGGGCTCGCGCCAAGAATGATGAGCGACGGATGCGGCAGCACCGGCTCGACGAAGATATCCATGGTGCCCTTGCTCGGACACATGTTGCTGGCAAAGCGGATGCCGTCGCGGCTCTCGCCGGCCTTGACGCCAAGATCGGTGAGCAGGTCCTGCGGCTGCACCGACACCATTCGCGGCACGCCATCGGCGAGCGCCTCGCGCGCCGCCTTCAGCACCGCGCTGCGCGCGCAACCGCCGCCGATCCAGCCCGCGACGATGGTGCCGTCAGGCGCGATGATCGCCTTCGCGCCGGCCTTCGCCGCGGTCACCGCAACCGTCCGCACGACAGTGGCGAGCACAAAGGCCCGCTCGGCCGACTTCATCTGCGCGACCAGGTCCATGACTTCGACATGAGCAGTCATCAGACAATTCCTTCAGAGCGTTTTCGAGCGAAGTGGATACCGGTTCGCGTGAAGAAAACGCGTCAAAACAAGAATCTAGAGCTTCGCCAGATAAGGCTCGAGCGCGCGCAGGCTCTGCAACGTGTTCGCCGGCGCATAGAGATCGACATGCGGCAGCGCCGCCTTGATGCCGGCAGCTTCCGGCGCATAGCCCTCCCAGGCCATCATCGGATTGAGCCAGACGATGCGGCGGCAGCGCCTGGCGAGCCCGGCCATCTCGCGGCCGAGCAGCGCCGCATCGCCGGTCTCGTAGCCGTCCGACACGATCATCACGCAACTGCGCGAATGGATCACACGCGCGGCATGCCAGCGGTTGAAGGTCTGCAGGCTCTCGCCGATCCGCGTGCCGCCGCCGGCGCCCTGCGCCATGATCGAGAGCCGATCGAGCGCGCGGCCGGCGTCCTTCTCCTTCATGGCGTCGGAAACGTAAGCGAGACGGGTATGGAACAGAAATGCCTCGGCCTCGCGGAATTCGTCGAGCACGCCATGGATGAAGCGCAGGAACACGCTCGGATACATGCCCATCGAGCCGGAGGCATCGAGCAGCACGATCAGCCGCAGCGGCTTGTCCTTGCGCTGCCGCTTCACCAGGCTGATCGGCACGCCGCCATGATTGATGTTGCGATGGATAGTGCGGCGCAGATCGAGCCGATAGCCGCGCCGCCGCGCGAGATCGCGCCGCGTCAGCCGCGTGCGCATGACCTTCGCGAGCTGAGCCGCAGCCTCATGGGCCTGCGCGACCTGGTCGGGATCGGCGAGCTTGCGGAAATCAATCTCGGCGAGATTTTCCGCGCGCGATGCGCCTTCCATCCGCCCCTCGCCGCTACGTCCTTCGGGCACATCGTCGGACGACGGCACCTGGTCGGTCGTGGACCGGCTGGCGCTGGGCTCGGGCATTCCATTCTGCAGCGTCTTGAGCGAAGGGCTGTTCGCCGCCTGTCCCGACGCCATCGTCCGCGACCGGGACCGCACGCGCTTGCCCAGCCAGAACGCGTCGAACAGCCCATCGAATTTCTCCCAATCCGATTTCCGCGCGGAGAACAGATGCTTGAACGCCGACCGCAGCAATCCCGGCCGCGCCGCATAGCCTTCCGCCATCAGCGCCGCGGCATCACGGCCCTCGGCAAGGCCGATGCGGAAGCCATTGTCGCGCAGCGTGCGGAGAAAGGCCGCGAGGCGGCCCGAGACCAGGCGCGAGACCTCGTCGATCTCCTCAAACCCCGGATTGGTGCCACAGCAGCTCATGCGACCTTCCCCAACAGCCGCTGCGTCACCTCCGGCGTGAAGCGGGCACGATCCTCATGAGTCTTGAGCAGGCAGATCAACGTCTCATGCACCGTCTCGGGCGCATCGTTGAGATCGCGGATATCGAGCCCGACCAGCGCCGCCGCCCAGTCCAGCGTCTCGGCGACGCCGGGGACCTTGCGCAGATCCTCCTTGCGGATCTCCTGCACCATGCGCGCAATCTGCAACGACAGCGACGGGCTCGCGTTTGCGATTCGCGCCAGGATAATGCGCGTCTCCCGGTCGACATCGGGATAGTCCACGTAATGATAGAGACAGCGTCGCCGCAATGCATCCGAAAGCTCGCGCGTGCCGTTGGACGTCAGCACGACATGCGGGATGGTGACGGCGGAGACGGTGCCGAGCTCAGGGATCGAGACCTGGAAGTCCGACAGCAGTTCGAGCAGGAACGCCTCGAACTCGTCATCGGCGCGATCGATCTCGTCGATCAAGAGCACAGGAGCCTGCTCGCGGCGGATCGCGGCAAGCAGCGGCCGTTCGAGCAGATACTTCTCGGAAAAGATCCGGTCCTCAACTGCATCTGCATCTTCGCCATGATGCGCCTGGATCGCCAAGAGCTGTCGCTGGTAGTTCCACTCGTAGAGCGCGGCCGACTGGTCGAGCCCCTCATAACATTGCAGGCGGATCAGTTCGGTCGAATGCGCCTGCGCCAGCGCCTTCGCCACTTCGGTCTTGCCGACGCCCGCCTCGCCTTCGAGCAGCAGCGGACGCCGCAGCAATTGCATCAGCGAGATCGCGGTCGCAAGCTCCGCATCGGCGATGTAACCGGATGCAGCCAGCGCTTGCGCGATCTCCTCACGTCCCTTCATCTAGGCGACCGCTCCGAGAGTCTTCGCTGCCTGCCAGTTGCGCCAGAAATCATGCGGCATCTGGATGTGGGTCGAGCCGAGGAACGAGAAGGCGTCATTGACGGCGTTGGAGAACGCCGGCACGCCGCCGACATTCGGGCTTTCGCCGACGCCCTTGGCCCCGATCGGATGATGCGGCGACGGCGTCACCGTGAAGTCGGTCTCCCAATGCGGCGTCTCCACCATGGTCGGCATGAAGAAGTCCATGAACGAGCCGGTCACGACGTTGCCGGTGTCGTCGTAGCGGATCTCCTGGCCCATCGCAATCGCAAAGGCTTCCGTAAGCCCGCCATGCACCTGGCCCTCGATGATCATCGGGTTGATTCGGGTGCCGCAATCATCGAGCGCATAGAAGCGCCTGACCTTGTAGACGCCGGTATCGACATCGATGTCCATCACGCAGAGATAGGCGCCGAACGGATAGGTCATGTTGGGCGGATCGTAATAGCTCACCGCCTCCAGCCCCGGCTCCATGCCAGGCGGCACCGAATTGTACGCCGCCCAGCAGATGTCCTTCATCGACATGAACTTCTCCGGCAGGCCCTTGACGCGGAAGCCGTCGATGTCCCATTCGAGATCATCCTCGTGGACTTCGAGCTTGTAGGCCGCGATCATCTGCGCCTTCGCCTTGATTTTCCGCGCGGCCATCGCAATCGCGGCGCCCGCCACCGGCGTCGAGCGCGAGCCGTAGGTGCCGAGCCCGTAGGGCGCGGTGTCGGTGTTGCCCTCCTCGACCATGATGTTGTCGGCGGGAATGCCGATCTCGGTCGCGATGATCTGGGCCCAGGTGGTCTCGTGGCCCTGGCCCTGGCTCTTGGTGCCCATCCGCGCGATGCCCGCACCGGTCGGATGCATGCGGATCTCGCAGGAGTCGAACATTGCGATGCCCAGGATGTCGCAATTCTTCGATGGGCCAGCGCCGACGATCTCGGTGAAGAAGGACACGCCGAGCCCCATGATCTCGCGGGTCTCGCCGCGCTTGAAGGCCGCGCGCCTCGAAGCCTGCTCCTTGCGGAGTGCGGCGTAATCCGTCACCTCCATCATCTTGCGCATGGCGGTGTGGTAATCGCCGGAATCATATTCCCAGCCAAGCGCGGAGTGATACGGGAACTGCTCGGGCTTGATGAAATTCTTCAGCCGCAGCTCCGCCGGGTCCATGCCGAGCTTTTGCGCCAGGATATCCATCGCACGCTCGATGCAATAGGCAGCCTCAGTGACGCGGAAGGAGCAGCGATAGGCGACGCCGCCCGGCGCCTTGTTGGTATAGACACCGTCGACCGTCAGATGCGCGGTCGGGAAATCGTAGGAGCCGGTGACGATGTTGAAGAAGCCCGCCGGCCATTTCGACGGATCGGCGCAGGCATCGAAGGCGCCATGATCGGCGAGCACATGGACGCGAAGGCCGGTGACCTTGCCCTCCCTGGTCGCCGCAATCTCGGTCGTCATGTGATAGTCGCGCGCAAACGAAGTCGCGGTCAGATTCTCGATCCGGTCCTCGACCCACTTCACCGGCTTGCCGGTGACGATGGAGGCCACTGCGGCGCAGATATAGCCGGGATAGGCGCCGACCTTGTTGCCGAAGCCACCGCCGATGTCGGGCGCGATCACGTGGATCTTCTGCTCCGGCAGTTTGGCGATCAGCGACACCACGGTGCGGATCACGTGCGGCGCCTGGAAGGTGCCCCAGATCGTCAGCTCGCCCTTGACCTTGTCGAAGGAGCAGACGCACTGGCACGTCTCCAGTGGCGACGGATGGGTGCGGTGATAGGAGATCATCTCCTTGATCGTGACCTCGGCCTTGCGGAAGGCCGTATCGGTGAGATCCTTGTCGCCGACCGTCCACTCGAAGATGTGGTTATGGTGCTTGCGCGGTCCATGCGCGCCGGTGGTCTTGCCGGCGAGGTCCTCGCGCAGCACAGGCGCATCCTGGTCCATCGCCTTGAACGGATCGACCAGCGGGGCGAGCTGTTCGTATTCGACCTCGACCTTGTTGAGGCCGTCGTCGGCGGCGTAGCGATCGGTCGCGATCACAAACGCTACCTCCTGGTTCTGGAACAGCACCTTGCCGTCGGCCAGCACCATCTGCACATCGCCGGCGAGCGTCGGCATCCAGGCGAGATTGACGGTCTTCAGCGTCTCGGCGGTGATGACCGCCAGCACGCCCGGCACCTTCAGCGCCTCTTCGGTCTTGATCGACTTGACGCGCGCATGCGCATGCGGCGAGCGGACGAAATCGCCATGCAGCATGCCCGGCAGCTTGACGTCGTCGACATAGTTGCCCTTGCCTTGCGTGAAGCGAATATCCTCGACGCGCTTGCGCTTGCAGCCCATGCCTTCGAGGGCGGCGGTGCGTTGTTCCCGCGTGGGAGTCATGTCGTTCATTCCGCGGCCTCCTTGAATTCGACATTGTTGAGCTTGGCGGCGGCGTATTGGATCGCCCGAACGATGTTCTGGTACCCGGTGCAGCGGCAGAGATTGCCCGACATGCCGATCCGGATTTCCTGCTCGGTCGGCGAGGAGTTCTCCTGCAGCAGCCGGTGCGCGCGCATGATCATGCCGGGCGTGCAGAAGCCGCACTGCAACCCGTGCATCATGCGGAAACCTTCCTGCAGCGCCGACAGCGAACCGTCGGGATTGGCCATGCCTTCGATGGTGGTGATCTCGGAGCCGTCGGCCTGCACGGCGAACACCGTGCAGCTCTTCACCGACATGCCGTCGAGATCGACGGTGCAGGCGCCGCAATGGGTGGTCTCGCAGCCGACATGGGTGCCGGTCAGCTGCAGGTTCTCGCGGATGAAGTGCACGAGCAGCGTGCGCGGCTCGACCAGGCCTTCGACCTCGGCGCCGTTGACCTTCATGGTCACGCGTGTCTTTGCCATCTGTCCCCTCCCTCTACGCTGCGCGGCCAGCAGCGCGCTGCAACGCCCGCATCACCATGATGCCGCCGACATGCTTGCGGTATTCGACTGGACCTCGGGCGTCCGCCGCTGGCGCCATGATCGCTTCCGCGGCGGCCGCGGCTTGCTTCAAGGTGGCCGCCTCGAGACTGGTGCCGATCACGGCATTGGCAGCGTCCGTCGCGAGCAGCGGCGTCTCGTGCAGATTGGTCAGCCCAATCGCGCAGGTCGCGACCTTGCCAGCCGCCATGCTCAGCACGACAGCCGCGGCTGCGGTGGCATAATCGCCAACCTTGCGCTTCAGCTTCTCATAGGCATAGCCGTGACCGGCCGGCGGCACCGGAATGGAGATCGACGTCAGGATTTCGCCGGGCTCGAGCGCGGTGAAATAGGCCCCCTGGTAGAATTCGCTTGCCGGAACATCGCGCTCACCGCCCAGTCCGCTCAGCCGGAAATTCGCGCCGAGGACCATCATCAGCGCCGGCATGTCGTTGCCGGGATCGCCGTTGGCGACATTGCCGCCGATCGTGCCGCAGTAGCGCACCTGCGGATCGGCGATCAGCGCGGCCGTCTCCTGCAGGATCGGCAAGCTTTGCCGGATTTCGCCGGACGCCAGCAGCTCGTGCTGGGTCGTCATCGCGCCGATCACGATCGTGTTGCCGTCGCGGCGGATGCCCTTGAGATCGTCGACGCCGTGAAGATCGACGAGATGAGCCGGCGTGGCGAGCCGGAGCTTCATCATCGGTACCAGGCTGTGCCCGCCGGCCAGCGGCCGGGCATCGTCGCCCAGATCGGCCAGCAATTTGACCGCGTCGGCCAGGCTCGCCGGCCGGTGATAGCTGAAAGGTCCCGGGATCATCGTTTCCTCCAATCGTCCTTTGGCGCCGGTCGGGCGCGTGGACGTTGGCGGGACGGTCTCTCCGGTTTTTCCCGACCGCAATCGTTCGGGCACGGAATGGGGTTTTTCGCACGAAATGCGGATGGCGGAGCACGAATTGCGTCAACCGCTCCGACCTATGGCCGGCTGCAGGGCCTAGGCATGACGACGGCTGAGACCGAGTCGCGCCTTGACCTCGGCGATCTTGGCGCGGCTGACGGGGACGCGATGCGGCGAGATGCCGTCGAGCTCGATGACCGCCCCATCTCCCTCCTTCCGCACCAAGGCGACGTGGGGGATAGCGACGATATGGCTGCGGTGCACGCGCATGAACAGAGCTGGATCGAGCTGCGCTTCAGCCTCGGAGATCGACCACGGACACATCCGCTCCCGGGTTCCGTCGTGAACCCGCGTGTAATGAGCATCGGCCCTGACGCTGCGCACGTCGGCGATATCTATAAAGTGTGTGCCATCGGCGCCTTCCACCGGCAGCCGCGGCGCGGGCGCCGGACGGGGCGGCCGGCCGACGCCGCCGAGCGGTGCCATGCTCATTCGCGGTGCAGCAACGGTCGCGATGGGTTCAGGCACGAGCACGTCGGCAGACGGCGCCAGATCGCCGGCGATTGCCGGCACCAGACTCTGTCGTCGCGGGTCCGGCACCAGCGACAACAGGAATCCGGCCGCGATCACGAACGAGAGGACGGCCACGATGATCGACAGAATCTGTTGCGACGCAGCAAGTCCGCCGCCGAGATGCTGGTGCACCCCGGCCGCAAGCGGCACGAAATGCATCCCGGCCATGGCCGTGTAATGCATGCCGGAGACGGCGACGCCGAAGGCAATCGAGCTGGCGACCAGCCGAAAGCCCGCCTGCTGCGCAAGGAAGGCGCGCAGCCCGCCATAGGCCGTCACCATCGCCACGACGACCGACAGCAGGACGAACACGCCGTCATGCTCGATCGCGAAATGGCCGGACAGGCCATGGATGCCGACGTAATGCATGCTGGCGATGCCCGCGCCGAGCAGCACGGCGGACGAGATCACGCGCTTGAGCGAGGGCTCGCCGATGCTGACGAAGAACAGGGAGATGCCGACCACCAGCGCGCAGATCAGAAAGGAGATGATCGTGGGCAGCACCAGATAGACGGTGTCGGGCGGCAGCGGCGCCGCCAGCATGCCGACGAAATGCATGGTCCAGATACCGAAGGCCAGAAACGCGGCGGCGCCCGCGAGCAGGATGCGGTTGCTGCCACCCGGCGTGCCGCGAATCCGCGCCGCCAGGCTGAAGCCCGTATATCCACCCAGGATCGCGATCGCCACCGACAGCGCGACGAGATAGGGATCGTGTCCTTCGAACATCATCGTCTCGGCCGCCCGTCTCCACGGGCTGGCCCCTCCCTAGCGTCCTTACATAACCAGACATTTAGAGACAGTCTACCGCTGCGCAGCGCCTTGTTCCCTTCGCAAAGGCGGTGTTATCTCGAAAAAGCTTGTGGTTGCGCGTGCACGTTCAATTGCGAAAGACGTCGGTCGCGGGCACTGTCATTGGACCAGGTGACAGTTGACCACACGCAAGGGAGACGAACCCATGGAAAAGGTCACGCCGTTCGGGGCCGCCATCCTCATCCTGCTGCTGACGATTCCGCCGAGCCATGCGGGCCCTTGCGAGGACTCGATCGCGCGCGTTCAGGCCCAGGCCGATGCCGCCATCGAGAAACGCGCCGGCGCCGGGGGTTGGCAGAAGGAGAGTCTCAACGCGACGCGGAATTACCAGCCGACGCCGCGATCGATCGCGGCCACCGAAGGCAAATATGGGCGACGTCTCCAACGCGTCCTCAACGCGCTCGACCTTGCCCGCGCTGCCGACCGCGCAGGTGATGTCGCCCAATGCAATGCCCAACTGGACAGGGCCAGACGCGCGCTCGCGGCGCGATGAGCAGTTGCAGGCAGCGTTATTGGGAACCCTGGCCGATGACGTAGTGGGTGTTGCGCCACTGGGCCGGAGTGCTTCCGGCGATCCGCTTGAACACCGTGGTGAAATGCGCCTGGGTCTGGAATCCGACGCTCAGGGCAACCTCGACGATCGTCATCGTCGTGTGTCGGAGCAGTTCGTCGGCACGGCGGATGCGCTGTCGCAGTAGATATTCATGCGGCCGAAGGCCGGTCGCGATCCGGAATTGCGAAGCGAAATGCATCCGGCTCAATCCCGCGACGGCGGCCAGATCCGACAGCGTGATCTTCTTCGATAGATGGCTCTCGACATATTCGGCAACGCGCCTGAGGCGCCATTTCTGCAATCCCCCGACCGGCTGCTCGGCGGGGGCAGTGAAAACAGATCCATCGTCCATGGACGAGCCGTTCCCGGCCTGCAAGCCAAGCAGCCTGATGGCCACGGCAAGCCGCAACGCATCGGCGCGAATTCCGGCATGACGGTCGTAGGCCTGCCTGGCTTCCGTCAGCGCATCAGACAGGCATTTGATGACGGGATCCTTCAGCCGTTCGATCGCAGCCTTGTGCCGGAAGACGTCGAGGCTGTTGGCGGCGTTCAGCAGCGCATCGCGCTCGGCGGCATTCCCCTCCGCATAACCCTGCGCTGCAATCGCGAGCACGAGGTGCAGGCGTTGAAAGGCAAACGCCATGCTGTCATCGACGGCAGGATGGCTGGGCAGCGACATTGCGGCTGGCGATGACGATCTTTCATGGACAGTCGCGTGAACCGGCAGATGATCGTTGAAGTGAGCGTTGTCATCTCGTCGAAGCTGAATCTGCGGCATGGTACCATCTCTCTATCGCCATGGTGACCGTACGCCGGAAGGCCGCTTCACGTTACCAATCGAGGATCACTCTTCCTTGAGCATCTCCGCGGAGTGGCCACATTCCGACGCGTGCGTTGGAGAATATCGGGCACCACCGCGCGCTCCATCCTACGGGCGTTTTCGCAGACGTATATTGTGGGCTAGGGACGTCATACCTTGGTATCTGCTGCGTGCGCCGGGCGGTGAGGCGTGCGTTCTTGAAATACCGTCACGGAGGCCGCGAAGTAACTTTTCGGAGAGCTTAACCTCCGGAGAGCCGCCCCATGACAGGTCCGCTTCGATCAAGGCGAGACCAGCTTTCACGCAGGTCAGGACTGTCCTTGCTTGCCGCACTTGCCGCCTGCGCATCGCTGTGCGCCGCCGTTGAATCGATGTCGTTCGAAGCTGCACGTGCGCAGGCAGCGACGCCTGGCGTGCAACCATTTCCGAACCTCACGCCGCCAGGCTCGGCAACGAGCTCCGCGGTTCATCCGGCAGGCGTTCCGCTGGGATCGACGGAACTTGCAATAGCCGGCACGAGTCCGGCTCTGCCGCAATCCGGCGCCAATGTCGGTTTCGGAAACGAGAACTGTTTCGTCGCCGGCAAACCCGGAGCGGTCTTCGACGGCGGAGGGCTGTCGGGAAATTCATCGACCGGTTGCGGCGCGCGCGGCGCGACGAGCATCCCGCGTCCCGCGACTTCGACATCCTCGTCCGTCGCGCCGATCGGAATTCCCTTGGGTTCGACCGAACTGGGCAGTGCAGGCCTCAGTCCGGCACTGTCGCTTCCATTACCTGCGCCATCCCCGGTCGGTTCTTCGCCTTCACAGGCGACGTCCTGCCCAGCCGATGGCGCGACAATGATGACAACAGCGCCAGGCGGCTGTTGAGGCAAACACATTTGCGAGGCATGCCGTGAAGCGAAAGATCGCAATCGCCGTAGCCGCTCTGCTCGTGGTGCTCGCGGGCAGCGGGTTCTGGTATTTCAACCGCTCCCTGACGGCGGAACCTGTGGCCGCAGTGCAGGCGCCGGCGCCGATCCCGGTGGTCGCGGCGACCGTTGCCAGCGGCGAGGTTCCGATCTATCTCAGCGGCGTCGGCACGGTGATCGCCTACAACACCGACGTGGTGCGCAGCCAGATCCAGGGACAGATCACCCAAATCACCTTCGTCGAAGGGCAGACCGTCAAGGCCGGAGATCTCCTGGCGCAGATCGATCCGCGGCCGTATCAGGCGGAGATCGAGCAACTGACCGCGAACCTCGGGCGCGACAATGCGCAGCTAGAGAACGCGCAGGCAAATCTGTCGCGCTACACCCAGCTCGGTAACAAGGGCTATGCCACCCCGCAACTGGTCCAGACCCAGCAGGCGCAGGTGGCGCAACTGCAAAGCGCGGTGAAGGCGGATCAGGCCCAGATCGATGAGGCCAAGATCCAGCTCAGCTACACGCGCTTGACCTCGCCAATTCCCGGTGTGACCGGCGTGCGCCAGATCGACGTCGGCAACATCATTCACCCGACCGATCCGAACGGCCTCGTGGTCGTCACCCAGATCGAACCGATTTCACTGATCTTCACGCTTCCGGAAAGCTATCTGCCGCGAATCCAGCAGGAGATGGCCAAGGGGCCGCTGAAGGTGATCGCCTACAGCCAGGACAACAAGATCAAGCTCGACGAAGGCAAGCTGCTCCTGGTCGACAACGAGATCGTGCAGACGACCGGGAGCATCCAGCTCAAGGCCGAGTTTCCGAATACCGCGCATCGGCTCTGGCCCGGCCAGCTCGTCAACGTCAATCTGCTGCTTGAAACCAAAAAGGATGGCCTGACGATCGCCGCCTCCGCTGTCCAGCAGGGCCAGAACGGCTCCTACGTCTACGTGGTGACGCCGGATGGGACCGCACAGCTTCGCTCGGTGAAGGTCGGACAGATCAGCCAGGGGCAGGCGCTGATCGATGACGGCCTCAAGGCCAACGAGACCGTCGTGGTCGATGGCCAGTACAGGCTGCAGCAGGGCAGCCGCGTCAAGGAATTGCACGGCAAGGCCGCGACCGAGGCCGACCTGCAAAGCTCGGTGCAGAAGGCCATTCCATGAATCTCTCGGCGCCGTTCATCGCCCGGCCGATCGCGACTGTCCTCTTGATGGCCGGGCTGTTGCTATGCGGGCTTGCTGCCTATCCGCTGTTGCCGGTCGGCGCACTGCCGAATGTCAACTACCCGACGATCCAGATCTCGGCGCAATTGCCCGGCGCCGATCCGCAGACGATCGCATCTTCCGTGGCGACGCCGCTCGAGCAGCAGCTGAGCCAGATTCCCGGCGTCACGCAGCTGACGTCGTCGAGCGCGCTCGGCGTCGCCCAGGTCGTCGTGCAGTTCGAACTTTCGCGCACGGTCGACAGCGCGGCTGTCGACGTGCTCTCGGCGATCAATGCCGCGAGCCCCTATCTGCCGCAGAACATTCCCTATCCACCGACGATCCGGAAAGTAAACCCGGCCGAGACGCCGATCATGCTGATCGCGCTGACCTCGGACTCGCTGCCGATGACCACGGTCGATGCCTATGCCGAGAACATCCTGCTGCCGAAGATCTCGCAAATTTCCGGCGTGGGCCTGGTCGGCATCGGCGGTCAGCAGAAACCTGCCATCCGCATTCAGGTCAATCCGCAGGCGCTTGCGGCGCGGGGAATAAGCCTTGAGGACGTCCGCAGCGTTATCTCCGGGGCCAACGTCGACCTCGCCAAGGGTACGCTCAACAGCCCGCGCGTGACCTACACGCTCAACACCAACGATCAGCTGCTCAACCCCGAGGCGTATGACGCGCTTGTCATCGCCTACCGCAACGGCTCTCCGGTGCGCATCCGCGATATCGGCAAAGCGATCGCGGCTCCCGAAAACGACCTGCTGGCTGGATGGTACGACAAGCAGCCGGCGATCATCCTCGCAGTTCAGCAAGTGCCCGGGGCTAACGTCATCGAAACCGTGGGCCGCATCAAGAAGCTGCTGCCGACGCTTCAGGCGTCCATTCCGCCCGCGATCAAGGTGACGATCGCGGCCGATCGTACCACCACCATCCGCGCCGCCGTCGCCGACGTCCAGTTCACGCTGATGCTGACGGTCGCACTGGTGGTGATGGTGATCTTCCTGTTCCTGCGCAATCTCTGGGCGACCGTGATTCCGGCGGTGACCGTTCCGCTGTCGCTGATCGGCACCTTCGCGGTGCTCTACGTGCTCGGCTACAGCCTCGACAATCTGTCGCTGATGGCGCTGTCGATTGCGGTCGGCTTCGTTGTCGACGACGCGGTCGTCGTCATCGAGAACATCGTGCGCCATCTCGAGCGCGGCCTCACGCCGATGCAGGCCGCTCTCAAGGGTTCGGCCGAGATCGGATTCACGATCGTCTCCATCACGCTGTCGCTGATCGCGGTGTTCATCCCGCTGTTCCTGATGGGCGGCTATGTCGGTAAGCTGTTCCAGGAATTCGCGATCACGATCACCGCCTCGCTGCTATTGTCGCTCGTGATCTCGCTGACGCTGACGCCGATGATGTGCTCGCGGCTCCTGAAGGACGACAGCCACAAGAAGCATGGCAGGATCTATCTCGCTTTCGAGTGGGGCTTCGATTCCCTGCTCGCGCTCTATGCCCGCGGTCTGAAGGTCGTGCTGCGCCATCGCTTCATCACGCTGATGGTAATGCTGAGCACGATCGCGTTGACTGGATATCTCTACGTCATCATTCCGAAAGGCTTCTTCCCGCAGGAAGACACTGGCCAGATCGTCGGCATCACCGAGGCCTCACAGGATATCTCGTTCCCGGCGATGTCCGAGCGGCAACAGGCGCTGGTCGACACGCTGCTGAAGGACCCCGCGATCGATTCGGTCGCGAGTTATATCGGGCCAGGCGGGCCGACCGCGACGCTCAATCAGGGCCGCATCTTCATCATGCTGAAGCCAAAGCCGCAGCGCAAGGCGAGCGCAGACGAGATCATCAACCGCCTGAGGCTACAGCTCGCCCATATCCAGGGCATCACCCTTTACATGCAGGCCGCGCAGGACATCACCATCGGCGCGCGGCTCTCGAAGACCCAATATCAGTACACGCTGACCGATGCGGATTCGGACGAGCTGACACATTGGTCGGCGATCTTCCTCGAACGGATCAGAAGCCTGCCCTTCGTCACTGACGTCGCCAGCGACCAGGCCAACGCCGGGCCGATGCTGGATGTCACCGTCAACCGCGAGGTGGCGTCGAGCTTCGGCATCCTGCCCTCCACCATCGACAACACGCTGGATGACGCCTTCGGCCAGCGGATCGTGTCGACCATGTTCACGGCGCTGAACCAGTACCATGTCGTGATGGAGGTCTATCCGAGTTTCCAGTACGGACCTGAGGCGCTGAAGGACATCTACGTGAATTCCGCAAGCGGCCAGCAGGTGCCGCTGAGCCAGCTCGTGCACAGCGAGATCAAGCCGGCGCCGATCCTCATCAACCATCAGAGCATGTTTCCGTCGGTCACCATCTCCTTCAACCTCAAGCCCGGCGCGTCGCTGGGCGAGGCGGTGGCCGGCATCCAGAACATCGAGAAGGAAACTGGCAAGCCGGCGTCGCTGGCGACGTCGTTTCAGGGCAACGCCCAGGCCTTCGAGTCGTCGCTGTCGGGCACTCCGCTCCTGATCGGGGTGGCGCTGATCGTCATCTACATCATTCTTGGCGTGCTCTATGAGAGCTTCATCCATCCGATCACGATCCTGTCGACGCTGCCTTCGGCAGGCATCGGCGCGTTGCTGCTGCTGATGGCGGTGCACATGGATCTCACCGTCATCGCCATCATCGGCATCATCCTCTTGATCGGGATCGTCAAGAAGAACGGCATCATGCTGGTGGACTTCGCGCTGGAGGTCGAGCGCAACGAGGGCCTGAGCCCGGAAGAGGCGATCTATCGCGCCTGCACCATGCGCTTCCGGCCGATCCTGATGACGACCATGGCGGCGCTGCTCGGCGGCGTGCCGCTGATGGTCGGCACCGGCACCGGGTCGGAGCTGCGCCAGCCGCTCGGCTACACCATCGTCGGCGGCCTGATGCTGTCGCAGATCCTGACCCTGTACACGACCCCGGTGGTCTACCTCTATCTCGACAGGTTGGGCGAATGGCTCGGCAATATCGGCAAGCCGCGCGCCAAGAAAGTGGCTGCCGCCGCTGCAGAATAAGGAATCGAAAAGCTATGGATGCACGCGACCTATTGAAGCTCGACATGACCGCGGAGACGACGATCATCGTGACGCCGGAACTGACGGTCGGACATCTCGTTCCAGGCATGCCGCGGGTGTATGCGACGCCGATGATGATCCTGCACATGGAAATCGCCGCGGGCGCCGCCATCTCGGCTGCGCTGCCGAAGGGATTTGTCAGCGTCGGCATGGAGGTGAACGTGCGTCATCTCGCGGCAACCCCGATCGGCCAGACTGTGCGCGCGACCGCTCGCCTCATCGAATTCGATTCCAAGCATGTCCTGTTCGCCGTCGAGGCCTGGAACGAGGAACGCAAGATCGGCGAGGGCACCCACCGCCGCGGCATCGTCAACGTCGCGGAATTCGAGCAGCGGTTCGGCGCGAACGAGAGTGCCGCCGCCTGACCGCGGTTTCCACCTCGCCCCGCTCGCGGGTCGGAATTCAAGCGAAGCTTGAGTTTCGGGTGAGGGGGAGCCTCCGCGGACTCCATCTCTCACCGTGTTCGTGGAAATAGCCCCTCACCTCAACCCTCTCCCCGTAAGAACGGCGAGAGGAAGTAGTCGTCAGTCGCGTTGCGCTTCCGCCACCGAACGCACGATCCGGACCGGGATTCCCTTGGACGATGGGGTGAAGCTCATGGGATCATGCGCATAGAGCGGCACCAGCGGGTTGGTCTCGGGATAATAGGCCGCGCAGCAGCCGTTCGGGAAGGAATAGCCGACCACGCGGAAATTGCGCACGCTGCGCTCCATCCCGTCCGTCGACAGCGTGACGAGATCGACCCGGTCGCCGTCCGCAAGGCCGCGCTTCTGCATTTCCTGCTGGTTCAGGAACACCACATCACGCTGGCCGTACACGCCGCGATAACGGTCCGACATCGAATAGAGCGTCGTGTTGTATTGATCATGGCTGCGGATGGTGCTGAGCCAGAGCATCTCCGGATCGCTCTCGCAGGTATCCTCGCCCAATCCTTCGAACAGCAGGAAATTGGCTTTTCCCGACGCCGTCATCCAGATGCGCTCGCGCGCGGTCGAGGTGAGATGGAAACCACCCGGCACGCGGATGCGGGCGTTGTAGCCCTGGAAGATCGGGAACACGTCCTCGATTGCATCGCGGATGCGATCATAGTCGGCGACAAAGGCCTCCCAGTCCACCACGCTGCGGTCACCGAGGGTGGCGCGCGCGATTCCTGCGATGATCGCCGGCTCGCTCAGGAGATGCTCGGAGGCCGGTTTGTTGCGGCCGCCGGAGGCGTGAACCATCGACATGGAGTCCTCGACCGTGATCGATTGCGGCCCGGTCGCCCGGATATCGATTTCGGTGCGCCCGAGACATGGCAGGATCAGTGCATCCCGGCCGTGGATCAGGTGGCTGCGGTTGAGCTTGGTCGAGACATGGACGGTGAGGTCGAGATTGCGCAACGCTGCCTGCGTCTGCTGCCAGTCCGGGATCGCCGCGGCGAAGTTGCCGCCCATGGCGACGAACACCTTCACCTCGCCGCGAAGCATCGCCTCCAGCGCCGTCACCACGTTGTGGCCGGGCGCGGTCGGCGGCTTGAAGCCGAACCGGTGCTCCAGCCGGTCAAGGAATTCCTGGGTCGGCACCTCGGTGATGCCGACGGTGCGATCGCCCTGCACGTTCGAGTGGCCGCGCACCGGACAGAGGCCGGCGCCCTCGCGTCCGATATGGCCGCGCAGAAGCGCGAGATTGGCGAGCTGTTGCACATTGCATGCGCCGCGCTTGTGCTGGGTGATGCCCATGCCATAGACGATGATCGCGCGCTCGGCCTTCATATAGACGTGTGCGGCATGTTCGAGATCCTCGCGCGACAGACCGGACTGCCGCTCGATATCAGGCCATTGCGCAGCCTTCAGATCCGCAATGAACGGTTCGATGCCGGCAGTATGGCCGCGGATGAAATCCCAGTCGAGGATCTCGGGCTTGTCGCTTGCGCGCGCGGCCTCGTCCTCCTCGACCATGACCTTCATGATGCCCTTGAGCGCGGCGATGTCGCCGCCCACGCGCACCTGATAGAGCGGCGAACTGATCTTGGTCGCCGACAACGTCGCCATCTCGATCGGATTCTGCGGATACTGGAAGCGCTCCAGCGCGCGCTCGCGGAACGGATTGAAGGAGATGATCGCTGCACCCCGGCGTGACGCCTTCCATAGGCTGGTCATCATACGCGGGCTGTTGGTGCCGGGATTCTGACCGAAGATGAAGATGCAATCGGCCTTGTCGAAGTCGTCGAGCAGCACGGTGCCCTTGCCCACCCCGAGCGACTGCGGCAGGCCGACGCTGGTTGCCTCATGGCACATGTTCGAACAATCGGGAAAATTGTTGGTGCCATATTCGCGCACGAAGAGCTGATAGAGGAAGGCGGCTTCATTCGACGTGCGGCCGGAGGTGTAGAACTCGGCCATGTTGGGGTTGGGCAGCGCATTGAGATGATGCCCGATAACCGCGAACGCCTGTTCCCAACTTACTGGGCGGTAACGATCGGTTGCCGCATCATAGGCCATCGGATGGGTGAGCCGTCCGACCATTTCGAGATCGTAGTCGCTCCAGCCGGACAATTCCGCGACGGAGTGCTCGGCAAAGAACTCCGGCGTGCAGCGCTTGGCCGTCGCTTCCCACGCCACCGCCTTGGCGCCGTTCTCGCAGAATTCGAACGACGAGGTATGTTTCGGGTCCGGCCAGGCGCAACCGGGACAGTCGAATCCTTCGGGCTGGTTCATCCGGCTCAGCGTCGTGGCGCCCTTGATCGGAACGCGCTGCTCGATCAGGTGCTCGCTCAACGCCTTGAGCGCTCCCCATCCGCCGGCCGGCTGATGATAGGGACGGATGGATTTGCGAACGGTCATTGGGAAAGACCTTTGATGAATGGCATGATCGGTCGAGTTAAGGGGAGCCGTCCAACGGATGTCTTTCCAAAACGAGCCTGGTTTTGCGCAATCGCACCGCTCGCCGGATGCCGAGATTCGCATCGCACTCACGCACCCATCTGTCATCGCGGCAGTGCGTTCCGGAAAAAGCATGTCATTCCGGAAAGCAAAACGAGCGGCACCTGCTTAGCTGTGAGCGAACAGGCCGCTGATGAGCGCACCTGTGCCGGTTTGATCATCTCTTCCTGGAGTGTCAGCTCATGTTCTCGCGACGAGATCTTCTGGCGGCGTCGGCTGTCGGAGCCGCAATGACCGCATCCGCGCATGCTGCAAGCTTCGGTAACCCGGACGAGCCGCCGCAGGGCGCCATCAATGCCACGTCGCCTGGAAGCCTGACGGACCCCGGTCCGCAGAATCCGGCCATTGCAAAGCAGTTTCCGTCCGCATTCTCTCCACCTGCAACCGATGTCGGCGGCCTGCCGACGACCTGGGCGTCCTTCAACAATGCACCGCGGCGCATCCAGAATGGCGGCTGGGCACGACAGGTCACGGTCGACGATTTTGCGATCTCAAAGGAAATATCCGGCGTGAACATGCGGCTTGCCGCCGGCGGCATTCGCGAACTGCATTGGCATCAGGCCGCCGAGTGGGCGATCATGACCTATGGCGTTTGCCGGGTGACTGTTCTCGACGCGCAGGGACGTCCTTACGTCGGCGACGTCAAGGCGGGTGACCTCTGGTATTTTCCGGCCGGCACGCCGCACTCGCTGCAAGGGCTCGGACCCGACGGCTGCGAATTCGTGATCTGTTTCGATGACGGTCACGCCGACGAATTCAATACGCTGCTGCTGTCGGACTGGATGGCGCACACCCCGCCCGAGTTGCTCGCCAAGAATTTTGGCGTTCCCGTCGAGACCTTCGCGAAGATTCCGCTGCACAACCTCTGGATATTCCAGGGCACCGTGCCGGGCGACCTCGCGGCAGACCGCGCCGCGGTCAGCAAGAACGCAGCCGCCCCGCCGCATCCGTTCATCTTCTCGCTCGAAGGCTCGCGTCCGCTCAAGCAGTCCGATGCCGGCACCATCCACGTTGCCGACAGCACCAACTTCAATGTCGCAACGACCGTGGCGTCGGCGCTGGTTACGCTGAAGCCGGGCGCGGTCCGCGAGATGCATTGGCACCCGAACGCCGACGAGTGGCAATACTACATCAAGGGCAAGGCTCGCATGACCGTATTCAACACCGGTCCCAACGCGCTGACGATGGACTTCAACGCCGGCGACATCGGCTACGTCAAGCGGAACTACGGCCATTATGTCGAGAACGTCGGCGATACCGACCTGCAATTCGTTGGCGTGTTCCGCGCGCCCCGCTACGAAGAAGTCTCGCTGACGAACTGGCTCACGCACACGCCGCCCAAGCTGGTCGCGCAGCATCTCAACGTCGACGAAGCGACCATTGCGAAATGGCCCGACAACAGCCCGGGCATCATGCCAAAAGCATGAGCCGGGGTATCACCGAAGGCATGAGCGAAACGAACGCGCCAGTAGGGCGGACTCACTGCGCCCGCCCGACATCCTCGTGGAGAGGCAGGGTGAACTGGAACGTCGCGCCGGGTCCGGCATTGCGGCAGGCCGACAATTTACCGCCATGGGCCTCGACGATCGAGCGACAGATCGACAGTCCGAGGCCGAGGCCGGTCGACTTGGTCGTGAAGAACGCGGTGAACAGCCGTTCCGCATGCTCGTCGGAAAAGCCGACGCCGCAATCCGCCATGATCAGGATGGCCTGATCGGCGTCGAAACTGCGCTGCGACCGGATCAACAATTCGCGCGGCCGATCCGTGACCGGCTGCATCGCCTCGATGCCGTTCATCACCAGGTTGATGACGACCTGCTGCAATTGAACCCGGTCGGCCCGGACGATCAGCGGATCGGTGGCGAGTTCGGTGCGCAGCGTGATCTGCTTGCTCGAGAGCTCGCGCCGCATCAGCATGCGGGCTTCGTTGACGACCTCGTTGACGTCAAAGAGAGATCGTTCCGAATCCGTCTTGCGTGCCAGCGCCCGAACACGCCCGATCACGTCGGCCGCCCGGCTGACATCCTTGACGATCCATTCCACCGAGCGCCGCGCCTGCTCCAGGCCCGCTGCCCCGCGATCGAGCCAGCGCAGGCAGGCCTCGCCGTTCGACATGATCGCGGCCAGCGGCTGGTTCACCTCATGGGCGATCGAGGATGTCAGCTCGCCGAGCGTGATCACGCGCGTGGCATGCGCGAGGTCCGCATGCGCGTCATTGAGCGCGGCCTCGGCCTGCTTGGCGGCCGTGAGATCGGTCACCGCGCCGATGAACTCGAGGCCGTCAGGACCGTCCTTCACGGCATGGGCCAAGGCGCGGATATACTTCACCGCACCACCCGGCATCACCAGCCTGGCTTCATGATCGAAATCGACGCCGTCCCGGGACGCTTGCTCGAGTATTTGCTGCACGAACTCCCGATCTTCGGGATGCATGCGCTGAAGAACGAACTCCAGCGTCGGCGTCGTCGCTGGATCGCATTCGAAGATCCGATATGTTTGCTCCGACCAGCTGATGTCGCCGGTCGTCACCGTCCAGCCGAAACTGCCGGTCTGGCTCAGCCGCTGGGCCTCGGCCAGGTACATTTCGCTCCGCATCAGCCGGGCCTCGGTCCGCTTCTGCCGTTCGAGCCCGGCCAACAGGTCACGGCGGGAAAGCTCCAGCGATCTCGTCGCCTTTCTCTGCGCCGCGGCGATCCAGTTGACGAACAGCGCCGTAATCACGAACAGGCTCAATCGTGGGATCTGATGAGCATCGATCTCGAACGAATTCATCGGGCTCGCCACGAAATACTCGAACGCCAAACCCGCAAGTGCGGTCGACACCAGGCCCGGGCCGAGGCCGCCAAACCAGGCAGCGAACATGATCGCGCACAGAAACAGCGATACATAAGGTTCGATGTTCAGATACTCGACCGAGGCTTTGGAGGCGAACAGAGCTGCAACAACCGACAGGATCGCAACCGCGTAACGGGAGAACGTCGCCCAGGGCGTCTGATCGATGTCGGTCAGTCCCAAACGCCAATCTGAAGGGCCGCGAGGCGCATTCACGGACAAAGCGGGCGCACCTTTGTCGCTGCTACGCTGGCCCGGATACATGCCCTATGCTCCTTGTGCCGCCCAACCGTGGTTTAGGGTCGCCCAGGACTTCTTCCAACTCAAGACCCGTTGAATTTTCGTGTGGCAGCAGTGGACGAGCCGTGAAGGGCGGCCGAGCTGCGGGTTTTGGTGATAGTCGTGACCTGTCCGGCCTGCTGACCGATCGGGGTCGGAAAGCCCGTCGATCAAAGAATTCAGACTTTACTGGTCCGGACCTTGCCCATCACGCCCCTGCAGCGCCTGTTCAAGATTTTGAATCAGATTGTCTGTCTCGAAGGGCTTGGTCAAGAGACAGACCGCGCCTGCACTTGAGGCCTGCGCAGCCACGGCTGCTTCGGGAAAAGCCGTGATGAAGATGAAAGGTATCAGATTGCCACGGGCGCGCAGGCGAAGCAGGAGTTCGACGCCGTTGGTGCCGGGCATGTTGACGTCGGCGATCACGCAGGAGGTCTGGTCGAGCGCATCCGATTGCAGGAACTCGTCAGCCGACCCGAACGTGAGAACGCCATAACCAAAAGACCTCAGCAGATTGTCGGTCGCGGTACGGACGGACGCATCGTCGTCGATGATGGAAATCATCGGTGTTGTCGGCAAAATCGCTGTCCTTCGGGGAAACGAGGATAAGCTTCCGCTAGCGCGCGATGACTCTTCCTCCGAATCGTCAGCCCGCCCTAGATCGTTGTCTTGGCCACGATTTGCGCGCAAACGCTCCCCGTTTGCCGCGCGGAAAAGCCGGTACCCGCTTCCCCGGATCGTGCGGTGGTAATGATAAAATGCGCTCTATCGACACAGGGGGGAATCATACTTAGGTTTCTCGCCCACAGCTAAGGGCGGCGAATCCCGATCATTTCGGCCATCCTGACCAGATCGGCCAGCGATTTTGCGCCCATTTTCTTCATGACGCGGCCACGATGGATTTTGACGGTGATCTCGGCAACGCCGATCCGGGCCGCGATCTGCTTGTTCATGAGCCCCGCAGCCACCAACGCGAGCACTTCCCGTTCACGTTCGGTCAGGGTCTCGAAATGTTCTCGCAGGCCCGTGACGGCCTTCTGCGCCTCGCGCCTTTCCCGGTCGCGCTTGATCGCCGTCATCACGGAATCGAGCATGTCCTGATCGCGGAACGGTTTGGTCAGGAAATCGATCGCCCCGCCTTTCATGGCCCGCACGCTCATCGGAATGTCGCCATGACCGGTCATGAAGATGATGGGAATGTGGATGTCCGCCCTGGTCAATTCGAGCTGAAGGTCGAGCCCGCTCAAGCCGGGCAACCGGATGTCCAGCACCAGGCAGCTCGCGACATCAGGCAGCTTGCTGTGCAACAGTTCCGCGGCGGAGCCGAACTCCTGCACCTGAAGGCCTACCGACTGAAACAGGTTCGAAAGCGCGCGGCGCACGCTCTCGTCGTCGTCAACAATGAAGACGACCGATTCCTGATCACTCGTCAGGCCGTGGGGCGACGCAAGAGGATTCATGCGCCATCTCCGCATGCAATGGCCGTATCAAAACTCCACCGGACGGCAACAAACGGGTGGTATTTTGGACTCAAATCTAATTTTTCCAGGTATCGCTGACCCCGACGTTAGAACACATCGAAGGAACCTCCGCAATTCTACGGAGGTGCCGGAACGGGGCGCAAGCATGCTTCGCCAGCGCGCCTGCCATGCCTGCGACAAAACGCCAATCAGGCAACCCAAGGCCCGACTGCCCCACGCTAGCGGCCGACTTCGACGCTGCCCGTCGTGCCGGCGACGAGGCGCACCCCATCGGGCACCTGGTCGATGTGAATACGCACCGGTATCCGCTGGGCCAGCCGCACCCAGGTGAAGATCGGGTTGACCGAGGCGAGTCCGCTCTGCCCCGGCTGCGCATTGGTGACCGTGATGCCGCGAGCCACCCCGGCGACATGGCCGCGGATGAGCTGGCTATAGCCCATCAAGCGGACGGTCGCGGGATCATTGTCACGAATCCTTCCAAGACTCGTCTCCTCGAAATAGCCGTCGACCCAGAAGGAATCGGCATCGACCAGCGAGACCAGGTTCTGGCCGACATTGGCGTAGTCGCCGCGCTGGGCCAGCAGGTTGGTCACATAGCCATTGACGGGCGAGCGAACGGTGACACGGCTGAGATTGAGCTCCGCCTTGGCGACCGCGGCCTGGTCCGCGGCAACCGCGGCTTGCAACTGATGCAGCGAGCTTGCCGATTGCTGAAACACGTCCACGGAGACCCAGCCTTGTCCGCGCAACGTCGCCTGCCGTCCCTCGTTGGCGCGCGCGTACTCGAGCGCGGCCTGGTCGCGCGCAACCTGGGCGCGGGCGGCGTCCAACGCGATCTGGTAATCGGACGGTTCGATCTCGAACAGCACGTCACCCTTGTGCACCATCTGATTGTCGACAACCGGCAGGTTGACGATCCGTCCGGCAACCTCCGGCGCAACCGTCACGACATAAGCCCGCACCGTGCCGTCGCGGGTCCACGGCCGCCCCATATAGACATCCCACGCGAACCAGCCAAACAGCGCCGCGATGACGACGGCGCCCAGCGTGAGCAGAACCGGCATCACGAAACCGAGCGACATCCTGCGGCTCGCTCCGTTTGCGGAAGCGCGCAGCAGAGCGTTCCGGTCGTCCGCATCGCCAGCGTGATCCAATCGCGTCTGAACTTCAGACATCTCAACCTCGGTACCCTGCCACCAACACCACGCATGAAAGCACGATGATATAAACTGCGAGCACGAACAGCGCCGGATGCCAGACATGGCGAAGCAGGCCGAAACGGGCCACCATCCGTCGCAGTGCGATCAGGATGAGCCAGGCCGCCGCCATCAACAGCGAAATTGGGGCGACATAGACGCCGAACAGGTTGATCTCGGAAAAGCTCATGGCGGTGATTCAAAATAGGTCTTGTGCTGTGCGAGTGTCTCCGACAGCACCAGGATGTTGCCGCGCGCCCGCTCCCTGATGCGCAGTCCCGGGGTCGCGCGCGCCACCGCGGCAAGCTTCGCGTCGAAATCGACGAGACGCTCGATCGCAGCCGCGGGACAGGCTTGCGCGACCGCATCCAGTGCAACGGAGAACTCCCTATCAAGATCGAAGCGGCCGGCGACGGGGCGCAGCCGGATGATGGCATTGCCCACCACCAGGGCCGACAGCAGGTCAGAGCGCGCCATCGGCTCGGTCTTTTCAGGGAGCGCCTGCAGGTAGCTATAGATCCGCTCCTCCCACGCTTGCGACGTCAGTTGCAACCGGTCGCGGGCAAGACGCCGTAAATCACGCAACGTTCGCCCCAGCAGCCGGCGCACGCGGAGCTCGGCCGAGAGCGGAGGCACCATGCGGAATGCGAGGGCGGCCGCCCCAAGTCCCACGAAGATCGCCAGTGCGACATTGTAGAAGGCCAGCGTATTGTAGTTCATCTGGTTCGCCGGCCCGAGCAGCGGAATGAAAGTTGCTGTCAGCGCGATGGATACCGGCGGCAGCCAGGGTCGGGTCATCAGCACACCGGCCGGAACGAGGACCAGCCCGATCACGAGGCAGAGGCCGGCGAAGGATGTCATCTGCGGCAGCAGTGCGAAGTCGGCGATGGCCGCGAGCACGGTGGTGATGGCGGCGCCGACCATGAACAGCATGGTGGTGGCATAGGCCTGGTCGGGCCGCGCCGAAAACAGGGTGAGCGCGATCGCCGCGAAGGCAACGGCAAACGCGCCGTTCGGCCACGCCGTCACGACCCAGAACAATTCGACCGCGCCGATCGCAACGAATGCCCGCGCCGCGTTAAGAAACGACGGAGCATAGTCCGGGACCGGAGCTCTCTCACGCCGCGGCGCTCGAACGGGCTGCGCGTGACCCGTGAGCACGAGTAAGCCGCCGAGCGCCCTTCGAAGGGCGAGCAGCGACCGCGCCGCCTCATCGGCGACCAGCTTAACCGATGGTGTCGAACGCGGTATGGCGAGCAATTCGCGTACCGCCGCCATACAGGACACACCCAAACGGATCGGATCGGTTTTGCTGATAATCGCCGCGCCGGAGACTTGCGCCTTCAGTTCCGACGGTAAGCTGCCCGCGATCAGACCGATCTCGCGCCGGCCCTGCTCGCCTGGCAGCAGATCGAGATGGACCGCTACCCGCCGCCAAGCCAACAGCGCGCGGAGAAGGGCGGTCGATGCTGCCTCCAGTTGCGGTAAGTGATAGCGAACCTCGTAGGACTCGCCGCTCGCCTCGTCCATGACGACATCGAGCGCGCCGATCCGCTGCGCCAGACCGAATCCGATCCGGCGGGATTCCGCGGGCGCCTCTCCCCTGCCCGATAACGTGGCGACGAGTTGCGCCAGGATTTGCGTCGCCAGTGCAGCCATCTCCTTTGCCAGCCGGCTTGGTGCATCACCGAAATCCGTCATCGCCATCACCAGGCCCGCGCACACGATGCCGACGCAAATCTCGCTGGCACGGCTCACAGCAAGCACGAAGACCTGGCCATTGGCGCCACCGGTGGCGCCGAGCAAGTCGCTTGCAACGATCGCCGCGGTATAGCCGGCGAGCGCTGCCGAGTAGGACGCGAAATTGCGCAACAGCGTGGCCATGAACGCGCAGCCTGCGCCCCACAGCGCGAGTCCAACCAGGAAGCCGACCCGCTGCTGCGGAAAGCATGCCGCCAGCACCACGATCGCCACGGCACCGATCACCGTACCGATCAGGCGAAACCAGCCCTTGCGCAGCGCAGCTCCAAGATGAGGCTGGCTTACGATCGCGGCCGACGCGCCGGCCCACGACGGATTCTCAAGCTGAAGCCAGAAGCTCAGATAGAGCGCAAGGCAAACGCCCGCCCAGAGGCGTAGCCCAAACAGCAGCGCCGACGCCGGGACGCGCAGCCGGTCAGCGAGCTGCCTTGCATCGGGCAACCGCGATCGTTCGCCGCTGATCCCAATCGAACTCATGCCGCATCAGTAATGATCGGTCATGGGACCGACCTTGCCGCGGAACACGCGGTAGCCGATCACGATGTAGAGCAGCATCAGCGGGAACACGAACAGGCCCTCGCCCCAGAACATGAAGGCGAGGCTGGAATGCGGCGCGGCCGCCTCCTCGATCGTGATGACGGAGGGGATCATGTAGGGCCAGAACGACAGCGCCAGCGTGCCAAAGGCGGTAACGAAGATCGTCGCCACCATGTGGAACGGCCAGTAGTCGTCATGCCGCAGGATGCTGGTGGCAAGCACCAGCGCCGCGCCGGCGCCGACCGCGGGAAACACGAACAGATACGGCCGGTCGATCCACCGCTGCAGGATCGGAAGATTCTCGGCGAGCGCATGGGCAAAGACGACGACCAGGAACACCAGCACGCCGATGGCAAGGAACGGGATCTGTCGACGCGCGGTGGCGCGAACGGATCCCTCGCTCTTCCGCACCAGCCAGCAGGCCCCGAGCAGCGCGTATCCAAGGCAAAGGCCGACACCGCACAGCACCGAAAATGCGGAGAGCCAGCCGAGCGCGCCGCCGGAATATTCTCCATTGGTGAATTGCAGCCCTTCGACCAGCGCCCCGACCATCGCGCCCTGCATGAAGGTCGCGGCTAGCGAGCCGGCGGAAAAACAGAAATCCCATACCCACCGCGAGGCCAGCGCCTTGTTGCGGAACTCGAATGCCACGCCCCGCAGGATCAATCCGAGCAGCATGACGATGACGGGGATATAGAAAACGGAGAGCAGCATCGAGTAGGCGGCAGGAAAGGCGCCCCAAAGGATCACGCCCGCGACAACGAGCCAGGTCTCGTTGCCATCCCAGACCGGGGCGACGGTGTGCAGCATCTCGTTTCGATCGGACTTGCTCTTGGTGAGGCCGAACAGCATGCCGACGCCGAGATCAAATCCATCGAGCAGAAGATAGATCAGGATGCTGATGGCGAGCAGCGCGACCCAGAACATCACCATGTCTATTCTCCTGCGCTGATATAGCTGCGTGCACCGGCCGGCCGGTCGGCGAGCGACATCGGCCGGTTCGGCGCGGCGGTCTCCGGCGCGGCAGTTGGTATTCCGCCGGGGCCGGCGCGCAGCAGCCGATAGATGTAGTAGGTGCCGAAGGAAAAGATGAACGCATAGACCGCGACGAACAGGATCAGCGTCGTCATGGCGGCGGAGGCCGTCAGGAACGGCGTCATCGAGTCCGCCGTGCGCAGCACACCATAGACCGTCCACGGCTGGCGGCCGACCTCCGCGGTGTACCAGCCGGTGAGGATCGCGATCCACGGCAGCGGGAAGCTGAGGAAGATGCCCCAGAGCAGCAGCCGGCTGCGCTCGAGGCGGTGCTTGAAGCTGAGATAGGTCCCAAGCCAGGCCAGCCCGAGCATCACCAGGCCGCAGCCGACCATGATGCGGAAGGTGAAGAACGGGATGATCACCGGCGGCCGGTCCTGCGGCGGGAAGCTGGTCAGTCCAACCTCCTTCGAGGTCAGGCTCATGCTGCCGATGATGCTGCCGAGGACCGGAATGCTGATCGCATATTTGTTGGACTCCGTGCTCGGATCCGGGATTGCAATCAGCACTTCTGAGGCCGGCTGCTCGTCATGCCAGCGGGCCTCGATCGCGGCGAATTTGGCCGGCTGATAGTCATGGACGTAATCGCCGACGAGATGTCCGATGAAGAGCTGGATCGGAAGCAGCACGGCCGCAAGCGAAAGGCCCATGCGCAGCATCACCCGCGCCTCGGCGTAATAGGTCCGCCGCAGCAGGTACCACGCGCCGGTCGCAGCCACGCAGAACGCGCCCGTCAGGTACGACGCGATCAGCATGTGCGGAAACCGCACCCAGACCACGCGGTTGAACAGGATCTTCACCCAGTCGTCGGGCACGAACTGACCATTCTGCAGGACATAGCCGACCGGCGCCTGCATCCAGCTATTGTTGGTCATGATCCAGAACGCCGAAAGCGTGGTGCCGAGTCCCACCATCGCGGTCGAGAACAGATAGAACCACGGCGCAACGCGATTGCGGCCGAAGATGAGGATACCGAAGAAGCTTGCCTCCAGCATGAAGGCGGTGAACGTCTCGTACGACAGCAGCGGGCCCTGGATCGGCCCCGACATCTTCGACAGCACGCTCCAATTGGTACCAAACTGAAATGCCATCACGACGCCCGACACGACGCCCATACCGAAGGCGACGCCGAAGATCTTCAGCCAGAACTCGAAAAGGCCACGATAGACCGGCTTGCCGGTACGCAAGTGCAGGGCCTCGAGCACGGTGAGCCAGGCGGCAAGGCCGATCGTGAACGACGGGAAGATGATGTGAAACGAGATCGTGAAGGCAAACTGCAATCGCGACAGGAGAAGTGCCGTGGCGTCCATCGGAAGTCTCCTGTCCCCTCAAGTGCGTTGCGCTGCAGATGCCGGCGGCGGAATGTTGTCGACCTTCAGAACCTCTGCGGTGGTCGCACGGATGCGCCGGCAGAAATCTGCGTCATCGATCAGCGACACACCGTAGGACGGAATGATCTCTCGCAGCTTCGGCAGCCATGCGCTTGCCGTGAGTTCGCCGGCAAAACACTTCTCGAGCACGCTGATGGCGATGAAGGCCGCGGTCGAGGCGCCCGGCGAGGCGCCGAGCAGCGCGACCAGCGAATGGTCCTCGGCACCGACCAGTTCAGTCCCGAATTCGAGCAAGCCACCGCGCTTGACGTCAGGCTTGATGATCTGGACCCGCTGGCCCGCGACCTGCAGCCGCCAATCCCTCGGATCGGCGTTCGGAAAATACTCGTCGAGCGTCGCCAGGCGGTGGCTTTCGGATTGCAGCACCTGCCCGACCAGATATTCGGTCAGGTCGAAATTATCGCGCGCCACCGCAAGCAGCGGCTCGACATTGGCGGGCCGGATCGACTCGAACAGATCGAGCCGCGAACCGTGCTTGAGGAACTTGCTCGAGAAGCCGGCATAAGGACCGAACAGGAGCGAGTGCTGCCCGCCGATGACGCGAGTGTCGAGATGCGGCACTGACATCGGCGGCGATCCAACCGCGGCCTTGCCATAGACCTTGGCATGGTGACGCTTGTTGATCGCAGGATCGTCGCAGCGCAGCCAGATTCCCGAGACCGGAAAGCCGCCATAGCCGCGTCCCTCCGGTATGCCCGATTTCTGCAACAGCGGCAGCGCGCCGCCGCCGGCGCCGATGAACACGAACTTGGCCTTCACCGATCGCGTCTGGCCACTGTCGGTATCGCGCACCTCGACCCGCCAGCGCCCGTCCTGATCGCGAACGAGATCGGTGACGCAGCTCTTGTAATGGACGGCGCAGCCGGGCTGGCTGACGAGATGACGAACCAGATGATGGGTCAGCGCGCCGTAGTCGACATCGGTGCCGGTGATGATCCGCGTGGCAGCGACCGGATCGTCGCCGCGGCCTTCCATCACCAGCGGCACCCACTCGGCGATCTGTTTCGGATTCTCGGTGTATTCCATGCCCTCATAGCAATGATGGGCCGACATCGCCTTGAAGCGCTTGTTGAGAAAAGCGACATTGTCGGCGCCGTGCACGAAGCTCATGTGCGGCACCGGATGAATGAAGGAGCGCGGATCGGATATCGCGCCATTGCCGACAAGAAAGGACCAGAACTGCCGCGACAGGTCGAATTCGACATTGACCTGCAGCGCCTTGGAAATATCGATGCTGCCGTCGGGACGCTGCGGCGTGTAGTTCATCTCGCAATTGGCCGCGTGCCCGGTGCCGGCATTGTTCCAGGCATCCGAGCTCTCCAGCGCGCAATCCTCCAGGACCTCGTGCATCGAGATGGTGAGCTGCGGCTCCAGTTCCTTGAGGAAGACGCCGAGCGTGGCGCTCATGATACCCGCGCCGATGAGGACGACGTCCGGTTCGCCAATGGGAGTGCTCTGCATTGCTGTCTCCTTCCGGGTTCGATGTTTCCTGTTCTGATCGCTCACGCCGAGCCCGGCTGGCGCTCCTTGGCGCGGAACGGCACATGCGCACCGGGCCGCAGCACCACATAGGCGCGCCGCCAGGACGAATCGTCGGTCAGCTTCCAGCTATGCCCGGAGCCGACGGTGTCTTCCGCCAGCAGGATGTCACCCGGATGCAGCAGGAAGTGCTGGCCGTCGCGGGTCTGGAAATCGAGCGTACCGGAGAGCGTGATCACAAACTGGCGGACCGGCGCGGTGTGCCAGGAGAACGTGCCGCCCGATGCGGTCTCCTGGAAGGAGATGGTGACGACATCGGCCTTGCTGCTGAGCCAGTCACCGCGCTGGCCCGGCTCGAGCTCAATAATGCCTTCCTCGAAATGCGAATTGTTGTCATCGCCGGTCCATAACCTGACGCATCTTATCATGCTGTGCTCCTTCAGCCTGCTGGGGTGCCGACTTTGGCGGGCGCATTGCCCTGAGCCACATAGGGCTTGACCATCTTGGCTGGATCCACGATGCGGTCGAACTCAGCCTCGCTGACGAAGCCGAGCTTGAGCGCCGCCGCCTTCAAGGTCAGGTCGTTGTCCATCGCGTAATGCGCGATCGCCGATGCCTTGTCGTAGCCGATCACCGGCGCGAGCGCGGTGACCAGCATCAGCGAGCGCTCGACATATTCCTTAATCTTTTTCTGGTTCGGCTTTGTGCCCTCGACCAGGAACTTGCGGAAGTTCGTGCAGCCGTCGGTCAGGATCGTGATCGACTGAGCGATATTGTGGATCATCAGCGGCTTGTAGACGTTCATCTCCAGATAGCCGCTGGCGCCACCGAACCCGACGGCAACATCGTTCGCCATCACCTGCACCGCGATCATGGTCAGCGCCTCGGCCTGGGTCGGATTGACCTTGCCCGGCATGATCGAGGAGCCCGGCTCGTTCTCCGGAATCATCAGTTCGGCAAAGCCGGCACGCGGACCGCAGGACATCAGGCGGATGTCGTTGCCGATCTTGTACAGCGAGACCGCGAGCGTGCGCAGCGTGCCGGAAAGCTGCACCAGCGCATCATGCGCGCCTTGCACGGTGAACTTGTTGGGTGCGCTGACGAAGGGCAGCGACGTCAGGCGCGCGATCTCGGCAGCGGCCGCCTCGGCGAAGTCCGGCGCCGCGTTGATCCCGGTGCCGACGGCCGTGCCACCGAGCGCAAGCCGGAATACGCCCTTGAGCGCGTCCTCGATGCGCGCGAGGTCGTCGGCGAGCATGCCGGCATAACCCGACCATTCCTGGCCGAGCGTCAAGGGCGTCGCATCCTGCATGTGGGTGCGGCCGATCTTGACCACGTCGTCCCATTGCCTGGCCTTGGCGTCGATCGCGTCGTGCAGGGCCTTGACCGCGGGAACGAGACGCTGCGTCACATTGACGGCGGCCGCGATATACATGGCGGAAGGAAAACTGTCGTTCGACGATTGCGACATGTTGACGTGATCGTTCGGATGAACCGGATGCTTGCTGCCGAGCGGCGTGCCCGCGAGCTGGCAGCATCGGTTCGAGATCACCTCGTTGACGTTCATGTTGAACTGCGTGCCGCTGCCGGTCATCCAGACGTGCAGGGGAAACATGTCGTGATGCTGGCCCTGCAGGATCTCGTCGCAGACATGGACGATCAGCTTGTGGATCTTGGTATCGAGCCGCTTGCCGGCGTGATTGGCGTTCGCGGCCGCCTTCTTCAGGATCGCGTAGGACTGGATCATCTCGCGCGGCATCAAATCCTTGCCGATGCTGAAGTGCTCGAGCGAGCGCTGGGTCTGAGCGCCCCAGAGCTTGTCGGCGGGGACATCGACTTCACCGAGACTGTCGGTTTCCTTGCGGAGATCATTCATCATCGGCCTCTCTTTGCATGCGGTACGGAAGCAGGCATTGGCGCGTTGCAAGGAAGCTACGTGCAGTGCCGCGTGCAGGCTTCCTGAAACGAACGTCTTTTACGGAATTGCATGACACGCCTGCGCAGCCGCAATCTTCGTGAAATTGCCGTCGTCGCGCAAGCACCACGGAGCGCCGGCGCAGGAGATCGCGCGCAAACCGGGCGGAAGCGTCGGCGCAAACGCCGCAACTCCGCTACGTCTGATATTGCCTGCCTGGACCAATAGCGCCGAGGCGTTCACACCGCAGCAACGCCATCATCCGTCTCAATAGGGCGCCGCAGCATCCCCTGTGCGAAGACGATGCGATCGGGATGCGTGAACACCTCGTAGCCGTCGTCGCGCGCAACGGCGATCAAGGTGATGCCCGCTTCATCCGCGGTCTTGATTGCCAGCGTGGTCGGTGCGGAAACGGCGACGATGACGGGCGCGCCGATCATGGCCGTCTTCTGCACCATCTCGACCGAGATGCGGCTCGTGAGCAGAACGGCGCCATTTGCGACCGACCTGTTGTGGCGGATCAGCGCGCCGGCGAGCTTGTCGAGCGCATTGTGGCGGCCGACATCCTCGCGTACCGGGCCGATGCCGCCATCGGCCTGCCAGAAGGCCGCCGCATGCACGGCGCGGGTTTTCCGGTTGAGATCCTGCAGCGAGGGAAGTGACCGCATGGCCTCGAGCAGATCGCACGCATCGAACGTCGCGCCCTTCTTCACCCTGGGAACGGCGCGCCTCGCCTGCACCAGGCTCTCGATGCCGCAAAGCCCGCAGCCGACCGGGCCAACGTTGGCGCGGCGTCGGGCGAACAGGGCCTTGGTCCGGTTTTCTACAAGCCAGATCCGCACCTCAATGCCGAGATCGGTCTCGATCAGATCAAGGCTCCTGATCTCGTCGGCGCGAGCAACGATGCTTTCCGTGACGGCGAAGCCGACGCCAAAATCCTTCAGATCGGCGGGCGTCGCCATCATCACGGCATAGGTCGATCCGTCGAAGGTCAGCGCGATGGCGGTCTCCTCCGCCACTGCGCGCGAGGAGGAGCTCGCGCGGCCGGCACGCCAGTTCACGCCGGCCCGTTCGCTGAACGCACCATCGGCAGCCATGACGACCTCAGCTCGGATTCGGTGTTGGATTGACCGCGGGCTGTGCTGGGTGCCGCGAGGCGCGCGCCTTCAGCGCAAATCCGAAGGCGATGAAGCCCCAGCCCTGGAAGATGAGATCGACGACCAGCATCGCGCCCAGGAACCACAGGCTGATGCCGGGCCAGGCCGCGATCACGATGGCGCCGACGCAGATCGTGAGAATGCCGGCGACGACGATCCAGGGCCAGCCCGCCGCGGGCCTGGTGTGAAAGCCGGCCCAGGTCCGGAAGATACCCGCCAGCACGAAGAAGATGCCGGCGGCGAGCGACAGCGAGAGCGAAGCCAGGATCGGATCGTAGAGGATGATGGCGCCGGCCGCGCCGTAGATCAGGCCGCCGAGCAGCCAGAACAGGAAGCCGCGGATGTTCCCCGCCATGAAGGCATGCACGATCTGCAGGATGCCTGCGGCGAGAACCGCCGCCCCGATGAACAGCACCGACACCAGATTGGCCGCGAACAGGTTCGTCGAGGCGATGCCCCCGAGGATGAGATCGGCGATACCGAGCGCAACGAACCAACCCCATTTCCCGCTGATGGCATGAATGGCACGGCCCAGACTTGGTCTGATGTTCGCTGCGTCGGTCATCGGTCAGCCTCCTCGGGCATCGGTTGCAATCGTGCGGTTCAGCTCAGGAGTTCCTGTTCCGCGTCGCTTCGTAGAGAAACCAGGTCCGGCGCTCGGTCTCGTCGATCCAGTTTTCCAGCAGGCTCGCGGTGGCGACGTCGCCATACTCATCACAGACATTGTGAACCTGGCGCATCTCCCGCGTGAGCTGCTGGTTGTCGCTGCCCAGTTCGGCAAGCATGTCCTGCGGATCGACATAGTCGGCGTCGTTGTCAAGGATGCGCTGCTGGCGCGAGATCTGGCCGATCGAGCGGATCGTGGTGCCGCCGATCTTGCGCGCGCGTTCGGCGATCGGGTCGGTCATCGCGAAGATCTGGTCGGATTGCTCGTCGAGCAGAAGATGGTAATCGCGGAAGTGGCGACCCGACATATGCCAATGGAAGTTCTTGGTCTTGAGATAGAGCGCGAACACGTCGGCCAGCAGGCCGCTGAGCGCTGCTGAGATATCGCGCGTCGCTTCGGCCTTCAGGTCGGTCGGGCTCTGCAGTTCGGCGCGTACGTGAGAAGACTTGAGCATTCGTGCCATCCTTGTTCTTGGTCGGCGGCCTCAGCCTTTCCGGGCCGTCCTTGACCGTTGCGATAGCGTGTATCGTGGGACGTATCTTTCCAGAGCCTGCGGACTCTTTCGGATTCGCACGGATTTCACCGACCGGACGCTTTGCCGCCACATCGGCTGCGAACCCACGCCCATCGTCGCGTCAGACTTTCCGAAAACTTGCGCGGTATTGGCTCGGCGTGATCCCGAGGCGCTTGACGAACACGACGCGCATATGCTCGGCGCTGCCAAAGCCGCTGTCATGCGCGACCACTTTCAGCGGGAGGTCAGAACCTTCGAGGCGGTTGCGTGCGACATCGACACGCGCGCTTTCGACGAACTCGGCCGGCGTCACATTAGTCTCGCGCTTGAACGCGCGCGCAAAACTGCGCGGGCTCATTCCGGCCACCTGCGCCAGCACATCGACACTGTTCGGCTCGCGCAAATGCGCCATCACATGGGCGTGGACGCGCGCGATCGGCGAATCCTTCTCGGCCGGCGGTACGAGATAGGGACTGAACTGGGATTGCCCGCCCTGGCGCTGCGCGACGACGACGAGCCGCTTGGCGACCGCGAGCGCGACTTCAGGCCCGTGATCCTCCTGCACGATCGCCAGCGCGAGATCGATTCCTGCGGTGACGCCTGCTGATGTCAACAGCGGCCCGTCGCGGAGATAGATGCGATCGAATTCGACCTTCGCCTTCGGGAATTGCCGGGCGAGACTCTGGGCATTCTGCCAATGTGTCGTTACCGTCTTGCCGTCGATCAGACCGGCATGGCCGAGTGCGAACGCACCGGTGCAGATCGAGCCATATTGCGGGCAGCGCGAGGCGCTCTCGCCGAGCCAGTCGACAAGCCGCCGATCCGGCGGCGCGGTCGGAAGCTCCGGTCCGCCGGCGACCAGCGCCAGATCGAATGCCTGGGCTGGATCGGCAAATGTCATCTCCGGCGTGATCGACATCCCGTTTGACGCCCGGTACGGCTGCCGTTCGGCGCCGATCAGCGTGAGGACGTAGCCGCGATCGGTTCCGACGAACGCGTTTGTCTCGGCGAACACGTCGAGCGGGCCTGCAACGTCAAGGCCCTGCACACCCGGAAAGATCGCCAGAGCGACCGACTTCATCGACCAACAATCCAGTTCCCGCGCGTGCGATATGCGCGATGACTATGCATGGATTCGTGACAGCGAACCATGCGTTTCAGCCGGCAGTTTCTCGCACGAACGCCACCGGCAGAAAAGCGTGGTGTTTTGACAGTTTCACAGGGATCGACGCCGTTGCTCGCGCCAGCGCGAGGCGCAAATAAATCGGCAGGCAACTCAACGAGACCGCAAGGACATCATATCATGACCAAGATCATTGCCGGTATCACCGTTCCCGACAGCAAGCTGGCGCGAGAGGTCGACGAACTGGTTCGCGACACCGAATCCGAACTGCTCTATCACCATTCCAACCGCGTCTTCCTGTTCGGCGCGCTGACCGGCCAGCGTAACAACCTGAAGTTCGACCCCGAACTGCTTTACGTCGGCGCGATGTTCCACGACATGGGCTTGCAGCCGCCCTATGCCAGCGCGCATGAGCGTTTCGAGGTTGATGGCGCCAATGCCGCCGCGAGCTTTCTCCGCGCCCATCGCATCAACGAGCGCGACATCGAGGATGTCTGGGACGCGATCGCGCTGCACACCACGCCGGGCATCCCGAAGCACAAGCGCCCGGTGGTCGCACTGGTGACGGCCGGCGTCGAGATGGACGTGCTGGGGCTCGAATATGATTCCTTCACCGCGACGCAGCGCCATGAGATCTGCGCCCATCATCCGCGCGGCCACGACTTCAAGAACGGCATCATCGACGCGTTTGCTGCCGGGACGATCAAGAAGCCGGAGACGACCTTCGGCAATGTCAAGGCGGACGTGCTGGCGCTGCGCGATCCGAGTTACCACCGGATCAATTTCTGCGACATCATCCTCCACTCGAAATGGCCGGAATGACGAAGGCATCCCTCGATGCGGACCGATCGAAGCAAGAGGGACGGACACTTTCACACCTATGCGGATTCGGCCTGAACCTCCGATCTGACGGCTGGTTGCCTTACCGCGCGGTGCCCGGCATGCTAGGCGTCCTCGATCCTTTCCCTCCGAGAAGGCCTGAAGAACGCAATGTCCGACCAGTTCTCCAACACCCAGCAAATCCGCAAACCGGCCGTCATCTCCAACGGCGGCATCGTCGCTTCGCAGTCGCGAAGAGCCGCCGAGGTCGGCGCGGCCGTGCTGGCGGCGGGTGGCGATTGCGTCGATGCCGTGGTCGCAACCACCTTTGCGCTCGGCGTGGTGGAGCCCTGGATGAGCGGCATCGGCGGCGGCGGCGCCATGGTGCTCTACCGGGCCCGCGAAAACCGCTATGAGGTGATCGACTACGGCATGCGTGCGCCGAACAGCCTTCGCGTCGAGGACTATCCGCTGACCGGCGACGGCACCGCTTCCGATCTCTTTCCCTGGGCGCGGGTGAAGGACGACCGCAACCTCCATGGCCCCGGCTCGATCGCGGTGCCCGGCGTGGTGGCGGGCATGGAGGAGGCGCATCGCCGCCATGCCAGACTGCCGTGGAAGGACTTGCTCAAGCCGAGCGTCGATCTCGCCGGCGAAGGCCTGCTGGTCGACTGGTGGACCACGCTGACGATCGCGAGTTCGGCCGCCGATCTCCGCCGCTATCCGGCGAGTGCAGCCGCCTATCTGCACGACGGCCTGCCGCCGAGTGCGCAATGGGGCATCAAGTCGGTGGTGCGGCTGCCGCAGGACCGGTTGAAGGCAACCATGGCGCAGCTTGCCGCGGAAGGACCGCGCGACTTCTATGAGGGCGGCCTGGCGCGCAGCATCGCCGCCGATATCCGCGAGAGCGGCGGCGCGCTCTCGGTCGAGGATCTGGCCGCGTTCCGCGCCCATGTCCGCGCGCCGCTGCGCATCCCCTATCGCGGCGGTTACGTCTATGCGACGCCCGAACTGACCGCCGGGCCGACGCTCGCGCACACGCTGCGCCTGCTGCAGCAAAGCGTGCAGCCATCACGCGCCCCTGATGCCGCCGCCTACACGGCTTACGCGCAGGCGCTGCAGACCGCCTATCGCGAACGGCTGCAAGGCATGGGCGATGCCGACGGCCGCCGCTCGCTCGGCGCCGAAGCGGTGGCACCCGCCTGCACCACGCATTTCTCCGTCGTCGACCGCGGCGGCAACATGGCGGCGGTGACGCAGACGCTGCTGTCGACCTTCGGCTCGAAATTCGTGACGCCGCAGACCGGCATCACCATGAACAACGGCATCATGTGGTTCGATCCGACTCCGGGCACGCCGAACTCGCTGGCGCCGGGCAAGCGCTGCCTGACCAACTACACGCCGGTCGTGGCGCAGGCCGCCGACGGCCGCCGCCTCGCCGTCGGCGCCTCCGGCGGCCGGCGGATCCTGCCCGCAGTAACACAGCTTCTCTCCTTCGTGATGGATTACGGCATGGATCTCGATGCGGCGATCCACCAGCCCAGGATCGACGCCAGCGAAGGCCCGATCGTGATCGGCGACGTGCGGCTGCCGGCGGCGGCGCGCGAGGCGCTGCGCGCACGGTTCGACTATGAGGAAGCGCGCATACAGACGATCCCGCTGAAATTCGCCTGCCCGAGCCTCGTATTGCGCGACGGCGCCACCAACAGCGGCGCCACCGAGCCGTTCCACGCCTGGAGCGAAGCGGTGGCGGAAGATTGATGGGCTCGAGCGCAAGCGCCCTCCCTCCACGTCCGCGTTGACGGTTCTGTCCGCTTCGGGCGGTGCGTCTCGCGGCAGACCCCATCCCAACCTTCCACTTTCAAGGGGAAGGAGCGCAGGGGCGTAAGCGGCGACGTATCACCTCCCCTTGAAAAGGGCGGTCGGTTTGTGCGCAGCGCAGCGACTTACTCCAGCCGCATCAGGAGATCATCGATCCGGATCGGGAAGCGGCGCACGCGAACGCCGGTGGCGTGCCAGACCGCATTGGCGACCGCACCCGCACTGCCGGTGACGCCGATCTCGCCGACGCCCTTGATGCCGAGCACGTTCACGTGCGGATCGTGCTCGTCGACTGTCAGCACATCGAGCGACGGCACGTCGGCATTCACAGGGATATGGTACTCGGCGAGGTTCGCATTCACGATCCGACCGGAGCGGTGATCCATCACAGCTTCCTCGTGCAGCGCGAACGATACGCCCCAGATCATGCCGCCAAAGAGCTGGCTCTGCACCATCAGCGGATTGATGATGCGGCCCGCGGCAAAGGCGCCGACCAGTCGCGTGACGCGAATCTGCCCGAGTTCGGGATCGACCTTTACCTCCGCGAAAACAGCGCCATGCGCATGCATGGCGTAGTTCGACTGCGCCGCCGGATCGGCCGCACCGCCGCCGCTGGCTTCGATCTCGGCGACGCCGGCACGTTTGAGGATATCGGCATAGCTCTCGCTGCGCGCTTCATCGTCGCGGCGGAACAGCCGGCCCTCGCGTGCGATCACGCCGGCATTGCCGGCGCCGAACAGCGGCGAGCGCTCGTCATTGGTGGCGAGATCGGCGAGCTTTGCGATCACGGCCGCGCCGGCATTGTGGATCGCAGCGCCGGCGGTCGCGGTATGTGCCGAACCGCCGGCGATGCCGGCGTCCGGCAGATCCGACGTACCCGACCTGAACTCGACCTGGTCGATGCCGAGCCCAAGTCCGTCGGCCGCGATCTGGGCCAGCGCGGTCCAGGCGCCCTGCCCCATGTCGTGCGCGCCGCTCTCCATCACGCCCGAACCGTCGCTGCGGATCACCGCGCGCGCCTGCGCCTGGAACATCAGCGCCGGAAAGGTCGCCGTGCCCATGCCCCAGCCGACCAGGAAGCCGGCATCGTCACGCATCTGCCGCGGCGCGAGCGGACGCCCCGCCCAGCCGAAGCGTTCGGCGCCTTTGGCATAACACTGCCGCAGCGCCTTCGAGGAAAACGGCTTGCCGGAGATCGGCTCCACCTCGGCGTAGTTCTTGAGACGGAAATCGATCGGGTCCATGCCACACGCCGCGGCGATCTCGTCGATGGCGCTTTCGAGCGCGATCGAGCCGGTCGCCTCTCCCGGCGCGCGCATGAACAGCGGCGTGCCGGTATCGATGCGCACCGCTTCATGCGAGGTCTTGATCGCCGGGCTCGCATAGAGCGTGTGCGAGGCGTCGGCGGCGGGCTCGTAGAAATCATCGAAGGTGCTGGTCGTGACCTTGGCGTGATGATCGATCGCGGTCAGCCGTCCCTCGCCGTCGGCGCCGATGCGCAGCGTCTGCCGAGTCGGCGGACGATGGCCGACCGGGCCATACATCTGGTGACGGCGCAGCACGAGCTTGACCGGACGGCCGACCAGCTTTGCGGCCATGATGCCCAGGACTTGCGGCCCGGAGACGAGTCCCTTGGAGCCGAAGCCGCCGCCGAGGAACGGGCTGCGGATATGGATATTGCCCGGCGGAATGCCGAACAGTCCGCCAAGCCGCATCTGCGCGATCGCCATGCCCTGGCTCGGCGTATCGATCGAGAGCTTGTCGCCGTCCCAGGCTGCGACGATCGCGTGCGGCTCCATCGCATTGTGGTACTGCGCCGGCGTTTCGTACGTCGCCTCGATGCGGTTCGATGCGTCGGCGAGCGCGGCATCGACATCGCCATGGCGGACTTCGGCCGGATTGGCGAGACCGACCACCGGCGGCACATAGCTTTCGGCGCCATCGAGGCCGACCCGCGCCGGCGCGGCCTCGTATTGCGGCGACAGCAATGCCGCGCCTTCGGTCGCCGCTTCCAGCGTCTCGGCGATCACGACCGCGATCGCCTGGTTGGCGTACCGCACCTCGTCGTTCTGCAAGAGCTCCATCTTGAACGCGAACGGATTGGGCTTTCCGTCCGGATCTTCCGCGAGCGGCGGCTTGTGCGCGGGCGTCATGACGTCGACGACGCCGGGATGCCGCTTGGCCGCATCGATGTCGAGGAAGGTCACGCGGCCGCGCGCGATCGTGCTGACAGCGATCACCGCATAGAGCATTCCGGATGGGTGGTTGTCGGCGGCATATCTGGCCTGGCCCTTGACCTTCAGGATGCCGTCGCGGCGGGTCAGCGGCTGGCCGATATTCGAGCCATGCCTGAGATGGGCGGGGTCGCGGGTGAGGTTGATCTCAGGTGTCATGCTGCGCTCCCTGAAACGGATGAGAACGGAGAGGCTGGAAGCGCGGGAACGCGCTCCGGCGTGCCTGCGGTGGCGAGCGTCAAGGCGCGCACCACGATGCGCTGGGCAAGCTCGATCTTGAACGCGTTGTCGCCGGACGGTTTTGCGTCGGCAAGCGCAATGCGGGCCGCTGTGCGGAAACCCGCCACGTCAGGGGCGACGCCGGCGAGAACCTGTTCCGCCGCCCGCGCCCGCCATGGCTTCGCCGCGACGCCGCCAAGCGCGAGCCGCGCCTCGCGGATCGTGCCTTGCTCGATCCGCAGGCTTGCGGCGGCCGACACGACCGCGAACGCATAAGAGGTGCGCTCGCGCACCTTGATATAGCGTGCATGGGCGGCGAAGCCGCGCGCCTCGGCCGGCAGCCGCAGCGCGACGATCAGATCGCCGCGCTCGAGCGAGGTCTCGCGCTCGGGCGTGTCGCCGGGCAGGCGATGCAGCGCCTCGAGCGCGACCTCGCGCCGTCCATTCCTGCCCTCGATCTCCACCACCGCGTCGAGCGCAACCAGCGGCACGCAGAAATCCGAAGGATGGGTGGCGATGCAGGCCTCGCTCCAGCCGAGCACTGCATGCAGGCGGTTCTCGCCATGGCGCGCATCGCAGCCGGCGCCAGGCCAGCGCTTGTTGCAGGCGCTGGGCGCGTCGTAGAAATAGGCGCACCGCGTCCGCTGCAGCACGTTGCCGCCGACAGTCGCCGCATTGCGAAGCTGCGCCGAAGCGCCCGACAGCAGCGCCTCGGCCACGGACGGGAAGGCCCGCGCAAACTCGGCGTCATGCGCAAGGTCGGCATTGCGGACCAGCGCGCCGATCCGGACGCCGCCGTCGGCAAGATATTCGACGCGGTCGAGCCCCGGCAGACGCGTGACGTCGACCAGGCGCCGCGGGTGGCAGACGCCGCCCTTCATGAGATCGAGCAGGTTGGTGCCGGAAGCAAGATAGGTCGCGCCCTTCTCGGATGCGGCCGCGACCGCCTCGGCGACGGTTGCAGGCCTGACGTAATCGAAGTTCATCATGCGGAACGCCTCTGGTCGGAATTCGCGAGAGTTTTCTGGGCTTCGAGCACGGCTTCGGTGATCCCGGCATAGGCGCCGCAGCGGCAGAGATTGCCGCTCATGCCTTCGCGCACGCGCTCGGGATCATCGCCGGCCTGGCCCTCGGTGATCAGGCCGATCGCGCTCATGACCTGCCCGGGTGTGCAGAAGCCGCACTGAAAGCCGTCATGCGCAATGAAGGCGGCCTGCACCGGATGGAGCTGGTCGCCGCGTGCAATGCCTTCGATAGTCAGGATGTCGGCGCCGTCCTGGCTCACCGCCAGGGTGAGGCAGGAATTGATCCGCCGCCCCTCGATGAGGACGGTGCAGGCACCGCATTGGCCGCGGTCGCACCCCTTCTTGGTGCCGGTCAGATCAAGACGCTCGCGCAACAGATCGAGCAGGGTGACGCGGGGGTCGTCGAGCTCGATCTCCCGCCGCACACCGTTCACGGTGAGGCTGATGGAGAAATTCATGCAGGGCTCCGATCAGTGCTATGATGAAATTGTTACAGAGGTAACGCGCCGCCGGCGTCCGCCAATGTCGATCGGCGGACCTTTGCAGGCCGGGGTACTCGTCGCATATACGGAGGCGTCCTCCGTTTTACAAGGGGAGGGATAAACAGAAATCTGATGGCCAGTCAGTTCACAGGACTAGTTCGCAAGCCACGCGCCGATGCTGTGCGCAATCGCGAGCGCGTGTTGGAGGCGGCAAAGGCTGTGTTCAGCGCCGGTGGTTCCGAAGCCAGCCTGGAGGCCGTGGCGCGGCACGCCGGCGTCGGCATCGGAACGCTCTACCGCCACTTCCCCACTCGCGAAGCGTTGTACGAAGCGGTGTATCGGCGAGAGGTGGATCAGCTCGGCGATCTCGTGGAACAGTTGAACGATGAGGCCGATCCGGTCGAAGCGCTGCGGCATTGGCTGCACGCCAATGTCGAATTCGTCGCCACCAAGAAGGGCATGGCGGCCGCGCTGGCGCTGGTGGCCCACGGCTCGCCCGAGCTTCACGCCTATTCGCTGGAGCGCCTGACCCGGGCGATCGGCACACTGCTGGCGCGTGCGGTCGCGGCCGGCGAGATCCGCGCCGATATCAGCGCCGAGGACGTCCTGCGCGCGCTGATCGGCCTGTGCTACATGCACGACCAGGCCGGCTGGCAATCGACCGTGCTGCGGCTATTGGATGTGTTCATCGACGGGCTGCGCGTGCGGCCGGCGGGGAAGACAGCAGTGCCGAAGCCTGTGAAGAAAACCGCGAAGCGCAAGCGCTGACCGCGCACACCGCAAGCGGAGGCATGGATTGCTTCGTCGCTAACGCTCCTCGCAATGACGCAGGGAAATCACCCGAACCGGTGATCGTAGCGCGCGATCGACAGCTCGCTGACGTCGATCTCCGGCTTGCGTCCGGACAGCAGGTCCGCAAGCACCCTGCCCGAGCCACAGGCCATGGTCCAGCCGAGCGTGCCGTGGCCGGTGTTGAGATGAAGATTGCGGTATCGCGTGGCGCCGATCACCGGCGGTCCGTCCGGCGTCATCGGCCGCAAGCCGCTCCAGAACGTCGCCTTCGCCAGATCGCCGCCGCGCGGAAACAGATCCGTCAGCGAATGATCGAGCGTCGCGCGACGCGCCGCATAAAGCTTGTCGGAATAGCCCGAAATCTCCGCGGTGCCACCGACCCGGATACGGTCGCCGAGCCGCGTGATCGCGACCTTGTAGCTTTCGTCCATGACGGTGGATTCCGGCGCACCGCTGGCATCCACGATCGGCACCGTGATCGAATAACCCTTCACCGGATAGACCGGCAGCGAAATGCCGAGCGGCTTCACCAGCCGCGGCGACCAGCTTCCGAGCGCGACGACATAAGTGTCGGCCTGCAGCACGCCGTTGCTGGTGGCGACGCCGGTGATGCGCGAGGCGTCGGCGATCAATCCGTCGATCGCGACGTTGAACTCGAAGCGCACGCCGAGCTTTTCGGCTTCGAGCGCCAGCGCCTGCGTGAACATGTGGCAATCGCCGGTCTCGTCCTGCGGCAGCCGCAGCCCTCCGGCGATCTTGTCCTTCACCCCGGCCAGCGCCGGCTCGACGGCAATACAGCCCTCGCGATCGAGCACCTCGAACGGAACGCCATATTGCTTGAGCACCGCGATATCGTCGGCGGTGTGATCGAGCTGGGAGGCGTAGCGAAACAATTGCAGTGTGCCGCGGGAACGCTCGTCATAGCGGATGCCGATCTCGCCACGCAGCGCCCGCAGGCAGTCGCGGCTATATTCCGCGATCGGGATCATCCGGCTCTTGTTGACCGCATAGCGCTCGGCGGTGCAGTTGCGCAGCATCTTCAACAGCCAGATCCACATCGCGGGATCAGGCTTCGGACGAACCACCAGCGGACCGTGCTTCATCAGCAGCCACTTGATGGCCTTGATCGGCACGCCGGGGCCGGCCCAGGGCGAGGAGTAGCCCGGCGAAACCTCGCCGGCATTGGCAAACGACGTTTCTAGCGCCGGCTTCGGCTGCCGGTCGACAACAGTCACTTCGTGGCCGGCGCGCGCGAGATAATAGGCCGACGTGACGCCGATGACGCCGCTGCCGAGAATGATGACTTTCACGCTTTTCAGGCTCCCGCCGCGGCGTTACTTGCCGCTGCAAATAATCTCCGAAACGGCTGGAGCAAGGCTTACGCCACTCGTTCGATGGCGTCGCCGAGGATCGACATCATCTCGTCGATATGGCTGCGCTCGACGATCAAGGGCGGCGACATCGCAAGGGAGTCGCCGCTCTGGCGAAGGTAGAGGCCGCGATTGAAGCAATCGACCATGAGGTCATAGCCGCGGGCGCCGACCGCGTCCTTGCGCGGTGCGACTTCGACCGCGCCCATCAGGCCGACATTGCGGATGTCGATCACATTCGGAAGACCCTTGAGCTGATGCAGCGCATCGCGCCAGTACTCGGCGATCGAAGCGCCGCGCGTCAGCAAGCCCTCGTCCTTGTAGATGTCGAGCGTCGCAAGGCCGGCGGCGCAGGCCACCGGATGCGCCGAATAGGTGTAGCCGTGGAACAGCTCGATCTGGCTTTCCGGCCCGGTCATCAGACCGTCGTAAATCTTGCGGCTCGCGAACACCGCGCCGCAGGGAACGGTGCCGTTGGTGATGCCCTTGGCGGTCGTCATCAGATCGGGCGTCACGCCGAAGAATTGCGAAGCGAACGGCGTACCGAGCCGGCCGAAACCGGTGATGACCTCGTCGAAAATCAGGAGGATGCCGTGCTTGTCGCACAATTCGCGCAGCCGCTGAAGGTAGCCCTTTGGCGGCGGCAGTACGGCGGTCGAGCCCGGAACCGGCTCGACGATGACGGCGGCGATGGTCTCGGCGCCATGCAGCGCCACCAGCCGCTCGATGTCGTCCGCGAGTTCGGCGCCATGCTCCGGCTGGTCCTTCGAAAACGCGTTGCGGGCAAGATCATAAGTGTGACGAATGTGGTCGACACCGGGCAGATGGGTCGCAAACGCGCGCCGATTGGCCACCATGCCGCCGACCGACATGCCGCCAAAGCCGACGCCGTGATAGCCGCGCTCGCGGCCGATCAGGCGGGTGCGGGTCGGCTGGCCGGCGGCACGATGATAGGCGAGCGCGATCTTCAACGCGGTGTCGACCGATTCCGATCCCGAATTGGTGAAGAAGACGCGGTCGAGCCCGGCAGGCGCGAGCGCGGCAAGCCTTTCCGCAAAATCGAACGCGATCGGATGGCCCATCTGGAACGACGGCGCGAAATCCAGCGTCAGCAATTGCCGCTCGACCGCTGCGGCGATCTGCTTGCGGCCGTGGCCGGCATTGACGCACCAGAGCCCGGCCGAACCGTCGATCACCTTGCGGCCGTCGACGCTCGTGTAATACATGCCCTCCGCGGAAGCGAACAGCCGCGGCGTCTCCTTGAACTGCCGGTTGGCCGTGAACGGCATCCAGAACGAATCGAGCTTGATGGTGTTCGGAATCTGATGAACGGTCACGGCGTCGCTCCACTGCTGACGATGCAGCCGAACACGCTCTCAAAGGCGCAACAAGCCCTTTTCTGCTCCACCGCAACCCATTGATCTCATTGGGGCGGTCGCGGCATATTTGCGCGATCCGCAACACCTGCAACAGGACTTCTCCCATGAGCGTCGATATCGGTGGACGGCTGCGATTCATTCGCGCGCAGCAGAAGCTGTCGCAGCGCGAACTCGCCAAGCGGTCCGGTGTCACCAATTCGACGATCTCGCTGATCGAGTCGAACCAGATGAACCCATCGGTCGGGGCTCTGAAGCGCATCCTCGATGGGATTCCGATGGGGCTGGCCGAATTCTTCGCGCTCGAGCCGGAGCGCCGCCGCAAGGTGTTCTATCGCTCCGACGAGCTGACCGAGATCGGCAAGAAGCCGATCTCCTATCGCCAGGTCGGCGACAATCTGTTCGGCCGCAGCCTGCAGATCCTGAAAGAGCGCTACGAGCCCGGCAGCGACACCGGCCGCGTGCCGCTGGTGCATGACGGCGAGGAAGGCGGTATCGTGGTCTCCGGCAAGCTAGAGGTCACCGTCGATGACGAGCGCCGCATCCTCAATCCCGGCGACGCCTATTATTTCGAAAGCCGCCGCCCGCATCGCTTCCGCTGCGTCGGCGGCAAGCCCTGCGAGGTGATCAGCGCCTGCACCCCGCCGACATTCTGACGTGGCAGGCGCCCCACGTCACAGGTCGCGGGTCTGCTTGTCGCCCCAGGCGATGGCCGCAGCGATTGTCACGAACATCGCCGTCACGCCGATAATGACCAGGATGGTATCGATCGTCATGGCTCTTCTCCGTATTTGACGAAGAAAAGCTAGCGGATTGCCGCCGTGGCGCTTTGCGCTCGATCAAACCTGCGAAACTTTGGCGATGCCCCCCTCAAGGCCGGCCGCAGCCCGCCTCGAGCCTCGCCGCCCCTTATCCGAAATATCGGGCCAACAGGCTCTTATCGACCTTGCAGATGTAGGTGTATTTCGGGTTGACCACCTGGGTGCAGCGGGCTTCGGCGATCTGGCCGAGCAGCATGTAGCCTTCGGCGGACGGGATCTTCCAGTCATCCTCGAGCCAGTACACCATCTCCTCGAACGCGATCCGCATCGCATCTTCGAGCGGCCGGGCGCAGCCGAGCGTGCCGATATGTGTCGGCGTCTCGATCCGCGGATGGTTCAGCCGCGGCGGCGCCTTCTCGAGCGATACTCTCACGGTCAGCGTCGCCGCGATCTCGATCGCGCCCATCCCATTGCATTCGCCGTCGCCCTGGATCGCATGGCAGTCGCCCATGAACAGATGCGCGCCATCCTTGTTGACGCGGAACATCACGGTGTTGCCGCTGGTGATTTCCTGAACGTCGAGATTGCCGCCGTGCGGGCCATTGTCGACGGTGAGCACGGCGCCGTGAACCGGGGCGACGCCGACGACGCCGATCATCGGCTTGATCGGCAGCTTCAGGTGCTCGTTCCAGTGCACCTGGCCGTCCTTGACCTCGACCACGCGGGTCTGAATGCCGAATTCCTTGCGGCGAACCCAGTCGGGAAACATGCCGATGCCGGGCCACAAAGCCGTGAAGCCGAGCCGGTCGAGCTCCATCTTGATGATCTCGACCTTCAGCATATCGCCGGCTTTCGCGCCACGGACCTCGATCGGCCCGGTCGCGCCGTTGACGAACGGAAAGGTGACGTCCTTTTCGGTCAGTTGCTGGCCGAGATGACGGATCGTGCCATCATTGGCGTTGATCGCGCACTCCACCACGAAGGTCTCACCGGGCTCGACGCTGGCGATGAAGCGTTCGTCGCCCGACAGCGCGTATTTGATGTTGTTTTCCTTGGCGATGCGCTTGGACATCTTCACTCCGGGTTGGATGACGTTACAGGATTTCTTGTTTGAGCATGATCTTTTCGGAAAACCGGTTTCCACTTTTCCGGATCATGCTTAAAGACGGCGCCACGGCATCAACAGCCGTTCGATCTTGCCGACAATGAATGTCAGGATCAGCGCCAGCGCGATGGTGGCGACCAGGGCCGCGAACACCTTCGGAATGACGTAGAGCGAGCCCGCCTTGAAGATGGCGTGGCCGAGCCCTTCCGAGGACGACATGAACTCGCCGACGATGGCGCCGATCAGGGCGAAACCGACCGTGAGCTTCAGGCCTGCGAAGATGTCCGTCAGCGAGGCCGGCACCACCAGCTTGCGAAAGATCTGGAATTTCGAGGCGCCGAGCGTCCGCATCAGGTTGATCTGGTCCGGATCGACGCCGAGCGCGCCCTTGTAGGAGGTGACGAGCGCGACGATGACGACCGACAATGTCGACATCGCGACCTTGGAGATCAACCCGGTGCCGAACCAGATGATGATGATCGGTGCCAGCGCGATGATCGGGATCGAGCCGATCGCGATCACGAACGGCTCGACGACGCGGGACACGAAGCGCGAATACCACAGCGACAGGCCGATCACCGTGCCGACCAGGTTGCCGACAAAGAATCCGAGCAGGGTTTCACTGCCGGTCACATAGAGGTCGCGCCACAGGCTGCCGTCGCGGGCCATCTGCAGCAGAAATCCGCCAATCGCCGAGGGCGAGCCGAACATGAAGGCGGCCGCGCTGTTGCGCGAGGTCATGTGATCCCAGAACGCAAGGAATGCGATCAGGATCGCGACTTGCGTGGCCAGCACCAGCGCGGTTGCGCGCAGCCGCTTCCGCCGTCGCCGTCGCGCGGCCGTATCCGGGGTCGGCTTGGAGGCCCCCGTCGGACGAGCCATTCCGGCATCCGCCTCCGCCGTCACTGCAGCACCACGTCGAGATCGGCCCAGATGCGCCGGACATAATGGCTGAATTCGGGACTTTGCCGAAGGCCGATCATGTCGGTGCGCTCGGCGCCGAGCGCGATGTCGTAGACGGCCTTGATGCGGGTCGGCCGCTTCGAGAGCACGATCACGCGATCCGCCAGCGACACCGCCTCCTCGATATCGTGGGTGATCAGCAGCAGCGAACGCCGGCCTTGCCGCACCAGCGACGCGGTGTCGTTCTCGATCAACAGCTTGCTCTGGAAGTCGAGCGCGGCAAACGGCTCGTCCAGCAGCAGCACATCAGGCTCGTGCACCAGCGTGCGCGCCAGCGCCACGCGCTGCCGCATGCCGCCCGACAGCGTCGAGGGATAGTGGTCGGCAAAGCCGTGCAGGCCGAGTTGGTCGAGCATCGCGCGGCTGCGGTCCTCGGCCTCGGCAGCGGCGACGCCGCGAATTTCCAGCCCGAGCATGGCGTTGCCGAGCGCGGTCCGCCATGGCAACAGCAGGTCCTTCTGCAGCATGTAGCCGACATTCTGCGGCTGACCGGTGACCTCGCGGCCATGCCAGCGAATGCGCCCGGAGTCCGGGCTGAGCAGACCGCACAGCGTGTTGAGCAGCGTGGTCTTGCCGCAGCCGGACGGCCCGACAATGCTGATGATCTCGCCTTCCCGCAGCGTCAGGCTGAGATCGCCGATCACGGGCACGATCTCGCCGTTGACCTCATAGCCCTTGGAGACATGCTCCACGACCAGCGGCGGAACGACGGCGCCGCCGGCGACCGCGTTTGCAGCGCCCGCCTTATGACCGCTGCCGACTTCAGTCATTTGAGGCTGGCAACCGCCTTATCGGCAAAGGAATTGTCGATGATCTGCTCGAACGGGATCGAGCCCTTGGCGTTGCCGAGATAGATCTGCATGTCCATCAGGTTCTGCCATTGGTCCTTCTTGGTCACGACCGACTGCGCCGGGATCAGGAATTTCAGCTCGGCGTCGATCGCCTTGTCGACGACGTCGCCCGGCAGGTCCGGGAATTCCTTGCGCGCGACGTCCTTGGCAAAGGCCGGATCGGCGTAGGTCTTGCGCGAAGCCTCCTCGAACGAAGTCACCAGCGCCTGCACCATCTCCGGGTCCTTCTGGATCGTCGTGGGCAGCACCATGATGCCGGTGTTGCAGAATGGGCCGATATAGCTGGAGAAATCGAACACCACCTTGGCGCCCTGCGCCTCGGCCGCGGCCACGCTCGGCTGATAGGCAATCGCGATATCCGCCTGTCCGGCCAGCATGGCGGCGATCTCGGTGCCCGGATTGACCGGCACGATCGTAGCATCGACGCCGACCTTGAGGCCGGCCTTTTCCAAGAGCCGCTTGGCCACGCTGTAGTTGGTGTTCGGCTCGGGCGAGGTGACGATCTTCAGCCCCTTGAATGCTTTCGGATCGGTGATCGGGGCAAGCGTCTTCGACACCCCGAAGTAATGCGCACGCTGCACCACCGTGCCGACCACGACGCCGGGTCCGCCGTTCTCGCGCGAGATCTGCGCCATGGTCGCGTCGCCGATGGCGAAATCCGCCGAGCCACCGAGCACCGCCGCAAAGGTCTGCGTGTCGCCGCCGGCGGCGCTGACCTGCATCTCGAGGCCGTTCTTTTTGAAGATGCCGGCGTGCATGCCGACATAGAGGTTGATGTAGCCGAGATTGTGCACGGCCTCGCTGAAACGAACGGTCTTCAGCGTTGCCGCGCGTGCACCGTGCGAGCCGACCAGCGACGATGCGCTCAAGCCGCCCGCAATCGCGGCCGCGCCAGTCAGGAAGCGCCGGCGGTTGAAGGAATGGCTGAAGAGCGAACGGCGATGGTCGGTCATGGCTCGAAACTCCTCGCACAACAAAGAGGCAGCGATGCGCGAAAGACTAGTGCGCCAATCGAACGGGCAGCAAGTTGAAAGAAGCGACAGCCGTTGCTCGCTTCCTGTCTCGACAAATCATTGCGTCACCCGCGGTGACACAATGATCCTGAGACTGATCGCAGCCTGTGATTTGCCTGCTTCAAAGAGCGGCGCGATGAACAATTCCGCGCCAAAGAGAGCCTCATAATGTCACTTTTGACATTATGACTGCCCAAAGAAACATCGCCATCAGGGATTGATCCGGAGCGAGGCAAAGCGCCCGGTCACCGCGCCGCCGCACTTTTTCGCCGCGCTGCGGATCGCCTGCTCCTGCCGGCGCGCTTTATCGTCGCCGACGGCGGCGGGCAGCGGCGGCGGATTGGCGGCGGGCTCGCGCAAGCGTTCGAACAGATTGCTGACCAGGCCGCGCAGTCTTGCGTTCTCGGCGGCCAGTTCTTTCATCTGCGCGACAGCCGGCACGTTCAGACCGCCGAACCGGCGACGCCAACGGTAGAAGGTTCGCACCGATACGCCGGCGCTATTGCAGATTTCGGCAACCGAGACGCCGGCGCTTGCTTCGTACAGCAGATGCAGGATCTCGTTCTCGGTGAATTGCGAACGCCTCATCGGATGCTCCCTTCAACCGTTCACCGCGCTGCTCTCACGCCTGATCGCCATCATAGCGCCGGCAGGATTGATTGGGTTCTCCGAAATTCAGAAATCATGCCATGTCGCCGGCGCGTCGTGGTCCGCCGCCGCCCGCAAGCACCTCCGACTTGCTCGCCAAGTCTGGCAGGCGATTTGCTTTCTCCACGCCGGAGTATCCCGCCATGCCGAGACGACACGAACTTCCGAGCACCCCTGACGTTATGGTATGGGGCTACCTTGATAGCACCACCCCTCCCGTGCTTGAAATCAACTCGGGCGACACCGTCACGCTGCACAGCTTCCCAGCCGGCGGCAAGGAGACGCTGCCCGACGACCTCAGCCTGGTCGGCGCCGATTACATCACCGCGCTGGAAACGCTGCCGCCCGGACCAGGACCGCACTTCATCACCGGCCCGGTCTATGTGCGCGGCGCCCGCGTCGGCGACACCCTGCAGGTCGACATTCTAGACGTGAAGGTGCGGCAGGATTGGGGTTTTGTCTCGATCCTGCCCTTGCTCGGCACGCTGCCCAACGAATTCACCGACTACGAGACCATTCATCCCGCGATCGATCGCGAACGCAATGTCTGCGTGATGCCGTGGGGCACGGAAATCCCGATTGATCCATTCTTCGGCATCATCGCGACGGCGCCGCCGCCGAGTTGGGGCCGCTGCGGATCGCCGGTGCCGCGCGCCTTCGGCGGTAACATGGACAACAAGGAATTGCGCGCCGGGACCACGCTGTATTTGCCGGTGTTCAACGACGGCGCGCTGTTCTTCGCCGGCGACGGGCATGCGGTGCAGGGTGACGGCGAGGTCTGCATCACCGCGCTGGAGACCGGCGTCACCGGCAGCTTCCGCCTCACCGTGCGCAAGGACATGGCGATCGAGTGGCCGTTCGCCGAGAGCGCGACGCATCTGATGTCGATCGGGCTCGACGAAGACCTCGACGACGCCGCCAAGCAGGCAGTGCGGGAGATGGTCAAGCATATCTGCGCCCGCACCAACCTCTCGCGCAACCAGGCTTACATGCTGTGTTCGCTGGCCGGCAATCTGCGGGTGACACAACTGGTCGACGGCAACAAGGGCATCCACATGCTGTTGCCGAAATCGTGCCTGTGACCGCGGCGAAAGCTCAGACCATCACGGATTTGCAGTCTCAATCAAAGGACAGCCGCCAGATGCATGTCGCTCAGAGTTGTCGGAAGGCTGCGCGCGATCAGATCGACAATGGCCGCGCGCAGGTTCGGGTCGTTGCCGTCGCCGCTGCCGATCGGGAGTCCCTGATCGATCGGGCGGCTGGGGCCAGCGAGCCTCACGCGGCCAGTATTGTCCAGCGGTGGGGCGGCCATTTTCTCAACAGCTTCGAACGTCTTGCCGTCGACAATCCTGATTTCGTAGAGCGCGTAGATCTGGCTGTATGACTCCATCACCGTGCTATAGGTGATGAGACCTACGCCCTCGACCTTTCGACCGCTGCCACCGATGCTCGCCCTGGCCTTGGTGATGACGATATAGGCGTCGAGCCCTTGCGGAGCCACTTCGGTCCGAACGAGCTTCTTGAACGGGTCGCCCTGAATGAGGTTGGCCCCTGCGACCGCCGGCTCCTTGACAGCAGCGAAAGCGGCGCGGTTATAGGTCAGAGGCTGCACTTGAAAACGCCCCTGGAGCGCCGCGGTGGCGCGCTGGACGATCAGATCGTCGAGCCCCCACGAATCGATCGGGAAGTGTCGACTGCCGTTGTCCAGGCTGGTCAAACCTCCCTTCGCGACCGTCATCTGATCGCCGACCGCCGAGATGATGCCAACGGTTTTGACCGCCCGCAGTTTGGTCTCGCCGGTCTCGAATGTGGCGCAGGCGCCGGTAGAGACGGCAAGAACAACGACCATCGCGAAGCTCGCGAATCGCGCGTTGCGACGCATGGTGTTGTTACCGGATGTTGAAGTCGAATGAATAGGAGGCACCGATGCCGATGGTCGTCTGGTTGACCGAACCTCGAACTGTCACGAGCGGGCTCTTCGCCGCATCGCCAAGCAAGCGCTCATACTCGACGTAGGAATGCACCTCCCAATGCTGGTCGATCCGATACGATACCTGCGCGCCCGCGCCGACAGAGTGCGCACCGCCCTTCGCATCGAACGCCGACAGCCCGGTGGCCATCGCCTGGGCGGCATCGATGCTGAAGTAGGTCGAGGTTGCTTTGGAGCTTTGCAGCGTAAAACGCGGACCGGCCGAAACGGTAAGCCCGCGAGCAACCGGCACGATGAAATCGGCCGAGAAGTCGGAGACGACACCGTGATGACCGCCGATTCCCTGGCGGGTCTCGTTGCGCAGACGAAACCAGTCGACCGGAAAATACTGGATGAATCCGCCCAGCTCGAACGTGAAATCGACATCCCGGAGGCCGGCCAGCTCGGGATAGTCGCGCGCCTTTCGGGCGGACACGAACTTGCCGGCAGGACCCGCCTGGAAATCGCCGAAATCGATCAGCGCAATGCTCGCGGAGTCGCGCGGGCCGCGAAACTGCTCGGCTGTGCCGGCACGACGAATGGTGAAGATCGGGACCGGGCTGAACTTGCTCCCGTTTGCTCCCGCGAAATCGGGCTTATACTCGCCGCCTATACCGATCATCAGTGTCCAGTTACCCGAAGCTGATGGCAAGTAGGGCACCTGGAAGGGAGGAGCCGGCAAGGTGAACGCGGTCTGCGCGGACGCTGTGTCCGGTGGCGCAGCGACAGCGCCAAGTGCGGCAACAGTTGCCGCGACCGGGAAGATTCGGCGCGCCTTTTTGAGCGCAGAGCGCGAGAAAGCTCGGGTCATGGAATTCATCAGGGCCCTTCACCTAACCCAAGCCTTTGCGGAACGGGTCGGCTTGCACGGTTGTGGTCACGGGCGGCTACGTGACAGTCGAACATTGCCGCAAGATTGCCTCGGTCGGCGCAAATGGTGGGATGCTCGAACATCCGAGAAGGACGTGCCTTCAAGTCTTGCCCTCACGCAACCGATGAGCGCCCGTGCGGAAAAATCCGACTCGACCAGATAGATGCCGATCCGATAAGCGGGCTGACGTCTCAGCCGGCATCGCCCGTTGGCCCAACCAACCAAGAAAGACCCGATGCGCTCCCTGGTGATAGAAGACGAGGCGCAAATCGGCGCCTATCTCGGCCGTTTACTTCGAGACGTGTGCGGAATTGTCGACATTGTCGAATCCATCTCGGAAGCCCGGCAAGCACTCGGCAGCTTCAAGTATGATCTCGCAATCGTCGACCGGATGCTGCCGGACGGCGACGCGCTCGATATCGTCGCCTCCCTCGCTCAATTGCGCGAAAGGCCCGCCATCATCATGCTGACCGCCAAGGATACCAAGGAAGACGTGATCGATGGACTGAACGGCGGAGCGGACGATTACCTGAGCAAGCCCTTTGAGCCGCAGGAATTCCTTGCCAGAGTCCGGGCGGTTCTACGACGGCCTCGGCTGCTCGCGCCGCAGGCCATATCGTTTGGAAACGTCGAACTGGAGCTTGGCACGAACGAGGTTACCGTGGCCGGCCGGAAGGTCTCGCTTCGGCGCCGGGAAGCGTTGATCCTCGAAGCTCTGCTGATGCGGCGGGATCGCGTTGTCGGACGCGACACCCTGATCGAGGCGCTCTATGGCTTCGACGACGAAATCGAGTCCAACACGCTCGAGGCACAAATGTCGCGCCTTCGCAGGAAGCTGTCGGAGTTGGGCGGCAATGTCGAGATTCGCAGCATGCGCGGCATCGGCTACATCCTCAGGATGGCGCCGGCAAGATGACGTCGATTACCAGGACGCTCACGATTTCGGTCGGCATGGTTGCGGCGGTGCTCTTCGTCATCACCTTCAGCATGGTCGTCTGGTTCTCTCGAATACGCGGCAGCGAGCACGTCGTTTGCCCGTTGGCGGCCGCCACTCTCAAAGACGCGACAACGATCGACGCAAACGGTGCGCCAATCGTGCGCTCCACAAGCCGCATGGAACAACTGAAGTCCCATAGCCCGGCTTTCTGGTACGTCGTGTCCAGCGGAACGCTCAAGAGCGAGTTTGGAAGCGAACACAGGCCGCCACTGCCTTTTTCAATCCCCTACAACGCTCCAGTCGGTCTTTCCGTGCTCGATACGCTCGACCAGACGGGTACCTTCTGCCTTGCCGTCGTCCAGAGAGGGCCTTCCAGATTGGCAATGATGATCGGTGGCGCACGACCGGGCTTCGTGCAGATGGCACGATCGGTCATCTCTCGCAATTTTTCCTCGATTTTTCTGGTGGCTCTCGCATTCGCATCGATCGTCGCAATCGGCGCGCTGCTGACCGCGCGTCTTGTGTCGGGCAGCATCCGTCGCGTGACGAAGCTTGCGCTCGCCATCGATCCGACCGCGCCGCAGGGATCGATTGCACTCGCTGAGGTCCCGATCGAGCTCAGGCCGCTGGTTCAGGCCCTCAACCGCGCCTTTGACGAGATCGACGCCTACATTCGGATGCAGCGCCGGTTTCTCGGCAACGCCGCCCATCAGCTCCGCACGCCATTGACCGTGCTGAGAGCGAAGATCGAGGACGTGCCAGAACCCGCGCTGAAGGCTGACCTTGTGCGCGATCTCCGTCGTCTGACATCCCTGGTCTCGGCCATGCTCGACCTGGCTCGTCTGCAAAATCATACGATCGAAAAACGGCCCTTCGACCTCGCGGTGGTGACGAGGGATGTGCTGGCGGATTTCAGCCCCTCCGCGCTCGACGCCGGCATCGAACTTTCGCTTGAAGAAAGCGAAGGCATCACGATCGTACTGGGCGTCGAGGCCGCGGTGCGGAGCGCTTTGGCCAACCTGGTCGGGAATGCCTTGATTCATGCCTGTGGCGCTCAACGCATCGTTGCAAGGTTAAGCCACGGGAGCGTGTCCATCAGCGACGATGGCGCCGGAATCTCTCCAAGCTTCGAACAAGATCTGGTCGAACCTTTCCAGACCGGCAACCCCTCCAAGGAGGGCGCAGGACTCGGCCTGGCGATTGTCCGTGAAATCATGGGAGCCCATGGGGGCGAGCTGATAATTACGTCAAGTCCTGGAGCCGGAACAACCGCATGCCTTCGCTTTCCGGAGGCAGTTGCTGGAACGCCGAGGGAAGCCAAGCTCTCTCTTGCTGGCGCCCCGGCAGCCGCTCCCGGTTGATCAGCTTCACGCCATCGCCAGCCGCTGCCGCGCGCGGATCAGCAGCATCAGCGTGATGGCGACGTTGAGCGCGTTCCAGGCGAGCCCGTTGGCGAAGGCGGCGGCGTAGGAGCCGGTGGCATCGAAGATCACACCGGAGACATAGCCGCCCAGAGACATGCCGATCACGGAGGCGAAGATCACGATGCCGACACGCGTGGCCGCCTCTGCTGCCGGCATCGCCTCGCGGATGATGATGGCGTAGCTCGGCACGATGCCGCCCTGGAACAGGCCGAACATCGCCGAGATGATGTAGAGCGAGGTCAGGCTGTCGAAGAACAGATAGAACAGCAGCGCCGCGCCCTGCGCGACCGAGCCGATCAAAAGCGTGCGGATGCCGCCGATGCGGTCGGCGAGGAAGCCCGAGCCGATGCGGCTGATGATGCCGAAGCCGAGCATCAGCGACAGCATTTCGGCGCCGCGCGCCACACCGTAGCCGAGATCGCCGCAATAGGCGACGATATGCACCTGCGGCATCGCCATCGCCACGCAGCAGGCGATCGCGGCCAGCGACAGGATCGCCGTCAGCGCGTTGGTGGAGAGCCGCAGATTGACGCGCGGCGGCGGCGCGTTGAGATGGCTGTGCCGGCTTGCACCACCCATCAGGCGCTGCAGCACCAGCAGCGCCACCGCCATCGCAACCGCGGTGAAGATCCCGATCGCGATATGCGTGGTGCGCCAGCCGAACTGCTGCATGCCGAGATTCACCAGCGGCGGCCAGATCGTGCCGCCGATGTAATTGCCGCTGGCGGCGATCGCGACCGCGAGCCCGCGGTAGCGGTCGAACCAGTGCGAGGCTTCCGCCATCAACGGCCCGAAGGTCGCCGATGACGACAGCCCGATCGCGAAATGAAACAGGATGAACGACCAGATCGACGGCGCGTAGCCGGCGCCGATATAGCCGAGCCCGAGGATGCCGATGCCGAGCCCGATCGCGGTGACGATGCCATAGCGATCAGTGATCTTGCCGGTCAGAACCCCGCCCGAGCCGAAGCCGATCATGACCAGGGTAAAGGCGAGCGACGCCGTCCCGCGCGTGGCGCCGAAATCCCCCTGCACCAGCGGCAGCGCCACCACTACCGACCACATGCCGACGCTACCGAGCGAGCCGATCACCACGGCGACGGCGAGCCGCAGCCATGCTCGGCGCGAATCGGGAATGAACAGGTCGGACTTGGGGCTAAACTGAGAAGGAATTTCCACAACGAGGCCAAACTTCGTCACCAATCGCCTCTCAGTCAAGCGTTTTGGCGAAATATTAGGCATGCGAAAGGCCCCGACCACCCAACAAACTGTCAATCGTTGCGCAATGACATTGCCGGCACCTTGGCGGGGCCCGCGATTGGCGGTACTTTGGTGACGATGTTCGTACGCTTGACGAGACCGCAACGGGCCAAGGCAGGGTGGCTGGTCGCCCTGCTCTACCTGTTTTGCTTGCTTGCGCCGGGCGCCGCGCTTGCCGTGGGCAATCCCGCACCCTGCCTGCCGGCCGAGGTGGCGCTGGCGGCTGACGACGCGCATCCCGGTTCCGGCCAGAGCTTGCACGACCATGGCTCGCACGAACATGACGGCGCGCACGCCGCCCATCACGCAGACAGCGGCGACGTCAAGCATAAGCATGACGGCAAGACCGCACCTGGGCCGTGTTGCGCGATGCTCTGCCTTTCGGCGATGGCGGCGGATTTGCCCGGCATCGCGAAGCCCACGCAGCCGATATCGACCTGCGTCTCCGAGACCTACCAGCGCCTGCGCGGCACGGCGCCCCCTCTGCCCTATCGTCCCCCCAACGCCTGAACTGACGTGACGACGTAGGCGCCGCGCGGAATCGCGCGTGCGCCCGTGATTCATGCGCAGATCAGGAATCCATTGATGTCTTCGCTATCAGGGGCGAAGTCCGCCGTCGTTGATACGACGGGCGGACGCCATCTCCCGTCCACCCTCGCGGTCGGCGTGATCATCATCGCGATCGCCGTCACAGCCGCAGGCTGCCAGCCCGCAACAACGCGGCTTGCCGCCTCCGACCCGGCCGATCCGGCCGCGCGCGTCGCCGATGTCCGCTACCGCTCGACGATCGCACCCTATACGAGCCTGCGTCCCGTGACGCCGGCGCCGTGGCGCGAACGCAACGAGGATGTCGCCCCGAGACAACGGCAGGAACCGCAACAATGATCCATGTTGCCACCCATGTGCCTGCGGCCGGCCTGCTGCTGATCGTCGGTGCCGTCCTGTCGGCTTGCGCCTCGTTCTCACCCGACAGCGGCATGACGGTCGTCGCCGCCGCGACGGAGCAGACCATCGGCAAGGATGTCGCATTCCTGCGCTCCGCCGACGATGCCGAACGGATCCGCGGAACGGTCCGGCGGCTGCTCTCGCGGCCGCTGACGGCCGATGCCGCGGTGCAGGTCGCCCTGCTCAGCAACAAGGGGCTGCAGGCCGCCTATAACGAACTGGCGCTCGCCGAGACCGATCTCGTCGAACAGAGCCTGCCGCCCAATCCCGTGTTCTCGATCTCGCGGATCAGAGGCAACAGCGCGAGCGAGGTCGAACGGCAGGTGGTCGGCGACATCCTGGCGCTGGCCACCTTGCCATTCCGCTCCGACATCGCGCGGGAGCGGTTTCGACAAGCACAATTGCGCGCTGCGCTGGAGACGCTTCGGCTCGCCGCCGAGGTCCGGCGCGCCTACTTCCGCAGTCTGGCGGCCAACGAAATGGTCGGCCTTCTCACCGATGCCAAATCGACCGCGGAATCCACCGCACAGCTTGCGAAAAAGCTTGGCGAGACAGGCGCGCTCAACAAGCTCGATCAGGCGCGCGAGCAGGTGTTTTACGCAGAGACCACGGCCGACCTCGCCACCGCACGGCAGGAGGCCGGAAGCGCACGCGAACGGCTTTCGCGCCTGATGGGACTGTGGGACGCCGATCTCAACTTCAAGCTTCCGGACAAGCTGCCGCCCTTGCCGCGACGTCCACAGGCGCTGCCCTCGATCGAAGCCGACGCCGTCGCACACCGCATCGACCTGCAGATCGCGCGCATGGAACTCGTTGCCCAGGCAAAGGCGCTCGATCTCACCGAGGCGACGCGCTTTGTCACGCTGCTCGACCTCGCCGGCATCGACAAGCGCACGCGCGACCCGGAAGATCCGCCGTTCCGCGAGCGCGGCTTTGACGTCGCGTTCCAGATCCCGGTGTTCGACGGCGGCGAGGTGCGCGTCCGCCAGGCGGCGGAGACCTACAATTTCGCCTTCAACCGGCTGACCGAGAGGGCGGTCAATGTTCGCTCCGAAGCGCGCGATGCCTATCGCACCTACCGCTCGAGCTACGACATCGCCACCCACTATCAGCGCGAGATCTTGCCGCTGCGCCAGATCATCACGGAAGAGATGCAGTTGCGCTTCTCCAGCATGCAGATCGACGTGTTCGCGCTGCTGACCGAAGCGCGCCAGCGCCTCGCCTCGCTCCGCGCCGCGATCGACGCCAGGCGGGCATTCTTTCTGGCGCAGTCCGACCTGCAAACCGCCGTCAACGGCGGCGGATCGGGAACAAGGGAAAGCCCGACGACAACAGCTTCCGCAGCCTTGCCTGCTGCCGGCGCTCACTGAGTGGAGGGAATGATGTTTTCACGCAGAGGATTCCTGGGCACCGCAGCGCTCGTCGGCGCCGGTGCCGTCGCCGGACGCGTGCAGGCCGCCGCGATTCCGGAAGCGCCAACGATGGACAAGACGGCCTCGCAGCCGCCGCTCCATCCGACCTCGGGACCGGATTACCGGCCCGTCGTGACGCTGAACGGCTGGTCGCTGCCCTGGCGCATGAACGGCGACTGGAAGGAATTCCATCTCGTCGCCGAGCCGGTAGTGCGCGAATTCGCCGATGGCATGAAGGCCAATCTCTGGGGCTATAACGGCCAATCGCCGGGCCCGACCATCGAGGCCGTCGAGGGCGACAAGGTCCGCATCTTCGTCACCAACAAATTGCCGGAGCATACCACCGTGCACTGGCACGGCATGATCCTGCCCTCGGGCATGGACGGCGTCGGCGGACTGTCGCAGCCGCACATCAAGCCGGGAAAGACTTTCGTCTACGAGTTCGAGCTGAAGCACAGCGGCACGTTCATGTACCACCCGCATTCCGACGAGATGGTGCAGATGGCGATGGGCATGATGGGCATGATCGTGGTGCACCCGCGCGATCCCGCGTTTCGCCCCGTGGACCGCGACTTCGTCTTCGTCATGAGCAGCTATCTCATCGACCCCGGCACGTACCTGCCGAAGGTCAACGAGATGACCGACTTCAACATGTGGACCTGGAACAGCCGCGTCTTCCCCGGCATCGATCCGCTGCCGGTGCGGCTTGGCGACAAGGTGCGGGTGCGGATCGGCAATCTCTCGATGACCAACCATCCGATCCATCTGCATGGCCACAAGTTCTACGTGACCTGCACTGACGGCGGATGGATTCCGGAAAGCGCGCAATATCCGGAAACGACCACCGACGTACCCGTCGGCGCGGTGCGCGCGTTCGACGTGCTCGCCGACAATCCCGGCGACTGGGCATTCCACTGCCACAAGTCGCACCACACGATGAACGCGATGGGCCACGACATGCGCAACCTCATCGGCGTGTCGCGCAAGGACCTCGCGAAGGCCGTCGGCAGGCTCGCGCCCGACGCGATGGTGATGGGCTCGACCGGCATGGCGATGGGCAACATGGAGATGCCCGCGCCCGACAACACGCTGCCGATGATGACCGGCAACGGCCAGTTCGGCCCGCTCGAAATGGGCGGCATGTTCACGGTGATGAAAATTCGCGAGGGCCTTGCGCGCGACGATTATCGCGATCCGGGTCACTACCGGCACCCGTCCGGCACCGTCGCCTACGAGGTCGAGACGCCCGACGCTGCACCGGCGCGACAGTCATCACCGGCAACAGCAGCGCCGACCCGCAGCCGCGGCGGCAACAAACCGATGAAGGGAATGAAGATGTAACGATGCACCGGCACCGGACCCAGAAGAAACCCGTAAAGGAAATTCCGATGACGAAGATCACCACCACGACCTGCCTCGCGCTGATTGCGCTTGCGAGCTCCGCCGTTGCCGCGTTCGCCCATGAACAGCATGGCCACACGTCCTATTCGGCCGGCGAACCCGGCAATCCGAACAGGCCGTCACGCACGATCGAGGTCGAGATGAGCGAGATGGCGTTCAAGCCCGCCAACATCCAGGTCAAGCGCGGCGAGCAGATCCGCTTCGTGATCCGAAATGTCGGCAAGGAAGATCACGAATTCCTGCTCGCCACCACCGAGGAGAATTTGAAGCATGCCGAGGTGATGAAGAAGCACCCGCACATGGAGCACGACGATCCGAATGGCGTGCGGCTGCCGCCGAAAAAAACCACCGAGATTGTCTGGAAATTCACGAAATCCGGCAGCTTCGAATATGCCTGCCTGATCCCCGATCACCGCGACTACGGCATGGTCGGCCGCATCACCGTGAAATGAGCAGCGAGAGAAGGAGAACAGCGATGAACAGCATCATCCGCATGGCCGCCGCGGCGGCATTCGCGAGCAGCCTGCTGGCGCAGGCGGTCTTCGCGCAAGGCGCCGGCATCAGCGGCGAGGTCAAGAAGATCGACGAGGGCGCCGGCAAGATCACGCTCAAGCACGGCCCGGCCAAAAGCCTCGGCATGGATGAACCAATGACCATGGTCTACCGCGTCAAGGACCCCGCCATGCTGAAGCAGGTGAAGGTTGGCGAGAAGGTGCAGTTCGAGGCCGAAGAAGCCGCATCAGGCTATACGGTAACGAAGCTGCAGAAGGCGAAATGAACGTCACGGGTCGGAAACGACTCCGTTATTTTTGAAGAACGGGACCTTCCAGCGGCCGGCCGCTTGTGAGAAACTGGGGTTATGGACATCCGCCGACCATTCAGGCTTTTGCTCGCACTGCTGGTGACGGCAGCCCTGATGCTGGCGCCGCTTGCCACCCCGGCCGCGGCCGAGCATTTGCTGTCGTCTGCCGGCGTGCAGATGGGGCCCATGGCCAATGATATGGCGGATGATCATGACATGGCCGAGATGGATATGGCGGACATGCCCTGCTGCCCGGACAAGCAGAAGAGTCCCGCTTGCCAGGATTGTCCGCTGGTCGCGATCTGCATGATGCAGCTCTTGCAGCCCAGCCCCTCCACCAGCCTGGTGGAGCTAGACCGGCGGCTCGACGAACAACTGCGGCCGCTCAACGACATCATCGCGGACGGGCTGGCCCGCCCGCCTCCCGACCATCCCCCTCGCACTTTGGCCTGACCGGCGTCACGGCGCCGGACGCTGCCGCGCGGCTTGATACGCCGCGCGGATGAGACGTGCTGCGCGAGCAGCAAGACCAGAGCAATCGAGGAATGGAAAATGAAATCGTTCAACTATACGCGCGCCGTTTCGGCGGCGCTTATCGGCGTGGCCACGCTGGGCACGGCCGGCGCCGCGCGAGCCGACATCAAGGACTACGAATTCCAGTTGGTCGATCCGACCCTGCAGATGGGAGCGGACAAGGTCATCACGGTTCGGCTGGTCAACAAGAAGACCGGCAAGCCGGTGCCGGACGCCGTGATTTTCGCCACCCGGCTGGATATGGCGCCCGACGGCATGCAGGAGATGGCGACCAAGGTCACCGCCGTACCCGGCGGCGAGCCGGGACTGTACAAGTTCAAGGCTACTTTGAGCATGGCCGGCCGCTGGCAGCTTTCGCTCGGCGCCAAGGTGCAGGGCGAAACCGGCGCGGTCGAAAACAAGCTCGTCGTCACGGCACAGAAATGACGCGCGCCCTTGTGATCGGCGCCGCCGCTGCGAGTTTTGCAGCGGCGGGCATCGCCATTTTCGCTGGCGGCATCCCGTGGTCGAAGCCCGCGGGCTACGCCGTCTCGCGCGCCTCCGCCGCCGACGGCAGCGCGCCCATCTATTACCAGCATCCGGACGGCAAGCCGTTCTATTCGCTGACGCCGAAGAAGGCCGAGGATGGCCGCGATTATCGCGCCGTCCCCGCCGGGGCCGATATCAGTTTCGACGACGCGCCCGAGCCGATGCCGGTCGAGCGCGCCGAAGCGAGGGGCGACCGCAAGATCAAATACTACCGCAACCCGATGGGGCTGCCCGATACGTCGCCGACGCCGAAGAAAGACTCGATGGGGATGGACTACATCCCCGTCTATGAAGGCGAGGAGACCGACGACGGCTCGATCAGGCTGTCGCCCGGCCGTATCCAGCGCACCGGCGTCAAGTCCGAACCGGTGATGCTGCATATCGTCAGCACGCTGGTGCGCGCGCCCGGCACGATCCAGCTCGACGAGCGCCGCGTCTCCGTGATCGCGATGCGCGCCGAAAGCTATGTGCAGAAGGTCGCCGACGTGACCACCGGCAGCCGCGTCGCCAAGGGCCAGCCGCTGATGGAGATCTATAGCCCCGCGGTCTCCTCTGCGGCGGCCGAATATCTGGCGACCATCACGTCCAAGACCACGGCGGCGATCGAAACCTATGGCCGCGGCTCCCGGCAGCGGCTGATGAATCTCGACGTGCCGGAATCCGCGATCGCGACCATGGAAAAGACCAAGGCCGTCCCGATCGTGATCCAGTGGTCGGCGCCGCGCGACGGCATCGTGCTGGAGCGCAATGCGATCGAAGGCATGCGCGCGCAGCCCGGCGATGTCTTGTTCCGTGTTGCTGACACCTCGCTGGTCTGGGCGGTCGTCGACGTGGCGGAACGCGATATCGGCGGCATCACTGTCGGCCAACCCGTCACCGTGCGCGCCCGCGGCTTTCCCGGCCGCGCCTTCGCCGGCAAGGTCAGCGTGATCTATCCCCAGGTGAACCGCGAGACCCGCACGGTCCGTCTCAGGATCGAGCTCGATAACGCCGACCTGGCACTGCTTCCCGACATGTATGTCGATGCGGAGATCGAAATCGGCAGCCAGAATCCCGTGCTCGCCGTCCCTGATAGCTCGGTGCTCGACACCGGCAACCGGCAGACGGTCATCATCGACAGAGGCGGCGGCCGGTTCGAGCCACGCGAGGTCAAGGTCGGACATCGCGGCGGCGGATATGTCGAGATCACCGACGGCATCGGCGAAGGCGAAGCGGTCGTGACCTCGGCCAACTTCCTGATCGATGCCGAAAGCAACCTCAAGGCCGCGCTGAAGGGCTTTTCCGCGGCCGGCGCTGCGCCGGACACATCGCCAACCACCGGCATGGGAGGACGGCCATGATCGCGCGCGTCATCGCCTGGTCGGCGCGCAACCTGTTGCTGGTGCTGTTCGGCACCGGCTTCGCCGCGGCGGCCGGTCTCTATGCGCTGCTCCATCTGCCGCTCGACGCCATTCCCGATCTCTCCGACACGCAGGTGATCGTCTACACCGAATATCCGGGTCAGGCGCCGCAGGTGATCGAGGATCAGGTCACCTATCCCCTGACGACAGCGATGCTGACGGTGCCGAAATCGAAGGTCGTGCGCGGCTTCTCGTTCTTCGGCGTGTCCTTTGTTTATGTGATCTTCGAGGACGGCACCGACATCTATTGGGCACGCTCGCGCGTGCTCGAATTCCTCAATGGCGCAACCTCGCGCCTGCCCACCGGCGTGACGCCGACGATCGGACCTGACGCGACCGGCGTCGGCTGGGTCTACCAATACGCGGTGATGTCAAAGGAATTGAACCTCGCCGACACTCGCACGATCCAGGACTGGAATCTGAAATTCGCCCTCGCCAAGGCCGAGGGTGTCGCCGAGGTCGCCAGCATCGGCGGCTTCGTCAAACAGTACAACGTGATCCTCGATCCGCAGCGGATGCGCGACCGCGGCATCACCATGCAAAGGATGCGCGAGGCGATCCGCGCCAGCAACGCAGATGTCGGCGGCCGCACCGTCGAACTCTCCGAATTCGAGTATGTCATCCGCGGCAAGGGCTACATCAAGGATGTCAACGACCTCGGCAACATCGTGCTCAAGGTCAACAACGGCACGCCGGTGCTGCTGCGCGACGTCGCCCGCGTCGAGCTCGGCCCGGACGAGCGGCGCGGCATCGCCGAGCTCAATGGCGAGGGCGAGGTGGCGAGCGGCATCGTGCTGCAGCGCTTCGGCGTCAACGCGCTCGACGTCATCGAGAACGTCAAGAAGCGTTTCAGTGAGATCGCGACCAGCCTGCCGAAATCGGTCGAGATCGTGCCGGTCTACGACCGCTCGAACCTGATCAATGCCGCCATCGATACGCTGAAGCACACGCTGGTCGAGGAGAGCCTCGTCGTCGCCCTCGTCTGCATCGTGTTCCTGCTGCATGTCCGCAGCGCGCTGGTCGCGATCCTGATGCTGCCGGTCGGTGTGCTGATGGCCTTCGGCGCGATGAAGCTGCTCGGCATCGGCTCCAACATCATGAGTCTCGGCGGCATCGCGATTGCGATCGGCGCCATGGTGGATGCCGCCATCGTCATGATCGAGAACGCCCACAAGCATCTCGAGCGCGCCAAGCCCGGCCAATCGCGCATCTCCATCCTGATCGACGCCGCCGCCGAGGTTGGGCCGGCGCTGTTCTTCAGCCTGTTGATCATCACCGTGTCCTTCATGCCGATCTTCACGCTGGAATCGCAGGAAGGCCGGCTGTTCAGCCCGCTCGCCTTCACCAAGACCTTCGCGATGGCGGCCGCCGCGCTGCTGTCGGTCACGCTGGTGCCGGCGCTGATGGTGATCTTTGTCCGTGGCCGGATCATTCCGGAGCACAGGAATCCGATCAACCGCTTCCTGATCTGGATCTACCGTCCCGTCATCAAAGGCGTGCTGCGTGCCAAGACCCTCGTCGTCCTGCTCGCGCTCGCCGTCCTCGCCGTCACGGTCTGGCCGGCACGGCAGCTCGGCACGGAATTCATGCCGAACCTCAACGAAGGCACCCTGCTCTACATGCCGACCACGCTGCCCGGCATCTCCGTGACCAAGGCCGCCGAGCTGATGCAGATGCAGGACCGCATCATCCGCTCCTTCCCCGAGGTCGCCTCCGTCTACGGCAAGGCCGGCCGCGCGGCGACTGCGACCGACCCCGCGCCCACCGAGATGTTCGAGACCATCGTCAACCTGAAGCCCAAGGAGCAGTGGCGGGCGGGCGTCACGGTCGACAGCCTGATCGCGGAGATGGACAAGGCGCTGCAATTCCCCGGTGTCTCCAACGCCTGGACCATGCCGATCAAGGCGCGCATCGACATGCTCTCGACCGGCATCCGCACGCCCGTTGGCGTGAAGGTTGTCGGCACCGATCTCGTCGAGATCGATCGTCTGGCCAGGCAGATCGAGCAGGTCCTGAAAGCCGTGCCGGGGACATCGTCGGCCTATGCCGAGCGCGGCATCGGCGGCTACTATCTCGAGATCACGCCGGACCGCACGGCGCTCGCGCGCTACGGCATGGCGGTCCAGGACGTGCAGGACACGATCGCGACCGCGCTTGGCGGACAGACGGTGACGACGACGGTCGAGGGCCGGCAGCGCTTCACCGTCAACATGCGCTACCCGCGCGATCTCCGCGACAATCCGAAGGCGATCGGAAGCGACATCCTGGTGCCGATGCCGGCCGGCGGCGCGGTACCGCTCGGAGAGGTCGCCACCATCCAACCGGCGCGCGGGCCGACCTCGATCCGGACCGAAAACGGGCAGCTCGCCACCTACATCTATGTCGACATCCGCGACCGCGATCTCGGCGGCTATGTCACTGAGGCGCAGCGCGCGGTGCAGGCGAGCATCCAGTTTCCGCCGGGCTATTATGTGATGTGGAGCGGCCAGTACGAATATCTCGAGCGCGCGATGGCGCGCCTGAAGATCGTGGTGCCGGCGACGCTTCTGATCATCTTCCTGCTGCTCTATCTCAACTTCCGCTCGGTGACCGAGACCGCGATCGTCATGCTGTCGCTGCCGTTCGCGCTGGTCGGAGGTCTCTGGCTGATGTGGTGGCTCGGCTTCAACCTCTCCGTTGCCGTCGCCGTCGGCTTCATCGCGCTGGCGGGCGTTGCCGCCGAGACCGGCGTCGTGATGCTGATCTATCTCAACCAGGCGCTGGCCGAGATCAGGGAGCGTCGCGCCGCCGAGGGACGCGCGTTGACCCGATCAGACCTGCGCGAGGCCATCATGGAAGGCGCGGTCGAGCGCGTCCGGCCAAAGATGATGACGGTGGTCGCGATCATGGCCGGCCTGCTGCCGATCATGTGGAGCACCGGCACCGGCTCCGAGATCATGCAGCGGATCGCGGTGCCGATGATCGGCGGCATGGTCTCCTCGACCCTGCTGACGCTGATCGTGATTCCCGCGATCTTCGGCATCGTGAAGGGCTTCGGTTTGCCGGCCGACGATCAGGATCAATCAGAGCCGCCGGCCACAGGGCCGGCGACGGTAGGCAAGGCGCGCGTTCTGGAACTGGCCGATTGATGCGATCATCACTTCGCCAGCGGCTTCCCCGCCGTCTCGGGTGCCATCGCGATGATGGGCAGGCCGACCACATAGATCAGCGACAGCAGCGAGATCGCGAGCGGGTAGCTCCCTGTCGTTGCGGCGAGCGCGCCGATCAGCGTCGGACCGGCCGCGCCCAATACGCGTCCCATGCTGAAGGCAAAGCCGGAGCCGGAGCCGCGCAACGCGGTCGGAAACATTTCCGGCAGCCAGATCGTGAACAGGCCGAACACACCGTTGGTGAAGAAGCCCAGCACGGGAAGCAGGATCAGGAACAGCGTGAGGCTCTCGAGATGCTCGATGGCAATCTCGTAGCTCACGACCACCGAGATCAGCGACCCTACGAAGAACAGCACCGCGGTTCGGCGGCGGCTTGCGAGATAGCCGGTGATCCAGGGCATCAGCAGGCAGCCGATCAGCGTACCGACATTGGTGATGAGACCGGCGACCGCGCCCATCTGCTGCGCGTGGGCGGGCGTCGCACCGGCCGCGACAAGCTTGGTGATCACCACCGTCGGCGCCCAGAAGTTCGAAGACCAAAGGCCGAAGATGATGCAGGCCATCAGCAGCGCCGCCGCCCAGGTGGTGCGCGCCTGTTCGCCCGAGAACAGTGTCGCGACGGATACGTGCTTCCGCACGCGGCCGTGGGCCGGCTCGGGAATGTTGCTGCGCAGATATGCGATCAACAGTGCCGGCAGGATGCCGAGCAGGAACATGCCGCGCCAGCCGAGCAGGCTGCCGCCGATCAGCGTGACCGCGGCGGCGAGAAACAGTCCGGTCGGCGTTGCCGTATGCAGCCAGCCGGCCAGCTTCACCCGCGTCTCCTCCGGCACGGACTCCTGCAGCAGCGGCGTGCCCGCAGCCCATTCGCCGCCGACGCCGAAGCCGGCCATGAAGCGAAACAGGGCGAACATCACGACGCCGGTCGCAAGCCCACACAGCGCCGTGAACAATGAATAGACCAGCACCGTCCAGCACATGATGCGGACGCGCCCGTAACGGTCCGCCGCCCAACCCCAGACCATCGAGCAGGCCCAGCCGAGCATGAAGATCGAGAACAGCAGGCCGCCATAGATGCCGATATTGGCGCGGCTCGGCTCGATCCCGCTCGCCGGCAGCAATTCCGTGAGCGCGCCGACCAGGATGTAGCTGTACATGGAGGAGTCGAAGCCATCGAGCATCCATCCGAACCAGGTCGCCCAGAACACTTTCCTGGGCGAGACCGCCCCGCCCTCCTCGATCGGCGACGCGATCGTCTCGATGGCACTCTCGGTCATGTTTCCTCCACGTTTCTTTTTGGAGGCCGGACTATGACCGTGTTTGTACGATGGGACATCTCCGGCAAATGGGACGGAGGCATCTTGTGGGAGAATGGCAGCAAGCTGCGACGCCGTGCGCAAGCAGGCGATTCTTTTCGACGGGACCGCGGAGCAATAAAGCAATATACAGGGCCGTGAACAAAGTCCGCGCCGGGTTCGTTGTATGGACAGTGGCGCAGCAAAGGTGGAAGCGAGACGGCCGTGCGACGAATTGAAGACCAAGTTTTCCTGCTGCTGCTGTTCGTCGTCACCGTGGCGTTCGCCTGGATCCTGCAGGCGTTTTATGGCGCCGTGCTGTGGGCCGTGGTCGTCGCCGTCATCTTCGCGCCGGTCAACCGGGCGCTATTGAAGTCGGTGGGCGGCAGGCAGACTCTCGCCGCCTCGATCACGGTCCTGCTCATCATCGCGATGGTACTGCTGCCGCTCGCGATGATCGCGACCTCCCTGGTTCGGGAAGCCACCGGCCTCTACGCAAAGATGCAGTCCGGGGAGTACGACTTCTCCGGCTACGTCCAGCGGGTGTTCGATGCGCTGCCGGCGTGGGCGACCGGCTGGCTGGATCGCTTCAATCTGGGCGATCTTTCGGCGCTGCGCGAAACGTTGACGTCCGGCCTCATGAAGGGCGGACAGGTTCTGGCGCCTCAGGCGCTCAGCATCGGGATGAACACGTTCGACTTCGTGATCAGCCTCGGCATCATGCTGTATCTTCTGTTTTTCCTGCTGCGCGACGGCAAGGCGGTGGCGGACCGAATCAAGGAGGCCGTTCCTCTTGGCGCTGACCAGAAGTCGGCCCTGTTCACGAGATTTGCGGATGTGGTCCGCGCCACCGTCAAGGGCGGCGTCCTGGTTGCGATGGCCCAGGGCGCGCTCGGCGGGCTGGCCTTCTGGTTCCTCGGCGTTCATGCGCCGATCTTGTGGGCCGTGCTGATGGCCTTCCTGTCGCTGTTGCCGGCGATCGGCGCCGGGCTGGTCTGGATTCCCGTCGCCATCTATTTCCTGGCCACCGGCGCCATCTGGCAGGGCCTCGGACTGATTGCCTATGGCGTGCTCGTCATCGGCCTCGTGGACAATGTGCTTCGTCCGTTCCTGGTCGGCAAGGACACCAAGCTGCCCGACTATGTCGTGCTGATCTCCACGCTGGGCGGCATCGAGGTCTTCGGCCTCAACGGCTTCGTGATCGGTCCGCTGATCGCCGCCATCTTCATGGTGGCATGGGAAATCTTCGCCGCCTCGCGGCGGACGTCCCACGACAAGGCGTGATCCTCTACTCCGCCGCCACCGCGATCGCTTGCGGCACCACGCCCTCGTCACCCAGCCCGGCAAACCGTCGCAAGGCTCCCGCCATCCGCACACGCCCGCTGACACCGGTGATGATCACATCGACCATGACGAAGGAGGAGTGGAAATGACCATGCGCGTCGAGCTGCTCGACCGGCACACCGGCAGCTGCAAGCGCGTCGGCATAGGCGATACCCTCGTCATGCAGCGGATCGAACTCGCACGCCACCACGAAAGCCGGTGGCAAGCCATCGAGCCTGCCGCGTAACGGCGAGGCACGCGGATCGGTCCGGTCGGCCGGCGAGCAGTAGATGTCCCAGAACCAGTACATCAACGACCGCGTCAGGAAATAGCCGGTCGCATTGTCGGTGTAGGATGGCCGGTCGAACCTGCAATCGGTGACCGGGCAGATCAGGAGCTGGCCCGCGATGTCAGGGCCGCCGCGATCGCGCGCGAGCTGGCAGGTGACGGCGGCGATGTTGCCGCCGGCGCTCCAGCCGGCGACCAGCACGGGTCCCGGCACGCCGCCGAGCTCGGCCGCATGCTCGGCGATCCAGCGCGTCGCGGCATAACCATCCTCCGCCGCCGTCGGGAAGCGGTGCCAGGGTGCATGCCGATAGCCGACGCTGACGAAGATCATTCCGCTCCGCCGGCACATGTCGCGGCAGAACGGATCGTCCGATTGCTCATCGCCGAGCACCCATCCGCCGCCATGGAAATAGACCACGATCGGATGCGGCCCAGGCGTCGCCGGCCGATAGAGCCGGTACGGCAGCGGACCGTCATTGCCGGGAAGCGTGCCGTCGACGATCTCGCCGACCGGACGGCCCGCGGGACGGCCCTTGTTGAACTCGTCGAGGAAGTCGCGCGCGCCCTGGGCGCCCATCGACTCGATCGGCGGCAGGTTCATGTCCGCGAGCATCCCGAGCACCAGCCGCACATCCGGTTGCAGACGCACGACCTCGCCATCATTGCATTGCTCGGCAACACCGGGCCCGGTCAGCCTGAAGCCGAGCATGCCGCGGCTGACGATCTCGTTGCAGATGCTGCGATAGGGGCCGACGCCGCCGGTATAAGGCATCACGCCCCACGCCTTGCCGGGAACATTGGCGCCCGTGTACCAGGTGTTGGCGAGCCGATGCAGCGTGACCGTCGCGCAGTCGGCCATGTGCCGCGCCCAGCCGGCCTGCGCCGTCTCGGTGGCCTCGATGGTGGTGAAGCCTGCCTCGCGCAGCGCGATCAGCCGATCGACCACCCAATCGATGTGCTGCTCGATCGACACCGCCATGTTCGACAGCACCGACGGGCTGCCAGGGCCGGTGATCATGAACAGATTGGGGAATCCGGCAACCGTGAGCCCGAGATAGCTCTGCGGTCCCTGCGCCCAGACGTCGGACAGCGACTTGCCATGACATCCCGTGATCGGATGCACCGCCCTGATGGCGCCGGTCATCGCATCGAAGCCGGTGGCGAACACGATCACATCGAGATCGAAGCTGCGCTTGTCGGTCGCGATGCCGGAGGCCGTGATCTCCTTGATCGGCTCCTGCCGCAAATTCACCAGCGTGACGTTGGGACGGTTGTAGGTAGCGTAGTAATTGGTATCGAGACAGGGACGCTTGGCGCCGAACGGATGATCGTACGGGGTCAGCGCTTCGGCCGTCTCGGGATCCTTCACGACTTCGCGGATCTTTTCGCGGATCAGGTCGGCGACCAGCGCATTGCCATCGACATCGACGCCCTGGTCGGCCCACAGTTGCGTCAGGACGTGGACGAGATCGCCGGCGGCCCACGCCTTTTCGAAACGCTCGCGCCGCTCGGCATCGCTCAATTGCCAGCTCACCACGGTCTGCTGCGGATAGGGGACGCCGGTGAGCGACCAGCGGGCCTGCTCGCGATAGCCGGCACGATCGCCCTCCAGCATCGCGAACCGATCGGCCGGCGGCGGGCCGTTGTGCGCGGGCAAGGCAAAGTTCGGCGTGCGCTGGAAAACGGTGAGCTGCGCCGCCTGCTCCGCGATCACCGGGATCGACTGGATCCCCGACGATCCCGTGCCGATGACAGCGACGCGCTTGCCGGCGAGGTTCACCTCCTCATGCGGCCAGCGGCTGGTGAAGTAGACCTCGCCCTTGAAGTCCTTGACGCCGTCGATCTCCGGCGGCTTGGGCGCGGAGAGACAGCCCGTGGCCATGATGTAATGGCGGCACGAAACGGCAGCACTATTGTCTGATGTGAGCAGCCAGCGTTCCGCGGCCTCATCCCACGTCGCCGCCGTGACCTTGGTGTGGAAGCGGATATGGCGCCTGAGATCGTAACGATCGGCGACGAAACCGAGATAGCGCAGGATTTCCGGCTGCGTCGCATATTTCTCCGACCATTGCCACGCGCGCTCCAGCTCCGGATCGAACGTGTAGCTGTAGTCGATGGTCTGGATGTCGCAGCGCGCGCCGGGATAGCGATTCCAGTACCAGGTGCCGCCGACATCGTCGGCCTCCTCCAACGCCACTGTCGTGAAGCCCGCCTTCGACAACCGATGGAGAAGATAGAGACCGGCAAACCCGGCCCCGACCACTGCGACGTCGACCCGTTGCGCCGTGCCGTTTGTCGCCTCTGAAGCACGTGCTGCAACCATTGCGTCTGGCATGCCATCCTCCCGTGCATTTGATTTTTCGTGAGGCTACATCCGCTTTCCCCGGCTTGTCATCGGACAAATTCAATCTTTGGTTGGTGCGCTGCAGCTACTCCTTGTTCTTGTTCGGAAACAGCCGAGCGCGACGCGGCGCTGACATGCGGCAAACAGCCGTCGCCAGCCGGCATACGAGATCGTTCTGTGAACTTGTGCGGAGGAGTTCTCCCGATGCCGGCGCCCGTTAGCGAGCTTGGCGCAGCATTGGAAACAGCGGCGGCGACGTTCCCGCCTGGACGGTGCCGAGAACCTCGAAGCCATATCGCTGATACAGCGGGATGTTGGCCGGGTTGGTGGATTCGAGATAGGCGGCAACGTGATCCCGGTCGAACAGCCGGACGGCGTCTTCCAGCAGCGCTCCGCCACAGCCCTTGCCGCGATACAGCGGATCGACACCGATCAGCGGCAGATACCAATGCGCTTCGCTCGGATGATAGGCCGCCATTCCCTCGAAAACCGCGGCCATCTCGGACTCCCGCCCTGCCGGCATGGTCGCGGCAAGCGCCGCCTCATCCGGTTCGATGCCCGGCGGCAGCCACAGCGCCACCCCTGCATAATCGTCGACACGGCGTGCGGTATCCTGCTCGAACGCGCGGCCGCCGAATGCGCGCACGAGAGCCCGGAAGGATGTGAGATACTGGTCCGGATCGGGATAGGTCCAGCGCGTTACCGGATCGGCGCTGAAGGCAAGTACAAGTACAGAAATGGCCCGCTCGATATCGGCGGACCCGACAGTGGCTATCACCGGACGAGAAACTGCATTCGCGGCGCTCATCACACGATCTCCAGTCCGGCCCAATAGCCGGGTCCAACGGCGCGCCGAAGATCGAATGACGAACCTGTGGTGTCAATCGGGAGAGGCGGTCAACAAGACGTGCGCTATCGGTTCGTCCTCGACATGGTCACGGAACCGATCGGAACCATCCGGGCAAGCTTCGTCATGATCGTCGAGGCGCCCCAGTGTCGATTGACACGGACGACGGCAAGGAGTTTATTTCCGTTCACGGGGATCAGGCGATCTCCCCGCGAGGCGACATGCCCAAGTATCGCGTCCTTAACTCGTGAGGGACGCAGCATGTCTTCATACACCTCGATTTCTCCCGACAAGCTTTCACGATTGATCGGCACGGCCAGCGTGCCTGCGCTGATCGACGTCCGCCTCGATGACGACTTCGCGGCGGACCCGCGCCTGATCCCGGGCGCGATCCGCCGCTCGCATCTCGATGTTCACGACTGGGCACGAGACCTCGCCGGACGATCCGCCGTCGTCATCTGCAACAAGGGCGAGAAGCTCAGCGAAGGCACCGCCGCCTGGCTTCGCCACGATGGCATCGCGGCGGAGATTCTCGAAGGCGGCCATCTCGGCTGGAAACAGGCCGAGCTGCCCACCGTCCCCGCCGACAGGATTCCGAAGCGTGACGGCCGCGGGCGCACCGTCTGGGTGACGCGATCGCGGCCGAAGATCGATCGCATCGCCTGTCCCTGGCTGATCCGCCGTTTCGTCGATCCCGCCGCGGTCTTCCTGTTCGTGGCATCCAGCGAAGTGGTCGCGGTTGCCGAGCGCTTCACCGCCACGCCGTTCGACATCGAGAATGTGTTCTGGAGCCACCGCGGCGAGCTCTGCACGTTCGACGTGATGGTGCAGGAGTTCGGCCTCTCGACGCCCGCACTCGAACGGCTCGCCGTCATGGTACGCGCCGCCGACACCGCGCGGCTCGATCTTTCTGCGGAGGCGCCGGGCTTGCTGGCGGCGTCACTCGGCCTCTCGCGCATGTACGACGACGACCTCGAGCAGCTCAACGCCGGCATGCTTCTCTACGACGGCTTCTACCGCTGGTGCCGCGATGCGACCAGGGAGACCCACAACTGGCCGACCAGCAAGGTGAAGCCATGACCGACCTCACCGCAGATCCGAAGGCAGCTTCGCACGACGAGGCGCACGGCATCGCCTTTACTGACGCGCTTGCGGTCTGGCTGCGCGTCGCGATCTTGAGCTTCGGCGGGCCGGCCGGGCAGATCGCGGTGATGCATCGCATCCTCGTCGAGGAGAAGAACTGGATTTCGGAGGCGCGCTTCCTGCATGCGCTCAACTACTGCATGCTGCTGCCCGGGCCCGAGGCGCAGCAGCTTGCAACCTATATCGGCTGGCTGTTGCACCGGACCGTCGGCGGGATCGTGGCGGGAGGTCTGTTCATCCTGCCCGGCGTCATCGCCATCATGGCGCTGAGCTACATCTACGCCGCCTACGGCAATGTCGGCTTGGTCGAGGCGCTGTTCTTCGGCCTCAAGGCGGCCGTGCTCGCGATTGTGATCCAGGCGGTGGTCCGGATCGGCAAGCGCGCCCTCCGCAACCGCGTCATGATTGCGATCGCGGGAATCGCGTTCGTCGCGATCTTCTTTTTCGCTGCGCCGTTTCCCTTGATCGTCGTGGCTGCCGGCGTGATCGGCTACATCGGCGCGCGGCTCGGCAGGCCGGAATTCGCCGCCATCGAGCATGGCGGAAAGAATGCCGCCGCGATCGACAGCCTGCTCGACGAGACGGTTCCGGAGCACGTTCGGCCCAGCGCGTCCCGGGCGCTGCGCGTCGGCGCCATCTGGCTTGCGCTCTGGCTCGTTCCAGTCGCCGCACTGCTCATCGGCCTCGGTCCGTCGAACGTCTTCAGCCAGATCGCGATCTTCTTCAGCAAGATGGCGATGGTGACGTTTGGCGGCGCCTATGCCGTGCTGGCCTATGTCGCGCAGCAGGCGGCCAACTACTATCACTGGGTCTCGCCTCGCGAGATGCTCGACGGCCTCGGCATGGCCGAGACGACGCCGGGACCGCTGATCATGGTCGTCCAGTTCGTAGGCTTCATGGCGGCATTCCGTGATGCAGGCGGGCTGTCGCCGATGCTGGCGGGCACGCTCGGAGGGCTGCTCGCGACCTGGGTCACATTCACGCCCTGCTTCCTCTGGATCTTCCTCGGCGGTCCCTACATCGAGACCATGCGCGGCAACAAGGCGCTCGCCGGCGCGCTCTCGGCGATCACCGCCGCGGTCGTCGGCGTCATCCTCAATCTCTCGATCTGGTTCGCGCTGCACACGATCTTCCGGCAGACCGTCCCAGTGCACGGGTTCGGTCTCTTCTTCGATGCGCCGGTGCTGCGCAGCGTGGATTGGCCGGCGCTGGCGCTGTCGATCGCGGCAGCGATCGCGATCTTTCGCTTCAATGTGGGAATGCTTTTCGTGCTCGCGGCATCGTGCATCGCTGGCGTGCTGCTCCGCCTCGTCGGCATCATCTGACCGAGGCGCATGAGGCGGCGAGCGGAATGGCGGTAACAGCAAACAACGGGCTGAGGGCACAAGCCGGGAGCAAGGACCATGATGCGACTGATCTCTGGAGCAGCCCTTTGCCTGACAATGGCGGGCGTGCTGTCGCCTGCTTATGCCCTGACGCAACAGGAACTCGTCGCGAAGCTCGAGTCCGCGGGCTACTCGCAGGTCGGTGAGATGAAATCGACCGCCGAAGGCATTGTCGTGAAGGCCGTCAAGGATGGCAAGGAAGTCCAGATCGTCGTCGACAGCAGCGGTCAAATCAAGGAGCGGCGGTAGAGCTGCGCGCTGCGGTCGCAAGTATCTCGAATACCTGAACGCCAACAAGAGGAGCCAATCCCCATGACCATGAAAACTCTCTTTGCCATTATCGCCGCGGCCCTGCTGTCGCCGAGCCTTGCACCGGCGCAGCCCGTCGACTGGAACATCTTTGCGGAGCCGTTCATTTCGGGCGCTCACGCGCAGTCGATCGATTGGAAAAAGGTGGACACAGCGCTCGGCAAGACGGCAACCGTCAGCGGCGAGGTCCATCGCTATGGCCTGCCGCGGTCCGATCTGCATGTCACGCTCGACGGCGTAACGATCAAGCCCGCGCTCGCGCTCGGCGGCTGGGTGGCCTTCGCTCCGATGGATGGTCAGGCGATGGTGATGGGCGATCTCGTCCTGCTTGATTCCGAGATCACCCCTGTCATGACCAAGCTCCTGAACAGCGGGCTGGACATCACCGCGATCCACAACCACATCCTGCGCGCTTCGCCGGCGACGTTCTACATGCATGTCGGCGGACATGGCGATCCGGTGAAGCTCGCCACCGCGATCCACGAGGCGCTGTCGGCCGGCAGCAAGACGCCGTTCGAACCGCCGGCGACCACTGCCGGTCCGGCCCCGACCGTCGAACTCGACACCGCGAAGCTCGACGAGATCATGCACGCCAAGGGGACCGTCACCGGCGGCGTCGATCAGTTCACGATCCCGCGCCGCGAACCGGCGACCGAAGCAGGCATGACGGTCACGCCTGCGATGGGCGGCGCCAACGGGATCAACTTCCAGCCGACCGGCGGCGGCAAGGCCGCCATTACCGGCGACTTCCTCGTCACCGGCGATGAGGTCAATCCGCTCATCCGGGCGCTGCGCGCCGGCGACATCGAGGTGACCGCGATCCACAGCCACATGCTCGACGAGCAGCCACGGATGTTCTTCATCCATTTCTGGGCCAATGACGACGCGCTGAAGCTCGCCCGAGGCATCCGCGCTGCGCTCGACAAAACTGCGGTGGCGCAGAAGTGAGAGGGGGCCTATGGCTGCGCCCGCCGCGATTGGAGCGGGTCCATGATCCCCACGGATGCTGCCGCTCACGATAAGTCCCGCGAGCTCCTGCGCGTGGAAGAGCTCACCAAGCGCTACGGCCCGGAAACCGCGGTCGCGCATGTGTCATTCTCCGTCGCGGCCGGTGAAATCCTTGGCATTGTCGGTCCGAACGGGGCCGGAAAGACGACCTTGCTGGAAGCGCTCGTGGGCCTCATTGCAGCGGAGCAAGGCGCCGCGTTCTGGTGCGGAGAGGAGTTGCCGCCGCCGCGGAGAAAGGAAGCGCTGTTCTATCTGCCCGACGGCATATGGCCCTATCAGGACCGGTTCGCGATCGACGTCATGACCTTCTTCGCCCGGGTCTACAAGCGGACGGACGCGCAGACAGCCGCAACCATCAATGCTGTCGGATTGACGCCGGTCCTTGGCAAGCGCGTGCATTCGCTGTCCAAGGGCTACAACCGCCGACTGCTGCTCGGGCTCGGCCTGCTGACGCCGCACGACGTGCTGGTGATGGACGAACCGTTCGATGGCTTCGACATCAGGCAGACGCGCGCCATCATCGACGTGATCCGCCGGGAAGCGGCACGGGGACGCACCTTCATCCTCGCCATCCATCAGCTTGCGGACGCCGAGCGGGCCTGCGACCGCTTTCTGCTGCTCGCCGGAGGAAAGGTGCGCGGCATCGGCACTCTCGGCGAGCTGCGCGCAAAAACCGCGCTGGCGAGCGGTTCGCTGGAGGAGATTTTCCTTGCGCTCACCTGAACCATATCGCGCTCGCGAGGCGCCGCTGGCGCCACTGCTCGCAAAGGAGCTGGCCGAGATTGTCTGCGGCCGGGCGCTATGGACGATGCTGCTCCTGGTCTGTCCATTGATCGGCTACAGCTTCGTTCAAGCCGTCTCGCTCTATGGCGAAGCAAGCGCGTCCGCGCAGCAATCTCCGGTATTGGCGGCGAGCCTGTCGCCGCTCGACGGCGTCCTGGTGCCGACATTCGGCGCGTTCTACGTCGCGGTCACGCTGCTGTTTCCATTCGTGGCGATACGCGTGCTGGGCCAGGAAAAGGAGTCGGGCGCACTGCGCCTGCTCGTCCAGTTGCCCCATCGATCCTCGACCCTCATTCTTGCCAAGCTCGCCGCCGTGCTCGCGGCCTGGATCCTGGTTAGCATCCCGGCCGTTTCAGCACTCGCGATCTGGGTGATGATGGGCGGGCATCTTGCGGCGTCCGAGACCGTCAATCTCCTGTTCGGCCATCTCCTCTACGGCCTGCTCGTGGGGGCGATTGCATTATTCGCCGCGACCATTGCCGACAGCTCAGCGACGGCCGCGATCGTCGCGCTGGCGGTGACGATTGGATCATGGGTGCTCGATTTCACTCTTGCCGGCCACTCCGGCCTCGCCGCCGTTGTCGCACAACTATCACTGACGCAGGCGCTGCGACCGTTCGAACAAGGCTTGCTCTCCGCCGGGCTGGTGCTCGGCGTGACCAGCACAATTGCAGGCCTGTCCGCCCTCGCGTCCGTCTGGCTGCCGCCCGGCGTGCCAACGCAAATCAAGTGCACGCGCTCCGTCCCATGCGCGCTCGCCATCTTGCTGGCTCTCTGTCTGCCGACGCAGATCAGGCAATCAGTCGATGTCACCGAGGACCGGCGAAACTCCTTCCCGGCTGCCGACCAGCGGCTGCTCGCCACGCTCCGATTGCCTCTGATCATCAAGGTGAATCTGGTACCCGAGGATCCGCGCTACGCCGATCTGCAGCGCAACGTGCTGGCGAAGCTCGATCGGGCCATGCCGAACGTCTCGATCGTTGTCGTCGGTAGTCACCGCGATGCGGCCAGCCAAGCGGTCAACGATGCTTATGGCGAAATCGAATATTCCTACGGCGCCCGATCGGATATCAACCGCTCGACCAGTCCGCGCGAAGTCCTACCGCTGCTGTATGGCCTGGCCGGTGTGCAACCGCCTCCGCCTGCACCTGGTGACGAATATCTGGGCTATCCGTTGGTCGCCACGGCGGATGCGACACTGTTCTGGTTTGTCGGCGGACTACCGCTGTTGATCGCGGGCGCCTGGTGGTGGAGCCGACGTCCGCCGGCCAAATCCCTTCTCACCTACAGAGGAGCTCAATCATGACCGCAGGAGGACGCATCAGGCCCGTCGCCGCTGCGATGGTTGTCGCAGCATTGGTGCTGCCAACACTCGCCGGGCAGCCGGCAAAAATGGACTTCATCGACGAAACCATTGGCGCTGAGCCGAAATCGCTCGTGCCGGTCGTCGGCATCTGGCGGATCGAAAACGATGGCGGCAAGAAGGTGCTTGCGGTGGATGGCCGGCAGTGGAGGGAGGGACAATCGTCTGCCGACATCGCCGACAAGGCGCGCGCGCTTTATGGCGAGCGCTACGCGGAATTTCTCGACCGGGTCCAGGCCTACGCTTACTTCCCCTACGTGATCGCGCCCAACGTCCAGGACTTCACCAACGGCGAGATCACGGTGCGCTTCCAGGGAGTGTCCGGCCGTATCGATCAGGGTGCCGGAATCCTGTTCAACCTGAAGCCGAACGGCAACTACCTGACCGTGCGCGCCAACTGCCTCGAAAACAACCTCGTGCTCTGGAAGTTCGAGAACGGCAAGCGCTCGTCGGTCAAATGGGTGCGCAACACACCGACTGCCACGCGCCAATGGCACGACCTCAAAGTCCGCATCAATGGCACGAAAGTCGAGGGCTATCTCGATGGCAAGCTGTATCTCGAGCACACATTGGCGCAGCCCGTCTCGGGCCGCGTCGGCCTGTGGTCGAAGGCCGATAGCCACGTACAATTCGCCGACTACACCGTCATGGCAGCCGACTGAGAAATGCGCCGTGGAGGATTCGCGGCCGACGCAGCCGATGACCTCGGCCCGCGAGCCTAGGCGGCGACGCGACCGGCCTCCAATTGGAACTCCAAGTCCTCGATGAGCTGCGCCAGCCGTTCGCGCGTAAACAGATCGGTCGGTTCCTGTGCCAGCTTTCGGGCCTGCGCAAGCTTTTGTTCCAACTCTCTACGCTCGCGGCGCATCATTTGGAGCTCCTTGCTACATGGGCTAAGTGAGTCAAATTGATTGGTAGAACTTTACAACTTGTTAAAGCAGCGAGCGCACCGCGTTGCGACGGCTTGGCTGCGCGCGAATCACGTTCCGTCATTCCAGGCCGCGCGTAGCGCGCGCTATGATGTGCAATCGCACATCATAGAATCCCTCGCGCCGCAGGCGCAGGTGGGGAAATGGATTCCGGGCTCGATGCTGCGCATCGCCCCGGAATGACGAAGAAAATTTCGCCAGCGATTTCAAGGTGATTTGGCGCGTCCAGCCCGCGCGCGAAAAACATTCCGCTTCCGTCGTCGGGCAAATCAGTGATTTAACTCCGCGCGTCTCACGGCGGATGAGGGGCGGCTCGCGATCGTCACGAACGTGCGGTGAGATGCGGTGGACGTGATGCGTATGACTGACGAGCATGCGCATGGCGGACGGCGAAGTCGTGTGGTTCTGGCGCCCCGACGCTGGCGCTAAATCTTTGGCGCGAAGAAGTTCGCGCGAGAGATGACGGTGGCAAGAAAGCCCGGTCACCGAGAAGAGCACGAAGTAAGCCGTAAACCATCGCGCAGGGAAAGCCGGTGTTGCTCCGGTTGACCTGTGGTCCTACCCCCGTGCTTTTTGTTGCACGGTGCCCACGGGTGCGACCGGCACCCGGCTTTCCCTGCGCCCTCACTTCGATGAGAGGGTGGAAAGTGAAGCAAGACTCGGACGCAACGCGCCGCGAGAACGCGACCTCATATCCTCTCCTCACACTGTCATGCCCCGCGTAGGCGGGGCATCCAGTATCCTGCGGCCTCTCGGCATAAGACGACCGCGGAGAAGCTGTTTGACATTTGAATCAGTATCTCCTCCCCGTCCGCTCGCAACCACGCGGATGGAGCAGCGCACTCGATCCCCTCACCTTGAGGAGCCTGCGAAGCAGGCGTCTCGAAGGGCGAGGCCACCGGCGGAGCCTCGCCCCCGCCTCCGAAAGGAGGGTGCCGTTAACCCTTTACTAACCATACGCTGGGCAAAAATTGCCGGGTGAAGTCGAGTGTCGTCGGTCGCGTATGACGGGAGGAGATCCCCCGTGGACGCCAGCGCGGTGCCTCACTTTCGGAGCGGCGGTCCGTAAGCCGCCGCGCAGACATTTGGCGGCCGCGGCCGGCGGGCGCGGGGGGATCGGGCTACCATGGTCGACGTGACGGCGGGTCAGGGCACGGCATCCGGCGGCTTCTCCCTGGCCGACATCACCAACGTCCTGAAGCGCGGCGACATCGCGCTCGCCTTCGGCATCCTCACCATCCTGGTGGTGCTGATCCTGCCGCTGCCGTCGATCGTGCTCGACCTGTTCCTGGCGATCTCGATCACGCTGTCGGTCCTGATCCTGATGACCGCGCTGTTCATCCAGGCGCCGCTGGAATTCTCCTCGTTTCCGACCATCCTCTTGATCTCGACCATGCTGCGATTATCGCTCAACCTTGCTTCCACGCGGTTGATCCTGTCGCACGGGCACGAGGGCACGGCAGCCGCCGGCCACGTCATCGAGGCCTTCGGCAATTTCGTGATGGGCGGCAATTTCGTGATCGGGATCATCGTGTTCGCGATCCTGGTCATCGTCAACTTCGTGGTCATCACCAAAGGTTCGGGCCGCATCGCCGAAGTCGCGGCACGCTTCCATTTGGATTCGATGCCTGGCAAGCAGATGGCGATCGACGCCGACCTCTCGGCCGGCCTGATCGACGAGAAGGTCGCCAAGGAGCGGCGCAAGGAGCTGGAGGACGAAAGCGGCTTCTTCGGCGCCATGGACGGTGCCTCGAAATTCGTTCGTGGCGACGCCATCGCGGGCCTGCTCGTGGTGTTCATCAACGTGGTCGGCGGCATCATCATCGGCGTCGCCCAGCAGGGCCTGGGCTTTGCGGAGGCCGCGCGCACTTACACCGTGCTGACCGTCGGCGACGGCCTGGTGACGCAGGTGCCGGCGCTGATCGTCTCGACTGCCGCGGGCCTGCTGGTCTCGAAGGCCGGCGTCTCCGGCGCCGCCGACAAGGCGCTGATGAATCAGCTCTCCGGCTATCCGCAGGCGCTCGGCATGTCGGCCGGCGTCATGATCGTGCTGTCGCTCCTGCCGGGCATTCCGATGATCCCGTTCCTGGCGCTCGGCTCCGGCGCCGCCGCGCTGGCCTGGACCGCGCGCAAGCAGAAGCATGCCGTCAAGGCCGCCCAAGCCGCTGCGGCCGCCGCCCCCGCCGCGGCGGCTGCTGCGGCCGCGGCCGCCGCCGAGGAGCCGATCTCGAGCGCGCTCAAGATCGACGACCTCAAGATCGAGCTCGGCTATGCGCTGCTCCCGCTCGTCAACGGTCCCGACGGCACCGACCGGTTGACCGAGCAGATCAAGGCGCTGCGCCGCTCGCTCGCGGTCGAGATGGGCTTCGTGATGCCGGCGGTGCGCATCCTCGACAACGTCCAGCTCGAGGCCAACACCTATGTCATCAAGATCAAGGAAGTCGACGCCGGGACGGGGCGGATCTGGCCGAACCAGTTCATGGTGATGGACCCCGGCGGCAACCAGGTCCAGGTCCCCGGCATCCACACCGTCGAGCCGACATTCGGTCTGCCTGCGACCTGGGTCGACGCCGCGCTGAAGGAAGAGGCCTCGCTGAAGGGCTACACCGTGGTCGATGCCGCCACCGTGCTGTCGACGCACCTCACCGAGCTGCTCAAGAACAACATGTCGGACCTGTTGTCCTACGGCGAGGTGCAGAAGCTCCTGAAGGAGCTGCCGAAGGAACAAGGCGAGCTGATCAAGGACATCGTGCCGAGCCAGGTCACGATCTCCGGCATCCAGCGCGTGCTGCAATTGCTGCTGGCCGAGCGCGTCTCGATCCGCGACCTCTCGACCATCCTCGAAGGCATTGCCGATGCGCTCGCCTTCTCGCGCAACCCGGCGACCATCGTCGAGCATGTCCGCGCCCGCCTGGCGCGGCAGATCTGCGCGCAGAACACCTCCTACAACGGCTATCTGCCGCTGATCGCGCTATCGGCGCGCTGGGAGCAGGCGTTCGCGGAATCGATCGTGGGCACCGGCGAGGACAGGAGCCTTGCGATGCAGCCGTCGAAACTGTCGGAGTTCATGACCGCGACCCGCAATGCCTTCGAGCAGGCGGCGCGCGAAGGCGAGGCGCCGGTGCTGGTGACCTCGGCGGCGATCCGGCCGTTTGTTCGCTCATTGGTTGAACGGTTCCGCTCGCAGACAACCGTTTTGTCGCAGGCCGAGATCCATCCGCGGGCACGCTTGAAGACCGTTGGTAGCGTGTAACCGCGCACAAATCGGTTGCCGAAAGGCTGTGCATTTTCGCCACATGCAACTGCTTTGTGGAAAATGGCTTAATTTCAACAGCTTATCGGCAAGTCATCGTGACTTTGATCTAAAGCATTGCAATAACTAGATAATATTCGCTTGACCGCCGATTTCGATCGCGCCCGATCACGTCTATTCACGGGCTTGTGATGACCTCTACGGAACGGAATCCGCGATTCCTATGTTGGAAGAGCGCAACGATGTTGAACCTGTCGGAAGAGGTATCCGACAAAAGGAAGACGACAGGGAAGGCGGCAGGAGACTTCCATGAACCACTCGATCTACAGCGCGGATCGGACGACCCATCTGAAGATTGTGGTCGTTGCACTCGTAGCGGGTGTGATCGTGGCCGGCCTTGGCATCATGTCGCGCAACAGCGTGGACGAGTACCAGACCGCGCGGGTGATGAAGGCCGGCAAGCCGGTGGCCATCACCTCATCGAACAATTCGCTCGTACGCTAGAGAAGGATTTTACGGAATTCACGTGGTTCTTTACAGCCCCCCAAAGGCCACGTGGATATTAAGACCCCCAACTACCCCCAAGTTGACTATCGAAAACGCCCGCTCCCCACGGGCGTTTTCTTTTTGTTTAAATCAGCGGTTCGGCGCCGGCACGCCCGGCGGCACGCTCTCGATCAATTTGCCGGAAAATATCGGCGCTGACGTCGGCACGCCCGTCGGCGATCCACCCGCCGGCTCGACCGTGACGGCGTAGGTCGCGTCGTTGATCGTGGCGGCATCGAAGGATGAGAGCACCGGGCGCTCGGTAAAATCATCCGCACCGATCACGCCAAGCGAACGCGGCTGCGGCAACTGGTCGGAGATCAGCCACAGCTCGAAGCTCTTGCCCGGCTCGGGCGTCGCCCCGACCCGGCGCACGGTGAAATTCTTGGTGGCGGCATCGACGGTGAGGATGAAGGCCGGCGAATTGCCGTCCCGCTGCAGCACGGCGACAAATTGCCCCGAAGCCAGCGCGGGCGGCGTCTTCACTTCCACGATCTGTGTGCGGGGCTTGGGACGGATGGCGTCAGGCAGCGAATCGGGCCGGTAGACCTGAAGGCCCAGCACCACCAGGAGCGCCGCCGCGATCGCGCTTGCCGCCGATGCCACGCCGCGCCAGCGCTTGAGGCGGCTTGCGAGTTGGACCACCCGGCCGTCGTCGCCGACCGCCGCCTGCTGAACGAACGGCTCCTCAACGACCGCGGGCTGTGGCGGCGCCGATGGCAATGCCAAGGGCTCTTGCGACGACGCGGAGGACCGGCTGATCGCGCTCTTGATATTCTCCCATACGACCGGCCGCGGCTCGACCAGCCCCACCATCTGGTTGAGCGGGCCGAGCCTGACTTCCCAGGCCTGCACGAGCGCGGTGAACTCCTCGTTCATCGCCATCATGGTCTCGACCTGCGCGCGCTCCTCCGCATCGAGCGTGCCGAGCGCGTACTCCGCAGCGAGCGCGATATGGTCCTCGTTATCGGCCATCACACGACGTCAAAACCCAAATCTTCAAATCCGAGCCTTCAAAACCCAAGACACTCCCTGATCTCCAGCAGGCTGCGACGCAGCCATGTCTTCACCGTGTTCACCGGCGTCTCGAATTTGGCGGCGAGCTGCTCGCGGCTCCAGCCGTTGTAATAGGCGAGCAAGACGAGCTTCTGCCGGTCCGGCTCCAGACGGCCGACGCATTCCAACAGGCGGCGCAATTCCTCCGTCATTTCGCGTCGCGCCAGCGGATCGGGCGTCTCGGCCGCGACCTCCATCGCCGCGGGCTCCTCCTCCAGCGAGATTTCGCCCTTCTTGCGGACCAGGTCGATGGCGCGGTTGCGGGCAATGGATGTCATCCAGGTGATCGGCGATGCCAGCGCCGGATTGAACTGTGCCGCGCTGTTCCAGATCTTGACGTAAGTGTCCTGAATGACCTCCTCGGCAAGATCCTGACGCCGCAAGATACGCAAGACGACGCCGAAGAGTTTCGCCCGTGTGGCCACGTACAAGCGCTCGAAAGCGGCCTCGTCCCCCTTGGCAACGGCTGCGATCAGCCAGACCAGCTCAGCCGGCGTCAGCATTCAGCATCCCCCAAATCGCGATCCTGTTCGCCTGATGCCGGGAATTAGTCCTATCCCTTCGTAGCATAGTTCTGCATGCCACGGTCCACCAGCCGATCGGATTTGCGGACCTTTCCAAAGCAAAACCCGGGCTTTGCAGCCCGGGTGCGATTCCCGTCCAGCTTGCAGTTCTTCAGGCTTCAGGCGACGCCGAGGCGCGCGCGCATCAAGCCGATCGAGTCCATGTCGGCCTGCTCGCGGGCGCTTTCTTCAGCGCGCTCGCGGGCCTGGTCGCGCTCGTCCAGGAGTTCGACCTTCTTGAGTTCCTCGAAGGCTTCGCCGAGCTGCGCCTTGGCCTCCTCGAGCTGGATGCGCAGTTCGTCAGCGGATCGGGTCAGGTTTTCGCGGCGCTGGATCGCAGCCTTGGCATAGGTCGGATAGGCGAAGTGGGAGGGATCATTGATCCCGGCGCGCTCCTGCTCGACCTGAATTTCGCGCTCAAGCTCCACCGACATGCGTTGGAAATCGGCGATCATGCCTTCGATCTGGGTGACCCTGCGGCGCTTCTCGTCGACCTGAAATTTCTTCAGGCGGATCAGCGTGTCACGTGACTTCATCGACTCATACTCCCCAGAAGCCCCAATTTTGAACGCGGGACAGAGCCGGTTCCCCTCTGGGCCCTACCGGCATCGTTAATGACATGCCGCGGATGATGGCCTGACAAAGTTAGCGTTCCGTTTCCAAGTTCGAGAGGATTTGACCCAGTTGCCGGTAGCCATCGGCCAGACTGACCGACTCGCCCTTGCCCTGGCGCAGGAAGGCCTCCAACGGCTCGTGCAGGCGGATCGCCTCGTCCACTTCCGGGCTCGAACCCGCCCGATAGGCGCCGAGCCGGATCAACTCCTCCATATCGGCATAGGTCGCCATCACCTGGCGCGCCCTGGTGATAACGGGGAGAAACGCCGGATCGGCCGAACGCGGCATCGTGCGGGAGACCGATTTGAGAATGTTGATCGCAGGGTAGCGCCCACGCTCGGCGATCGAGCGCTGCATCACGATGTGACCATCGAGGATGCCGCGGACGGCGTCCGCGATGGGCTCATTGTGGTCGTCGCCATCGACCAGCACCGTGAAGATCGCGGTGATGGCGCCGACCCCGGTCCCCGGCCCGGCCCGCTCCAGAAGCTTCGGCAGTTCGGTGAAGACCGTCGGCGTATAGCCCTTGGCGGTGGGCGGCTCGCCGGCGGAGAGACCGATCTCGCGCTGCGCCATGGCAAAGCGCGTCACCGAATCCATCAGGCACAGCACGTCCTTGTCCTCGTCGCGAAAATACTCCGCGATCGCGAGCGTGAGATAGGCGGCCTGCCGCCGCATCAGAGCCGGCTCGTCGGAAGTCGCGACCACGACCACCGAGCGCGCAAGCCCCTCCTCGCCGAGGTCTTCCTGGAGGAATTCCTGCACCTCGCGGCCGCGTTCGCCGATCAGCCCGATCACCGAGATGTCGGCGTCGACATTGCGCGCCAGCATCGACAGCAGCACCGACTTGCCGACGCCGGAGCCGGCGAAGATGCCGAGCCGCTGGCCGCGGCAGCAGGTCAGGAACGTGTTGAGCGCGCGGATGCCGAGATCGAGCGGGCTGCCGACCCGCTTGCGCGAATGCGCCGGCGGCGGCGAATTGCGGAAAGGAACGGGAGAGGCGCCCTGCGGCAGCGGACCCTTGCCGTCGATCGGCTCCCCCATTGCGTTGACGACACGGCCGAGCCATGCCGGCGAGGGCCGCACGAAGCCGGCGGCATTGGCGATCACAGCACGGCAGCCGCGCCTGACGCCTTCGAGACCACCGAACGGCATCACCACCGCGTTGCTACCGGAGAAGCCGATCACCTCCGCCGGGATGAAGCGGTTGCCGCCAACATCGATCACGATGCGCGCGCCGACCGACATCGCATGGATGGGGCCAGCGATCTCGACCATGAGCCCGCGGACACCAACCACCCGGCCATAAATATTGACGCCGTCGATGTCGCCGATCTGTTCCGCAAGCGCCTTCATTGCGAAAACCTTAAGTTTCGCTGTTTTCTGCCGATCCGCTTAACTTCGTGTTTACCCGCATCATTAATCATTGCGTCACTGTCTTTGGGTGACTGAGGTCGCTTGCCTGTTCAGAAGAAGGGCGAGTCGCGAGAGTCGGTTAGTGCCGCCTCTTAATGTGGAGCTTGAACGAACACGGATGAGAAAAGCTGCTTCCACGCAATATCTTAGGGCGATTCGAAAAAAATTGCACTGTGGACCTTGCGAATGGGAATCAGTTTTTGTTAACCATGTCTCGTCAGGATCCGAATCAGTTGTGCAAAGGCGTTTTGTGAGTGCCGCAAGTGCGGCCGACCTGACGCCCAGGAGCGGCGACTAAAGGGGACTGGCATGCGCGTTTTGCTGATAGAAGATGACAGCGCCGTCGCGCAGTCGATCGAATTGATGCTCAAATCCGAGAGTTTCAACGTCTATACGACGGACCTCGGCGAAGAAGGCGTCGACCTCGGCAAACTTTACGACTACGACATTATCCTTCTCGACCTCAACCTGCCCGACATGTCCGGCTATGACGTGCTGAAGCAGCTCCGGGTCTCCAAGATCAAAACTCCCATTCTGATCCTCTCCGGCCTTGCTGGCATCGAGGACAAGGTCAAAGGTCTCGGCGTCGGCGCCGACGACTACATGACCAAGCCCTTCCACAAGGACGAACTCGTCGCGCGCATCCACGCCATCGTGCGCCGCTCCAAGGGCCATGCCCAGTCTGTCATCCAGACCGGCGATCTCGTGGTCAACCTCGACACCAAGACGGTGGAAGTCGGCGGCCAGCGCGTGCATCTGACCGGCAAGGAATACCAGATGCTGGAGCTGCTCTCGCTCCGCAAGGGCACCACGCTGACCAAGGAAATGTTCCTGAACCACCTCTATGGCGGCATGGACGAGCCGGAGTTGAAGATCATCGACGTCTTCATCTGCAAGCTGCGCAAGAAGCTCGCCAACGCTTCCGAAGGCCGCAACTTCATCGAGACCGTCTGGGGCCGCGGCTACGTGCTGCGCGAACCGCACGAAGCCGACGAGCGCATCCCGGCCTGATCCAGGTTTATGGCGACCCCAGAGGCTCACCCTCCCGACCGAACCCCGCCAAAGTGGCGGGGTTTTTGTTTTGCGCAAGTGTTACAACCTCTCGGACAGATCGAAGATCCGCAAGAGATGCTACGATCTGGCGTCCCAAGGATGAAATATCGCGCAAGGAGTTACGCGAATGGGCATTCTCTGGACCATCATCATCGGCTTCATCGCCGGGGTCATCGCCAAGTTCATCATGCCGGGCGACAACGAGCCGTCAGGCTTCATCATGACGACGATCCTCGGGATCGTGGGCGCGTTCGTTGCAACGTATCTCGGACAAGCCCTCGGCTGGTACGGCCCGGGTGAAGGCGCAGGGCTTATCGGAGCGGTCGTCGGGGCGATCATCGTCTTGTTCGTGTATGGCCTCTTCGCGAGCCGGCGAACGACTTGACGCCGAGACATCGCCGCCGTTCATACCATCAGCGGCCGTCGTCGCTGACAGTTGCAATACTTCTGCCCGAACAGGGCTGATGGAGTTTGCCGCTTATGTCGAACTTCGATCTGGCACTGTCGGTCGGCCTTGGCATCGGTCTGGCCGCCGCAACCGGCTTCCGGCTGTTCCTGCCGCTGCTGATCCTGAGCGTGGCCGCTTACACCGGACATGCAAACCTGAATGAGGGCTTTGCATGGCTCGGCACACCTGCTGCGATCATCATGCTTGGCACCGCGGCCATCGCCGAGATCGCCGCGTTCTACATTCCCGGTGTGGACAACCTGCTCGATACGGTGGCGACGCCCGCTGCCGTCGCCGCGGGGACGATCGTTTCCGCCGCTGTCATGACCGACTTGCCGCCGATGCTGAAATGGACGGCGGCTATTATCGCTGGAGGCGGCATTGCCGGCATCACGCAAGGTTTGACCGCAATGCTCAGGGCAAAATCGACCGTCTTCACGGGTGGCCTTGGAAATTCGGCCGTCGCAACGGCCGAACTCGGAAGCGCCTCGCTGATCTCGCTTCTGGCCCTGGCTGCGCCATTCGTCGCGCTCGCGCTGGTCATCCTGTTCGTCTGGCTGGCATTCCGCCTGTTCCGGGGCCCGGCTCGGGGATCGCACCGGCCAAACGAACCGTAAGCGGTGCACCGGCTGGTTGCGAACTGCGTCGATCGGCTCAAGCAACGTTCACGACGAAATCGTAGCGGCCGACCTTGCCTTCCGATGTGTTGTCGATGCGCATCAGCAGGCGGCGGTCGAAGATGCCGTCGCTGCTGTTGGCGCGCGCATCGCCCGGGAAATAGAGCTGTGTCGCGAGAACGCGCTGGCCCGGCGCCGCGACCTTGACATGGAAATGCCGGGTCCGTCCGGGATACAGCCCCGGCACGATGGTCTCAAAAGCATATCGTCCCTGCCCGTCGGTCACCTGGTATCCTCGCAGCTTGTAGCCGCTATTGTCGTAGGCGCCACGCGCGTCAGCGTGCCAGAGATCGACCACCGCGTTCGCGACAGGTTGGCAGCGCCTGTCGATGACAAAGCCGGTCAATGTGATGGCCTCGCCCGCTGCATCGATCCGGAAGTCGCGCTTCAGGGGCGTGCGCGGCGTGTAGAATGGCCCTTCGGTTTGCGAAACCGTGGGCGCGTTGTCGGCACCGCATGACGGCGTTTCGGGCAGCAGTTGCGCTTGCGCCGGACCGGGCTGCCACAGCTCCGAAGCGGCAACGCCGAGCGAGGTTGCGGCCAGCCAGCGACCGATAGCCTGACGCCGCGTCAACAGATGATCTTTCATCGGGGATTACCGACCTGTTTCCATGGACGCTTCCGTGAGGATGGTACGACCGGTACTGGCCGGCATCATGCCGGCAATCGGTCAAAGGTCCGTGATTTATTTCGTCAACGCAGCCCTCGTTTGAGGCCGGGGAGCGGAGCGGCTGCAGGATCTCACCTCATCCGGATTGAACCGACCATCGTGACGCGCCGACCAATCGCTCGTGCAATTCTGTTGTCGGGCGAATCGGGAGCACGATGGCCAGGACCAGATTCGGTTGTGCGTCGCCACACACAACGAATTCGAGCTCATCCGCGAGAGAAGCGCGTGTCCTTCGCACATCGCCGTGAATTGCCTGCTTTTGCTTGCCTTGGCATCGACCGCTGTTGGAAACTGGCGCCACACCGCAAACGGCGGATAAGCAGGACGGCCCCTATGAAACGCTCGCGCCGCGTTGTGCTGACATTGATGGGAAGCGCTGCGGTCGGCGCCGTCTCGATGGGGCTGGTGCCGCGCGCCGGTTGCAGCCCCGGCAGCATGGCCCTGCCTGGCCCTAGCGGCAAACCCGATTGCCGCCCGATCTATGGTGGCTTCGGCGGTACGCCACGCAGCTTCCGCGACCAGAGCGACGCCGACGACGATCCTTCGCATGGCGGCAGCTGATGTCCTCATGCACCGCATCCCTTGTTCAGAGCGTGACGACTGGCAGGCAACCGCCGAGCGCGCCGGCTTCAGTTTCCATAGCATCGGCGGCGAACGTTACTGGGACGAACGCGCCTATTACGCCTTCACGCTGGATGAGATCGAACACGGGATCGAGGCGCCGACCGGCGAGATCGATGCAATGTGCCTCGAACTGGTCGATCGCGCCATTGATGACGAAAGATATCTGCGCCGGCTGAAAATCCCCGAAGCGTTCTGGCCGCTGATCGCGGAAAGCTGGCGCCGCGACGAGGAGAGCCTCTACGGCCGGCTCGATCTCAGCTTCGACGGACGCGGGCCGGCGAAGCTCCTCGAGTACAATGCCGACACGCCGACCTCGATCTTCGAGGCCGCGGTATTCCAGTGGACCTGGCTCGAGCAGGCGATCGAGCGCAACATCATTCCGAAACGATCCGATCAGTATAATTCGATCCACGAGCGACTGATCGATGCCTGGAAGAAACTGGCGCCCAGCGGCCACCTGCATCTTGCCGGCATGACGAGCAATGCCGAGGACGCCGCAACGCTCGCTTATCTTGAGGATACCGCCACTCAAGCCGGTCTTGCGACGACGCTGCTCGATATCGAGGACATCGGCCTTGCCGATGATGGCCGCTTTGTCGACCTGGATAACCGCACAATCGCACTCGCCTTCAAGCTCTATCCTTGGGAATGGATGCACCACGATGCCTTCGGCGCCAGGCTTGCGAGCGCGCCGACACGCTGGATCGAGCCGCCCTGGAAGGCGATCCTTTCCAATAAGGGCATCCTGCCGCTGCTATGGGAGATGTTTCCGAACCATCCCAATCTGCTGCCGGCCTACTTCGAGGATGATCCGAACGCGCAAACGCTCGGCAGTTCGTTCGTGCGCAAGCCGATCTATTCGCGCGAGGGCGCCAATGTCGCGCTCGTCAGTGCCGGCACCACGCTGGTCGAGCAGGAAGGGCCCTACGGCGCCGAAGGCTTCATCCGCCAGGCACTGGCGCCGCTGCCGAACTTCTCGGGCCAGTATCCTGTCATCGGAAGCTGGCTGATCGATCACATCCCATGCGGCCTGTCGATCCGCGAGGACGAGAATCCGATCACGGGCAACACGTCGCGCTTCCTGCCGCACGCGATCCTTTGAGGGTTCCTGCGTCATTGCGAGCGAAGCGAAGCAATCCATGCCTCCGCAAGTGGTGAGACGGATTGCTTCGCTTCGCTCGCAATGACGGCCAGCGCGACAAAATTGTAGAAGCCGTGGGATGGGTAGAGCACAGGCTATCGTACCGCTGAAGCGGCGGCTCGTAATCCGATCGGCGCGCCGGCGCGGGCGACGGATGCGGTGCCCAGGCAATAGAGACCGCGGCGGTCGGGATACGGCTTGAACACGCTGGTGATGCCGACCACGGATTCGGCCGCCCCCAGCGCCAGCACGCCATCGGGCTCGAGCATTTTCGCAAGCCGTGCGAAGATGTCCGTCTTGGTCTCCTGGTCGAAATAGATCAGCACGTTCCGGCAGAAGATCACGTCGAACGTGCCGAGATGGGAGAAGTCCTGCAGCAGGTTGAGCTGGCGATGCTGCACCATGGCGCGGACGTCGGCGTTGAGCTGCCAGAACTCGCCGATCTGGGTGAAGTACTTCACCAGGAGCTGGATCGGCAGGCCGCGCTGCACCTCGAACTGGCTGAAGATGCCGGTCTTGGATTTTTCCAGCACCGCCTGCGACAGGTCGGTCGCGACGATCTCGGTGCGCCAGCCCGCGAGCGCCGCGCCCATTTCCTTCAAGCACATCGCAATCGAGTAAGGCTCCTGCCCGGTGGAGGACGCCGCGCACCAGATCCGCAGCGAACGCCGCGCGGCGCGCGCCTGCAACAGCGCCGGCAGTACCGTCTGCCTCAGATGGTCGAACGGAATCTTGTCGCGAAAGAAGAAGGTCTCGTTGGTGGTCATCGCCTCGACCACTTCGGATGTCAGCGCCTCGGCGCCGCCGCCCTTCATCCTCTGGACCAATTCGGGAATGCCGGCCAGCCCCGACTTGCGCGCGAGCGGCACCAGGCGGCTCTCGACCAGATATTGCTTGTCGGACGAGAGGTCGAGGCCGGACCGCTCCTTCAGGAGCTTGCGCAGATAGTCATAATCCAACGGCGTCACGAACGATCTCCCGCAAACAACCGATTAAGTTTCGGTCCGATCTCCTTGAGCGGCAGCACCGCGGCACAGATCCCCGCATTCGCGGCCGCGCCCGGCATGCCCCACACGACGCTGGTGGCCTCGTCCTGGGCAATCACGCTGCCGCCGGCGGCGACGATGTCCTTGCCGCCGCGCATGCCGTCCGAGCCCATGCCGGTCAGGATCACCGACATGATGCCGCCCTGCCAGACGTCGATCGCGGACGTGAACATCGGATCGACCGCGGGCTTGCAGAAATTCACCGGCGGCCCGTCATCGAGCGCGATCGTGATTTCGGCGCCGTGGCGCGCGACGCGCATATGGCGGCCGCCCGGCGCGAGATAGATCTGGCCGGCCTTGACGGTCTCGCCGTCAACAGCTTCATGCGCCGGCCGGCGGCTGGCGCGCGCGAGATGCTCGGCCAGGATTGTGGTGAAGGTCGGCGGCATGTGCTGGGTGATCAGCACCGGAAAGCGGTCGATCACTGGCCCGATCTCGGCGACCAGCGCCATCAGCGCCTGCGGGCCACCGGTCGACGAACCGATCAGCAGCACCTTCGGCGCCAGCATGCCGAACGGCCGGCGCACCAATCCCTGCTGCGCCGTCGCCGGACGGGGCGCGACTTCACGCGCCTTGTCCTGCGCCGGGATTAACGCCGGGCTCGCGACGACGGCCGCGCGGCGGCGCACCTTGGCGCCGAGATGGCGGATCTTCTGGATCAGGTCGTGCCTGAAGGTTTCGGCGGCGCCCGCCTCGCGGGTGCTCTCCGGCTTGGGAATGTAATCGGCCGCGCCGAGCGACAGCGCCTTGAGGCTGATCTCCGCGTTACGGCGGGTCAGCGTCGAGGCCATGATGATGACGAGGTCGCGCTTCTTGGCGAGCAGCTGCGGCAGCGCCGAGATGCCGTCCAGATCAGGCATTTCGATGTCGAGCACGGCGACATCGGGATTGACGCGCTCGAGCTGATTGACGGCGTCGAGACCGGTGCGGAATGAGGCCGTCACCTGCATGTCGGACTCGGCGCCGATCCAGCGCGAGATCATGCCGCGGATGACGACGGAGTCGTCAACCACCATCACCCGCAACGGCTCTTCCCTTGTCGGAGTTCGGGCCGGGGCATTTGTCAACGCAACACTCATTAGTTCACCAGCGGCTCAACGGCACGGCTTGCGGGATCATGCTCTCATGCCGATGGCTACCAGCCGCCGGATCGAACGCGACACTCAGATCAGGCCGACTTCCTGGAACTTCGCGGTGACGATGTCCTTGTCGAACGGCTTCATGATGTATTCATTGGCGCCGGCATGCAGCGCGCGGGCGATATGCGCGACGTCGTTCTCGGTGGTGCAGAACACCACCTTGGGCTGATCGCCGCCCGGCATGCGGCGCAGATTGCCGAGGAATTCGTAGCCATCCATCACCGGCATGTTCCAGTCGAGCAGCACGGCGGTGGGCATCGCACGCTTGCAGGCTTCGAGCGCCTTCTCGCCGTCCTCGGCTTCGACGATCTGGAAGTCGAGGCCTTCCAGGATGCGGCGCGCGACCTTGCGAATGACGCTGGAGTCATCGACAACAAGACAGGTTCTCATGTTGGGCCTCTACATCCTCGTCCCGCGAGGGACGTTTCCGTTTCAGTTCTTCGAAGGCGCCGATCAGGCCGCCTTTGCATCCGGCATCAGTTCGAGCACGCGGTCGACATCGAGGACGACCATGAGCTGGCCGTCGAGGCGATGGACGCCGCCGGCAAGCTTGGCCATGCGCGGATCGAGGTTGACAGGATTTTCTTCGCGGCTGTCGTCGGGCAGCCGCAGCACTTCGCCGATCTGGTCGATCAAGAGACCATAGGATTCACCGCGGAGATCGACGCCGACTGCCATCGGCAGCTTGCCGTCGTCATTCTTCGGCAGGCCGAGCCGCGCGCGCATATCGACCACGGTGACGATGCGGCCGCGCAGGTTCAAGACGCCCGCGATCTCGCTGGAGGACAATGGCACCCGCGTCAGCCGCTCCGGCATGAACACGTCCTGCACCCGTGAGATCGGCAGGCCGAACAATTGCCCGCCGATCACGGCGGTGACGTATTCGGCCATGGTGCCTTCGATGGTGTCGGTCTTGCTGGTCATCGTTTCAGTTCCTTGTGCCCGGCTCAACCTGCTCATGCCGCTTTCCTGACCTCGGCGGTCTGTTCCTTCAGCGCCGCGATCAGGCCGGGCCGGTCGAATTTGGCCACGTAATCATGGAAGCCGGCTTGCCGTCCGCGCTCGATCGCAGCCGGCGAGACCATCGCCGACAGCGCAATGATCGGAACGCCGCTCAAATGCTGATCGGAGCGGATGCTCTCGGCGAACTCGAAGCCGTTCATCTCCGGCATCTCGATGTCGGTCAGCACCACGTCGAACGACTGCCCCGAACGCAGCGCGGCAAGCCCTTCCTGTGCGTTCGGCGCGGTGCGCACCTTGTAACCGGCGGCCTTCAGGACCGGCGCCAGCATGTTGCGGAAGAACGCGCTATCGTCGACCAGCAGCACCGATTGCGCGTTGGACGACGGCCGCATCTCCTTGCGGCTGAACCAGTCGGCGAAGGCTATCGGCAGGAAGTGGCCGACGTCGATCACTTCGGTCGCCTGGCCCTTGATCACGGCCGAGCCGAGAATGCCATCCTGCGAGCCCACGACCTCGATGTGAAGCCGCTCCTCGACGATGTCGATGATCTCGTCGACCACGAGGCCCATCGAGCGGCCGTCGTCGGCAAACACCAGGATCGGCTGCGAGCCGGAGGTCTGCACATTGACGCCCGCCATCTGCACCAGCGGCATCAACTGATCGCGGTACTGCACCATGTAGCGGCCGTTGGAGAGCTCGATCTTGTCGGTGGCGATCTCCTCAAGCCGCGTGACGAGCCCGAGCGGCACCGCCTTGGGCTGGCTGGTGCCGGCGCGGAACACGAGCAGCGAGGTGAGCTGCTCGCCGCTGACATGGGCCGCGGCGCTATCGTCCGCCATCTCATGGGCGGACGAGCCGGCAGCGCCGAGCGCCTTGGCAATGCCATTGGGATCGATGATCATGATGACGGCGCCATCACCAAGGATGGTGTTGCCGGAGAACATGTCGATGTGACGCAGCTTGGTCGACATCGGCTTGACCACGATTTCCTCGGTGTGGAACACGCCGTCGACCACGATGCCGAAAGTCTGGCTGCCGACCTGCGTCACCACGATGAAGCCGTTCTCGGGATCGCTGGAAGATCCATCGTCGATCTTGAGCAGCTTCTTCAGATGCATCAGCGGCAGCAGCTTGTTGCGCAGCCGCAGCACGGCGGTGTCCTTGATGCGCTCGATGCGGTGCTCGGAATTGGCCCGGGCGCGAACCAGTTCGACGACCGAGAGCTGGGGAATCGCGAAGCGGTCGCCGCCTGCCTCGACGATCAGCGCGGACACGATCGCGAGCGTCAGCGGGATTTTGATGGTGACGGAGCAGCCCTCACCGGCGACCGACTTGATGTCGATGGTGCCGCCGATCTGGTCGATATTGGTGCGGACCACGTCCATGCCGACGCCGCGGCCGGAAACCGAAGTGACTTGCGCGGCCGTCGAGAAGCCCGGCGCGAAGATGAACTTGTGGATCTGCGCTTCCGTCATCTTCTCCAGCTCAGCCTCGGTGACGAGGCCGTTGGCCAGAGCTTTCGCCTTGATCCGTTCGGTGTTGAGACCGCGGCCGTTGTCGGCGATGCAGATGATGATGTGGCCGCCCTCATGATAGGCGGAGAGACGGATGGTGCCCTGCTCCGGCTTGCCGGCCGCCGCGCGCTCGGCCGTGGTCTCCAGACCATGGTCGGCGGAGTTGCGCACCATGTGCGTCAGGGGATCCTTGATCAGATCGAGCACCTGGCGGTCGAGCTCGGTGTCGGCGCCATGCATCTCCAGTTCGATCTGCTTGCCGAGTTCGCCCGAGAGATCGCGCACGATACGCGGCAGCTTCTGCCAGGCGTTGCCGATCGGCTGCATGCGCGTCTTCATGACGCCTTCCTGCAGCTCGGCGGTGACGTTGGAGAGGCGCTGCAACGGCACCTTGAACTCGGTGTCCTCGTTGCGGCGGGAGATCTCCAGGAGCTGGTTGCGGGTCAGCACCAGCTCGGAGACCATGGTCATCAAATGCTCCAGCGTATCCACGTTGACGCGGATCGACTGGTTGGCGACCTTGTCGGACTCGTGCATGTCGCCTTCGACGGCGACCGTCTTCCTCGGCGCCTTCTTCTCCTTGGCAACCTCTGCCGCCGGCTCCGCGGCAGCGGCAGGCTTCGGCGCCGGCGCGGCAACAGGTGCGGGCGGCGTCACTTCGGTGGCGGTCTCGCGGAATGCGCGCTCGAGTTCGTCGAGCGAGACTTCACCGGGACGCAGCGGACGTTCGAGCGTTTGCACCACCAGCGTGCCCTCCGTCACCGCGGGCTGCAGCGGCGGCGCGGCAACCACAGGTGCTGCCGGCTCGGCACCGGCTTCCGCGGCCATGGCTTCGAAACTGCGCTCGGCCATCTCGTGCAGCTTGACGATGAGATCTTCGTCAGATCCTTCCGGCTCGGCCTCGGTCGCTTCCAGCCCTGCGAGAATCTCCTTGATGCGGTCGATGCTGGACAGGATCAGCGTGACTGCTTCCGCGGTGACCGGCATGCCGTCGCGGAATTTGCCCATCAAGGTCTCGCCGGCATGCGCCAGCGCTTCGAGCCGCGGCAGGCCCAGGAAGCCGCAGGTCCCCTTGATGGTGTGCACCAGGCGAAAAATGTTATCGAGAATCTTCGCGTTGTTCGGCTCTTGCTCGAACTTCACCAACTGATTGTCGACCGTGTCCAGACTCTCGCTGGTCTCGGTCAGAAATTCCCGCATCAAATCGTCCATGAACCCAGCCTTCGTACGCAGCGGCACGCGACATCGACGCGCCTTACGGAACTTGGGCCAGCTTCCATGCAAAGCGTTTAAGTTTGGTTGAGTATGTGGAAAAGAACGGGATCAACAAAGAGATAAGAAGAAAAGATCGAAATCAACGCCAAGTTGCAAACAATTGGTTAACGCTATGGCCGCCGTCGGACCCGCGCGACGCGCTCGCCTGGAGCTCAGATGGCGCTCCACCTTGTCGGTTGAGCATGATCTCTCAAGCGGCTGCGCGCCGGGAGATCATGCAGCAATCGTCAGGACGCGCTGACCACCACCGTCTCGCCTTCGGGGGCGAGCTTGACGGTCAATCCGCAGGCCTGCGCCAACAGTCTCGTATAGTAAGGCTGCACGGCGTGGGCATCGACCGCGGCGGCCGTGCTGCCGAGCATGTCGACGATGTTCTGCGGCACGCGGGAGTTCAGCCCGGCCGCGATGATGCGAAAGCTCATCGTCTCGCCTTCGCCGACCGGATCGATCGTCAGCGTGCCGCCGCGCGGAATCGTCTGCTGCGCGATGAGCAGCATGTTGAGGAGCAGCTTGACGCGGTTCTTGGGCAGCAGCAGCCGCGGCAGATTCCAGGTCAGTGTCACCTTGCCGTCCTCGATGTGCCCCTTCGCCATCGCCTGGGCATCGCCGAGATCGATCTGCGCGCCCGACGACCCGGCGGCGCCGAAGGCGAGCCGGCAGAACTGCAGGCGGGCGGATGCGGTCTTGGCGCTCTTGCGGATCAGGTCGAGCGCGAATTCGCGGTCCTCGGGCTTCGGATTGTCGTCGAGAACCTCAAGGCCATTGACGATCGCGCCGACAGGACTGATGAGATCGTGGCAGACGCGCGAGCACAACAGCGCCGCCAGTTCGAGGGCATCGGGAGCGGGACCGGGAGACGGAGTGCCAGACATGAAGTGTTCCTGGAATGCCGCGATACGCGCGGACGAGAGCGAATCACGCACGGTTTTGGGCTTGATACACTGCGGAGCCGCATGCTGCCAGCTTGCGGCGGAAGTGATATGGGAACATCGGCAGGATGAGAACCGCTTATGAACGAGGCATGCCCGCCCCTGATCGACGGCAATGCCGCGGCCGCGCTGATCGAACCGCTGACGGAGCTGGTGATCCGGGCCGGCGAGGCCATCCTCGCGGTCAACCGCAGCGCCATGAAGGTCGAGGGCAAGAGCGACGGCTCGCCGGTGACTGAAGCCGATCTCGCAGCCGACCGCATCATTGGCGAGGGCCTGGCGCGGCTTGCGCCAAACGTGCCGTCGCTGTCCGAGGAGCGCACGCATCAGGCCAGGCCGCCCTACAGGGACAGCTTCTTCCTGATCGATCCGCTCGACGGCACCAAGGAATTCATCGCCGGTCGCAACGAGTTCACGGTCAACCTTGCCCTGGTGACCGAAGGAACGCCGCTGCTCGGCATTGTCGGGGCGCCGGCGCTGGGTGTGATCTGGCGCGGCATTGTCGGCCGCGGTGCCGAGCGGCTGATCGTCCGCGACGGCGCGCCACCGGTTGTCGAACCGATCCGCACCCGTCTCCACCCGCCGCTCGGACAACCATGGACCGTTGCGGTCAGCCGCTCCCATGCCGACGCGCGCACGAAGGCCTTTATCGCCGATCGAGGTGGCGCGGTGCGGGCCGAACTCGGCTCCGCGGTAAAGTTCGGGCGGGTGGCCGAAGGCAAGGTCGACATCTATCCCCGCCTTGCGCCGACCTCCGAATGGGACGTCGCGGCCGGCCATGCCGTGGTCACTGCCGCCGGCGGCAAGATCACTGATTCGCGGGGAGCGGCATTGCGCTTCGGCCAGCGCGACGATTTCATCGTGCCGGAATTCATTGCCTGGGGCGATCCCGCCGCGGCGCGCGGCTGAGCCTGCCGAGGGCGCTACTGCGCCAGCGTCTGCTCCAGCTCCGGCCAGCGCGCGGTGGCGTCCTTCAGGAAGCGTCCGGGATCGGCGACGAAGGCGTCCCGGTTTTCCTCCCGACCGAACAGATAGAGTCGCTGCCCGGCCACCGCCCAGAACCGTGGATTACCGGCATAGGTGACGCCACGGCCGAGAGCGACCGGGTCGTAACCGCCAAACTGCGGACCGTAGATTTCCGGATGGGCGACAAAGGAGGCGCGGTTGCCTTCATTGCGAAAGCGCCAGACTGCGCCGGCCTGCGCGGCCTCAAAGTCCGGCAGGCCCTGAACGGCAGCGGCATCGGTGAAATAGGCCACCGGATCGAATCCCTCGATCGCGAGGCCGGAATAGTGATTGACCACCACCCGCTCGGTCGTTGCGGCCTGGACTGCCGAATCAATGCCGACCAAAGCTAAAAGACCGGTGACGAAGATGAAAAAGGCTATTCCGGGGCGCCGGCGGCATATTTCCTGCCGTTGTACCGTCATAGTTGCTATCGATAACATTCGAGTCGAGGGGACACTGGGCGCAACCTAGGGCCGAGCTTGTTGGCGTCAGGTTAAGGCGGCGACCGGAATTTCGATAGCAGGGGTTCTTTATGAGTTTCGCATCACGGCTTGTCGCGGCAGCGTTCGCCGCGCTGATGTGCTGGACCGCGCCGGTTGCCGCCCAGCAGGCCCCGCCGCCGCAATATCCGCCGCCGCAGCGCGAGCCTAGTCCGAACACCTATGGACCGGACGAACTGGTCTCCGCCGGCCACAAGTTCTTTGGAAACGTCTCGCGCGGACTAGCCTCCGTCATCGAGCGCGCGGTCAGCCAGTGGGGCCTGCCCAATGGCTACGTGCTGGGTGAAGAAGGCTCCGGCGCTTTCGTCGCAGGTCTGCGCTACGGGGAAGGCACGCTCTATACCAAGAATGCCGGCGACCTGCGGGTCTATTGGCAGGGGCCGTCGGTCGGCTTCGATTGGGGCGGTGATGGCGCCCGCACCATGACGCTGGTCTACAACCTGCCCTCCACGCAAGCGATCTACCAGCGCTTCGTCGGCATCGACGGCTCGGCCTATATCGTCGGCGGTTTCGGCATGACGGCGCTGACGGCCAACAACATCGTGCTGGTGCCGATCCGTTCCGGCATCGGCCTCAGGCTCGGCGCCAGTGTCGGTTATCTGAAATATACCCCTCGCGCGACCTGGAACCCATTCTGACCCTGCCGTTAACGCCTTAACGCGAATCCATAACCCTTGGACGGGCATTTGGCTGGCGTTTTGCCGGCCGCCCGTGGCATTGTGATTAACGACTTATTATCGCAGGAGTAATCCGTTCATGGTCGAACCGATCATGTATCTGGCGATCGGTTTTCTGGTCTCGATGCTGTGCGGTCTGATGATCGTGCCGCTGGTGCATAACCGGGCGGTCCGGCTGACGACGCGTCGCATTGAGGCCGCAACCCCGCTGTCGATGGCCGAGATCCAGGCCGACAAGGACCAGTTGCGCGCGGAATTCGCAATGTCGGCGCGGCGGCTGGAGATGAGCGTCGAGCAGCTCAAGAGCAAGACCACGAGCCAGTTGGCCGAACTCGGCAAGAAGACCGACGCGATCAACCGCATGAAGATCGAGCTTGGCGAGAAGAACGCCGCGATCTTTGCGTTGGAGGCGCGCGAAAAGGCGATGAAGGAGCAGCTTCGCGCCACCGAAGAGGAGTTCGCCGCCAAGACCGAGCAGTTGCGCGCCGCGGCGCAGGCACTGGCGGACAAGCAGCACGAGCTCGGCAAGATCAATGCCGAACTGAGCGACCGCTCGATGACGGCGGACAGCCGTCAGATCGAGCTGGTCTCCGTCCGCACCCAGATCGAGGAATTGAAGGACCGGGTCAGCGACGCCGAAAAGGACTTCGCCGCAACCCAGGCCCGCCTGGTCCAGGAACGCAGCGAATCCGAGACCGCGACCCGCGAGCTCGCGGAGGCGCGGAGCCAGGTCGCGAATCTGAGCCAGCGCGTCGCCGACCTCGACGGCCAACTGACCGCCCAGGTCAAGGAAGCCGAGACGCTCGGCAACCGCGTCAACGAACTGGAGGGGCGGCTTGCGACCCAGGACAAGCTCTTGGCCGAACGGGAATTCGAGAACAACCAGCTCCGGCAGGCCAATGAGGCCGCCCAGCGCACGGTGAAGGAGCTGCGCGACGAGATCGCGGCGATGAACGGCGGCAAATCGCCCGCCCTCGAAAAGCTCGAGACCGAGAAGGCCGCGCTGGAAGAACAACTGCGCATCGCCCGCGACGAACGGTCGAAGCTGCAGCGGGACATCGATGCGATCCCGCAGCAGGAAAACGCGCTGCTGCGCGAGCGCATCAACGACATCGCCGCCGAAGTGGCGAAGCTGGCGATCCAGCTCGAAGGGCCAAATTCGGCGATCGAGGCCATGCTGGCCGCGGAGCCAGCAGTACCGGCCAAAGTGGGGCCGAAAGCCGCCAAGGGCGCCGCGAACGGCGTGCCCGCGGCGAGCGGCCTGCCCGAAGGCGGCGGAACGCTCGCCGAACGCATCCGGGCCCTGCAATCCCGCGCGGCCCGCGCCCGTCAGCAGGGCGCATAAAGGCGCTTTGGCGCTTCGGTGGTCTGCTTTGGCTTGACACCCTACCCCGCCCTTCGTAAATCGCGGGTTCTGGCCCAAGCCTGTTTCCGGCCGGTCGCCTCTGGCTTTCGGTCGCGCCAGATCCCGGACGCATAGCTCAGCGGGAGAGCGTTCCCTTCACACGGGAGAGGTCCAAGGTTCGATCCCTTGTGCGTCCACCACCACCGCGCCTGACGACCCTGCAAACACGCTGCGGACAGGCTCGATCCGACCTGAGGCCGGCACCCGACGGTAGTCCCCTCAAATCCCGAACATCCAGATCGCGACGATGGTCGCTATCGTCAGCAGGCCGCTGATGGTCCAGCCGACGGCGTAAAGGGCGTCGTCGTGCCCGCTGCCAAGCATCGCATCCGTCTGATCGGTGGTCGATCGCCAGCGCATGGCCGTCTCCTCAAGCCTACCCCGAAGACCAGAACGCCTGGCGGGCGTCGCGGGTTCCCGCGTCGTGCGCGGCGGCGGCAGGCCTCACAGCACGGCTGCGATGAGCCCGAGCTTCAGCGCCTCGTTCGCCTCGACATACCAGTTTGACGGAGCGCGCCGGATGACCTCCTCCAGCGTCACGCTCGAACCGTTGATGAGGTTCTGAAATCCCTCGTTCTGGATCTCGATCGAGCACTGGATCTCGTTGATGGTCGCCTGCACATTGGCAAGACACGCCGTGAGCGGCCCGTCGATGTTCAGCGTCCGCGTCAGCTTGCGCTCGTGGATCATGAGGCGGGAGCCCCGGGTCAGATAGCGGTTCTCGCGTACGAAGAAACTCATGAAGGTGGTGCCTGCGGAATAGATCGCGGCCTTGCCAAGGAATACGAAGCGGCGCGCCGGCTCCATCTCGCTCGCAAAGCGGATGTCCTCGCCCATCATCCGTGCCACCTCCGGGTCGCCGCCAAGGGTCGAGAGCTCGACCACGACGAGGTCCCGCCCGGCGGCATTGTCGAATTGCTGGCGGAAGCTGACGTACATGCTGTAGTCGACCACGCCCGAGAGCACGACGGCGGGATTCTTGAAGGCGGAAGCGGGAAGGATATCGGCGGCCATCCTGGTTACCTGTTGTCGGCGTGATGAGAAAACGAGCAGAGGGTCGGCGTGACGGTGCGGCAGTTCACGCGCCGCTCACGGACAGCTGATCTCTGCAACGGAACTGGAAGCATCGCGGTTCCGTTGGTGGCGGGGGCCAACTTGGGAGAACCATCCGATGCGTAAACTGATTATCGCCGCCACCGCTCTTGCTTTCATTTCGTCGGCAGCTTCAGCACAGACCTCCGACAAGGCCGGCGGCGCCGCAGGTCCCGCGGCGCAGAGCGACAATGCGAGCAAGGACGACGCGTCGAAAATGGCGCCGAAGAAGAGCTCGAAGAAGGTCGCCAAGAAGTCGTCGAAGAAATCCGGCGAAGACACGATGCATCAGTAAGACAGGATTCTTGGGGAGAAAGGCCGTCCTTCGGGGCGGCCTTTTGACGTCCCTGTCCTCCGCTCGCCTGCTCTCCCTCGCCGGATTTCCACTGGATCTGCAGGCTGCTGCATTCGCTACAAGGAACATTTCCCTTGGTGTGGCATTACCGGCTGTGCACCCGCGGGCAAGGATGTGATGCTGAACCTCCTGGACAATTCGGACGAAGCCGAGATCGAAAAGATCCTGGCCCATCACACCGCCATCAACGCCGCCGCGAACGACAGCGGTTCCCGCGAGAAGCAGTTTCGCGATGTGCTTCAGGCGCTGCCCGCGGCGATCTACACCACGGATGCGAACGGTCGCATCACCTTCTTCAACCAGGCCTGCATCGATTTCGCCGGACATGTGCCTGAGATCGGCGGCATGTGGTGCGTGAGCTGGAAGCTGTTCCGCCCGGACGGCACGCCGCTTGCGCATGAGGATTGCCCGATGGCGGTCGCGCTCCGGGAGAACCGTCCGGTCCGCAACGTCGAAGCAATTGCCGAGCGGCCCGACGGCTCACGCATCTGCTTCATGCCCTATCCCACGCCATTGCGGGACGCTGCCGGCCGGCTGATCGGGGCCGTCAACTTGCTGGTCGATATCACCATGCGCAAGCAGGCCGAGGAACGCATGATGCGGCTCGCCTGGGAGGTCGATCATCGCGCCAACAATCTGCTGGCGGTGATCCAGGCGATCCTGCGCCTGACCAAGGCCGACACCGCGGAGGAGTTCCGGGCTGCCTTCCAGGGGCGGCTCAGCGCGCTCGCCAATGTGCATCGCCTGTTCTCGGTCTCGCACTGGACCGGCGCCGACATTCGGGCGATCGTCGAACAGGAGCTCAAGCCCTACGCCGCGTCCAACTCGAAGCGGGTCGCGATCAACGGTGGCAATCTGAGGCTCACGGCCGCGCTGGCGCAGGCGATTGCGGTCTCCGTGCATGAGCTCGCCGCCAACGCCGCGAAATATGGCTCCCTTTCCAGCCCCGCGGGCAGGATCGACGTCAGTTGGCAGACCGACGAAGACGCCAATCTCTCGCTGCGTTGGCAGGAGAGCGGCGGCCCGGAGGTGGCCGAGCCGACCCGGACCGGATTTGGCGTCAGCGCCGTCGACGGCGTGGTCCGCACCTTGAGCGGCACCATCACCCGGCAGTGGAAGCCGGACGGGCTGATCTGCGAATTCTGCTTCCCGGATATCGCGGCGTAGCCCCCTACATCTGCACTTCGATCAGCCTCGGTCCCGGCTCGGCGATCGCCTCCGCGAGGGCCTTGTTGAACTCGTCGGCGGTGGCGACCGCGCGGCCCGGCACGCCCATGCCCTTGGCAAGCGAGACGAAGTCGATGGTCGGCCGGTCGATCTTCAGCATGTCCTGCGCCCGCTTGCCCGGTTCGCCGGCGCCGACGCCGTCGAACTCGCCGCGCAGGATCTGATAGATGCGATTGGCGAACACGATGGTGACGACGTTGAGGTTCTCGCGCGCCTGCGTCCACAGCGCCTGAATCGTGTACATCGACGAGCCGTCGCCGACCATGCAGATCACCTTGCGATCCGGAGCGGCCACAGCAGCACCGGTCGCGACCGGCGGCGAGAAGCCGATCGAGCCGCCCATGTTCTGCAGCCAGTCGTGGGGCGCCGCGGCCGCCGTCGGCGGGAAGAAGCCGCGGCCCGTGGTGATGGATTCATCGACCACGATGGCGTTCTCGGGGATCGCACACGCAATCGCCTGCGCGATCGTGGCAAAGGTCAGCGCGCCGGTCGGCTTCGCAAGCTCGACGAGCTTCTGCGGCTTGACGTCCTGCGGCTTGGCCCCGAGCGCGCCTGCGAGCGCCTCCAGCGCCGCCACCGAATTCTCGCCGCCCGCGGTCATGCGATGCACCTCGCAGCCCTCCGGCTTCAATAGGCTCGGCTTGTTCGGATAGGCGAAGAAGGCGACGGGGTCGTTGGCCTCGACCAGCACGATGTTCTTGAAATCCTTCAGCATCGGCAGCGCCTGCTCGATCACGTAAGGTATGCGGTCGATCAGGAAGCGGCCGCGGCCGCGCGCCATCTTCGGATTGTAGGTCTGGCCCATCACCTTGCAGCCGGTCTTGCCGGCGATCTGCTGCGCCAGCGCCAGGCCATGCTCGGTCAATGCGCTACCGGTCAGCAGCAACAGGTTCTGCGCGCCGCCTTCGCGCAGCACCTTGGCGGCCTTCTCCACCGCGTCCGCCGAATAGTTCGGGCGTTGGCTTTCCGCCGGCACCTGCGCGATGCCATCGGCCTCGTTCCAGGCGGTGTCGGCCGGCAGGATCAGGGTCGCGATCTGCGGCGGCGTGCTTTTTGCGGCGGCAATCGCGGCAGCGCCGTCGGCGGCGACGGACTTGGCGTCCGGCGAAGTTCTGACCCAGGCCGACATCGGCCGCGCCAGGCCCTCGATGTCGGAGGTCAGCGGCGCGTTGTAGCCGATGTGGTAGGTGGCGTGCTGGCCGACGATGTTGACGATGCCGGAATTCGCCTTCTTGGCGTTGTGCAGGTTGGCAAGGCCGTTGGCGAGACCCGGGCCGAGATGCAGCAACGTCGATGCCGGTGTTTCCTTGATACGGAAATAACCGTCGGCCGCGCCCGTCACCACGCCCTCGAACAGGCCGAGCACGCAGCGCATGCCCTCGACCCTGTCAAGCGCGGCGACGAAATGCATCTCCGAGGTGCCGGGATTAGTGAAGCAGACGTCGACGCCGCCCTCAACCAATGTCCGCACCAGACTTTCCGCACCATTCATGTCTCGCTCCCGCATTCTCGCGATGATGTTGTGTTGGCTGAGGCCCAGCGTCCAAAGCCCAGATCAACCATTGTTCACCCGTTTCGTCAAAGGGTTAGCGGAACATTGCTGCCATCGTTTCCGATGTGTTGCCTTTTTTAACCGCCGCGCCGGAAAATCTGCCGCTCACGGCGGCGTGGGTTGCGAATTTAAACAACTTATGGCCTCACTTTCGCAGGCTGGGGATGACGCGAGGAAGGCGATGACACGGGGCTGGGTTTTGCTGTCTGCGGCGCTCTTGATGCTGGGAGGCGCCGGCCAGGCGCAGGCCCAATTTTTCGACACGCGCGACATCATGGGCGGCGGCCCGAACTTCTTCGGCACCGGCGCGAGCCCGATTCCACGTTCGACTGTGATGTACCCGACCAATTACGCGCCGGGCACCATCGTCATCAACACCGCGGAACGGCGGCTCTATCTTGTCCTCGGCAACGGCCAGGCGCTGCGCTATGGCATCGGGGTCGGCCGCGACGGCTTCCGCTGGAGTGGAACCCATCGCATCACCGCCAAGAGGGAATGGCCGAGCTGGACCCCGCCGGCGCAGATGCTGCGGCGCCGCCCCGACCTGCCGCGTCACATGGCCGGTGGCATCGATAATCCGCTCGGCGCCCGCGCGATGTATCTCGGCTCGACGCTCTATCGCATCCATGGCTCGAACGAGCCCGAGACGATCGGACAGGCGGTATCGTCGGGCTGCTTCCGCATGACCAATGAGGATGTGACCGATCTCTATAGTCGCGTGTCCGTCGGCACCACCGTCGTCGTCAAGAACTAGCACGCCCGGGAACCGGCGCTGGCGTACGCAAGCGTGTTCTATCCAAGCTTGCGCGCGAGGAGTGATTGCGGCAGCGTCATCGCGATGTGCACGCTTCGCCGTATCCTGGCTATCCTCGCCCTCGCGATCGCTTCGGCCGCGATCACGCCGGGCCCGGTCGCGCCGGCATGGTCGGGCGAGAACCCGTCGATCGCCTCGCGCCAGCGCAACGAGAAGAGAGCCTTCACCGATAGCGAGATCACCGAAGGCTTCATGAAGACGGCGTTCGGAGCCGAGTACCACCTCGCCGGACGCGTCGACCGCATCCGCAAATTTGACGCCCCCATCAGGGTATTCGCCGACGGCACCCGCGCCGACCGCAAGGCGCAGCTTGCAAAGATCGTCGGCGACATCGCCGCCAAGGTCCGGCATCTCGATATCGCCATGACCGAGAGCAGCGAGGACGCCAATGTCAGGGTGAGGCTGGTGCGCGACCGCGATCTCTTTCGCACCATCACCACCTTCTACGGCAGCGAGCGGGCGAAGGAGATCCGCTCCTCGCTCGATCCGCAATGCCTGAGCGGCTTTCGCAAGAACGACAATTTCGAGATCGAGCATTCCGACGTGATCCTCACGGTCGACAACGGCGATTTCGTTTTCTTCGATTGCGCCTATGAGGAACTGCTGCAGTCGCTCGGCCCGATCAACGACACCTCGAGCGTGCCCTGGACCATGTTCAACGACAACGTCTCGATGGGCTATTTCGACATCTACGACCAATACATCCTCAATCTGCTCTACGATCCCCGCATCAAGCCCGGCATGACCGTGCAGGAAGTCAAGGCCGCGCTGCCCGACGTCCTCACCGACGTCCGCGCCTGGGTGAAGAAGGTGAACAATCTGCCGGAGTGACGACGGACGGAGAGATCTGATTCAATTGTCAAACAGCTTCTCCGCTGTCATCGTCCGGCTTGACCGGACGATCCAGTATTCCAGAGGCGGTGGTGCTTATGCCGAGAGGCCGCCGGGTACTGGATGCCCCGCCGGAGCCTGTCATCGGGCGGCGCGTACGCGCCGACCCGTTGGCGGGGCATGACGGTGGAGAGGATGTGAGTTCGCGTTCTCGCGGCATTGATTGCCCGAGCTTTGCGTCTCGTTTCACCCTCTCATCGAAGTGAGGGCGCAGGGAAAGCCGGGTGCCGGTTGCACCCGTGGGCCCCGTGCAAAAAAAAGCACGGGGGTAGGACCACAGGTCAACCGAAGCAACTCCGGCTTTCCCTGCGCGATGGTTTACGGCTTACTTCGTGCTCTTCTCGGTGACCGGGCTTTCTTGCCACCGTCGCCCTGTTCAACGAACAGAACTTAGCGCCAGCGTCGGGGCGCCAGAACCACACGACTTCGCCGTCCGCTGATAGCTGCGTTCGTCGTTCGCAGCACCCGCGTCCACCGCATCTCACCGCAACGTTCGTGACGATCGCGACCCGCCCCTCTCTTGGGTGAGACGCGCGGAGTTAAATCACTGATTTGCCCGACGGCGAAAGCGGAATGTTTTTCGCGCAAGGGCTGGACGGGGCAAATCACTTTGGAATTGCTCGCTTAATTCGTCTCGCCGCGCATGCGCTATCAGCCCCTCATGGTGAGGAGCGCGCAGCACGTCTCCGGACGATGCTGCGCATCGCCTTGAGAACCATGAGGCCCCAGTCTCGCCCGTGGCCCATCCCTCGAGATGCCGCTTCGCGGCTCCTCGGGATGAGGGCGAGTGTGTGGCGCGTGCCTTGCGGCTTACGCTGCGCTCGTCTTACAGCTTGGCGCTGGTGCTGCAGATCGACTTCAGGGCGCGCCATTCTTCTGCGGTCAACAATGGCGGGCCGCTGGCGGGGCGGTCTTCGCGGGCCATGCGGGCGAGGCGGTCTTCGGTCATGGGGTGGCTTGCGATCAGCGACAGGCCCTTGTCGCCTTCCTTGCCGGTGATGCGGAACATCAATTCGCCCATCGGCTTGGTCGGCCGGCCGAGCCGGTGCATGGTCTCGATCGCAAAACTGTCGGCGTCGTGTTCGGCTTCGCGGGAATGCGATGCGTTCACCAGCGTTCGTGAGGCGAAGATCACGGCGCCGGAGCCGGTGATGTCACCGAACAGCAGCCCGATCAAAAATGAGGTGCCGCTGTTGTGGATCACGGCGCGCAGGCTGTCGCGATGCTGGAGATGGCCGAGCTCGTGGGCGAGAATGCCCGCGACCTCATCGACATTCTCTGCCTTCGCGAGCAGCCCGTCCAACACATAGACTTTGCCGCCCGGCAGCGCGAAGGCGTTCGGGATCGCGGTCGAGAGCACGCCCGATTGCACCGAAGTGTCCATGCCGGCGGATTCGCGCAGCGTGTTGACGAGCTTTTCGAATGCGCGCCGACCGGCGGCGTTCTCGCAGAGCTTGCCGTCAAACACCACCTTCACCTGGCTGTCGGCGACTTCGCCGAGCCGACGCTCGAACGAGGCCGGCACCAACGGCGCCAGCCGGTCGGCGGCAAGCGGCACGCCGAACAGCACGACCAGGATGATCGACACGGTCGCCGCCAGCGACCAGCCGACGATGGTCGCAACACCGCGGCCGCCGAGCACATGCTCTTCGAGCTTTTTGCAGCGCGCGACCAGCTCCGCGGCAAGCACGACATCGCGGATCTCGAGCCGCGCCAGCGCGGGCGCCGAGGTGCAAGCGAGCCGCAGCTTGCCGGACGGACTGTCAGCGCGGCGGATGTCGGCATAAGGCCAGACGGCGAGCCGGTCGCCGTGCTCCTCGATCTCGAGCGCTTCGCCAAGGCGCAGCGTGACGGTGCGACGCTTGCTCGACCTGCCGTCGAAATAGAAGGCGTTGCCCGGTCCGCTATCCATCACTCCGCTCATGGGTCAAAAGCCTCCGACGTCGAGACCGTCGGCGAAGCCCTCGCCGAGCGCATTGGCGAGCTCGCCTCGGGCGGAGACATTGGCCGTGGCTTCGATGCCATGGACGATCGTCGACCCCAGCACCCTCACCCAGAGATCGCGCATCAGATAGACGCGGATCACGACATTGATGGCAAGTGCAAACAGGAGGTAGCCAAGGCCCAGGAACACCAGGAACGGAATGCTCCTGGCAAATTCCTGGGTCGCGAAGAATTCCTTGAACGACGTTGCGCTCATGCTCGCGGCCAGCCCGGCCGATAACGCAAGCCAGGCCGCGAACACGAGGCCGAGCACCACGATCCAGCCAGTCACTTTCCAATAAAGCCCGATCAGCGCGCTGCGCTTCAGCGTCGATTCCAGCCGCACCTCGCCGAAGCGGATGCCGGACAGCCACCATCGCCACTCCACCGCCTTGTAGGCGCCATAGATGAAGGGCGCCAGCGGCAAGAGATAGAATGCAACCGGCGTCAGCAGCCAGAGCCACCAGCCGCGCTTGAAGAACTCCCAGCCGCGCCCCTCGAACTTGCCCTGCAGATCACCGTAATAGGAATGGCGCATCTTGTAGCGCTCGAGCGCCGCGGCACGCCACGGCAGCGCCGGGCCGAGTGTGACGACAACCAGCAGTCCCCACAGCGCCGCCATGCCCGCATAGGCCCAGCCCGAGCCGCTCATCCAGAAGCGAACGCCGCGCCAGACCGTCCGCGTCAGGCGGTAGCGGCGCGCGCGGAAGATCGCGAACTGCCCGAACAGATAGAAGAACGCCACCAGCGGAAGGCTGGCGAAGGCTTGCGCACGCTCGGCCTCGAGGCCAACCAGGAAATAGGCGAGGTAAATCGGCACCAGAATCGCGAGCGCGACCAGGAAGCCGATCAGGAGCTCCTTGCCGCGGCCGGTATATTCGGCGGCATCGCCGTCGATCTCGGTGTTCGACCAGAGATGGCGGCGCATGTCGGTCGCCAGCCAGAACCGGTAGAAGCCGAGCGTGATGAATTCGAGCCCGGCACCGCGCTTGACCAGGTCAAAGAACTCGCGGCGGCCGCCGGTAAACGCCACCGGCATCGGCGGCGGGACAGGCCGGGGCGGCGGTTGCGGCGGCCCGATCGGGGTCCAGCTCATCTCGTGCACGGGTGAACTCCAGGCGGCAGGTTTGCGCGGCGCGCAGAGAACCACAGATTTATCAAAGGAAGTGTGATCGAGATGTCACCGGGGAGTCGAGGCCGCGGTGGTTTGCCTGCCGGGTGGACGACAGAGGTATCCGGTGCCGTCATTCCGGGGCGTCCGAAGGACGAGCCCGGAATCCATTGCGCCACTCGTGCAGTCGGAGAAATGGATTCCGGGCTCGCGCCAAGAGGCGCGCCCCGGAATGACCGGGCGATATATGGTAACGGCACCGTGGCCAGGCTGGAGCGTAACCAGGAGCGCCTGCAAACGCGGACACAGACCCGGGTTGCGCTTCGCTCCACCCGAGCTACGCCGTTCCATGTTGAGTGCCCGCTACGCGGTCTTGTCGAAGAGTTCGCGGCCGATCAGCATGCGGCGGATTTCGCTGGTGCCGGCGCCGATCTCATAGAGCTTGGCATCGCGCAACAGCCGGCCGGTCGGGTAGTCGTTGATGTAGCCGTTGCCGCCGAGGAGCTGGATCGCGTCGAGCGCGCATTGCGTCGCTTTCTCGGCGGCATAGAGGATCGCGCCGGCGGCGTCCTCGCGCGTGGTCTCGCCGCGGTCGCAGGCTTTCGCCACCGCATAGACATAGGCGCGCGAGGCGTTCATCGTGGTGTAGATGTCGGCGACCTTGCCCTGCACGAGCTGGAAGGTGCCGATCGGCTGGCCGAACTGCTTGCGCTCGTGCACATAGGGCATCACCACGTCCATGCAGGCCTGCATGATGCCGATCGGCCCCGCCGCCAGCACCACGCGCTCATAGTCGAGGCCGCTCATCAGCACGTTGACGCCGCGGCCAACCTCGGCGAGCACGTTCTCCTCCGGCACCTCGCAATCCTCGAACACCAGCTCGCAGGTGTCGGAGCCGCGCATGCCGAGCTTGTCGAGCTTCTGCGCGGTGGAGAATCCCTTCATGCCCTTCTCGATGATGAAGGCCGTGATGCCGCGCGGGCCCGCATTCGGATCGGTCTTGGCATAGACCACCAGCGTATCGGCGACGGGGCCGTTGGTGATCCACATCTTGTTGCCGTTGAGCACGAAGCGGTCGCCCTTCTTCTCGGCGCGGGTCTTCATCGAGACCACGTCGCTTCCGGCGCCCGGCTCCGACATTGCGAGCGAACCGACATGCTCGCCCGAGATCAGCCTGGGCAGATATTTCCGCTTCTGCGCCTCGTTGCCGTTGCGGCGGATCTGGTTGACGCAGAGGTTGGAATGGGCGCCATAGGACAGGCCGACCGAAGCGGAAGCGCGGGAGATCTCCTCCACCGCAATGCAGTGCTCGAGATAGCCGAGGCCGGAGCCGCCATATTCCTCCTCGACCGTGATGCCATGCAGCCCGAGCGCGCCGATCTTCGGCCAGAGATCGCGCGGAAACTGGTTGGTGCGGTCGATCTCGGCGGCGCGGGGGCCGACCTCGTTGCTGGCGAAATCGAAAACTGTCTCGCGGATCGCATCCGCGGTCTCGCCCAGGTCGAAATTGAACATCCGTTGCGCGTTGGGAATCATGTCGGGCGACCTCCGGCAGAGTGGCTTGTTGCTCCTAGGCTTATTCGCTGCCGGCCCCGTTGTCACGGGCTCCATCTCAGGCTCCTTCCCCCTGAAAGGGGGAAGGCTGGGATGGGGGGTTTGCCACAAGTTGCGCTGCCCGAGTGGCGAAGGCTGATCCCCACCCGGAATTCAAACTGCGTTTGAATTCCGCTCGTCTTGGTCCGCAAATGGGGCGAGGTGGAATCCGATGCGGCCAAATGTGCCAAACTCGCGCTTGCCCTGCGCGGCGCGGCAGGTTGTAATTCCCCAAAAATGCGCCCGGCGGAACAACCGCTCCGGGTCGATCCAGGGAGATGCGCCATGCACGGGACGATCGATCGCCTCGAGAACGAAACCCGGGAGGCCGCCCGCGAGCGCGCCTATTCGATCCCGCTGGAGCAATTCGACCCCGGCGACCCCGAACTGTTCCGCACCGATTCGTTCTGGCCCTATTTCGACCGGCTGCGCCGGGAAGAGCCGGTGCACTACTGCCGGGACAGCCTGTTCGGGCCCTATTGGTCGGTGACCAAATATAACGACATCATGGAAATCGAGACCAACCATTCGGTGTTCTCCTCCGCCGCCTCGCTCGGCGGCATCACCATCCGCGACATCGCCCCCGACCTGCGCCGCGAGAGCTTCATCGCGATGGACCAGCCGCGCCACGGCGCCCAGCGCAAGACCGTGGCGCCGATGTTCACGCCGACCCATCTCGACCAGCTCGCGATCAACATCCGCAAGCGCTCGAGCGAATGCCTCGACAATCTGCCGCGCGGCGAGGTGTTCGACTGGGTCGACAGGGTCTCGATCGAACTGACCACACAGATGCTGGCCGTGCTGTTCGATTTCCCCTGGGAGCAGCGGCGCAAGCTGACCCGCTGGTCCGACGTCGCCACCACCCTTCCGGGCGCCGGCGGGCTGGTCGCGACCGAGGACGAGCGGCAGGCCGAGCTGATGGAATGCGCCAGCTATTTCTCGCGGCTGTGGAAAGAGCGGATCGAGCAGCCGCCGAAGAGCGACCTGCTCTCGATGATGGCGCACAGCCCGGCAACACGCGACATGGATCCGAAGAACTTCCTCGGCAATCTGATCCTGCTGATCGTCGGCGGCAACGACACCACGCGCAACACCCTCTCCGGCAGCATCTATGCGCTGAACCGGAATCCGGAGCAGTATCGCAAGCTGAAGCAGAACCCCGACCTGATCGACAGTTTCGTGCCGGAGGTGATCCGCTGGCAGACGCCGCTGGCGCATATGCGCCGCACCGCGATCGAGGACATCGAGTTCCGGGGCAAGCGGATCAAGAAAGGTGACAAGGTTGTGATGTGGTACGTCTCGGGCAATCGCGACGAAGAAGTGATCGAGCGTCCCTATGAATTCATCATTGACCGCGCCCGTCCACGCACTCACATTTCGTTTGGCTTCGGCATCCATCGCTGCGTCGGCCTCAGACTTGCCGAATTGCAGTTGAAGATCATCTGGGAAGAGATCCTGAAGCGCTTCGATACGATCGAGGTGGTGGAGGAGCCGAAGCGCGTGTATTCGAGCTTCATCAAGGGATATGAGACGCTGCCGGTCCGCATCGCGGGCTAGCGCTTCCAAGGAGCTGACAGCGATGAACGTCCAGACTGCAGTCAGGGTCGACAAGAACGAGCTTATGCGCCAGGCGCGGGAGGAGGCCTATTCGACGCCGCTGAAGGATTTCCATCCCGGCGCGCCGAGGCTGTTCCAGAACGACACCCTGTGGCCCTGGTTCGAGCGGCTGCGCAAGGAAGAGCCGGTGCATTACTGCACCAACGCGCCGATCGAGCCGTACTGGTCGGTCACCAAATACAACGACATCATGCATGTCGACACCAATCACGGCATCTTCTCCTCCGATGCCCGCCTAGGCGGCATCGGCATCCGCGACATGCCGGTCGGCTATGACTGGCCGAGCTTCATCGCGATGGACCAGCCGAAGCACTCGGCGCAGCGCAAGACGGTGTCGCCGATGTTCACGCCGACGCATCTTGACGAGCTTGCGAAGCTGATCCGCCAGCGGTCGCAAAAGGTGCTGGACGGCCTGCCGCGCAACGAGACCTTCAACTTCGTCGAAAGGGTCTCGATCGAACTGACCACCCAGATGCTGGCGACGCTGTTCGACTTCCCTTGGGAAGAGCGGCGCAAGCTGACACGCTGGTCCGACGTCGCCACCGCGCTGCCCAAGAGCGGCATCGTGGACTCGCCGGAACAGCGGCGGCAGGAGATGGACGAATGCTACGCCTATTTCGCCAGGCTCTGGAACGAGCGCGTCAACGCGCCGCCGCGCAACGATCTGTTGTCGATGATGGCCCATAGCGACGCGACGCGGCACATGGACCGCGACAATCTCATGGGCAATCTCATCCTGCTCATCGTCGGCGGCAACGACACCACGCGCAACACCATGACCGGCTCAGTGCTGGCGCTGAACGAGAATCCGGAGCAGTACGACAAGCTCAGGGAAAATCCTGGTTTGATCGACTCGATGGTGCCGGAGGTGATCCGCTGGCAGACGCCGCTCGCCCATATGCGGCGCACGGCGCTTCAGGACACCGAGCTCGGCGGCAAGACGATCAAAAAGGGCGATCGCGTCGTGATGTGGTACGTGTCCGGCAACCGCGACGAGGAAGTGATCGACCGTCCCAACGAATTCATCATCGACCGGGCGCGGCCGCGCACGCACCTGTCGTTCGGCTTCGGCATCCACCGCTGTGTCGGCATGCGGCTCGCCGAGCTGCAATTGAAGATCGTCTGGGAGGAGATGCTGAAACGCTTCGATCGCATCGAGGTGGTCGGCGAGCCGAAGCGGATCTATTCCAGCTTCATCAAGGGCTACGAGACCCTGCCGGTGCGTATTCCGGGGTAACGGACAGCGCCTCCGTCATTGCGAGGAACGAAGCGACGAAGCAATCCATGGTTCCGCGCGCGGAGAGATGGATTGCTTCGCTTCGCTCGCAATGACGTGGAGAGAGCCGCGCACACAACTCTGTCCCCTCACCCTGAGGAGGTCGCGCAGCGACCGTCTCGAAGGGTGAGGCCACCGGCGGGGCCTCATGGTTCGAGACGCGCTGCGCGCTCCTCACCATGAGGGGCAACAGCGCCGTTATAAAAACCCGGCATGACAGGGTGAGCCAGATGCGAAGGGAATATCGCGCGCGCCTGGCTTAAGCCTTGCTGCATTGCTGCGCATGTTGCCGCAATGGCTTTACGCCAGCTTGATGTCCCACAGGCCTTCCTTGCGGCAGGCGGCGACCTCCTCGCGCAATAGCGTGGTGACGGCAGTGGTCGCGATCGAGGCCGGGCGGTCGACCGGAGAGGCAATGACGAGTTCGCGCGACAGCGGCTTTGAGATCGCCGCCGTTTCCAGCCGGCCGTCGGCGACTTCGCCCCGCACCGAGGACGGCGGCAACAGCGCAAAGCCGAGACCCTCCTCGACCAGGCTGGTGAGCACGCGGAACGAATCCGCCTCGAGCTGGACGTTGAGCTTGATCTTCTTGAGCGCCGCGGCGTGCTCGATGAGGGCGCGCAGCCCATGCGAATGACTGGGCAGCACCAGGCGCTGGCGCAGCAGCCAGCCGATCTCGACCTGCTTCTTGCGCGACAGGCCGCAGCCGCGAGGACCGACGGCGACGATCTGGTCGCGGCCGAGCGGCTGCGCCGCCAGATGCAGGTCCGCGGTGCGGCCGTAGATGATCGACAGATCCATCTCGCCGCGGTGCAGCCATTCGATCAAATGGCCGCTGTAGCTCTCGACGATCCGCAGCGAAATGCCCGGGAAATTTTCCACGCAGCGGCGGGCGAAGCGCGCCGACAGCACGCAGCTCACTGTCGGCACCAGGCCGAGCACCACGCGACCCGACGGCGGGCCCTGTGCGGACTGGATGTCGTCGCGAATCTGGTCGACCTGGCGGACGATGCCGGAGGTGCGCGCGAGCAGCAGGCGTCCGGCATCGGTCAGCACCATGCCGCGGCCGTTCCGCGTGAACAATTCAGCGCGCAGCTCGTGCTCGAGCAGCTTGATCTGCCGGCTCAGCGCCGGCTGAGCTATGCGCAGCGTGTCGGAGGTCTTGCTCAGGCTCCCGAGTTCCGCGACGCAGGTAAACGTCCTAAGCTGGCGGAAATCCATGCTTGCCAATCTTGGAATGCTACTTCATACGCTATAACAAAAGAGCATAGGGAGTTTACGCCGGCGCCACAACGGTCCGCCGAGCATTCAAATCCACCTTCCCTTGAACGAACGCGCCGGTGATTTCCGATGACCGCACCAGAACAGCATGACGACTATTCCGACATCCGCGATGCGGTGGCAAAGCTCTGCGCGCAGTTTCCCGGCGAATACTGGCGCAAGCTCGATCGGCAGATGGCCTATCCGAAGGAATTCGTCGAGGCGCTGACGCAGGCGGGCTATCTCTCGGTGTTGATCCCCGAGGAATATGGCGGCGCGGGATTGAAGCTTTCGGCAGCCGCGGCGATCCTGGAGGAGATCCAGCGCGCCGGCTGCAATGGCGGCGGCTGCCATGCGCAGATGTACACGATGGGCACGGTGCTGCGGCACGGCAATGCCGAGCAGAAGGCGAAATATCTGCCGAAGGTTGCGAGCGGCGAGTTGCGGCTGCAGGCCTTTGGCGTGACCGAGCCGACCAGCGGCACCGACACGTCGTCGCTGAAGACGTTCGCGCGGAAGGATGGCGACCACTACGTCGTCAACGGCCAGAAGATCTGGACCAGCCGCGCCGAGCATTCCGACCTGATGATCCTGCTCGTGCGCACCACGCCGAAGGAGCAGGCCAAGAAACGCACCGACGGTCTGTCGGTGTTCATCGTCGACATGCGCGAGGTCAAGGGCAAGGGGCTGGAAATCCGCCCCATCAGGACCATGATGAACCACGCGACGACGGAAGTGTTCTTCACCGACATGCGGGTGCCCGCGGAGAATTTGATCGGCGACGAGGGTAAGGGCTTTCGCTACATCCTCTCTGGCATGAATGCCGAGCGCATCCTGATCGCGGCCGAATGCATCGGCGACGCCAAATGGTTCATCGCGAAAGCGACCAACTATGCCAAGGAGCGCGCCGTGTTCGGCCGGCCGATCGGCCAGAACCAGGGAATCCAGTTCCCGATTGCGAAAGCCTACGCCTCGATGCGCGCGGCCGAATTGATGGTGAAGGAAGCGACGCGCAAATACGAGGCCGGACTCGATTGCGGCGCCGAGGCCAACATGGCCAAGATGCTGGCGGCGGATGCATCGTGGGAAGCGGCCAATGCCTGCGTGCAGACCCATGGCGGGTTCGGCTTTGCCGAGGAATACGACGTCGAGCGCAAGTTCCGCGAGACCCGGCTCTACCAGGTGGCGCCGATCTCGACCAATCTGATCCTGTCCTTTGTCGCAGAGCATGTGCTTGGCATGCCGCGTTCGTACTGAGGAAAGACGCATGCTGCCGCTCGAGGGACTGACAGTCATCGCCGTCGAACAGGCGGTCGCCGCACCGTTCTGCTCCTCGCGCCTGGCCGATGCCGGCGCGCATGTGATCAAGATTGAACGCCCCGAAGGCGATTTCGCCCGCGGCTATGACGCCGCCGCCAAGGGCCAGAGCAGCTATTTCGTCTGGCTCAACCGCGGCAAGGATTCGGTCGTGGTCGATCTTGCGACCAGGGAAGGCCGCGCCGCGCTGGAGGAACTGATCGCCGGCGCCGACGTGCTGCTGCAGAATTTGAAGCCCGGCTCGATGGACAAGCTAGGCTTCTCGCTCGCGCGGCTGCGCAAGGATTATCCGAAGCTGATCTGCTGCACCATCACGGGCTATGGCGATGAAGGGCCGTATGCCAATCGCAAGGCCTATGATCTCCTGATCCAGGCCGAGAGCGGGCTTGCCTCGATCACCGGCGGGCCGGAGGGTGCCTCGCGCGTCGGCATGTCGATCGTCGATGTCGCGACCGGCGCGACCGCGCATGCCGCGATCCTGGAAGCCTTGATCGCACGCGGCCGCACCGGCGTGGGCGCCGACATCCGCATCTCCATGTTCGACGTGATGGCGGACTGGCTCACCGTGCCGCTGCTCAATGCCGAGGACGGCAAGCCGCCGAAGCGCATGGGCCTCGCCCATCCCTCGATCGCGCCCTACGGCGTGTTCCGCTCCAGGGACGGCAAGGAGATCCTGATCTCGATCCAGAGCGAGCGGGAATGGAAGAAGCTGTGCGCCGAGGTGCTGGGCCAGCCGGACCTGCCGAGCGATCCGCGCTTCGCCAACATGGTCGAGCGGGTGCGCAACCGCGCGCTGACCGATCAGACCGTCGGCGACGCCTTCGCGAAGCTGACACGTGACGAGCTGTTGCGGAAGCTTGCGGACGCCGACATTGCCTTCGCCGAGGTCAACACCATGGACGATCTCGCGCACCATCCGCACCTGCGCCGAATCGAGGTCGACACGCCGAACGGTCGAGTGACCTATCCGGCGCCGGCCGCGATCTTCGTCGGCGAGCCGCGCCATTATGGTGCGGTGCCGGCGATCGGCGAACAGACCAGCGCTAACAAGATCTCTCCCGCGCGAGCACAGTCATGAGCGAAAAACTCGACCTCGAGCATCTCAGGCAATGGATCGGCCGCACCAGCGAAGCCTCCGACAGCGTCACCGCGCAGCTCGTGAAAGGCCTGCGCGCGACGCTGTTCCAGGAGATCGGCGAGCCCAAGGCGGGCGATGCCGCGCCGTTCACGGTGCATTGGTGCCTGGCGCAGCCGGTGTTTCCGATGTCGGAGCTCGGTCCCGACGGCCACCCGACCCGCGGCGGCTTCCTGCCGCCGGTGCCGCTGCCGCGGAGGATGTGGGCCGGCGGCGAGCTTGAATTCCTCGACGCGCTGCGCGTCGGCGACGAGCCGAAGCGCGTCTCGCGCATCTCCGATGTCACGCTGAAGACCGGCTCGACCGGCACACTGTGCTTCGTCTCGGTGCAGCACGAGGTGACGACGCCGCGCGGGCTCGCGATCCGCGAACGGCAGGATATGGTCTATCGCGAGATGACCAGCACGCAGCCGGCCGCACCTGCGAAGGCTCCGCCCTCGCCGCCGGTCGCAAAGCACCGCGAGAGCCACATGGCCGATCCGGTGCTGCTGTTCCGCTATTCGGCGCTGACCTTCAACGGCCACCGCATCCATTACGACCGCGACTACGTCACCAAGGTCGAGGGCTATCCCGGCCTGATCTTCCACGGACCGCTGCAGGCCGCGCTCATCGTCGAACTGGCGGCCAGGCTTCATGGCGGCCAGCCGCCGAAGAAGTTCGTCTATCGCGGCGTGCAGCCGCTGTTCGAGGGCAGCGAGTTCTCGGTCAACGCCAATGAGAATGGCGAGGGCCTGGAACTGTGGACCGCCAATTCCGATGGGCAGCCGACCATGAAGGGCACGGCGATGTGGTAGAAAGTCGTCATTGCGAGCGCAGCGAAGCAATCCATGCCTCCAGGTGCGGATAGATGGATTGCTTCGCTGCGCTCGCAATGACGGAGTAAAACAATAAAATTGGGAGAATCGCCTGATGTCGTCGCGCAAGCCGGCCGCCACGAACAGCAAAGCCGTCAGCGTCAAGGACGCGACGTTCGGCCTGCTCCGCGCCTTCGGCATCAACAAGGTGTTCGGCAATCCCGGCTCGACCGAATTGCCGTTCCTGAGCGACTGGCCCGACGACATCGACTATGTGCTGGGCCTGCAGGAGGCTTCCGTGGTCGGCATGGCCGACGGCTATGCGCAGGCGACGCGGAACGCCGGTTTCGTCAATCTGCATTCGGCGGCCGGGGTCGGCCACGCGCTCGGCAACGTCTTCAACGCCTATCGCAACCAAACGCCGATCGTGATCACCGCGGGCCAGCAGGCGCGCTCGATCCTGCCGCTGCAGCCATTCCTCTATGCCGAGCGCGCCACCGAATTTCCGCAGCCTTACGTGAAATGGGCAGTCGAGCCGGCGCGGCCCGAGGACGTGCCGGGCGCGATCGCGCGCGCCTATTACATCGCGATGCAGCCGCCCTGCGGGCCGACCTTCGTTTCGGTGCCGGTCGACGACTGGAACCGGCCGACCCAGCCGGTCGAGGCCCGCAACGTCAGCCGCGACATCGGGCCTGATCCGGCGGCGATGAAGGCGCTGGTTGCGGCGCTCGCCGAGAGCAAGCACCCTGCCCTCGTCGTCGGCCCCGCCGTCGACCGCGCGCAGGCGGTCGATCTCATGGTCAAGGTCGCGGAGAAAGCCAAGGCTTTGGTATGGGTGAGCCCGTTCGCGGCGCGCTGCTCCTTCCCCGAGCGGCATCCGCAATTCGCAGGCTTCCTGCACGCGTCCCCCGGGCAATTATCGGAGGCGCTGCGCGGGCACGACCTCGTGGTCGTGATCGGAGCGCCCGTATTCACCTTCCATGTCGAGGGTCACGCCGCGATCTTCGATGGCGCGACCACGTTGTTCCAGATCACCGACGATGCAAGCGCCGCGTCGTTCACGCCGGCGGGCAACAGCATCATCGGCACGATGCGGCCTTCGCTTGCGATGCTGCTCGAACTGTTGCCCGAGACAAAACGCGCCATGCCGGCGGGCCGCACATTGCCGCCAGCGCCCGCGGCCGGCGATCCGATCTCCGCTGAATTCCTGATGCATTCGCTTTCGGCCGCGATGGGGCCGGACGATGTGCTGGTGGAAGAGGTGCCGTCGCATCGCCCGGCGATGCAGAAGTTCATGCCGATGCGCGGGCAGGACAGTTTCTACACGATGGCGAGCGGCGGCCTCGGCTACAGCCTGCCGGCCGCTGTCGGCATGGCGCTTGGCCGCACCAATTGTCGCGTGGTCTGCCTGATCGGCGACGGCTCGGCAATGTATTCGATCCAGGCGCTATGGACCGCGGCGCAGCGGAAACTGCCCATGACCGTGGTGGTGATCAACAATTCAGGCTACGGCGCGATGCGCTCGTTCAGCCAGGTCATGCAGGTGCGGAACGTGCCGGGACTGGAATTGCCTGATCTCGATTTCGTCAGGATCGCCGAAGGCATGGGCTGCGACGCCGCACGCGTGACGAAGGCCGCGGAGCTTGCGGGCGCGCTGAAGCGCGGATTGTCGCATGAGGGCACGAGCCTGGTCGAGGTGATCGTGGATTCCGCGGTGCCGCTGCTCTACGCGCAGAAGAGCTAACGGCCGTAGCCCGGGTGGAGCGCAGCGCAATCCGGGGCCGACAGCGTGCACGTTCTTCCCCGGATTACGCTGCGAGACTGGGCAAGAATAGTTTTGAGCGTCCGGCTAGGCTGGCGCGCTCAATTCCGGACAGATCCTAGCTTTTGGGCAGAAGATCAGGGTGTGGAAGCCGGCTATGGCCGCTGACGCAATGTTGAGCA
>NZ_JADYVX010000029.1 GCF_020194175.1 Bradyrhizobium sp. BRP22 | reverse complement strand
CTGCGCTGATACTGGAGACGAGCGGCTTTGGTCCACGGCATGGTGTCCTCCCTCGAATCTTTGCAAATCCGAAGGAATCACAGGCCCGCCAAAACCGCTCACCCTTTTTCGGTCAGGCTCTGAGGAGGCCGCGCAGCGGCCGTCTCGAAGGATGAAGCCACTGAACGGGCCACTACTCAGTGCCCCACCTCTTCCAGCGCGCGCGAGATCATGTTCGGCGACAATGGCACCTGGTGGAATTTGAGCGCGCCGAACGGACGCAGCGCGTCCTCGACGCCTGAGGCGACGACGGCGCCGACGGCGATGCAGCCGGCTTCGCCGACGCCCTTGACGCCGAGCGGATTGAGTGGCGTCGGCGTCTCCAGGTGCAGGATCGAGACGTTGGGAATTTCGGTCGCATAAGGCACGAGGAAGTCCATCAGGCTGGCATTAGCGAGATTGCCGTCGGCCTGGTAGTCGAGATGCTCATAGAGCGCGCCGCCGATCCCCTGCGCGATGCCGCCGAGCACCTGCCCCTCCACGATCATCGGATTGATCATGTTGCCGCAATCGTGGATGCAGACGTATTTCCTGATCTTGACCGTGCACAGACCCGGATCGACCTCGACGATCGCGCCATGGACGCCATAGGCCCAGGTGGATTGCGACGGGCTGTAGTAGTCGGTGGCCTCCAGTCCCGGCGCCTGGCCGTCGGCAAGCGGCGGGCCGTCATGCTTGCTCGCCGGCGCGAATTGCGTCGCCGCCTGCGCGGCCTTGTTGAAAGCATAGCGCAGCGGATTGCTCGCGGTCGCGATCGCGGCCAGCGGCGCGAAGCGGTTCGAGCCTTTCACCCAGGCCGCGGAATCGCGCAGCTCTATCTGGTCCGGATCGACATCCAGCATGTTGGCGGCGGCCTCGATCACCTTCTTGCGCACGGTGAGCGCGGTCTTGTGGATCGCATTGCCGCTGACGACGGCGGCGCGGCTCGCAAAGGTCGCCACGCCCCAGTCGAACGCCTTGGTGTCGCCCTCGACCACGATGACGTCCTGCGGACTGACCCCGAGCTGGTCGGCGACGATCTGCGCGAACACCGTGTCGTGCCCCTGCCCCTGGGTGCTGAGGCCGGTGTTGACGTAGACCTTGCCGGTGATCGGGTGAATCTTGATGTGGCCGCCCTCGTAGGGACCGAGCCCGGTCCCCTCGACATAGCAGGCGAGCCCGAGGCCGAGATAACGCCCTTCGGCGCGCGCCTTGGCCTGCTCGGATGCAAAATCCTCGGCGCCGAGTTCGGCTGCCGCCATCGCGAGCGCCTTGCCATATTGGCCGCTGTCGAGCGTCACCTTGAGACCGTCCGCGAACAATAGCCCCTCGCGCTCGTAGGGAAACTGGTGCTCGGCGATGAGATTACGGCGGCGGATCTCGAAGCGATCGAGCCCAAGCTCTTCGGCGAGCTGATCCATCGCGCGCTCGATCGCAAAGCAGGCCTGCGGCCGGCCGCAGCCGCGATAGGGCGTCACCTGCACGGTCGGCGTATAGACCGCCTTGAACTCAACGAAGATGTTGGGGATGCGGTACGGCCCCGCGATCGAGGTGGAAGCGACCTGCGCCACCGCGATGCCATAGGGAATGAAAGCGCCGGTATCGTGCAGGAAGAAATCGCGCAGGCCGATCACCTCGCCGGTCTTCAGTGCCGCCAGCTCGATGGTGTGGATTTGCGTCCGCTCCTGCGAGGAACCCAGAAAGTTCTCGCGGCGATCCTCGATATATTTCACCGGGCGACCGAGCCGCATCGCCGCCATCGGCACCAGCAGTTCGTCCGGGTAGAACAGCAGAACCTTCTGCCCAAAGCCGCCGCCGACATCGGGCGCGATGACGCGGACCTTGTCCTCGTCGAGCTCGAACACGGACGCAAGCCCGCCGCGCACCGAGATCGGCGCCTGCGTGCCGTCCCACACCGTGAGTTCGCCTGATACCGCGTCCCAGCGCGCCGCGACCGCGCGGCATTCCATTGGCGCCGCGGTCGAACGGTCGACCTGGACGGTGATCTTGATGACGTGCTCGGCGCGCGCAAAGGCGTCATCCGGATTGCCGCTGGTCTGAACGAAATGCGCCGCCAGATTGTTCGGCACATCGGCATGCACGAGCGGCGCACCGTCCGTCAGCGCCTTCGCCAGATCCATTTCGAGCGGCAACGGCGCGTACTCGACCTCGATCAGGGCTGCCGCGTCTTCGGCGGTATAGCGGTCGACCGCGACCACCATTGCCACGGTCTGCCCGACATAATGGACATCGCCGCGCGCCAGCGGGCGCTGCGTCTTCGGATTCTTCATCGAGGGGTGCGGGATCAACAGCGGCATCTCGACGTCGAGCGGGCCGATATCGTCGCTGGTATAGACCGCCGCGACGCCCGGATGGCGCTTCGCGGCCGTCGTGTCGATGGAGATGATCCGCGCCCGCGCATGCGGGCTGCGCAGGAAAGCGACGTGCAGCGCATCCGGCAGCGGAATGTCGTCGACGAAAGCGCCCTCGCCCCGCAGCAGCTTGGGATCGATATTGCGCTCGACGCGGGCTCCGAACTGGCGTGTCGACATCAGGCCCGTCCGAGCAGTTCGGCGGCGCGCCGCACCGCGGCAATGATGTTGAGATAACCGGTGCAGCGACAGAGATTGCCCGAGAGCAGATCCCTGATGCCCTCGTCGGAAAGATCGAGCTTTCCCGGCTCCTCGAAGCGGGCGACGATGTTCATCACCATGCCCGGCGTGCAATAGCCGCATTGCAGGCCGTGGCACTCCTTGAACGCCTGCTGCACCGGATGCAGCGTGCCGTCGGCGCCGGCCACCGACTCGATGGTTCTGATGTCGTAGCCGTTCGCCTGCACCGCCAGCGTCAGGCAGGAGCGGCCGGCCTTGCCGTTGATCAGCACCGTGCAGCAACCGCAGACGCCGTGCTCGCAGCCGACATGGGTGCCGGTCAGCCCCAGCTCATGCCGCAGGAAATCGCTGAGCAGCATACGGATGCTGACGCTGCGATTGACGACTTCGCCGTTGACCGTCATCGACACCTCGATTTCCGCATCGGTGGAGCGGTCGGGGATCGCGGCCTTCATCGTTCGCGCCATCAGGCGGTCTCCATTTGCCTGGCGCGCTGCGCGGCGGTCATCACCATCCTGCGGACAAGTGTGCCGAGCGCCCTGCGGCGATAGGCTTGGGACACGTGCATCTCGTCAGGCTGGGTCACGGCGGCAGCGGAAGCTGCTACCGCAGCGTCGAGGTCCGATGTGCCGAGCGTGGTACCTGTAAGGATCTCCTCGGCCGCCTTCAGCCGCACCGGCGTATCGGCAATGCCGCAGGCCGCAAGCTGCACGCGCGACGCGCGGCCGCGATCGTCGAGCGACAGCACGCAGCCGACGCCGGCAATCGCGTAGTCGCCATGACGGCGCGTCACCTCGTCGAACGCCCATCCGGCGCCTTTCGGCAGCACCGGAAAGCGCGCCTCAATGATGATCTCGTCGCGTTCCCGCGCCGTGGTGAGGAACGACTGGAAGAAGTCTTCCGCTGATATCTCGCGCCGCCCTGACGGCCCCTGCGCGATCACGGAGCCGCCGAGTAGCACCAGCAGCAGTGGCATTTCGGCGGAGGGATCGGCATGGCAGAGACTGCCGACCACCGTGCCGCGATTGCGGATCGGCACGTGCGCGACATGTTGCATCACTTCGGCAACCAGCGGGTTGGCGCGCGCAACATCAGCATCAAGCTCGAATTCGCGATGGCGCGCCATCGCTTTCACGGCAATGATTTCGCCGCCGACCTCGATGCCGCGGAGGCCTGCCACATGCTGGATATCCACCAGCGTCGACGGATTGGCGGCTCGAAAGTTCATCGCAGGCAACAATGTCTGCCCTCCGGCGAGCACGACCGCATCGGGGTCGCCGGCCAGAATGCCGATCGCCTCCTCGATTGAGGTTGGCGCCTTGTAGCCAAAGATGGAGGGCTTCATCTGATCTCTTCAGGTCGCCGGAAGTGCAGTCAGGATAGGTGGCGTGAAAGTGCTGTCAACGAAGTGAAATGAGCACCATTTGCTCACAAATGAAGCATCGATCTGCCCGCCGCGAGTGAAGCGCGGTCGAAATATCCATCACAGCGTGCGGGCGTGCTCGGCGACCGCCCTCATGAACAGCGCGACCAGTTCATCCGGCTGCGAGAGCTGCGGCGCGTGATCGCTGTCGAGGCCGTAGACCTCAAGGCACGGCGACAATTCCAGCATCTTCCGCTGCAGCGGCAGGTGCACCGAGCGATCCTCGCGTGCCTCGATATAGACGCGCGGCACGGTGCCGAAGCGCTCCGGCGACAGCTTCAGTTGCGAGCGGCGGCCGCCTTCGGGCTGCGGCGTCAGGCGAAGCGCCGCGGCTTCGGCCAAGGCGCGATCGGCCTTCTGGTAGAATACCTCGACCGCTGAAGCCGGATCGATGCGCGACAGCAGGCCCGCCTCATCATAGGTGACACGCGCATGCGCGCCGCGCATCCACGGCTCCAGATAGCGCTCGTAGAACTGCAGCACGGACATCCCGTCGGGTAGCATGAACGCGCAGAGGAAGATCGCAAGCGCGATTCGATCGGGCCGCAACTCGCTGGCCTGCGCGGCAGCGGTGCCGCCCATGCTGTGCCCCACCATGATGATCGGACCTTCGGTCCTGTCGATGATGTCGACGACGTGCGCGGCATAGCGTTCGAGATTGACCTGTTCCGGAGGCAACGGGTTGTGGCCGTTGCCCGGCAGGTCGACGGCGATCGCCTCATGACCGAGCGCCTTCAGGCGCGGAACGATGGTCTCCCAGGCCCAGGCGCCCTGCCAGGCGCCGTGGATCAGGATGAAGGTGTAACGCGTGGATGGGGCCATGGCGACGACGGACTACTTGTAGGTCCGCTTGTACATCGCGCGCATATGCTCCTCGACCGTTACAGGCGGATATTTCGGCTGCTCGCCGGCCGCAAGGCAGGTCGGGATGCATTCGACCTTGTGCGCGTAATTGCCGGTGTAGAAGAACGGCACCGAATAGCGCTCGCGGCCGGACACGTTGACCACGCGATGCAGGGTCGAGCGGTATTTGTCGTTGGTCCAGCGCGCGATCATGTCACCGAGATTGACGACGTACGTGCCGGGCACCGGGTCGGCATGGATCCAGCCGCCGGTGGCCTGGTCCCAGACCTGCAGGCCGCCGACGTCACCCTGGCGAAGCAGCGTCAGCCCGCCGAAATCGGTGTGCGCACCGGCGCCCTTCTGATCCGGATTGCCGTTGGCAAGCTGCGGCGGATAGTGCAGCAATCGAACCGTCGCCATCGCGTCGGTGCAATAACCCGCAAAGTAGTCTTCGGGCAGATCGAGCGAGAGCGCGATGCCACCCATCATCCGCGCCGACAGATCCAGCATCACGTCGAGATAGGCTTCCATCACCGGCTTGAAGTTCGGCCGCGATGCCGGCCATTGGTTGGCGCCGTGATTGAACATGCCGGCGAGCACGCGTGGATCATCCGCCGCGTGCTCGGGCCCGACATAATAGCCCTCCTTGAGATCCGGCGGCGCGCCGGGCTCCAACGTCTGGCCCTGCAGCGGCTCATAGCCGCGATTGGCCTTCGAGCGCGACTTGTCGACCTCAGCCTTTATCTCCGCCGGCAGATCGAAGAAGGCGGCCGCCTCCGCGAAGACGTTGGCAACGAGCGCTTCATCAATCCCGTGGTTGGCGATGTAGAAAAAGCCGTTATACAGACAGGCCCCACGAAGCTTGGCGGCAACCGCCTTGCGATCCGACGGGTCGGGCGACGAAAGGCCGGAGATATCGATCACCGGCAGACTAGCCTGGGAAACTCGTGCCGCTTCGACCATGTTGGTCATCCTCCCTCGCGCGTCCGCCTCACGACCGTGAAGCGATCCCCTCGCCCACTAGGTAGCCCGGCAAACGCGATCGGGCGCGCTGAAAGTTTCGGCAAATCCTGGCGTTTTCGGCCCAAAAAAGCATCCGGACCCCGAAGCGGGTCACACGACAACGACCTCCAACCAGCGGTCCGATCGGTGATGACCCCAGGATGGGAATCTTGTACTGACAACCGGCCCATCGCCGACTTTCTGACGTCGGGAGCGGGAAGTCCCCGGGGAACCGTCCGGCAGCACGGCCGTTGTGTTCCCAACTTAACAAGAAAAGGAGCAAGCCGTGAACATGCGTAGGATTTTCCTGATTGCCGCCGCCACAGCGCTGACGTTGTCGGCATCCCTACCTGTTCGAGCCGCGCCCATGATGCCGTCCCCCATGGTGCAGGAGTCTGCAGCACAGCAGGTACAATACCGCCGCTGGCATGGCGGTCCCGGCTACCGGCACTATGGATACCGACGCGGGTACGGGGGTGGATACGGAACCGGCGCTGCCGTGCTTGGTGGACTTGCCGCCGGCGCCATCATCGGCGGTGCCATTGCATCCAGCCAAGCAGAGGCGGCTAACGCCCAAGCCTACTGCGCGCAGCGCTTCCGCTCCTACGATCCCGCCTCCGGTACCTATCTCGGCACTGACGGCTACCGTCATCCCTGTCCGTAACGAGCGTTGGCCGAACGCAACGGTTATTCCGGGATGCGGGCAATGGCACGCAGGCCCGGAATCTATTCGGCCGCTGCGCAGGCAGATGGTGAGATGGATTCCGGGTTCGCGCCTTTGCGTGCGCCCCGGAATGATGGCTAGCCGAAAATGCCGCGCGAACCTTCCTAGGACGGAAAATCGGCCGGCTTCACCTCGAGCCGGTCGGCGTGCAGGGTCCAATCACGAACCCCGTGCATCTCGCAGAATTTTTGCTTGGCAGTGTCTACTGCTTGCGCGTCGTCCGAGACGTCGAGGTCCACCGTACATTGGCAGACGTCGCCCATCTGGCCGTTCTCGCCGAGCACACGCTTGTAAAACCGGGCAATGAAGCGGGCCATCCGCGTAGCTCCTTTTTTCCTCTGCCAACTGAGCCAGCCCGCCGGGCACCTCGCGTTGATCCCGCGCAAATCGAACGGCCGATCGTCTGATCCGAAATTGCAACGCTGGCACCCGCTACGCGCGGAGGCCCAGAAGATTCCTGGCGGCGCTCTAGCCACACGGGATCACGCGCGCATCACTCTTCGAACGATGGCCGCTCCGGCGTCTCACGCGGCTCGCGTTCGACCGGCTCATTCTCGCCGAGCGGCGCGTCACGCTCGACATCAACCTGGTCCTGATCGATCAAACCCGGCGCCTCATCAGCTTGATCGCCCGGTTCGCCACGCGGCTTTCGAGGGACAGAGAACATCGTTTTCTCCTGCGGGGCCGTGAGAGCGGGTTGTTACCATCAATATGGAAAGCAAGCCGAAGCTCTGCCAGGGTTCGCGTCGGGGCACGACGAAACCAACGTGGTCAGGCAGCGGCTTTGCCGTCGCCCGCCGGTCGGGCTGCGCGCAACGGAGCAAATTGCTCCGCCGTCAAGGTTTCCTGCGCGATCAGCAACTCAACACCGGCCTCGAGTTCCGCACGACGCCGCTCGAGGATCTGGTAGGCGCGATCGGCTCCCTCATCGATCAACTGCCGCACGGCGAGATCGATTTCGCGTCCCGTCGCCTCCGACGCGCTGACGACGGCATCCTGCGTCGCCGGCATGAAGATCTGCGGCCTGGGCGCGTAGGTGCGTTGACCGACCGTTCGATCCATCCCGTACTTCGTCACCATTTCCATGGCGATCTCGGTCGCGCGCACGAGGTCATCGGCCGCTCCCGTCGAGACGTCGCCATCGAAGATCAGCCGCTCGGAGGCCCGTCCGCCCAGCAGGACCGCGATCCGGTTCTTGAGCTCGCTGACCGTGAGAAGGAACCGGTCTTCGGTCGGACGTTGCATGGTGTAGCCCAGCGCGCCGATGCCGCGCGGAATGATCGAAACCTTCTGAACCGGATCGACGCCAGGCAGGCTGGCGGCCACCAGCGCGTGCCCCATCTCATGATAGGCAGTCCGGCGGCGTTCCTCGTTGTTCAAGACCCTGCTCTTCTTCTCGATCCCGGCGACGATGCGCTCGATCGCCGCGGTGAAGTCGTCGAAGGTCACCTGATCGCCGTTGCGCCGCGTCGCCGCGATCGCGGCTTCGTTGATCAGATTGGCAAGATCGGCGCCGGTGAAGCCGGTGGTGAGGCCTGCGATCTTGTCCAGATCAACGTCAGCGGCCGTTTTGATTTTCCGCACATGAACTTTCAGGATAGCAACTCGGCCGAGCTTGTCGGGACGGTCGACCAGCACCTGTCGATCGAATCGGCCGGCGCGAAGCAAAGCAGGATCGAGAATTTCGGGCCGGTTGGTGGCAGCGAGCAGGATGACGCCGGAGCGTGGATCGAAACCGTCAAGTTCAGCCAGGAGCTGATTGAGCGTCTGCTCCTTCTCGTCATAACCGCCGAGCGCGTTGGCGCTGCGGCTGCGGCCGAGCGCATCCAGTTCATCGATGAAGATGATGCAGGGCGCCGACTTGCGGGCCTGCTCGAACAGATCGCGCACCCGCGCGGCGCCCACACCAACGAACATCTCGACGAATTCGGAACCAGAGATCGAAAAGAAGGCAACGCCGGCTTCGCCGGCGACCGCGCGCGCCAACAGGGTCTTGCCGGTCCCGGGCGGACCGACCAGCAGGATTCCCTTCGGCACATGCGCGCCCAATCGGCCGTAGCTGCTCGGATCTTTCAGGAACGATACGACCTCCTGCAATTCGAACTTCGCCTCGTCGACGCCGGCCACGTCGGCAAAGGTCACCTTGATATCCTGCTCGACATAAATCTTGGCGCGCGATTTTCCGATCGACATCAAGCCGCCAAGCCCCTCGCGCCCTCCCATGCGGTTTGCCATCAAAATCCAGATTCCATAGAGCAAAAGCGCCGGCAATACCCACGACAGCAACGTCGTCAGCGCACCGCCCGACGACACGCCGGTGACAGCGATACCCTTCGCTTCCAGCTCCTTGGCCAAGGCAGGATCGACACGCGTGGTGACGAACGCCGTCTTCCCGTTCGGCAGCTTGTCCTTGAGCTTGCCCTGGATCGTGTCCTGCCCGACCGTCACCTCGGTGACGGCGCCCTGCGCCACCAGCTGCTCGAACTGACTGTAAGGAATGACTTCGACCGCGGTGTAGCTTGTCAGCAGCCATTGCGCCAGCAACAGCCCAAGCCCTCCAGCGGTCACCGCCACCATCAAAAGAGACCTTTTGCGGTCGGACGGCTTGGTTTCCATTGCGTGCGCTCCGTTCAGCCTGAGTAACGACGACAGGCTATCCCGGAGCGCTCTCCACCGTTTGTTCTGGATCAAACCATCTCCGCCCCACTGCCGGCATATAACGACAGCAGGTTACCGGCAGCAGCGTGCCCGCGGCCGGAGGCGCTCTGCGAGCTGGAGCGAAAAAGCTTTGGAGCCGTGGGTATCTTTTACCTCCGCGGAGGCAAAACCTTGCGCTAGATCAAGTCGCCAGATTGCAAATCTTCGACAAGGGGGAGATGAGACATCTTATCTTCGTCTGCCCTAATACCCATCTCAACGTCCAGCACAGCCTGGACGAGGACGACAACACCGACCAGAACGAATTCACAGCCATAAGCTGCCCCGCCTGCACGCGACTGCACTTTCTCAGCCGCAAGACCGGCCAATTGCTGGGCACTGGTGCAGCCCCAAAAAACTAGCTCTTTTACGGATGCGAGCGCCGCCCAAAATCGTTCAGACTGCCGACAGACGCGTCAGATACTCATAGATGGCGCGAAGGTCTTCATCTTGCATCCGGCCGATCGGCTGCCACGGCATCTCATTGCTAAGGGTGTGACCGTTCGGATCGACACCGGTCCGCATGGTGGTGACGAATTCCCGAAATTTCCAGCCCCTCACAACACCAAGATCAGGCCCCAGCGGCGCGAGCTGGCCCGGTTTGCCGCCGGTCAGATCCTTGCCGTGGCATTCGCGGCAATCCTGAAACGAGATGAGATATTCACCGTATTGCGACGTCGGGCCTTTTGGCGGCGCCGTGATGCGTTCTGTCGACACCGGCTTGCCCGTCGGCAGCATGCCGGCGCCGAGCATCGCGACGCCCAGCAGGGTGAACCGATCCGGCGGACTTACCGTCTTTTCTCCTGCAGCAGGCAGACTGCGGAGATAGGCGATCACGGCCTTGGTGTCCTCGTCACTCAGCTTCCCGGCGTTGGTATAGGACATGATGACCAGCCAACGACCGTCAGGATCGACGGCATTGCGAATAGCGCGGAAAATATCGCCGTCCGACCATCGGCTCAATTGCCCGGCCGGCGTGAGATTGGAAGCTATGAATGAACCGATCGGCAACGAGATTTCCTTGCCGACATCCGCACCGCCGGTGAGCGCGTCGGTCCTGGTATGGCAGCCGCCACAAAAGCTATCCGCGATCGCCTGGCCGCGCCGGATCTGCTCCGCCGTTCCTGCAACCTTCAAGTCCACGCTAGGGGCGCTGCGCGCGTGCAGCTTGAACAGCCCGATCGTCAGCAGCACGCCGATCGAGACGGCAATGACGGAAGCCAAAGCCCCTAAACCTGATCCGCTCCATTTGACGATTGGATTCTTCGATCGCCAGCTACGAATGCCTGACCATGCCAGCACGGCCGCGATGACGATCGACACCGCCGGTTCGATCAGTTCGAACATCCCGTATTGCCCCAAAACCGAAATCGATGAATGGACGATGAAATGTCAGCCGCGGCATGGGCGCGCCCGCTGCGAGCCAGCCGAGCGGCCATGTTCACGGCCAGCGGCGCCGACATATGCCCTTCGCGATACGAAATGATTTCGAGGTCGGCCTATCGTGTTACAGGTGTAACTTGCGAGGTGACTTCGCTTGTCTCGGCTTGTCCGTTCAGATTGTCCCGTCACGCCGCAACTATGCCTCGATCAAAGCGTGCGCGATGTCGGCGATCAGATCGGAAGGATGCTCGATGCCAACCGACAGGCGGATCGTGGAGTCGAGAACACCTATTCTTTGACGGATGTCTGCCGGGACGCCTGAGTGCGTCATGGTGGCGGGATGGCTGGCGAGCGACTCGGTGCCGCCCAGACTCACCGCCAGTTTGAGGATCTGCAGCGCGTTGAGGAATTTGAATGCTGCGGTCTGGCCGCCGACAATGTCGAATGAGAACGTCGAGCCTGCTCCGCTGCATTGCCTGGCGAACAGACGCCCGGCGGGGGAGTCCTCTGCGTGGTGGGCGAGATAATGCACTCTCTCCACTTTGGGATGGTCGCGCAGGTAGTCCGCCACGAGGTGCGCATTTCTGTCGGCCTTTTCCATCCGCAGGCTCAGGGTTTCGAGCGACCGGCTGATCATCCAGCAGGAATGCGGATCCAGTTGGGTACCGATGGCGCCTCGCAACGCCTTGACGTCCTTCATCAGGGCCTTTGAGCCGAGCGCGGCACCGGCGATCAGGTCGGAATGACCTCCGACATATTTGGTCAGCGAGTACAGGGAAAGATCGGCCCCATGCTCGATCGGCCGCTGAAACAACGGCCCGAGCAACGTATTGTCGCATGCGATGATCGGCGTGTGGCCCTGAACCTGCCCGATCAGCTCGGCGATACCGCGGATCATTGCGATATCGACCAGACCATTGGTGGGATTTGCCGGGGTCTCGATGAAGATCATCGCGACCCGGCCCTTGTGCATGGCGTCCTCCGCCGCATGCCTGACCGCGGTTTCGTCGAGACCGTCGGCAAAGCCCACGGCGCCGATCGAGAGTTTCGCAAGCGTGTTTGCAAACAGCGTTTCGGTCCCGCCGTACAGCGGTTGAGAATGCAGGATCACATCGCCGGGCCGTGCAAATGCCAGAATCGTGGTCGAAATCGCCGCCATGCCGGACGAGAACAACACGCAATTCTCTGTGCGCTCGTAGACGGCGAGCCTGTCCTCCACGATCTCGCTGTTCGGATGATTGAACCGCGAATAGACCAGGCCCGCGCCCATTCCCTCCGGCGGTTCGCGCCGACCGGCAACGAAATCGAAGAAGTCCTTGCCGTCTTCCGCGGTCCTGAAGACGAACGTCGAGGTCAGGAAGACCGGGGGTTTGACAGCTCCCTCCGACAATTGCGGATCGTAGCCATAGTTCAGCATCAGCGTTTCCGGATGCAGGATGTGGTTGCCAATGCGGGTCTTCGACGGTTTCACCATGACCATGACCTGTCTCGCTCTCTTGAGGGAACATCCTACACGGCAACGATCTACAGCGGTATGAAGTCTCCCACGGCTATAACGCCAGAATGGCTAGATCGAGCCGTCGGCGCGGACACAATTAGCCGCGACTCCGCAAGGCCCCACAGCGCGGCCCACCGGGATGGCCCAAAGATTACAGCAGAATAGCGAGCAAATCTAAGCCGGGACAGGGCGAGAAAATCGATGACATTCTTGAGCAAAAGGCGGGTTATCGCGGCAAGCTATCGAACTTCGACAGCCGCCAGCGCACGAAATCATCAGCGCCCGGGCCGGCCTGCGGCCGCACATCCCGCAGCCGGACAACCTCACCCGATTTTTCGTCGACAAGGGCAAGTTTGACTGGCCGTCCGCTGTTCTGATTGACGAATTTCAGCGGCGGACCTTTGTCCCCGGCGATCTGCCATTTGTCGCCAACCTGCGCGAGAGCCTGGATCACGAGGATGACGTCGGCGCCCTTCCGCGTCAGAACGTATTCGTAGCGGTCAGGACCTGTCTGATACAGCCGCCGCTCGATCAGCTCGTTCTCTTCGAGATGCTTGAGACGATCAGACAGCGTGGCGTGGGTGACGCCGGTCGATTTGCGCAGGTCATCGTAGCGGCGGAGCCCAAGACCAAGATCGCGCAGGATCAGCATCGCCCAGCGGTCCCCGACGGCGTCCAGAACGCCGGCAATCGAGCACACCATTCCCTCGAAACTCTTGGAGCGCATCGTCATCACCCTCGCAAATCACTCTAATAATTAGAGTAATTTCGTCATGCACGCAACCTGCGCAAAAGCCTTGCCTTCTCGTTACTCTTATTATTAGAGTTACAATACCTGAAGGATTGAATGGGAGGGAAACGGCTATGACAGATCTCCGCGATCTCGTCCTCGAGGCCCATGGCGCAACGCAATGGAAGCGTTTTCGCGGCCTTGAGGGCGACATGTCCATCGTTGGCTCGCTCTGGGCCAGAAAAGGTTGGCCTGAAGTATTGAAGGACGTCCGCGTCACCGTCGATATTCCCGGCCAGCAGCTCAGCTACCAGCCATTCACGGCGGAAGGACTGCGCAGCTTCTATCGGCCGGACCTTGTTGCAATCGATACTGTCGAGGGCAAGCGCCTTCGAGAGCGGGCCAATCCACGCACTTTCTTTGCCGACCACTCGCCCGCCACCCCGTGGGACGATCTGCACCTTGCCTATTTCAGCGGCTATGCGATGTGGAACTACCTCAACACACCTTTCATGTTCGCACTGCCGGGCTTCTCAACCGAGGAGATCGAACCGTGGAATGAGAACGGAGAGACGTGGCGCCGGCTCAAGGTGACCTTCCCGGACTCGGTCGCGACACACTCTCCGGAGCAAGTCTTCTATGTCGGCGGCGATGGGCTTATCGCGAGGCTCGATTATTTCGCTGATGTGACCGGCGGCATTCCGACCGCGCACTACATGTCGGACTATCGCGACTTCGACGGCATCAAGATCCCCACCAGGCGGCGGGCTTATCGACGAAATCCGGACGGCACGCCGATGGCAAACGGGCTCGGCGTCGTCATCGACATCGCCAACGTCAGGTTCTTCTGACAAGACGCGCGGTCGCCGGACCGCGACGGGAGGATGCATGATCGAAGCAGAAAAACGTCACGCGGTGACGATCGAGATCAACGGCTCTCGCCGAACGCTGGAGGTCGAGGCCCGCAAGTTGCTGGTCCACTTGATCAGGGACGATCTCGGCCTGACCGGCACGCATATCGGCTGCGACACCTCGCAATGCGGCGCGTGCACGGTCGAGATCGACGGCGAGGCGACAAAATCATGCACGGTGCTGGCTGTCATGGCCGACGGCGCCTCGATCACGACGATTGAGGGCGTGTCGCCGGCCGGATCGTCCCTGGATCCGGTGCAGGCGGCCTTCCACGAGCATCACGCGCTGCAATGCGGCTTCTGCACGGCGGGCATGATCATGAGCGTGCGTCAGTTGCTGCGTCAGCATCCCGATCCGAGCGAAGACGACATCCGTCACGGCATTGCCGGCAATATCTGCCGCTGCACCGGCTATCACAATATCGTCCGCGCCATTGAATCCCTCGTCGCGAAAGGCTGAGCACCATGAACGCACCCGTGCTTCCCTACATCGGCCAGCCGCTGAAGCGCCGCGAGGATTTCAGGTTCCTGACCGGCAAGGGCCGCTATGTCGACGACATCAGGTTGCCCGGCATGCTCCACATGGCGATCGCGCGATCGCCGCATGCGCATGCCATCATCAAGAATGTCGACCTCAGCGCTGCCAAGGCAGCGCCGGGCGTTCGCCTCGCCCTCTCCGGCCGGGACCTCGAGGGCAGGATCGGGCCGATCGTTCCGAACTGGGTCATCCCGGGCACCAAGGTACCGTTCCGTCCCGTGGTCGCCATCGATCGTGTCCGCTTCGTCGGCGAATGCGTCGCGCTGGTGGTGGCGGAGACGCAAGCGCACGCCTATGACGCCGTCGGGCTGATCGATGTCGACTATGAGGTGCTGCCTGTCGTCGTCGACGAAGAGGCCGCCATCGCCGCCGACGCGCCGCAACTCCATGACAGCGTCCCCGGCAATATCACCACCATCTACAAGGTGCGGGGCGGCGACTATGCCGTGGCGGCCCGCGAGGCCGACCAGGTTCTCAAGCTGCGCGTCGTCAACAACCGCCTGATCCCGACCTGCATGGAAACGCGCAGCGTGGTCGCGAGTCCGGATCCCGACGGCACGTTGACCGTATACATGCCGAGCCAGGTGCCGCATATGCACCGGCGCTGGATTGCCGAGACCGTCGGCATTCCGGAACACCTGTTGCGCGTCGTTGCACCCGATATCGGCGGCGGCTTTGGCGCCAAGATGCATCTTTATCCGGAGGAACTGCTCTGTCCGCATCTCGCGCGCGAACTCGGCGCACCGGTGAAATGGTGGGAAAGCCGTTCCGAGAGCCATCAATCGACCAGCCATGGCCGCGCCCACACTGAAAACATCGAGGTGGCGATCAAGAACGACGGCACCATTCTCGGGCTGAAGGTCGAGACGCTTGGCAATGTCGGCGCCTATCTCTCCAACATGGCGAGCGGCGGGCCCACCGTGAACACCGTCAATTTCGGCACCGGCACCTACAAGATCGCCAACTATGAGGCGACGTCGCGTGTCGTCGTCACCAACACGGTGCCCGTCGATGCCTATCGTGGTTATGGCCGGCCGGAAGGCGCCTATATCGCCGAGCGCGCCATCGACGCCGTCGCGCGTCATCTGAATCTGGATCAGATCGAGATCAGGCGGAAGAACTTCATTCAGCGCGCCGATTTTCCCTACCGGCCCTATGGCAGCATGGGCCTGATGTACGATAGCGGCAATTATCAAGGCTTGCTCGACAAGGCGCTCGCCGCATTCAACTATGAGGCTCGCCGGAACGAACGCGAGGCGTTGCGCCGCGACGGCATCTATCGCGGCATCGGCGTTGCCGCATACACCCATGTGTGCGGCATGGCGCCGTCGCGCCGTCTTGCGCTGATCGGATTCGATCGCGGCGGCTGGGAGAGCGCGCGGGTTGCGATCGATTCCAGCGGCCGCGCCACGGTGTATTCGGGTTCGATGAGCCAGGGCCATGGCCACGTCACCTCGCTGTCGCAGATCGCCGCCGACGTGCTGCAAATTCCGATCGAGAGCATCGACGTGGTCCAGGGCGATACCCGCCAGGTACAGGCCGGCCATGGCACCTTCAACTCCCGCTCGATGGCGGTCGGCGGATCGAGCCTGCATGTCTGCTCGCAGCGCATCGTTGCCAAAGCAAAGAAGATCGCGGCGGGCATGCTGGAAGTCGACGAGAAGGACGTTGCCTACGCCGCAGGCCAGTTCAGCGTGCCCGGCACCGACATCGCACCTCTGAGCTTCGGCAAGGTCGCCCGTATGGCCTATGTCGGACACAAGCTCCCCGACGGGGTCGCACCGGGTCTCGACGAAACCGTGTTCTACGACCCGACCGGCATGAGTGCGCCATCCGGCGTCCATCTGGCCTATGTCGAGGTCGATCCCGAGACAGGGATCGTCGACATCATCGACTATGTCGCCGTCGATGACGTCGGCACGTTGATCAATCCGCTGCTCGCCGCGGGACAGATCCACGGCGGCGTCGTGCAAGGCATCGCCCAGGCGCTCTATGAAGAGGTCAGCTACGATCCAGACAGCGGACAGCTTTTGACCGGCTCGCTGCTCGACTACGCCGTGCCGCGCGCCGAGCATGTGCCCAACATCACCTCGCTGTTCCAGGAGACGCCCTCCCCGACCAACCCGATCGGCGTCAAGGGCATCGGCGAAAGCGGCTCGATCGCGGCGCCGCCATGCATGGTTCACGCTGTGCTCGACGCCTTGTCACCCTTCGGCATCAACCATCTCGACATGCCGCTGACGCCGCCGCGCATCTGGGCAGCCGTCCAGAGCGCACGCAATGGAGCAAGCCGATGATCCCCGCAGCCTTCGATTATATCCGTGCAGGCTCGATCGCGGAGGCGATCGATCTCTTGCAGCGTGATCCAGACGGCAGCAAGCTGGTTGCCGGCGGTCATACGCTGATCCCGACGCTGAAGCTGCGGTTGGCTTCGCCGGCGCTGCTGGTCGATATCCGTGGTATCGCCGAAATGAAGGGAATTGCTGTTAACGAGGACAGCATCCGCATTGGCGCGTTGACCACGCATGCAGAACTGCTTGCATCCGAACCGCTCCACAAGGCGCTTCCGATCTTCCGCCAGGCGGCCAATTTGATCGCCGATCCGCAGGTCCGCAACCGCGGCACCATCGGCGGATCACTCGCCAATGCCGACTCCGCCGCCGATTGGCCGGCCGTCGTGATCGCGTTGAAGGCAGAGCTGGAGATCGCCAGCGCCACCGGATCGAGGCGCGTGGCGGCACGTGATTTCTTCGTCGATATCTTCTCTACCACGCTGGGGCCCAGCGAGGTGCTCGCCGCCATCCATATCCCGTGCCCGGCGGCAGGCACGCGGTTCACCTACCGAAAGATCCGCCATCCTGCGAGCGGCTATGCGGTTGTCGGCATCGCGGCGGCTGTACGCATCAACGCTGGCGTCGCCGCGAACCTGTCGATCGGCATCACCGGCGCGGCGAGCCACGCATTTCCAGGCGACATCGCGGCAGAATTCCTGGCCGGCAAGCCACTGTCGCAAGGGAACATAGAAGAAGCCGCGAGACTGCAGAGCGCAGCGACCGAATGTCTGTCGGACCGTTACGCTTCGGCCGAGTATCGCGCGAGCCTGCTCGGAACGGAGACAAGGCGCGCGCTACTTGCCCTTGCGGCGTGAGGCGCGCCTTAGCGCTTCACTCGGCTTCGCGGCCGAAGCCGCGCCGCCAAATCGCTTGCGGTTGAATGGGACGGCGCCGGCTCCCGCGACCACCTCGACGTCTTCGAGACGCAGCGGCTTGCCACCGGCTGTCCGCAATTCCGGATACTCGATTGGACGTCCGGCGTGCCGGTCACGAAACACCACTTGCGGGCCCTCCGGCTCCGCCAGCCAGTTGTCACCCCATTTCTTCAACGCAAGATAGGCAGGGAAAAAGTCGCGTCCTTTCTCGGTCAGGACATATTCGTATCGGCCGGCGTGCTCGGGCAGCGGCACACGGGCCATGATGCCCGCCTCGACAAGTTTCTTCAGCCGATTGCTCAGGATGTTGGGCGCTACGCCGACATAGTATTCGAACTCGTCGAACCGCTTCACACCGTAATAAGCCTCTCGCAGGATCAGGATCGTCCAGCGGTCGCCGACGATCTCCATGGCGCGCGCCATGGAACATTCCTGGTTTGCGAGACGGCTTTGCTTGACGCCGGACATAGCTCTCTTTCAACTCCGAACTCGGCTCCGTACCATATTGGGCCGAGTTCGTGCATGTCCAGTCGCGCTGCCCCAGCCTGCGGATCAGGCCGCCTGCCCCGGCTCCGTCCGCGGCTTGACGGCGATCTCGGGCTCCAGCGCCCGCCGATGTGTCACCAGCGCGCCGGCCTCGGCCAACCGCTTCAATTCAGCTTCGCTGACGCCGAGTTCGCTGAACACCGCAACGTTATGCTCACCCTGGAAAGCCGGTGTCCCGATCGGCGTCAATTCCTCGGCCGAAAAACGCCACGGCCGCCCGGGCAGACGATACTCCCCACCGCTGCGGTCGGAGACATATTGCACAGCGCCCCAATAGTCGCTCCATTCCGACGCCGTGAGTTCCTTGATCGAGCGAATCTCGCCCATCGCGATCTTGGCTTCATCGAACTGGGCGTCCAATGTCGCCATGTCAGGGAAAGTCAGTATCCACGACTGGATGATCTGGTGGAGCGCGCCGAAATTCAGCCGGCGCGCGGCCGCATTGCAGAACCGCGGATCGTCGATGAGATCGGCGCGGCGCATCGCGCGCAACCACGACGGAAAGGTCCGGCTGCCGACAATGCTGGTCGCGACCGTGAAGTGCTCGCCTTGCGGTCCCGTAAAGAACGAACAGTCGGTGGCGCCGAGCACCGCGGGCTCGGCACCGATATCATCGTCGGAAAGATCGACGTGCGCGCGTTCGTTGACCGCGAGCAGCGTCGCAGCCATCGCGACATCGATGTACTGCCCACGCCCCGATGTCTGGCGGCTGTTGAGCGCCGCCAGGATCGCGATAACAGCCTGCAGTCCGGCATAGACGTCCGCGTGCGACAGGCTGTCGGTGCGCGGTTCGCTCAGCGCATTGCCATAATGACGAACGCTGTTCTCGGTGAAGCCGGCCTCGGCCTGCACGGTCGGCGCGTAGGCCATGCGGCTCCGCCACGGCCCTCCCTGGCCATAGCCGGTGATCGAGGCATAGATCAGTCGCGGATTTCGCTTTGAGAGAGTCTCATAGTCGAGGCCGAAGAAACCCAGCGTGCCCGCACGGAAATTCTCGACGATGACATCGGCCGTATCGCAAAGCTTCAGTGCCAGCTCGTAGGCGCCGGGCACATTCAGATTGATACTCACGTTGCGCTTGCCGGCATTCTGCTGTGCGTAGTAGCCCGACATGCCGTCGGTCGACGGAAATGCGAAGCGCGAGACATCAGGAGCCGGCGGCTCGATCTTGATGACCTCGGCACCAAGATCCTGCAATGTGCGCGCGCATAACGGACCCGCGAGGACGCGCGAGAAATCGACAACACGGATTCCGCTCAGGGGACCGCCCATGTCAACGCCCCGCGAATTTGGCCAGACCCGGGCCATTCTTGCGGAATGACGCGAGACCGGTCTTCAGGTCTTCCGAGGTCCAGATCGGCGCCTGTACTCTTGCCATCGCCTCATCGGCGGCAGCGACGCCCTCGTTGACCGCGATATAGGCGAGCTGCTTGGTGGCCGCATGCGCCACAGTTGGGCCATGTGCGAATTCCTCCGCAACCGTCATCGTGGCTTGCTCCAGCGACTCCTCCGGCACCGTGAGATTGATCAGCCCCCATTTCTCCAGCGTCGGTGCGTCGTAGCGCCGTCCCAGCATCGACATCTCCTTGGCGCGCTGGGCACCGATACGCTGTACCTGCCGCTGGATTCCGCCGAGCAGAGGATGCAGCCCGAGCGTCGCCTCGACCGAGCCGATCTTTGCCGAAGAAGCGGCGACGATGTAGTCGCAGGAGAGCGCAAGCTCGAGGCCGCCGCCGAGGCAGACCCCGTGAACGCTGGCGATCAGCGGAACCGGCAACAATTCCATGAAGCGCAGGAATTCGACGCCGTCCAGCCGCCTGTTTTCGCTGGCCTGATCAGCGGCACCCGCGGCGACCCGCTTGTCGAAGATATCCAGGTCCGCCCCGGCAGAGAAATGCCGCAGTCCGCTGCGGATCACGATGGCACGGCTGCCGGCTTTCTGGGCCGCCTCCACCTGCTCCACCAGCGCATTGATGAGCTTTGGGCCGAGCAGGTTGTACGGCCGATAAACCATGGTCAAAACAGAGATATTGCCGCGCTCTTCGCGCGCCACAAGCACGTCCTCGGACAAGGCTGCCTCCTGTATGTCGGCGCTGCTTCTGAAGCGGCCGCGTTTCCCGTTTTGGAGACACTACATCATGACTTGCATTTTGCAAGTCACTAGTTGTTGTCCGATGATGAACCGCGGGTCGCATTGTTTGACGAAGCGAAGTCACGCGTGTCGCATTTGAATTTGGGATTTCCTTCGGACGTCCAACAGTCGCCTTCCGTTATAAGGCGCGAAATAGCCACGCGGCCTGCACTATACGTAAGATCGAGCGGCGTGGCCGACGCCGAAAAGTTCCGCAAGGCGAAAACGAGCAGCCAACTTATCCGGACTGCGGCTCTGCGAAGAAACAGCTCTTTCGGTATCGCGTCGTCTTCGTCACTGCCAACGGATGCATCTCTCGGGATCTCCGGAACGCCCCCGTGGAAAACGGCATGCATCGCATCGTACATGTAACGCTCCTGCTTCGTCGAACATGCACACGATGGGAGCCGGTTGTCGCAGAACTTTGCCGAACGCCGCCGGGAATTGTCGCGATCTGTCTCAGGACTAGGGCTTGGCATAGTTTCGCGACAATTGGAGCGACTTATGCCGCAGGGGTTTGTTTGCGGTCGGTCGTACGCAGCCGATACATTCTGTTACAATTTTCCGATGGGCTGGGTGCTGGACTACGGTATGATCCGGAACGGAGCAATTGGATGGACTCGGCACCGCACATCGCCGTCGTTGACGATCATCGTGATATTCGCGATCTCGTCGGCAAATACCTGATGCAGCATGGTTACCGCATCAGTCTTGCGGAGAGCGCTGCCGCACTGCGCCGTTTGCTCGAGCGGAGTGCGCTCGATCTGGTGGTTCTTGACATCATGATGCCGGGCGAAGACGGATTGTCGCTGTGCCGGCATCTGCGCAGCACCACGGACCTTCCCGTCATCCTGCTGACCGCCATGGCGGAGCAGACCGATCGCATCGTCGGCCTCGAAGTGGGCGCCGATGACTATGTGTGCAAGCCGTTCAATCCGCGCGAGCTCCTCGCCCGTATCAAGGCGGTGCTTCGACGAGTCCAGAGCCTGCCGCCGCAGCGAGGCCGGCTCGCGAGCAAGGTGGTACGTTTCGATCGGTGGACCTTTGACGTCGACCGCCGCGAGCTGGTGGGAAAGGACGGCGTCGGTGTGCCGCTCAGCACCGCCGAGTTTCGCCTTCTGTGCGCCTTTCTCGATCATCCCGGCCTGGTCCTCAGCCGCAATCAGCTCCTCGACCTGACGGTCGGCCGAGATGCCGATCCGTTCGACCGGAGCATTGACAATCAGGTCAGTCGCTTGCGGAAGAAGATCGAGGCCGACCCGAAGGCACCAGCCTTGATCAAGACTCACTGGGGTGGCGGATACAGCCTCGTCGCACAGGTCGAACAGCCATGATGAGCTTGTGGAAGCGCAGCCTGGCGGCCCGCTTTATCTGTTTCACGCTGCTGTCGCTCGTACTGTCGCAAGCAGTCGTGTTCTTCATTTCATGGGATGAGCACGGGCAGGCGATTCGGAAAGCCGCCAAGGGCGAGATACTGAGCCGATGCGCCTCGCTTGCCCGGGTCTTGGAGGCAACGCCTCCGGCGCTTCAGACCGATATCCTGAACGCCAGCAACACCAGTTCGGCGCGATACTGGATATCGACCAACGGCCTGAAGGATGCCGCCGCGTGGCGGGAAGAGGCCTGGGAGCGTTTGGCACAGCCATTGCCGCGCGTTTCCTTTCCGGGCCACAGTGTGCCCGTCGAGGTGCGAGTGGATTTCGCTCGAAATACAGCCAACAGCAGCAGCGCCACCTCATCGCAATGGATCGATCTAAGGCCGGAAGCCTGGCCGCTGTCCCGACCAGCGAAATTTCTTTATCTCGATGACACCACCGGCATGGGTTTGGCGGTTCAGCTGGCGGATGGCGCCTGGCTGAACACGGCATTTGCCAAACCCGCGCAAGACGGGTTCTGGACCTCCCAATCCACCGTCACGCTCGGCCTGTCGGCGTTGTTGCTGTCGATCATTGCCGTGTTCGCCGCACGCGGCATCGCCCAACCATTGCGTCGCCTGGCTGAAGCAGCCGAAGCCCTCGGTCGCGGTCAGGAGATCGTGCCGCTGCCGGAAACCGGCCCCGACGATATCCGACGTACGGCCGAGGCATTCAATCGCATGCAGGCGCGCCTGCACCGTTTCGTCGACGATCGAACAAGAATGCTGGCCGCGATCGGCCACGATCTGCGCACGCCCCTGACCTCGCTCCGTTTGCGCGCAGAATTCGTGCCTGATCAGGAAGTGCGGGAGAAAATGCTCTCCACGATTGGAGAAATCCAGACGATGACGGAGGCAACCCTGGCATTCGCTCGCGAGGACGCGACCGCCGAGGCCACACGTACGGTCGACCTCTCCGCTCTCGTGGAAAGTCTCTGCGACGATCTCGCCGAACTCGGCCATGACGTTTCCTTCTCCGAGGGCGCGAAGGTCAGCTATAGCTGCCGACCAGACGCACTCCGCCGCGCATGCCGCAACCTCGTCGAGAATGCCATCCGCTATGGCGAGCGGGCGCGGGTCAGCCTGGAGAGGCGAGCCGATAGCATCGAGATCGTCGTCTCGGACGATGGACCCGGTATTCCCGATAACGCCAAGGAGCAGGTTTTTACACCGTTCTTCCGGATGGAGAATTCGCGGAACCGCGAAACCGGAGGCGTGGGCCTTGGCCTTTCCATTGCGCGGACCATCGTCCGCCACCACGGCGGAGATATCACCTTGGTCAACCAGCAGAGAGGGCTGCGCGCGACCATCAGCCTGCCACCGCTGGATGGCGGGCCTCCTTCGATCAGCCGCGGGGTCACGGGCGCCGGGGCTAGGGACGATATCAACGCGCTCGAATCGGCCCGCAGCGTTCCGGCGTGAGCATACTATCGAGATGACGCGCTGCTACTGCGCAATCCGCCGAGAGTGTAGATCGAGCCGTCCGCCACCTCCGCAACGCCCCTCCGGCAAGTAAATAAACTTTCTCGATCGGCGCCTTCGCGCTGTCACCTGAGAGTTGCTTATTGACGACGAACGCGGATGCGGTTCGTGAAGGAATCTACGATGGCGGTAAATCGATCTGGATCATCCCATGCGCGGGCCGCAAGCATTGCGCCGTAGACTGTCGCGATGAACGTCTGCGCCTCGATGGCTGGCGTGTCTTGCAACCGAATCGAACCCTGGCTGACGCCCAGGCTCAGAACGCGCTCAAGCCATGTGCTCAGGTCGACGAAGTGACCACGAACTGACGTCGCGACCTCCTCCGGCAAGTTGGGAAGTTCGGCAGCCAACACCGCAGCGAGACAAAATGGAGCCGTCTGTTCTTTGATGCAGCGCTCCCAGTAACCGATATAGGCAAGGAGCTGATCCCACGCGATCGAGTTCTCATTTTGCACCAAACCAATTTGGGCCCTGATCGCGGACCGCGCCTGTTCGACGACTGCCACGACAAGGCCCGCCTTGGACGGGAAATGATGGTGAATGCTCGCCTTCCGTATGCCGAGACGAGCCGATAAGTCCGCGTAGCTGAAGCCGTTATAGCCGCCCTGCACGATCAGTTCGCGCGCTTCGCTTAGCAACTTCGCCGCTGTATCAACCATTGCCGCCACGCCCAGTACCTACCTACTTATAGGTTGGCATATAAGTGAAATCATTCACGAATTCAAGGCGTTCCTGATTTCCATTTGCTTGGTACGTCCCTGGCCAAGCAGACCCACGCGATATTTCCCCACATAGCTGACCTATTGACACCGCTGTACCTACCTACTAGTAGGACCACTCTTCATCGGAGAACGGATATGCAGCAGCGACAGACAGTCTCGACCCCTCCAGCTCCTTCCTGGCTAAAGGGGTACTATTACGTACGCGCAGCCTTTTCGGTCACCTGGGTCGGCTTGGCCTTCACTCTCGGACGAAGTGTTCCGCAGATCGCCGCGGTAATGCTGATCATCTATCCGGCCTGGGATGCAGCCGCGAACTACGTCGACGCAGCGAGCAATGGCGGTCTCGCCCGCAACCGAAGTCAGGCGCTCAATCTCGCGGTCAGCGTGCTCACGACGCTCTGTGTCGCCGTCGCACTCACTCAGAGCATGAACGCCGTGCTGGCGGTTTTCGGTGTGTGGGCCGTACTGTCAGGTGTCTTCCAACTCGCAACGGGCATTCGCCGCTGGAAATCCTACGGGGCGCAATGGGCCATGATCCTGAGCGGCGCGCAGTCCGCACTTGCAGGAGTAGTTTTCGTTCACGCGGCGCGCGGGACCGGGATGCCGAGCATTTTGGACGTCGCCCCCTACGCGGCTTTTGGTGGCTTCTATTTTCTCGTCTCGGCGATCTGGTTGACGGTGACAGACATGCGTCGCGGATCGATGCGCACTGCCGCGTAGAACCGTCCCCTCGATGCAGATCACTCAAGGTTGCATTGAGCGTTGAGCGGCGCGCACCGTGGTGAGCGCTTGTTTCGTCCGACCCATGAGATTAGATAATGGCGAAGGATATCGGAATAGTCAGATGACGTTCGCTGCCGCCAGGTTCGAGATGCGAATGCCCGTCCCGCAGGAGACTTGTCGGAGGGATTAAAGGCGCATGCGCGCCGTTCGGACGAAGCGGACCCGAGCCCTCCCATCCTGCGGAGGGCTTTTTTTCGGGTCCGCATTTTCTCGTTCAGACGGAGTGCGTCATGACAAAGTACCTCATCACCAGCGCATTGCCCTACATCAATGGCGTCAAGCATCTGGGCAATTTGGCCGGTTCGCTGCTTCCCGCAGACGTCCACGCCAGATTTAGACGGCAGACGGGCTCGGAAGTCCTTTTCATCTGCGCCACGGACGAACATGGCACCCCGGCGGAGCTTGCTGCGGCAAAAGCGGGGTGTGATGTTGCCCAGTATTGCGAGCGTCAGCACGTCATCCAGTCCGATATCTATCGGCGGCTCAACTTATCGTTCGATCACTTCGGAAGATCTTCCTCTCCGCGCAATCACGCCCTGACGCAGCATTTTTTCGCGCGACTGGAACAGAACGGCTTCATCGAGGAGCGCACGCTAAATCAGGTGTTCAGCGGCGCGGACGATCGATTTCTTCCCGATCGATACGTCGTTGGCACTTGTCCGTATTGCGGATCGGACCGAGCTCGCGGCGACCAGTGTGAATCCTGCGCGCGCCAACTCGATCCGACAGATCTGATCGCGCCGCGTTCGGCGATCTCGGGCGCGGCCGATTTGGAGGTGCGGCCGACACGCCATCTTTTTCTGCGACAAACCGCCATCGAGGGCGAGTTGCGCGAGTGGTTGTCATCCCGTTCGAACTGGCCGCCACTGGTGACCTCGATAGCGAACAAGTGGCTGAATGAAGGCATTCGGGACCGTTGCATCACGAGGGATCTCTCCTGGGGCGTGCCAGTGCCGAAGCCGGGTTTCGAGGGAAAAGTCTTTTACGTCTGGTTCGACGCACCGATTGCATATATCGCTGCGACCCAGGAATGGGCGGACGCCGACCCCGCGCGTCGAAATTGGAAATCATGGTGGCTGGACGCGCCCGACGTTCGGTACGCACAGTTCCTCGGCAAGGACAACGTGCCCTTCCATGCTGTCAGCTTCCCTTGCACGCTGCTCGGCTCACGCGAACCGTGGACGACGGCGGATATCATCAAGGGTGTGAATTGGCTGAATTATGAGGGAGGCAAGTTTTCTACCAGCTCCGGTCGCGGTATTTTTCTCGATCAAGCGCTTGAACTCTTGCCGGCGGATAGATGGCGATGGTGGCTGACTGCCAATGCGCCAGAGAACTCCGACACCGACTTTTCGTTCTCCCGCTTCGTGACCGATGTCGACCATGATCTTGCCGACACATTTGGCAATTTCGTGCAGCGGGTGTTGAGCCTAGTCGAATCCCGCTATGGCGGCTTCGTGCCCGGCGAAGGTCTGCCGAGCCCAGGTGATGATGATCTGTCTACCCGGATCCGCACGTTGCTCGACCACTTGCGGGAACGTCACGAAGTTCTGGCACTGCGCGGAACGGCTGATGATGTGCGTGCGATTTGGAAGGCCGCGAACGCCTACTTGGTTGCAAGAGCGCCGTGGACGCTTCTCAAGACTGATGGCGATCAGGCAGCCTCGGTGGTTCGGACTGCCGTGAATCTTGTCGGCATCTGCGCTCGCGCAGCGTGGCCAATTATTCCAGAGGCTGCGGAGAAGGTGCTTGGAGCGATCGGCGACCTGGAGGCGGTGCCGGCTTTTCCTTCGACGGATCACCTGACCCGAATTCCAGCTGGGCGTCGCATTCGGCATCCCGGGCCATTGTTCGCGAAGCTGGGGGCGGACTGGGCAGCTACGCAGCGCCAGAAATTCACTGCTTGAAGTTTCTCAAGCTACTGCTTGATGGTGGGGGAGGCAGGACTCGAACCTGCGAAGCCATGAGGCGGCTGATTTACAGTCAGCTCCCTTTGCCACTCGGGACACTCCCCCGTCCCAACAGCGTCGGACGCCACCCGCCCGAGGTGGCGGCGGACAGGTCAGTTGGTGACGCTGGTGACCGCGGGACCCGTCGGGGTGCGCGGCCGGCGCGTTTATGGGCGAAGGGCGGTGGCAAAGTCAACCAAGGGAAGCCGTGAATCGGCATCCTTTTGCCGGCAAAATTGCCATTGTCCGGAACCCGTGACACAACGCCTGCGATGAGCGATCGTGACCGCAAGCCCCCGTTCCGCCGCGGCGGGCCTAAACCATTCGAAAAAGGGCGAAAATCGGCTGGACGGCCGGTTTGGCGCAACCGCGATTCGGACCCCGACGGCCCGGTGATTCTCTACGGCTGGCATACGGTTTCACTCGCGCTGGCCAATCCGGAGCGCCGGATCCGCAAACTGTTCGTGACCGAGAATGCCGCGCGTCGGCTCGCGGAGGAAGGGATCGACACTCGGGTGCCTCCGGAGATCGTCCGCCCCAACGTGATCGACCAGCGTCTGGGACCGGATGCGGTGCATCAGGGGCTGCTGGTCGAGGCCGACCCCCTACCCTCGCCTGGTATCGATACGCTCGAGCCCGAGGGCATCGTGCTGGTGCTCGACCAGATCACCGATCCGCACAATGTCGGCGCCGTTCTGCGCTCGGCCGCGGCCTTTGCAGTGAAGGCGATCGTCACCACCGCCCGCCACAGCCCGGAGGCAACCGGCGTGCTCGCGAAATCGGCCTCCGGCGCGCTGGAGCTGGTGCCGCTGGTCACCGTGCAGAATCTTGCCCGCGCGCTGACCACGCTGAACGAGCGCGGCTTCCTGACCGTCGGCCTCGACAGCCAGGGCAGCGAGGATCTCGGCCAGGTCGCATTGCGGCAGCCGCTCGCGCTGGTGCTCGGCGCCGAGGGCAAAGGATTAAGGCAACTGACGCGGGAGACCTGCAGCGTGGTGGCGCGGCTCGACATGCCCGGTGAGATCAAGAGCCTCAACGTCTCGAACGCCGCGGTGCTCGCGCTCTATATCGGCGCAAGCCGGCTCGGCCTGATGTAGAGGGTTCTCGAGCGAAGCGGTTCGCGTGAAGAAAACGCGAATGAAAGGGCCCGTTCGCACGCTGCGAACGGGCGCCGATTTTCGGATAGCAGCTATCAGCTCAGTAGTAGCGGCGCAGCACGCGCTGGCCGTGGTAGTATCGCGATTGGCCATAGCGATAGTGCGAATGATAATGGCGCGGACGCCACGGACGATAGTACGAGACCCCGCCCTCGCGATAGGTCGGGACCGGCGCCCAATTGCCCGGACCGGTATAGGTCGGCCCCTGATTGACGTAATAGTATTGTTGCTCCGGATCCGGGAGCCGCTCGGTGACCCAGCCATAGCCAGCGCCACAGCCGCCGCAGCCGGAGGTGTAGTTATAGCTCACGACCGGTGCAGAAAAGACCGGCGCGGCGCAGGGGCTGCCATAATAGCCGCACGGGGAGCACCCGTAACCGTAGCCGCACGCCATCGCCGGTGCGGCCGCCATGACCGCGATAGCCGCGATCATTCCTGAAATCATCTGACGCATTACTCTCTCCTATTGATGTGTTCTTGTTGGCGTTAGCGCCGAATTCTCGGCGGCCTCCGGTGCGGCGGAAACTCGCCATACTGCGGCGCATAGATGATGTCCGGCGGATTGACCGGAGGATTGGACTGCGCCGGCAGCGGCAGCGACTGCGCCGACCAGGATTGGTGATAGCTTTCAGCCGGCTTGGGCAGGCGCCGGTTCGGCGGCGGCTCGATCTCCAGACGCCCATAGCCCGGCATGTGGCCGAGGCTTGGATAATAGTGGCCGACATTGGGCTCGGAATCGATGTAGCGGCCGCCATAGATGGTCGGCTGCACATGGACGTTCTTGCCGAGGCCCCACTCGCCTTCGATCACGGCATAGGAGGCATCGATGCCATTGATGATGATCGGGACGCCCCGGCGATAGGGAACGACGATATCGAAGCCGCCGCCGGAGCCGCCGCCGGCAAAGGCCGTCGACGTCATCGCCAGAAGGATCCCCGCTGTAATGCCAACGCGCACTGGTTGCTTCCCTGTCTCTTTTCAGCAACCTAGTCGAACGCGTGCGGCCAAAGGTTAAGGCTGCGGACCAAACTGCCGGTAAGCCTAACGTGAGAGCATCCCGGCCCGCTCAATTGCGAACGATCGTGATCAGGATTGGTTAACGCCGTATGCGCGGCGGCTTACGCCAGCAGCGTCTCGACGATGGTGTTGATACCGATCGCGATCGTGACAACCCCGACTGCGCCCTGCAGGCCGCGATTGGCCCAGGTGAGCCAGCGCGCCGATGCCGCGATCGGCACCGCGATCACCGTGGACAGCGCGCCCATGCCCACCATCGAGCCAATCCCGAACAGGGCGACATAGCCCAGTCCGACGACCGGGCTTGAGGCCTGCGATACCGTAAGCACCAGCAGAGCCGCCGAGCCGGCCATGCCGTGCATCAGGCCGACCAGCAGCGTGCGCCAGCGGAAGCCATGCGCATGGATATGCGCTTCGGCACGATGCGGCGTCGTCTCGCCGGCATGGCTGTGGGCGTGGAAATGTACCGTGCCGTCGCTGTGGCCGTGGCGGTGGAAATGGACGCGGTCGCGCCACAGACGCCACAGCACGTGGATGCCGAGGCCGACCAGCATGATGCCGACGGCGCCCTCGATCGGCTGGGCCACCGTATCCGGAATCGCGTGTCCGAGCAGGATGGCGGCGCCCGCGAAGCAGAACAGCGTCAACGTATGGCCGAGTCCCCAGGTCAGCCCATGCCTGACGATGTCGCCGACATGGGTTCGGCGCGCGGCGATGCTGGAAACGGCTGCGATGTGATCGGGCTCAAGCGCGTGCTGCATGCCCAACAGAAAACCAAGTCCCAGAATTCCAAACATGCGCCCCGCCCGCTCGATGCCCCTATTTGACACGAAGTCGCGGCCCTTGTCAGGCCACTCCTTCAACAAAGGGCGGCACATCAACGTCCGCGAGCACCGCTCCTCCCATGCGATCCCTGCGATCACCTTGGTTTGAAGTCGCGTGAACAGGATCGTTGGAACAGCCCCCTGGGCGGCCGCTTGATGTCGGTTGCGACTTCAAGGAGATCTCACATGAGACAACTCGCTATCGCCGGCGCCGCTGCCCTGCTCGCCACCGCCCTGACCGCTCCCGCCGGGGCGCAACAGGTGATCTACAATCCCGGCTATTGCGCGCAGTTCTATCCGAACGCCAATTGCCAGAATAAGGGACCGGGCAATCCCTACACCGGCAGCTACCAGCAGCGTCGCGCCGCTGCCTATCAGTACAACGGCGGCTGGAACAACAGCTACGCCCGCTGGGACGACGGCCGCGGCTTCTGGCCGGGGGACGTCGCGGCCGGAGTCGTCGGCGGCGCGGTCGGCACGGCAGCCGCAGTCGCCACCGCGCCCTTTGCCGGCTTCGATAGCGGTTATCGCGGCGGCTATTACGGCCAGACCTACGCCGAGCGTAACGGGTTCATGTGCACGCCCGGCACCTGGTTCCGGGGCGAGGACGGCCGCCGCCACCCCTGCCAGTAACGCAATCGACGAGTTGGGGAAAAGGCGGCCTATGGGCCGCCTTTTCGTTCCCGATCTCCCTTGAGCCTTCCGACAGGTTCTGGCCCTGAGCCCGCAAGTCTGATATGCGAGCGGCCGCAATCGCCGGCTTAGCTCAGCGGTAGAGCAGCGGTTTTGTAAACCGAAGGTCGGGGGTTCAATCCCCTCAGCCGGCACCATCCGCCCATCAAAGTGCCGTGTTTTGCGGCAAGATCGTTTCAAATCATTTCTGTTGTCGCAGCCGGACTGCGCGCGTATTTCAGCCGAACGGGATTTTTGAGAATGACTTATTTCATCTACGCCCGCGATGGCACCGGGCAGATCATCCTGAAGCGCGAGAGCGAGGATGCCGCGCTGAAGAAGGCGCACGAGCTCAAGGAGATGGGCTGGTTCGACGTCGAGGTTCGCCAGGAGAGGAAGCCCGCGACCACCTAGCCCTTCTGTTTGACGCGTCTTCCAATTCGCTCGAAAACGCTCTGGTGAACCTTTGTGGATCGAACTTGACTTAAGTTCGAGGTGCCACATGTCCGACACACAGCACTACCGTTTTCAGTCCGAACAAGCCAGGCGGCTGGCCTATCAGGTCGTTGATGCCGACGTTCGCGAAAAACTGCTCGAAATGGCTGAAGAGTATGGCCGATATGCCGACCTGATCGAGACGAAGGCGGCGGAACGGATGGCCGAAGCGGCTGCACGCTGAATCGGTAGTCCGGCCGCAAACCCGCCTTCTCGGAACCAATCAGTCCATCTTCCCGTTTCCAGCGCATGAAAATCCGGGAAGAAAACCGCAACATGATCCTGCTCGCCACCGTCGCGCTCGTCAGCGCCGTGGTTGCGAGTGGCGTGTCGTTGCTGCCGCCGCCATCCGCGCCGGCCTCCGGGAAGAAGCCGATCTATCTTGCCGACCAGACGTCCGTTCGCATGGTTGGCCCGCCCTTCATTCCGAACACCACTTCCCACCAACGCTAGGCAGCAGGTACAAAGCTTGGTGAGCGGCCCACAAGGCTTTGATGGGCGATGCGGCGACCCCTCTCCGCACTCTGGCGGCGTCGCCGTGGACCGGGTACACCATCCGCACAATGGTGCATCACGAAACTCCCTACCGGCCCGATATAGACGGGCTGAGGGCAATCTCTATCCTGCTGGTCGTCGCCTATCACGCACAGCCCTGGCTGGTGCCGGGCGGCTTCATCGGTGTCGACGTCTTCTTCGTCATCTCCGGCTTCCTGATCACGAAGATCATCCTGACGAGGATCGATGCCGGCAGCTTTTCGTTCGGCGATTTCTATGCGCGGCGCATTCGCCGGATCTTTCCAGCCCTCATCGTCGTGCTCACCGCGACTTATCTGGTCGGATGGTTCGCGCTGCTGCCCGATCAATTCGTCCTGCTCGGCGAGAACATCGCCGCTGGCGTCGCCTTCGCCGCCAATCTGTTCCAGCTCGGGCAAACCGGATATTTCGCGCCCGCCGCCGCGGACAATCCGCTGCTGCATCTATGGTCGCTGGGCGTCGAAGAGCAGTTCTATATCTTCTGGCCGCCGGCGATCCTCCTGCTCTCCGTAACTGCAAAACGCGGCGGATGGATCGCGATCATCGCGCTGCTCTCGTTCGCCTTCAGCTTGAGCATCTTCTTCGGCTACGAGACCTTCGCGTTCTACTCACCGCTCACGCGCGCCTGGGAGTTGCTCGCAGGCGGACTTCTTGCCCACCAAGCGCTCGCGCGGAAGGGCGATAGCTGGGACAAGCCGTTCGGCGAATATCTTGCTCTGTTCGGGCTCATCGCGATCCTTGGCCCGGCGCTGCTGTTGGATCGCACCAGCGCATTCCCGGGTCTCTACGCGCTGCTGCCGGTGCTGGGCGCGGTACTGCTGATCGCCACGCCAAATTCGGCGGTGAACAAGATGCTGCTGTCGACCCGCCCGATGGTGTGGATCGGCCTGATCAGCTACCCGCTCTATCTCTGGCATTGGCCGGTCCTGTCCTATCTCGGCATTCTCCGCAACGGCGTACCGAACGTCATGGAGATCTGGGCGGCGGTGGCTGTGTCAGTGATTCTTTCCTGGCTGACATTGCGCTTTGTCGAAATTCCGCTTCGCGACTACCACGAGGCGGTGAAGAGACTCGCGCTCGGTCTCGCGCTGGTGGGTGTTGCCGGTATCGCGACCATTGCTGCCGCCGGATTCGATTTTCGTTATCCTGCGGAGGTGCAGGCGATTGCGCGGATCCAGGCAAAGGACAATGCGGGATTCGGCGACAAGTGCTTCCTCGAAGCGCCGGGCGCCGAATTCAACGCCGGCTGCATCGAGCAAGGCGCGCAGCCGCTCGTATTTTTGTGGGGCGACTCCACTGCAGCCGCGCTCTATCCGGGCCTGAAGGAAGCAGAGGCCGCGCGCGGATCATTCCGCCTGGCGAGGTTCAGCGCAGCGGGCTGCGCCCCGATCCTGGACTCGGGCGCGAACGCGCGCTGCGACGAAGTCCATCGCCTCGCCTTCGGCTTCCTGCAATCCGCGCAGCCGGACGTCGTATTGCTTCATGCCATGTGGGGCACGAACAACGATCTCGGCAAACTGCGCGAGACGATCGCGCGGCTGCGCGCCAGCAAGGTTGGGCGCATCGTCATCCTGGGTCCACTCCCGGTCTGGAAGCGGACGCTTCCCCATACGCTCGTCAATCACTACCGATTCTGGCACGAGATCCCGGAGCGGATCGCGGTCGGCGTGTCGGGCATCGACAACGATCAGCGCATGGAAGCCTTCAGCAAAGCCGAAGGGGTCGAATACATCTCCGCCTGGCATACGCTGTGCAGCGCCGCCGGTTGTCTGACCGGGCTCGGGACGGACCCCAACCAGGTCCTGATCACCGATACCGTGCATCTCTCCGATGCCGGCTCGAAGTATCTGATCAGAGCGATCGGCAGGGAATTGCTGCCGTCTCCACTGCGGCCGTGAGGGCGGCGTTGTTGCCCCGTTATGGTAAACGGTCTTTTCCGATTGACCTGGTGTTACCCATTTGTCACCTCAGCGGAAATTGGGACTGCCGTAACCTGGGATGCTTGATTCCGCGGACAACCTTTGCTGGAGTTGATCAAGGCCGAGGTGTGCCATGAAGTGGATGAAAGAACGCGATCTCCTGATCGCTCAGACAATGGCGTTCGTGCAATCGGTGACGGGCAAGAAGCCCGACGCCGGACTTCTAACGCCGGCCACTGAGACAACCGTGCGCGCGACCATGACCACCACGGTGGTCAATGTCGAAGCCGTGCTGGCGGAGCCGGTCCCGGTCGCCGTCCTCCCGCCCACACTCCCTGAGACCACGCCCCCTCTGACCACGCCGTCGCAGGCAAAGCCGCTTCACGTGGCGGGTCTCGACCTCCCGGACGATTTCCAGTCCGAAATCCGTGCCCGGGTGGCAAGCTTCCGCGCGCACCAGGAGCGGTTCACGCGGGAGCGCGAGGAATATTGCCGGGCGACCATGGCCAAGGTCCGCGCCACCCTGAACGAGAGCACCGAGCCGCCTCGCCCCGCCGAATAACATAATACCGCAGACTATCCTCGCAGTTGGCGTCAGAGCCAAGCCCATACCAGCAACATGTTGGCGACGGAGGCAACCAACAGCGCCACCGTGAGGGCGACATGCACGCGTTCGCTGGATGTGTGCAAGACCGTTGTCATGGCCTGGACCATCGGGCGATTCTAGCGCCGGAGTCTCGGGGATTCTTTTTTGCGGGATTCACCCCTTGTTAGGGACTCAACGGCGGGCTGGCGGCCGCCCTCACCGGGGCGTGAACCACTGTGCGGTCCGCAATGCGGAAACCTGGAAGGTAGGTTGGCGTTGACTGCCTTTGCGGAGCCAAGAGCTACGGATGCCCTACGCGCTGTTTTCCAAGGAAGCGAAGCTGAGCAAGGCCTATCCGACCGAGGCGGACGTCTGGAAGGTCGCCCGGAAGAGCGGCCTGGTCGTCGACGTGGCGACCGACGAGGACAAAGTCGCCCCGCGGCCGGTCCTGGACAATGATTACGAGATCAGGCCGTGCCAGGCGGAGCCGAACGAGGACCCCGCCAAGAACAAGGCCGATGCCGAACGCGAAGCGCGGATCGAGCCCCAGCTCTCGCCCCCTGAGGAGCTGCCTGAGCCCCAGGAAGCCTTACGGCGTCGCGCTCACCAGTGAGGCCTGCTCCGAAGCCAGCGTCACGCACATCTTGCGCCGGTGCAATCCCCTGATCGCGCCTGTGACCTTGAGCACCTTGCCGACTCCGCAGGCCGGGTCCCGAACAAAGGCCACTTCGTAAGGCGCCAGAATCAGCGGTTCGGATTTCAGCACGGCCTGGGCAAGGCATGGCGATATCGCCGCAGAGAAAATCAACCCTAACGCAAAAGCACGCATGTTCGTTTGTCCACCTGGCCCGGCGGGCGGCATAATAGACCATCAACGGTGAAAGTTCCGTGCACTGCAAAAATTATTTTGTGCAGCTGCCGGTAACCCGACAGCAAAAAGGGCCGGCGGAGGCCGGCCCTTGGCTTAGCGGACATTCCGCCAATCAGTATTTGGAAGCGACCGGGCCGCCCCAGCCGAAGCGATAGTTCACGCCGACCTTGACTGTATGCTCGTCGTCCCGGAAGCGGGAGCCGACGATCTCGGCCGGGCCGGAGGTGAAGGTCGTGTGGCCGAAATTGTAATACTGATACTCGGCCTTGGCCGACCAGTTCGGCGCGAACATGTATTCGAGACCCGCGCCAACGGTGTAGCCATCCTTGCGGTTGCCGTCGGTGGTGAAAGGCTGCGGCACGCCGGCGAAGGAGACGCCGACATTGCTGTTGTCGCGCCACGCGTAACCGCCCTTGGCGTAGAGCAGCGCCGGACCCCAGGTGTAGCCGACCCGGCCGGTCACCGAACCGAGCTGGTCCGTATTTCCCGTCACCACAGTTCCAGCCGGGAACACAACGCCGTTATTGCTGCTGCCGGTCAGCCAGCTGTATTGCGCCTCGACACCGACCACCCAATTCGGCGCGAACTGATAGTCGAAACCGCCCTGCACACCGCCGAGGAAGCGGGCGTCGCTGCCGAGCAGGTTGGTGCCGTCGGTGAAGCCGCCACCGATGTGGCCGCCGACATAGAAACCCGTCCAATTGTAAACCAATGCAGGCGCCGTGTAGGGTGGCGCCTTGGTATAGGGCCGTGCCGGCATGTCAGCCGCGAAAGCCGGGCCGGCGAATGCGGCCAGGGCGACTGCGCCAAGCAAAGTCTTCTTCATCGTAGTTCCCCGTTTACTCACGTCGCGACATCAATCCAAACAACGTGACTTCAATTAGGTTGCTTTGAGGCACCGCCCGAGCATCACGTGTTCGTAACTGTGACAGCGCCGCAACAACAGCCGTTGGTTCCATTGCATGGAAGAATTTTCCCTCCGGTTAACCCGGAGCCCGGCCACCAGAACGGATGTCGGATCTGGCTAAGCCGAGGTTCAATCCTCGCCGAAAAGTGATCCGATCCCGGTAACTCTCGGGCCACCTAACCGCCGCTGACGCGCGACATCTTCTCCAGCTCTGGAAATGGCGCGTAGGTCGCGCCGGCGCAAGGCTCGCCGGCATCTTCAATGATGCGGTCGAGCCGGCCATCGACATAAACGATCGCGCGCTCCCGTGCCGGCCGGTAGCCGTGGTCCGAGTCGCGGGCACTGAAGCGCACGCAGGTGATGTAGCGCAGTCGCCCGCCGATCGTGCGCTGCACCGGCTCGGCCATGACCGCGTCCCGCACGCCGGTGGGATCGTTGAGGTAGGTGCGCATAAAGGCCAGGATCTCGGTGCGGTAATTCTTCGGATACGGCTGGTCGGAGACGCCGCGGTCATCGGTAAAGCTGATCGGCCTGGTGTCGTCGCTGCTCACGCAGGCCGCGAGCGCGATCGGCAGCAGCAGGATCGCCGTAAATCTAACCTTGATCCCCAAATCGAATACTTCCGTCTGTCCCGGCGGTTTCTTAGACCGGCCGGCGGCGAAAGGGAATTCGGATTTCGGGCCCCGTCCCGACGCACCAGCCCACGGCCATTGGGGATGCAATGGCCGTGGGTGGGCCTGATATCCGCCGGCGCGGTGGGGCAATGTGGATCAGAGCCGCGGCGGACGGACCAGTCGTGAAGACCGACTTCAGCCGCGCTTGCCAGGCCGCACGATGTGCTTCACCGCCACCTTTGGCGTGACATGCGTCTTGATCACACCGATATGCTTGTGGTGGCGGTGATGGCGGGTGTACCGATGGTGGTTGTGATGGCGCACCATCCTGGCATTGGCATTCAGCACCTTCGATTTCGCGAGCTCGGCCCTGACCGCAGGCGCGTGGGTCGTCTTGCCATAGGTGCCGGCAAAGGCGGGCGCGGCCATCACGGATACAGCAAGCAGTGCTGCGGAAATGGTCTTGAGCATGGTCGTCTCCTCTTCCAGGGATCGCGGAGATCTCCGGTCGGTTGGCCGGGGCTCGCCGATCAATGACGGTGACCTTACCCAGGCGGCGCTGAACCCATCCTGAAACGTCCGGACGGAATTCGTTCATCTGCATGACATCCTGTTCATGTCGGTGATCGCGCCACGTCAGCGAGGCGTGAGTTTCAAAATGGCGTGCCGAAGCGGGAATGTTTCGGAGCAGCGGGTGTTCAAGGAAGCGGGCCGCGGTATAGGATCGCCGGGCTGACCATCAGGAGAGAGGCATGCAGAAATTCGTGATCAGGCTGTTGATGTTCGCCATGCTGTCGCTGACGCTCACGGCAGCGCCCGTCGTGACCGCGGTCTACGCCAATCCGGACAACGATCCGCCCCCGTCGCCGCCGGCCAAGGGCAAGAAGAAGAAGTCGGAGATTCGCCCGAGCATCGAACAGGCCGCCTTCGAGAACGGCTATCGTGCCGCCTACGCCACCATCTACGATCGCCACGACTATGCGAACGCGATCGAGCAGTTGAAGGCGCTGCACCACGATGACACCGCCGCGGTCGCCAACCTGATCGGCTATTCCTATCGCAAGCTCGGCGACTACAAGCTGTCGCAGGTTTGGTATGAGCGCGCGCTGAAGGCCGATCCGAACCACGTCAAGACCTGGCAGTATTATGGTCTGTGGCAGGTCGAACAGGGCAACCGCGACCAGGCGCAATATCATCTCAACCGCATCGCCCAGCTCGCCGGCACCAACAGCGAGGAATACCGCTCGCTCGCCGCCGCGCTGGAGAAGCCGCCCGGCACCGGGTTGGTGTATTGAGGGCGGGACGCTGCGCTGTAGTCCTGTAGGACGGGCGAGGTGCAGCGTGCGTGCCTGCCTTTTCTTGCACCGACCGTAGATGGTGGGCACGCTTCGCTTTGCCCACCTTACGATTCTCCCAGCGTTCACGAGAGTCGTTGTGATGCGAGCGAACGGTTGAGGCATGGATTGCTTCGCTCCGCTCGCAATGACGGGCGTTGGTTCTGATTCAAATTTCAAACAACTCTCCGCTGTCATCGTCCACCACCGGGTCGGCGCAAAGCGCCGCCCGATGACAGGCTCCGGCGGACGATCCAGTATTCCAGAGACGGTCGTGCTTGAGCCGAGAGGCCGCCGGATACTGGATGCCCGCCTTCGCGGGCATGACGGTCGAGTATGGTGGCGGATGTGACTCAGCAGTCTCGCGGCATTGGCTGCCCGAGCTTTGCATCTCGTTCCGCCCTCTCATCATGCAGAGGGCGCAGGGAAAGCCGGGTGCCGGTTGCACCCGTGGGCCCCGTGCAACAAAAAGCACGGGGGTAGGACCACAGGTCAACCGAAGCAACTCCGGCTTTCCCTGCGCGATGGTGTTACGGTTTCCTTCGTGCTCTCCCCGGTGACCGGGCTTTCTTGCCACCGTCGCCCGCAGATTATCTCCGCGAACTTAGCGCCAGCGTCGGGGCGCCAGAACCACACGACTTCGCCGTCCGCTGATGCCGCGCTCGTCAGTCGCAACACCCGCGTCCACCGCATCTCACCGCAACGTTCGTGACGATCGCGACCCGCCCCTCATTCGGGTGAGACGCGCGGAGTTAAATCACTGATTTGCCCGACGACGGAAGCGGAATATTTTTCGTGCGAGGGATGGACAGACTTTCGTCCTGATTTGCCCGTCGGGTTGTTATGTCGCACCCAACGCAGCCGCGATGGCGGCGGTAGCTTTGTCGCCGAAAGGCCTGTGCGGGATCAGCAACCGCTTCGCCATAAATAAACGCCACCTAAGCGCAATGAAAATTGCTTGGTGGCGTTTGTTAGTCACTGGGCCCTGAAATCCCCAGCACTGGTTTTGTCAGCTCCACACGTCGTCAGGTTCAATCACGACTCTAGAGAACGTGAGTTTTGGATCATTCTAAACGATGCGAGTCATGCGGCAGACTCGCTGCCCGATCACGCAAAACGGCAACTTCAAGTAAGCCGCAAAATACTGTCACTTCCCTTGCGCGACAAAATACCAACCCTCATCCCGAGGAGCCGCGCCAGCGGCGTCTCGAGGGATGGGCCACGGGTGAGATCGGGGCCTCATGGTTCGAGACGCGCGAAGACGCGCTCCTCACCATGGGGGTCAAGCAACGTATACGCCGCTGGACTGCTGGCAAGAAGGTCAACTGCGCTCGCCTACTTCATCACTGCTTCGACTTCGCCTCTGAACGCCTGGCGCGAGGTGTCGCGGGTGTAGAACATGTGGCCGCCGGGATAGACGATGAGCTTGACGCGGTCCGGGCTCGCGTAGGCCGGCAGTTGGTCGAGCGCCAGCTTCGAGCCGAAGTAAGGGGTAGCGAGATCGAACAGGCCGTGGCCGATCAGGAGTTTCAGCTTCGGATCGAGCGCGAGAATCTGCCGGAGCTGCGAGACCGACTCCGCCGGACTTGGGCCGCGGCCGAAATCCCAGGAGCCGGCGACCCGGCCGTTGAGCAATTGATAGGATCCGTCCGGCTGCCAGTTCAGCCTGCCTCTGGTGAGGTCGACCGCCGCACTCGTGAGCGGCGCAATCAGCGGATCGCCGGAGGGATCGCCGAAGCGTGAGGCGCTCGAATCCGGGTTGGGATCGAAGCCTTCGACGGAGGCATCGTAGCGCCCGATTATCTTGCCGCTCCGGCGATCGAATTCCCTGCGGAATTCGGAGACCCCGAAACGCCCCGCGAGCCGGCGGCTCACCGCCGGATCGATGCCGGTCAGGGCCGCGACCTTGTCGGCGAGCCGCGTCGTGGCCTCGCCGTCGGCCTGGCCCTTGAGAAGGTCGACCAGGAAGTCGCCGCGTGCATAGTTCTCGACCTCGGCGAGGTCGGCGCGCGTGACGGGTCCCTTCGCCTGGCGCGCCACAGCCGCCATGGTCGGAAGGCTGATCACATATTGCAGCAGGCTCGTGCCCTGGAATTCGCGGAAGTCGAGCAGCGGCGAGAGCAGGATCAGTCCCTTGACGCCGACGCCCTGCTCGGTCTGCAGGTTGTGCACGATCTTCGGCCCGCGGATGCCGCCATAGCTTTCGCCCACGACGTATTTCGGAGACAGCAGGCGGTCGTGCTTCTCGAGCCAGCGGCGGATCACCACCGCGATCGCGTTGACATCGCCGTCGACAGAGAAGAAGCGCTTGCGCACGTCATCGCCGGTCGCGACAAAACGGCTATAGCCGGTGCCGACAGGATCGATGAAGACGAGGTCGGTGAAGTCGAGCCAGGTTTCGGCATTCGGCACCAGCTCGGGCGATGCCGAGGACACCGCCCCCTCGCCGCCCAGCGAAATCCGCCACGGGCCGGCGCTGCCAAGCTGCAGCCAGGCCGACGACGCGCCCGGCCCGCCGTTGAACAGGAAAGTGACGGGGCGGTTCGCGCGATCGGTGCCGTCGAGCTGGTAGGAGGTATAGGCGATATCGGCCTGCGGCTCGCCCTTCTGGTCGAACAGCCGGATCGAGCCCGCGGTGGCCGTGAACTCCAGGGTACGTCCCGGCAGTGCCAGGGTCTGCTTTGTCGTGGAGTCGGGCGGCAGGCGATGCTGCTCGGATGCTGACGGCGGATTGCCCGCCGCACTGCGGTCTGCCCCGCCCTTCCGACCCGCCGGCGCCTGCGTTGTCGGCGAAGCCGACTGGGATGACGGCTTGGGATCGCCGCCTGCGTCCTGCGCCCATGCGCCGCTCGCGACCGAAAATGCGAGCAGCGCGACCATCATGCGCGTGCGCTGTGTTCCGACCCAGCTTGCCATGTCCCAATTCCCTGTAGCCCGGGTGGAGCGAAGCGCAACCCGGGACATCTGCGCCAGCATCGAGAGCGGCCCCGGGCTACGCTTCGCTCCACCCGGGCTACGACGTGAATTGCGGCCGCTTCCATCGTGGATGCAGCTACACAACGGAATGAATTGTGTGGAAATCACAATCGCGCCAGTCGGTTTGCGTCGCACTGAATGCGACAGCCCTGCGACAATGCGCACCGATCAGGTTGTCCGTCGGAACGATTGAGTGATATCCGTCACATCCACAAGGTTGCCAACCCAACTATTCGATTCCGCAGAACCAAAACGGCGCCACCGCGACTAACGAAATCTATCTTTCGAGGGGGTTCCCAGAATGAAACGAGCGATTGCTATTTGTGTCGGCCTGTTGGCGCTGGCTTCGCCCGCCGCGGCCGAACCACCGGTGGCCGTCGTCGAGGACGTGCAAGGCAAGGTCACCGGCGCTGAGTTCATGGACTATGTGGCTCCGAAGGCCGTAATCAAGATCGGAGACGGCGGCTCGATCGTGCTGAGCTATATGACATCCTGCCGGCGCGAGACGATTTCCGGTGTCGGCACGGTGATCGTCGGGACCGAAGAGAGCGTCGTGCATCTTGCCGACGTCAAGAGCGAGAAGACCGCTTGCGATTCCAACCAGACGCACGCCACGACGCAGGCGACCAGCGCTGTCGCCGCCACCGTGTTGCGCAGCGTCGATGCCAACAAGGCCGCACTGCCGCAACCGCAACTCACTCTCTATGGCGCTTCCCCATTCGTGGAGGCGAAAGGGCGTGGCACGCTGATCGTGCGGCGCCTCGACATCCCGGGCGAGCGCCAGCAGGTTGATCTCGGCGGCACCCAGCTCAAGGGCAGGTTCTTCGATTTCGCCCGGGAGAATGGCGCATTGGTCCCGGGCGGCCTCTATGCCGCCACCTTCAAGTCGTCGCAGATCGTATTCCGCGTCGACCCGCAGGCCAGGCCCGGCGCCACGCCGATCGTCGGCCGCCTGCTGCGGATGAATTAGGGTGTGATGAGATCGAGTGCATCCGCGGTGGGTGCTGCGCCCCTCTCCCGCTTGCGGGAGAGGGTTTGGGTGAGGGCTCTCTCGACCCAGGGATTGTCGATGTCATGCGCCTGCGCCGGAACTGCGCATGCAATTCCGACCTTCGACAGCCCCGCTGTGGAGCGACCCTCACCCCAACCCTCTCCCGCAAGCGGGAGAGGGAGTCCGGGCTGTTGCATCGATCGAGTGCGCTCGTGGCCAGAGCACATCGACCGACTAACTTTGCACTCCACCTCGGATCAGCGGTCTTGAGCATCGGGCGCACCGCGCGCGAGGTGATGACGATCGCAGCGATCGCGTTGGTCTGCGCCGCCATTTCGGTTTCGCCGGCGCTCGAGCCGGTGCGCGGCCTCTCGCTCGACATCCTCACCGCGCTGCGCTGGAAGATGTTCCAGAGCGCGCCAGACCCTGCCGCTTCGCCCACGGTCGTCGTCGCAATCGACGAGGAAAGCTATCGCGCGGCGCCGTTCAAGGGATCGCCGACGCTGACCTGGACCGGCGAGATCGGCCGCGTGCTTACCGCCGTCGTCGATGGCGGCGCCAAGGTGGTCGGCTTCGACCTGGTGATCCCCACCTCGATCGAGACGTCGCAAATTCCGTTTGGCGACGGCGTGCTGGGCGAGAAGGTACGCGGCTTCGATCGCGACTTCCTGCGCGCGCTCGCCTCTGCCTCGACATCCGGCAAGGTCGTGCTCGGCGAGATCCTGCGCGGCGACCAGCCGATCCTTCCCTCCCCCGGCCAGCGCGTCGCCGTCCGCCAGCAGCAGAACATCCGTCCGCTCAACGTCCAGACCGACAGCGACGATACGGTGCGGCGCCTGCCGCTGACTTTTGTCGTCGGCGACGCGAGGATCTCCGGCATGGCGCTCGAACTGGCGTCGCGAGCGCTTGGCGCGACGCCCGACATCGAGGCCGGTGGAAACGTGACGCTCGCCGGCTACCGGATTCCAGGTGCGGTGCCGAACACGATGACGCTGAATTTTGCCGGCGGCACGGACGACATCCCGACCTTCTCCTTCGCCGACCTGCGCGGCTGCGCGGCCACGGGCGAGAAGGATTATTTCCGGCGCTGGTTCGACGGCAGGGTGGTCCTGATCGGCACCGTGCTCGACATCGAAGACCGCCGGCTGACGTCGAAGCGCTTTGCCACCGGAGGCGACGGTGAACGGCATATCCCGCGCTGTATGCACGACGCCAGCCCGCCGGCCGCGGCAGGCATCAAAGGCAGCATGATCGCGGGCGTCTATATCCACGCCACCGCCGTCAACAATCTGATCACGCGCAATGCAGCGGTCGAACCCGGCCGCTTGCCGACGCTCCTGATCGCCCTTCTGTTCGCGGCGTTTGGCGCGACGGCGGCGCGCGTATTCAGGCCGCCTACCGCCGTCCTATCCTTCGCTGCCGTCAGCGCGCTCGGGCTGGTCGGAGCGACCTTCGCCTTCACCCATGCGCTGGCGCTGCCATTGGTCGAGCCGTTCGCGGCAGGCACCGCCGCGCTCGCAGCGATGGTGGGGCTTCGCTTCGCCGTCACCGACCGCGACCGGAGGCTGTTGCAGAAGAGCTTTGCGCTATACCTCGCCCCTGACGTCATCAACCGCATGCTGTCGTCGAAGAAGCTGCCGGAGCTCGGTGGCGAGACGCGCGAGGTCACCGTGTTCTTCTCCGACATCGCAGGATTTTCCGCGATCGCCGAAAACATGCCGCCAGACCGGCTGATGGCGCTGATGAACAAATATCTTTCCGACATGACCGACGTCATCGAGGCCCACGGCGGCTACGTCGACAAATATATCGGCGATTCCATCGTGGCGGTGTTCGGCGCGCCGGCCGATGATCCCGATCATGCCGCGAACGCGGCGCGCACGGCGCTCGATTGTTGCGCGCGGCTGGCCGAACTCAACGCCAGCTCGCCGGTCTTCCGCGAGCATCCGTTGACGCAGCGTATCGGCATCAATTCCGGCGAGGCGCTGGTCGGCAATTTCGGATCGCGGCGCCGCTTCAATTACTCCGTGATGAGCGATGCGGTGAACCTCGCCTCGCGGCTCGAAGGCGCCAACAAGTTCTACGGCACGACGATCATTGCCTCCGATGCAACGGTGACGCTCGCCGGCGAAGATTTTGCCTGGCGCGAGCTCGACGAAGTCCGCGTCAAGGGACGCAATCAGGCGCTGAAGATCTATGAGCTGGTGGCGCGGTCGGACGAGCTGTCGGCACCGCAGCAGGCGTTGATCAAGGCTTATGGTGATGGACTCGCGCATTGGCGCGCAGGCGAATTCCATCTCGCTGCGGAAGCTTTCGGCCGTTCGGCGGAAACGGACAGGCCGTCTGCCTTGTTTCGCCAGCGCGCCGAGCAGATGACGCGGCAGCCCCCGGGCGGGGACTGGGACCCGATCCGCACGCTGCAGGAGAAGTGAAGCACCGTAGCCCGGGTGAAGCGAAAGCGTAACCCGGGACCGCTTGCAACGTGGACGGAGATTTCCCGGGTTACGCTTCGCTCCACCCGGGCTACGAGGCCCGACCATTACGGAATTGTGTCGGACAGCCGACCGGCCTGGCAGGAAAATGCCGGTCTTCTGATCTCGACAAGCGCGGTCAAGCTGTATAGACGAGCGCGGCGCGGAACTACGCGCAACCAGGGCCGAGCTTGTCGTGCAATGACCAGTCCCGAGCGATATGAGAAGATCGCCTTCGTCGCGAGCGGCGGCACCGAGGCGCAGGCCGCGCTTACGCAACTGACTACGCTCTACGGCAATTGCGCTGCGGCGGATGCCGATGTCGTGGTGGCGCTCGGCGGCGACGGCTTGATGCTGCAGACGCTGCACGCGAACATGCGCACGGGAAAACCGATCTACGGCATGCATCGCGGCACGGTCGGCTTCCTGATGAACGAATACTCGACCCACAGTCTGCGCGAACGGCTGGCGGCGGCACGGGAATCCCTGATCAGCCCGCTGCTGATGCGGGCCACCGACATCCATGGCGCGGTGCATCTGCATCACGCCATCAACGAGGTCGCGCTGTTCCGCCAGACCTACCAGGCCGCGCGCCTGCGCATCCTGATCGACGAGCATGAGCGGATGCCGGAACTGATCGCGGACGGCATCCTGGTCGCCACCCCCGCCGGCTCGACCGCCTATAACCTCTCGGTGCAGGGGCCGATCATTCCGATCAATGCCGCCCTGCTCGCGCTGACCCCGATCAGCGCCTTCCGCCCGCGACGCTGGCGCGGCGCGCTGCTGCCGAATTCAGCGTTCGTCGTGATCGAGGTGCTCGAAGGCGAAAAGCGCCCGGTGGCGGCGGTTGCCGACCATGACGAGGTGCGCGACGTCAGCCGCGTCGAGGTCCTGACCGACAAGACCATCTCGATGCGGATGCTGTTCGACCCCGGCCACAGCCTGGAAGAGCGCATCCTGCGCGAGCAGTTCGGGTATTGAGGCGCCCCGCCCTGCCATCGGCGCAACCTTTCCTTAACCGGCTCGGCGATATGGTTAACGGTGGGTAATGCCGTTGGGCCGGGCTGGACCATGTATCGCATCGACTTCAACAAGCTGCGGTTTCTGATCTGCGACGACAATCCGCACATGCGCCGCATCCTGCGGACGCTGCTGCATTCGTTCGGCGCGCGCGAGGTCTACGAGGCGGAGGACGGCGCCACCGCGCTCGAAATGTACACCCATTACGTTCCCGACATCGTCATCACCGACTGGTCGATGCCGATCTTCGACGGGCTCGAGCTGGCGCAGATGATCCGGCAGCCGGAATCCAACGCCAATCCCTATGCGCCGATCATCATGCTGACCGCGCATTCGGAGAAGCGCCGCGTGACGGTGGCGCGCGATGCCGGCGTCACCGAATTCCTGGCCAAGCCGATCTCGGCCAAGGGACTCTACCAGCGCATCCTCAACGTCGTTGCCAATCCCCGCCCCTTCATCAAGACCAAGACCTATTTCGGCCCGGACCGCCGCCGCAACACCAGCAGCACCTATATCGGCCCCGAGCGCCGCGTCGGCGGCGAGATGGAAGTGATGCAACAGCCGTCGCTGCTCGATAAAGCGCGTTCCAGCATCTAGAGCATGATCGGGAAAAGTGGAAACCGGTTTTCCGAAAAGATCATGCTCAAACAGAGGTGAGGCCATCATGGCGAAAGAGAAACCGGGCGCGATCGAGGTCAAGACTTTCGCCACGCACCATGTGATCACGCAGCCCAACCGGCTACGCAAGGTGCTGCGCCGCATCCCTCCCGACATCGATCACGACGATCCCGTCGCGCGCGCCGAGCAGGCACTTGCGGATCTCTCCGGCGAATTCAAGCAATGGATGACGATCGAAGCCGACCGGCTATCGGCTGCGCACGCCGTGGTGCTGCGCCACGGCTTCTCCCACGAGACGCGCGAAGAACTGTTTCGCGCCGCCCATGACATCAAGGGCGACGCCGCGACCTTCGGCTTCCCCTCTGCAGGCGCGGCTGCCGAAAGCCTGTGCCGCATCATCGAGCACGCACCCGATCTCGACCAGGTGCCGCCGGAGCTGATCACCCACCACATCAACGCGATCCAGGCGATCGTACGCGAGCGTACCAAGCTCGACACCGCCGTGATGGCCGGCGCGCTCAGCCGGCAGCTCCGCGGCATCGCGGATGAATTTCTGCTGAAGGTCAACCGCGACCGCCCCGAACATCTCGAAGCCATCCTCGCGCCGAGCATCGCACCGGCGGAGTGATAACGGCTTTTGCCCTACGCAGCTTTGCCGGCCCTACGCGGCTCCGTCATTCCGGGATGCGCCGCCAGGCGCAGGCCCGGAATCCATCGGGGCGCATGCGCAGGCGGAGAAATGGATTCCGGGTTCGATGCTATCGCATCGCCCCGGAATGACAGCGTGTGTTGCGGCGACGGAAGCGGCCTCGCGCTTACGCCGCGATCAAATCCTGCTGTAGCGGTACGAGCGCGTCTTCCGCGACGAGTTCTTCGCAGAACAGCCGCGCTTCCTCGCGCGCCGATTCCGTAGCGAAGCGGCGCAGCAGAATCAACAACGGTTCGGCGGCCTGCCGATCGGTCTCGCAATGGGTCAGCACGCGCTCGACCATGCGCCGGCGCAGCCGCACCGCGCCCTCGATGCTGTCGACATAGCCGGCCTCGTGACTTGCCTCGAGCGCGGCGCGGAAGGCGGCGAAGGTGGAGTCCGGCAAGCCGGCACGGATCAAGAGCGCGTCGAGGCTGGCTGAGCCGCGATCATGCAGCAGCGCGGCGATGCGCGCCTGCGGCAGGCCGGAGAGTTCGGCGAGCGCTGCGTGGAACAGTTCGAGATTGCCCGAAAGCAGCGCGCGCAGGATCAAACCGGCGGTGAGTTGGCAGGTCGCGCGCAGATGCGCAACGAGGCCGCGCATCTCTTCGCCGCGCGAGCGGGCCGCGATATGGACGGTCGAGCGCTCGCGCGCTTCGCTGGCAATACGATCAGCCCGGTCGGCGGAGAGCCAGTTGCGGGCGACCACGAACTGCGCCAGCGTTTCCGAGAGTTTTGCCACCAGCGCCATGCGCGTCGCGGCCGGCAAGCCTTCCAGCACCAGCATCGCCTCCCGGATCGCGGCGAGATGGCCATGCCGCTCGACGATGCGGTCCCAGGAGAACGGCGCGAGCTCGGCGTGCGCGTTCTCGATCAATTCGAGCGCCGCCGCGGCGCTGCCGACCTCGGCGATCGCAGCGCCGACGGAAGCGGGCAGATCGATCCGCCGCGCGACCGCGCATTGCATCTCATTGTCGCCGGTCGCGACGATGTCGACGAGATCGGCATCGATCAAGAGCGGCGAATGTTCCAGCACCGGCAGCGCGATTGCCGGCTGGTCGACCGCAAGCGCCTGCACGATGGCGGCGGGCGCCTCGGCGCTGCGCGCAAACACCTCGGCCATCGCCTGCCGCACCAGCGGCGAAGGATCGTCGAGCAGCATCAACAGCGCGCCCTCGGCGGCGATGCGGTCGTCCTCGGAAAGATCTGAAATCAACCAGGCCCGCGCCAATGCCCGGGTGGCCTCGGCCCGCTCCCCTGCCGGAGCGGTCCTGATCCAATTGATGAACTGCCGAACGATCATGGTCCTTCCGGCTAACGCAACGAAACGGCACGGTGATGCGGTGCCAATGTAACAAAGGATAAACCATGACGCTTAATAAAGGGTTCACCATAACTCTTTGGGTTTATTGACGTTTCGTTAATGGCCGATGGCCCGCTTCCACGCGCGCACCGACCTCATCCCTGAGGAGCCGCGAAGCGGCGCCTCGAAGGATGGGCCACAGGTGACAGCGGGGCTCCATGGTTCGAGACAGCGCTGCTGCGCCTCCTCACCATGAGGGGCGACGACGTGCGCGCGGAGGCTTAGCCCGAGAACGTGCCGTTGCGGTCGCTGAAGAGATCGAGCCGGCCAGGCGGGCGCACTTCGGGTGTCTGGCCGGAAAGCGCGGCGGTCGTGACCTGTGCGGGGCGGCCCCATAATTCCTGCACCGTGGGCGAGATCGGCTCGGCGCGGTCGCCGGCCTGGAACAGCGAGCGGAACATCGGATCGCCCGGAGCGGTCGCCGTCTGCGAGCCGGCCACCGGCGACACCGCACGCGAATCCGGAAAGCTCGCGAGATAGGCGGCGTTGTCGATCGACGGCGCAGCGCTCGCGAGCGCGACGGGATTGCCGCCGGCCGCGGTGAAGGCGGTGCGGATATCGCTGGAATTGGCGGCGCCGGCATAGCGCGCGCTCAGCACCGAATAGACCTCCGACACGCTGCGGGTGTGTCCCGAGCGGTCGTAGAAGATCGAAGTGTTGGCGGCGGCCGCCTTCGGAAACATCTGCGCGGCGCTGGCGGACGGATTGTCCTCGGCGTTCGAGATCAGTTTCGCCGCGCCGCCGACGCCCATGAAATGCGCCATGTAGAGCTCGGCATCGTTCGGGCGGCGGCCGAGCCGGCCGGTGAGCTTGAAGCTGTTGGACTGCGTCAGCACGCCAGCCATCGCCGACGCGGCATCCGGATCATCGCGCAGCCGCATGATCGCCTCGCGCGCCCTGAGATCGCTGACCGAGTAGCTGCCGTCGGAATTCTTCGTGATGGCGTCGGCATATTTGCCATAGCCGAGCTGATCGCCTGCCTCCTTGACGGTGCCGAGCCAGGTCTGGTCGATGAACTGGTAGAGCCCGCGCGCCGAGGAGGTCGACGCCGCCGCCTTCGGATTGAAGTTGGATTCCATCTTGGCGGTCGTGAGCAGGTATTGAAAGCTCGCGCCGGTGGTGGACGCGGCCTGCTTGATCGAACCCGCGATTTTGGCGCGCGTCGGGTCGACACCTGCCGCAGCCCCGGCGTTGAATGTATCGATCGCCATCGATGGATGCCCCGCTCCTCGCGAAACGCTCGCGTGGGCCTCTCGAACGCCGGTCATCGGCGCAGCTCCCGGAGATACGGTGCGACAAGTATGGTTAATGCGAGGTTAAGGCTGCGCCTCGCAGAATGTGCCGCAATGTGCGGCGCCGCGACGAATTGTGTCTATTTGCGATAGACTTTGTCTGGATCGAACAGCCGATCGGCGTCGATGAATGACAATCGTGTGTCGCCGTTGTCGTCCTTGACGGCGCGATAGAAGCAGGAGCGACGGCCGGTATGGCATGCGGCGCCGACCTGTTCGACGCGAATCCAGATCGCATCCTGATCGCAATCGGTCCTGATCTCCACGACGCGCTGGGTCTGGCCGGAGCTTTCACCCTTGCGCCACAGCGCATTGCGCGAGCGGCTGAAATACCAGGCTTCGCCGGTCGCGATGGTCTTGCGCAGCGCTTCGTCGTTCATGTGCGCGACCATCAGCACATCGCCGCTCGCAGCATCAGTCGCGACGCAGGTCACGAGACCGGACGCGTCGAATTTGGGCTGGAATACCAGCCCCTCCTCGCGGTCGTGATCATGTGCTGACGTGGACACGGAATAAGCCTCGCAATGTTGTGCGAGGTTACCGGTTAGGTCCTCGCACCAGGGTCAGGAAGCGCTGTTGCTCCGCCGGATTGTCGCGGAACATGCCGGTGAAGCGGCTGGTGAAGGTCGACGCACCATGCTTGGCGACCCCGCGCACCGACATGCAGGTATGCTCCGCCTCGATCAGGACGGCAACGCCGCGGGGTTTCAGGATCTCGTCGATCGCAGCGGCGATCTGGGCGGTAAGATGCTCCTGGGTCTGCAGCCGGCGGGCGAAGATGTCGGTCAGCCGCGCGAGCTTGGACAGGCCCACTACTCGCTCGACCGGCGTATAGGCAATATGCGCCTTGCCGTAGAACGGCATCATGTGGTGCTCACACTGCGAGGTGAACTCGATGTCGCGGACCAGCACGAAATCGTCATAGCCGGCGGTCTCACCAAAGGTGCGGTCGAGTACCTCGGCGGGGCACTGGTGATAGCCCTGGTAAAGCTCGTCAAAGGCCTCGACGACGCGGCGCGGCGTATCGAGCAGCCCCTCACGGTCCGGATCCTCGCCGATATAGCTGAGCAGCGTCTGCACCGCCTGCTCCGCCTCGGCGCGCGACGGACGCGGCAGATCGGCGCGAACGGCGGCGGCAAGGAATTCGGACGGATCGAGCTCGGCTGGCCGTGTTTCGAGCACCTTTTTGGGCTCGTTGTTCTTGGCAGGGCGGATTGATTTGATTGCAGCGTCCATTCGACGTCTCTCCGTTCGACCGGTCCCCTTCTCGGACCGGGTGTGTCACCGGGCAGACGGGGCGGCCTCGTGCCACCGGACGCCTGGAGTCCCTATAAGCATGATGCCATTTCCCTGAAATGTCATCCTGCTCCATCCCGTTTGGGCATGATCTTCTCGGAAAACCGGTACCCGCTTTTCCGGATCATGCTTTAGCACCAGCGGTAGAGCATTGGTTTCTGAATTGGCCTGCGCCGGTGGCATGGCCGGACTGTATTTCGGCCGATACGGCCCATATATAGGACGATGAAACCCTGCCGCCAAGGGCACCCCTGCCCTCGTGCCTACGACGTTTACGCGCATGCTGAATGACATCTACAACAAGCGGATCATCGAACTGGCCGGGAATATTCCGCGTCTCGGACGCCTTCCCGACCCCGATGCCAGCGCCACCGCGCATTCGAAACTCTGTGGCTCGACCGTGAAGGTCGATCTCAAGATGGACGGCCCTGTCGTCACCGACTTCGCCCATGACGTCAAAGCCTGCGCGCTCGGGCAGGCCTCCTCCTCGATCATGGCAAGCCATGTCGTAGGCTCAACCGCCGATGAGCTGCGCGAATTACGCGAGACCGTGCGCAAGATGCTCAAGGAAAACGGCAGGCCGCCGGAGGGCGGCAAATGGGCCGAGATCGCCCTGCTCGAACCGGTACGCGACTACAAGGCCCGCCACGCCTCCACCATGCTGACCTTCGATGCCGTGGTCGATGCGATCGGCCAGATCGAGGCCAAGGCCAAGCAGCCGGCGTAGGCACCGTCGGGCCGGATGGTTCGACAGGGCCGGGCCTCATGGTTCGAGACGGCGCTTCGCGCCTCCTCACCATGAGGGTCTATCAGTCGCCCTGAGGTAAGGTCGTATCTGCCGCAAGCCACGATATCTCACCTCATTCTGAGGAGCGCAAAAGCGCGTCTCGAAGGATGAGGCCACGGGCGATTGCCACGACGGGAGATCGTGGCGCTACTGCGCCGGCTGGACCGGGGGCGGCGTGGCGGTGCCGCCGGTGGGAACCAGGGCTTCCGCGGTCTTGGTCGATATCGACTTCGCGGGCTGCGCCGTCGTCTCGCTTTCAACCCCGCTGGCGACGTGGCGGTCTTGGGACGGCTTCGACTTCGCTTCCGCGACCGGCACGGTGGCCGCGTCGTCCTGCGGCGGCAGCACGTCGGCGACCTGCTCGGTGGTGATGAGATTGGTCAGCCGCAACTCGTCGCGCGACAGCTCGTGCAGTTCTTCCCAGGGCGGAACGCTCAGCGCCAGCGACAGGAGATCGCCGCTGCCGCCCATGTCGAAGGTGTACTTGGCGAGGCGGCCGATATCGCGCTCCACGATCATCAGGTCCTGCGCGGTGTAGCTCGCGGCGCGCGCATCGTCGGCGCGGTCACCCATCCAGATCTGGTGAACGCGCACATGCGCGGTATCAGGCACGTAGCGGGTCTTGCCGGACAGCAGCAGGAACACGCACATCGACTCGCAATAGGCCTCCGGCCTGACGCTGGCGCGCTGGACCTGCGAGGTCCGGTTGATGACGGTCGTGCCGACGGTGGTCAGCATGCCCAGGCCGCGGAAGCGGCGGCCGAGCGTGATGGCGTCGTTGACCGAGCCGCCGCTGGAATCAAGCACGACGGTGGCGCCGCCGAGCTGGCGGCCACGGGCGAACTCATCGAACTCGCGCGGGCTGTCGGCGGTGATGATGCCGACGGCGGAGACCCAGCCTTTGCAGTTGGGCTCGCAAGCCACCCAACTGAAACGCATCGGCGTCTTGCGTTCTTCCAGGGTGGCCCCGGCGCGGGCGGAATTACCCAGCGTCGTGACCGAGCCGGGCAGTGTGATGCAAAGGGCGGCGGCACCGAGGAGTGCCAGGCCGCGAAGACGAAGCGACGTCACAAGCCTCAATTTGGTTCCTTCCCCCAAGCCCCGAAGATGAGCAGTGGCAACGGCCCCATCGCAACGCGACATGATGCTGTCATCGAAGCGTTATCAAAACGGTAACCGTACTGACCCGTGCCGTCCATAGGACCTTCGCTGCAGCGCCGCTCGTGCGGTGCAATAGTTGCGAACTGTGGCGTAAATATCTGCAAAAACTGAGTTCCTTGCTTGGGAACCCCCGCAAGACTACGTAAGTTTGCGGATGACGCCCATGGAACATCGAACATCACATCAATTGCGATGCACGGATTGTGCCAGTGCAGCCCGCAGGCTGCCGCGCAATCTCGGCCGCGCGCTGATCTGGCTCTACCGGCACACGCTGTCGCCCCTGGTCGGCTACAACTGCCGGCACCTGCCGACCTGCTCGGTCTATAGCGACGAGGCGATCGAGCGCTTCGGCCTGTGGGCCGGTGGCTGGATGACGCTGGCGCGGCTGCTCCGCTGCCATCCCTGGGGCACGTCCGGCATCGACAACGTGCCGGAGCAGGCGCCGCGCGGCGCACGCTGGTATCTGCCATGGCGCTACGGCCGCTGGCGCGGCGTCAATTCGCCGTAGCATTCGCTGCGGCGCTTTCAGGCCATGCATGCATCGCCGGCGTGCGGGAACTGTGGCGGCCATGCGGCATTGATGTTGGGCGTCCGCAGGGAGGACACCAACAATGCGCTGGAAAATCAGCCGCCATGGTCACGATCCGCGTCAGATGGATCTGCTCGCCATCATCGCACTGCTCGTTCTGATCGTTTCCGCTTACTTCTATTTCATCCACAATCCGGACAGGCCTGACAGCACCGCCTTCATCGTGCCGAGCCAGAGCGTGCACTGGTGACCCGGCTCGCGTGACTTGAGGCGGCTCACGCAGCCTCGAATGTCTTGGCGGCTTCGCCTTTGTACACAGGCATCGCTATCGCGGCCTTTCCAGCAATGTCCGGAATCTTCGGAGGCCCGAATAGTCCGGTAGCGAGCACGAGCTGCTCCGGGTTGAGTTCGATGATTGCCCGAGCGCGGCGCTTGCCCCGTACCCGCCATTTCCCTCACGCATCATCGTATTCGGCACCTATGCACTCTGCCCCGGTCAGCACATCGAGTTGCATCATCGACTGATACACATCCAGCCAATTGAAGCACGACGGGGTCTGGAGCGCTCTACCGCCCGAACCAGAAGAAGCCGCCGGGCGAGCCGAACGGGTCGAACTGCCGCGGCGGCCTGGGGCGCGGCGGCGCCGGCGGTTTCGGCGGTGGCGCATCCTGGGCCACCGCATCGGCGGTGCCGAAGCCGTCGCCGGGCAATTGCACGGCCAGCAGCAGATTGGTTTCATGCGTGCGCCAGCGATAGCCGATGCCGAAATCGATCGGCTGCGCGCGGCGGAACAGTTCGGCGTAGGAATCCTGGTAGCGGCCGGGGAATTCGGCGATCGGGCCGGCATAGCGGCCGAACGGGAAGAAGCGCCAGCGCTTCTGGTTGAAATAGACCAGCGGAATCCCGGAATCGTCCTGGATGATGGTGGCGCTGTTCTTGAGGATGAAGTCGCGCACGAGCGTGAAATTGCCGGCGTGCATGAGATAGGACGCGCTCTTGATCAGGCTGTTGCCGGGCGCGAGCGTCTCGCAGAATTTCAGGAAGCCGCTTGTCTTGACGCCGGAATTGGAAAGATCGGTCGAGAAGTAATAGAGCGTACGCTCGACACCGTCATTGCCGGCGAAGGTGATGCGCGCGCCGCGCACCGCGCCTTTGCCACCGCCTTCGGCGCCGACGATGCCGTTCTCATCGATCGTGACCGGCGCGACGCCGCGGATGGTCTTGCCCGAGCGTGCCAGGAATACGTAAAGGATCGGCAACGTGCCGTTGATCTCGCCCGCATGCAGATCGACCTTCATCTTCTTGGTGATGAAGAAGGAGAAGCTCAGGATCGAGGAGAGCGACCGCTCGACGCTGTAGAGCGCGGCACCGATGTCGCTGCGCGGCAGCCTGGCCAGATCGGGCACGGAGCCCGTCGGCTCGAGCGCGCTCAGCACATAGGTCGTCGCCCTGGAATAGAAGGCGTCGGCGTAGATGAAATCGGGCCCGGAGAACATGTAGAACATGGTCGGCCGCGGCGCCGCCAGGTTGGCCTCCGCCCAACTGCGGATCTTCGACAATTGGCGCTGCTCGAGCTGCGCGAAGGCATGGTCGAAGAAGCGGGCATGCTGTTGCCAGGCCGGGTCCCGGGTCAGCGGGATCAGCGGCGAATCCGCTGACGGCATCATGCCGGCAAGGAAGCGCGCGGTATCGTTGATGGTCGCGATGTCGGCAGCCCGCGCCGGCAGCGCCGCGAGCAGGACGGCGAAAGCGAGCGCAACCGCTCTCAATGACAGGAACATCCTCATTCGCGACCCGATGCGCCCGAGGTCGCGGGGCCTGCCGCCCCCTTGCGGAAAACGGCGTAGATCAGGAGGCCGGAGAGCATGATCAACGTACCGAGCGCCGACTGCAGTGGGCGGTCGGTCAGGAGATAGTACATCATGAAGCCGGTCACGAGCAGGAAAACCACAGGGGTGACCGGGTATCCCCAGGCACGGTAAGGCCGCGGCAGGTCGGGACGGGTGATGCGCAGCTTGATCACGGCGAGCACTGTGAAGAACGAGCAGAATAGAAGCGCGAACTGGATGAAGTCGAGCACCGCCTCGAAGCTGCGCGTGAACAGCATCAACGTCGCCACTGCAAGCTGGAACAGGATGGCATAGGCCGGCGCGCCGCTGGTCGAGTGGCGCGCGAAGATCCGCAGCGCGGGGATGTCCTCGCCCATGGTCATCATCACGCGCGGGCCGATCCACATCATCGCGCTGATCGAGGAGATCAGCCCGACGCAGATCATCGCGCCGACGATGCGGCCGCCGACCTCGCCGAAGATATAGCTGCCGGAGATGCGGGCCACATCGAGCTGGCCGGCAAGCCTGTCGATGGGCGCGGTATGCAGGAACACCGCGTTCAGCGCAACATAGAGCACGAGGACGATCAGCGTTCCCGACAGCATCGCGCGCGGCAGATTGCGCTCCGGCAGGCGCATCTCGCCGATGATGTAGGTCGCCGCGTTCCAGCCGGAGAACGAATACATCACGAACACCAGGCTGATCGCGAACGGCGCGCTGACGATATGGGAAAGATCGGCCGACGTCGGCGCGAACGAGATCGGCTGCGGCGTCGTGATCAAGTATCCGGCGACAAGGAACGCCACGATCAGCACCACCTTCAGGATGGTCGCGGCCAGTTGGAAGGTCGAGGAATGCTTGACGCCGGTAAGCTGGACGATCGACACCAGCCACACCACGCCGAGCGCGAGCACGAGCGGCGGCGCATCCGGCAGCACCGACTTGCCGTATTCGCCGAACGCCATCGCGGCGAGCGCGACCGGCGCGGCGAAGCCGACCGTCGCCGACACCCAGCCGGCAACGAAACCGAACGCCGGGTGATAGGCGCGGCTGAGGAAATTGTACTCGCCGCTCGAGCGCGGAAACATCGCGCCGAGTTCGCCATAGGAGAACACGCCGCACAGCGCGACGATGCCGCCGACGCTCCACAGCAGGAGGATCGAGAAGCCGGAGGGGATGTCCTTGACCTGGAAGCCGAGGCTGGTGAAAACGCCGACACCGACCATGTCGGCCACCACGATGGCCGTGGCCACCAGGACCGAAACGGTCGAGCCGCTGCCGGGGAGCGAACCGGACCATGCCGCGCTGCCCGTGTGTGATGCCGCCATATCGGACCGTACCTTCAGCGCCACGCGCTTCGACGATTCGGATCGTGCAGGCGGAAAACGGCCAATTCAAGCAACGTTAACAAGCATCTAACTTAAGCCTCAATTCGGGTACTATAGTACCTAGAACTGCCTTCAAACGGCCGATGTCTGTGTAAACACGGAAGCCGGCCCACAATCGCGACACGATTGGATGGTCTTGTTGCTACTTCCGGATGGGGAAGTTTTCCGGAAGCTTAACGTCACCTAAACACCGGTGCGCTCAGATTCGGCATTGGCCGGGAGTTTCGGGGTAAGTGGGTGGATGATCGGGGCTGCGAACCCAACGTTCCAGACGTGTGATCGCGCGGTCCGGGTGATATCCCCGGCCGCGCCGTCACGCCCGCCAAAATCGCGGTGGCGCTGCATCGCCGCCGCCTCGCTGCTGCTACCGCTCGCGACCGTGCTGGGTCAATGCGGCAGAGCGCCCAGCGCATCCGCGCTCGCGGCGAACACGCAAGCCGCTTCCGGCGACACGTTCGTGGATCGCTTCCCGGCACCATCGTTCAAGGAGCGCTTCCCGACCGAGCAGGAAAGTCTCAGGCAACGGCAGGCCGCCGCGCCGGCGCCTGCAGCGGAGCCGCAGCGTCCCGCACCGGTCCGGGTGGCCTCGCTCACGCCCACGCTCAACCTGCCGCGGCCGAGCGAGCGCGAAGAGCTGACCACGCTGGTCAGCATGAAATCCTCGGCCTTCCCCTATTTCGGCACCAATCCGCGCTCGGATGCGCCGTTCCTCAATGTCACGAACGGCAGCCGCAAGGGCCATCGCAGCTATTCGGGCCGCGTCTACTGGCAGGACGAGACCTACAATGACAGCCGCGTGCTGGTGCACGTTCCTGAGAATTTCGACGTCCGCAAGCCGGGCGTGATCGTGGTGTTCTTCCACGGCAATGGCGCCACCCTCGAACGCGACGTGCGCGACCGGCAATTGGTGCCGCAGCAGATCTCGGACTCCGGTGTCAACGCGGTGCTGCTGGCGCCGCAGATGGCGGTCGACGCCGCCGATTCCAGCGCCGGAAAATTCTGGCAGCCGGGCGGCTTCAAACGCTTCCTCGACGAATCCACCTCCCACCTCGCCCGCCTCTCAGGCGATCCCAAATCGGCGGCGGCCTTCGCCAACATGCCCGTCGTGATCGTCGGCTATAGCGGCGGCTTCCTGCCGACCGCCTGGAGCCTCGAGGTTGGGGGCGCCACCAGCCGCGTGCGCGGCGTGGTGCTGCTGGATGCGGTCTATGGCGAGCTCGACAAGTTCGCCTCCTGGATCGAGAACAACCGCACCGGCTTTTTCTTGAGTTCCTACACCCGCCATACCGAGCGGCGTGATCAGGAACTGATGACGATGCTCAGGGACAAGGGCATTCGCGTCCGCGAAAGCATGGACGGGCCGCTGCAGCCCGGCAGCGTCGTATTCGTCCGGACGCCCGACGGCGTCACCCATCGCGACTACGTCACCCAAGCCTGGACGCAGCATCCGGTGAAGGAAGTGCTGGTGAAGATCGCAGGAACCACGTCGCTTGCGCGGATCGCAAGCGGTCCTTCGTCGGCGAGCCGCTAAGTCGATATTTTTCTCCGACCACGCGGAAAATTGCGATGCCGGTTCAGCGAACGCCAGCAACGATCACCCGCGCTCCTGCATCGGCGAGACGCGTGCACTGCTCCTCAGAGGCGCCGACATCAGTCACCAACGTCCAGCGTGGCGGTAGCGGTGCCCACGCCATCTGTTCGGCGCGGCCGAGCTTGCTGGCGTCGGCAAGAACGATGACTTCTTTCGACTGCTGCATCATCAGCGACTTCAGTGCGACCTGCTCCAGATCCGCTTCACACAGGCCACGGCCATTCACCACGCCGTCGGCGCTCATGACGGCGCGGTCCGCGGTCATGCGCCGCAGCGCGTCATTGGCGAGCGGCCCCATGGTGCTCATGCTGGTGGTGCGCAGCGCGCCGCCCAGCACCACAAGCTCTATGGTCGGAGCCTTGGCGAGGAAAGGCAGCAGCGCGAGATTGTTGGTGATGATGCGCAGCCGCCGCTGCTGCAGCAGTCGGCCGAAGGCTGCGACCGTCGAGCCGGCATCGAGAATCAGCGTGTCGCCGTCCTCGATCAGATCGACAGCCGCGCGCGCGATCGCCTGCTTCTGTTTGCCCTGGACCGCAAGGCGCTGCTCGAGCGTCGTCTCGTTCGCATGGCCGGTGAGAATGGCGCCACCATAGGTGCGGCGCACGGCATTGTTCTTGGAAAGATGCTGCAGGTCGCGTCGCACGGTGGAAGCGGAGACGTCGAACCGCCGTGCGAGATCGTCGACATCGATCTCTCCCGCGTTCAGTGCTTCCAACAGACGAGCGTGACGCTCCTTGCTGCGTATCGACATCGGACCTCAGCCCCCAGATTCATTGCCGTCAGCCGAGCTCGACCATGGCCGCTTCGCAGCACGGCCGATCGATACCACGATGCACCGGCCGCGCAATGTAAGCGCTTAACCCGCATCTCGCTCCTCATCCTTGAGGAGCCCCTCAAGCCGCCTTCTTCGGCGCGAGATCGACCGCCTGCCGCAGCGCCTCGATCAGGCTGCGCTCGTCGGCGATGCCCTTGCCCGCGATGTCGAAGGCGGTTCCGTGATCGACCGAGGTGCGGATCACCGGCAGGCCGACAGTGATGTTCACACCGGCTTCCAGCCCCAGCACCTTGATGGGGCCATGGCCCTGATCGTGATACATCGCGACCACCATGTCGTAGTCGCCGCGGCCGGCCAGGAAGAACAGCGTGTCGGCAGGCAGGGGGCCGCGCACGTCCCAGCCCTTGCGCTGACAGGCTTCCACGGCCGGCGTGATCTTCGCGGCTTCCTCGCCGCGACCGAACAACCCGTTCTCGCCGGCATGCGGATTGATGGCGCAGACGCCGATCTTCGGATTGGCGATGCCGGCGCGCACCAGCACGTCATGTCCGCGCGCGATGACACGCTCGACGAGACCGGGCTCGATCTTCTCGATCGCATCGAGCAGGCCGATATGCGTGGTCACGTGAATGACGCGGAGTTTCGGCGACACCAGCATCATCGACACTTCCGGCGTGCCGGTCAGATGCGCGAGGAGCTCGGTATGGCCGGGATATTTGTGGCCGGCCGCATGCAGCGCTTCCTTGGAGAGCGGTGCGGTGCAGATGCCCTGAGCGAGCCCTGCCTGCACCACCTGCACGGCCTTCTCGATGTAACGATAGGCCGCCTCACCTGCCGTCGCCGAAACCTTGCCGAACGGCAGATCGTCCGGCACCAGCTTCAGGTCAACGCACTGCACGGCCTTCGACGCAAAATTCGCCTCCTTCGCGTCGCTCAACGCATCGACCTTAAGCGACACGCCGACGATCTGACCGGCCTTGCGCAGACGGTTGGCGTCGCCGATCACGAGCGCGTTGCAGATCGCCTGCACCTCCGGCTGCGCCAGCGCCTTCATGATCACCTCGGGCCCGATACCGGCCGGATCTCCCATGGTGATCGCAATGGTCGGACGAGTCATATGAAACTTCCTCTGGTTCGGACGGCGCGGAGGCGCTCGCTGATGCGGATGAGGCTGTGCTCGTCACCGAAGGCGCCCGCTTTGGTCGCGATCGGAACGGACAATCGGCCAAGTGTGAGGCCGAGCGACACGCCCGGCTCGATTTCGTCGGCAAGACGGATACCATTGACGCCGAAGCGTGACAGCATCGCCGCGGCGGTTTCGCCGCCGGTCGCAGCAAAGGCGCCGATCGCGGGTGCGACGACCTCCAGAGCGTCAGCGAGACCCTGGGCGAGCTGCGGGCCGAGCGACATGTCGGGGTGATCATCCATCATGATCTCAACCAGTGCATCGCCGCCGCCGGCAAGTCGTTTCATCACGTCCGCGGCAAGCGCCGCCCGGCCGGCACCATCGTTGAGCAGCGTCTCCGGCGCGACCGGGAAATGCGCCACGGTGCCGGTTGCCTCCAGTTCGCGCGCGGCGGTGCGAGACGCGCCGGCGAGCGAGCCCACCACGATCAGCGTGCCGGATGCGCTCGTCGGAATGCGCAGCGGCTCGACGGCATGGCTGACTTCGAGGCCGGCCAGCGCGTGCGCCAGACCGGCGCTGCCGATGAAGAAGGTTGCGGACGATGCATGCAGGCTTGCCTCCGCGATCAAATGCAGATCGCGGTCAGTCTCGGCGTCGCAGGCCGCGACCACATCGCCCTGCCGGGCGAGCCTCGCGAACGTGGCTTTGAGATCGCCGCCACGCACGGCAGCGAGATCGACCTTCTCGCCGCGGATGCCCGCGGTCGCGAGAACGTCGACAAGATCGGCATTCGGATAGGTGTGGTCGCGCCGCCAGACCTCGGCCTCCTCGAGGGGGCGGCCTTTGACCAGGATGCGCCCATCGACGGTGGTGCGGCCGGTGGCCGGAAAGGCCGGCGCGAACACGCCGAAGGCCGGACCCGACCGCGACTTGAGATGCGCAAGCGCTGCGGCAGTCTCCGCTGCAGGTTGCCCCCGCAGCGTCGAATCGATTTTTTTGAAAAGAATACGTCCGGGTTCGCACAGGCGCGCCAGCACATCGGCATGGCGGGCTGCAGCGGCCCCGGCCGAAAGGCCTCGACTAGCTGCGTCGTAGGCGAGGACGGGCAGCCGGTAACCCGACGCGTCGGTCACCTCACCCCACGTCACCGCGGCCGCACGTCCCCTTCTGCCGAAGGCGATCGCGCAGTCCGCGGCACCGGTGAGATCGTCGGCGACGATCAGCCAGCTTTGGCTTGACGCGTTTTCTTGACGCGAACCGGTATCCACTTCGCTCGAAAACGCTTTAGGGGCCATCTTCAGTGAGCTGCCTTGGTGACAGCCGGGCGCGCCGCGGGGGTCATCTTGCCGGCAGAAGCCACGTCCTCTTCTGCGGGCTCCTCGACATCGCGACCAACGACGCGAGCCGTCCAGGCGGTGGCGATCGGCACGAGGATTGCGGTAACCACGACACAGGCTGCGACGAGGATGGTCGCAGGCCGCGCTGCGTCCGTATAGGCCGGATTGGCTGCCGCGACAATCGCCGGGACGGCCGCCGCGTTGCCGGCCGTCGAGGCCGCCGCAACACCGGCGACACCATTCCCGCCAGTGATGCGATCGGCGAAGAACAGCGGGATGCCGGTCACCACCACCACGGCGACTCCCATGCCGAGGCCGAGTAGACCGGCCTGCCAGACCTTCGACAGATCGAGGCCGGCGCCGAGCGCGAAGGCGAAGAACGGGATCATCACAGGCACCGCGCGGCTCAGGAAGTCGCGCATCTCGCGATCGAGATTGCCGATGATCATGCCCACCATCAGAGGCAGGATGGCGCCCACGAGGGTCTGCCAAGGAAATGCCGAGAGGCCGGCGACGCCCAAGGTGATCATGGTGAGGAAGGGACCGCTCTCCAGCGACATGATGGTATAGGCGCCGACGTCACGCGGACGTCCATATTGGCCCATCAACGCCATATAGAGACCGCCATTGGTGTCGTTCATGGCGGCAACGATCGCGAGTGTCGAGACACCCGCGAACATGCCGGCCGCGACCGGCGCTTCTCCCAAAATGCGGCCGAAGATCAGGCCGAGGACAACGGCAACGCCAACCTTCACGATCAGCAGGGTGCCGCCCTTCTTCACAATGTAGGGGGTCGCGCGGAAGTCGATGCTCGCGCCCATGCAAACGTAAAACACCGCGAGAATCGTCAGTGCGCCAGAGAATAGTGCGCCGGTGAAGGAGCCAAAAAACTTCGGGGTATCGGGAAAGAAGGTCGCAATAAGCGCCCCAACCAACAGCGGGACCACCATCATCCCGCCAGGCACCTTCTCGATCGCTCGCTTAATTGGAACCTGCATTTCTGTTTTCTCCCGCGCAATGCGCATATCGGACAATTTTGCGCATTTTTACCAATAAAAACGAGCAAACTCTGGCCATATATGCTCATATCACGCAGCATTCAAGATTTATTGCGCATTTCGCGCAAAGCGTCTCCGCTTATGCCTCTGGCTCGCCGCGTCACATCAAGGAAGCAAAATTCGGATCTGGTTCGCAGTTCACGCCTCGCGAACAGGCGCGCAGACGAACGCGTGCCGATCATCCAACTATCCTGATGCGGCGCTCTCAGCGACGAATGTGTCCGCTTCGGGTCTTGGTTGTGCAAGAACGCTCGGACGCGAGCGGTCTGATTTAGCTTATTACTCCGCCGCCGCGCGACGCGGCCTCGTCAGCACGATGATCATGAGGGCCGACGCGAGGAAAGCCGCGCAGACATAGCCTGTGCCGTGCAGCCAGCCGTGCGCGAACAGCGCGCCGCCAATCGCCGAGCCAATCGCCTGCCCGATATAGAGCACCGAGGTGTTGAGCGATACCGACGCCGATGCAAGCGCCGGCGCCGCCGCAACCAGCCGCACCTGCTGCATCGAATTGGCGGAGGCAAAGCCGAGCCCCCAGAGCGCCACCGAACCGGCCATCAGCGCATAGATGCCTGCGCTCAACGCCCATCCGGAAAGGCCGGTCAGCATCAGCGTGGTGAACAGCACCGACGCGCGATATGGCCCCCAGGAATCGACGATGCGGGTCGCGATCATGACGCCAATGAAGCCGCAGACGCCGTAGATGCCGAACACGAGCCCGATGGCGTTGGGGCCGGCGCCGGTCAATCTTGCAAGCAGCGGTCCCATGAAGGTGAACACCACGAACTGCCCGGCCATCTGCAGCGTCGTGATCGCCAGCAGCACGAGCACCATCCGGTTGCGGCCAAGTTCGACCCAGGTCTTCAGATCGACCGGCGCCCCGAGCAATCCGCACGGCAATCGCCACAACAGCAGCACGCAGCTCACGCCGCCGACCAGCGCGATCGCGCCATAGGCGGCGCGAAAGCCGTAATGGCTCGCGATGAAGGTGATCAGCGGCAATCCGACCGCAGCCGCCAGCGACCAGCCGAGGAAGATGTAGGCGATGGTCGAGCCGCGCCGCTCGGCCGGCACGATCAGCGCGCTCGTGCCGGCCGCCTGCGGCGTATAGAGTGCGCCGATCGCCAGCATGAGAAGGCGAATGAGAAGAAGGCTCACGTAATCAGGCGCAAGCGCAGACGCGAGATTGGTAACCGTAAGCACCGCAAGCGTCACGCCGAGCAAGGTGCGGCGATCGACGCGGCTGGTCAGCCATGCGGTCAGGGGCGAGCCGATGCACAAGACCATCGCACCGAAGGTGATCAGGAGTCCTGCGGCGTGGATCGAGACGTCCAGCGCGCCAGACAGTTCCGGAAGCATCCCCGCCGGCGCCAGCACGGAGCAGCCGGTGACGATGTTTCCAAGCATGAGAGACGTGGGCGCGAAGCGGCCTGTCGCGGGCATCATTTTCATGCAAATGCATGTAAACCAGCCGGGCGAGGAAGAAAAGGCCGCATTTGCAAGCCAAACCTCGGCGGCGGAGATCACGACCGAAGATCTGTTGATACATAGCAATTGAACGTCCTGCGGCCAGAGCGGCCAAGTCAATTCCTCGCCGATTTCTTGATATTGCCGGATTGCGTCGGCGGAATCCCCTGCTATATCGCTGCTTTCCGCTTACCTGCGTTCGTTCGCAGGAGTGAGCTACAGGAGAATGACATGCCCGACGAGCGCAAATCCGAGTCTGGATTCCAGTACAGCATCGCCAATCTCAAGCCCGCCCAGCCGGTCGAGAAAGTCACCCTCACCTTCCCCGACGGGGCGAAATGCGAATTTCCCAGGAATATCACCGGGCTCGATATCGCCCAGGGCATTTCGCCCTCGCTGGCCAAGCGCACCGTGGCGATGGCGCTGGATGGCGTTCTGCATGACCTCAACGATCCCCTCACGGACGACGCGAAGATCGAGCTGATCTCGCGCGACGATAAGCGCGCGCTGGAACTGATCCGGCATGATTGCGCCCATGTGCTGGCGGAAGCCGTGCAGTCGCTGTGGCCGGGCACACAGGTGACGATCGGACCCGTGATCGAGAACGGCTTCTACTACGACTTCTTCCGCAACGAGCCGTTCACCCCGGAAGATTTTGCCGCCATCGAAAAGAAGATGCGCGAGATCATCGCGCGCGACAAACCCTTCACCAAGGAAGTCTGGTCGCGCGAGAAGGCCAAGGAGGTGTTCCGCGACAAGGGCGAGGCGTTCAAGGTCGAACTGGTCGACGCAATTCCCGGCGACGAGCCCATCAAGATCTATTTCCAGGGCGACTGGTTCGATCTCTGCCGCGGTCCCCACATGACCTCGACGGGGAAGATCGGCAACGCCTTCAAATTGATGAAGGTCGCGGGCGCCTATTGGCGCGGCGATTCCAACAATCCGATGCTGACCCGCATCTACGGCACGGCGTTCGCGAAGCAGGACGATCTCGACGCCTACCTGAAGCAGATCGAGGAAGCCGAGAAGCGCGACCACCGCAAGCTCGGCCGCGAGCTCGACCTGTTCCACTTCCAGGAGGAAGGGCCGGGCGTGGTGTTCTGGCACCCGAAGGGCTGGACCATCTTCCAGCAGCTGATCGCCTATATGCGCCGCCGCCTCGCCGGCGACTACCAGGAGGTCAACGCGCCGCAGATCCTCGACAAGGCGCTGTGGGAGACCTCCGGCCATTGGGACTGGTACCGCGAGAACATGTTCGCGGCGCAGTCCGCCGGCGACGAGGCCGAGGACAAGCGGTGGTTCGCGCTGAAGCCGATGAACTGTCCGGGCCATGTGCAGATCTTCAAGCATGGCCTGAAGAGCTACCGCGACCTGCCCTTGCGGCTTGCTGAATTCGGCATCGTGCATCGCTATGAGCCGTCGGGGGCGATGCACGGGCTGATGCGCGTGCGCGGCTTCACCCAGGACGATGCGCATGTGTTCTGCACCGAGGAACAGCTTGCCGACGAGTGCCTGAAGATCAACGACCTGATCCTGTCGACCTATGCCGATTTCGGCTTCGAGGGCGAACTCACGGTCAAACTCTCGACGAGGCCGGAGAAGCGCGTCGGCACCGACGCGATGTGGGACCATGCCGAGCGCGTGATGGCGACCGTGCTGTCGCAGATCGAGGCGCAGGGCCACAACCAGAAGATCAAGACCGCGATCAACCCGGGCGAAGGCGCGTTCTACGGCCCGAAATTCGAATATGTGCTGCGCGACGCCATCGGCCGCGACTGGCAGTGCGGCACCACGCAGGTCGACTTCAACCTGCCGGAACGGTTCGGCGCGTTCTACATCGACCATGACGGCTCGAAGAAGGCGCCGGTGATGGTGCACCGCGCGATCTGCGGCTCGATGGAGCGCTTCATCGGCATCCTGATCGAGCACTTTGCCGGAAACTTCCCGCTGTGGCTGGCGCCGTTGCAGGTGGTCGTCACCACCATCACCTCCGAGGCCGATGAATATGCCAAGCAGGTGGTGGCGGCGGCGCGGCGCGCCGGCCTGCGGGTCGACATCGACCTGCGCAACGAGAAGATCAACTACAAGGTCCGCGAGCATTCGCTGGCCAAGATCCCGGCGCTGCTCGTGGTCGGCAAGAAGGAGGCCGAGACCCATTCGGTCTCAGTCCGCCGGCTCGGCAGCGAGCGCCAGACGGTGATGCCGACGGATGAAGCGCTCGCCGCGCTGGTCGACGAGGCGACGCCGCCGGACATCAAGAGGGCGCGCAGCCTTAGCTAAGTGTCAGCTCACCGGCACCGTCGAGCGCGCGCATCCTGCCAACGCGCGCTCGGCGTCGGCCGCGCCCTCGGCGAAATAGAGGAACAGCCGCGCGAAGAATATCTCGAGGCCGTCGCGCCCGCGCGGCAGGATGGTGACCTCATTGTTAGCCGGCCCGCCGCGGACGAGGAGCTGTTCCGCTTCGGCGTCGCGCAACAGGATCAGCACATGTTTGCGCGACACCGAGAAGGTCGTCGCCAGCGCGTTGATTGAAAGCGTCACCGGCTTGCGCGCGGGAAACGATCCGCCGTCCGCGCCCCCGAGTGCCAGGCTGAACAAGATCAGCATCCCCGCATTGCGCTCGGCAAAAGGCCCAAGGCTTGGGTTGCTGTCGAGCAGACGGAACCCTGCGACGAATTTCTCGCCGAGCGCAAGGATGAGTTGCTTCAGGAAATCAGGCTCATCGATAAGCGCGGTGCGCCAGTGCGCCGCGCGCGGCAGGACGTGCCGCATCGCCCCGTAGTGGCTGCCCCATCGTTCGCGGTGCAGTGCGAATAGTTTCTCGGTCGGCTGCAGCGGGCGACGACGGCGGTCCTGGCTCTGCCCGCTGACAAGGAAACCGCCGACGCGCATCAAGGCCAGCATCGCCTCGCAGCGGCCGCGGCTGCAGAGATCGAGTTGCACGCAGAGATCCTTCATCGCGCCGACGGTCAGGCCCGGCGCGCCATTGTCCGTATTTCGGTAGTGCAGCAGCAGTGCAAGATGCGCGAATACCGACCGCGCGCGATCACCCATCAGCGCGTTGAGCAGCCGATCGCTGCGGTACATCGGGATCAGGCACTGCGCCGCCTCGCGCATCGCGATCGGAAAGCGCGGATGGCTGCGCAACGAGGTAATGGAGTCTTGAGAAAGTGACGGCGCGCGGTCGGGCATTCAATTCGGCAAGCAATTCCAAGCGGACCGAACGGACAGTCCGGCCCATGTATTAACAATCCGCCCAATTTTTCACAATTGCGGCGCCCGCCTTGCTCTCCGAGAGATAGCGCGAGGATTGGGGGTAAAATGTCGCCGGGTGAGGAGGAAAGTATTGGACCTTTGCAGGCCTTCGCCGAGTTTCGGCGGAAGGCCCTGGCGCCAGTCGTCCTCCTCTCGCTGGCCGCGACCGCATGTGCCGCCCTCATGGTTCCCGAATCCGCCCGCGGCCAATCCGCCTGCGACCTGTCTGTCGGTGGCGGCACCGCGTCCGCTTCCGGTGCCTTGGCCTGCGGTGATCAGGCGTCCGCTACAGCTTCAAACAGCACGGCAGTCGGATACCAATCCAGCGCCACGGCGACGAACAGCGTCGCGATCGGCTTTCAGGCGAACGCCACAGGGACCAACGCCTCAGCGATAGGGACAAAGAGCAGCGCCACCGGCAGCGACGCCACCGCCGTGGGTAATTCCAGCAAGGCCAACGCACAGCAAGCGTCTGCGTTTGGCGTCTCGAGCTTCGCGGCAGAACAGGCGTCAGCTTTCGGGGCGTCGAGCAGCGCCACCGGCGTTCAGGCTGCGGCATACGGCTATCTCGCCACTGCCAGCGGTACCGGCTCAACCGCACTGGGTGCCCAATCGCTGGCAAGCGGCTTCTCCAGCATTGCCGTCGGCTCCAATTCCATTGCCGGCGGAGATTACACCCTGGCTATTGGCACCCAGGCACAGGCCGGTACGGGAACTGGACAGGGCGATTCCGTGGCCGTCGGAAACCTGGCCCAGGCCAATGCGACTGCAAGCACCGCTGTGGGCCACGAAGCTCATGCGAATGCTGATGGAGCCACGGTGATGGGCTATCAAGCACAAGCCAATGTCCAGTACTCTACCGCTATCGGGACTTCCGCCGAAACGAGCGCCATCTTGGCAACAGCTCTTGGCTACAACAGCGCAGCCAACGGGAGCAACTCCACCGCGATTGGGGCCAATGCGCAGGCTACCGGCTCGGACAGCAGCGCACTTGGCGCCGGTACGCTGGCGAGCGGCACCAACGCAGCCGCGATCGGCAAGGGCGCACAAGCGACTGCGACCAATGCTGTGGCGTTAGGCACGAATTCGGTCGCCAACACCGACGACACCGTGTCGATCGGCGCGGTCGGCAATGAGCGAAAGCTGGTCAACCTCGCCAGCGGCACGATCTCGTCCGGTTCTACGGATGCCATCAACGGCGGCCAGCTCTACACCGCCAATCAGCGCGTGGCGGCAGCGTTTGGAACCACGCTGGACGGTTCTGGCCAGTTGGTGGCGCCGAGTTATACGATCCTGGGCATAGCCTATAACAACGTGGGCAGTGCGTTCTCTGCAGTGAATACCGCACTGGGAAATACCAACACCAGAGTCAACAATCTGCAGACCCAGATCAACAACGGCACGATCGGACTGGTGCAGCAAAGCTCGTCGGCCGCGCCCATCACTGTCGGCGCCGGCACAGCCGGCACAGTCGTGGACGTTTCGGGGACCTCGGGCAATCGTACCGTCACGGGCGTCGCCGCTGGCGCCGTGACCGCCACCAGCACCGATGCGGTCAACGGCAGCCAGCTCTACGCCACTAACCAGAGCGTGGCCGCTTTGAGCGGTCAGGTCGCAACCAACACGAGCGACATCGCGTCGATCAATTCGACGATCGCAGGCCTGTCCGCAACAACCCAGTACATGAAGGTGAATAGCTCGGGCGCGGCGGCCAATGCATCCGGAACCAATGCTATTGCGCTCGGCAGCAGCGCCCAGGCGACGCAAGCCGGCGCGATAGCGATCGGATTCAACTCTTCGTCGACCGGCACCAACGCCATCGCCATCGGCACGGGTGCAGTGGCAACAGGCTCGATCGCGGTCGGCGCGGCCGCTTCCGCCGGCAATGGCGGCGCGGCGTTTGGCGACGGCGCCGTGGCAACCGGCGCGAATTCCGCCGCCCTCGGGACCAATGCATCCGCCACCGCCGCCAATTCGGTCGCAATCGGGTCAGGTTCGACCAACAACGCCGCCAACACGGTATCCTTCGGCTCAACCGGCAATGAGCGGCGGCTGACCAATGTTGCCGCTGGTGTCAATCCAAGTGACGCCGTCAATGTCGGTCAGCTGCAGTCGGCCGTCGCCGGCTTCCAGTCGCAGCTGGGAGGATTGCAGAACCAGATCATCGGCAACCAGCGTGAGGCGAGGCGCGGCATCGTCGCCGCGGTCGCGACCGCGCCGGTGTTGATGCCGTCGGCGCCAGGCAAGACCACGGTCGCGGTCAACACCGGCTATTATCGCGGTGAGACAGGCGTCGGCATCGGCATTTCGCACCGGCTCAACATCGGTGTTCCGACCGTGGTCTATGGCGGCTATTCCAATGGCGGCGGCAACGAACATATTGGGCGCGCCGGTATGGCGGTGGAGTTCTAGCTGGTCTAGAAGCGGCATGCTTTCAACCCATTGCGCCGCCAGGCGGCCCCGCTTCCCCTCCTGTCCTCTCGTCACACTGCTCGCTCTCGCGCTGCCGCACAGCGCACTCGCGCAGCAGCAACAGCCGGTTCAACCTGCGCCACCGCAATACCAGCAATCGCCGGAATGGGGGAAGTTGCCCAGGATGGTGTTGGAGCGGCAGTTTGCCGGACCCTTGCAGGATACCGTGATCCAGCGCCTGCGCGATCCCGTCGACGGAACCATCTGCTATCTCTATCTGCCGATCTCGGCGCCGCATTCGCCAACCACCGCGACAGGCTTCGTTCAGTATGGGCCTAACATCATCGGCAGCATCAATTGCCTGACGCCGCGCGCGGCCGGTGGAAAGCGTTAGCCCGCGCTCACAATCGGTCTAAACTGGCTTTCACTCGTCTCGTGGCCTGCCTATCTCCATGGTAGCTAAACGTTTCCTTTGTTCCGACGAAAGAAGACAAGAGTGCCCGACGCTATTGAACTCCTGAAGACCCGCCGCTCGGTCAAGCCGCGCGAGATGACGGGACCCGGTCCCTCGCCGGCCGAGCTCGAGACCATCCTGACGATCGGCGCGCGGGTGCCTGATCACGGCAAGCTCGCGCCGTGGCGCTTCATCGTGTTCGAAGGCGAGGCGCGCAACCGCGCCGGCGACGTGATCGCGAGCGTGTTCGCAAAGAAGAACCCGGGCGCGCCGGCGGGCGATGTCGAGGTCGAGAAGCGGCGGCTTACCGATGCGCCGCTGGTGATCGGCATCGTCAGCTTCACCAAGCCGCATCCGAAGGTGCCGCCGTGGGAGCAGGAACTCTCGGCTGGCGCCAGCGCCATGAACATCCTCACCGCCGCGACCGCGCTCGGCTATGGCGCGTGCTGGCTCACCGGCTGGTTCGTGTTCGACCGCGATGTGCTGGACGGTCTTGGCCTGAAGCCCGACGAGAAGCTCGTCGGGTTCATCCATATCGGCAAGCCGACCCGGCCGAGCGAAGACCGCCCGCGGCCTGTGCTGTCGGATATCGTGACGCGGTTCTGACATTGGTTCTCCACCTCCCCCGCCTGCGGGGAAGGTCGGCGCGTAGCGCCGGGTGAGGGCTCTCTCCACTCGGGGAGTCCCAATGCGGAGATACCCTCACCCCAGCCCTCTCGGGGGAGGGAGCGCAGTATCCATAGCGGACGCAGTCAGAACGACTTGCGTGTACAGCCGTCCGGCAGGGGCTGGTTGGCGAAGCGTGCCGCGGTCCATGCTACCAGCGGCTCCTCGAGCGGCGAGCCCGGCTGCACCATGCCGTGGTCCAGCCCCGCGAAAGTCCAATATTCGAGCCGCTGGCCGGCGGCGCAGCGCTCCTTGACATAGGTTGCGGTCGCCGCCGGCGGGACGACGTCATCCTCGGCTCCTTGCGCGATCACCACAGGCGCCGGAATCTGATGATCGGCGCTGTTCTGCGCCAGCCTCGCGGAAAGCGCCGCGTTGCTGCGTATGGCCAATGCAGGCCCTTCGAAGGTCGTGGTGAGCGCCGCCGCCCGCAGCGGCTCCTCCGCCGGCAGGAAGCCGCACAGCCCAGCGATCTCGCGCGCGGCCGCGAGCGCCTCGGGACGGACGGCCTGCTCGAACGTAATGTCGGGATAGAAGCGGCTATAGGATTGCGCGACATAGGGGCCGAGCCGCTTGTCGATCCCCTGGTTCATGGCAAGGATGTTCCGCACATTCGCACCCGGCGCGATCGCCGCAACGCCTGCGATCTCGATCTCCGGCGCGTAGCGTGGAGCGACGATGCCCGTCCACAACGCCGCATGCCCGCCCTGCGAATGCCCCCACACCACGGTGCGCGCATCGAGCGTGAGCTCGGACATCTGCCGCGCGGCGCGCACCGAATCGAGCGCGGCGCGTGCCTCGCCTTCGCCGATGAGATAGGGATGCGGGCCGCCCTTCTCGGCGAATGAGTAGTCCGTCGCGACGATGACCCAGCCCGCGCTGATGATCCGATCGAGTGCGGGAATGCCCAAGGTCGGGGCCGATATCAGCGAAGGCATGCATTTCTGTTGCAGGCCAGTCGTGCCATGCTCCCAGGCAATCAAGGGACGTGGACCCGCGGGCGGATCGATCGGCGCAAACACGGTCGCGACGGCGGTCGCACGCGTGGTGTCGTTCACCGTGGTCGTATAGAGGATGCGCCAGCCCTGCATGCCGGCCGGCAGTGTTACGTTCCGAAGCGGCTCGCTGCGCAGCAACGCGCCCGGCCTATCCGGCACTTGCGCCGGCGGATCATAGAACGCATCGGGCGGCCGCACCGTGACGCCGGCAAACATGTCCTGTACGGCCTTCGCGGAATCCGATTGAGCGGAAACTTCGCTTGGCCTGCAGACGGCGCCCGCAAGCACAAGGAGCAACACGGCGAACCGAAGCAAACGGCGTCCTGGGATGATGGTCATGGCCGCGCCCCAATATCGCCGCGAGCCGACAAATTTGGGGCGGAGACGGTCACGCCGCAAACGGCGTCAGGCGGCCCTCGATGCGCGCCCGGCAAACGCGGCCAATAGCGTTGCGATTTCGGCCGCTGGCCGCGCCGCGCTGAACAGGAAACCCTGCACCTCGTTGCAGCCTTCGGCGCGCAGCCAGTCGAGCTGATCGACCGTCTCCACGCCCTCGGCCGTGGTGGTGATGTTCAGGCTGCGGCCGAGGCCGGAGATCGCGCGCACGATCGCCACGCAGTCGGTGCGGCGCGCCAGATCCTTGACGAAGGAGCGGTCGATCTTGATCTTGTCGAATGGAAAGCTGCGCAGATAACTCAGGCTGGAATAGCCGGTGCCGAAATCGTCCATGGAGATGCTGACGCCGAGCTCGCGGAGCTGATGCAGGATTGCGAGATTGGCCTCGGTCTCGGCAAGGAACACCGATTCCGTGATCTCGAGCTCGAGCCGCCGCGGCGACAGGCCAGAATGCGCCAGCGCCGAGATCACCGCCTGCACCAGATTGCGGCTGCGGAACTGCACTGGCGACAGGTTGACGGCGACCTTGATCTCGTCCGGCCATTTCATCGCTTCCGAGCAGGCCTCGCGCAGCACCCATTCGCCAAGCTGGACGATCAGGCCGATGTCTTCGGCGACCGGCACGAACTCGGCCGGCGAGATCATGCCTTTCTCCGGATGGCGCCAGCGCAACAGCGATTCGAAGCCGCTGATCTTGTCGGTGGCGATGTCGACCAGCGGCTGGTAGTGCAGCTCGAATTCGCCATTGGCGAAGGCGTGGCGCAGGTCGCGCTCGAGATCGCGACGCTTCTGCGCCTGGCGGTCCATCTCGTGCTCGAAGAAACGATGCACGCCGCCGCCGTCCGACTTGGCGCGATAGAGCGCCATGTCGGCGTTGCGCATCAGTTCTTCCGAGCTGGTGCCGTCGCCCGGCGACAGCGCAATGCCGACGCTCGCGCCGACCACCACCTCGATGCCGTCGATGTCGTAGCGCGCGCTCAGCGTCTCGATCAGGCGCTCGGCGAAATCGCTGGCCTCGTTCGGCGTGACGTCGGCGAGCACGATCGCGAATTCATCGCCGCCGAGCCGCGCGGCCAGATTGTCGCCTGTGATGTCGGCCGTGAGCCGCTCGGCGACCTGCTTCAGGAGCCGATCGCCCATCGCATGACCGAAGGAGTCGTTGACGTTCTTGAACAGGTCGAGGTCGACGCACAGCACGGCGACGCGCTTATTACCCGGCTTGCCTCGCTGCAGCGCCTCGCGCAGGCGGTCCTGGAAGAAATCGCGGTTCGCCAGATTGGTCAGGCCGTCATGATGGGCCATGTAGGCGATGCGGGCCTCGGCCTTGCGCCGCTCGGTGATATCGACCAGGGCCACGAGGTAACCGTCCCGGCCATCGAAGGAAACGCGGCGGCCGAAGGTCAGCACGTGGATTTCGCTGCCGTCCGCCTTGATGTGCCGCCAGTCGCGGCTGGAATGGTAGACGTCGCCGAGCTCCTGCAGCGCCTTGCTGTGGGGCGCCCATTCGTCCTCCGGCCAGATCTCGCGCAGCTTCATGCGCAGGAATTTCTCGCGCGAGTAGCCGTAGTGCTGGACCGCCGCGTCGTTGACGCCGAGGAATTCCATCGTGCCGGCGTCGAACACCCACATCGGCATCGGGTTGTTCTCGAACAGCAGGCGGAACGAGACTTCGCGCCGCTTCAGCGCCGTGACATCTGACAAGGTCAGCGACAGCATGTCGCCAAACGCCGTGACGGCGAGCCGCAGGCAACGGTCCTCGCTCTCGATCTCGAATTGCGTTCCGCTGGTCGTGTGCACGGTGTCGCGCAGCCGCTCGGTCACCTCGGCGCTGCAGAGCAGGTTTCCGCCTGCGCTGAGCCTCTGCCACAGCAGTTCGTGTCCGGACCGCTTCAAGAGCTTTGCTGCGCCCTGGTTGAGATGGACGATCTGGAAATCGAACGGCTCGCCGCGTGGATCGCGAATGGCCGCCAGCGACAGCACGCCTTCATCGGTCGCCGCGAAAATCGTGTCGAGCAGATTGTACTGGGCGCCGCGTTCATTGACATAGGCGCCGATCAGCGTGCCGCCCCAGCGCGAGGCGGTCGGCAGCGCCAGCACGTCATAGGTGCGGACCAGGCCGTCGCGTACGCAATGCGCGGTGGCAAGATAGGGCCGGTCATTGAGAACTGCGTTGGCGGCGGCTTCGCCGAGCGCGGTCGCGCAATCCGGCGGCAGCTCATTCAGCATCACGTCCCAGCGGTCGTCATTCAGCCATTGCTGGATGTAGCGGCCGGGCTGCGACACGCCGAGCGCGCCGCCTCTCTCCTTGAGCAGGACGATGTGATCGGCGAGTCGGCCCAGGCTGCCGAGCATCACGTCCTCATAGCGGGGCAACCGATCGCCCGGACGCAATGCTGCCTGCCATTTGCGCTTGAGGATCGGGACGTCGCCGAACATTTCTGGATTGAATTTTCCCGACGACTTCTTCGTCGCAGTCATGACGCGCCCCGAACAACCAGATCATGGTCCGACGAAGTTCGGATCACGACCTCAATTCACCTTCGAGCATGATCGCGGCGCAAACGCTTGCCCGCTTGTCGCGAGGGAAAACCGGCTTCCCCGTCCGATTTCATGCTCCAGTCCCCGCCCGCATCCAAATCAGGCTCGCTTAAAGCAATGTAAAGATTGCGCACGCGACGGGACGCCGGCGCCATTATGACAGTTTTAAGTCAGGTCTTGGTTAGTGCGCGTTAGAGACTATGACGGTCGCTGAAGATTTTACGCGCGTCTAGCGCGCGACGACTTCGACCTCGCCGTCGACGCCGTTGACGACGTTGAAGGGTCGCTCGAACACCTTGCCTTCGTTCTTGGCGATGGCGCGGTATTCGCCCTCGGAGAGCACGACGCGGGGGAATGCGCCGATCGATTCCTTGATCACGTCGCCGGCCGGCGTGATCACCGACCATGCGGTGTTCGCCAGCGCCTCGCCGCCTTTTTCGCTGACAAGCTTCAGCGTGATGACGGCTGCGCGATGGCTGACGGTGACGTCGGTGAGCTTGCCGGCCTGGACACGGATGTCGGAACGCACCACCGAATTGGCGTCGCCATAATTGGAGATGATGTAATAAGTCCCCTCCGGCAACAGCGCGACATCGCCGGCGGCGACGTTCGGGATCAGGGCGTTGCGGTCCGATCCATCGAACTGGCTGCCCTTGTAGATCGCGAAGGAAATCTGGTTCGGCGGAATTTTGCTGGAGCCGACCCGGCCTTCGATCCGCAAGCCGCCGGCCGGCAGGATGAAGGATTCGCGGTCGGTCTCCGACTTCAGGCTCACGGCACGCACCGCGCTGACCAGGCCGAGCGCCACATGGACCACGTAATTGCCCGGCGGCAGCACGATGTTGGGCGTGGCGCCGCGGTCCTCGCGGATCAGCTTGAAGGTACCGTTATCGTCGGGCTTGTCGGCGAAGACCCGCCATACCAGGCCATTGTTGATGACCGGCAGATCCTTGCCATAACGGGCGGTCAGCGACAGCACCGCCTGGCCCGCGGTCGAGGGGGTTCCCGACGGTGGCGGCCCCGCTGGCGGGGTCGTGGCGATCGAGGGCTGCATGATGGTCGGTTGGGTCAATGGCGCCGGCAGACTTGGTGCCGAGCCCTGCCCAGAGGGCGGCGCCAGGTTGATTGCGGGTCCGGGACCGGGAACCGCGGCCGGCGGAACCGGGGGCGGCCGCTCACCAAACCATTGCGCCGAAACGGCGGTCGGCACCGCCAAAACCAGGGCTATGGCAAGCAAAACCGCCGGGAGAAGCAGCAAGCCCCGCCCGCATCGTCCGATGCGATCGCCCCAAACAGTCATGGAACGATGCTTTTCACCGAAAACGCGGCAAATTCAAGCCTCCGCAGCCTTGCAGGGTTGCAGTTTACGGAACCCAGGCTCCCCACCTGCCGGTCGCGCTCAAGTCACAATCCCTCCCTAGCCCTCTCCTGTTAGGGCATAAACCATGCATGCGAACGACTCTGGCGGCGCCTCGTCGCGGAGCCTAATCTTGCGCCGGCAGGAGAAATCAGAGTGTTGGATAGCTGGATGGGCCGCGGCCAGAAAAGCGCCGATGGCTCCGACAAGCTAGGTCTTGGCGCGCAGCGCCGGCCCGTGATCGGGCTGGCCCTGGGCGGCGGCGCTGCGCGCGGCTTTGCCCATATCGGAATCGTCAAGACGCTGATCGCCCACGGCATCATTCCGAACGTCGTGGTCGGCACGTCGATCGGTGCCGTGGTCGGCGGCGCCTACGCGGCCGGCCATCTCGATACGCTGGAGGCTTGGGCGCGCAGCCTGCAGCCGCGCAACATCCTCGGCTATCTCGATATTCGCCTGAACGGCTCGGGCCTGATCGGGGGCGCCAAGCTTGCCGCCGAGCTCGAGGCCTCAATCGGCCAGACCCAGATCGAAGACCTTCCGGTAAAATTTGCAAGCGTCGCCACCGAGGTGCGCACCGGCCACGAGATCTGGCTGACCCATGGCCGCGTCGTCGATGCGATGCGCGCCTCCTACGCGCTGCCCGGCATCTTCGCCCCGGTCCTGGTCGGCGACCGCTGGCTGGTGGACGGCGCGCTGGTCAATCCGGTGCCGGTGTCGGCGGCGCGCGCGTTCGGCGCGGAGATCGTGATCGCCGCCAATCTTTCCAGCGACGTGTTCACCCATTCCACGACGATCTATTCGCACGGCCAGCCGACCGAGGTGACCGTTGTGCCCGAAGCCGTTCCGGATCCCGTCCCGCCGAAGCGACGCTTCGGCAAGTTCTTCTCGGCCGAGCGCACCATGAAGCGGGAATTCTTCGGCAGCAGCACGCGGCCGGGTATCTCGACCGTGATGGTTGACGCCTTCAACATCATGCAGGATCGCATCACCCGCGCGCGGCTCGCCGGCGATCCACCGGACCTCCTGATCTCGCCGCGCGTCGGCAAGATCGGCTGGTTCGATTTCCATCGTTCGGACGAGCTGATCGCGCATGGCGTGCGCGCCGCCGAGCGCGCGATCGAGTCGATCCAGGAAGCAATCGACATCCTGGTGCCGCCGGCGACGACCACCGGCGCAGTCCCCGACGCGACCAAGGAATAGGACGTCAGGCCGTCTTGATGTAGTCGCGCAGCGCTTCCTGCTCGGCCTCGTATTCCTGCACCCGGCGCTTGACGATGTCGCCGATCGAGATCAGGCCGACCACGCGATCGTCCTCGACCACGGGCAGATGGCGGAATTTTCCGAGCGTCATCATTTCCATGATGCCGGCGACGGTGTCGGATGGCCGGCAACTGACCACCTTGCGCGTCATCACCGCGCTGACGGGCTCATCGAGCACGCCGGCTCCCTGTTCGCCGAGCACGCGCACAATGTCGCGCTCCGACAGGATGCCCTCGATGCGGCCCTGGTTCATCACCAGCACGGCGCCGATCTTGCGGTCGCCGAGCGTCTTGATCGCATCGGTCAAGGTGACGTCCGGCGGGACACTCGTAATGTGATGGCCCTTGGTATCAAGAATGGAACGTACCGTCATTGCCGCCTCCTGAATCTCCGCCGCGCCTCGACGAGGAGACGTGACATCGTTCGCGAGTCTTCAATCAACAGTTCCGCGCGGTTTGGTTTACGGCGCGGCGGGCAACAAGCGCGGCCATCGTGCAGCGCAAGAGGCGGCAGCTTGCGTCACAACTTTCAACTAATGATGGATGAAATCGCCCTGTCCCGCAAGCGGCGATCAGACGCGGTCCGGCCCGTCAGGCGACAACGCATCTGCAGCATGAGGGCGTTCCCGCGGCACCGGATCGAACAGCGAGAACAGCACGAGCCCGGCCAGAAAGCCGCCGATATGCGCCTGCCAGGCGACGCTGGCGCCGTCGGCTCCGATCGCGATAGAGCCGATGCCGAAGATGATGTTGACGCCGAACCAGATCGCGAGAAAAGCGAGCACGCGGCCATCGCGCAGCGCGCGCGACAGCGACAGCGCCGGCACCTTTGCCGCCGCCTCCGCATCGCCGCGGCTGAAGGAGAGAAAGCTGCCCTTGACGAAGGCGAAGCGGATCGCCGCCGCCATGGTGCCGGAGACGGACGCGGATGCACCAATCATCGGCGCGATCGCATGCTCATGGGTCAGGAGATGCGCGAGCGCGCCGGCCGCCGCCGTGACCGCCATGAACAGATAGAATCGCAAGGCCCCGAACCGCCGCGCCAGGGCGCTGCCGAAGGGCAACAGCCACAGCACGTTGAAGACGATGTGGGTGAGATTGGCGTGCAGCAACGAGTAGGTGACGAAGCTCCAGACTTTGGCGCCTTCGCCGCCGGGAAAGGTGATGTTGAGCAGCGTGGAATCGTAGCGCTTCGGAATGAAGCCGAAGACATCGATGGTCCAGTTGTCCCACTCCGGCGGCAGCAGCACGCGCAAATGGATCACCGCAATCAGCGCGATGTAGGCCGTCAGCGCCGCGGGCAAGGTGAGGATCGGCTCGTGCGGACGATCCGGCGGCGCATCTTGCGGAGGTTCAAACTGCGATTCCAAGTGACTGATGACCTTAGCGCGGCGCGGACGGGCGATCAGCCCAGATAGGCGGCTTTGGCCGCTTTGTGCAAGTGCACAAGCAACAAAGAAAGAATAAGCGCGGGCCCTGAGAATGCTAACCCGCCATTGATATTGCTCAGGAATTTGTAGCCAACGACCACCAAAACCCCGCTGAAACCCACCGAACAAAACGAGATTTGTCCAACGGAAAGGCTATCCAGCCATGACCGGCTTTTACAACAAACCGCAACCGAAATGGGACTGGCGGTCCTACCTGACCGAAGAGGAGCGCGAGACCATCGAGAAAGCCGATGCCGCGAAACGAGAATGGCAAAAATTGAACAACTCGCGCGCCGGGATCATCAACCGGACGACACAGCGGGCGAAGGCCGCGCGGCCTTCCCCTACGTCTATTTCTGAAAGCGACACGACCGCAAAGGGCAGTTCTGCCGCGTGACCGCGCGGGGCAGGATGAATAGCATCTGCGCCGAGTTCGAGGACGGCTTTAAGATGATCACCAGCGGCAATGCGATCAGGAAGCGGAATGAGCAGGTAAGTATCCCCCGGCCACAGACTACACGAACGAGCTGTTCTATCGCGGCGGGCCAGAGCCGAAAGATATCCGACGCGAGGATGCGCTACCGGTAAAGGAGACGTTCGAGCGCGTATTGCGCGAGGGGTATGCAGCGGGCCAGCGGAGCACGATTTAGGGCGTGTACTCATAAATGTCGGCTCACTAAAGTAAAGCGGAAGTCACCCACCTCGAAGCGTAGCTTGTAACCCGAAGCGGAAATTGGCTCCGCCGCATAACACGCTTGATGCGCGTTGGGGTCTTTAAGTTGCGCGTTTTCAATTCATCGTTCGTCAACCGAAAAGTCTCGCGGTCTGTTTACCAGCCGCGTTTAGACTTTCGCCCATGACGGGCCGCCGCTGGATCATTGTTGCTATTGTTGCGATCATATTCATGATCGTGGTGACATCCATGATCGTGGTGACACCGATCATTCTGCGCTCTGCCCTGCATTTCTGGCACCAACGGCAAATCGCAAACCTCTTGAGTGGGCCTGCGCCCAGCTATGAGGTCCTTCCGTCCGACGATCCGTTGGCGGCCCTTCATAAGCGGGCCCGTCAGGCCGAGCGCGCGCGCGACTACCAGCGCACCGTTGACCTCTACACTCAAGGACTGGAAGATGTGTCCTACAGCGCCAAGGTCCGGCGCAACCTGCTGCGCGAGCGTGCCTTTGCATACGAGAATTTGAGACAATACGACCGCGCGGAGGCCGACTACAATGAGGCCTTGCAGATCGAGCCGCTTGATCCCGACTTCTATGCCAAGCGCGGTTTCTATTTTTCCCGCCGCGGACGCTACCACGAAGCGCTGGCCGACTTCCGCAAGGGTGGCGGACTTGTTCCGACCGACGGCAGTTTTCCCTTCGGTGAGGGCGAAGTCTACGGCAAACTCGGCCAGCATGAAAAGGCCGTCGAACGCTACACCGAAGCGATCCGGCGGAACGCGGGGGTCACGAGCTACTACCGCCAGCGTGGCAGTGCGTACAACTCTCTCGGCAAATTCAAAGAGGCCAAGACCGACTACGACAAGGCTCTGGCTCTCGGCTATTATCCAATCCCGGCCCCGCGCGAAACTGCCGATGCCAATCTCGGACGCGGCTATGCATCGTGGCACCTCGGTCGCTACCAGGACGCAACTGACGATTTCAACGCGGTGTTGAAGGTCATGCCGCGATCAAGCAGCGCGCTCGCGTGGCGCGGCACAGCCTACCAGAGCCTTGGCAAACGTCCTGAAGCGGTTGCCGACTACAAGGCGGCACTGGCGATTGATCCAAAGAATGAGAGCGCTCTGAGGAACCTCAAGTCGTTGGGCGTGCCACCGCCCTAAGCTGTGATACTATGCGGTCCGGCTCGCCTCTCCAACTTCTCTCCTGGGCGCGGGCGGAGCCAACTCACTCAAAGAAGCGAAATCGTTTGTCTTGTTTAACGTCAGGTTGGCCCCTCTGCGACCTCGGAGGCCATCCGCTCTTCGGTCGATGCTGGCGGTAAACCGGACGTCAAGCGGACAGCCGCTTAATGAGTACATGCCCTAGTACGGCTTCTTTATATCATTGGGGCATGTCCCCAATAGATTCTGCTCTCCCCCACATCGAAGTCTTCTCGCGCTCCGCCGAGTACGCGAGCACACGAGAGAGGATAGTTCGATGCGACCCACAGGCAAAACCACCGGCCAGCGCGGCCGGTCTAGGTCCGCGCGCGATCACCGCCGGCATACAAAAGTGAAGCTAAAGCACAAGGCCCGCAACGCGCGGGTAGTCGGGAAGTGAGCGTGTGACCCTAGTCGCGTCACACGTGCATAAACGAGCGGTGTGTGCGGGTTTCGGTGTCCGCGGTCCGGGGGGAGTACGGCAGCGAAAGATGCGGGGGCGGACAGCGCCCTGTCCGTTCCCCGCGGGTGATGTTATGACCTATACCGATCTTCTTCTGCGCTTTGTCTTCGTCCTGCTCATCTACCTACTGTTGGAGGTAAAGGAGCTTCGCAACTTGATCGCGTATTATATGGAGTTGCCCAGCAATCGGCACGGTTCGGATCACGGCGGCGGGTGAGAAGGGTCATGGCGCTGAGCTTAAATTGATGAGCTTAAAATTTTGGATTCCTCAGGAACAACAGCCCGCGATCACCGTATCGTCCTGATAAAATGAGAGGAAAGAATCATGAGGACGATCTATTTCGCTTCGGTTTGTGGTGCCACTCTTCTGGCAGTCACCAGCTTCGCAAACGCACAAGGAACGGGCGTCACTGCAAACCGCGATCAGGGCGTCACGCCCAAGCAATGCTGGGATGTAAGCAGTAACATCATTCGCGAAAAGAACCCGGCTTCCGCTGGTGCATCATCGTCGGAAAAGGCACCTGAAACTACAGTCGGGTCGACCACGTCAGGCCCAACCGGTTCTAGCGCTTCTGGCTCAACTAGCTCCACTGGAAATGCGTCGGCCCGTCCGGCGGGAATGCCAGATTGCTGACACACACTCCCACGGTGGCGTGCCTTGTACGCGATGGTGACCGTTCATAATGGTCATCTGAGTGGTTGATGTCTGCCCGGCACGGGCTATCTTCGGGCCATGTTCCGTGCCACCTTCCGAACTCTTCCTCCGTCCCACCATAATCGGCGGCGAGAGGCGCGAAGGCGACTATGTGGTCGTCTGGGATGACCTTCCGATTGGGCGCATCTACAGCAGCCACGGAGTCGGCGGCCACGACATTTAGAACTGGGCAGTCATCCTGCCCAACGTCCCCCAACTACCCGATCACCGCGGCAGCGGTTTGGACCTCGAAAAGCGCCAAGGCCCACTTCATGGCGACTTGGCTGCGGGTGTACCCGCGGCTGAGCGAAGAGGACATTGCGGAGGCCCGGAGAATCTCGCAGGACCGAAGCCGACCTTGGCACAAGAGATCAGATGCATGAAGTTCGTCGAAGAGCGTCCCAACGCCGACTCGGTGTGCTAAATTGATTTTGGGAGTGTCCTAATTTGCTCGTGGGTCCGTAGCGGAGCTGATGCGATGCAATCTAACCAAAGGCCAGACACGGTCTCCGCGGGCGAATTTATTGTCGGAACTCTTGTCGTTGCGGGTCTCGTGAAGTCAGAGGACGCCGCACGCGCGATCAAAATCGTCGAGGAAGAACTTGGTGTTTGGCTTGCGATCCAAAACTACAACAAGGCAAACTAAAAAGGCCGCCGGCCGAATCTAACGCCTGCCTCAGGTTCGCGATCGAGCGCGGTTGCCTCTGGATGCATGCGAGCGGCACTTTACGTGAAGATCACGCCGTCCGGAGCCGATCTGTTCGCGTAGCGGGCTGTGTCCGGTCGTCGCCTGCTGCAATTGGCTCAACCTCAAATCGCAGACGGGCTGACGCCGACGTCCACCTTGATCGCGACGAAGCACACCGGAGGTCCATGGGATACACCGCGCCAGCTTGGCCGGCAGTTCAGCAACTTCATCAGCGCGCTGAAGAAGGAAGGCTGGTCGGCGAAGGCCTGACGATGCATGGCCTGCGCGTCACCTTCGCCGCGGCAAAGGAAGCGCGAGACCGGTGCCACCGACGAGCAAGTGGCGGCAGCGCTCGGTGATCGCGACAAGCGAATGGAGTGCCCACTAAACGCGGCACGTGGAGAATGAGCTGAAGGTTATCCACGCGTTCACCGGGAACATGAACAGAACAGGATTTAGCCAACAGGGCGGCCCAGGTTTGCCAGAACGGCGAAAAACCAAGAAAAAAAATCGTCTAAGGAATAAGGGCGGGCCCTGAGAAGCCCGCCCCTCTGTTGCTTTCGGTCTTGTCACACCCAAAGGGACGGGGGACATCCCCCACCCCTCCCCGCGCGATGACCTGATTGTTTGACGCCACCTGTGTACGAACCCGCCGGCCCCTGGAGAACAGCCGGCAAGAACGGGAATGAGTGGACAGTAGAGGGACATGCGGGCAGCGCCAAGCTCATAGTTAATTTAACCTTAACACCCCAAAGCTGCCGAAAAGCCTGCCAAAACATGGCCGCGGCATGGACGCTGCAAAAGTTCCCTTGCACTACAGAGAATGAACGAGCTTGCGCGAAAGCGGGACAGATGTGTCCCGGCAACCGCAAGTGCGAGGCAAGGTTATTTAATGAAGCATCCGGGAAGCCGCGAATTCTTCGCTTATTGGGACAAGACGCGTGGCAACGCGCGTGCGCCCGATCGCTGCGACCTCGATCCCGAGGCCGTTCGCGACCGGCTCGGCGACATTTTTGTCCTGTCCTACGAGCATGAGGCGGGCTTTCCCTTTCGCGTCGCCGGTACGCGCGTCTGCGCCCTGCTCGGCCGCGACCTGAAGGACAAGAGCTTTACCGGGCTGTTCACCGGCGATAGCCGCAGCGAGATCGAGGACATCGTCACCTTTGTCGCCGAGGAGACGCTGCCCGCCATCGCCGGCGTCACGGCATCGAGCCAGGCGGGCACGCCGGAGCATCTTGAACTGCTGCTGCTCCCCTTCAACAACCGTGCACACGTGCCGGTGAGCCTCACCGGCCTGCTCGCGCCGATCGAAAGTGTTGCGACCACGTTCTCCGATTTCACGCTGACCTCGTGGCGCTATCTGCATCCGCCGGAACGTTTCGTGCCGCGTGCACTGCGAAAGCTGGCGATCGCGCGCGGCTTCATGGTCTATGAGGGGTTGCGGTAATCGCTGACGCGGCGGCGCGATCCGGCTATCATCCCTTCGGTTCAACGAAACCGGAGGAACGCCATGGACGCTGCGACGCCGCAGGCGCATCAGACTGCCGACACGCATTCACATCTCGTGCGCCCGCAGGAAATGGCGTGGCAAAAGACCCGTTTCCCCGGCTGCGAGGCCAAGACGCTGCTGTTCGACCGCAAGACCGGCTTGATGACGGCCTTGATGCGCTTTGCACCGGGCGCGGTGCTGCCCGATCACGAACACGTCAACATCGAGCAGACCTACGTGCTCGAAGGTTCGCTCGTCGACAAGGAAGGCCCGGCGCAGGGCACTGCCGCGAAGTCGGGCGAGTTCATCTGGCGCGAAGCCGGCAGCCGCCACGTTGCCTGGTGCCCCGAAGGCGGACTGATCCTCGCGATCTTCCAGGTGCCGAACAAGTTCTTCGAAGCCGACGGCCGCGTCGTGGACGCGGCCGGTGCTGACTGGGACGAGGCGTGGGGACACACGAGATGACGGCGCGATAGCTTGCCACAACGGCTGCGCTGATCCGCGCCTCTCACATTTCCGAGATCAACCTCAGGGTTGCGCGAGGTGCCAGGCGCCGTTCAGAAATCCGTCGCCAGTGATGTCGCCGGGCTTCTGGTCCTTGGCGAAGGTGTACAGCGGTTTGCCCTTGTAGGCCCACTGCTTGGAGCCGTCGTCACGCGTGATGATGGTGTAGCCCTCGCCTGACTTGTCGCTCGCCTCGGCCTTCAGCACCGGCCAATTGGTCGCGCACGGGCCGTTGCAGACCGACTTGCCATCGGAATCCTTGTCGAAGGTATAGAGGGTCATGCCCTTCGCATCCGTCAGCACAGTTCCCTTCGCCGTGGTGCCGGTCTTGGTCGGCGGCGCGGCAAGCGCTGCGGAGACTGCCGCCAGCGAAATGACGGTGGCGAGTGCGAAAGCAAACGACGGGTTCTTCATGATAGCTCCTGTAAGGAAGTGGCTTGCATGAGTAGGACATGCGCAGGCGCGGTCTATTCCGCCGGAGAGCACGGAGAATTTTTTCGCCAGGCGCGCCCAAGAAGGGGAATAAGTCGGCAAGGAGCCTTCGACCGACGTTCACTGCGATCCGCCGCTGCCCTTGTGTCGGTTTTTGCCGGATTTGCGTCATTTCGGAGCGCGCCGTGAGCGGCTAGTTTGCGCGGCAGAGGCGACCTGGTGAACTCATCGAGCGACGTAGGCAATGAACTGGCGGCTTCTTGCGTGGGGCGGTCTTGCCGCTGCCGCGCTTTTCCCGATCATCGGTGGCGGCTGGCTTCTGACGCTGCCCTCGGCGCCAGCGCTTGGAAGCGCGCCGCCGATCGCGAGCCAGGAGGCTGATGCGACCATCACGGCGTTGAAGCCCCCGAAGCGGCAACGACCGCTGATCGCGATCGTCGGCATCAACGAGCAGACCGAGACCACCGACTATCTGATGCCCTACGGCATCCTCAAGCGCGCCGACGTCGCCGACGTGATGACGCTTTCGACAGGACCCGGACCGGTGACGCTGTTTCCGGTGCTGAAGGTTGAGCCGGACGCAACCATCGCGGCGTTCGATGCGCAACATCCTGACGGTGCCGATTATGTCATCGTGCCAGCGATGAGCCGCGATGACGATCCAGCCGTCGTGCAATGGATCAGGGACCAGGCGCGAAAGGGCGCGACTATCGTTGGCGTCTGCGTCGGCACCATGGTGGTCGCCAGCACCGGCCTGCTCGACGGCAAGCGGGCGACCACGCATTGGTACTCCCTGAAAAAGCTGCGCGAGAAACATCCCGCGATCGAATACATCAGGGATCGCAGGATCGTGGTCGACCAGGGCGTGGCGACCACAACGGGGATCACAGCCTCGATGCCGATGTCGCTCACGCTGATCGAGGCGATCGCCGGTCGCGACAAGGCGCAAGCGGTCGCACGCGAGATCGGCCTTCCCCGCTGGGATGCGCGTCACGACAGCGGCGCGTTCCAGTTCACGCGGCCATTCGCGCTGACGGCGATCCAGAACACGCTCGCCTTCTGGGACCGCGAGCAGCTCGGCATCGCGCTTGCACCCGGCATTGACGAAGTCTCGCTCGCGCTTGCAGCCGACGCCTGGTCGCGGACCTATCGTTCGCGGGCGGTGACCTTTGCCGCGACGGCGGAGGCGCAGCCGAGCCGCAACGGACTGCGCATCGTTCCGGATCAGGTCGCGACCGACTGGCCCGCGGAGCGATTGCTGCAACCGGTCGGGTCGCTGCCGCCGGCGCAAGCGCTGGACCAGAGCCTGCAGCGGATCGAGGCGCGCTACGGAGGGCGCACGGCCGACTTCGTCGCCATGCAGCTCGAATATCCGAAGCAAGGTCCACCGGATTGAAGTTGCCTCGGTCCACCCAGGCATAATTTCCCCCCGCCGGCGCCATCGTCATCTGCCTGTCACGAAATGTGCCGACAGCTCGCTCGGACCATTCCGAGGACACCGATGGACTATTTCCGACGCTTCACCTTCCTGTTCGCGGCGCCCGTGTTCGATCCGGAGGATCTCGAGGGCATCCGCTTCAACCAGATCATCGACGAGATCCAGCGTTCCGGCTTCGAGGTCGTGCGCGCCCGCAAGCTCGAGGACGCCGAGATCGCGGTGCAGACGGATGCGGCGATCGGCTGCATGGTGGTGGACTGGGGCAAGAAAGGGTTGGAGGGCAAGACTGCTTCGCTGATCAACCTGATGCGACGGCGCGGCCTCGACTTCCCGATCATCCTCCTGATCCGCCGCAAGCGGTTCGAGGACCTGCCGGTCGAGGTGCTCGATTTCATCGACGGCTATGTGTTCCTGTCCGAGGAAACGCCGCCCTTCATCGCCAAGAACCTGATCAGCCGTCTCAAGCAATATGCCGAGACGCTGAAGACGCCGTTCTTCGGCGCGCTGGTCGACTATGCCGAGGAAGGCAACCAGCTCTGGACCTGCCCCGGCCACAATGGCGGCGTGTTCTACAGCCGCAGCCCGATCGGACGCGTCTTCGTCGAGCATCTCGGCGAAGCCGTATTCCGCGACGACCTCGACAACTCCGTGCTCGACCTCGGCGATCTCCTCACCCATGAGGGACCGGCGCTGCGGGCGCAGAAGGAAGCGGCAAAAATCTTCGGCGCGGAGAAGACCTATTTCGTGCTCAACGGCACCTCCACGTCCAACAAGGTCGCGCTCGGCTCGCTGGTCACCGACGGCGACCTCGTGCTGTTCGATCGCAACAACCACAAGGCCGCCCACCATGGCGCGCTGCTGCTCGGCGGCGGCATCCCGGTCTATGTGCCGACCGAGCGCAACGCCTGGGGCCTGATCGGGCCGATGCGCTGGGACGTGCTGGTTGAGGCCGCCTTGCGCGAGCGCATCCGCAACCATCCCCTGGTCAAGGACAAGGACGCCTGGAAGCGGCCGCGCCCCTTCCGCGTCGCCGTCGTGGAGCAGTGCACCTATGACGGCACCATCCACAGCGCAGAAATGATCCTGAGGCGCATCGGCCATCTCTGCGACTACATCCTGTTCGACGAAGCCTGGGCCGGCTTCATGAAGTTCCACCCGATCTATGCCGGCCGCTTCGCCATGGGCCTCGCCGATCTCGGCGCGGAGGCGCCCGGCATCATCGCGACGCAATCGACCCACAAGCAGCTCGCGAGCTTTTCGCAGGCCTCGCAGATCCACGTCCGCGACCGCCACATCAAGGGCCAGAAGCGCCGGGTCGAGCACCGGCGCTTCAACGAGAGCTTCATGCAGCACGCCTCCACCTCGCCGTTCTATCCGCTGTTCGCCTCGCTCGATGTCGGCGCGCAGATGATGAAGGGCCGCTCCGGCGAGGTGTTGTGGGACGACACGATCCGGCTCGGCATCGAGCTGCGCAAGAAGATCCGCGCCACCCGCCGCGAGTTCGAGGAGAACGAGGCCCGTCCCGAGCGCCGCTGGTTCTTCGAACCATTCGTGCCTGATCGCGTGATGATCCCCGACGTCGCGCGCGAAGGCAGCGCGCACAATGTCGCCTGGGAAACCATCTCCACCGACCAGCTCGCGACCAATCCCGCATTCTGGCAGCTCGGGCCCGGCGGTGCCTGGCACGGCTTCCCCGGGATGACGGCGGGCTTTGCCATGACCGACCCGAACAAGCTGACGCTGCTCACGCCGGGATTCGACCACACGACCGGCGCCTATGCCGAGCACGGCGTCCCCGCCCCGGTCGTGGCGCAATATCTGCGCGAGAACCGCATCGTCGCCGAGAAGAATGACCTCAACTCGCTGCTCTTCCTGCTCACCCCCGGCGTCGAGGCGAGCAAGGCGGGGACGCTGATCTCGGGGCTCGTCGCCTTCAAGAAATTGCATGACGACAATGCGCTGCTCGAAGACGTCATCCCCGAATTCTTCCGCCGCCGGCCTGCCCGCTATGCCGGCGTGCGCCTGCGCGACCTCTGCGGCGACATGCACCGCTTCTTCCGCGCGGCCGATGTGAGCGCGCTGCAGCGCGAGCAGTTCCTGCCCGAGCACCTGCCCGATATCGCGATGTCGCCGCGCGAAGCATCACGCTATCTCGTCCGCAACGACGTCGATTATCTGCCGATCGACGAGATTTCGGGCCGCATCGCCGCGACGCCGTTCGTGGTCTACCCGCCCGGCATCGCCACCATCGTGCCGGGCGAACGGCTGTCGGAACGGACCCGGCCAATGATCGATTACCTGAAGATGTTCGAGGCGTCCTTCAACGCGTTTCCGGGCTTCGAGGTCGAGATCCAGGGCGTCTACAAGGAAATCGACGGCGCGGGGCGCGTACGCCTGTTCACTTACGTGATTTCCGAGTGACGGCCGATGCTGAACGAGGACAGGATCACCGTCAGGCCGTCGCGTGAGGCCGATGTCGAGGCCATGCTGTCGATCTACCGCCGCCACATCCGGCGCGGCGTCGACGACAGCGTCGAGGACAGCGGGGTGCCGGAGCCGGATGACTTTCGCGACCGGCGCAAGAATTTCCGCAACCATCGCCTGCCGCATTTGGTTGCGATCCGCGGCGCAGATGTGGTCGGCTATGCCTATGTGGTGCTGTTCCGGAAGCGACCGGCCTATCGCTATGCAGTAAAGCATTCGATCTATGTCCGCCACGACCATGTCGGCCGCGGCATCGGGCGCCTCCTGCTCGGCGAACTGATCGACGCCTGCGCGGCGGCCGGGTTTCGCCAGATGATCGGCTATATCGACAGCGACAACGCCGCCTCGCTGGCGCTGCACGAGCGGTTCGGTTTCGCCCGCGTCGGGCTCCTGCCCGGCGTCGCCTATCGCTTCGGCCGCTGGGCCGACACCGTGATGGTGCAACGCTCGCTCGGCCCCGGCACTACCGAGCCCCCGCCGCCCGCGCCGCTATCACGGCGGTAAGGATCACGACGGTCAGCAGCGGCCAGCTATGTCGGCCGCCAGCGCACCGGAAAGCTCCGCGCCACCGCGAGCGCTGCGCGCTCATTGGCCTCGAGCGCGATCTTCTGCGCCAGCATGACGTCGCCGGCCACCAGCGTATCCCTGGGCACGAAGCACCAGCCGGCGTGCAGCCGGCCGAGTTCATCCAATTCATAGATGTTCATGCCAGTGCCGTGACGAATCCGGTAGCGTTTGCCGGTGTGACAGCCGATCACGTCGAAATGGCCGCTCGCCTCATATTGCGCGAGCTGCTCGGGCGTCAGCCATTCCTTCAGCAGCGACAGGCCGCGGGACTGGCTGTCATCCAGCACGCAATATTCGACAAACCGCCGCCAGGCCGCGCGCGCCAGCCGCGCGGCCTCGGCGAACGCCCGCGACAGCCCGCCGGACATCGGCCGGCTTAGCCGCCGACAAGTCGCGGATAGAACAGCGTCTCTTCGGCCTTGGGATCGAACGAGCGGATCACGTTCGGCTGCCCCGACACATCCCGCACCGCCGCGGTGTAGCCGCTCTTCATCAGAGCGTCGAAGCGCAGTTGCGCCTCGCGCAGGGCCTTCTCGTCGGCGGGATTGAAATTGTGCCGGCTGTCGCCAGTGTGATCCATCACGATTTGCGTCGCCATCCCCGCACTCCCTTGCTGGATGAAACTGCAAAGCTAATGAGAGATTAGGGCGAAAGTTCCGGCTGCGCCAGTGCAAAGTCGCGAGAGGCCTTTCGATTTCGCACGTCGCCGTGGTAGCCTCAATTTTAGCCACCGCCGAACCGGGCGCTGCGCACCGCGTCATCGTGGTGACGGGTTTGTGGCTCGATGCACAGCGACACGTCGGGATGCGCCCGGATCCGCTTCTCCAGCGCCTCTCGATGCAGCGCTCGGTGTCCAGCGGCCGCATGTGGTCGGCAATCCCCGGGCGACGTCGCGGTGATGGCCAAGGGATGGCCTAGTGATCGCCAGGTGACGGCCAGAGCGGATCGGAAGCGGCGGTGACATGTCTCTCGAAGAATCCAGCCGGCATGTCATCGACTTTGTCAGGGATCACCAGGCCTGGGCGGCGCCGATCGTCTTTGCCCTCGCCTTCGCTGAATCGCTCGCCTTCCTCTCGTTCGTGGTGCCGGCCTGGGCCGTGCTGGTCGGCCTCGGGGCGATGATGACGTCCGGCGGCATCGCCTTCCTGCCGATGCTGTTCGCCGGCGCGCTCGGCGCCGCCCTCGGCGACTGGCTGTCCTACTGGATCGGCGGCAAGTTCAAGCCTTCGATCGGCCGGCTCTGGCCGTTCGCGCAGCATCCGCAGCTTCTGTTTCGCGGCGAGGTCTTCATCAAGAAGTGGGGCGTGCTCGCGATCTTCATCGCCCGCTTCTCCGGCCCGCTGCGCGCCTCGGTGCCGATCGTCGCCGGCATGCTGCGGATGCCGTGGCAGCCGTTCCAGATCGCGAATTTCGTCTCGGCCTTCGTCTGGGTCGCGGTGCTGCTGCAACTCGGCGACGTCAGCGCGCTGGCGTGGGGATGGTTCTGGGAGCATGTGGTGCAGAGGTTTTGACGGTGAGTGGCGTGATTGCGCAACAGCGTCATTGCGAGCGCAGCGAAGCAATCCATCTCGCCACTCGCGGAGGCATGGATTGCTTCGCTGCGCTCGCAATGACGGGCGGTGAGTTCTGGTTCAAATTTCAAACAGCTCTCCGCGGTCATCGTCCGGCTTGACCGGACGATCCACTATTCCAGAGGCGGCGGTGCTTGAGCCGAGAGGCCGCCGGGTACTGGATGCCCGCCTTCGCGGGCATGACGGTGGAGTGTGGTGAGACAGGAGTTCACGTTCTCGCGGCGCATGGCGTCCGAGGTTTGCATCTGCTTTCACCCTCCTCGATAGCAGAGGGCGCAGGGAAAGCCGGGTGCCGGTTGCACCCGTGGGTCCCGTGCAAAGAAAGCACGGGGGTAGGACCACAGGTTCAACCGAAAACACTCCGGCTTTCCCTGCGCGATGGTTTACAGGCTTACTTCGTGCTCTTCCCGGTGACCGGGCTTTCTTGCCACCGTCACCCGCGCCAGCTCTTGCTGCTCGCGAGCTTAGCGCCAGCGTCGGGGCGCCAGAACCACACGACTTCGCCGTCCGTGATGCGCGTGCTCGTCAGTCACACCCATCACGTCCACCGCATCTCACCGCAACGTTCGTGACGATCGCGAGCCGCCCCTCATCCGCCGTGAGACGCGCGGAGTTAAATCACTGATTTGCCCGACGACGGAAGCGGAATATTTTTTGCGCGAGGGATGGACAGACTTTCGTCCTGATTTGCCCGACGGGCACTTTTTGCATAGCTCGAGAAGATGGCTGACATTGTTTGGAACGTCGCCGCTGCAACCGCAGTTGAAGGCGAGCGCGCAAGCCGGGCTTGAAGCGCGATCGGACGTTGATGTGATCAAACTCCTCAGCCAAAGGTGCGCAGCCTATGTCTCTGCCTCCCCCAGCCATCGATCGCTCGACTCTCGGCCTGCATTCGCTCGAGCATTACGCGCCGATCATCGGAGCTGCCGCAGCGGAACGCATCGAACGAAAGGCCGACCGTGTAGGGACGATGCAGGTCGCGCACATCAGTTCAACCTTCTATGGCGGTGGCGTCACGGAAATCCTCACGCCGCTGACGCTGATGATGAATGCGACCGGGATCGAAACCGACTGGCACCTGGTGCAGGGCACGCCCGGTTTCTTCGCCTGCACCAAGAAGCTGCACAATGCCCTGCAGGGGCAGGAGCTGGAGTTTTCCGAACAGGAAAAGGCGATCTACGAAGAAGTGGTGTTCGAGAATGCCACCAGGCTGCACCTTGAAGACTGCGATGCCGTGATCGTGCATGATCCGCAACCGCTGCCGCTAGTGCGGCACTTTGCGGAGCGGGAGATGCCCTGGTTGTGGCAATGCCACGTCGATCTCTCCTCGCCCCACCCGCCGGTGTGGAATTATCTGCACCAGTTCATCGAGCCTTACGATGCCGCCATCTTCTCGCTGCCGGAATACGGGCAAGACCTCGGCATCGATCAGCAGTTCATCACGCCGGCGATCGATCCGTTTTCCGCCAAGAATGCCGAATTGTCCGAGCAGGAGATCAGGGACACGCTGAAGTACCATCGTATCCCGACCGATCGCCCCCTGGTGACGCAGATCTCGCGGTTCGACCGGTGGAAGGATCCGATCGGCGTGATCGAGGCGCACCGCAAAGCGCGCCGGGAGGTGGACTGCACGCTTGTGCTGGTCGGCAACAATGCGAGCGACGATCCTGAAGGCCACGTCATTCTCGAAACCATCAAGCGTTCGATCGACGATCGCGTCATCGTGCTCGCCGTCGATGATCCGATCCTGGTGAACGCGCTGCAGCGCCACTCCGCCGTGGTGCTGCAGAAATCGACGCGCGAGGGGTTCGGCCTCACCGTGACCGAGGCGATGTGGAAAGGCGCCGCCGTGATCGGCGGCAATGTCGGCGGCATCCGGCACCAGATCACGGATGGCGAGAACGGCTTCCTGGTCAGCACGGTGGACCAGGCCGCCGATCGTATGGTGCAGATCCTGAAGGACCCACAATTGCGCCAGCGGCTCGGCGCGCGCGCCAGGGAAACCGTGCGCGAGAGATTCCTGATGAGCCGCCTGCTCGAGGACTGGCTCGATCTGCTTGCACGCTACGAACGGCCCGTTTGCCGATAATTCCCGAAAATCTTCGCCGGCGCTGGAACGGCATCTGGATACTGCAGTTGAAGCTTCGGATTTTAACCCCGGCCGTCGAGGGATTGCTGGAGTCGGACGCAACATGCGGATTGCGCAGATCGCGCCTTTGGCTGAGAGCATTCCCCCGAAGCTTTACGGAGGCACGGAGCGTGTCGTCGCGTGGCTGATCGACGAGTTGGTCAGGCTCAGACATCAGGTGACGCTGTTCGCAAGCGGCGATTCGAAGACGCCGGCCGAACTTGAGCCCGTCTGGCCGCGCGCATTGCGCCTTGGCCGGCCGCGTTCGGACCCTATGGCAGCTCAGACAGCGCTGCTGGAAGCATTCTCGCGCCGGGCAAGCGAGTTTGACGTGATCCACGCGCACATCGACTGGATGCACCTGCCGCTCCTGACCCGCCTCGGCGTGCCTTTCCTCACGACCACACATGGACGGCTGGATCTTCCCGGACTTGCCGATCTCGTGCGGCTGTTTCCCGACGCTCCCTACGTCTCGATCTCGAACAACCAGAACACTGCCCTGCGCGAGGCCAACTGGATCGGCACCGTATATCACGGGCTTCCCGCCGGCCTGTTTCGTCCCTCCTTCGAGGAAGGGCGATATCTCGCCTTCCTCGGCCGGCTCACGGCGGAGAAAGGGCCCGAGGTTGCGATCCGCATTGCGCGGGCCGCAAACATGCCGCTTCGCATCGCCGCGAAAGTGCCGCGCGGCGACCGCGCTTATTTCAAGGAACGGCTCGAACCCCAGATCGACGGCAATGCGGTGCGGCTCACTGGCGAGGTCAACGACCAGACCAAGGAGAAATTCCTGGCCGGCGCCGCGGCGCTGCTGTTTCCGATCGACTGGCCGGAGCCGTTCGGCCTGGTCATGATCGAAGCCATGGCCTGCGGCACCCCGGTCATCGCATTCCGCTCCGGCTCGGTGCCGGAAGTGATCGATGACGGGATCACCGGCTTCGTCGTGGACGGGGAAGCGGAAGCCGTCGAGGCCATCGGCCGGCTCGGCGAACTCGACCGCCGCAAAGTGCGCGCCCGGTTCGAGGAGCGCTTCACCTCCGAGCGGATGGCGAAGGAATATCTCAGCCACTACGAGGCGCTCGCGCGATTAAAGCCCGCCTACGCTCTTGCAGCCAAGTGAGCAGAGGGCAGCCCGATCATTCACATCGAGCAGCGAACATACGGCATTTCCACCGGCACCGGCTGCTTGGAGCTGAGGGTGATCTTGTTTTCTCCGGAGATTTTTATGTCGAACTCTACGTCCGAAATCGCGACGCCGTCCGAGCACGACGCGATCATTCGCACATTCGATCCGTCATCGTGCAACGACTTGACAGTGCATTTCTCAAAGGTGCCGGTGATCTGCCTTCCCTGGACGATGATGCCGCCCGCGTGGAGATCGGCATCTGGCTTGAAAGCAAGCTTGTTGTGCTCCTTGGTGAACACGTCACCGCAGGCCGAGGCGTCGATCGTCCAGGCTCCGTTCAAATCCGCGGCCTGGGCCGCGGCCGATAGCGTGACGACAAGGACTGGCAGCACCAACCGATTGATGGTTCTCATGAGACTCTCCGATTAAATGGTCACTAGCTCTTTGTTTGAGCATGATCTTTTCGGAAAACCGGTGTCCACTTTTCCGGATCATGCTTTAGGTGACCGGGGGCCCGTTCGATCGGACGTGGAATTGTCGCCAGATCGTCTCTTCGACGCGGACGGGCGTAGCACCCCGACGTGGCCTTTCGGATCGCTTTTTGCACAGTATCCGAGTGCGACGAGTTGGCGGACCTTTCGTTGATCTAAGTCAATAGGTCCTGCGGAGCACCGTCTCCTCCGGGCCGCGCGACATCTTTCGCTTTTGTGCGGCAGCGCAAAACGTGTAGAAAAGCGCGACCAAAGAAGAACAAGCTCAAAGGGAGGCACGACTTGAAACGACTGGCCATGATTGCCGCTGCGCTTGCGATGGTGAGCTCCGCGGCCTCCGCGCAGACCTATCCGGCCCGCCCCATCACCTTGCTGGTGCCGTTTGCCGCTGGCGGCCCGACCGACACGGTGGCGCGGATGACGGCGCAATCGATGTCCAAACTCCTAGGCCAGACCATCGTCGTCGAGAACGCCACCGGCGCCGGCGGCACCATCGCGACCGCGCGCGCCGCCCGCGCCGAGCCCGACGGCTATACGCTGCTGATCCACCACATCGGCATCTCGACGGCGGCAACTCTTTACCGCAAGCTGCCCTACGACACCAAAACGGCGTTCGCGCCGATCGGCCTCGTCACCAACGCGCCGATGACCATCATCGCCCGCGCCGACCTGCCGCCGAACAATCTCGCCGAGCTGATCACCTACATCAAGGCCAACGGCGACAAGATGACCTTCGGCAATGCGGGCTTAGGGGCCGCCTCGCATCTCTGCGGCATGCTGTTCATGACCGCGATCGACAAGCAGGTGCTCACCGTGCCCTACAAGGGCAACGCGCCGGTCATGAACGACCTGATCGCAAAGCAGATCGACCTCACCTGCGACCAGACCACCAACACCACGGGCCCGATCGCCTCCAAGCTGGTGAAGAGCTACGCCACCACCACCAAAACCCGCCTCGCCTCCATGCCCGACCTGCCGACCGCCGACGAAGCCGGCCTGAAGGGCTTTGAAGTCGGCGCCTGGCACGGCCTCTACGCGCCCAAGGGCACGCCGGACGATGTTGTCCGGAAATTGTCAAAGACGCTGCAGGAAGCCCTCCGCGACCCGGACCTGGTCAAGCGCTTCAACGAGATCAACACCGAGCCGGTGGCCCAGGACGAAGCCACGCCCGAAGCGCTGAAGGTGAAGCTGCTGAGCGAGGTGGACCGGTGGAAGCCGATTATTGAGGCGGCGGGGCAATTTGCGGATTGAGGGGTATGACCTAGAGACTGGATGGATTTCATCCAGCAAGCGACCGATCGCAAAATTCATTACAGACCAAAGGTTTGCTTGCTGACCACGACTGCGGTGGTCCTAGTTGATATGGGCCACTTATCAAGTTCGCGGCAATTGCTTCACGGAGTGAAATCGCCAAGCAACGAAGCCCCCGCGTTAGCCTGGCTTCCTCAGCCTTCCGACTCTCGTAGCCAATACTAAATGTCTTCCTGGACCAAACGTACTACTTCCCCGAGTATCTGTGGATGGAACGTGAATTCCTCTCCCAGAGAGGAGAAAGATCCGTAGAAGTCAGTTTAGCTTTTCAGAGCCCTGGGGGCAGGGATGGACTTACAGACACTTATTGCAAATGGAATTGGTATCGTCGGAGGCTTCGCGTCACTCGGCGGAACATTTGACAAGATACTTACGACGAACGAGACGCGATCAAAGATAAGCGCCTTTCTCCAACGCTCGAGGGTGACAGGCGAACGCAACCTATTCGCCTACATCGCGCTAGTGAACGAAACGGTCTTCAGACGCTATTTCTCGTCTCCCTTCTTTTCGTGGCGATACTTTTTAACCTGCACAGTCGTCTCTCTGCTATCACTGTTGGTCATATTGGTTGCAGAGGTACTGGCTCACGGCAGCGCTGCGTTCCGAGAAATAGAGCTCGATGAATCTCAAGTGTTGATCCTTGCTGCGTGCATTGTCGTCAACATAATCGTTGACTGGCTAAGCATCGGGCAAACTCAGGTATTCTTTGAAATTTCTGCTCAACAAACACGTTTGTCCCGTGCAGTAATCCTAATCGTAGCCGATTTTATCCTAACGATAAATGTCTTCACTATGCTCTACGCGCAGCCGATCGGACTAGGCGCTTACCTCTACGGTGCAATTGCACAAGACGACGTCAGGGTATCAGTCTCGGTCACCGCGAGGGAAGCCGAACCGAACAAGGAAGCGGAGGACGTGAACTCAGAGGAAGCGCAGGGCAGCACAGCGCGCGCGTCCGAACGGGCTAAGAACTATCCCTACAAAATAAGCTTCGATATGACTGTTAAGTCGTCTACCGACGAAAATGAAGATCTGTTTGCGGGCTCGATCACAGCCGACACGAACGCGCCGAACATATCTCTCGCCGATCTTTTACATCTCGCTGATCGAACGGTTAGCGCTACGGTCCTTTCTTCGCAGCAATTAATGCTGCTCCCGACCCCTGATAAGTTAGAGAAACAGCAGCCACTGATGCAACGTTTCTCTGCGGAGTGGAGAAAGCTGACAGACAAGGAATCTGCGGAGGAAAAGGAAGAACTGACAATTTCCTTCCCATGGTTTGGTAAACCTAAGTCATGGGAGTATGCCTATACTGCTGCCTACCAAAGCGTTGATTCGGTACAGGACTCGTTTCCAGCAATCCTGTTTATGCCACTAGTTTCAGTTTCTGTGGACGACTTGAATAGGTCGTACCAATCTCTTCTCCTCTCCAACGAAACGAATTTGCGAGGTTGCGGAACGAGGGTCAATGGCCAAATGCGGTGGGAAGTGCGAACCGACTTGACAGCGTGCGATGGAACGGTGGAATTCTCTCCAGCGAATTTGGTCGCACTCCGACGCGCAGCACAAGATGCAAATTCAGGATTTTCAGGCAAAAGTATTCCGCTCAACATCCTCTTTATGACCTCTCTATCCGTTACTGCCTTGCTGTATGCGGCTGCATTTTTCTTGCTTGTGGCTCGGCAGTTCTATCAGAGAGTTATCTTAGGCATATCGGCCGTCGAGCCCGTGTTTCTTAAGAGTCCACTGGCCGTTGTCGGCTTGATTGTGGGTCTCGCAGTGTTTGGAACAACTCTCATTTTTTGACGCGGCGCGTCGCATCAAACACGAAGCCCCCTCAATTGCGCTCGGATCAACGGACACTTTGATCTCTGGGAGAGGCGGTGGATCGGCGAGGCTGCCGCCGTTCGATAATCGTGCACAGAATCGCAACGGCGCGAGGTGCCTCTGGAAACGTCGGAGAAGCGCTCAGCACGTACGACGGATCAGCCGACGGCGTGATCCGCCTTGTGGTGCGTGATTACGCTACGCTAATCCGCCCTGCGCGCCGCGCGTTCCTATCCGCCACTTAGGTGTCGGTACGATCCCGCTCTCACGAGCCACCTTGCTCACTTGCAAGGTCCGATGCTCTTTAGAGCAACCTTTTTCGATTGCCGCACACAGTTATTGGAATACGTGGTGCCGTCGCATCCACAAACCGGTCTCCGTTGTCTTGTACAAATTTCGGGTACCTTCACGCATTTTCCCTGCGCATCAGCCGCCCCACACTTGCCAGGCTGCGGGTCGCACCACAAACCCTCATCGCACTGAATTCCTGGGAACCCTCCGCATGTTTGTCCGACCTTTGCGGCGTATGCACCGCTCGTTTCGGATAAGGTGCCCAGGACGAGTACCACCAAAATTATCGCCCGCATGTCCCTCTCCTGAAATGTTTTGCTGAAATTGAATACGTTGAGAGCAAATTACATATAATACAACCTATACGTTTGCAACATTCTAGGCATCTTTTTGCGCTGCACTAGCGATAGTTCTGCGCCAGCAGACGGCACTGCTGCCTGCGCAGATTTATTTGTTGACCGTCACCAGCTTCGAACCCGATCGGACGTGGCATACATCGGGCCAGCTCGTGGGGCGGATTAGCCGAAGGCGTAATCCGCTCCTTTGCTCTACGTGAACGGCGGATTACGCTGCGCTAATCCGCCCTACGTGTTGAGGTGTGGCTGTGACACACGACACCCCATTCCGCGAAGCCTTACACTCGGTAACGCCTGACGTGATCGCGGACCTCTATCTTTATCCGGTCGAGGCCGGTGGCAGGACTGGTCCGGTCCGTCTTGGCTGGGGCTGCCCGTGCACCAAGGACAGAAGTGTCGATGAGGGCTGGGATGGTTATCCGCTGCTCGAACGCGCCATGATGCCGGGCGAACGGAGGCGTCTGGGTTTCGTGTTCCTGTGTCGCCAAGAGGCAGCGCAAGCGCTCGGATCGACGGATCGCTTTTATCTCTGGGAGGGGCGGTGGATCGGCGAGGCGGCTGTCGTTCGATAGCGGTGCGCGGACATCCTGGTCGCCGCCGGGAGACAGTACTGCAACCTCCGTCGGCTGGATAGCCGGCCCATGGCCCGTCGCGTCAGCGTCGGCGCGTCTGCTTCTGCGCCGCTTGGGGCCAAGCGAACATCAGCTACGGCTCCGTGTGCGGGAGATCGAAGACCTCGACCAGGCGAAAGCGCTCGCACATGAGCATCATGTCCTCGCTGTATCGTCCGAGCCGGCCGAAATAGGCGCGGTGGGCGCTACGCCAATAGGCCAGGCTCCGATCGCCTTCGCCCTCGTCGTGCGCAAAGGAGGAGTCGATTTCATTGAAGCGCCGATACGTTACCTCGGTGGTTTCGATGACGCAGCGCGGTTCGCCGCGTCCGTCGAGCACGACCCAACGCTCGCCGGGCGCAGAGGTGTTCGGCTCGTCTTCCGTGCTGCACGTTGCGATCTTGACGCCCCTGACGACAAGTTCGAGCAGCTCATCGGCGAGTTCGGGACTGTCGCCGAAGGCGAACGTCCGGAGGTGTCGATACCGTTCGGGGACCGGCTTGCTCATGGTTTTCCCAATCCGCCTTGTGCCCTTCCCGGGCTTCCATCCCCGCCCGACCTTCTGCTAGTAACATCTTCTGCGAAGCGGCGTCGCAGCGGAATGAACGTCGCGTAACGGGAGGTATTTGCAGCATGTTTTCGCATGTGATGATCGGGACCAACGACCTCGAAAAGTCCAAGGCGTTCTATGATGCGCTGCTCGGCACGCTCGGGGTCAAGCCGGGGTTTGTCGACCGCCATCGCGTGTTCTGGCGGACGAAGACAGGCACCTTCTCGGTATCAAAGCCGATCGACGGCAAGGCTGCAACGCATGCCAATGGCGGGACGATCGGCTTCAACGCGGAGTCGCCGGCGGCGGTCGATGCATTCCATGCGACGGGAATTGCGAATGGCGGCACGACCTGTGAGGATCCGCCCGGCATCCGCGAGGGCGGCGGGATGAAGCTGTACATCGCCTATTTGCGCGATCACGACGGCAACAAGCTCTGCGCCGTGCATCGGATGGATTGAGCGGACGGCGACAATTCGTAGGGCGGGTTAGCGCTGGCGTAACCCGCCGTCTATCGCGCGTGTGGTTCGGCGGATTAGCTCTTCGCCGCGAAGGGCGGCGAAGAGCTAATCCGCCCTACGCTGACTTTGGGCACCCCGCGATCTTATGGCTCACTTGCAAGATCCGACGTTCTTCAGAGCAACCTTTTTCGATTGAGCAGCGGCCGTTTGCGGTCGGTCGGGATTGACGGGTTTCGCTTCGCCCTACCCATCCTCCGCGTCGTCGCTGCGTGGCGCGTGGCGATGCGCGCGCTTCCGTTGCGATAAGACAATAGAGTTGTCATTTGCGAAGCCTGAACCAGGATCAAGCCAACGAAGACAAACCTTCATCGAGCTTGCATTGACGTTCATTTCCCAAACATCGCTCGATACATGCCTCTTGGATATTTTATCGCCATTATGGAGGTAGCCCCATGTCAATCGTGCAATTCACTCGTTTCAAGACCGACAAGGCCGAGGAAATGGTCAAGATTGCCAGGCAGGCGAAGAAGATATTCGAAAAACACGGTGCCGAATTTCTTCGGCTGTCCCGCTTCCACACCGGCGTGTGGGCGGGAGAGTGGCTGGTGACGACGCGCTACGCGAATTGGGAAGTTTACGGCAAGGTGCAGGAGGCCATAGCAAAGGACCCGGAGTTCACGCAGCTTCAGGCTGAGGGAATGAAGATTGCCGAACTGCAGGGCCGCAACATCGCTGTCGGCATCGATCTCTAGAGCGCGCAGGATGGGTTAGCCACCGGGTCCGCACTTCGCATGGCCCGATGACAGGCTCCGCGTAACCCGCCGCTTCTCGCCGTGAGCGGCGGATTACGCTTAGCTAATCCGCCCTACGGGAGCTACCCATCCTACGCGCATAATAGCCGCACCGTCATTGCGAGCGGAGCGAAGCAATCCATTTCGCCGATTGCGGAGAGATGGATTGCTTCGTCGCTTACGCTCCTCGCAATGACGGTGGGTGCGGGTTGACCACCAATCATCCCACGCAGCTACTCTGCCGCTTGCTGCACCGGCGGCTCCAAGCCTGCCAGCACCTTCGGCGGCGACATCGGCAGCGCGTAGAAGCGCTTGCCCACCGCGCGGTAGATTGCGTTCGCCACGGCCGCCATCACCGGGACCAGCGGCACTTCGCCGACGCCTTTCACGCCTTGCGGGTGTTTGGGGTTCGGCACCTCGACCAGGATGGTGTCGATCATCGGCAGGTCGGAGCAGACAGGCATGCGGTAGTCGAGGAAGCCGGGATTATCGACCTTGCCATCGCTGCGATAGATGTATTCCTCGTTCAGCGCCCAGCCGATGCCCTGGGCGACGCCGCCCTGGAGCTGGCCTTCGACATAGCCGGGGTGGACGGCGCGGCCGACGTCCTGCACCGCGGTGTAGCGGATCACTCTGGCGATGCCGAGCTCGATGTCGACCTCGACGTCGCAGATGTGGGTGCCGAAGCCGCCCTCTGCTCCTTGCGTGTTGAGCTGCACGCCGGCGCCGATCGGGCCGCCCTGCATGGGAGCTTTATCGGCGAGATCCTCCAGCGTCAGCGGCTCGAACTGGCCGGCGTTGGGGCTCGCGGGGTGCGCGGCGCCGTTCTCCCATTTCACCGCTTCGGGATCGATCTCCCAGATTTTTGCCGCGCGCTCGCGCAGCGTGTTGATCACCTTTTCGGTGGCCTGCGTCACCACCATCGCGGAGGCGAACAGCACGCGGCTGCCGCCGGTGAGATTGGAGAAGCCCACCGTCTGGGTGTCGCCGATGATGACGGAGACGCGGCGATAGTCGATGCCGAGCAGTTCGGCGCAGATATTGGCGATGCCGGCGCGCGAGCCGCCGATGTCAGGATGGCCGGTGGTGACGACGACGTTGCCGTCCTCGGTGATGTTGACCTGCGCCGAGGATTCACCGCCGGCATTGAACCAGAAGCCGGAGGCGACGCCCCTGCCCTGCAGCCTGCGGAGCGGGGCGCTGTAATGCGCAGAGTTCTTCGCGGCTTCCAGCGTCTCGATATAGCCGATGCGGGGGAAGACCGGCCCGTGCGCCGCCTTGGTGCCCTGCTTCGCCGCATTCTTCAGCCGGAACTCGAGCGGGTCCATCTTCAAGGCTTCCGCGAGCTCGTCGAGCACGCATTCCACCGCATAGGCGCCGATGGGCGCGCCGGGTGCGCGATAGGCTGCGACCTTGGAGCGGTTGGAGCAGACGTCATAGCCGACCGAGAGCACGTTGGCGATGTCATAGGGCGCGAAGCTGCAGCCGGCGGCGCCGCGGATCGGCGAGCCCGGGAGGGCGCCGGCCTGCAGATAGAACGTGCCCTGCGCGGCGACGATGGTGCCGTCCTTCTTCGCGCCGATCTTGACCGTGCTCTTCGAGCCTGATGTCGGCCCGGTGGCGCGCATCACCTCCTCGCGCGTCATCACCATCTTGACCGGGCGGCCGGATTTCTTCGCGAGCAGCGTCGCCAGCGGCTCGAGATAGACGATGGTCTTGCCGCCGAAGCCGCCGCCGATCTCGGCGGGGATGGCGCGGATGTCGCTCTGCGGGATGCCGGTGAGATAGGCGGTCATCGCGCGCACCATGAACTGGCCCTGGCTCGAGCTCCAGATCGTGGTCTTGCCGTCGGCGGCGACCGAGATCAGGCAGGCGTGCGGCTCGATATAGCCCTGGTGCACCGGGCGCGTGGTGAAGCTGCGCTCGATGATCACGTCGGCCTGCTTGAAGCCGTCTTCGATGTCGCCTTTCTTGTGTTCCAGCGTGCCGACGATGTTCGAGGGCTTGCCCTGGAAGGTGTTGAACTCGTGCAGGATCGGCGCATCAGGCTCGATGGCGTCCTCGATCTCGATCGAGAACGGCAGCACCTCGTAATCGACCTCGATCAATTCGCAGGCTTTGGCCGCGATCGCTTCCGTGGTGGCGGCCACGGCCGCGACCGGGTGGCCGGGGAACAGCGCCTTGTCGCGCGCCATCACGTTCCGGCACATCCAGCGCATGTCCTGGATGCCGAGCATCACGGATTTATCCAGCGGGAAATCGACGACATCGCGCGAGGTGACGACGGCCTTTACGCCCGGCAGCGCCTCGGCCTTGGACGTGTCGATCGAGCGGATGCGCGCATGCGGATGCGGGCTGCGCAGAACCTTGCCCCAGATCATGCCGGGCATGGCGGTGTCGGCGGCAAACGCGGCACGTCCCGTGACCTTGTCGACGCCATCGGGACGGATGGTGCGCTGGCCGATCCACTTGTTGTTGACGACGTTCATTGGGCGGCCTCCCGGATTTCTTCAGCGGTCTCCAGCACGGCGCGAACGATCTTGTCGTAGCCGGTGCAGCGGCAGAGATTGCCGGCGAGCCAGAAGCGGACTTCCTCCTCGCTCGGGTTCGGGTTCTTGCGCAACAGCGCCTCGGAGGCGACCAGCATGCCCGAGGTGCAGATGCCGCACTGCAGCGCGGCCTGCTCCAGAAACTTCTCCTGCAGCGGATGCAGCCGGCCGCCGCGCGCCATGCCCTCGATGGTCCTGATCTCGTGGCCTTCGGCTTCGGCGGCGAGCATCAGGCAGGAGCAGACCAGCCGGTCATCCAGCGTGATCGAGCAGGCGCCGCAATCGCCGGACGCGCAGCCTTCCTTGGAGCCGGTGAGCGCGAGCTGATTGCGCAGCGCATCCAGCATAGTCTCGTAGGGCTCGCAGAGGAATTCCAGCGGCTCGCCGTTGACGGTGGTCGTCACATGCAGTTTTGCCATTTGTCATTTCCCTTGCGCGCGTTCTGCGGCGATGTTCGCGGTGCGCTTGAGCAGCACGCCGGCGATCTGGGTGCGGTAGGCGATGGTGCCGCGCTTGTCGTCGATCGGACGGCAGGCGGCGCGGCAGGCATTGGCCGCGGCATTGAGCGCGGCGTCATCGAGGCGGGAGCCGATCAGCGCCTGCGCGGCCGGCTCGACCAGCAGCGCGGTCGGCGCCACTGCCCCTAAGCCGACGCGGGCATGGGCGCAGACGCCGTCCTTCAGCGTCAGGCTGACGCCGCAGCCGACCACCGCGATATCCATCTCGGTGCGCGGGATCATGCGCAAATAAGCGTCGGCGGAACCAGGCGGGCGCGGCGGCAGCGTGAAGGAGACCAGGATCTCGCCGGGTTTCAAATTGGTGCGGCCGGGGGCGGCGGGGACGTCCTCGACCTTCAACTCGCGGCGGCCTTCCGGGCCCTGCACGGTGACGACGGCGCCGGCCGCGATCATCGCCGGCACGCTGTCGCCGGCGGGCGAGGCGTTGCAGAGATTGCCGCCGGCGGATGCGCGGCCCTGCACCTGCGTGGAGCCGATCAGGTTCACCGCTTCCAGGACGCCGGGCCAAGTCTGCCTGAAGCGTGGATGCTCCGCGAGCACGGCGCCGGGCACGGCCGCGCCGATGCGGAAACCGCCGCCGGAAAGCTCTTCGACAGCAGTGAGTTCCCTGATTTTCTTGATGTCGACGATCAGGCCCGGCTTCACCGCGCCCGAGCGCATCTGCACCAACAGATCCGTGCCGCCGGCCAGGATGCGCGCGGCGCTGCCCGCCGCGGCATAAGCGCCGACCGCTTCATCAAGCGTCTGCGGCGCGACGTATCGGATATCCGTCATGGTCGTGTCCGATGCCTCCCTCGTTCCTTGCTGGTGCCCTCTGGTGGGGCCTCTCGCCCTTAAGACTACACGCCGGCATGGCATCGGAACAGCCTCCGGCCCCGGTGGAAGTGGCGCCCTCCCATGCGCAAAGGGAATTTGCACACGAGCGCCTTCACACAAAACCGTCACGATCCGGACTGTCAGCGCAAGCGCGCAAGGGCGAGCGATTGCGCGCGTCGGTCGCGTGCGTGCCTACCCTTGATGCAACCGCCGCTAACGGGCCATTAACCCTGTCAGCCGTAGGGTTTGCCCGCGCCGGAATGCCGGTTGTCGGGTGGCGGTGATGTCGTTTGCACAAAAGAAACCTACGGTCTTCCCGGCACAGGAGGAGCGGCGGCGCTTCCAGCGCGTCAAGGTGCACCTGCTCGGCCGCTACATGCTGCCCGACCGGCGCGAATTTCCTTGCCAGATTATTAACATGTCCCCGGGCGGGCTGGCGCTGCTGGCGCCCGGCATCGGCAATGTCGGCGACCGCGTGATCGCCTATCTCGACCATATCGGCCGCGTCGAGGGCAGGATCACCCGCATCATCGACAACGGCTTTGCGATGACCATCATCTCGACGCCGCGCAAGCGCGACAAGCTCGCCGCGCAGCTCACCTGGCTCGCCAACCGCGACATCCTCAATCTGCCGGAAGACCGCCGCCACGACCGTATCGTGCCGCGCAATCCGATCGCGCTGCTCACGCTGGAGGACGGCAGCAAGATGACCTGCCGCATCATCGACCTCTCGCTGTCGGGCGCGGCGATCGCCGCCGAGAACCGCCCGCCGCTGAAATCGCTGGTCATGCTCGGGCGGGTGCAGTCGCGCGTGGTGCGAAACCTCGACGACGGCTTCGCGCTCGAGTTCGTCCACGAGCAGGCTGCCGAGACGCTCGAAGATGCGGTTACCGCGCGGTAAAGCGCGCGGGCTCCAAATCCCCTGTTTTCAGCGCTGACGAGGCGGCATCCGCGATGGCGGACGCCGCCTTTTGCTTGTCCTGCGCCCGCCGCGCGCGGTTAACGCCGGCAGATTTTGCGATCAGAAACACGCTTCGCGACGGCGTTCGCGTCGTTAATGCGTAAAATTTGAATCAATTGCAGTCATCTCAAATTTTAGTCGAGTTTGCCTCAAGTACAGATCGAATTTTCCGCCAGCTTTACTTGCATTCGCGTCAAATCACCTTTGCCGACTTAGCCGCACCGCAAAACCTTTGTGTGAAACATGGTCCCAACAAGAAAAACGGGGGCCACAATGGTTTTCAGGGGACAGGGGAAAGGATGGGCGGTTGCCGCCATCCTGTTGGGGTTGAGCATCTCTACGAGCGTCGCGGCGAAAGCGGGCGACGTGGTCTATGCCAGCCTCGGCGACGCCACGCGTTCGCCGATCGGCTGGGTCGAATTCTGCGCCGAGAACGCCGGCGAATGCCGGCCCGGCGCGTCGCAACCGCGCGACATCGTGCTGTCGCAGACGGCGTGGCGCGATCTGTTGCGGGTCAACAAATGGGTCAATGAGACCATCAAGCCGATGACCGACATGGATCATTGGGGCGTGATCGAGAAATGGTCGTTGCCGACGGACGGCTACGGCGACTGCGAGGACTACGTGCTGCTGAAGCGCAAGATGCTGATCGACGCCGGCTGGCCGCGCGAGGCGCTGCTTATCACTGTCGTGCGCGACAAGAAGGGCGAAGGCCACGCGGTGCTGACCGTGAAGACCGACAAGGGCGAGTTCATCCTCGACAACCAGAACGAGGAGGTCGTCGCCTGGACCGAGACCGGCTACCGCTTCGTCAAGCGGCAGTCGCAGGGCGATCCCAACGTCTGGGTCTCGCTCGGCGACAACCGCCCGGCGGTCGCCACCGCCAGCTCCCGGCAATAAGCAAAGGATCGAACCCGCGACCCGGTCACATCCCCAC
>NZ_JADYVX010000028.1 GCF_020194175.1 Bradyrhizobium sp. BRP22 | reverse complement strand
AATGCCGGCAAGACCGCCAAGCACAAGGTCCGATACTTCCTGGCCTCGTGCCTGCTGTCGGCCAAGAAGCTGCTCGCGGTCGTGCGCGCCCACTGGGGCATCGAGAACAACCTGCACTGGGTCCTCGATACGGTGTTCGATGAAGATGCCTGCCGCAGCCGCAAGGATCACGCGCCGGAAAACCTCGCCGTCATCCGCAAGCTCGCCATCAACATCCTGCAGGCTACCCCAGGACCTGCTCGCATCAGCCACAAAATGCTCCAGGCCAGATGGAACAACGACTTCCTTCTCTGCGCCCTCGCCCATATGCGATAGCCCTAGATTCAAAGGGGGAGCAGGTAGTGCGTTGCGCCTCGCTAACACTGATTGACGAGCACCGAAATAGAAACAATCGCAACAGGAGCTTTAAACGTTAGGCGAAGAAGCAGACTGCGCCCGAGTGCCCTCGGAAAATCGGCGGCACGAACGCTGGCACAGCCGCAAGCGGGAAGAAAAGTGGCTCGCGAGTGATCTAGATCAAGGCAAAACTGAAGTAGCCGAGCTATGTTGCGGTGTGCCGAGCGGCCTTCGGGCTATTGAGGCCACGAGGTCCGGCCTCCTAGGCACGTTGGACCTCGTCAAACCTACGACTTTCCTCATGCGGTTCTAAACGGCTTTGATCGAAATGTTGAATGGGGATTTGAGGAGGGGCCAACTGGCGCAGGAGCGAGCCCTCGACCGTGTAATAAGCATGGCCGATCATGCAGAAATTCTCCGCACGCGAGCCGAGCAATGCCGGTAGCAAGCTGCGAAAATGGTTTGTCGGTCAACAAACCGCAACTGCTGCAGCTCTCTGGTGAATGGCTGAGGCTTGCGCGGTTCACTAGCCGCCGATGGAGCCGGAGCAGCCTGGGCGGCACATTGCCCGCACGCTTGTGCTTTGCTGATGTGCGACCTCTTTGCTGATCAACTTCAGCCGCTTGCCCTCGGTCGGCCGAGAGGGAGCACAGCCCCGGCGCGGCACCGAGCTGTCGCGCCGGGGCACACGACCTGGACTCACTGAGCCGAATATGATTCGAAGGAAATCAACACATCTTACACGTTATCAGACTTCTTCGGGAGCGCTTTGAGCCGGAGGTGGGGACGAAGGAGAAATTTTCCCCGGTCATGCTCGGCACGGGCCGCGAGAGGAGTCTATAAAGCGCTAGAAGACGATGCCCATGTCAGTCGCTTCTTCCGTGCTGATCTCTTTGGCGGAAACTTCCTTATATATGCGACGGAGCTCTTCGAGCCTTTCGAGCGAGACTTGGTGGCCGGTGGGGTGCATACCCGTTCGAATGTACTTCCGCCGCTCGGTAGGTCATAGACGCGAAAGCTTGGAGGCATCCCTCCGTTGAGGGCCGCCTTGTTTGACGGAGGCGAGCGCTGCAGGTCCTAGGGGTAATCCTAGGAGAAGCGCTATGACGATTTCGCGGGCGGAGGTGATCACATCGGTCGAGCGGCGGCGGCGATGGTCGCGAGACGAGAAGGAACGGCTAGTTGCAGCGTCGCTCGAGCCCGGAGCCACTGTTTCCGAGGTGGTTCGCATGGCCGGCCTTCATGTGAGCCAGCTGTTCAGGTGGCGCAAAGAGCTTTGCAAGCACGCTGAGACGAGTATAGCTCCGTTCGTGCCAGTCGAGATTGGGCCGTCTGTGCCGCCGCACGATCTGACCGAAGCGCCATTGACGACGGCCCCGGCGCGTCGACGGAGGAGCCATGGCATCATCGAGATTGATCTTGGTAGCGGACACCGCATCCGGGTCAATGGCGAGGTTGATGGAGACGCGCTGCGTCGCGTTCTCGATGCCCCTGGTGCGCCGATGATCCCCGTTCCGACAGGCGCGCGAGTGAGGCTCGCGACAGGCTACACCGATATGCGCCGAGGCTTTCCGTCGTTGGCACTCCAGGTGCAGGAGGTGCTGCACAAAGACCCGCTCAACGGTCATCTGTTCGTCTTCCGCGGTCGCCGCAGCGATCTTGTGAAGGTGATCTGGCACGATGGCCAGGGAGCATGCCTGTTTACCAAAAGGCTCGAGAGAGGAAAGTTCATCTGGCCATCGGTTGCCGGTGAATCAGTAACGATCTCGCCGGCGCAGTTGAGCTATCTGTTGTCCGGGATCGATTGGCGCAACCCACAAGAAACCCAGCGTCCAACGCGGGTCGGATAGCGTTTTATGGTTTGAATCTGCGGCTTGATCTGATTCACTGGCGTCATGATATCGAAGCCGGACGATCTTCCATCGGACCTTGCGAGTGCCCTGGCGGCGCTGCAGGCCGAGCGTGAGGCGCGGCTACATGCTGAAGCGGTGGCTGCCAGTGTGCGGGCGGAGCTGTCGGACAACGAGGCGCTGATTGCGCATCTTGAGCTGCGGATCGAGAAGCTCAAACGCGAACTGTACGGGCCGCGCTCCGAGCGCACGGCACGGCTGCTCGAGCAGTTGGAGCTGGAGCTCGAGGAACTCGTTACCACGGCGAGCGAGGATGAGCTTGCGGCGCAGGCCGCAGCGGCGAAGACGCAGAACGTCCGTTCCTTCACGCGCAAGCGGCCGGTGCGCAAGCCATGGCCGGATGACATCGAACGCGAGCGCGTCGTCATGGAGGCTCCAACGAGCTGCGCCTGCTGCGGTGGATCGCGGCTGGCGAAGATCGGCGAGGATGTGACCAAGACGCTGGAGGAGATCCCACGCCGCTTCAAGTTGATCGAGACGGTACGGGACAAGTTCACCTGCCGCGATTGCGAGAAGATCAGCCAGCCGCCCGCGCCGTTCCATGCCACGCCGCGCGGCTTCATTGGCCCACAATTGCTGGCGACGATCCTGTTCGACAAATTCGGCATGCATATCCCGCTCAACCGCCAGAGTGCGCGCTTCTAGGCCGAGGGGATCGACCTGTCGTTGTCGACCCTGGCCGACCAGGTCGGCCACGGCACCTTCGCCGTCATGCCGCTCTTTCATTTGATCGAACGCCATGTGCTCGCGGCCGAGCGCCTTCATGGCGATGACAGTGTGCTGCAGAAGCACACAGAAAGGATGATCGTGATGATCTGATAATCTGTGAGCACAAGCTGTGACAGCGATGAGGGAAGGCCCCTCGGGATCGGTTTTCAGGAGGAGGTCCCAAATCACTTCAAGCGGCTTCGCTTAAGAGGCGCGGTCGTGAGCGTTGAAGCTAACGATCGGGAAATACCCGAGCGGATGAGCATCCGAATGAAAATGAACCCGCCGATGAAGCGTCGTAACATGGAAATCGTCGTCAAAACCAGAGGTGTGTCGTCCCTCTGGGATCAGTCCGCTGGAAGCCTGATGATTGGGCGGGCGGCGACCGGCGTTGAGGGGGCGTGAATCGGATGCAGGCGTTGTCGCGGAACTGCAGGAACCAGTCGCTCCGATGCAAAGGGAGAAGCACAAGCGGAGAAAACCGCGAGGCAAGAGTACCGATGCGGAGCACTGGGGCGGACCGATCCGTACAAGTGACGAAGGCTCGTAATGGGGCTGGAGCGAAGGGATCGGATCAGGTGGGCTGGCCATCGTTGCAACTGGCAACAGGAGGACGGCGGTGAACCAGCCAAGCAAGCCGTTCAACATCGACAAAGGAAAGGTGTACGAAGCGTATCTGCAGGTGCGATCCAATGGTGGCGCAGCCGGTGTCGACGGAGTGACGATTGAGGAATTTGAATCCGACTTGAAGAGTAACCCCTACAAGATTTGGAATCGAATGAGCTCAGGCGCCTACTTCCCGCCACCTGTTCGTGCCGTCTCCATTCCGAAGAAGAGCGGAGGCCAAAGGATCCTCGGGGTGCCAACTGTGGCGGATCGCGTGGCACAAACAGTTGCCAAACAACTCATTGAACCGACTCTGGACGCAATCTTTCTGGCGGATTCCTACGGTTATAGGCCGGGCAAATCGGCTCTTGATGCCGTAGGCGTCACGCGCAAGCGTTGCTGGAAATACGACTGGGTTCTAGAGTTCGATATCAAGGGACTGTTTGACAACATTGACCACGAGCTTCTGCTGCGGGCTGTCCGGAAGCATGTAAAGTGCGAGTGGGCGTTGCTCTACATCGAACGATGGCTGACAGCGCCGATTGTGCAAGAGGATGGAGCTGTCGTCGAGCGAAGCTGCGGCACCCCGCAAGGGGGAGTAGTGAGCCCGATTCTCGCCAATCTCTTCATGCACTATACATTTGATCTCTGGATGGCACGAACGTTCCCGAACTCAGGTGGTGCCGGTATGCTGACGACGGGTTGATACACTGCCAGAGTGAGGTGGAGGCGCAGAGCGTTTGCGAAGCGCTGAAAATTCGACTGGCCGAGTGTCGTCTGGAATTGCATCCGACGAAGACGAGGATTGTCTACTGCAAGGACGATCGACGCCAAGGCAAGAGCGAGACGGTCATGTTCGACTTTCTCGGATATTGCTTCAGGCCGAGGTCAGTCCGGGGGCCGTACTCGCAAAAAATTTTCTGCGGGTTCACTCCGGCGGTCAGCAAGTCAGTGCTGAACGCGATGCGGGCAACGATCCGAGACTTGAACTTTCGTCGGCGGCCAAATCTGACGCTGGACGACATTGCCCGCGAACTAAACCCGATAGTTCGGGGGTGGATCGCGTACTACGGGCAATACATGCGCTCGGCGCTATATCCGATGGCCCGCTACATCAACCAAACAATAGCTATCTGGTTGAAACGAAAGTACAAGCGCTTCCGCCATCGGTTGGGGCGCGCTCGCATCTTCCTGGAGAAGATCGCTCGCGAGAACCGCAGACTCTTTGCTCACTGGCAACTCGGTATTGGCGACAAGCTTGCCTGATGGGAGCCGGGTGAGGTGAGAGCCTCACGCCCTGGTTCTGCGAGAGGCCGGAGGTGAAATCCCCCCGGCCTACTCACCCCACCATCCGTATCCTGGCGAAGGGCAAGTGTACCACCGGACGGATCTGGACTTATGTGCGGGATGACCGGCCCTTCGCCGGGCCCGCGCCGCCGGCGGCGGTCTATTACGCCTCGAGCGACCGACGAGGCGAGCATCCCCAGAAGCATCTGGTCGCCTTCGGTGGTATCCTGCAAGCCGATTGCTACAGCGGGTTCGAACCGCTGTTCGATCCGCAGAAGAAGGCGCGGCCGATTACGCCGGCATTTTGCTTTGCCCATGCACGACGGGGCTTCTTCGAGCTGGCCGACATCGAGAAAAATGCTCGGGAAGGTAAGAAGGGCAAACCGGTCTCTCCGATCGCGCTGCAGGCGGTCAGACGCCTGGATGCATTGTTCGAGATCGAGCGCGCCATCAACGGCCGCGGCGCCGAGGAGCGGCGTGCCGTGCGCCAGGAACAGAGCAAGCCGCTTCTCGAGGACATGCACGTCTGGTTGCTGCGTGAGCGCGAAACCCTCTCGCGCTCCTCCGAGGTCTTAAAGCCTATGAATTACCTGCTCAGGCGCTGGGACGACTTCGCCCGCTTCCTCGACGATGGCAGGATCTGCTTGACCAACAATTGTGCCGAGCGCGCATTGAGAGGCATCGCCTTGGGACGGCGGACCTTCGCCGGCAGCCAGCGTGGCGCCGACCGTGCCGCCATCATGCTGCGGACAATGCGGCCTTCGCGTCCGACGACACCTGGCAGCAATCCTGGCACATCAACGTCATGGCGCACGTCGGGGCCGCGCGTTTCCTTCTGCCGCGGATGGTCGCGAAATGAGGCGGGATCTTTCTTCAGACCGCGTCCGCAGCCGGCCTGCTCAACCAGGTCGGCAGCGCCGTCTATGGTACGACGAAGCACGCGGGCATCGGCCTTGCGGAAAACCTCGCCTTCGGCCACCGCGACCAGGGCATCCGTGTTGCCGTGCTGTGCCCCCAAGGCGTGGACACGCCGCTCCTGAACGATATTCCGTCAGGCCCGGAAAGCGCCGACGGAATCCTGTCGCCGCGAGACGTGGCTCTGGCCGCGCTGAAGGGGCTCGACGATGGCAGCTTCTTGATCCTGCCCCATGCCGTGGTCAGGGATTACTCCCGACGAAAAGCCGAGATGACATCAAGAGCTCGATCGTCAACATCGCATCCATTCTGGGCCTGCGCGTGGCCGGCACCGTCGCGCCTTACGCAATATCGAAGGCGGGGGAATTGCCGGCGCGGGCAATCGCTGCAGTGTCCTGTTCAGATCACAAGAGAGGAAGCCGGCTGCGCCTCCCTGGAACGGCGGGAGATCGGGACGATGTTCCTCCGAATACTTGGCGAGCAGGTTGCGAAGAGCTCCCCACGGATCGCCCTCGAGAACCTCTCCTTTGCAACTCGCTCGTCCGTCCGCGATCATGTAGGTGCTGAATGGGTCGCAGGCCAGATATGAGTAGCGCCCAAGCAACTCATGCCTTGCCGCGCTATCGAGAAACGTAAGGTGCGGCCGATGCGCGAGACATCGCATCGCTGTGACAGGATCAATCCACTGCAGCTCGCGAACGTGCATCGGGCTGTCAGTCACCGACGACTGGCGTGCTTTGAGACGCGCTCCGATCGTGATCCCCACCCCGACGAGAGTGACGGTCGTCGGGGCCACGCAAGCTTTTGAGACCGATTGTCAGGCTAACCCCCGCCAGTAGGCACGTTGCGCCGAGCGGCTTGGCTTGTCGCTTCCGTTGAGGCGAAACGCACATCCGCTGATACGTTGTAGTCGGCCGCGAACCGCAGCTCCCGGAGTGGTCGTACCCGCCGAATCGATTCCTGGTACAGATCATGCGCCTTGTACGCTGCGAGGTCCGCTTCGTTGTCGAACTCACCATAGACAACCACGTCGATATCATTGCCGAGCTGGTCGGTCTTGCGATTGCATGCAACCTCGAGCCGGCGTGCGTGTGGGATGGTGGTCAGAACCGACAGGCCTTCGATTATTTGGTCGATATGGGCCTTATCCTTGGCGGTGAAGAAGACGATATGACAAATCATGGGTAGTGACCGTAAGGTGATGTCGCAAGTTGGCGCATGACTAGCTTGGGATCGAGCCAACCGCAATGCTAGCGCGGCATGCCGGATCACACGGCAAGATGGTCGGTGGTTGGGCCTTGCGATCACCTGAAACGGAACTCGCCAGATCTCATTCCTGGTCAGGACGCTGGAAGGGCGAGGCGCTCAATTGTTTGAATGTGGCGCGCGAGCAGGTTCCGGTCCTGATCGACATTGCGCGCCCGCACTGCCTGCAGAATCAGCCGGCGATCCTGATTGGAGCGCGGTCGCCAGCCGTTACTTCGCGCCATCGCGAACACCAGACGAGAATTTGCAAGTTGCAGTACGTCGAGGCTCGCGAGTAGGCGCGGCATCGCGCAGGGCGCCACCAGCGCATGGTGAAAGGCGCGGTCGGTCATCTCAAAATGCTGCCGCATTCGACCACAGTGGCAGAGGATCTGCAGCTGATCGAATGTGGGGGTGCCAAGCTTCATTTCTAAGATCCTGAATAGTGTTTTCTATATTATCCATATTTTCTGAAATTTGAAAGGAGGATACCCGATTGACAATCGTTCAAACGAGACCTCCCCATGAACACCGTGATACTTGTTCGCGCGCGCAAAATCTCGACGCTTCATGCCGCCTGCCATACCCTCGAAGGAGATGGTTTCGAGGCTCGTCGCGTCATCCCATCTCCTGCCTTTGATGCCATTGGGCCCTTCATCTTCCTTGATCACTTCGGTCCGATCGAGGTCCGCCCCCGCGAAGCCAAGGGCGCGTCGGCCCATCCTCACGCCGGCATCGAAACGCTCAGTCTGCTCCTCGAAGGGCGCACCGTGCACAAGGACAGCCTTGGCAATATCAGTGCGATGGGCCCGGGCGAGGTGCAATAAAGCGCGCCGGCTGCGGCGTCATCCACGGTGAAGCGCCGGACGACGCGGGGCCGAGTTGGACAGATCGGACGTGCCCCGTCGCGCTGATCTTCATGGTCAGAACTGCCATCGATCCAGCCATCTCAAACAAACCAGAAGAAGTGTCTTTCCATGCCCACACCTACCTCACTTTCCTCCGTGAATTCAAACACAGCCTCGACCTTCTCGGTGACGCAAGTCCTGGGAGCACTTCGCTGGCGTCATGCGACCAAGACTTTTGATCCGGCCCGGAAGGTATCCGACGCTGATCTGGAAGCTTTGCTCGAAGTGATCCGGCTTGCCCCGACCTCCTCGGGAATGCAGCGTTTCCATGTGACGGTCGTTTCCAATCCTTCGATCAAGGAAAATATCCGCAAAGCGTCGTTCGGGCAGGAGCAAACGACGACGTCGTCCCACGTTCTGGTATTTTCGGCTCGCCCCAATTTTCGCGACCGCGCCGAACGGCTGTTTGCTGCAGCATTGGCAAATGGCGGTCCACCCGAAAACGTCGCGATGTTACGGAGGAACACCAAGATCGGTGTGGCGATCCGCACGCTGACCGCAAGCAGGGAAGCATGGGCCGCGCGCCAAGCCTATATCGCGCTTGGCTTTGCTCTCGTGGCGGCCGCTGAACTGGGAATCGACGCGTGCCTAATGGAGGGCTTTCTTCCCGGCAAGCTTGCAAAGGCGATCCATCTTTAGACGGCACTGACGCCCGTTGTGATGATGGCGATTGGCTATCGATCTGATGCTGACAAGATCAGACCGAAATATGGTTTGTCCAAAGAAAAGCTGATCCGCGTGATCTAGCCGAAGGCGCACACCGCGCTAAACGCACGGACATTAGATCGTCCGGATCGGTCGCCTTGACGCTCAATCGGAGCACGAGGACGTCTCCTCCACCAAAGTTCTTTGAGGCTGTCGGGATGCGCTTTTCTTTCTGCCAACTGACAATTCCTGTTGCGTTCACTCTCGCTCTCGTTGTGCCCTTCACCGCGACCCTGCTGCTGACCGATTCGGTCTCTGCGGTCTCGAAATCGCCGACCAAGCCCGCTCCACCTCGGATGCATCGCCTGGTGTTGCCGATCAATAGCGATGATCCCACCACGATGCGCGCGCTGATATCGACGGCCCTCAACCTCCCGAGATATTTCCAGGAGCGCAACGAACCGTCCACGATCGAGGTGGTCGCCTACAACCTCGGCGTTCACATGCTCCGTACCGATACTTCGCCGGTGAAAGATCTGCTGCGAGTAGTAAGCGCGGTGAATCCGAACATTCGTTTCGTGGTCTGCGAGGCGACGAAGCTCGGCATGGAGCGAGCCGAGGGTCATCCGATCACCCTTATCGACAACGTCGATCTCGTGCCGAGCGGACCTGGGCGCATTATCGAATTGCAGGAAGACGGTTGGTCGTACATCCGGTCATGACAATCGGATCAATACTGCGCAGCGAACCCTTTCATGATGTCTGATCAGATTACAACACGCCGCGCCTTCGTTGCGCGGTTAGCAGGCGCGGGCGCCGCGCTGGCAATGCCAGTTATATCGGACAGCGAGGCCGGCGAACCGCCTCCATTCACAACAGTTCGGCATCAGTTCATAGAGCTTCGCGGCGCAAGGCCGGTCCCGCCCGTCCCGATCCGGCGTCTCTCCGGAGGCGTGCTCGATCTGACCTCCCTTAGGGGGACGGTAGTGCTCGTCAACTTCTGGGCGACCTGGTGCCCGGCCTGCCGGACCGAATTGCCGATGTTGGATCGGCTGGCGACAATCGGCCGGCCCGACCTCGCGGTCATCGCAATCGCGACGGATCGCGATCGATCAAAGGTCGCACCTTTCGTGAGGGAGCTGAAGCTTCATCGCCTCACGATCGGGTTCGATCCTGGAGGCCTGGTCACACGTGCCGGCGCCCGCGGGGAGGCTGAGCGCCGTTCGCGCTATACGGCATGCCGATCTCGTTCCTGATCGGCGTTACTGGACAGGTCGAAGGCTACATCAGCGGTGAAGCGGACTGGCTCTCCGGCGATGCGAGCCGGCTGTTCGATTACTACGCCACTGCCAGTGGCAAGTGACTAGAATGCGAATGATCGTGTGACGGCTTCCGCGCCTCGAGCAATCGGAGTCCGAGTCCTCTCCTCGTCTGCGTGCTGCTGTTGGATGGCGTTGACGTCGAAGCTGCAGGACCGACACTTTGCAATGGACGGTCGAGGCGTTCTAGCATGCCGGTACGTCGTCACGCGTGTCGTGTACCGGAGGTCGTGGCCTTTCACCATTTGGGCGCCGCGCGCAAAGCTGATCTGGCTCGTCATGCCCAAGATTGAAGGTATCGTAAGCTCGGCGAGTGTGGGGAAAGGCGGCAGCACTCCATTGACTCGAACCCACGACCTCACGTTGAAATCTTTGTGTGCTGGTCGCGGCCGTTCAACGACGCTGCGCTTCCTTTGGTTGCGATCGTGATCTGCAGGGAGGGAATTTGCTGCCGCATGTCCTCGGCAAAGGAGATGAAGTCGAACCGCGGATCAAGCCCAGGCACGATGTGAGCGCGCGCGGAGGCATGCCTTCCGAGATAGCCAATTTCGATCTGGCGGTGAGCTGCGAGCGTGCAGACCGGGATCAGGCCGGCCTTGAGGCAGGCGATGAGCGCGATCACCAGTTCTTTCGAGTTCGGCAACTGAAAGAGAATCCGATCCTGGGGCTCGGGACCGAGGCGGAGGAAGGCCGAAGCAGCCTTGTCGGTGACGACGTCAAGCTAGGAGTAGGTGCAGCACCAATCCGTCTCGGAGCGGGCAGGCCGGTTCGGGTGCGCTCTGACAGCGTCGGCAAAAGCGGAAACGAGCGTCTCTGTGGTGAGAACACCAGCGTTGACGTATTCCTAAAGCCGTCCAGCGATTGACAAACGACACCCGCAATCGCGTGGCGAACTCCAACTCTCTCCAACGATGTCTTCCGCTTTGTGTAGAGTTTTGGCTCGCAGAATAGCCGACAGCAAACTCGACCACAGAAGTTTTATCGACGTCGATAAAGTTCGACATTTGTGTCGAAAAACAGTTTGACGCGACGAATTGCCGGCCTCATAATGGAAACAGATCGCAGAGGGGGAGAGATCTGCTGATGGATGATTCCCGCGTTGCGTTGAGGGATGCGATAACGACAGCGGGCCTCCGGGCTACCCAGAGGAGCGACGACGCGTTGTCGGAAGGAGCGCGACTGACTATCTAACTGATAGCTGGTCAGAACATCCGCGATTGGTTGGAACAGAAGCGCTTTCTAATGATGAGCCGGCGAGGTGAGATCAGTGCCCAAGCGAATAGTCCAGATCGGTCAGATCGTGCCGAGCTCGAACACGACCATGGAAACCGAAATTCCGGCGCTTGTTCGCGCCAGGGAATCGGCGGGAATGCGTGACGCCACACTTACGTTCCATTCCAGTCGGATGAGGATGAAGAAGGTCGTCAAGGCCGAATTGGAAGCCATGGACCGGGATAGCATCAGGTGCGCCGCGGAATTGGCTGACGCGCCCGTGGATGTCGTCGGCTATGCCTGCCTGGTGGTCATCACGTCGATGGGTGCCGGATATCACAGAAAATCCGAGGCCCAGCTTTACGATGTTCTCAAGCGCGAAGGCCGCGACGTGCCGGTCGTTACCTCGGTCGGAGCGCTCGTTGACGAACTCAAGCGCAGCGGTGTGCGTTCGATATCCGTCGTAACGCCCTACGTCAGACCGCTGACGGACCTCGTTGTCGATTACATCCAAAACGAAGGCATCATCGTGAAGGACTCGATTCGTTGTCGGTCGATGACAACGTTGCCATCGGTCGGCGCGATCCAGATCTGCTTATCGACGACGTTGCCAGACTCGATATCGGAGGGGTCGACGCCGTCGTGCTGTCCCCTGCGTTCAAATGCCATCGCTCAAGGCCATTCAGCGCGTCGAAGATTGGCTCGGGCTGCCTGTGACGTCGGCCGCGATCTGCACGGCCCGCAAGATGCTCAGCGTCGCTCAGCTCGAGCCGGTGGCTCCTGATGCCGGATTCTTCCTGTCCTCCGCAAATCTCAGCGAGGGAGCGCTTCGTAGGAAGGCTGCGCAGCACGTCGCCTGATTGATCCCTGAGCGTGTCGTTCGGGGGGACAGCGCAGGGCCCGGGTATCGAAGAGATCGGTTGCGTCGATCAGGCGGTGTCTGCCCAGCGGCGCGAGCCGCGCAAACAAACAAGGATGGAGAACCAAGATGCAGGAAACTTTGCACCAAGAGGCGAGATCGGACAGCCCCTACACGACCAAGAGGGAGTACCAGACCCGGGAGGTCGATATCGGGAGCCTGAAGAAGGCAAGCGGCGATACTGTTCAGCCGCGCCTGGATGGGGTGGATCACACCGCCCGGCCAACCTGGAAGCTGCGGGAAACCATCGAATTCTATCGAGATATTCTCGGTCTGCCGCTGGTTCATACGATCAGCGCCCGCGGTTGGGGCGATCCCGGTCATCCCGATTTTCTCCACTTCTTCTTCGATGCAGGCAAAGGTGCCACGATCGCCTTCTTCTACTACATCGGATCTGACCTGACCGAAAAATACATGCCGGAGGATCATCATTTCTATTCGGCGACGCATACCGCGTGGAGTGTGCCCACCGCCGAGGAGCTGCAATGCTGGAAGACCACTCTCGAAGCGCGCGGCCTCACGGTTTCGCCCTACACGCGTCACGAGATCCTGGAGTCGATCTACTTCCGTGACCCCAACGGATACCCGATCGAGATCACACTTCGCTTGCGCGACGTCGAAGTCATCGACGAGCTTGATGCGAAGCTGACACTCGAGGCTGCGATTCAGGTTGAAGATGAATTGAGGACGAAGGGAGATCGCCTTCGAGACATCGATACGGTCTGGCGTCGCAAGGCGAAACTTGTTGAAGAATTCATTGGGGAGCGCTGAAAATGGTCGTTCTGTATGTGCTCGACGTCAAGGAGTTCCTGCCGATTGTCGAAACGGCCCGGAAGATCTCGGACTGGACGGTCTCAAAATCCGACAAGGGCTATTATAGGATAAGCTCGCCCACGGAGATCGTCCTCAATCGCAAGGCGATGAAGATGAAGCCGGCGGTCTGGTACGGACTGTTTACCGGCGGAATGAATGGCGAGATCGCCGAGTTCGGCAGAGAGGAAGTGCGCGTCATCGGCACCAATCGCGCCCTCTGATCACAGTCGCGTAACCGCGTGATCCGTCACCAGATGGTCGCGCACCCATCTTGCGGTGCGTGCACTGCCGGCAGTTTTGCCGCAGTCCTCGCCTTGATGGCACGGGACGCCGGCGCACGGAAGATTGCAGTGAAAGCGTCAAAGAGTGATGATGCGGGGCCACCCCTTGAGGAGCCACTCGTTGCGGCTCCACACGTCGTTTCCGCTGCAAATCATAGTTTTGACTGCACTCAGGTGGTAGCACTTGGACGGAGCTTTGATGCGCGCATTGATGGGACTCATCAAAGATAGAAACGGTACCTACGCGGGATCTCGCCGGACAACGTGCTCGAACACTTCAGGTTCGAGTTCGTGACGACCTCGGAGCTGATCCAACTCACTAAGCCTTCCATGGCGACACCGAACACACGGAGGGTCGCCAACTGCGCAGTGACGTCGCGGAGCTGAGCGCGTTCTTTCTTCGCCAAGCAGACGCTTACACCTCCGACGATCAAACACCTGCGGTGGATATGGTTAAAGCTGTTTCAGCGGTGCACGGCTTGCCGCTCATCGATAATGACGGCGCTGTCGCTGCAGTTTCGCTGCCGGCCTGATCGCTTAATCCCGATCGGTCGACCTGCTTCACAAACGCGCGCCCAGAACCTCACATCTGCGCCGCAAATCGATCGATCAGCCATTGAGTTGCAGGACCCGGAGGCTTTTGCACTCGCCAAATGGCCTGCAACGGATACAGGACATCCTTCCAGCCCGGCACGTCCAGCTCGACCAGCCGTCCGGCGTCCAGATCGGCGCGGACCATAAAGTCGGGCATCGAGCCCCAACCTATGGCGGCCAGTAACAAGGCATGCTTCACACCGAGGTCCGCAAGCCGCCATGTCCCGTTACTGACAACACCGAAATCCTGGCCTCGTGTGAGTGGCGAGCGGTCCGTCAGAACCAGCTGGATGTGCTCTCGCAGGTCACCTGACGAATGCCGTCGCGCGCGTGCCAGCGGATGAGAAGGCGATGCCACGGGGATCAGCCTGACATGTCCGACCGGCTGCCTGTCTATATCGTCCGGAAGAGAATGAATCGCGCAGTTGATTCCCAGTCGCGCGGTGCCGTCTGCTACGAGCTGGGTCACCGCACCAAGCGCCTCTGCATGTAATCGCAACTGAACCGTCGGATAGGCGACCTGGAAACCTTGGAGAGCGTCGACAAGACGAGCCGTCGGGAGCATTACGTCCGCCACCAGCGACACCTCCGCTTCCTCGCCTTCGCGCAGGCTGGCCGCCTTGGCGCGCATCTTGTCCATCCCCTGAAGAACCGACCGTGCCTGAGCGAGGAGTGCTCGCCCGGCTTCGGTCAATTCAGGCTTTTTCGTTCCCGAGCGATCGAACACAAGGACCCCGAGTTGCTCCTCGAGATTGTCGATCCCGTAGGCGATTGCAGAGGTAGCGCGATTGAGGCGGCGCCCCGCTGCTGTGAAACTGCCGCAGTCCGCCACGGTGGCGAGGATCTGCAGCTGATCGAACGTAGGAGTACCAACCTGCATTTCTAAAACCCTGAACAATCTTTTCTATATTATCCATATTTATTGAGATGCGAAGGGGAGATACGGCTCCGCCAATGCTGCACCGGGGCCGCCTATGAACACCCTCGTTGTCCGCGAGCGCAAAATCTCCACGCTTCACGCCGCCTTCCATACCCTCGGAGGAGATGGCTTCGAGGTTCGTCGCGAGGCGATCTGCTCGAGCCTTCCATCGTACGCCACCGGTCCCTTCGTCATGAATACCATCGCCGAACTCGAACGCGCGGTCCGCGACTATCACGCGGGCCGGACGGAGCAGATCTGACCTGCCCATCCTCAGGGCAAGAACAGCCATTAATCCAGCCATCTCAAACCAGAAGAGTGTCTTCCATGTCCACACCTACCTATCTTCCCGCACTCGGCCGATTACTGATCGCACTCATCTTCGTCATGTCCGGCGTCGCCAAGATCGCTGCTCCCGCCAACACGATCGCCTACATCCAGTCGGTCGGCGCGCCATTCGCCCGGGTGGCTTTCGCCGTCGCGGTCGTAGTCGAGGTGGGCGGGGGGCTCGCTCTGATCGCTGGTTTTCAGACCCGCCTGACCGCTACAGCTCTGGCGATCTTCACGCTCGCCACGGCCATCTTGTTTCACAACAATATGGCTGACCAGAACGAGATGGTTCATTTCATGAAGAACATCGCGATCACCGGCGGTCTTCTGCAGGTGATCGCGTTTGGTGCCGGCGCATTCAGTCTGGACAACCGACGCAAGTCCGTTTCCATTACCGCGTGAACTCTGAGCATCGGCGATGCAGGGCGGCCAGTCGCTCTTGTGAAGCGGAGGAGTCCGGGGCGCTGGTAGACCGGCGGAAGCGGGATTAGCGCTTCGCGAGAGCTCCCCTGGCTCAACCTTTCACAACAACGATCACAAACTGCACAGGGTTCTCGAATGAAAACCAAACAACAGTGCTTGCCGCAGCCGGCCGCAGTTTGATTGCCATTCGTTTTCTTCTGAGTGCCATCAGCAAGCTCACGGCAGCCACGATGATCGAAGGTTACATCGCCTCGACGGGCCTTCCGGCCCCATTTCTCGGCTATCTGATCGCAGTCATCGTAGAAGTCGGGGGGCGGACTGGCGCTTGTGTTCGGGTATCGAAGGCGGATCGTGGCGCTGATCCTCGCGGCCTTTTGCGCTTGGCGCTTCATAACGACTTCTTGCACCAGCACCAGCTCATCCTAAAGAAGATTGCAGTTGCGGGCGGTCTGCTTCAGGTCGCGGCCTTTGGCGCCGGCGCGTGGAGTCTCATGCCCGCCGTGTGCGCATCACCGGCTACGCCTCGAGCTGATGTTTGGCTCAGCGATTGCTGAACCGGCCTGGATCTCTTGAAACCTCTCACAAACGTCCTCACAAGCGAAGGAAAACAACATGCCGACTATTCTCGTGCTCAACAGCAGCGTATCCGGCGATGCATCCGTCTCCAAGATCCTGATCGACGAAGCCGTCCGCAACCTCTCCAGAGCAAATCCGGGCGCGACCGTGATTCAACGAGATCTCGGCGCTAACCCCGTTCCTCATCTGACGGGAGCCAATGTGGCAGGCGTCAGAGGAGAGCCGAAGTCCGATGAGGAGCGGGCGGCTCGCGCTCTTTCGGATGAGCTGATCGCCGAGCTGCGCGCTGCGGATACGATCGTCATCGGGGCGCCGATGTACAACTTCAGCATCCCGACGGGGCTGCGGTCCTGGTTTGATTACGTGCTGCGGGCCGGCGAGACATTCAGCTATTCGGAAGCCCGCCCGCAGGGCCTGATCACCGGCAAGCGCGTCATCGTCGTCGAATCACGCGGTGGCCTCTATTCCGAGGGGCCTGCCAATGTGATGGATTTCCAGGAACCCTATCTGCGCACGCTCTTGGGCTTTATCGGGTTGACCGACATCACCTTCATCCATGCGGAGAAGATCGGCTTCGGGCCCGAAGCGCGCGAGGCGGCACTCGCCAGTGCAAAGCAGGCGCTCGCCACGGCAGCGTGACCCGCACAGGCCTCGTCCATGACCAGCTCAAGCGCAACGTCGGACACAACAGTGGAGCAAGTAATGCTTCCAGTCCGGGATCTGGATGACGGCTTCGAGGTTCGTCGCGCGTTGCTCTCGGCGCGGCGCCGAATGGTCGGCCCCTTCATCTTCCTCGATCAATTCGGGCCGGTTGTGCTCCGTGCCCGGGCCGGCCCAGGTGTCCGTCCTCAACATCATATCGGTCTCTCGACGCTGACCTACCTGCTCGAAGGCGAGATGATTCACTGCGACAGCGCGGGCCATATCGAGACGATCCGCCCCGGCGACGTGAATTGGATGACGGCGGGCCGCGACATCGTTCATTCGGAGCGCACGCCACCGAAGGTCCAGGCCCAGGGCGGCACGATGTTCGGCCAGGAGATATGGGTTGCGCTGTCCAAGGCGCTGGAAGACATGGCGCCGGACTTTTCCAATCACGCCAAACGCGCACTGCCGAGGGTCTCGTCTGACGGGCTCTCGCTCACCGTCGTGGCGGGCGAAGCGTTCGGACATCGCTCGCCCGTGCCGGTCTATTCAGACCTAATGTGTGTCGATGCAGGATGCGCGAGCTCGATTGCAGGTCCCTGCAGATCATATCGAGTGGGCCGCATTCGTCATCTCGGGCGAAATCGAGGTAGCGGGCCAGAGCGGTATCTTCGACGAAACGCAGCTGGTAGCCTTCAAGCCCGGCGCCGAGATCGTGCTTCTGGCGCGGGGCCCTTCCCATCTGATGCTGCTCGGAGGTGAGCCCTTTCCCGAGAAGCGTCACATCTATTGGAACTTCGTCTCCAGCTCGAAGGACCGGATCGATCAGGCCGAGGATGACTGGCGACACGGCCGCTTCGCCGAGATCGGCGCAGGAACGGAGTTCATACCCTTGCTACCCGATCCACCAGGGATACGGATCGCTGGCTTATGATTTTGCAAGGTCGCGATCATGGAGATCGGTATCGATAGTTTTGCGGCAGTCCTGCCTGACCCGGTGACGGGAAAGCCGCCTTCGCCAACCGAGCGCGTGGCGAATCTCCTGGAAGAGGTGGAGGTCGCGGATCGTGTCGGGCTCGACGTGTTTGGTATTGGCGAGCACCACCGCTCGGAATTTCTGGATTCGGCACCTGCGGTCATCTTGGCGGCGGCCGCCGCCCGCACGCAGAACATCCGGCTCACCAGCGCCGTTACCGTGCTGAGCGCCGCCGATCCCGTGCGGGTGTTCCAGGAGTTCGCTACCCTCGATCTGATTGCAAAGGGTCGCGCCGAAATCATCGTTGGTCGAGGTTCGTTCGGCGAGGCCTATCCCTTGTTCGGCTTCCGCATGGAGGATTATGACGATCTCTTCGCAGAGAAACTCGACCTCTTCCTGAAGCTGCGTGAGACGACACATCCGAAATGGAGGGGGCGGTTTCGCGCGCCGCTCATGGGCCGGGGCGTTTTCCCTCGGCCCGACCAACAGCGCCTGCCGGTATGGCTTGGCGTCGGGGGAACGCCGCAATCCTTCGCACGCGCTGGGATGCTCGGCCTGCCGCTGATGGTCGCTATCATCGGCGGCAGCTTCGAGCGGTTCCGTCCGCTCGTCGATCTCTACCGCGACAGCGGGCTGCGCGCTGGACATCGGCCGGATCAACTCATCGTCGGCGTCCATGCCGTAGGCTTCGTCGGAGAGACTTCGGCAAAAGCCAGGGACGCCTTATTTCCGGGTTGGGCGCACATGGTCGAGACGATCGGCCGCGAACGCGGTTGGTCTGCGCCGTCGCGTGAGCAATTCGAGGCGATGTGTGGACCGGCTGGCCCGTTCCTGATCGGCGATCCGGAGAGCGTCGCCAGGAAGATTCTGGATGCCAGCGTCGCGCTCGGCGGCGTGTCCCGCATCACCTTCCAGATGAGTTCGGCCTCCCTCGAAACCGCCGCGATGAAGCGTTCGATCGAACTGCTCGGCACCGAGGTAGCCCCCATCGTCCGGAACGATCGGCGGGAGCGGAGGCCGTGAACGCGCAATTCCAAAGCAATGATGATCGTTGGCCTGATCCGTTCCGAAGTCGTGCCACCGACACCTGAAGGGGGTCCTATGTCCGTATCCACTGCTTCCAGCAACGCTACCGCGGCAATGGCAGTCGTGCCGCGCAAGATCATGCGACGCACACGCGGTCATCAATCGGGAGGGCCGATCACGCGGCTGATGAGTCCGTCCGACCTCGGCCAGTTTCTGAAACCCTTCGTGTTTCTCGATATCTTCGATGCAGACGGGGCGACCATCCAAGGCATGCGGGACATGCCGCTTCATCCCCATTCCGGGATCGCGACCGTAACCGTCATCGTCGAAGGCAGCATGTGCTACAGCGATCCGGCGATCGGCTCCGGAACGCTCGGCTATGGAGGCGTCGAATGGATGCGCGCCGGTGGCGGGGTCTGGCATGGCAAGGAATTGTCCGGCGAGGACGTGCCGCGCATCCTTGGCTTTCAGCTCTGGCTATCGCTGCCCGCCGAGCTGGAGAACAGCGAACCAGTAAGCCGCTATATCGAAGCCAAGGACATGGTGAGCGCAGGGCCCGCCCATATCATCGTGGGCAGCCATCAAGGTGTGCAAAGTCCGGTGCCCGCGCTGGAAGGCGTCAACTATCTCCTCGTCACGCTGCGGCCCGGCGAGCGCTGGACCTACGCGCCGCCTGCCGACCACACCGTAGGATGGCTGGCGCTCGCCAAAGGTTCACTCGACGCCGGCTCTCCCGTTGCGGCAGGTGAGATGGTGATCTTCGAGTCGGGGCAAGCGCCGATCGAGCTCGCCGCGTCTGGCAGGGACGACGCCGTGTTCGTGCTGGGTTCGGCCGTGCCGCATCCGTACCCGCTACATCTCGGCTATTACTCGGTCCATACATCGGCACAAGCCTTGGCAGCCGGCGAAAGCCGCATTGCCGAACTCGGACGCAACATGCAGGAGGCAGGCGATCGGCGCACGGCCTCTGGCACCATCCCAGTATTCCGCTGATCGGCCGCTCCATATCTTTATCTTTGCTCTCGTCCCCGCTCCGCATCGGCGATCTCGATCTCCCCAATCGCGTCATCATGGCGCCGATGACCCGCTCGCGCGCGGGCGAGGTCCTTGACGGCCGAATATTATCGCCAGCGCGCAATGCCGGCTGACCATGGCGCTTGCCAGAGCAAACGGCCGCCTTTGAGGCGTGACCTTGAGGCAGTCTCTTGATGGTGAGGGTGGCAGTGATGCAGCGGCCTTGAGCGGAAGCATTGGGAGTACGAGAGAGACTCCGGACCGACCGGGCATCTCGATTAGCGGCATCGTCTCATTGCCATTGTACCGGAGCGGCAGAGGCTCGCAGATAGTCGTTGATCTTCGCCATCTTAATCGGCTGGAGGCGCCATCGGCTTGCACCGGCCTTCGTCATGGTCACGAGCGCCCGGTGCTCCTCAAGGCGCAAATCACTCCAGCCTCGAAGCTGCGGAGCTGCCGCCCAATGCTTCGGCGTGGGGAGTTAGTAGTCGAGCCCGTTTCTGCTTCCCCGCCCGTCCGGAAGACGCCGCAGGCGTCTTCACGAGGCTCTGGTATCTCGCCATGGCGGCTGCGATCGACATTGCGCGGGCGCAGTCTGGTGCTCGCGACGGGCCCAACCATCGGCGATGGCAAGGTCAAAATCGCGGTGCCGACAGATATCGCTGAATCGTCCGCCATGTCGGGATCCACATCATCGATACTCCGACGCATCCGGGCCAAAATATCCATGGGGTCACCACTCAGGCGGCTGGCGACGAACGAAGGGAGAAACTGCTGAAGACCACTTGACCGGGTCAATAATATCGAAAAGAATCCGCTTAGGCACATGAATCCCTCACCACAAGCTTGTCCAGTTGCTCCGTCGAAATTGCCCCCCGTCGGTCAGGGGGATCGCTGTCCCGTCATCATGAGATATGCAGCCGACCCTGACGAGAGAGGCAGCATCGGAAGTGGGCCAAGTCGACACCTCTTTACAGGGACCGGGGCACAATGAAATCCAAGAAGAAAGCATCTTCTCCGAGAAAAGAACTTGTCTTGCAGGAATTTCTTGCGAAGGCAGCCGAGCTTTTCGAGCAGAAGGGCTTTTCACAAACCACTATTCAAGACATCGCGCTGGCTCTCGATCTAAGCCGGTCGTCGGTCTATCACTACTTCAAAAGCAAGGAAGAGATTCTCGAGGCGCTGGTGCAGGAGGACGCCAGCGTAGTTGGAGAATACGTGGCGACGGCGGATACGAGACCGAGAGGTTCTGCTCGCGATGTACTGCAGGCGTTGCTGACGCACCTGATCCACCGGCGCTTGACCGGAGGTGCCCGTTTGCGGGTTCTCGACAAACTCGCCGTGGAGATGCCACCCCCGATCAGGCAGAAATTCGATCAAACCCGCCGGCGGGTGCTTGACCTCTATGCGAAGGTCATTTCGCAAGGTATTGACCGTGGCGAACTGAGACCTGTCGATGCCAGGATAGCCGCGCTTTCAATTCTCGGGATCGCGAATTGGACGTCGTGGTGGTATTCCCCCACTGGGCGGAAATCTCCCGAGGAATTGTCCGAGATACTCGTTGACATCGCGTTCCACGGCGTCGTCCAGCCGGTCGGCCGTTCCAACGGAACGCAAAAGGTGCAGAATCTGATACGGTCACTGAAGCAGGATATCTCCCTTCTGGAAAAAGTGATCGGTTCGGCCCCTTAGGTCGGAGCTGAAAGCGGCGAGATATTCCGCCGGCGTCCAGAAGGCCACGGACCAACCGCGTTCGAGGTGCCGCCGGTCATGAGTGTATTCGATAGGTTCCCGATCACCATGACGGTGACCGCGAACGGCCCTGATCAATGTGATCCCATGCCGAACCTTCGAAGGGTATGATCTCCTCTGCGAATGCTTGCGGAAATTGACATTCGCTAATCTTGAGAAAGGCGAAGCGGCGATTCCCAAACAGGCTCTCACTCCTCTGGAAGATTGACCACCTTCTTGCCGGTACTGTCGCCATTGAACAGCGCGCGAAGCGCGACTGGCAACGCTTCTAGCCCGCTCTCGTCCGTGGTCAACTGCGCCAGCTTGCCGCCATCTACTCATTCGGCAAGCTGTCGGCGATGCCGCGTCCCAACGATCGCGGAAATGCAAAGACTTGAAGCTTTCGAGGCGCAGTCCATTGGTGGATCGGCAACGTGTCGATCATCCACGCGCTCTGGTCGTCATAGCCGGAGATCGGACCGTAGGCGATCACGAAGGCGGGCCGGCGCATTTGGCTCATGACGGCCTGGCTCACCGCACGCCGACCAGATTGAAATAGACTTTCGGGCCGGAAGGCACGAGCGCGGCTAGTTCGGTGCTTAAAAGGGGCTGCGATGGTCAAGTGCCGCATCGAAGCCAACCTTGCCGGTCAGAATGTCGCGCTTCTCCTGCGTGCTCGACAGTCCGACCACACGAGCCCAGTGCGCCGGCGGCGGCTGACACGAGAACAGTGTCGCCGCCCGCGACCCCCGGCAAATTCGACGATGCCGAAATAGTCGGTGAAGCCGGTGAAGCCGTAGGCTTCTACCACGTGCATGGGATTGGTGCGCGACCGATCGATCGTCGTCAGCCCTATAGGGTCCGATTCGGAGTGCCAGACGAGGCAATCTGCCCACGGCAGGAGGCCAGCCACGAGCGCGCCGGGCGCATGATCGGGATGACGAGATCGGACGACGCGCGCCACAGCCGGTCCGGACAGCGGCTGACCAGGCACGTGGGACGGCACCGGCAAGCGGACTTGGCGCTGAGCCGCGGGCGATGCGATGGATCAATCGAAAGGCCACCGGCCGGAGCAGAACTTCTCCCTCCGGCAGAGGTTCTAGCATTCGCGTGCGTATCGCGAAGTGCGACGGCCGCAACTCGCCCGACGGACGTAGCTGTCGAACGTCACATAACGAGCTTCTTGGGTCATCACCTGTTGATCCTCGATCTAGATTGAGCCGCGTGGAGGAGATTCACTGAGCGTCGCGGGAAACGTTTCCGTCGACCTGACCACCGAGTTCGAGGCGCGTTCGCAAAGCTTCGGGAATAGGGACCGACCTGCAGCGGTCGTCGGATGAAACACAGATCGCCGCGACCGTCCCTTCGAAAACATTGGTTCCGTTGTCGGCGCGGGTTGCGACGGCCTTGAAATCGAATGAACGCATCCTGATTTCTCCGACTCGGACATGGACGTCAAAGACGTCATCCGGCCAAAGCGACCCGTTGAATATCATCGAAATGGCTTTTGCCGGCGTATCCACCCTCATCGAGGTTTTGATCTCCTGCCAGGTTGCGTCGAGGATATGACGTCGAAAACAGATAGATGGACGACAATAGATACTCCGAGAATTGCCCGGTATAGACGACGCCGGCCGGATCGCACTCCGACCATCTGACGGCCCGCCGTACGCGGAATGGTACCTTGGAAATGATCACTTCCCGCTGTTCTGCCGCGAATGCGGCGAGATCTTCTGTAGAGGTCAGCATACAAAGCTTCCTTCTCGCACAGCCGTCCTCGGCCAGATCACCAAGCTAAATCTGTCGGGGCGCTCGGACCGGCCTCCCTCAACTCATCCAGCGCTGCAGATGGTGGAGTTGTTCGCGGGAGACGGTCGGGCCGGCTCTGTGGTGCTCGATCGAGTGCCCGCCCGCGACGGGACGCTCGGTCCGATGCGTTGGGGAAGTGGTTCAGGAAGTCTGCACGCTTTCGGGATCGGTGTAGCCGGGGCGGGTCACTGCGATCGCATGCCGCCCGGCCGCCGGCGGCGGTCTCCAGCAGGCTGTTACCGGCGCTCGGAGCAACGTTGAAGTAGCTGGCGTCGTAGCCTCCGCCATGAACGGCTATGATCAATCCCTGCGGGTTCGGCCTGCTGGCGCGCGCCAGCAATGCGGAGATTTGACGGTCGGCAAGGTGTGTCGTGACAGGAGAAACGGCGGTCAATTGTTTAACTCCTCGCTGCTGCTTGCGACACCAAGTCATTTCCAATTTGACTGATAAGACTAGTAATCGACTTTTGTGTCGAAATCTCCGCTGCAGTGACGTTCTTGTCAAGTTGGTTTTGGAGCCCGTCCATCGAACCGGTGGGCTTCGTCCTCCCGGATACTGCGAAGCGGGATAATAGGAGCTCATCCTGCTGCGTGACGCCTTCATTCTTCCGGGTCGCCGTGTTCATTCGTGACGCGGCGGCCGAACCACACGTGAAGTGGACGATGTCAACGAAAACGACTCGAACGTCGAAAAATAGCTTGCAACGTCGACTTCGTTGAGGCAGCTTGATTGAACAAAAAGCTGACTGACCGCGCCTTCGGGCGCGACGCGGTCAACACCAGGAGGAAACGATGTGGAGGGGGCTGCTGATTGCGGCCGCGGTAGCGTTTTGCCTAGTGGGCGGAGCGCAGGCGGGCGACCAATCCGGTACAGGGGGCGATCGGGACTCGGATAAGACCAGCATGACGCGCAAAGCGCCAAAACGTACGTTACGCGATACCGCGAGGCCGTTCTTTTTCGTAAACGACAATCGGATCAGCTATTCCTGGGGGACCCGTGTCGCTCCTGGATATTCGGCAAAGGGCATATTGAATACGGCTGCCTTCACGCACTTCGATGTGTGGGCCTATGGCACCAATTTCGTCAACGTGGCGTACGTAAATTTCGACCATTCGGTTCCCACGACCCCGTGTGTTGGAACGGCACAGTCCGTGCCTACTGGCTTGTGCGCCGGAGCCGGAGGGGCGTTCGCGAATCTTCGTAGTACGTTTGGCTGGAACGAGCTGTTCGACACAAAGGCGTTCTCCGTCGGTCCCTTGAGCGGAATCTCCTTCATGGTGGGGGCTGACGTTAGCTTTTTTAACGCCGTTTCTGGGCCCTCCCTGTCGGCGCTCATGGCGGGTGTGCAATTCAATCTTACCTTGCCCTATAAGGGCTATTTCAGCGTCACACCGCTCTATTATCAGAAGTGGGAGTACAATACGACGAATCTTCCCATGAGCGTCACGGTTGGTATGGGAGCAGCGCCATTTCCTGGAACGCCCGATGGCATCACGCAGTTCGACTCGACGTGGGGCGTTGATCTGAGCTACTTCATGGAGCTGGGTTTTCTCCCAGAGAACCTGCAGTTTTTTTCGATCAGCGCCCGTGCTTCGATCCTTGGTCCGCAAGGGCTAGGAGCTCCCATCGGAGCTCTGACGCCCGGACTTACCAGAGCTGTTTCGCTTACAAGTGAACCAATTCGCTTGACGTTCGATGTGAGCAAGTACTTCTGGGGCCCAAAATATTCGCACCTGATCGACGTCTGGACGGCGTGGCGATACGCCAAGAATGAGACCGGCTACAATGATGCGGTTGCTCGCGGCGTGTGCTTGACCGCAGATGGTCGGTCAAACGGAGCCTGTACGGGCGGCGGGGTGTTTTATGGAATCACCATGAAGGTCGGCGACGATGTACCCAGCGCGCCGGCGATGTCCGTGTTTGGCCTGCCGTTCCTGAAGAATTCCGATGACCGCTTGACATACGCGGTGCTGCCGGATGCGTCCTCGCCAGGCCAGACCGCGCGGACCCAGAAGCAGGTTGTTGCCTACACGCATCAGGACGTTTGGGCTTACGGTACGAACGTCTTCCGTGCGGAATTTCTGAAGTCCGATCACCGGGATCCGAGCACGCCATGCAGCGTGGCGATCAATGACGTCACGTCGGCGTTCGGTGCAAGCGCGCCCTGCGCGGGCAACCTCGAATTCGATGCTTCGCTGCGCAGCTCGTTTGGGTTTAATGAGATCTTCGGCACACGAGCTTTCAGCGCCGGCCCTTTGCGCAACGTCTCGGCCCTGGTTGGCGCCGATGTTCGGATGACAAGAACATTCGACGCGTCTGACAAGAAGGCCGTCGTTGCCGGTCTGCAATTTGCCTTCGACCTACCTTACGGCGGCTATTTCAACATTGCGCCGTTGTACTATCAGGAGTGGAACCACTCGATTTTCGCCTATGGAAACGACGCCGGGAATACGCCCGCCGGCCTCGGGATACTCGGCCAGCCGCCCTACGTCGGAACCATGCCCGCGGGGCTTACAGGAACGATCGACGGCAATCTCCACTTCAATCCGACCTGGGCGCTTGAGATCGGGTACGGCATGGAGCTCGGTTTTCTGCCGGAGAGCCTGCGTTATTTTTCGGTGAGCGGGCAGGCTGGATTCTACGGCCCCAAGGGCAATGGCGCCTACGGCGCGTATACGTTGCCGTCGTCGATGAACACAGCGACCGAGATCAAATCGGAGCCGATCCGCTTGACCTTTGACGTTAGCAAGGTGCTGTGGGGCAAACGCTACTCGCATTTCATCGATGCTTTCGTCGCTTATCGTTATTGGAAGAACAAGTTTGGGCTTGATGCGGGCAATCCTGCCAACCGACTGTGTTCCTTCGCAAACGGCATCAGCAATCGAAGCTGCACTGAGGAGACGGTATATGCGGGCGTTACCATGAAGTTCTAACCTGGCCGCTACGACCAGCCGGCCGACGCCATCGGAGAGCAGTCGATCTGGATTTGCGAATAGTGGAAGCCATCCACTTCGAGTGAGGGCTCGGCGGCTCCGTAGACGCCGGGCTGCAATTGGAGGTGCTGGAAAATGAAGATGCCGGTTCGCATCGCAGCGTTTACCCGCAAGATGCGTTAGTTCGATTCACAAACAGAAATGGAGAGAGAAGATGACAGTTACTCGGCGCGGACTGCTAGAGACTTCGTTGGCGATTGGTAGCGCCGCAATGCCATTCGTGGCGCGAGCGCAAGGTATCGGATCGGCCGATCAGAAGCAGCAAGGGGCGCCCAATTCGGTGGTCCGGTCCACGGTCCGGACGGTCGAGCCGTCGGGTGAGATCACGTGGCATGTGGAGCAGGCTGGAAGCGGGCCAGACGTTGTGCTTGTGCCCTCGGGCGAGGGTGATTGCGGCTCCTTTGGTAAGGTCATGGACAATCTTTCAAGGGATTTTCGGGTGACGACGTTCGACACGCCCGGCTTTTCGCGCAGCAAGGTATCCGACGGGGTAGAAGTATCGATGACGGCGCTGGGCCGTCAGGTCGCATCGCTTATCGAAAAACTCGGCCTTGGTAAGGCGACGATCTACGGCTGCAGTTCCGCCGGCCTGGCTCTGCTGGACCTTGTTTCCAACTATGCACAGTTGGTTCGACGCGCCGTCGTTCACGAGGCGGCGCTCCCGGAACTATCGGGCAAAGACTCTCCGCTGGGATATTTGGCAGACTTGGACGATGCCGGAATCGTGGCCGCCTGCACAGACCTGCACGCAAATTTCATAAATGAGGATAAAGCCGCATGGGTGGCCCTCGGCGAAGAATACCATAAGCGTCTGGCCGTAAACTACGTCACCTGGGTTCGGCGTTACCTTGTTGGACCTCAGCATGGTGCGATTGATCCCAAATCACTCGCGGGCCGGCCCATCAAGTGGACCATCGGGGAGTTATTCGAGGTCAAGGTGTTCTTCAGCAATGTGCGGCTTGCCCATCAGGCCGGGATCGATCTGGGCACATTGCCCTGCAAGCACTTTCCTCAAGTGAGTATCCCGGGGGTGTTGGCCGAACATATTCGCGCCGCTGCACTGTCGAGTTGACTGTTTGTCGGGCAATAGGAACCTCAAAAATGAAGACACGGATCACGGATCTCTTCGGCATCGAACATACGAGCATTCAGGGCAGTATGCACTATGTCGGATTTGCCGCGCTTGCGACGGCGACCTCCAACGCCGATGGCCTCGGCGTCATCACCGGATTCACGCAGAAGACGCCCGAACCGTTCGCCAGAGAGATCGCGCGCTGCCGCGATATGACCGACAAGCTTTTCGGCGTAAACCTCACCTTCCTGTCCGCCTTCGCGAAGCCGCCTTATCCGGAGTATATCGACCTCATCAGGGAAGCCGGCATACGAATGGAAAGGACCGATCGGAAAGACGTCCGATGATCGTGAACCGCCATCCGAGCGCCGCCTTGAGGAATTTCACCCCACCGGCCGTTCTCCGGGCGCCGCAAAATCGGAGGAAACGCCTTGTCTGCTGAAGCCGACGACAAGACCGCGCTCACCGCCCAAGACGCCCGCAACATCGAGCTGGTGCAACAGTACTTCCGAAAGGGCGATGCGATGGATCCGGAGATCATCAAGCTCTTCCATCCGGAGCTGCAGTTCTATTTCCCCAAGTTCGGGATCGGGCGGGGGCCGAACACCTTCCTGCGGTTTGTCTCGGGCATCAGCGGGCAGATGGAGGCCTTCGGCCACCGCATGGAGACTTTCCTCTATGTGGCGCGCGATCCCTATGTCGTCGTCGAGGGGACCACGATGGGGAAGATCGAGGGCAAGAAATGGGAAGGCGGGAAGACCCCCGGTGGCCGGTTCGCCAACGTCTTCGAGATCCGCGACAACCTAATCAAGCGCTGCCACATCTATCTTGATCCCGACTACACCAGCGAAGATGAGCCGCGCTTCCGCTGGAGCCGCGAAGGCCGCGAGTGGTAGGAGGCGCGGGCGCCGTCGGCGCGCGTTTGGCGCTCGACGGCGTCCACCCATGAAACAATCACAATCACCAGCGAGATGGGCGATGGGAAGACTTATCGGCAAGGTAGCGATCATCACCGGGGCGGGAAGCGGCCAGGGCGCGGCCGAAGCGAAGCTCTTTGCTGCAGAAGGCGCCAAGGTCGCCGTCACCGACATCAACGAGGCCGCGGCCCGCAAGGTGGCCGCCGACATCGGCGCCTCCGCGATCGCGGTGCGCCATGACGTGACCTCGGAGTCGGATTGGCTGAACGCCGTCGCCGAGACCCGGAAGGCCTTTGGTGCTATCCACGTCCTCATCAACAGCGCCGGCGTCTACAAGCCCCGGCCGCTGCAGTACACCGACCCGACGCTCCTTGACCTGCACTACAACGTGAATGTCGTCGGCGTCTTCCTGGGCATGGCCGCGGTCCGCGAGGTGATGCGCGATTCCGGTGGAGGTTCGATCGTTAACATCGCCTCGGGCGCGGGCGTTCGAGGATTTCCCGGCATGCTCGCCTATTCCGGATCGAAGTGGATGGTGCGCGGTATCAGCCGCTGCGCTGCTATCGACCTAGCCGCCGAAAAGATCCGGGTGAACGTCGTCCTGCCGGGCATCATCGACACGCCCATGCTGGCGGAGAATCCCCCCGAAATCCTCGCGGCCCTCCCGCACATGCCTCCGGCCAAGCGCCTCGGCACGGTGGATGAGATCGCCCAGACTGTGCTTTTCCTGGCCTCGGACGAGGCATCCTACATCATGGGCGCCGAGGTAAACGTGTGCGGCGGCCTGACGGCCTAAGCGACGAGACTACTCGCGGCGCATTGGCGCTAACGGTCGTCTCATGTCGTCCAAATAGTCGTCAGGTGGCCGAGCTTTGCGATGCTCGAACAGAAGAACTCGGGCACAATCGCGCTGCCGGCAATCTCGACCAAGCCGGCTGGAATCTACGAGTACAAGAACCAGGATGCGGTCGTCGGATGCTTCGCGCTCAGCGAAAATGTCTCAACGCATCAACCGGCAAACGGAGAATGGTGCAGACTAATAACCTCCAGTGAAGCTTCGGCATGCCCGCCGGAGGCTTCTTTATGCGGGAGAAGAGAAGAAAAGTCTTTCCGAAGCGTTGGAGTGACTCGCCGAGCGGCCCCTCCGGCATTCGAAAGAAATCTCGAAGCACCAGTGAGAACCCGTGGCAGGCCGGGTCAAGCCTCCACCTCCCAGACTTCACCGCCGTCGCGATGCGACGGCGTTTTTTTTGATCAGGACACGATCGCTACGTCAGAGGCGCACTGAGACCGACCGAGAATGAAACTGAGGACAAAAATGAATCCGGTCGACAACGCCTCCAGGAATTCGTAGATGCGATCCAGACCGCAAATAACGCGGATGCATTCGAGCGGTCGCTACTCGGCTATCGCAGAGACTCGGCTTCCAGCGATTTGCTTATTTGCGACTGACCGGCGAAACGCCGATATTGATCTCGCCCATCCGAAATCCCGGACCAACCGCTATTTCCAGCTTGGATATCAGCAACTGGACCCTGTGGTACGCTGCGCGCGCCTTGAGTATGGGTTGTTCGGTTGGGGAGGGAAGAGCTCGTCTCCTTCCGGGGAGCGCGAGCAGCGGCGCTTCTTTGGTGAAGCGACAACCTTCAGCTTCCAGCCACTATGGGACTGGATCACGGAGGCAGAGCCGGTTCTGTTCAACTAGGATCACGGCTCCTGAGCCGGGCCGCGAGCTCAGCGCACTGCTGGCCGATATCGGTGATCTCCCAGAATGCGGCCCGCGTGAGCGGACCGATGGCGTAGAGGCATCGCGAGATGGGGATCCATGTTGTCGACGATCGCGCAATCCGCCGCGACCTCGATACCGATCCGCAGCGGATCGATGCGCGCGAGAACGGCATCGAGCAGGCCGCGTACGGCCGGATTGTTGCTCGCGCTCTGATCCTTGACGATGCCGGTGCAGTCCACAATTGCTCCGAGCTCGAGCTCTGACAGCTCAGTCTGGCCGCGCCCGGGGACCGGCACATCTCAAAACTTGACGGTGACTCCCGCGTAGGCCTCCGATATTTCGCAGGCGTTGCGCGCACACAACGGGCTGGTCTTGTTGTCAAATCCGTACGTGTTGTATCGGTATTTGTACGCGATCCAGACGTCGGTGAAGTGGGAATATTGTGGCCCCCACACGAGCTTGCTGAAATCGAGCGTCAGGCGAATGGGCTCGCCGTTAAACTCCATCTTGGTCTCCGGCATGAAAACTGCCGGCAGCGAGCCGGGCTTGGCGCCCGTCCCCATCGGTCCGAATATGAAATATCTGCCGCTGATCGATAGCGGAAGGTAGTCGGGCAAGAACCCGAGATCCATGTAGTAGCCGATGTCAATCCACCAGGTTCCCTTGTAGTCGAGCCAGCCGTTGGGAACGCCGGGGTAGGCCGGTTGGTTGGCGGCTGCCGTGTACGCGCTCAAATACTGCCATGCCTTGTAGTATTGCGGTGCGATAGTGAAGTAGCCCTTGTATGGCAGCTGGAAAGAAAACTGCAGTCCGACCTGGACCGCGGTGCGATCGATCCCGCCGGATGAATTCTTCAACGCATCGTAGCCTCCGACTGCGAGTTCGACGTTTCGCAACGGGCCGATCGAGAAAGCCTTGGTCTCGAATATCTCGTTGAAACCGAATGTGCTCTTGAACTGGTAGCCGTATTCGGTGACGCCGGTGCATCCGCGATCCGGCAACGAACAACCAGCGGCAGGTTCGGCGTGGCTGTTTTTTCCAACGTAGAAATTGACCGAGTTGCTGCCATAGGCCCAGGTGTCGAAATGAGTGAAGGCCAGAACGTGCTTGGTGCCCGGTCCGATCGTGCCAGGTGATCGGTAGGCAAAGTCATAGGCATATGTCAGACGATTGTCGTTCACCAGAAAGAACGAAAGGGCTGGAATGGGCTTGGCCGTGATAGGTGCCGTTACTTTGGCCGGCACAGACGCTTCGTCCGCTGCCATGACATTGATCGGACAGAGGGCCGCAAACAATGCGGCCACGAGCGAAAGCGGATGGCAGTTCATTTCGATTTTCCTCCCAGAGATTTGGTTCTTTGCCGACAATGCTTTTTCGCTCGGTGCGCTCCGGCAGACGCGCCCGTTCTTCAGTCCGGTGTTGATGCTGGCTGGTGCTAAAGCGGTCTCTTGGCGCCGATAACGGGGACTTTACCGCGGTTGAATTCGGCTATTTCTCCGTTCAGACCCCCCGTAAACAAGCCGTACCAGACGGCTGGCTTCATCTTCATATCCCTGCGGCGCAGGATGATCTCCCTGGGCGAGACGATCTTGTGATAGCCGTTGACCGGGTCCGAGATCGTGCATTCGGGTATCCGGCGGGCGCTTTCCACGATCGGACGAAACTCGTCTACGTCGAGCACGTACGGCACGTCTCAACGCTCCGAAAGCATCTGCTCTACGAGCTTCGCCTTGCGCCGCCACACGGTGTCGATATCCTGCAATCGGCGCCCCCCGGCACGAAGTTCATCTTCGACCTGCATCGCAGCCTCGAGCGTAAGCCTTGCGTCATTCACGTCGATCACCTCGACCTCGCGCAGGCGAAGCGCAATCTCGATGGGATAACCGTTCGGATCCGTGAAATAGATCGACTCGAGAATCTCGTGCCGTGTATAAGGCGATACGACGACCCCGCGGCTCTCCAGCGTCGTTTTCCAACGTTGCAGCTCCTGCGCCGTCGGAACGCTCCATGCGGTATGCGTGGCCGTATAAAAGTAGTGGTCTTCCGGCACATACCTGGCGGGCTGGTCGGTGCCGATGTAGTAGAAGAACGCGATCGTCGCTCCCTTTCCCGCATCGAAGAAGAAATGCAGAAAGTCTGCGTGATCCTGCAAGCCCCATCCTCGGGCACTGATCGTGTGAACCAGCGGCAGGCCCAGAACATCGCGATAGAACTCGATAGTTTCGCGAAGCTTCCATGTTGGTCGCGCGGTATGGTCCACGCCCTCGAGGCGAAGCACCACCTTGTCGGCATCGGCCCGCTTTAATTTGGATACCTCGACTTGTGCCGTATGGTACTCCAGCCCAGCACTGCTTGTGGATGCTTGCTCGTGAAGCGAGTCAGCCGGCATGGGAAACTCCGAGTTGCGATGAGGATTGACGATCGACCTGGCTCTCACTCGAAATGGCGTTGAGCCGGCGCTTCGACCCCTCCGGATCAAGGAGAAGGAAGCCGAGCATGCCTGCAAAGACGAGCAACGCAGCCGCTATGAGATACCCGTAGACAAAACCTTCCGCCTGCCCCGCGGCCTGCACGGCGTAGCCCATCGTCAGCGGTGAGAGGAGACCGGCGACGGTGATCGCCGAATAGGTGACAAGAAGCGCTGTTCCGCGCTGGCTGGTCGGGGCGATCTCGCTGACCATCGCCGCACCGAGTACTGTCGTGACCGACGGCAGGGTCGTGCCGAGCGCAAGCAGCGCCAGTTTCGTGAAGCCTGCGCCTTCGATCATCACGGCCGCAGCGAGAAGAACACCACTGGCGACCAGACAAGCGGCGTTGACGGCGCCTCTGGCCACTCGCGAGGAGGCGCCGCTCCCCAGCGCCCGTTCGGAAAGATAGGAAATCGTGAGCAAGACAAACGGCTGCGCCGCGGTCATTGCAGCGATCAGCCAGCCCACCACTTTGCCGTCATATCCGAGTCCCATCTGGAGATACGGTGCTTGCCAGGCGACGGTAACGCCGACAATCCAATATGCCGAAAAACCGAGAACGTAGTTTCCGATCATGGTCCGGTCGAGCCAGAGAGCCGCCCACGGCACGGGGGAAACCGCCTGATCGCCGGCAGCACAGGCTTTTGCGGCCGAGCCGGAAAAAGGGCCGTCCTTGGCGAGCGCGAACCACGCCACAATCCATATCGCGCCGAGCGAACTGCAGAGCAGGAGGGAGAACCGCCAGCCACATTCCACGATGACCCACGACAGGAACGGCGCGCCGACGAGAAAGGCAACCGGAGCACCTTGAAGGAAGATCGCTGTCGGCAAGTTGCGCTTCTCGGGCGGAAACCAGCTGTGACACGCTTCGTAGGCGCTGGGGGAGCCCGGTCCTTCGCCGATTCCAAGAAGGACCCGGCACGCAATCAGCACCGAGAGCGAAGACGTCAGCGCGGCGGGCACCTGCGCCACGGACCAAATCAGCACGAGCCCGACGAGCAACCATTTCGTGCTCACCCTGTTGACCAGGAACAGCCCGACTGCCACGCCGGAAACCGCGTATAACCAGTAGACGCCGCTTGCTACCAGGCCGTATTGCGCCGGCGTCAGCGACAGCTCCCGCATGACGGGAACGGCGGAGAGGCCGAGCACCAGCCGGTCGAAGAAGTTGATCATGGTATAGAAGAACAGGAGCGCGACCACCATCCAGGCCCTGCCTTCACCGATCCTGTTGTCTTGCTCCACGGGCATCATGCCTCCGCAGTACGTCTGCCTGGTTCGCACTCCACAGTTTCCGCCGCGGAGCGGCCAAGGCTGTTGGCGGCGAGATTCTTCTCGGACATGAAGTAGCCTGCGCGGGGCGCCAGTGGCGCAAGGCCGAGCGCGCCCAGCATTCGACGCGTGGTGCAGATCGATGCCGACGTGACCGGCAGGCCAAGCTTGTCCTCGACGAGCGCGACTGCGTCGAGCGACGGCATCTGTACGCAGGCCGAGAGAACGACCGCGTCGACGCCCCCGATGTCGAGCCTGCCGATGTCGTCGAGCAGCTGCAACGGATCCCGCTTACCCACGGTCACGTTGTCTTCGATCGAAAGCGCGATCGAATCGACGACTGCAACACCCTCCGCCCGGATGTAGCCGACAACGAGATCGGTCAGCGGCCGCAGGTAGGGTGTGACAATGGATACCGAACGGACGCCCGCGCGCTTCAATTCCTCCACCAATGCGCCGGCCGAGGTTACGACGGAAACATCGCGCCCCTCGCGTTGGAGAATCGCCTCGAGTTGCGTCTCCGACGTTCGATGGTAGCCGACCCCCATCGACATGATCGCAACGAGGCAGGCATAGCCGACGACGTCGACCGGGGCATCGGCGAGTTCGGCAGCGCAGCGCAGGCTGTCGCGATCCATCGCCTCGAGCTCAGCTTTTGTCACCTTCTTCATCCGCATGCGGCTCGAATGGAAGGTAAACGTCTCGTCGCCGATACCGGCGAGCTCGCGGGCGCGCAGGATCGCGGGAATCTCGGTCTCCATTGTCGTGTTCGAGCTTGGAACGATTTGGCCGATCCTGACAATACGTTTGGGCACGTGCTTGCTCCGGGTGTCTCGATAGACGTTCAGACGAACCGTTTGTCTTCCAGCCAATCGCGGATCGCCTGACCTGCGACGAACTGACCGTTCGGGGCTCCGTCGATGACCGGCTTGCCGTGATGGTTGCCATGCACGCGGCGACGCACTTTGTCCCGACTGCCGATCGCGGCGAAGATTGCATCGGCGTCCTTCGGGAATACGCTGTTGTCGGCAGTGTATTCGATCATCAGCGTAGGCTGGGTGATCGCCGGTGCGCAGGTTTCCATGCCGGCGTTTGAGGACAAAGCCGACCAGTTCGATAACCAGCTTTCGGGCGTGCATACGCGGCCGAAGCCGACGCTGCCATAATTGGAAACGATCGGATTGGCTCCCCACAGCGAGCCGTAGGCCCGCTCCGAAGGCTCGAGCGACAGATCAAAGCAGCGCGGATCCGCGTCGGTGCGCCAGACCTGGAAGATGGGCGAGTACGCCGCGAGGACGGCATCCTCACGGCTCCGCTTCTCTTTCAAGCGCCGGCGGGCATCGGCCTTGCGCGCCAGGAGTGCCTTGGCCGCATTGTCGATCCTTGCAACGCGTTCGCGCTGCGCCGCCCGGTATCGCTCCATGAACTCAAGCGAGTAATGCGAGCTCTCTGGAGGAGACTGGAAGCCGTTCTCCGGCTCGAACGCCGACAGGCTGGCTTCCGTCTTGAATGGATCGGCCTCGTCGGTGACCGAGGGATCGATCACGTTCATCATCAAACGTCCCTGACCGAGATGCGTCGACACGAAGATGACGCCGTCAGGGGCCGGCAAATCGGCCTTGTCGAGCCCGGTCGGCCTGCCGCCGGGCGAGGACTTGATCCTGCGATCACCGGCAAGCGCAGCCTGCTGGCAGTAGAACGCAGCGAGCGGACCGCCGCCCGAGGTTCCCTGCAGCACACAGTTTTCGAATTTCATTCTGTCACGCAGGAACGATTGTCCGGCGGCCAGATCAAGCAGCGCCGTCTCATGCTCCAGCCGCAAGTCGTTGCCGACCGTTCTCGGACCGAGGATCCAGACCGCGGCGCCGCCCTTGAGAATTTCGGGCACGAGATAGTTCGCGACGACCATCTCGCGCGGGTGCATGGCACACACGACGCTGCGCTCGCCGCCCTTGCGGAACAGGTACCCCGTAACAACTGCGCCGTCGGCCGTGCGCAGCGGATGCACCGTGAGTTTCGTTCCCGCCGGCAGCAGATCGTCACGCCACTCCGTGGCGCGCAACCCAGCGGTCGTCGTTGCGATTCGTGGCGCGTCGGTTGCCATGAGTGAACCTCCCAGATGTTCTCCTGAGGGTGTCCGATCGATATCGACGTGTCAAACGATTTTTTGACACGTATGTCGAATTCGATTGACAGGGTGTCGTCGATCTGGCATCGATTTTCCAACGAGGCCGGATGTCGTCGGATCGCGAATATCCTCCGCTTTCAGGCTCTCGCATGAACGGGCACCACGAGGAAGCGTCGATGGGACAGATCGGACCGAGCCACCGAATTCCCGGTGTGGTCTATCAATCGCAAGAGCGTCTGCGGCGTTATGCCGATGTCGGTGTATTGACCGACGAGACTCTTGTCTCCGCCTTTCGACGGGCCGTCGGTCGTTTCTCGACCCGCACGGCGCTGTCGGAGATCAACTGGCAATGCACCTATGCGGAGCTCGACGCGCTCACGGACAGGGCGGCTTCGGCATTCCTTCGTCTTGGCCTCGTTCCGCTGGATCGCGTTCTGTTTCAGCTTCCGAACTCCAAGGAACTCGTTATTGCGTTTCTCGGTTGCCTCAAGGCCGGCCTGATACCGATCTGCACGCTCGCCGCGCACCGGCAAGCCGAGATCGGCTATCTCGGCAGGCACGCCGGCGCACGGGCGCACATCGTCAGTGCCGGGGAGAAGCGATTTGATTTCATCGCCTTCGCGGAAGAGATGCGGCAGTCGATTCCGTCCCTTGATCTGACGATTGCGATCAAGGGCGACGCGAACCTGTTAAGGGGTGGCGTTCATTCGTTCGAGCGGCTGATCGAGGCAGAGGATAGCGCGGAGGCCAGGCGACGTGTCGACGCGATCCGACACGACCCGTATCAGGTCGCGCTATTCCAGCTTTCCGGGGGCACCACCGACATACCCAAGATCATTCCACGCTTTCATAACGAATATCTCTACACGTTACGAACCTTCATGGAATTTTACGGCTTCGACGAGACGATCGTCGCCTATAGCGGCCTGCAATGGATACATAACTCGTCCATGCTCTGCGGCTGGGGGCCGGCCATCTTCTTCGGCGGCGAAGCCGTTGTCGGCGGCAGCCTCGAGGCCGACGAGGTCGGTCCGCTCTTTGACCGGCGCAAGCCGAACTGGTTGCTTGCACCGCCGGTCCTGCTGTTTCGCCTCAAGGAATCTGGATGGATCGACCGGCTCGATCTGTCGAAAGTCAAGGCGTTCGCGACGGGTGGTGGGGTCCAGCAGCTCAAGGCGCTCCTCAACGGCGCGGAGACGGTGCCGATGTTTGGCATGACGGAAGGACTGATTGCCCAAGGCCATCCTTCAGATCCGATCGAGGCGAAGTATCACACCGTCGGCAGACCGATCTCGCCGCACGATGAACTAAAGATCTTTATTCCCGGCACGGAAGTTGAGGCGGCTGACGGTGAGGTCGGTGAACTGGCCATCCGTGGTCCTTCCGTCGCCGCCGGATATTTTGATGCCGAAGAGCGAAACAAGGTCGCATTCACTCGCGACGGTTTTTACAAGTCCGGTGACCTGATGCGTATCCGGACCATCGAAGGGCGGCGTTACCTGGTCTTTGAAGGTCGCATCAAAGATGTGGTTTCGCGCGGCGGCGAAAAGATCAACTGCGAGGAAGTTGAACGGGCCGCCGCCGATCATCCCGCCATCAAGGCCATCGCCGTCGTCGCGATGCCGGACCCGGTCTACCAGGAGCGCGCATGCGCGTTCGTAGTTCCAGCGACAGGTCAGTCGGTTACCGTCGCCGACCTCGGCAGTTTCCTGGAGAAGAAGGGGCTGGCGAAATTCAAATGGCCGGAACGGATCGAGTTCGTTGCGGAATTCCCAGTCACGGCTGCAGGAAAGCTGTCAAAGCCCAAGCTGCGCGAGGTGATCAAGGATATCCTGAAACAGGAGAAAACTTCTGCCGCGGACGCCAGAGCCCGGATTGCCTGACGCATCGAGAGCCGGCAGCGAAGGCGGAAAGTCGGTCGCTCTATTGACAGGGCGCAATGGGAGGAATTCATGAAAATTGGATTTATCGGTGCGGGCAGCATCGCCCAAGTCTTGACCCAAAGAATGGTTGCAGGCGGTTGCACGGTTCGCGCGAGCCAATCCGATCGAGACGATCGTGCTGGATTCCAAGCCTGCGCAACTTGGCATCATCACCACAGGTAACGCCTATCTGGATGTTCGACAGGCCCTTGCCGATCTCGGCGTCACCTCGGCGAAGCTCTTCGCGGACGAGGTTTGCTGGCCCTTCTATGAACTGGCTGCATCCGGTCCCGCGCCGATCGCAGGCGAGACGCCGCGAAGAATCGCCGAGCCTTACAGAATTGAGGACGCCCCCGCCGAGCTTGAACCCAGGCCGCGAGAGAAGCTCGATCTCAAGAGCCAGAAGACCGAGCTCACCGAGGCGATCCGCTACACGCTCTCGCGCCGAGTCCCAAACTTCTTGCTGTGGAGTATTCCGTGACGTCTACTGCCCGAATCGACACCCACCAGCACTTGATCCCTCCTGCTTATCGGAAGCTCCTCGACGATCGTGGCCTCACCGCTGGTGGCTGGCCGACACCAGCGTGGGACCCTCAGGCCGCGATCAACACCATGGATGACCAGTCGATCGCTAGCGGCATCCTTTCGCTGAGTGCGCCCGGCGTGCATCTAGCCGATGATGCAGAGGGCCGCGACCTAGCTCGGCAGGTGAATGAGTATCACGCGGAACTGGTTAAGAGCCGGCCAGATCGCTTTGGTCAGTTCGCTTGCGTCCCACTGCCTGATATCGACGGCTCCGTCGGAGAGGCCGTCTACGCGCTAGACGAGTTGCACGCCGATGGTGTCGTGCTGTTGTCGAACGCCGGTGGGAAATACCTGGGCGACAAGGATTTCGAGCCACTGTGGGCCGAACTCAACGCGAGATCGGCCGTGGTGTTCATTCATCCGACCGAACCGCCGATCCAGATGCTGAAAGGGCTACCGAGCCCTCTATTGGATTTTCCGTTCGATACGACGCGGACAGCCCTGCATATGGTCGCCAATGGCGTCATGAGCCGGCACACGCAGATCAAGGTGATCCTGTCCCATGCTGGCGGTTTTCTTCCTTACGCTGCCTACCGCTTCACGGGTGCTTCGCAATTTAATCCCGGCACGACTGCCGAGAGCATCATGGCTGATATGAAGCGCTTTTATTTCGACACTGCCCTATCTTCCACTCCGGCAGCGCTTCCATCCTTACTGGCCTTCGCAGATCCGACACACATCACCTTTGGCAGCGATTTTCCCTTTGCACCGGCTCGTCCGCAGTTTACTGCCATGTTCGACGCGTATCCTCTGGACGAGAAACAGCGCCACGCGATCAACCGTGGCAATGCAGAAAAACTGTTTCCTCGACTGATGTCTCGCGAGCGTCCCATCACGTAGGCGAAGAGAGCGGTCGGGAGTCGGATGGAGCAGATCTGACTGCCCATCCTCAGGGCAAGAACAGCCATCAATCCAGCCATCTCAAACCAGAAGAGTGTCTTCCATGTCCACACCTACCTATCTTCCCGCACTCGGCCGATTACTGATCGCACTCATCTTCGTCATGTCCGGCGTCGCCAAGATCGCTGCTCCCGCCAACACGATCGCCTACATCCAGTCGGTCGGCGCGCCATTCGCCCCGGTGGCTTTCGCCGTCGCGGTCGTGGTCGAGGTGGGCGGGGGGCTCGCTCTGATCGCTGGTTTTCAGACCCGCCTGACCGCTACAGCTCTGGCGATCTTCACGCTCGCCACGGCCATCTTGTTTCACAACAATATGGCTGACCAGAACCAAATGATTCATTTCATGAAGAACATCGCGATCACCGGCGGTCTTCTGCAGGTGATCGCATTTGGTGCCGGCGCATTCAGTCTGGACAACCGACGCAAGTCCGTTTCCATTACCGCGTGAACTCTGAGCATCGGCGATGCAGGGCGGCCAGTCGCTAAGCCGGATCTGACCTGGCCATCGCGTTGATCCTCATGATCAGAACACGAGTGTCTTCCACGTCCACACTTACCTCTTTTTCCCTCCATGAATTCGAACACATCCCCGGCCTTCTCCGCGACGAACACCTTGGAATCGCTTCGCTGGTGTTATGCGAGCAAGACGTTTGATCCGGATCGGAAAGTGTCTGATGCTGATCTGGAGGCTTCGCTCGAAGTTATCCGGCTTGTACCAAGCTCCTTGAGGGCGCAGCCTTTCCATGTGATGGTCGTTTCCGATCCTTCAATCAAGCAGAAGATCTCGCGAGGCGTCGTTCGGGCAGGAGCAAGCGACGACGACGTCATCCCACGTTCTGGTGTTTTCGGCCCGCCCCAAATTGTCCGATCATCGCCTTGCGGTGGTCAGTGAAAACGGAGCGGGCAATCGTGGACGAGGGAGCGCTTGAGATAGGCAAATCCCTGGACGTCACGTCGATGCGGCGGCGTATTATCGAAGCGGCGGTGCAGTTGTATCGGCGGATCGGTCACCGGAAGACGACGGTTGCGGACATCGCACGCCAGGTTTCGATGTCCTCCGCAAACGTCTATCGCTTTTTTGGTTCGAAGCGGGCAGTCGAGGTGGCCGTCGTGGCGGAGCTGCTCGGCGAGGTCGTCGTGGCGGCTGCCCACGCCGCTGATCGTGACGGCTCAGCCGCCGAGCGATTACACGGCGCCTTGAGGGCAATCGAGCGGCTCCATGTATCTCGCTGCGCTGACGACAACAAGCTGTACGAGCTGGTGCTGACCTCAATGGCCGAGAACTGGTCCATCGCTCGCACCTACGCCGACGACATCAGTTCCACGATCGCGCGAATCATTGCCGAGGGGCAGGCACGGGGTGAACTTCCGACCGGCGATCCTACGAGCCTCGCTGGATGTGTGCTGAGCGCGACCTGCGCGCATATCCATCCGTTCGCCGCGCCGGCGTGCTCCCACTTTGCCCGGTCCACGCTCGGTCAAATGATCGACTTCTGCATTGGCGCACTTCGCGAGGCACCGCAGTAATCCGCGAGATACTTCTGTCTTTCATTCGCGCTTCGAACTCACGCAGCAGGTTAAAGTCGAACGTGATCCTACAAGATGAATTCGATCGAGGATATCTTCCAGGAGTTCGTTGATGCGATTCAGACCGCCAATGATCCGGATGCATGCGAGCGCGTTGCCACTCGGCTAACCGAGAGGCTCGGCTTCCAGCGATTTGCCTATCTGCGCCTAACCAGTGATACGCCGATGCTGATCTCGTCGTATCCGAACTCCTGGACCAGCCGCTATTTTCGACTTGGCTATCAACAGCTCGATCCTGTGGTGCGCCGCGCACGTCTCGAGCACGCATTGTTCAGTTGGGGAGGGGAGGGAGCAGCGCCGATCGGAAATCGCGAGCAGCGTCGCTTCTTCGATGAGGCCAGAAGCTTCGGGATTAGATCGGGTATCACTGTGCCAATTAGGGCCGGATTCGGAGGGATGGCCGCATTCACGCTCGCAACCGGTGATCGCGAAGTGCACCCTGAACGGCTTGTTGCTCAATCGAAGGATGTCGTGCAACTCGTTGCCTTGTATTTTCATACCCATGTCGCCGTCAGGCTGGACTTGCCAGCTACAGGGCAGCAGCAGGTCGGAAGTGACCTCACGCAGCGGGAGCGCCAATGCCTGGCGTGGACCGCGCAAGGCAAGACTGTCGCCGATATCGCCGTCCTGATCGGCGTTTCGCCCCGCACTGTGGCGTTTCATCTCGAGAATGCGCGCCGCAAACTTGGTGCAGCTTCAATTGCTCAGTGCGTCGCGGAAGCCATGCGACGCGGTCTGTTGTCTTAGCCACCCACATAGACTGTTCGCGAGAGATGCGAAGGAGGCCGGGCCCACCAGTCCGGTCCGATGCTATTTGTATTTCATCCAGGATGGTCTAACGTAGTCATATTGAGCTGAGCCGACCTGTAAAATCTGACAGGCGATTGCGAGGTCGCTTTCTGGTCTTGAGGCCTCCCGATATTTTTAGGAGGTCGGCATGCACGTCATCGCACTTCACACCCCTCAATTTGGCTGTCATCTGGATTTGCTCGCCGCGATGTATCGGCTGCGGCGGCGCGTCTTCAAGGAGAGGCTCGACTGGTCGGTGTCCGTTTCCGGTGAGTTCGAGCTCGATGTTTATGACGCTCTCGGTCCAACATATCTCATTTTGCTATCGGACGTTGGGGAGCCGGTCGGCTCGGTTCGGTTGCTTCCGACCACTGGACCGACAATGTTGGCCGACACCTTTCCTGTCCTACTCGGCGGGACAGCAGCGCCGCGCGACGAAAGAATTCTCGAAAGCTCGCGCTTTTGCATCGACACCAAGCTTGCCGCCGAGCAGGGCGGCAGCGGTCTCAACCGCGCAACTTTCATACTGTTTGCCGCCATGATCGAAGCAGCGCGTGGCGTGTGCGTTGACAGCGTTGTGACAGTCACCGATACCCGTATGGAACGTATTCTTCGGCGAGCGGGCTGGCCGTTGCAACGGATCGCCGCTCCGCAGCAGGTCGGATCGACCATGGCGGTCGCCGGCTTCCTCGACACGTCCGAACAGGCGCTTCACCGGATGTACGGCCAGGCCGATGTTGCCGGCCCTGTGCTCGTGTCTCCCGATATCGTCAAAGTTGCCGCCTGATGACCGCGCCTCGCGAGAACCGTCTAGCAAGGATCTGATACATCGATGCTCGCGGATCCGCGACATAGTCGAGTGGTTCTGGTCAATCTGTCGCGCGGCGAAACGCTGGCTTCGGCTGGTCTTGCCGCGCGCTATCCCGGTCTGCCGTTGCTGAAGGCAGGGCTCGAATTGTTCGCTGTTGCGTCAATCGTTGTCGGCGAATGGCAGTCGTTCGGGACAGGAGCTATTGAGCAACTTATGGGGTCGACAAAGCAGCTTGACGGCGATGTCCTCTCCATTTGGCGCGATCGCCGGTTTACAGACGCTCTCGGCTCGTCGGACACTGGTATCATCTTTTTGGGTGGGACCTGGCTTGAAGAAGAAATATTCATTTTGGCTATTCAGGGAGCCCAGCGTGGATATGACGTACGCTTGCTGTCGGACCTCATCCGGACACGCGTAGAAGAGGACCGATCGCTCGTTTTCGATCGATTGGCGGCTCATGGCATTCTGGGAACCACGGTGCGGCAGACGCTTTTGGAATGGGCCGTGTGTCGCGATGATTCGCTCCTGAAACATAGGGTTCAGCAGCTCTTGTCGTGATGGAGCGTATCTTCAAGCATCCGGGGCCAGGCTCGAGTAACCCGAACCCAGACGTGACCTCAATTTCGCAACGTAGATCATCCTTTGAACTTTGGCAGATGGCTCGCGGCCCAGGTTGAGATGTTGCTTCTGCACCATCCGTTCAATGGACGGTAAGCCAGCGTTCACACGCACTCATGTCGGACACCAAAGCTCTTGCGGACAGGCCGGCACGAGTGGACTGCTCGATTGGTAAATGTCATCGAAGGTCAAGCAAGATCCAATTTGAGGAGTAAGCAAGCCGAGACGAGCGGCTTTGCAGTCGTTTCGACGCCCAGGACGTGTCGAAATCCGATGCGGTCAAAATCGACACCTGAGTTATAGCTGCTCTTAGCCCATAACGGCCATCCTTGCGCGTCGCGCGTTGCCTACAGTTCGCGAATTGGTGGTGATGATGCCTTATATCGAGTCATCCGAAATCAAATTGTATTTCGAGGAGTACGGTCGAGGCGATCCGATTATTTTCGTTCATGAATTCGAATCAGACTTGCGAAGCTGGGAAGCGCAGGTCCGTTACTTCTCCCGCGCCTACCGCTGTATCACCTTCAATGCGCGCGGATATCCACCCAGCGAGGTCCCGGACGAGCCAGCTGCGTATGGCTGGGAGCTTTCTGTGCGAGACATTGATGCCGTCATGAGCGGCCTCTCAATCTCACGCGCCCACCTGATTGGATCCAGCATGGGCGCATATGCGGCTCTGCTGTTTGCCTTGCGCTATCCCGAAAAGGCCCGGGCCATCGTCGCGGCCGGAGCAGGATCGGGTTCTCTACCGTCGGATCGTGAACCTTGGTTGAAGAAAATGCCCGTTCTTGCGCACGCCCTGGCCGCACGAGGCATGGAGTCGATGGCCGGGAGGATGGCGCATCATTCCACGCGCATTCAGCTGAAATACAAGGATCCGAAAGGTTGGCGAGAGTTCGTTGAGCGGCTCAAGGGGCATTCGGCGTGCGGTATGTCGAATACGATGAGCCAGTGCCAGGCGGTACGCCCGTCTTTACACGATTTCCGTGATCAGCTTTCGCAGATGACGATCCCGGTCCTGCTCGCGGTGGGTGATGAGGACGAGCCGTGCGTGCAGACCAACGTTATGCTGAAATCGACGATACCCGCCGCCGGTCTTTGGATGTGCCCCAATACCGGGCACGGGATCAATCTCGAAGAGCCTGCAGCATTCAACGCAGAAGTCGAACGGTTCCTGAGTGCCGTCGAACGAGGGAGTTGGCCTCATCGTGCTCCGGCCAACAAGATCAGGGCGATCCGGAAGGAGACGAGGACGGCTGAGTTGCGTTGCGGCGGAGCGCCTCTGTGAAGCCGCTGGTTGGTATTTATCTCTCAGAACGCGTCGGCGGACGGCTCGCGGCTGCAGCCCAAGGTCCAGGCATTAGCAAATCGGCACTTGTTGAGGCGGCCCTCGATCGCTTCCTGGATCTTGGCGATGACATTGATGAGCCCTCGGTGGACAGTCGCCTGAATGCCATCAGCCGTCAACTCGAGCAGCTCGGTCACGACCTGCGAATCGTAAGCGAGACCGTCGCTCTCCATGCGCGATTTCATCTCGCAACCACGCCGGTGCTGTCGGCAAACGCTCAGCGCGCAGCCTGCAGGCTTGGATCCGACCGTTTCGACGAGCTCGCTGCACAAGTGGCAAAGCGCGTTCAAGCGGGACGGTCTCTCATGGGGGACACGATTGAACGGGTCGGTGCAGCGAGGCAGGAAGCTCCGTGGACCGGATCAAGCCAGAAAGAACCCCCGACGGGCTCAACGGTCAATAAGCCGGAGCGCCGCATGGCAATTGACGTGGGCGAGGTGCCACGGCGCCCGGCGGCTCCTGAGAAGGAAAGGAGAAAGTGCCGAACGAAATCGGATACGGACGCAACGAATGTAGCGGGCGAAACGGAACGGCCGCCATCGTCCTGCGATGCGGTTCTGCGCCGCGGCGCAGTACGTGCCACACTACAGTGGCTTTTGATTCTGCGCGTCTTCTTGCCCTTTGTCGCCGCTTACTTCCTTTCGTTTCTGTTCCGGACGATCAATGCGACGATAGCTGAGCCGCTGATATCGGAATTTGGCCTGGGCGCGGATGATCTTGGCCTTCTGACTTCCGTCTATTTCCTGACCTTTGCTGCCGCCCAGATTCCAATCGGTGTGTTGTTGGACCGATATGGTCCTCGGCACATCCAGAGTGTGGTGTTACTGGCGGCAGCGGTGGGCGCAGCGCTGTTCGCCGCTTCGGATAGCTTTTGGTTTCTTCTCGTCGGCCGAGCGTTGATCGGCCTCGGTGTTGCCGCAGCCCTGACGGCTGGACTGAAAGCCATCATCCTTTGGTTCCCCAGTGAACGGATCCCATTGCTCAACGGCGTGATGATCATGCTGGCAGGGTTGGGCGCCGTGACAGCAACTATGCCGGCCGAATATCTCCTTGTTTCGATCGGCTGGCGTGGATTGTTTGAAATACTCGCTATCGCGTCGGCGGGATGCGCGCTCGCTATTTTCCTTGTCGTCCCAAAAGTGTCCTCGCCCCCGGCATCAGTTGGGCGGACGACCGGTCTAAAGACCGTTTATATGGACCCTCGTTTCTGGCGGTTGGCACCCCTTTCGGCGAGCTGCGTTGGGACAGCCTGGGCCCTACAGGGCTTGTGGGCGGCGCGATGGTTCTCCGATGTCGAGAGCCTCGATCGGCCAGAATTGCTCTGGAATCTATTCGTCATGGCGCTCGCATCCAGTGTGAGCGCACTTATACTCGGCGTTATCGTTCAAAAGGTCCGCAAGCTGGATATTAGTCCGCGAGCGCTGCTCGGGTTTGTCGCGATGGTGTTCTTCCTTGCTCAGCTCGCAGTGATCCTACGCGTACCTTTGCCGTCATGTCTTCCATGGGGCGTTGTTGCTGCGGTCAGCACGGCGACCGTCCTCAGCTACGCAGTTCTCGCCGACTTCTTTCCCAAGGAGCTTGCTGGACGTGCCAACGCAGCACTCAATGTCTTCCACATTGGTTGCGCATTTCTGACGCAGTATGTGACGGGCCTGGTAATCCAGCATTGGATTCCGCAGCAAGGGCACTACCCGGAAGTCGCTTACCAGACCGCCTTTGCGATCAATCTCGCGGTTCAGGTCCTGGCGTGGTTCTGGTTTGTGGTCCCCATACCGCTCACGCGGAAAGGAGCGACTTGTGCTACAAGTTAGCTACCGCCCTGGTTCGCGCGGCGTCCCGAGATCTTCGGACCGAAAACGCTTCGCCGTCCCTGCCGGCTGGCATTAGAGGCGCCTTAAGCACAAGTGGCGGCGATGGCGCTGCCATCGCCATCCTGATCCCGGTTTGGCATCAGGGTGTGCTTGCGGGCACCATCCCGCAGGCTCTGCCGGAACGGCCCGTATTCGGCGCGATCGGGCGCTCATCCGAAAAATTCAGCAATTGCTTTTGTGGCTTCGTCTAACTTGGCGCGCGTTCAAGGAACGACTGTGTCCTCCTTATCGGCGCCGCGGGCAACAATCTTGAGCGCAGCATCGGGTAGCGGCCGCTGCAAATTTTTAGCTTCATCCCAGGGCGCACGCATCCAGACATCGCGCTCTTCATCTGTAATCAAGAGAACAGGCATCGCCTTCGCGTGGATTGGCTCAACGACCGCATTTGGTGAGGTCGTGAGGAATCCGTAGACGAGGTGAGGGCCCGGGACTGGTTTCGATTTGGGACCACGATCTCCCTTGAACTCGGTCCACATACCGGCGAAGGCGAACAGTGGCCGATGGTCGTCCAGCGCGAACCAGACGACATCCTTCTTGCCGGTGTCAGGGTTTGCTTCGGGGGCGTATTCGGCGAAGCTATTGCCCGGGACGAGGCAGCGGTTCTCCGGCTTCAGCCAGGCGCGCCAATGGGGCGAGGATGTGTTGCGGATATTCGTTACGGGAAATTGGCCGGCCCGTGGAGGCGGCGGCATGCCCCAGCGCATCATCGCCATCTCGCGCCCGGTATCGGTGTTGCGCACGACCGGAGCCGGATAGTCGGGAAAGACGCCGGGCATCGGGGGCAGATTGCCGACATAGCGATTGATCACGCGAAACAGCGCAATAATTGCTGCCTGGTTCGTTGTGATCGAATAGAGATTGCACATTGGGCTGTCCTCAAGGATGCGCGTTCGCGTCGTCCGAACAGTTGGCCGGGGATCCGTTCGCGCGAATGCAGGCTCGATAGAGCCATGGTTCAACGTAGCTGCCCCTCCAGATTCCGCGGCCGGCACGTTCAGCGTCGCGCTGCGCGGCCTCGTATCTCCCCTTTGAAAAGTGCGGCCAGTCCAGCGCAAGTCCCTTGCGGGCCAACCACTCGCCAAGATCGGCGCCGGCGGCCGAACAGGTCGCAACTGTTCGCCCGTACTGATCCAGGTTGATGGGCATGCAGCTTACTGGGCGCCGCGCAATGAAGGCGTCGAGATCGTTCGCTGCCTGGGCTCCGCATCGGTACGGGGAGCTGTCCTGGTCGCGGCACAACTGGCTGCTCTCCGGCGCGTCGATTCCCCAAAGGCGGATCCGCGTTCCGTGAATTTCCAGCGTGTCGCCGTCGATGATACTGGCCTGGGCGATCAGGTCACCGGCCAGGGCCGGGCTCCAAACCGATAGGAGCGTCGATAAGGCCGCCGTTCGTAAGGTGTTCACCAATGCCACAGGCGTCAGCCAATCCGGTGCGGTCTGTTCAGGAAATACTCGCGGTTGCCGAGCGCCGCTTCGGCATACTGATCGATCGCGACGATGATCGGCTGCACATGGTTGTAGCAGTAACCTTCGAGCGTCGCCTGGCGACGTACGTCGGCGAGCGCCTTGATCCACGGCGGATTGTCGTCCTTCTCGTCGTACCATTTCGCGGGGTCGTGGGCCAAAGCGTCAGTCTCCTTGCAAGCGCTGATTGGTCCGGTGCGTCAGATCCTCAAGCTCCGCCCGCTTTCTTGAAATCAAGAGGCGCGGGGCGGCCTCATCGAAGCCCGAGCGCTGCAGCTGCCGGATGGTGCCTGAGAGCTCGGCGATCCGCGCGCGCAACTCCAGGATCCTCAGCGGCAGCGGATCGTCACTCACGCGCGGCCGGCGCCATGAGCCGCTCCCTCTTTTCGATGTAGAGAACGAGATCGGCCTGCGCCCGCATCAGGCGTTGGGCCGCGGGCGTGCAGTCGAGATCAGCCGCGATCAGCTGCTCGATTTCGGAAGACTGCATCCTAACGTCGCGCCTGAGCCGGGCGATGTTGCGATTGAGCAGAACCAGATTGCGGTCCATCGATCGCTCCCGGCTAAGGTCATGGTCAGCGATGCGTGACGGTCTTCGGCTTCTGGGCCGGCCGGTTGTTTGCGTTGAGCCGCTCCTGGATGGTCGGCAGGTGCTCGCTGCCGCCGGCCGCCTTCCATTCGGCCACCAGGGCGGCGAGCTCTTTGCGCATCGCCATCAGCTGGAGCGCGGATTCCGTGCTGTCCAGATCGTGCCGGATCTGATCGTGCATGGCGTCCGCGACGCGCACCATTTCGGCCCGCAAGACACTGATCTTGCGGCGGATTTCATTAATTCGGTTGTCCATGGCTTCTTAGAACAAAAAGAGAACACAGAGTCAAGTTACAGATGTATGCAGGGAGACGGAAAATGAAAGCCACGGCATCCAAATACCCTCCGTCTCGGAGCGGCTTGCCAGCCCGATGACCCGCGCCCAGGCCTTGCGGCCGAAGGGGCTCGCCGAGGAGGCCTATCAGCCAGCGGCGGATTTGAGCTTTCATGAAGCGGCGCGCCGGATCAATGCGCTGAACGGAGATCGCGCTCGCGGACTCCTTCTAGCGGGGCGTCGAGTGGGGCAGGCCCGATTACTTCTTCTTGCGGCTGCGCCCGCTCAACACGCTTGCGGCTGGCGCCGACCTTTTTGACCGCTTTCTTTACGGCCGCCTTGAAGCGGCACTTCTCTTTCGCCTCGTAGCGAACCTCGTAATCTGTCCGCCACGACAGGTCCTGCTTGCGCCCGCGCGTCGTTTTCTTCTTTGCTTTCGCCTGAGGCTTCGTCTTGCCATTGCGCAATGCACGATCGACAGTGACAGTTCCGAGGTTCGGAACGTTTGGGCCAATTCGGCTTGAATCATGTCAGTTGCGTGGAGTTATGGAGTGGCGGCGCGGCGCAAGAAGGCCATCGCCATCGAGGCGTCTTATCCCGGGTTCATCGAGCCGGCCTTGGCGTCCTCCGTCGACAAGGTGCCGGACGGCGCGCGCTGGATTCACGAAATCAAGTTCGACGGCTACCGTGTCCAGGTGCATCTCCACGATGGGCAGGTGAAGGTCTTTACCCGCCGCGGCAACGACTGGACCAAGCGCTTCCGCAAAATCGCTTCTGACGCGTCCGAGATCGAGGCCGGCTCTACCATTATCGATGGCGAGGTGGTCGTACCATCGGCAAGTGGCATCACCGATTTTTCAGTGCTGCAGAACGAGTTGAAGGGCAGATCGACCAAAATCGTCCTGGTTGCTTTCGACCTGCTTCATCTGAATGGACATGACCTGCGAAAGCTGCCCTTGCTCGCGCGCAAGGCTGAGCTCAGGCACATCATCGATGGTACGCCTGTCCAGTTCAGCGAAAGTTTCGATATCGATGGCGGGCAGATGTATCGGCACGCCTGCAAGGTCGGTCTTGAAGGGGTCGTCTCAAAGGTGCGCGACAGCGCCTAGATCTCTGGTCGTGGCAACGTCTGGGTCAAAAAGACCTGCCAGCAGCGAGAGACGCTGACGGATTGCCGGCTTTGCGCTCGACGGCGAAAAATGGGACGGCATCTATCTCGCCCGCCGCAAGGGCAAGGATCTCATCTACGCCGGCAAGGTCGACCACAGGTTCGACAAGGACTCCGCCGCGGACTTGCACAAGCGTCTGACGCCGCTCATCCGCAAGACTCAGCCTTATACAAAGCGGATCGCGCATCGCGGCATCTGGGTCGAACCGAAGCTGCTGGCGGAAATCGAGTATCGCGCCAAGTCTGCCGAAGGCAAGGTGCGGCATCCCTTCTTTCTCGGTCTGCGCGAAGACATCTGAGCAGTGGTCCCACGAATCAGGCCACGACGGCCAATCCCGCACAGGACAGCATCCTCACGATGATCCACAATCCATGCTCCACTGGCGCGATTTGAGCGACTCACGCTAAGCAATCGTCCTCCATCAGCCCCAATGCGAGAAAAAGACAGATGGTTGCTGCTGCCCAGGAACTCCCCACGTCAGGCTACGCGCTGGAAGTGGATGGTCGACTGAAAGCCGAATTTGCGACCAGAGACGGGGCCAAGGCCGGCGCAGAGGAGCTGAAGAAACGTTTTCCCATGCTTCAGGTCAGAATCTACGACGCACAGACAAGGAGTCGGGAAGAGGTGTCGCTCCCACGGGCCTAGGTTTTGTTAGCCGGGTTTTGAGCGCGTGCGGCAAGTCCGGCACTGGGCTCTCGTGAACCGAGCCGCGCAGCGTCTCGGCCGGACGCTTCGATCCCTCGCGCGCAGTAAGATAATAATGTGTCCTCCGCCGGAGGCACTCGGTCCCGGGTCCCGCCGCGTTCCGCGCCGGCGCGATGCTGACCCTCCTGCGGGTGCCTTGTTAACCGGTCTTAAGGACAGCAGTCGGTCCCGCGTCCCGCCAAGGGGCGGCGCTATGCTGACGCTCCTGCGGCTGCCCTTCTTCCAGGCCTCGCCTTCGGCGATGATCTCCGCTTGCGCTGCATTGATTGACTATTTCACGCTGCTTCTGATGCAGCGAGTGTAATCCGCGCACTATTGTCTGCCCTGGTTGCTCGAATCCAGCCAATGTGAGCCGAAGAGTGAGAGGGCGGCGGCTTCGCCGTGACGGGTTGGAGCTGCGAGAGAGCCTCGTGGCGCCCGTCGCGGAGACCCGCGATGAAGAAACATCATTCCAGCGGCCGCGCCGGTGAAGGCCGGGCGAGCCTTTATGACGAAATCACTGACAAGATCATCGCCGAGCTGGAAGCCGGGCGTGTGCCCTGGGTTCAGCCGTGGGGGACGGCGGCTACGAAGGCGCCACTGGCGATGCCAAAGAACGCTGTGACCGGCAGACAATACAGCGGGATCAATGTACTGATCCTTTGGGGCGCAGTCATCGAGCACGGCTTCGCGGGCCAAAGCTGGCTGACGTTCCGCCAGGCGCTGTCGCTCGGCGGCCACGTCCGCAAGGGTGAGCGCGGCATCACCGTGGTCTATGCCGACCGCTTCGTGCCGGTCGATGAAAAGCAGCGCGCGAGCGACACCGGCGACGAAGCGCAGGCGATCCCATTCCTGAAGCGCTTTACGGTCTTCAACACCGATCAGTGCGAGGATTTGCCTGCGGCGATCGTGACCGCCGCACCGCCTCCGCCGCCAGGTTTGATCGAGCCGAGAGTTGAAGCGCTGATCAAGGCCTCCGGCATCAATTTTCGCATCGGCGGCAATCGCGCCTTCTATGTGCCGGCCGAAGATTATGTGCAGGTCCCGCCGCCGGCTGCCTACTTCGAGCCGATCAATTGGCACCGCACGGCGCTCCATGAACTTGGCCATGCCAGCGGTCATTCTTCGCGCCTCAATCGCGACCTCAGCGGTTCATACGGCACCACGAAATACGCCTTCGAGGAGTTGATCGCCGAACTGTGTGCCGCATTTTCTTGTGCCTCGCTTGGCATCGTGCCGACGGTGCGTCATGCCGATTACATTGGCTCATGGCTCGAGACGATGCGCGAGGACAACCGGGCCATCGTGCGCGCTGCGAGCCAGGCCAGTAAGGCCGCGGATTACATCCTCGGCTTCTTGCCGGAGATCCAGCCGTCCGAGGACGAACAGTCAGACGGGCGGAGGGTGGCATGATCCTGCTCACGCAAGATTTGCGCGCGCGTCTGCTCGCGAACGGTCGCCGTCGCGGCCTAGACCACGTGCCGGTGGTGAAGTTCTTTAACCCACTTGGCATCGGCACCTGGCTCGCGACCGAGCTCGATGAGGACGGCGACACCCTGTTCGGTCTCGCCGATCTCGGCGAACCCGAGCTTGGTTCCTTCAGTCTCGCTGAAATGGAGGCGATGGAGCTTCCCTTTGGTTCGGGTATCGAGCGCGACATCCTGTTCGAAGCCACGTTCCCGCTGTCGGTCTATGCGTGGGCGGCTCGGAAGGCAGGACGGATCGTGCTCGATGAACGCTCGCTGCGCTTTGCGGTCGCCGCTCTGCAACGGGAGGGACAGTGACGCGATTCCATCGCTGTCTCGGGTCGATCCTACAAAGACACGTCGCACAATGCGCGGTGTATCTCTCGCAAGCGCGAAGCGTCGCCGGTCTTCGCGGCAAGGAGATTCGCCCAGCCCATTACGCCCGACTGACCTCGAGCTTCGAGCGCGGACTGAACCCCGTCTCGTTGAGCAGTCGGGCCGCAACGCCGCTCACGTCGCTGGCCGTCATTAAGAGGGAGAGGAGGGCGGGCGTTCTTCGTGAATGGGTTGGAGACCGAGAGAGGGTTTTGGCCCCCCGTTCCGGAGAAACTGATATGGCAAAGGATAATCAGAAAATCAAAATGTCGCCCTCGCGCGACATTCCCTTTAACAAGCTCGTGCTCTCCCAATCCAACGTCCGCCGCACTAAGGCGGGTATTTCGATCGAGGATCTCGCCGAGGACATCGCCCGGCGGAAGCTCCTGCAAAGTCTCAACGTCCGGCCCATCCTGGATGCCGACAGGCAGGAGACCGGCATGTTCGACGTGCCGGCCGGTGGCCGCCGCTATCGCGCGCTCGAACTGCTGGTGAAACAGAAGCGCCTCACCAAGACCGCACCGATCCCCTGCATCGTCAGCGAAGCCGGCACTGAGATTTCCGCCGAAGAGGACTCGCTCGCTGAGAATGTGCATCGCGTCGCCCTTCACCCTCTCGACCAGTTTCGGGCATTCCAGACCCTGCGCGAGCAAGGGCGGTCCGAGGCGGATATCGCGGCTATCTTCTTCGTATCCGTGAGCGTGGTGAAGCAGCGGCTCCGGCTCGCGACCGTTTCCCCGAAGCTGCTCGACGCCTATGCCGACGATGGCATGTCGCTCGAACAACTGATGGCGTTCTCAGTCACCGCCGATCACGCCCGACAGGAACAGGTCTGGGAGAATGTCAACAAATCGGGCTACGACGAGCCGTATCAGATCAGGCGTATGCTGACGGAGCGAGCGGTGAAGGCCTCCGACAAGCGCGCGCGGTTCGTCGGCCTTGCCGCCTATGAGGCGGCCGGCGGCAACGTGCTGCACGATCTCTTCGAAGAGGACGGCGGCGGCTGGCTCGAGGACGTCGCTTTGCTTGAGTGCCTCGTCGCCGAGAAGCTGCGGGCACAAGCCGAAGCGATCGCCGCCGAGGGCTGGAAGTGGATCGAGGTCGCCGCCAGCTTTCCCTATGGCCACGACCACGGACTCCATCGGCTCGAGGGCCAGCCTGCGGATCTCGCTGCCGAGGAGCAGGCGAATCTCGATGCGCTCCAGGCCGAATACACCGCGCTGCAAGCGAAATTCGAGGACGCCGACGAACTGCCCGATGAGGTGGACGCGAGGCTCGGCGAACTTGAGGCAGCGTTAGATGCCTTCGAGAACCGGCCGTGCGTCTTCAACCCGGCCGAGATCGTCCATGCTGGCGCCTTTGTCAGCATCGATGCCGAAGGCTCATTGCGGGTCGAGCGGGGCTATGTCCGCCGCGAGGACGAAACGGCGTTTGCTGCAGCAACTGCGGAGCCGGATCCCGAGACCGCCGCCACGCCGGGCGCCAGTGATGACGACCAGGGCGCTCCACCGGCGCAGCGCACCGTGATCACGGTTGGCGGCCAGGCGCCCCCGGATGAGGAGGAGGACGAGGATGCGATCAGGCCCTTGCCAGACCGGCTCGTCATGGAGCTGACCGCACATCGCACGCTGGCGCTGCGCGATGCGGTCGCTTGCCATCCCCAGGTCGCGATGACCGCGCTTCTGCACAAGCTGTGTGTCGAGGCCTTCCACCAGACCTATGGGCCGGCATGTCTCGAAGCCGGCGTCCGCCATGTCCAGCTTCCCGTACAGACACCGCACCTGAAGGACAGCGCGTCCGGGAAGTCCATCATGGATCGGCACGCGGCCTGGAAGGCCGACGTGCCAGCGGACGACGCCGCATTGTGGGACTGGCTCCTCGCGCTCGACGACATCAGCCGGCTATCGCTGCTCGCCCACTGCGTCTCCTTCGGCGTCAACGCATTGTTCGAGAAGGTCGATCGCCATGGTGGCACCGGCGTCACCGCCCACGGCCTGCGCCGCCGGCTCGATCAGGCGGACCGCCTTGCGCATGCTGTCGGCCTCGACATGGCCGAGGCCGGATGGCGGCCGACGGTCGAGAACTACCTTGGCCGCGTCACCAAGATCCGGATTCTCGAAGCCGTCCGTGAGGCCAAGGGCGAGGGCGCTGCACAACTGATCGACCATCTCAAGAAAACCGAGATGGCCAAGGAGGCTGAGCGCCTGCTCGAGGGCACCGGCTGGCTCCCCGAACCACTGCGTCTCGCTGATGTGGCTTTGTCGAAGGGGACCGCCTCAGCCGAGCCGCTCCCCGAATTCCTCTCCGGTGACGAGGAAGAAACGAGCGATACCACCGAGAGTGAACAGCCGCGCGCCGTCGCAGCCGAATGATCAGCCGCTGCGGGGCAGCATCGCTGCCCGCAGCTCTTCGTTGCAACCCTCATCCCTCAGCCCGGCCACCCGCGCCGGGCTTTTCGCATCATCAGCCTTAGTCGAAAGGAGGTCCATCATGGGATGGCTCTACATGCAATCGCTTGGCCGCTATTCCGCCCGCGACAATATCTCGACGCGCAGTTCACCTTCACGCGGTCCGATGTCACGTCGAAAGTGCTGCGCTCAGCTCTGGTAGCGATGCGCGTCTACTATGCCGCCGTCGAAACCGTTCGCCTCGCCGCTGGCGAGCGCACGGTCTGGGCTGCGGTCTGCCTGGTCCGTTACAACCCGCGCGACCGCGAGGGTTACATTTTCGGCTACAAGGACATGGACGAAACCGTTGGGCCGAATGAAGCCGACTGCCCGCAAGCAATCCTCGACCTGCTCACGCCGACCGATCGCCCTTACGCGCAAGGATGGCGCGATCGATGTCGTGAAAACGCGATGGCGCGCCGCGCGCTCTCGCGAAAGCCATCTCCGCGCCCCGGCCAGACCATCGTCTTCGAGGAGGCCTTGCTGTTCTCCAATGGAGGCCGTTTCGATCGGTTCGAGGTGGTGGCCGATCCGCGCAGCCATCGCTCGGTGCTGTACCGTGAACCGCAACATGGCGGGTTGTACCGCATTCCCAACGTCAAGAAGCGTGCCTATCACCTGCTCGGTTCGACGCAATCGTGATTGATGCTTTCTGACATCGAGGGTCGGCGTTTTCGCGCCGGCCAATTTGTCGTGGCGGACCCAAGAGAGGGAGAGGCGGGCCGGGCCGGGTTTGAGCCGTGGCGGATCTTAAGAGAGCGCCGCGCGGCTCGACCCATTTCCGCTCTCCGAAAGAAATCTCCCATGATGGATGTTTTTCCCGGCGCAAATGCGTCCGGTTCATGCCGCTTTGCCACAGATCTAGCCTCCGCCATCGTCGCCGCCGCCAATCGCCTGCTGCCCGCTCTCGAACGCGGCCAGCGCGTCGATGCTGAGGCCCTGCGTGCAGCGATGGAAAGCGCATTCGGCGCGGGCGACGGCAGCGGGGCTTGGACCTGGAAGATGGCGTATGACGCCTGTGAGGCCGCGACCGTGCTGTTCTTGCGCAAGTATGGCCAGGCGATGCGAACAAGGGCGGCGTCGCCCGCCAAGATGCTGCCGATGCTCACGCGGATCGCGAGCCTATTTCCAACCCACACGCGCCGCTCCGAAGAGAGCGAGACTTTTCAGCAGTTTTCGACACCGATCCCGTTGGGATTCGCCGCCGCGACAGCGGCCGCGATGACACCCGCCGACTTGGTTCTCGAACCGTCGGCGGGCACGGGTCTCCTCGCTATCTTCGCAGAGCTTGCCGACGCGCCGATCGTTGTGAACGAATTGGCAGCGACCCGCGCTGATCTGCTCGCCCATGTCTTTCCTGGTCGCAGCGTGACGCGCTTCGACGCCGCACAGATCGACGATCACCTCGATCGCACGGTCGCGCCGACTGTCGTGCTGATGAACCCACCTTTCTCGGCGATGGCGAATGTCAGTGGTCGGATGGCCGATGCCGCCTATCGCCACGTCGCCTCGGCGCTGGCGCGTCTCGCCGACGGCGGACGGCTGGTGACGATCACCGGAGCCAGCTTCGGACCAGAAACGCCCGCCTGGCGCGAGGCCTTCGTCCGGCTGCAGGAGCGCGGCCGCATCGTCTTCACCGCGGCGATCGACGGCGCAGTCTATGCCAAGCACGGCACCACGATCGAAACGCGCCTCACCGTAATCGACCGTGTGCCGGCAGCCGACCCGGCGCGGTTTCCGCCGTCGGTCGGGATCGCGCCCGACGTAGGGACGCTCCTCGGCTGGATAGCCGACCACGTTCCGCCGCGAGACCCGATTGCCACGACGTTTCCCGTGGCGACGTCCGGCAGTCCCGCAGGGCCCCGGACTGTCCGCGGCTATCTGGCGCGCGCGGCCTCGCGGCCTCAAGCCGCGGCGATTGCCGAGCCGCAAGGTGTCGAACTCGCCTATGAAACCCTGGACTGGGCGCCGCCCGAGGGCGCCCACCTGACTGATGCGCTTTATGAAGAATACGGATTGCAGTCGATCCGCATTCCCGGCGCTCAGGCGCATCCGACCAAGCTCGTCCAGTCGGCGGCGATGGCCTCGGTCGCACCACCCAAGCCCTCCTACCGGCCGCATCTCCTCAGCGATCTCCTCACCGGTGGCGTGCTGTCGGACGCTCAGCTCGAAAGCATCATCTACGCCGGCGAAGCGCATGCCGATTTCCTTAGCGGTTCGTGGACGGTCGACGAGACCTTCGACCTCGTCACTGCCGCGCGCGACGACGCTGAGAATGCTGTCCGTTTTCGCCGTGGCTGGTTCCTTGGCGATGGGACCGGCGCTGGCAAGGGCCGTCAGGTCGTGGGCATTCTGCTCGACAACTGGCTGAAGGGTCGGCGCCGGGCCGTCTGGATCAGCAAGTCGGACAAGTTGATCGAGGATGCGCAGCGCGACTGGTCGGCGCTCGGCATGGAGCGGCTGCTCGTCACACCGCTTTCTCGCTTCCGCCAAGGCACTCCCATCCGGCTCACCGAAGGCATCCTTTTTACAACCTACGCCACGCTGCGCACCGATGAGCGCGGCGAGAAGCTTTCGCGCGTTCGGCAGATTGTCGAATGGTTGGGCTCCGATTTCGACGGAGTCATCATCTTCGACGAGTCCCATGCGATGCAAAATGCCGCCGGCGGCAAGGGCGAACGCGGTGACCAGCCGCCTTCACAGCAGGGACGCGCGGGGCTTCGGCTTCAGCACGCCCTGCCAAATGCCCGCGTGGTCTACGTCTCGGCGACCGGCGCCACGACGGTCCATAATCTTGCCTATGCCCAACGCCTCGGCCTGTGGGGTGGCGCGGATTTTCCGTTCGCGACCAGGGCCGAGTTCGTCGAGGCGATCGAGGAGGGCGGTGTCGCTGCCATGGAAGTCCTGGCCCGCGACCTCAAGGCGCTCGGACTATATGCGGCTCGCTCACTCTCCTACGAGGGCGTCGAATACGAACTGATCGAGCACCAGCTCACGCCGGAGCAGATCCGTATCTACGACGCCTATGCCGGCGCATTCAGCATCATCCACAACAACCTCGACGCAGCCATGCAGGCTGCGAGCATCACTGGCGAAATCGGAACGCTGAACGCGCAGGCGAAATCTGCCGCGCGCTCGGCCTTCGAGAGCGCCAAGCAGCGCTTCTTCGGCCATCTCTTGACCTCGATGAAGACGCCCTCGCTGATCGGCTCGATCGACCGCGATCTCGCAGCCGGCCATGCCGCCGTCATCCAGATCGTCTCCACGGGCGAAGCGCTGATGGAGCGCCGGCTGGCGGAGATCCCGACGGAGGAATGGGGCGACATCCAGGTCGACATCACCCCGCGCGAGTACGTGCTCGACTATCTCGCCCATTCCTTCCCGCTGCAGCTCTACGAGCCCTTCACCGACTCGGAAGGCAATCTTTCGTCCCGGCCCGTCTACCGTGACGGCCAGCCGGTCGAGAGCCGCGAGGCGGTTGCCCGCCGCGACCGCCTGATCGAGAAGCTCGCCTCGCTCCCGCCCGTGCCCGGCGCGCTCGACCAGATTATCCAGTGGTTCGGCACCGATATGGTCGCCGAGGTGACCGGGCGCTCCCGCCGCGTCATCCGCAAGGGCGACCGCCTCGTGGTCGAGAACCGTGCCGGTTCGGCCAATCTTGCGGAAACCGTTGCCTTCATGGATGACGTCAAGCGCATCCTCGTCTTCTCGGACGCAGGTGGCACTGGCAGGAGCTACCATGCCGAGCTGTCGGCACGAAACCGGCGCCTGCGCGTCCACTACCTGCTCGAACCGGGCTGGAAGGCCGATGCCGCCATCCAGGGCCTCGGCCGTACCAATCGCACCAACCAGGCGCAGCCGCCGCTGTTCCGCCCCATCGCGACGGATGTGAAAGCCGAGAAGCGCTTTCTCAGCACCATCGCGCGTCGTCTCGACACGCTGGGCGCGATCACGCGCGGCCAGCGTCAGACCGGCGGGCAGGGCCTGTTTCGACCAGAGGACAATCTGGAGAGCCATTACGGCCGCGATGCGCTGCGCCTGCTCTACATGCTGCTGGTCCGGGGCAAGGTGGAAGGCTGCTCGCTCGAGAGGTTCGAGGCGGCCACCGGCCTGAAGCTTATGGATGATGGCGGCATCAGGGATGAGCTTCCGCCGATCACCACCTTCCTGAATCGGCTGCTGGCGCTGACGATCGAGCTGCAGAACGTGCTGTTCACGGCCTTCGAGCAGTTGCTGACTGCGCGGGTCGAAGGCGCCATCGCATCGGGGACCTACGATATCGGTCTGGAGACACTCGGCGCCGAGAGCTTTGTCATCGCGGATCGGCGCACGATCTACACCCATCCGGTGACCGGCGCGGAGACGCGGCTTCTCACCATCACCGAGCGTCAGCGCAATCGACCCGTGACGCTAGCGGAGGCTTTGGATCGGCTGTCCGATCCGCGTGCTGTTCTGCTGGTCAACGAGCGCACCGGCCGTGCGGCCGTGCAAGTCCCGGCGCCAAGTCTGATGCTCGACGACGGTGAAGTCGAGCGGCGCGTGCGGCTGATCCGACCGATGGAGCACCACGGTGTTGCCCTGACGGCGATGGCGGAGAGCCATTGGATCGAAGCCGACCGCAAGCGCTTCGCCACCGCTTGGACCGCCGAGCTCACGGACGTGCCGGAGTTCACCGACGGCACCATCCACATCGTGACGGGCTTACTCCTGCCGATCTGGAAGCGGCTGCCGAACGAGTCAACACGCGTCTACCGGCTTCAGACCGATGCGGGTGAGCGCATCATCGGCCGCAAGGTATCGCCCGCATGGGTTGCAAGCACGCTCGCAACCGACGCGCCGATGCTGACTCCGGATGCCGCGTTCACCGCGCTTATGGCGGGCCGCACTGTCCTTGGGCTCGCCGAAGGCCTCCAGCTCCGTCGGGTTCAGGTCATGGGTGGCTACCGCATCGAGCTGTCAGGCTTCACCGATGCGATGCGGGACCGCCTCAAGGCTTATGGCCTCTTCCACGAGATCATCTCCTGGACGCTGCGCATGTTCGTGCCGACAGATAGAAGCCGCATCGACGTCCTCGCCAAGGTGCTGGAGCGCTATCCGGTCGAGGGGATCGGTGGGCGGGAGGCCGCGTGATGCCGCGCGACGCTTCCGAGCTGGCGCACCGTCTCGCGCGCGATGCCGAGGCGGTGTGCCGCTACTATCTCTCCAACGGCCGTCGGCAAGGCCGCTACTGGGTGGTCGGTGATGTCCGCAACACGCCTGGTCGCTCCATGTTCGTCCGATTGAGAGAGTCCTCAAAGGGACCAGCCGGTAAATGGACCGATGCCGCCTCGGGTGAGCATGGCGATCTGCTGGACGTCATCCGGGAAAGCTGCCGGCTCCTCGATTTCCACGATGTCGCCGAGGAGGCGCGACGCTTTCTCAAGTTGCCTTGCTCGGAGCGTGGGCCGTCGCCGGGCGCGACGCGCACCCCAGTGCAGAGCGGGTCGCGGGAGGTGGCGCGACGACTGTTCGCCGTATCACAGCCGATTGCCCGGACCCTCGCAGAGACGTATTTGCGCAACCGTCGCATTACGGCTTTACGCCACGATGGGGCGTTACGTTTTCATCCGCGCTGCTACTACCGGCCCGATGAGGATGCGCCGGTTGAGACTTGGCCTGCATTGATTGCCCGTGTCACCGATCTCGACGGTCGGATCACGGGGGTCCATCGGACCTGGCTCGATCCCGACGGCTTTGATTCCGCAACCCTCGGCAAGGCGCCGATTGACACGCCGCGGCGAGCCATGGGCGACCTTCTCGGCAACGCGGTCCGATTCGGCGCGGCGAACGACGTGCTCGCGGCGGGCGAGGGCATCGAGACCATGGCGTCACTGCGCTGTGCCCTGCCGACGATGCCGATGGCTGCTGCGCTCTCCGCCAACCATCTCGCCGCACTCTTGCTCCCACTGACACTTCGTCGGCTCTACATCGCGCGCGACGCGGATCCGGCCGGCGACTTCGCGGTAGCGGCGTTGACCGAACGCGCGCTGGAGAGTGGCATTGAGGCGATACCACTGTCGCCGCGGCTTGGCGATTTCAACGAAGATCTGCGGACCCTTGGCGTCGAAGAGCTGCGTGGGGCCATGCGCGTACAAATCGCTCCGCAGGACGTTGTGCGCTTCATGTCCTTTGCGGCTGTCGAGACGGGCTGAACTTCGGTCGGTCGCACGCCGTCGCGTTCGGTCGGTGAGGCCGCCGTCGCCGGACAGAGACGCGCCCCAGGCCTTCTAGAGGGCGATCGGACGGCAGGCGGCTCGGCCCGGCAATGGCTGCGGCGCGGCTATTTTCCGCCGGCGCGTCCCGCGCCTTTGCATCGCGAAGCAAAATAGCCGCACCTTCGCCATCCTCCGCTGTCGCTTCGGCTCTCCGCTTCGCTCCGCGTTCTGGTCCGCTCCGCCCGCCGTCTGAGTGATCGCCACGAAGGCCGCGACGGGCGCGGCCGATCCGGCAAAGGACCTCACCCATGACGACCGACCGCGACGACACCGATTTCGAACCGCCGCACGCTTCATCCCCGACTGATCACGTCCTCCAGGAACTTCAGCTCTACGGCTACTGTCCTTTGCAGGATGAGCCTGATCCAAGGCCGCTCCCCGAAGGCAACGTCGTCGCCGGTGCGATCGCCGATATCTTCGATGCCCTAGTCTCGACGCTCTCCGACACCCGCCTCGAAACAGACCTCGACGACCTGCTCTGGTCGACGGTCAACCTGTTCCACCGCGCAGTCAGCCGCATCGAACGCGAGCTCGATGGTAACGAGCAGACGCAGCAGAAAAGCCAGCGCGAACAGAACGGATCGGAAGTCCGGTCGGTCGAACTGGAGCGCCTCACGGCCCAAGGCATCACGCTGGTCGAACGCCGCAACGCCATGGAGCTCTTTCGCGACCAGGCCGCCGAGCGCTTCGAAGTCCACACCGGCTCACCCTGGCGGCCGCGCTCCGGATCAGTGGTCAACCACCGCACGCTTACCGCCGCGATGATCGACAGCCGCGACTTCCTCGCCGCGAAGCGCCGCGCCGACACCGAGGTGATGCTGCCGCCTGGACCGAAAATCGCACTCACCGGCGGGCTCGACTTTGGCGACGTCTCGCTCATCTGGGACCGGCTCGACAAGGTTCATGCAAAACATCCGGACATGGTCCTCCTGCATGGCGGCTCGCCAAAGGGCGCTGAACTCATCGCCTCCAAATGGGCGAGCAATCGCAACGTCCCGCAGATCGCATTCAAGCCGGACTGGACCAAACATGCGAAGGCTGCACCATTCAAGCGCAACGACGCCATGCTCGCCACAATGCCGATCGGGGTCATGCACTTCCCGGGCACCGGCATCCAGGACAACCTCGCTGACAAGGCGAAGAAACTCGGAATCCCCGTCTGGAAATTCCGCAACGGCGGCGCGTGAGCGCCGTCCAAAGATTTCGGAACGAAGTCGGACGACTGGACTGAGCCGTCTGTGTGTCGATAACCCACTCGTCGAAGATGAGAATAGCATTTCCGCTACGAAGACGGATTTGCTTCGCATCTTTGCCTTAGTCTCAGCTACACATTCAGTTGCGCCGTGGTGGTGGTGGAAGGCGCGACCCGTTACATCCTCGAACGGAGGCCACCACCGTGCTCGCCCTTGGACTCGACCTCAATACGCTCGGAATCGGCTTGTTCTGCTGGCTCATCTTTGAGCTCGCGGTCTATGCCCTTCCATTCCTCACGGCAGTTACCGTCGGCATATTGGCATTGCATAGCGGCACTGGGGTCGTTGGTGCGCTGCTCGTTGGCATCGGCACGGCCGCGCTGACGCTCGCCACTGGTCAATTTGCGTTTGCGACGGCAAGACCAACGATCCTGCGCGCTATTGTCGCGACGGTGTTCGTCGTGCCGGCCGGCATTGCCGGTTACCAGGTGATCTTCGGACTGTTCCAGGTCTTCGTGCCGTCGCCGCTGTGGCGCGAGGTTTTCGCCTGCGTCGGTGCAGTCTTCATCGGAGCCACAGCCTGGACGCGGATCACTGTTTTCGCACAGCCACGTCCGGAGCCGGGCAGGGCGAGCCAGAGCAATTCTCAGCCAATTCTCACGACCGCGGCGCGCGAAGGATAATCCTTCGCGTCTACGCCCGAGGGGCCCGGCCACTATCGACTGACAGGTGTCTCGTCGAGATGCATCTTCAGCCGGCGCGGCTGTTCAGAGCTGCCAGATACTACGACGCCGAGATCGTTTCCCACTGTGAGTGGAGGAGGAGATGCTCGCTTGCGGAATTTGCGGCAAGAGCGTATGGCCTTTTCCTGCACGCTGTTTCTTTATCTGACTGGACCTCGTCGGCCTCTTGCCTGACACAACCAATGTTGGCCACGTCTTCTCCCTAACTGTTGTTCAGCGCGCGGACGCACCTGGCCTCTTGATGGCTTGATCTGGCCGAAGACCGGCTGCGCCTCGATCGTCTGAGCCGCAACGCCATGGTTGAGACTTTCTTCCCCTGGGCTGACGCCCATTCCTCGCGAGGCAAGAAAGTCTCACCAAAGGCGTCCTCCGCTGCGCTTCGGCCCGCGAGCGGGTGCGTCGCCGATCGTCGTTCGGCCTTTTCATCGCCATCGAGGCCGCGGTGGTCGCGGCTCGAAACAACTCAAGGAGATGTGACATGGCTACCATCGGTTCTTTCAAGAAGGTCGGCAACGATTTCCAGGGCGAGATCATCACCCTGAGCCTGCAGGCCAAGGGCGTCCGCATCGTCGCCGAGCCCAACCGCGCAAGCGAGAATGCTCCAAGCCACCGCGTCTACGTGGGTAGAGCCGAGATCGGCGCGGGGTGGTCCAAGCGCTCCGAAGAGGGCCGCGACTATCTCTCGCTCAAGTTCGACGCCCCCTCCTTCAACGCGCCGATCTATGCGAACCTGTTCGAGGATGAGGGCGGCGAAGGTTACACCCTGCTCTGGTCGCGGCCGCGGAAAAACGGCGAGTGAGGCTCGCTCCGCCAAGCCCCGCCCGAGCGGATCGGGCGGGCTCTTCGCTTGAAGCCGACCGCAACACGCCAGAATGCCAATTTTTCTCGTACGGGCCGATGCGGCCGGACAGGTCAGAAGCTCCGGCATCCGGATCATGGAAGTCCGCCTCCGGCCCTCGCCAGATGCCCCACTCATTAACGGTCGTAGCCCTGGATGCAGCATCCACTGCCGACTGAAATTTGCTCCAGAAAATTGGTTTGCGAGAATGGCTGCGCTCAATCGCGCATCAGTCGGAGAATATTCCAACTGAGGGTAATCCGGGTCACGCCTTCCATTGACGTGCAGCCGCTCAGCCCATATTGGCAGCCTCGAAAATTCCGGGACAACGATACGGGATACTCTCGATGCAAGTGACGTTGATGAAGGGCAAAATTCATCGTGCGCGCGTGACTGAAGCTGACTTGCACTATGAGGGCTCGATTTCCATCGACCGAAATCTCATCGAGGCCGCCGGCTTCCTCGTTAATGAACGCGTGGACATCTACAACATCGACAATGGCGCTCGATTTTCAACCTACGTCATCGAGGCTCCCGGCGGTTCGGGCACCATCGGCCTTAACGGAGCCGCGGCGCGTCAAGCGATGGTAGGCGACAAGGTCATTATTGTTACCTACGCCAATTTCGACGGCGATGAAGCTCGTAGATTTCAGCCGCGCATCGTGATCGTTGACGAGAAGAATCAGACCATCTGATTTTATGCCAGGCGCGTCCTGCAGTCGCGGGGCAAGATCTAGCACCAAATCTCGGACGCTTTCTCCTCGAGTAAATCTGCAGGTCGAACTTCGAGGGCCTGAGAAACGTGCCGGATTGTAAGGAGGCTTGCGTTTTGCAGCCCTCGCTCAATGCCATGGATGAAGGCGCGATTGACAGTATTTGTACCATTACAGGCCGGCGGCTCGCGCTGCAGCTCTAGGACGCGGACTCATTAAGGCGCAGCCATAGCCTGATTGACGCGAGCTGAACGAAGGCAAGGTAGTTGGCGGCGAGCCTGTCGTAGCGCGTCGCCATCCGACGACATTGTTTGATCCTGTTGAAGAACCGCTCGACCTGTTTGCGAGGGCGGTAGAGATAGGGGCTGAAGCAGATCGGATCGCTGCGATTGCTTTTCGGTGGGATGTTGGCCCACGCGCCCTTCTTCATGTCAAGCTCTCTGATCCAGTCGGCATTATAGCCACGGCCAGCAAGCAGCATTGACCCGACTTTGAGACGAGACAGCGGTTTTCCGGCAAGTCGAACGTCGTGCGCCTCACCGGGGCTCAGCGCCAGCCGTACCGGCAGACCATTGCTATCGACCACCGCATGAATTTTGCTCGTCAAGCCGCCGCGTGACCTCCCATCGATTGGCGCTGGTTTCGTGTAATGCAGGCTCCATGCTGATGTACACGGACAATGGAGGTGTCGATCATCTGGACCGCGGCGTCGTGGGCAGCGGCAAGTGCGTCTATGATGCGGCCCCAGACACCAGCCCGCGCCAGCGGACGAAACGGTTATAGCAGGTCGTGTAAGGGCCAAAATGATCCGGCAAATCGCGCCAAGGTGCCCCGGATCGCAGGACCCAGAAGATGCCGTTGAGGACACGCCCGTCGTTTACCCGAGGAACGCCACGCGGCTTGTTCGGCAGCATGGGCGTGATGGCAACCCATTCATAGTCGGCGAGTTCGTAGCGCATGATTCGACCCCCAGTTTGGGAGTTTGAATCACGGGGGTCCGTCCAAGCGCAACCCTTCTGGCCCGGCCCCAGTTCGGCGCTCACGGGGTAGAAGCGGACATCAACCTGCCGAGCCCCCGCTGAATCCGTCGAAAATGACCCGGAGCAGAACTCAGGGTCTTTGTACCATTGCAACCAAATTCAGCTGGTTTGGTGCTGGCCTACATTGCACCAGAAATCGCGGAACTCCAACCCGTCGGGCGAGTTACAGAACCGTCGAGAGGATTGAACGATGAGCGGCAATTTAGTCGAGTTCGCAGTAGCACGCGGATTTCTGTTCACCGCGCTCGTCCGTTATTCGGCAGTACTTGAATAGAGAGGCGACAATGAAAGCACCCCTTCTTCTTGCTGGCGCACTAATCATCGGATGCGCCGCCCCAGCACTGGCTGATGAGTACTACGTCGTACAAGGACCCAGCCGTCACTGCACGATTACCACCACGCGCCCGGCGGACAAGGAAGTCGTGACGCAGATCGGTCCAATGGCCTTCACGAGCCGCGTGGAAGCTGAAGACCGCATCAAGCAGACCAAAGTCTGCGATGAAGGCACTGTTGGTAGCACTAGCGGCACTAGCAGCACGACCGTTATCAAAGAGAAGTAGTCGGTGGCCTCATTCCTGATCGACTGGCGATGCCGAGTCGCGCCCACTCCTGTCGGCGCGACCTTTTTTGTTTGCAGACCACCTTGTTGGAGCCCTCTTTCAGACCGTTTGATCGGCCCCCGCAGGGGCGCTGGAAAGGTGGGTTGAGTGTCACCTCTTGGCCCGACTGGGACTTCCCGGCACGTCGGCTTTTCCGGTGCTTGTGGCCCAAAGCTGCCATCGCGCGGGGCCCAGCAGCAAGGTTCGCGACGGGCCAGGAGCGGCCGGTGTTGTTTTCTTGAAGATATCTGTTTGTCGGTCTGGCGATCTATTGCGGCGCTCCTTACGTGAGCGTGGGTCGCGTGCCCGCGGAGACATGTGGGTCAGAGTTCCGTGTGCCTTTGAACCACGTTCCCCGGCCCCGTGTGGAAATGCTGGAGTGTGAAAAATGAATGCTCAGCTGCTTAGGAAGTACGGAATGACCGTCTTGGTGACGTGGGCCGCACTACTCGCCGTGGGGACGCTTGCTTTGCTCGTCATGCACGGTTGAGCCTCAGCCAACCAAGTCGGCTCAGGGTCAAAATCGGTCCTGTCATCGCTCTAATTGGAGGCAAGTACGTCTCCAATCGGGGGCTAAACGGACCTCAATTAGAGGTGCCACCACTTCGCGGATGGGCCCACAGCGGTCACCGGAAACAGGTCTCAAGCTCCGAACCACACGCGTCCGAACACCGCCTTGATAAGGCGTCGGGAACCATCTTCCATCTCAACGCGCATAGACATGTAGAGACGTTGATCCGCCAAGCGAAAGACCACATTGAACCGTCTGCCAGCCGTCGTGCCGATGTTCCCCGGCGCCCATACGCCTGTCCCCGTCGCTTCGATTGGGTCCTTGGTTCCTACGACACCAACGACGGCTGACCATCCGTTGTTGGCTACAACGCTCAGCGAGTGACCTTTCTGAAATCGAAATACGACATTTCGGGCAAGCGCCAGCATTCGATTCGATTTGTTGCCAAGGCCCTTCGATGAGGTCCTCTTGCGCGCCTGCAGGACCAGCAAAAGATGTGGAGGAGAGTGACCCATTTAGCATGTCCGACTCTGGTCTGACCGCAAATGCCAGCAGCACTTCGTGCCAAACGGAACCACGCAGATTGACGCTCTTCGAGCGCGCCAAAGTCCGCTGTCCAAATCCTAAGAAATCGCAATCGTGGCAAGTGCGTTGTTCCGGGTTAAATCAGCTCAACGTAATCTGCCAATCTTACATGCGCATCCAGGTCGGGCGTCAGCGAAATGATATTTTGACGCTTCAACGGGCGGAGATTTGCACCGCATCGGCCGAACTTCTCCTTGAGCGGATGCTTGCGAAGATCGACACGCTTTGCGCCGAGCGTGACAGGCTCAAGAAGGCGGCGCCAGGGCCGACCGCCGGCAAAGTGCTGGGAGGCCGGAAGTGGTGAAGAGATACTTCTCCGACTCTGCAGATCATCCGCCGTTCCTCAAGGCTTTGGCCGAGGTTCGAAAAATCGGCGCGCACCAGGGATGGTGCTTCCACCATGTCCAAGCGATCATGCTGGCTATAGATCAATACGCCGAGGCCGCGACAGGCAACCGGGAATTTTTCTGGAACAGGCCGCATTCGATCGGCGCTGGTCGGACGCGCGGCGATGACATTCCGTAGAGGTTCGCGCTTTGACGCGCTCAGTGAACGAACTGCTTCGGCAAGACCATCACGATGTTGACCTCGCGCTTCAGGATATTTGCGGCGATGATCTGGATGTGGAGTGAGAAGTTGTCCTCGACCTGGGCCGCGGTTTCCTCATCCTTCGCATAAACGAAGAGGATATCGCCGTCGAGCTCGTCGAAGTGAATGCCGGCGAACAGCCGGTCAAACGTTTTCGCGCCAACGATGAGTGCCATACGGGCTTGTATAGCTTGGTCTTGGACTTCTGTCAGATTCATGCGCTCGAAATAGGCTCGCTCGGCTTGATTGCAAGGATCCAAATTTCGTCCGATTCTGATAGGGCAGCAGGAAATCACGCCATACAAGCGGGTGGACAGATAGGTTTTCGTCGCCAGCCGCCCCGGCGAGGGTCAGATCGGCCATTATGCCCGGTAGCCGATTAAACGGGAGATCTCGGTCAGAAGGTGATTGACGAGCATGCAAGTGCTTTCGGCCGTGTAGACGTCCGCGGTCGCTGCCCGTTCAGGGTATCTGAACCAAAACTCTTTGTGGTAACGGCTCAGGTGTTCGATGGACTCTGCGGCACCAGGCCAAAGGTGCTTACGAAGTCCATCTGTTTTCGCTAGCAAATCAGCGAGGTCATGGGACGTGTGCCAATCACGGCGAGGTTGACGTCCCTGAAATTGCAAGAGTGCCTTCAGGCCATTCTCGATACTGAAGCCGATGAGAAGGAAAAAGGGAATTCCAATCCGGGAAACGTCCTGGCCCCGTGCGGATCGGTCGAGTCGCTGGGCGCCATCTAGCAGGGCAACAGCATATGCTAGCTTATCGATGTGCAGCTCGACCTCTTTTGTCATGCGCTCCATCGCCCTTCGCGAGCCGGTGCTCATTATGACGCGCCTATCGCACCTGTGAACTTCTCAAAGTTGCGAAAGCGCACCATTGCGCCTTGCATGATGGCCTCAATCGATCCGTCTTCTGTTACCTTGTAGGGAATGCCGGCATAGACTCCGTCCGGCTCGAACGGCCGCGGACTTCGATCGATTGTCACTCTGTCGGCGCGGCCCAGAAATCTGGCCTTCGGGAGCGGTGGCGGCCCCCCTCGGCCTTGCGCGCGGGTTCCGATGGCCGCCTGCAAGAGCCGTTCGTGCTTTAGATTCGGAAAGACGAGCAGAAGCAGAATGCCAAGTAGCGGCGATAGGAAGAATGCGACCGCGAACCAGGCGAGCCCACTCCGTCCTCGAGCTTCGGCCGCAGCTGCAACAATCCCCGTCAAAACAATCCAACAAAATGAGCAGCATGCCGTCCCCCAGACCGCGCAACTATCCAACCGCAACTTGAGGGCGAGGGCAAGCACTACTCAACTCCAATTGAGGGGATTTTCGATCGGATGTCGTTCGGTTATCTAGCGCGAAGGGCGGCTACCCTGCGCGCGATTTGAAGAAGGAGAACTTGAATGTTCGGCTTTGTTGAACGAGTCGAGGCAGATTTGACGCGCTTCAGATCTAAACTGGCGGCGCTGGACGGAGTGAATGGCGACATGAGCCACCAACGCTCTCACTACTGGCGTCTGATCCGGGAGTGTGAAGCAATTTTGAGGTGGTATCCCTCGCTCGCGCTAGGCGACCGCCCGCCGAGGCGCGCCCGGCGGGTTTCAATTAGCGAAGAGCTCCAAATGGCCGAGTTGACCGAGGGCTGGTAACCGGCCGCCGCGTGGCGACCAGACCTAGCGGATTGCCTGGCGGCGCCGACGGCTCTGTAATTGGCCGGCCATGAGCACCAAGAAGCGCGAAGTCATCTGGGGCGGCAGGTCATGGGCGCCGACATACGCGCTCAGGCCGCTCGGGAAGCCCGCCTAGGCTCGAGCGTGAGCTGGGTTGATCACGATCATCTCTTACTCTTTCGAGGTGGAATCTTTTGTCCCTTCGCCTGATGAGGATGGACATAGATGGTCTCGATCAAACTCTCGGCTATGTCCAGCAGTGCTGCAATGTCTGATGGGCGCGGGAAATAGCCGCGGTGCATCGCAGCGTGACCGGACTCAAGCAGATTTTCACGAAACAGGGCTTCTGATTTTGGCGCAATGTAGCCGGCCTTAATGAACAGATCGACATTGGCGCCAATTGCTCCATTATCGCCTACTTGGTCGATCATGATGTGCTCGATCAACGCGCGGATACCCATAGTTGCCAGCGCGCGGGAATCGTTGTGCAAGCCCGAATAAATTTCCCTCAGAAATTTTTTGATCGTGTTGTCGAAATCAATGAAGAACGGTCCATCAGGTGAATCTAACCACGCCGGCTCCTTTCTCGAAATAGCCGGCGGATAGTAGACTGTAGCGGTGATAGGATGGCCATCGTCATCGGTTTCATACGAATTCCAGGACTCGTGGCGCAGTGTTATTCGTTCACAGCCAGCGCATTCGAGCAGATGATATCTGTCTGTACCATGGAGCATAGCCTCCTCATCGTCCCAGCGCTTTTCGACCATTGCGAGGATCTTGTGCGTACGGAATGGTCCGCAACTGTTGCAATGCGCTTTCGTAGTCGACGTCTGTTCATTCATAAGTCGTTTCGCTGTTGAGCGTGCCTTTCCCGCAACCACAGAGCGAGAGCAAGCTTGCTTCCCGGTGCTCCATCGGACGACGGTCCCTGACGTCTTGGAGCGGCGCGTTGGGGGCCGGAGGTCTGGGCTGGCTTCATCGTAACGATCACAGGATTTGGCTTGTGATCCGTGGCCGCGCCCGTAGCGGCGTCGACGCCCATTCCGACCAATCCTCCCAGCAGGAGATTACCTGCGAATGCGGCGCCACCGGTCGTCGGGATGTCCTTCGTCAGCGGAACGATCTCTGTTTCGTAACCAGGCTTCGCGACCGTGACTGTGATGTCTGCGGAGCGCTTCGCGACGATCGCGCAGGGAGTCGTGCACACCGTCGGAACTTCCAGCCCGGAGACCGTCGCTTCGGCGCCCGATGGATTCGACGAAATGCTGATGGTCTCAGTTGTCCCTCGCGTCACCGACGCGCAGCCGCCAAGCGCGGCAGCGCAAAGCGCAACCCAAAATATTCTCATTGATCAATATGCCCCAAACCCAAACAAGAGGGCTCTTATCACCTTGTAACCGGCGCGCGCAATCCATCTTTCGTTCGCTTTTTGGATGCGCCGCACGATTGTGCGAAGGCAACGGGGGGCGAGGGCGAAAGGGCCCTCGATTATCCCGCTCTGCGTCGATCAGCGGAAATCCACGACGGAGGGGGCTATGATGTTGCGGGCCGCAAAAGTTGACTGTTTTTCCTACTTCCCCGGACAATCTGTATAGACTGTTGCCCCGTCATAGCGCGTATAGGACCCCTTGCATCCGTTTCGAAGTGGATGTTCTGCGAGGTATTTTTCAGGATCCGCTAAGATGGTTCGGATGGATTGCTTCAAGTATACTTTGACGTTTGACATCAACTGATTAACTTGGACAGGTGCAATCCCCGACGAGTAGGCGAGGGCAAGGATTGCCTGCTCTTCGGTCGTGCAGGCTTGAAAAGCCATTTCAACTGTTTGGGCTGAGTTGGTCGGGAGCGAATTCGCCACCTGAGACCTAACGGCATCGACGACACAACTATCGTATTGCTGCCTGAGCTGCTTCATTCTCGCGCCCAGGTCCTGCGCGGTGGCCCCCGCGGAAAACAGCAACGAAATTATTGCGACAGCTATGCTTCTCATGAATCCAAGACCGAAATTATCGTCGAATACCCTGCGCCTCATTCATCATCTTGCGTAGTTCGCGCTTAATCCCGGTCTTTTTGTCTAGAAACACCTTCGCGATCTGCGGCTCACTGAGACCAGCTTCCCTCATGGCCTGGAGCATAAGCTCAGTTTCCGACTTGCAGGCATTGAAAGCCTGCTCTGCCGCCAGATTGATATCGAGCTGCGAGGGGTTTACCTGGCTTACGGCAGAGAAATAGACACATTCGTTGTAGCGGTCACTCACGTCGTTCAACCGCGCGACCACGGCAGCATCTTGGGCTCCTGCTGCCACTGGCAGTCCCAGCAATATCGAAAGCGCGGCCCACTTCATTAGCTCAAGCACCGTTCGCTTGGCGCGGCCGATCACGAGCCGCGCTCCACCTATGGTGGATAGCGGGGAGGCAATCGAAAAACAAGAACGCGAGCTTGATTATCAGCCCAGCGTAGCGTGATGCGTTCGCACTGGATTCATGGTCACCCCAAGACACCCGATAACTCAGAACCTCCGCCGCTCCCCTCCAAATCCGTGGTGGGATGTCTGGTGGGTGTGAGAGCCCGGACCAGTGATACTAGCTGAAATTCCTTGATGCGCCGGGCCGATGCCCCGCGCTATTTCTGCCGGGCGGTTGCTTTCCGACGCTCGAGCGCCGCCTTCATTTCCTCGAGTTCTTGCCTTTGCTGCAGCGTCGGATCACAGTCGCGCTCCCGAAGCCTTATTCTAGTCTCAAGCTCGGCGAGCGTTAGGTGGTCGAACTGCCTCACCGGTTTTCCTTAGTTGCAGGCCAATGGGTTGTGACCGTCACATCAAAAGAGCAGGAAGTAGCCTTTGCCGCGTGTTCGCATGCTTCTTCAAGCTCGGCAGCCGTTCGCTGGAAATGATGCTGCGAAACAACATCGAGGCGAATTCGATCGTCTTGTTGTTTCAAAACCAAGATGTTGGCCAATCCCTCGAGGCGAGGCATGACGATATCGTGGACCTTTTGCTCGGTCGCGTTTAGCTCCACTCGATTGATCCTCATTCGGTTCTCCGATCGCTAACGGTTAGTACCGCGGATTCCGCGTCCCAACTTGGCCGGTGTAGGGGTTCACGTTGCCGCGGGTACTGTAGTTATCCATCTGCGTGCTGTTCGGATTGGTAGCGACGTAGGGCTGCACGTACGTTCCGCTGCTAGTGTAATGCCCAGATACACCGTGGCTGCGCGGATTGGAGCCTGTGCCATAGAGTTGCGCTTGGGCGCCTGTCGCCGCAATCGAGAGAACAAGAGCCAAAAGAGCTCGTTTCATTGAAAATCCCCCCAGTGGTGTGATTTTAAAACCGGCGGGATACAACCACAGCGACCCGCCTGCGCGCAATGGCCTCCGCATTAGACAATCGGAGTAGCCTCGGAGCTCTCGTCTGGCGCACCGGTCGCTATCGCTCCGCCAGCCGTGCCCTGTAATTCTTGATCATAGCTTCGGTGATGTCGCCTGGATAGCAAAGCGGTGCGCGGCCGCCGGGGCGGCTATAGGCGCTACGGCTGCCACAGGCCCGTCCATTGCGCATGGAGTCGTCTGGGCAAGCACAGGGGCGCCCGGTGGCATGGTAGGCGCGCCGGCTCTCCTGGATGATTAGGGCGGCGATCGCCGCGGCGGTGAGCACCTCGGCTGTTCGCTTTGCCGGTGCCGGCGGTGCCGCTTGCGCCGGCCGCTGGACGGGTTGCTGATTCACCTTTGGCGCGATGTCCGAGGGCAGGGCGGTGCGCGCCAGCCGGGCGGACTCCTGACGCGGTGCCGGCGTCGCGGTCCTCGGCGGCGGCTCCTCCGCCCTCGGCAACGCAGCGACGGCGGTCGATGGAGCGGGAGGGGCAGGGGGCGCGGCCGGACGATAGGAGGCGTAGCCCAACAGGGCCATCCCGGCTGCCACGATCACGAATTTCCGCATATTGCCCCCTAAGCCGCAGGCGAGGCTTCCTCAACTTGCGCGAGAATTCAAGGGGAGAGAGCCTGAAAATGAAGCCCTCGGGTCTGGTACTCGACACAGATCCCATCTGCGCAGCCTGATCGAGAGCGTCTGCTGCAACAACGAGGAAATCAACCCGGTGCTCAAGCCGGGCCTCGCCAAGACGCTGCACGAGATCGGCGTCTCTCTGGGCCTGATCCGTGAGGCCAAAACCGCGCCGAAGCCCAAGGCAACCCGGGACGACGGCATGCTGCTCGTCCAGGCCGCGGTCGACGCGCTGGTGCAGTGGTTCTTCGACCGCAATTCCAAGCCCACGCATTTGAGTCTGGTCGACAACCCGGACTGGAAGAAGAGCCGCGGCGTCACCGGCGCCGACGGCCGCTACCACCACACAATCCCGGTACCGCTGCGCGGCGTCACCGCCGAGCAGATGGACGCCAAGCTCCGCCTCGCCTGCGCTGCGGCTGGAATGCTCGAGATCGCTGACGCAGAGACGGGAGAAGTAGCATGATGCTGACCTGCAGGACCTGCCGCTTCATGGTGCCGGTTGACGGGCAAGAGGACACGGGCATCTGTCACCGCCACCCGCCCAAGGCGACCGTCGCACCAAACGGTGCGATGGGCTCGACCTACGATATTCCCGTCGGGCTCGATAAGACCGGCTGCGGCGAGCATAAGGCGAGGCGATGGTGGACCCGATGAGGTCAATCTCACCATCGTAGGCGTGTTCGTGCTCGCGGTCGCGGCGGCGATCGCTGGCATTGCCCTCGAGGTCTCAATCTGGAACGAGTGCCGCGCGGATCACTCGTTCTGGTATTGCTTGAAGCTGATGGGCCGGTGAACACGCTCTATTACGGCCGCTGCCATGGCGGCCCTCTCAACGATAAGAACCGCGCCCACTACAGCGAGGTTCATCGCCTAGCGTTCAGCAAGAGCACCGGCAAGGCTATCCCAGCCCTTCAGTCCAGTAGCGACCCCGACATCGAGTTCGGGGAGTACCTCTGGGCTGACGGCGTGTGGGTCTGGAAGACCAGCTGAGTACTCGAAGGTCAGCTTTTGACAGCCAAGCGGAAATATTACGATTGGTCAGAGCATTACCGCTCGTGACCCTGGCTGTGTGAAAAGCCACGAGTCGGCTACGATTCGTCCGTTTCCTGATTGGGGGATACGGATGGGACGCTTCGTTGAAGGCGCGGACAGATCCCAGCTGACGCTGTTGCCGGAATGCCTGGAGGATTGGGTAAGCGAGGACAACGCGGTCCATGTGATCGATGCGTTCGTCGAGGCGCTCGACCTGCATGGAATGGGGTTTGAGCGCGTGATCGCGAAGGAGACGGGCCGGCCCTCCTATCATCCGGCAGTCCTTCTGAAGCTTTACATCTACGGTTATCTCAATCGGGTGCAATCCAGTCGCCGCCTGGAACGTGAGGCGTGCCGCAATATCGAGGTGATGTGGCTGATCGGCCGCCTGGCTCCCGATCACAAGACAATCGCCGATTTCCGGAAGGACAATGGCGCGGCGATCCGGAAGGTTTGTGCGAAGTTCGTTGCCCTATGCCGGCAAATGGGCCTGTTGCAGACCCCAAGCGTCGCAATCGACGGCAGCAAGTTCAAGGCGGTGAACAACCGCGACCGCAACTTCACGCATGCCAAGATGGCGAGGCGGATGGCGCAGATCGAGGAAAGCGTCGGTCGATATCTGCGTCAACTCGATAGTGCCGATCGGCAGGAGCCATCGGAAGCGATCAGCATCAAGACGACGAGAATCAAGGAAAAGATCGCTCGGCTGAAGCAGGAGATGAGCCGCCTGGAAGTGCTTGATGCGCAGATGCGCAACACGCCGGATCAACAGATATCGCTCACCGATCCGGATGCCCGTTCGATGGCCACCAGCGGACGCGGATCGGGTGTCGTCGGCTACAATGTCCAGGTCGCGGTGGACACCGAACACCATCTGATTGTTACGCACGAGGTCATAAACGTCGGCAACGACCGTGGGCAGCTTGCTCGGATGTCGAAGCAAGCCAAAGAAGTGCTCGAAGCGGACAAGCTCGAGGCGGTCGCCGACCGTGGCTAGTTCGACGGAGAGGAGATATTAGCCTGCGAAGAGGCTGGCGTTGCAGTCACCTTGCCCAAGCCCATGACGTCGAACGCCAAGGCGGAGGGCCGGTTCGGCAAACAGGACTTCGCCTACCTGCCTGATGAGGACGTCTACCGCTGCCCATCCGGCCGGCTGCTGCCCTATCACTACACCAACACCGAGCATGGAATGACGCTGCGCCGTTACTGGTCGACAGCGGCGTGCCAAGGCTGCGCGATCAAGAGCCAATGTACGCCGTCCAAGGAGCGCCGCATCACGCGCTGGGAGCATGAGCATGTGGTCGAGGAGGTTCAGAGACGGCTCGATTCCGATCCCGACGCCATGCGGACGCGGCGCGAGACGGTTGAGCATCCCTTCGGCACGATCAAAGCCCGTATGGGTGCAACGCACTTCCTGATGAAGCGCCTAAGGAATGTCGCCACTGAGATGGCGCTGCATGTTCTCGCTTATAACCTCACACGGGTGATGAACATCGTCGGCAAACCGAGCCTGATTGCAGCCATCCGCGCCGCCTGAAGGCCGGAAAGTGCGTCCAAAAGCGCGATAACGCGTCCCTATATCCACCTTGGCCGGCTATCGGACGTTGGAACGCGTGGCCTGCAACGATTGTCGACCACGGCCGCGTCCGTTTGCACACAACCAAGACCCGAAGCCGACATTCCGCAACGCAAGGATCCTCGCCGCGAATTTCCGTCCCCCCGCGCACGAACTTCAACCTCAAGCTCGAACACGATTACCGATTGTTCACTACACTTCCGCCGAAAATGCGCTCAACATAATCCGAAGCAAAACGATGGTGGATGCGTAACAGATCGAGTCATCGCCATGCGCCACGCCTCCCTCTTGCACGCTCTTGCCACAGCCGGTCTGTTCCTGGGATCCGGTCTCATCTCAGTTGCATACGCCGCGAATGCCAACGACGCCTTGGCCGTCTCCGTCGACGATTTCTATTATAGAGACACGTCGAACGAGCCCACCGATCAGACGGCCGTGCATGAAAAGCGATTGCGGGCTTTCATGACCGCGCTGCGGGACGACCTCACGGCAGACCGCCGTTTTGAGCTTGTGCCGTCCTCCTGCGCATCAAATTGTCCGACCGACGGACCGGCGTTGCGCGATCGGCTGCGCGCGGCTTCACAGGTCGGCGCGCAGATCCTGATCATCGGCGGCTTTCATAAGATGAGCACGCTGGTGCAGCTGGCGCAGACTGTTGCCATCGATACAACATCTCAGCGCGTCGTGTTCCGGAAATACTTCCAGTTCCGCGGCGACAATGACGAGGCGTGGCAGCGGGCAGAGCGCTTTGTATCGGAGGAAGTCCGCGACCGGCTGCTTGAAAGCAGATCGCAGCAATAGGCGGCGCGCGGCGCGTCCTTCACTTCACGCTCACCCAGCTGGCTGGTAGCATAGTTCGGCGAAGAACGCGCGCAGCAGATGCTGCGAGGGGGGTGCGAAATGAGGCGTCGCGACTTCATCGTGGTGCTCGGCCTGACCTTCCGATCCGCTTCCGCAAATGACCCATATCAGACTTGCTTCCTTTTGTGGATCATTCCTCCGGAACGCCGGCCAGGTGCATCCCCTCATAGAAGCGAAGATGAGCTGGATTGTCGACCCTCGCCTTAGTGCGGTAGCGGCGAATCGTGAAGCTGGGATCGACCGCAAGGCCGGCTAAGGCAGCGGCGCGCGCCTCCTTCAGGTCTCCCACTAGCGCCAGCGCGGTCGCGAAGTGAAAATGGGCGAGCGCGTGATTTCGGTTGCATTCGATGCTCCGGCGAAACCATTCGACGGCCTCGTGATCTGCGCCGATGCTCAACTTGCCCAGGCCGACAAACATGTACCAGAGATAGGTGCGCGTATCGCGCGGGGACAGCCGGAGTGCTTCCTGGATATGTTCCTCGACCTCTTCACCGCGACCCAGCAAAAACTTGCCAAGTCCGATGAATCCATGAGCATCGGCCAAATTCGGATCCAGCAGAAGTGCTTGTCCGCATTGGGCGATGCCACTCAACCCCCGCCTGGTCTGCATCTGAACGGCGCCGAGCAGCATGTGGGCCCTCGGGTGATTGGGCGCATGAAGCAGGACCCTGTGCAAAGCGGTCTCCGCGGCCTCGAACTGCACGGATGGGTCATCGGTCAGGAACGCCGATCCTGCGGACACATCGATCTGGGCCGCGGCAACCGCCGCTTCGATATTGCCAGGATCAAGCGCGAGGGCGCGCATGAAAAAGTCGCGCGCCTGCGCCAGGAACACCGGAGTCACTCCCTTGTTGATGCAAGCCCTTCCTTGAAAGTACAAATCCATCGCGTCCGGACGCGGCAAGCGTTCCGCACGCCGCGCTTCGGCTGCAATGAGTTCGGCATTCAATGTGTTGGCGAGCCGGGAGACAATCTCGTCCTGCATGTCCAACAGATCGGCCGCGGGCTTGTCGAAGCGGTCGGCCCATACATGGCTACCCGTCTCAGTATCGACGAGCTGGGCGTTCAAGCGGAAACGGTTGCTGCCACGCTGCACGGAGCCCTCCAGCACGTAGCGCACGTTCAGGTCACGACCGATCTGCCGGGCGTCGATCGGTTTTCCTTTGAAGGTAAACGCAGTGTTGCGGCCGATCACGAACGAGCCCGCGATGCGCGACAAATCCGTCGTCAAGCTTTCGGTCACGCCGTCGATGAAATAGTCCTGTGCAGGATCGTTCCCGGGGTTGGTGAATGGCAGCACGACGATGGACAAATGCGGCATCGACGAAGACTTCGGCGGCTCATCGGCCTCAGATGTTTGCACCGCGTTGCCGGAGACGACGGGGACATCGATCGGCCTTTCATCGACCACCAGCATGTAGCCACGGCGAGGCAACGTCTTCAGGGCCGGTCGGCTGGCGTCTCCCAGCGCGCGCCTGATGTCGCCGATCGCCTGGACTAGGGAGTCCTCCGTGACCTCGCAGTCCGACCAGACCTCATCCATGATCTCGTCCTTGCCGACCAGCTGCCCCGCCCGTGTCGCAAGCAGCCGCAGCACCGCCCAGGCACGCGGACGCAGCGGGACGATGTCGCCGCGCCCGTCACGCAGGCCTTCGCGGGCGAGGTCTATCACACGGTCACCGATAACGACGGATTGCTGCGACGACTTCAACAAGGGCGCCTCGCAAACTGCTTTCGGAAAATTTCGGCAAAGGTTCGGGACCCAGGGGCAATTGTACAGCATCATATTATAATCCGGGATAGCAAAACGCTCCCGATCGAAGCCGTTAAACCGAGGTACGCCTCCATGATCCGGATCCTGAGCCTTGCGGCACTCACTTTCGCGATCGCCGGCCTGTCATCCGTAGCCGCGGCGGACAAAAGATACGGCCCCGGCGTCAGCGATACCGAAATAAGACTCGGTCAGACGATCCCCTATAGCGGTCCGATCTCGTCGCTGAGCCGCTTCGGCCGGATTGAAGCGGCCTATCTCAAGATGATCAACGCCGCCGGCGGCATCCACGGCCGCAAGGTGACACTCGTTTCGCTCGACGACGCCTTCACCCCGGCCAAGACCGTGCAGCAGACGCGCAAGCTCGTCGAGGATGAGGATGTGCTTGCGATCGTCGGGTCGGTCGGCACGCCAACCAACTTCGCCGTGGCGAAATATCTCAACAGCAAGCAGGTTCCGCAGATCCTGCTGCTTGCCAGCACCCCGAAGCTCGACGACCCCGAGAACCTGCCCTGGACGACTACGTTCATGATGCCGCAGCCGGCCGAGACCAGGATCTACGCCGAGTATCTGCTGAAGACCAAGCCTGACGCGAAAATCGCCGTGATCTATCAGAACGACGATCTCGGGAAGGGCAATTTGGCCGGCTTCAAGGCAGCGCTGGGATCGCGCGCTTCGACGATGGTGGTCGCCGAGGCCGGCTACGACATCATGGAGCCGACAGTCGATTCACAGATCGTGGCACTGAAGGCCTCCGGCGCAGATACGATGTTTCATGCCTCCAACGCGCGCTTTGCCGCGCAAGCTATCCGCAAGGCGCATGAGCTCAACTGGAAAGTTCAGCATGTGCTGTTATCGGGGGTCAGCAGTATTTCGACCGTGCTGCGTCCGGCCGGACTTGCGGCTGCGACTGGGGCAGTCAGCGCGTTCTGGCTGAAGACATCCGAAGATCCGATGTGGGATAACGATGCCGGCATGCGCGAGTACCGGGCTTTTATGAAAGCGTGGGCCCCGAACGACGATCTCGAAGAATCCATTTTCCCCTATGCGACTGCTCAGATCATCGTCGAGGTCCTGAAGAGGTGTGGCGACGACCTGTCGCGGGAAAATCTTATCAAGCAGGCCACCAACATTGAAGGGCTCCAGCTGCCGACATTCCTGCCGGGCATCACGATCAACGTCACTCCATCGAACCGGATCGGCTGGAGAAAGGCCCGGATAGGCCGTTTCGACGGGACCAGATGGGTGCTGCTCGATGATGTCGTCGGCAATTGAGGATTTATCGCCCCGGAAGGTGTCGATGGGTGGAGTAAATCTAATGCCGGACAGACTGAACGTCGCGATCGTCGGAGCCGGGATCGGGGGCTTGTCTGCGGCGCTGGCTCTCAGCGCGAAGGGCACGAACGTCACGGTTTTCGAAGGCGCAGAGTCGCCGCGGGAGGCCGGGGCCGGATTGTCGATCCCTCCGAATGCGCTGATCTTGCTCAGACGCACCGCGCTATGCGATGAACTCGAGAAGATCACCACGAGGAGCCACGGTCTAACGCGACGAACGTCCATGGGAGAGCTCCTCCCTGATGGGGCGTCCATGGGGCCAAGCTATCAGGTCCACCGCGCCGACTTCCTCGAGATGCTTCTTGGTGTCGTGAAGGGACCAGTAAGGTTTGGACATCGTTGTGTGGCCGTCGAACAAGCGCGAGCCGGAGCGCGGCTGGTCTTTGCCAATGGTGCCGTCTGCGATGCAGACGCGGTCATCGGAGCGGATGGTATCCATTCGGTGGTCCAACGCCAGATCGGCATAATTGCGCACCCGACCAGCGAAGGCATTGTCGCCTATCGCGGCCTGGTGCAATCGCAAAAACTCGCATGGGGCGCGGAGTTGCGTGGCCTGAATATGTGGATGGGCGACAGCCGCAGCTTCATCTGCTTCCCGGTGTCGCAAGGGCGGTTGATCAATATCGTCGCGTTCGTCCCGAGCATGTGTGACATGGAGGAGACCTGGTCCGCACCGGGCGACGTCAGATCGCTCGCAGCCGAATACGCCGGCTGGGATGCTTCCGTTCGAGACTTGATTGCAGCGCTCGACCATACGTTTCGTTGGGGCATGTACGATCGTGCGCCGCTGCCGTATTGGTCGCGCGGACATGTTACGCTTCTTGGCGACGCCGCCCATCCGATGGTGCCGCATTTCGGGCAAGGCGCCGGGCAGGCCATCGAGGATGGCTTCGCTCTTGCCGTTCTGCTGGAGCATGCCAAGCGCGACGAGATTCCGGCGCGCCTCAGGGCTTACCAAGATATGAGGCTGGAGCGGACCAGCCGTGTTCAAGCCGCCTCACGCATGGCCGGCCGGTTCTATCGATTTGTTAGCGATAACGGTCAGGCGGAAAGGTTGCAGGCCTGGATGTCGGCGGCGGAGTGGATCTTTCCGTACGACGCGGAGAGGGCTGCGTTAGCAATTCTACAATGAGAATTCAGCTCCACGGGCGTGCCCAAAGCTTCCTGAAACGTCCGCTTGTGGCCGATTCTGTTGAAAAAGGCGGCTGTTGCGGCGCAGAGATATCAGTGATTCAGTCTGTCTAGTTGGCAGGACTGAAGATCATGATGGGGCATCGGCAAGTCGAACAGGCCGCGTTGTTCTATGAGTTCTCGCTCGAAAGACATGTCCCGACTGCTCACTTGCTGCGGTTGATCGACAGGTTTGTCGATCTTGAACAAGTCCGGCGGGACCTGGCGCCTTTCTACAGCAGCATCGGTCGGCCTTCGATCGATCCCGAGTTGATGATCCGGATGCTCCTGATCGGTTACTGCTTCGGCATCCGATCGGAGCGGCGCCTGTGCGATGAGGTTCACCTCAACTTGGCCTACCGGTGGTTCTGCCGGCTCGGTCTGGATGGGGCGGTGCCGGATCATTCGACATTCTCCAAGAACAGGCATGGCCGCTTCCGGCAGAGCGACCTCTTCCGTCGCGTGTTCGAGAGCGTGCTGCGCCGCTGCATCGAAGAGCGCCTGGTGGGCGGTGAAGGATTTGCAGTCGATGCGAGCCTTATCAAGGCCGATGCCAATCGGCAGAAGGGGATCGAAGGCGATAAGGGACTTCCGCCGGAGGCTGCCGGCCGAGCAATCGATGAGTATCTGGCTGTCCTCGATGATGCCGCTTTCGGAGCCGCGACCGAGGTTACCCCGAAGTTCGTATCGCCCTCCGATCCGGCGGCGCGCTGGACGGGGGCGCACGGCGGCCAAGCGTTTTTCGCCTATTCGACGAACTACCTGGTCGACATCGAGAACGCGATCATCGTCGATGTTGAGGCAACGACGGCTATCCGGCAGGCGGAGGTATTGGCCGCCAAGCGCATGATTGAGCGCTCGCTGGAGCGGTTTGATCTCTATCCGAGCCGGCTCCTCGGTGACAGCGGCTATGGCTCGGCCGAGATGCTCGCCTGGCTGGTCTATGAGCACGGCATCGAGCCGCACGTTACAGTCTTCGACAAGTCGGCCCGCACAGACGGGATCTTCTCGCGGGACGACTTCACCTATGACCATGCTGGAGACATCTATCGTTGTCCTGGTGGCAAAGTTCTTACCACGACCGGAACGTTGGTGAATGATGGCGCCACCATGCTTTACCTCGCCAGCAAGCGCGATTGTGATCGATGCGCATTGAAGGCTCGGTGCTGCCCCAAGCAGGCATCACGGAGGGTGCCGCGCTCGATCTACGAGGGGGCTCGCGACATGGCGCGCCAGATCGCGAGATCGTGGGAGGGAGGCACCTCGCGCCGGCTCCGCAAGAAAATCGAGATGTTGTTCGCGCACCTCAAGCGCATTCTCAAGCTCGACCGCTTGCGTCTACGAGGTCCAAACGGCGCGCGCGACGAGTTCATCCTCGCACCCACCGCCCAGAACCTTCGAAAGCTGGCCAAGCTGATCCCGATGCCAACCCCGAGGCTCGCCTAAGGATCGGGTAGAGCAGTTCGGCCACGTCGCGACGGAGCCAATACACGAAATACTAACCGCCTTTTTCAACGGAATCGGCCCTGAGACGAAGAAGCCCGCACAATTTCGCAAGTCTGCTGCCAGCGCTAGACCCGACGTGTCGTAGCGCGGCTTTGCACCGCCGCTCGTGACCCCGAGGCGACATCGATGTGCAACCCCGTTTCCTTCGACACGCGTTCCATGATGCTGCCGAGGCGATGTGCTGCGCGAACAATCCTACTCTCGCGGACTTGCTTTCTGTAGGCGGGTTACCGGACTCACAACGGGCTCTGCATCAGGCAGGCGGGTTATGCGCCAATTGAAATCGTATGTGCTGCTGTCGCCGCCGCCTGTGACGAGACTGCCCTGCACTTTGGATTCGCCAATCTGCAGTTTCAATAGTTCTTCCAGGGAGTATGTCACCGTGTGGGAGCCAAGCAGATCATCTTCGCAATGAGGTTCGGGTCTCCCGCCCGGCACGGTCCCATGGTCAAAACAAGAAACAACAGGGGGGCAGTCGTCCTTCTCGTAAAGCCAAACCGTGAAGGAAATCGGACCGGGAGCGCCGTCGTTGGAGCAGCTCCAGCGATCGACGGGGTTCGACCTGCCACCGCCGGCGTCAAGCGTAGTTGGCCCACTCACGCCAGCGATCGGAAGAATACAGTTCTGATCCGATGGAATGTCCCTTCGTTCGCCAGAGTCAACACCCCAGAATATTTGGCTATAGGTGGCGATCTGCCGGTCGGGAACGTGGATGGCCACGTAGACTTCGTCGTGACCAGTCCAATCAAACCACCCGGTCTCGTCGACGGCGTCGAAGCTGACCGCTTCAACCTTGAAGCGCGCCAAAGCGCCCGGCGTCACGTTCGACGGCTGCGCCACGTTCGATGGCTGTGCTTGGGCGCCAGCGCCAATAGTAGCGAGTAGAAGTAAGGCGCTGACGGTACCAGTGATGACCGTCTTCATATTCATCTCCATGGTTGCGGGCGCTCACCCCTTCTGCCGCGCTGCGGCAGCGCGAGTGCCCAAGGTCTGTGATATTCGAATATCGCTCGACCCATCTCGTTGCGGCTGTGCCCCGGATCACACTCGCTTACGGATCACAGTAATTTGCTAGTGTCCGGCCGTTGGACCTCTTCGGCGTGCCCGCAATTTGAGAAGATTTTCCTGCTTCAGTGAGTTCGAATTGACGTAAACGGAGCAGGCCAAAGCCCTTGCGAGTTCTCGGTTCGCCGACCATTAGATTTCGTGTCCCGCAAGTCTTGTTGAAGAGCTTTGGGCAATCGACCGATGCAGGCGCGCGTGGTCCGCCACTTCCGCTGTTGGCCCATCGCGACATGTTGCGCTGCCGCACGAACTCGGCCGCTATAGAGGCAAAGCGGACATTGCGTTCGTCGCATCACGTCGCTGGGTTTATGGGGACACGGCCTAGCCTCTCGATTAAGGGTTTGTTTACCAGATTGCGACCTTGAATCTTCAGCGACCCGCGCATTCGACGCGCGAGGCCGGAATGGATCTTGCTCATCGCTCGCGCTTTCGACTCGTTTGTCTCGCGTCAGGATGCGACGTGGCGTTCAAGAGAACGGTCCCGCACCTGCCTTTGAGGCCGCTCTCTTGCCCCATTTCGCCGGAACGATCCGCGCCGGAAAAGTTCTTTGCGGAGGCGGCTATTGAATCATTCCGTTGTTTCCTCGTGTGGTCGTACCGACGACCACGCCGCTTCCTGCGATTCTACTGATTATGCTGGGGTCGACTGGGCGTGGGAGTTCTTACGCCGAAATGAGGGCTATATCGCGGACTGGCGGAGCTCCGTTCCCCGGCACTTGCCATGTGTTAGGTTGAAGGATGGGACCCAGCTGTTGCGCCTCAGGCGACGCTTTCCACGTGCCGAGAAATGGGGGCTCTACACCTTCGCCGATCCGAGGCTCTGCCCCCATCAGGCGCCCGTGTTCTGGCATACAGGCGCGCTAAAACGGGTCGTTCGGCTGGCCGCAAGGGCACCGAACGAGCGGGATAGCGCCGGCACAGCGCGTACGCTGGCTGATTTCAACGTCGACCGAAGGGCAGTTATCGGGGTCGACCGTGTCCCGCTGGTACTGATGAAGGCAAACGGCTTGCAAGTCCCGCTCGAAATTCACGGGCTTTCCGTCCTGACCGCACCGTTTGCGCCAGTGTTCGAATTGCATGATCTTACGGATCTCTCAGAGCAGACCGAGCTTCTCAGGCACCTGCAGCGCTTCACCGAACAGCGTCGTAGGGCGATTCAAAAGCCGCCCTTTACAAGTGACGACCGTCTCCGTCATGCGCTGATAGCGCTCGACGAAAGTCTGAAGGGCAAGACCTATCGCCAGATCGCGATTGCGATCTTTGGAGAGAAAAAAGTTGCTGAGGAATGGCACGGCCACAGTCAATTTTTGAAAGACCGCACCCGGCGCCTCGTCGCCAAAGGTACGGAATTGATGAAGGGCGGCTATCGCAGTCTCCTGAGTTAGCCAATCTGCCGATCTCGATTTGACGAATCTTGCTCGCGCCGGATGGCGGAAACGACGCCTTTCATCTTCGCCACTCCCAAAATCGCTCCCAATCTGATGACGCTTCCTCTCGCAGCCTTTGGTTGTGAGTAGAAAAAGGAGCGTTCGGAATATGACGAAGAGTGACGACAAAGAGCCTGACAAGCCGTTCCTCAACACGGTCGAGGCAGCCGCCTGGCTCAGGCTCACCAAGAACACGCTTGAGAAGATGCGGGTGAACGGCAGAGGTCCGGCCTATCGCAAGCACGGACGTTACGTCCGGTATCACATCGAAGACCTTGTCGAATATTCGCAAGCCAATAAGCGGAGGTCGACCTCCGATGCTGATTGATTGCGCAAGAATGTGGCACCAGGTCACCGTTCTCTCTACCATGTGCGCCAGCGTCATCGCTTTGTTGATGTCGTCGCAGGCTAAGATGCCGCTTCTGATTTACAATGCTTCGGGCAGCGCGCCATTGGGCTTCTATTACCTGGAGCAACGATTGCCCGACCGCCGAGAGCTCGCGGTCTTCAAGCCGCCGCCTGCGATCGAGCTCATGATCATCGCACACCGTATTCTACCAACCGCGGTGCCGCTGCTTAAGCAGATCGCCGCGGCCGCCGGCGATGAAGTGTGCCGCGCCAAGGAGCCCGTCGGCACCATATCGATCAATGGAAAGGTCGTTGCCGAGGTGCTAGCGAATGACCGAGAGGGGCGGCTATTGCCCGCCTGGGAAGGTTGCATGAGGCTCGTGGAGGGCGAGTTTTTCCTGCTCCAGCCACACCCACATTCGTTCGACTCGCGCTACTTTGGGCCGGTCCTACGGAGCGATATCTTGGGTGTCGCGCACCCGATCTGGACGTGGGATCCGGATATTTGAAGTGGGACAGGTTTGTGATCAGTGCGCGCCCAAAAGGGCGCGTACGTTGTTCTCTGTGGCCGTCGCGTAATTTTCCGCAGCGGTGCGAGCCGGGCAGCCAAGCAAGCTCATCAATAGAGAGAAAACGGTCAAGTGAAGCGGTGAAGCGCGTGAAGCGGGCGGGAGAGCAAGATAAAAGCACTGGCGCTATGGGGCGCCTAAGCCGTTGTCTGCACATCCAAGATTTGGCGCCGCTTGGGTCCGCGTTGTCTCCATGTTCGACCCAACGCAATGGCGAACCTGCGCGATTGCGTCTGCGTCTTGGCGGAGGCTGCTCGGCTTCACATATCGCGAGCTCGTTCCAACGCCGGATGCGGGCCATGCGAGAGATCGACGACGAATTCGAAGTGAAGCTTGGACGGATCGGCAACCGCAGGGCCCGGAGGGCGACCAGCTATCTTCGACGCGTCCGCCAGGAGGCGACTAAGGCTGGCGCCAGTGCGCGAACAGGTTCGTCGTTTTCAGGCGGCCGCATCGGCCGCGGCCACGCGCAAGGTGCGGTGTTGGCCGGGCGCGGGCGAAGCTCTGGCCAGCGCCGTGTCGTGATCAAGGCCAGGATCGTGCGAATCAAGTCAGGTGACCTAGGCGCCGTGCGAGCTCACCTCCGATACGTCCAGCGCGACGGCGTCACGCGCGAGGGTGAGCCAGGGGAGCTTTACGATGCCAGCAGTGACCGCGCCGATGGCAAGAGCTTTACGGAACGCAGCTCCGGCGACCGCCACCAATTCCGGTTTATCGTGGCGCCAGAGGACAGCGCTGAGCTGGCGGACCTGAAACCCTTCGTCCGCGACCTCATGCGGCAAATGGAGCAGGACCTCGGCACCAAGCTCGACTGGGTCGCTGCCGATCATTTCAACACTGGCCATCCCCATACCCACATCGTCCTGCGCGGGAGGGACGGTGAAGGAAACGACCTCGTCATCGCGCGCGACTATATCGCTCATGGCTTTCGCTCCCGGGCAGCCGAGCTCATCACGAGAGAGCTCGGCCCTGAAACGGAGATCGAGGTCGCGCGCAAGCTTCAGCAGGAGATCACGGCCGAGCGGCTCACGCGGCTTGACCGGAGCATCCTGCGAGATGCCGGGGACGGAGTACTCGAGCTGGGTGCGCTGTCTGGACGGGAGCCCAGCTGGCAAACGGCGCGAATCGGGCGGCTGCGAACCCTGGAGCGCATGGGCTTGGCTGAAGAGAGTGAGCCCGGCCGGTGGCGGATCGACGCCGAGCTCGAGGCAAAGCTCAGACGCATGGGGGAGCGAGGCGACATCATCAAGACCGTGCACCGCGAAATGACTGCGGCAGGAATTGCGCGGGCGGCCGGGGACTACGCGATCTTTGATCCGGAGCGAAGCGGTCTTCGTCTGGTCGGCCGGGTCATCGGCGAAGGGTTTGCTGACGAACTGACGGAACGCCGCTATGTCGTCATTGATGGGGTGGACGGCCGAACGCACTATGCCGAGCTCGGTGCCCTCGGTGCCAACGAGGAGCCGCCTGTCCGGAACACGATTCTGGAGCTCAGAGCGCGCGTCGCTAAACCGCGCGCGACTGACCGGACGATCGCAGAGATAGCCACCCGACATGGCCACATTTACAGTGACCGTCTGCATCGGGAATTCGACCCGCATGCATCGGGCGAGTTTGTCGGTACCCACGTTCGCCGCCTGGAAGCGATGCGACGCGAAGGACTGGTCAACCGTCTTGCCGACGGCAGTTGGAGCGTGGGGCGGGACTATCTCGACCGGGCGCTTCGATACGAGAAACTCCAGCAATCGCGTAGTCCGGTGCGGGCCGCGGTGCTGTCATGGCAAAGGCTGGAGGATCTGCCGCAGGCATTAGGGGCCACCTGGCTCGATCGTAAGCTCGTTGGGAAGGAGCCGAATGAGTTGGCATCGACCGGCTTTGGTGCCGAAGTCGAGACCGCGCTGCGGGCGAGACGGCAATGGCTGATCGAGCAGGGGCTGGCACGAGAGGAAGGCGGACAGGTACGTTTCGCGCGGAACATGCTCGAGACCCTCGAGAAGCGCGAGTTGGCGCGGACCTCGGCGGACATATCCGCGCGCACCGGCCTTGAACATGTCGATGTTAAGACTGGCAACAAGATCGACGGCGTCTATCGGCGTATGCTGACGCTGAACAGTGGACGGTTCGCCCTGATCGAACGATCCCAAGAGTTCGTGCTGGTGCCTTGGCGGCCGGTGCTGGAGCGCGCCCGCGGGCAACTGGTCACCGGTCAGGTCGGCGGGGAGGGCATATCCTGGTCGATCGGCATCAAGCGCGGGATCGGGCGTTGACGAAGGGCCTACTTCCGCTTCGGCGCTCCTTGCTTCGAAAAATGATCGACATCGGATGTCTTGACCAGGACGGCGCCCGGCTCGTCGACCGGAGAGGTGAGATATTTGGCGCGAGCGATCTCCTCGATCCTCGATCTGTTCTTGAGGAACGCTTCCACACGCCCCTCTTGCCCGAGACTATCGGCGCCGAAATGGTCGTCCAGCGCCTCGCGACTGACCGCGCAGTTGACCGCGCCGCCAAGTGCCTGGCCCTGGAAGGCCACGACGTCGCGGCTGAAGTCATAGCGCGCAGGCGGATTGTCGAAAGAGAGATCGATGCCTGGAATGACCGAGCGAGGCGCGCCAATGGTCTTGAGCACCACGTCACGAACGGAGGCAGCAAGCAGAGCCAGTCCTTCGAGCATCAATTGGCGCCATTTGGGGCTCCGGCCATGGGCCTCCTCCCACGCAGATGTCAGCTCCTGCGGCCGCTTCTCGGCGAGAACCGCGAGCAAGGTCTCGGCTTGCTGCAGGTCCTTGTCGCGTTTTGCAAACCCTTCCGGGCGCCGGCGAGAGATGATGAGCTTGTGGACGGCATAGCGCGCCGGAGCGGGCACGTGCACGTAGACGCCGGGACCATGCAGGATGACCGCGGGTTCGGGGTCGCGGATCAGGAAATCCAAAAACCGAAGCGGCTGGGCATCCGTGTTCAGGGCAGGTAGCTGTTGGGGGCGGCCCGTCTCCTTGCCTTCGTGGGGCGTGAGAAAGTCGACACGCAAGCCGCCCTTGGCGGCATAGCTCGTCACGCGCCGGCCATCAGATACGTGAGGAACGGCACGAAAGCTTTTGTCGACTTCCTTCAGCACGTCCAGAACCGGCGGCGTGGAGTCCTCGACCGCTACCGAGACGTTCTTGAACTGGGCAATATCGACGTCGCCGGTTTGCAGCGAGCCGGCGGAGAGGCGAACGCCAAGCATCGCAGCATAGGTTTGGTAGGCGATCGTTCCGACGAGCACGCCGCGAAGGCGAAACACGCCGGCCCTGGCAAGCGCCGCGATGACGTCGCCGATCTCGGGAATGGGACGGGGAAAACTGAACGAGCGGACCAGGGTGGACACGAGCGCCCGGCGCTCGCGTTCGTCTTCGCGAACCTCCTTGTGGTGGGCGATGCGCGCCAGGAGTTCCGGCGTCTCCGGTCCGACGTAACGCTGCGACCGATGGGCGCCGGTGCCGGTCTGGAAGTACCAATATTTCCGGCCATTGATGCTCTTGGCCGTGAACGATCCGTCGTCCGTGAACGCGTCCTCGAAGGCGGCGTTGGCGGTGCGCTCAAGGAGCTCGGCATAGGTCGTCTGGGCGACGAGCGTCGGGGCGGGCATGGCCGTTTTCCCGTTTTTATACTCAGTTTGCGGATTGAGTATAATAGGCGCGGAACCGGGCGTCCAGCGGCTTTATACTCACTTCGCGAAGTGAGTATAAGGGAATTAACCCTGATTTTATGCCGAGTCGGCGCGCCTAGCCTGTCAATTGCGTTGTTTGGCTGGTTCCGCCCCTGACCTTGGCGACCTGCGTTCGGGGCGCCGCTGTCCGCGTCAAGGATCATCCAAATTGAGCCGGTCACTCACCTTTTGTTGAGGTGTTGGATCATCTCGGCTGAGATTTGACGCAGATCCTTCTCACCTTCGCAACGCCTCATCGACATTGCTCTCGTTTCCCGGACGCGATTTTTATTTCGATTGAACGCCAAGCGCATTCGCCCCTTTCATCGCGCCGCTCACGTGGGGTGAGTGGGGCGAGCCGAATGTTTCCAGCAAAAATCTACGTCGGTCAGATTGCCGTGGTGTTCGGCATCGTCGTTGTGTCGACCTGGGGCGCGACGCAATGGACCGCCGCGGCTCTCGGCTATCAGCAGCGGCTGGGTGAGCCGTGGTTCTTGATCGTCAGCTACCCGGTCTATCTGCCCTGGCGGCTGTTCGAATGGTGGTTTGCCTATGAGGCTTATGCGCCCGAGATCTTCGAGAAGGGCGGAGCCATCGCCGCCGCCGGCGGCATTGCAGGGGCGATGTTTGCGATCGTCAATTCGGTGTGGCGCGCCCGCCAAAGCCAATTGGTGACGACTTACGGTTCGGCGCGGTGGGCCACGCCGAAGGAAATCAAGGCGGCCGGCCTGTTCGCGTCCAAGGGCGTGTTCCTGGGCCGCCTCGAGAATAACTATCTGCGCCACGATGGACCGGAACACGTCATGTGCTTTGCGCCGACCCGGTCGGGCAAGGGCGTGGGACTGGTGTTGCCCACCTTGCTGTCCTGGACCTCGTCGGCGGTGGTGCACGACATCAAGGGCGAAAATTGGGAACTGACCTCCGGTTGGCGTTCGACCTTTTCGCATTGCCTCCTGTTCAATCCGACCGATTCCAGAAGCGCCCGCTACAATCCGCTGCTTGAGGTTCGCAAAGGGGCGGCCGAAGTCCGCGACGTCCAGAACATCGCCGACATCCTGGTCGATCCCGAAGGGGCGCTCGAACGCCGAACCCATTGGGAAAAGACCAGTCATTCGCTTCTGGTCGGCGTCATCCTTCACGTCCTTTATGCGGAAGAGAAGAAGACGCTCACGCGCGTTACCGAGATCCTGGCTGACCCTGCGCAGTCCTTTGAGAAAACGCTCAGGATCATGCTGGCGACCAATCATCTCGGCACCGAGGCCGAGCCGAAAGTGCACCCGGTCGTCGCCGCGACCGCGCGAGAGCTGCTCAATAAGTCCGAGAATGAACGCTCGGGCGTTCTGTCGACCGCCGTTAGCTTTCTCAGCCTCTATCGCGACCCCATCGTCAGTCGAAATACTGAGCACTGTGATTGGCGCATCGCCGATCTCGTCAGTGCCGGCAAGCCGGTCACGCTCTATCTCGTCGTTCCGCCGTCCGACATCAGCCGGACCAAGCCGCTGATCAGGCTGATCCTCAACCAGATTGGCCGCAGGTTGACCGAGACGTTGAACACCAAGGCAGGTGACCCCAAACACCGCCAGCTCCTGATGATGCTGGATGAGTTTCCTGCTCTCGGCCGGCTCGACTTCTTCGAAAGCGCGCTCGCCTTCATGGCCGGCTACGGCATCCGCGCCTACCTGATCGCGCAGTCGCTCAACCAGATCGCCAAGGCGTATGGCGAGAACAACGCAATCCTGGACAATTGCCATGTCCGTATCGCTTTTGCCGCCAATGATGAGCGCACGGCCAAGCGGATCTCGGACGCGCTCGGCACCGCGACCGAACTACGTGCACAGCGCAACTATGCCGGTCACCGGCTGGCCCCCTGGCTTGGCCACGTCATGGTCAGCCGTCAGGAGACCGCCCGTCCTTTGCTGACGCCGGGCGAAGTGATGCAACTGCCGCCCGACCAGGCGATCGTGCTGGTCTCGGGTCTTGCGCCAGTTCGCGCGATCAAGCTGCGGCACTATGAGGACGCAAACTTCGTCGCTCGTCTGCGCAAGGCGCCAGCCTTAGCAGGCGGGGAGTATGCGGATCGGCCGGCGGCCCGCCCCGACGACTGGCGCGGCGAGGTTCGCACCACCGACCTTCGCCTTGCGACCCTGCCGTATCGCGAACTGATGCAGACGGGCGGCGAGGAGGGCGGTCTCAAGCAGCAATTGCCGTTGTTTGACGAGGCAGCACCAGCTGCGATCGATGTTCGCGCCATCGAGGAGCGATTGCTCGACGATGAGTCCGATGTCGCCGCCGATCGCAGCCAGATGCAGCAAGCCGCAAGTGCATCCAGCACCGTACGCCGAGCCCATGCCGTTACCCGTGACGATGACGATCTTCTTCCCTCATTCTGAAGAGCATCCCCGATGAAACCCAAACTATCGGCCTATGTCTCCGACAGCGTGGCGCAGCGGCTTGAGCTTGCTGCCAAGCGCCCCGGAGCCAACAAATCAGCCATTGTCGATGCTGCGCTGGATCGTTTCCTCAACCCCGAGCGAGACACGAGCGGCGATGCGGCGCTGATCCGAAGGCTCGATCGGATGAGCCGGCAACTCGAGCGAGCCGACCGCGATGTGAGCGTCCTTGCGGAGACCATCGCGCTTTTCATCCGCTATTACCTGACCATCACCCCGCCGCTGCCTTCCCAAGACCAGGACGCAGCGCGCGCGCTCGGCCGCGAGCGGTTCGAGATGTTTGTCGCTCAGGTCGGCAAACGCGTCGCCTCCGGGGGCCGGCTTGTCGCCGACGTCATGGACCGCGTCAGCGCCTCGAAGCCGGACCTCTTCATGCGGAACCTCGAGGAGGGCGCCCCTCTGGGCGCTGTCCAGCCCAGCGATACTGGATCCCGCGCGCCGAATGCGACGGGTGAGCCGCCGGAGCATTCTCCGGCAGGGCGAGAGGAGGTCGGCAATGTCTGATCTCCTCTCGCCAGAAACCCGCGAACGACGCCGGGGCATGCTGCGGACCGCGATGGGGCCCGCGATCGCGCTGGCTCTCGAGGAGCCTGATGTCGTCGAGGTCATGGTCAATCCCGATGGGAGGCTTTGGCTTGACCGGCACGGGACGGGACGCGCCGACACTGGTGTCGTTCTGACGCCGCAGGAATCCGAGCGGATCATCCGGCTTGTTGCCAGCCACGTGCGGGCGGAAGCTAGCGGCTCGTCTCCAATCGTCTCGGCGGAACTGCCCGAAACCGGTGAGCGCTTTGAAGGCGTCTTGCCACCGGTTGCGCTCGCGCCGTGCTTTGCGATCCGCAAGCCGGCAACGACCACGTTCCGCTTGTCCGATTACGTCAAGGCGCAGATTGCCTCGCCATTGGTGGCAAAAGTGCTGACCACAGCGGTCACCGATGCGCGTAGCATCCTGATCGCCGGGGGCACCGGCTCCGGCAAGACGACCCTTGCGAACGCGCTTCTTGCGGAGATCGCCTGCCTCGAGGAGAGGGTGGTCATAATTGAGGACACCCGTGAGCTGCGCTGCGATGCCAAGGATGCCGTGACGCTCCGGACCAAGCCGGGGGTGGCGAGCTTGGCCGATCTCGTCCGCTCCACGCTGCGCTTGCGGCCGGACCGCATCATCGTCGGCGAGGTCAGGGGCGCCGAAGCCCTCGACATGCTGAAGGCCTGGAATACCGGCCACCCCGGCGGAATTGCTACGGTTCACGCCAACTCTGCGCGAGCCGCGCTCTACCGGATCGAACAACTCATTCAGGAAGCGGTCACAACCGTGCCGCGCCGGCTCATCGCCGAGGCGATCGACTTGATCGTCTTCATCAAGGGGCGGGGCCCCGCGCGGCGTGTCGACACGGTTGCCGAGCTCAAGGGCCTCGATCCGTCAGGCGACTACCTGCTCGAGACCCCTCCCGGACTTCCAAACATCTCCCATCGCCCCTGAACTCTAAAGGAGACTGCAACATGTCCATTCAACTGCGTCTAAACGTGCGTTCGCGCCTTCGCGGCTTCTGTTCGGTCAGCGGTTTGCCTTTGGCCACACTCGGTGTGACCTCGGGCTGCATACTCCTCAGTGTCACGGCGGCACACGCCGCCGGTTCAGGCATGCCGTGGGAAGCGCCGCTCGAACGCGTCCTGGAATCCGTGCAGGGGCCCGTCGCCAAGATCGTCGCCGTTATCATCATCACGGTCACAGGCATATCGCTGGCCTTTGGCGACACCTCCGGCGGATTCCGCAAGATGGTCCAGGTCGTATTCGGCCTCTCGATCGCCTTCGCCGCAAGCTCCTTCTTCCTCTCGTTCTTCTCGTTTGGTGGCGGAGCACTGATCTGATGCGTTCCGATGGTTTTGAACTTGTTCTCCATCGCTCGTTGACTGAGCCCATCCTGATCGGCGGTGCCCCGCGTGCCGCCGCTATCCTGATCGGAACCCTCTCAGCGGTCTTGGCACTTGGCCTACGCCTTTGGCTCGCTGGCCTCGTGCTCTGGGTCATCGGCCACAGCGCGGCCGTTTGGCTAACTAAACGCGACCCGGCCTTCGTCGAGGTCGCGATCCGTCACACCAAGCACAAAGGGCGGCTCGCATGCTGAACTTGAGAGAATTCCGCGGCAACGCCTATCGGCTCGCTGATTGGCTGCCATGGGCTTGCCTTGTCGCACCGGGTGTCATCCTCAACAAGGATGGCAGCTTTCAGCGGACGATCCGCTACCGCGGACCGGACCTCGACAGTGCTACCGAGGCCGAGCTGATGAGCGTGGCGTCCCGCGTCAACAACGTTCTGAAGCGTTTCGGCTCAGGCTGGGCACTCTTCTTTGATGCCACGCGCATCCCGGCCTCCGAATACCCGCGGTCGCAGTTTCCGGATCCGGTGTCCTGGCTGATCGATGAGGAACGGCGCGCCGGTTTCGAAGGTCGCGCCGGCGTTGCATGGGACGATCCGTCACGGCCCGGCGGGCAGCATTTCGAGAGCGTACTGCATCTGACCTTGGTGTACCTGCCGCCGGCGGAAAGGGTCTCGCGCCTGGAAGGTTTATTCCTCGAACGCCCGAAGACGAAGGATCGCGTGACCGGAAAAGGACAACGCATTCGGCCCGGGCAATCCATCAAAGCACCTGCGGAAAGTGACGCCGACGACGGCGAGATCGACACCCAACGGAGATATGATAGCGACGAGAAAGGCTATCGCGATCAACTCCAAAGTTTCGTCCAGGAAACCGACCGGGCGATCGATCTGCTCTCGTCGGTCTTGCCCGAGATCTGGCCCCTCAACGATGCGGAGACGCTCACCTATCTTCACAGCTGCGTCTCGACCAAGCGCCATCCGGTCCGTGTTCCCAAGACTCCGGCCTATCTCGATTGCTTCCTCAGCGATGAGCCGTTAACCGGCGGATTGTCGCCGGCAATCGGGCGCAGCCATCTTCGCGCGCTGACCGTCCTCGGGTTCCCGCACGTTACGTTTCCTGGCCTGCTCGATGACCTGAACCGGCTTGGCGTTGCCTACCGCTGGGCCACCCGGTTCATTCCGCTCGACCGCACGCAGGCCAACGCGACGCTGTCGCGCTACCGGCGGCAGTGGTTTGCCAAGCGGAAGTCGCTTGCGGCGATCCTGAAGGAGGTCATGTTCAACGAGCAGGCGGCGCTGCTCGATACTGACGCCAGCAACAAGGCTCTCGACGCCGACGCGGCGCTCTCGGAGCTTGGCGACGATCTCGTTGCGTTCGGCTACATCACGACGACGGTCACCGTCAGCGACGAGGACTCGCATCAGGCGGATGAGAAGATCCGCGCGGTCGAGCGGGTGATCAATAGCCGAGGCTTCACGGCGATCCGCGAGAGCGTCAATGCGGTTGAAGCCTGGCTCGGCGGCCTGCCGGGGCAAGCCTACGCCAACATTCGCCAGCCCATCGTTCATACGTTGAACCTGGCCCACATGTGCCCATTGTCAGCGGTATGGGCCGGACCCGAACGGTGCGAGCACCTCGACGGGCCGCCACTTCTCATCGCCAAGACCAAGGGCGCGACCCCGTTTCGGTTGTCGCTCCACGCCGGCGACGTCGGGCATACGATCATCGTCGGTCCCACGGGCGCGGGCAAGTCGGTCCTGCTGTCGATGCTCGCCCTTCAATTCCGGCGCTATCCGAACGCCCAATTGATCAGGTTTGACAAGGGGCGGTCGGCTCGGGCTACCACGCTCGCATTATCAGGAGCCTGGTACGAGCTGGGCGCCAAAGGCGGCATTGCCTTCCAGCCGCTCAAGGATGTCGCGGAGGAGGGATCGCGGCTCTGGGCGCTCGACTGGCTTTGCGGCGTGCTCGCTCATGAGCGTGTGACCGTGACGCCCGACGTCAAGGAGACCCTTTGGTCGGCGCTGAGAAGCCTCGGCTCTGCGCCCGTTTCCCAGCGGACAATGACAGGACTCGTAGCGTTGCTTGCCCGCGACGCTCTGCGTCAGGCGCTACAGCCTTACACGCTCGAAGGACCCTACGGTCGGTTCCTGGATGCAGACGCAGACCGTCTTTCCGGCGCGGACGTACTGACCTTCGAGATGGAGGAGCTGATGGCGTTGCCCGGCCTGGTGGCGCCGGTGCTGACCTATCTCTTCCACACCCTGGAAGACCGCTTCGACGGCCGGCCCACCTTGCTGGTGCTGGATGAAGCCTGGGTGTTTCTGGACGATCCGTTGTTCGCAAGCCGTATTCGCGAATGGCTGAAGACGCTGCGCAAGAAGAACGTCTCGGTCATTTTTGCGACCCAGTCGCTCGCCGATATCGCCGACAGCCAGATTGCGCCTGCGATCATCGAGTCCTGTCCAAGCAGGATTTTCCTGCCGAATCCCCGTGCATTGGAGCCGACCCAGACCGAAACCTATCGCCGGTTCGGCTTGAACGACACGCAAGTTCGGTCGATCGCGGAGGCGTTTCCCAAGCGCGATTACTATCTGCAGTCCCGCGCGGGCAACCGCCTGTTCGAGCTCGGCCTCGGACCAGTCGCGCTCGCGCTCGTCGGAGCCTCCGCACCAGAGGATCAGCGCACCATTGACGCCGTCCTTGCCCGCACCGGGCCTCACCATTTCGCCGAGCGCTACCTCGCCGAACGCGGTCTGAACTGGGCCGCCAATCTCATCAGCACCTTCGAACAGGCCCATAAGGCCTGACCTCAACCTCAATCCCTGGAGTCTTCCATGCTCGAAAGTACAGGTCGCATGTTCATGGGCACAACCTCAAGAGTTATTCTGATGACGCTACTATCATTCGTAATCGCGGTGAATGGGTCGCGGCGGCTCGGCGCGTTCGATATCGTTTTCGATCCCACGAATTACGGTCAGAATCTTCTGACTGCCGCGCGCGCGCTGGAGCAGATCAACAACCAGATCAGGAGCCTCGAAAACCAGGCACAGTCGCTGCTGAATCAATCCAAACATCTCGCGAGCCTGCCTACAAGCGTGGCTGGCCAGCTCACATCGACGATCGCTCAGATGAACGGCCTGATTGCTCAGGCGAAGAACCTCTCGTTTGATGTTCAGAAGACCCAGCAGGATTTTGAACGGCTTTATCCTCGCCAATATGCGGCAGCCGTTTCGTCTGACAAGCTAGTCTTGGATGCGACGTCGCGATGGGACAATAGCTACGATGGTCTGAAGCAGTCGCTCACCGTCCAGTCGGCTATCGTCAGTTCTTTGGACCAGGACGGCCAGACGCTTCGAACGCTCATGGCAAATTCGTCCGCTGCGGTTGGCTCACTACAGGCCCAACAGTCCGGCAACGAGCTGCTCGGCCTTCAGATCAAGCAGTCGTTGCAGACCCAGGCGCTCATGGCAACGCAGGCGCGCGCTGAGACGTTGCGCGCCGCCGAACAGCAGGCGTCGTCAGCCGCCGCGAAGGAGCGATTCAATCGCTTCATAGGCGATGGCCATGCCTACACCGCCGGCAAGTAGGTGAGGGCGCCATGGCTGATCTCTCCGTCATTGACCGGTTCACCGAGACCTTCTCGCGCTACATCGACTCTGGATTTGGTCTTCTGTCCGGCGATGTCTCATTCCTGAGTTCAACATTGATCGGCATCGACCTGACGCTCGCCGGGCTTGCCTGGAGCATGCGCGCGGACGACCACATCATGGTCACGCTTGCCAAGAAGGTGCTTTACGTCGGCGCCTTCGCATTCATCATCGGCAACTTCAAGAGCCTCGCCGACGTCGTCTTCGCGTCATTCTCCAGCATCGGTCTGAAGGCATCCGGCGGGAGCTTAAGCGCCGCCGACCTGGCGCGGCCGGGCTTTGTCGCCTCTGCCGGGTTTACGGCCGCTCATCCTCTCCTGGAGGAGACCGGCCAATTCTCAGGCTTTGATGTCCTGACCAACCTGCCGACAATCCTCATCCTGCTGTTTTGCTGGATCCTGATCGTACTCGCGTTCTTCGTCCTCTCGGTGCAGCTCTTCGTCACGCTGATCGAATTCAAGCTGACGACACTTGCAAGCTTCATCCTGGTGCCGTTCGCCTTGTGGGGAAAGACCGCGTTCCTGGCGGAAAAGACCCTCGGCAACGTGGTCGCTTCGGGGGTGAAGGTGATGGTGCTCGCGATCATCATCGGCATCGGCTCGACCATCTTCGGCCAGCTCGCCAGCACGTTGACGCGGCCGGTCGACATCGTGTCGGCAATGAGCTTGTTGCTGGCGGCCCTTTCGCTGTTTGGCCTCGGCATCTTCGGCCCAGGAATCGCAGCGGGATTGGTCTCCGGCGCGCCTCAGCTTGGCGCCGGCGCGGCAGCAGGAACAGTAGCGGGTGCGGCAGCTGTCGTGATCGGCGGCGGAGCGGTGGCCGCGGGTGGTCTTCGCGTTGCGGCAAGCGGATCAATGACTGCGGTCCGATCTGCAGCATCGCTCACGGGAGGATCTTCGGCTGCGGGCACGTCAGCCCGAGCCGCAACGGTGGAGCGGCTCTCAAGCGCGAGCACTGGCAGCGCAACGAACGGAGCGGCTGCTTCAGGCGCGGGTCGTGGGGCCGCCTCGTCAGGACGCGGACACGCAAGGGAAGCGGCTCAGGTCGCTGCTCACACCCTGAAGGAGGGCGACAAGGGTGGGCATTCTTCGGGTCCGAAGCTGGGGGAGGAGTAGGAAATGGCAAGTCACCCCTTTCAGCGCGTGTCGGTTCGCTATGGCAAGACGCCAGAGCCAGTCACGCCGTACCAGAAGGCGGCCCAGGTCTGGGACGAGCGGCTCGGGTCCGCCCGTGTTCAGGCCAGCAACTGGCGGCTCGCAGCGCTGGCGGCTATCGGCCTGTCCGGTGTCCTTGGATTGACGATCTTTACGCAAGTTGCCCGCTCGGGCGTCGTTCCCTACGTGGTCGAGGTCGATCGTCTCGGCGAAGTCCGCGCAGTCGGGCCCGCGCTCGAGGCCTACCAGCCGTCAGACGCGCAGATCGTACATTTTCTCGCGCGGTTCGTCGAGAACGTCCGCTCGCTGTCGATCGATCCGATCATCGTCCGGGCGAACTGGCTGCGCGCCTACGACTTCGTCACCGACCGCGGCGCGCAAGCGTTGAACGACTATGCGCGCGACGCCGATCCGTTCTCGAAGATCGGCTCCAAAACAGTGACGGCCGAAGTCACGTCCGTGGTGCGTGCGTCCGGCGACAGTTTCGAAATCCGCTGGAAGGAGAACACCTACGAGAACGGCGCGATTGCGAAGACCGAGCGCTTCACAGGTCTCGTCACCACCGTTCTCAAGCCGCCCGCAGATGCCGAAACGCTGCGGAAGAACCCCCTGGGCCTCTACGTCCATTCCCTCAACTGGTCGCGCGACCTCATCGGAGACGCCAAATGAATTCCAAAGCCCTCACCAAGCTCGCGTCGGCCAGCGTCCTTGCCTTGTCGCTTGGGCTCGCCGGATGCGCCACCAAGCTCAATCTCGAAGCGCCCTATGATGAGATGACATTTGAGAAGGCCCTTCCAGAGAGCGACCCGCCGGCGCCGGTGCAAGTCGTCGAAACACCCAAGGTCCTGCCGTTGCCTGGCCAGCTGAAGCCGTTTCCGACGAAGGCCGCCAAGGAAGAGAAACTGCCGCCGGAGCAGGCGATCGCGAAAGCGAACAAGGCCGCGCGGATGGAGCCCACACGCGCCGGGTATATCAACGCCATCCAAGTTTATCCCTGGACAGAAGGAGCGCTGTACCGGCTTTATGCAAGCCCGGAGAAAGTCTCGACCATCGCGCTCCAGCCGGGCGAGGAACTGATCGACGTTTCCACGGGCGATACGGTTCGCTGGGTCGTCGGCGATACATCGAGCGGGCAGGGGAGCTCGCGGCGCGTGCATATCCTGGTCAAGCCTACGCTTTGGGACATTCAGACCAACCTCGTGGTGCTGACGGACCGGCGCGCCTATCACCTCGAGCTCGTCTCGACCAAGCAGACCTACATGGCGTCCATCTCATGGACGTATCCGACTGATACGCTCGTCGCTCTTCACAAGCAGAACGCCGCCGCCCAGCAGGCCGAAGAGAGGATCGCCGATCGCGGGGTGCGGCTCGACAGCCTGAATTTCCGCTACCGCATCGAAGGCGACGATCCGCCGTGGCGGCCGGTGCGCGCCTTCGACGACGGCCGCAAGGTCTATATCCAGATGCCGTCCGGCCTTTCGCAAGGCGAAGCGCCGCCTTTGTTCGTCGCCGGATCCGATGGCCGGCCCAACCTCGTCAACTACCGGGTCCGCGGTTCCTACTACATCGTCGATCGGATGTTCGGCGCCGCTGAGCTTCGTCTTGGCGAAGATCCGCAGCGCATCGTCCGGATCATCCGCATTGATGCGCGGCCCGTGTCGCAAGCCTTCAGCACCGGGAGCGCCTCATGAGGAGCTTGGATCAGGATCCGGAGCCGCTGGAACTGCGGGCTCGGCCGCGAGCCGTTCGGCGCCTCAACAAGCGCGCTCTTATGATCGGCTGCGCGATCGCGGCGCTGTTCGTAGGCGGAGCGATACTTATTGCGCTCAAGCCGAGCTCCTTCAAGCAGTCTGAGCGAACGGAGCTGTACAATACCGACCGCAAGCAGACGGCTGAGGGCCTGAGCAAGCTGCCAAAGTCCTACGAGGAGTTGCCACCGTCGACGCCGCGGCTCGGGCCGCCGTCGCCTGGAGACATTGGCCGGGCTTTCGCCGAAAATGAGAAGAAGGCTGGCGTCGCTCCGGACGCCGGCTTCCGAACCAATCCGGAGGAAGACGCCGAACGGGCTGAGCGGATCCGCCAGACGCGAGTCGCTCAGCAGGCAAAGGAGTCGGGCTTGTTCGTCCGCCTGTCGGAAAAGCAGGACAAGCGCAAGCAAGCAAGTACGACGGAGGCGCCGGCGGCCGCTTCTCGATCTGAATTCCGGCCTCCAACGCCCGATACAGGTCCATCTGCTGCGGAACTTGCAAAAACGGCGCAGGCGATGATCGATCGCTCCAGCGAAATCATTCCCTCGTCGCAGGCGCGAAAGCTGGCCTTCGTGGGCGCGAAAGCCGACACGGAAACCACCAATCCCCATGCGCTCAAACCAGCACCATCCACCTATGCGGTGATGGCGGGATCGATCATCCCGGCGAGCCTCGTTACGGGCCTGAATTCGGACTTGCCTGGGGCCACCATCGGTCAGGTCACCGAGAACGTCTACGATACGGTAACGGGTGAGCATCTCTTGATCCCGCAGGGGACAAGGATCGTGGGTAAGTACGATAGCGTGGTCGCATTCGGCCAGAAGCGGGCGCTGGTCATCTGGACACGGCTAATTTTACCGAACGGCAATTCGATCGTGATCGAGAACCTTCCGGCGACCGATGTCGCGGGCTACGCCGGTCTCGAGGATGAGGTGGACTTCCATACCTGGCAGTTGCTCAAGGGCGTGGCTTTGGCAACGTTGATCGGGGTTGGGACACAGCTATCGATCGGCAACGACGAGAGTGATCTCGTGAAGGCGCTGCGGGAAAGCACGCAGCAAACGACCAATCGAGCGGGGCAGCGCTTGGTGGAGCGAGAACTCGACGTGCAGCCGACGATCACGGTGCGACCGGGTTGGCCATTGCGGGTGATTGTTTCGAAGGATCTGGTGCTGAAGCCGTACCAAGAAGTTCAGATAGCCGCGAAGCGGAGGTGAAGGATGAAGCTTGCAAAGCTGCCTGATCGGACTCCCGTGAAGATGAACGTTGTGCTTACGCCAAGCTTGGTACAGCGGCTGCGCGAGTATGCTGCTTTTTATGCAGAGACCTACGGCAACAAGGAAGAGGTGGCTGAATTGATTCCGTTCATGCTTGAGGCATTTCTCGACGGCGATGTAGCCTTCAAGAAAGAAAAGAAGAAGGTCGATGGTACAAAATCAACATCTAGTGATTAATAGGATTCCGATTGACCGGGAGCTATGTCCTCTGGGCGAGTGCAGTCCTTACATGGTCGATGGATGCCTCCAGCGATCTCAAGAGCCTATTCAGTTCGCTTGCCGGTAGTTCCTCTAGGCGAAGACTATCCTTGTCGACGGTCTGTGAAACCAAGCGATCGATCGAGACGATCGAGCGGGGTCGCTCCAAAACCAATCCGGATGACCCGAAGATTTGAGACACTATTTCGCCGGATGGACTAATCGTGGTGACCAGCTCTAGCCCTCCCGCTATTTCCTGTTCGAGCACTTCAACGGGAAGTTCGACGCTTGCCAAGTTGGACTCAACCCCGTCAGCCCGATAACCAATGCGGAGGAGCCGCCCGCCGGTGAAGGAGACCTGCTCGACGAACGGTTTAGGCAACGGGGTTCGTGCATTGGTCATCTAAAACTTCCTAACGAGGTACGAACAATACCTAGTATACTAGGTGGAGATCAAGTGACGTTTGAGGCCGTCTTGCCGCATGAAGTTGCGGCGGGTGGTAGCCCAAAATCTACGGCGTCAACGACGAAAGAGCGGCCTTTCCCAAGAGGAACTGGCCGATCGCGCCGGCTTGAATCGCAACTACATTGGAATGATCGAGCGCGAGGAAAATTCGCCGACCGTTGACGCTCTCGAGCAAATTTCAGAAGCGCTTGGGGTTGACCCTGTTATCCTATTTCAGGACCGATAATTGCCTGGTGAGCACGCTTATAGTCACTGTATGAGCATCCTGCAGTCTGGACCATGCGCGAACTGACAATCTGCGAGGCTCCCCCGCGCCCAATATCGGCCGAAGCAGCCTCTGCTACTTGTGGCCACACAGCGGCTCGAGATGAAGCAGACGGAAGGCGACATGCCGGCGGCGCATCTGCCGTCTAGGACGTGACCAATTTCCGACCGAGGTCAGAAAGCCAACTCAGCACCAGGATCCTGTCCATTAGGCCGTAGGCCAATTGATATCGAACGAACCACTCCGCGAACTCGACGTCAGTGTACGTGGCGAAGAAGTCCTTTTCCGTGGCGATATCGTGGTACTCGATCTTCTGCAGCCACTCGTCGCAAAACTTGTCGTTCATCACCCTGCAGGCGCCGTAGACAAACGGGCCCCCGCCGTGAAAAACCTTGCCGTTGGGGTCGTTAATGAATTCCTCGAGCCGGCGGCGGTCCTCCCTTGTGTCCTCTTCGGCCCCCCTGAAGAAGAAGTGGGTCTGAACCAAACTGCCTCTCGCGCCGGAGGCCTCGAAGGCGCCGTCCTTGAAGGCGGAAGCAATAATGAAGACGTCACCGCGACGATAGAGATAGAGATCCCTGTACCGGGCGGCCGCCTCGAGCAGGTAGTAGCGCCGCAAGGTTTGCTTGATCGCCCGCACTTCGGGGTGTTGGCGCCACGCCCTCGTGACGATATTGATGATGTTCTCCCCCTGGAGCTCCTGATTGATGAACGGCCGGAGGCGGAGAGCGACGGCATCCCACTCTTCTCCGATCTGCTCTTTGATCTCCGCCGCGTTGACAGCGCCCTCTGTCATCCTCAGAGACGGAAACAGGAAGCCCGGACGCGCCATCTTTTTGTCGAGCAATTTCTCGGCCCGGCCGATGAACCGCCGCAAACGGTCGGCGTCCTCGTCGCGGAGCGGATCGGTCGGAACGGCGCCAGCAAGGGTCAGACAAGCCGCTTCCAGGTCGCTGCTGTCATATGGTGTACCGATAAAGCGGCCCTGCCCATCAGCCACATGCCGCGCCCCATGGACGGTCGGATTGGTGAGCGAGAAGTTTATCTCGTAGCTATGCCGCCGGGCGAGGGATGTCGGAGTGGGCCCCTTATTCATTTTTGAACCTGCATTGCGAACCCTGGTAGGCTGCTGAAACCATACGCTACAATAAATTTGGACGAGAGATAAAAGCCGCCGGCAGGTCAAAAGCAAGGCACACAATCAGCGCTGGCGACGCTTCGCCTAGCCCTAGCGGATGGATCGGGCAGTTCGGCGAGCGATAGTAGATGTGGCTCCCACTCGCACCGGCCAGCCTCCGCGGCGTGCGATCGATAGGCCGCGCAGCAGCCTCGTGTCCTTGCTGTGCCAGATTATTTCGAGGCGATCTGGATCGTCAGTCGTTTCAGGTTCGCCACCAATTGGTCCCGTACCTCTTCCTCCCCGACGCCCCAGAGGGTGGCAAGCGTTCTCTCAGCGGCCGCGGCGTCCCACGGGAAGAGGGGGCGGCCGTCGATCTGGGCAAATGGCCCGTCCGATTCCGTAAGTATTCGTTCGCGCGGCATCAGCGCGGTCATCGCGCGTCCTCTCTCACCGGCCAGCATCGCAGGGCCCACGCTGAACCAGCATTCCTGATCGATCGCGCGTTGAAGCTCGCGTCGGGATCCGGAGAACCAGTGAAGGACAGCCACGCCGGCGTCGGTCTCAGAAGCGAGGGCGTCGAGAACGGGCGTGGCCGCGCGTCGGCTGTGGATCGTCATGACGCGGCCGCCAGTGACGCGACACATGCGCAGGATCTCTGCGAAAACGCCGCGCTGGACGTCCCACGTGGCCTTGAGCTCGGGGCCGCCGTCCAGTCCGATCTCGCCGACGTACCGTGATCGCGGGAGCAGTTCCTCGAAGAGCCCGAGTTCGCCCCGGCGTTCGTGCGCGATTTGAGGATGCAGCCCGATCGCCGTACGGATACGCGCTGCGTCCCTTGCCAAGGCGGCCGTTCCCGACCAGGCCGAGGGCGTCGTCGTCACCGACAAGACGAACAGGTTGCGCTCGATGCACTCATTCGTCGTCGCGACCGGATCGGGATAGAGGTCGAGATGGGCGTGAAGGTCGATCACTTGACACCGTATTTCGCATGCAAGGCGCCGAGTTCGCCAAGTCCCCGGCGTAGCATATCCTTCAGCGCGTCGCGCTCTTGGATCCCCGGCCAAGAAAGAGCTCCGCCAAGCCAATCGTCGAACCCCGCGCCCTTCGCGGCTGCCAGCGCCATGCTGACCGAGCGGACGTCGTCGAAGCTGGCGTGATCCGGGTCGTCGCGACCGAGATGTTCGTAGACGTAAGCGGTCGGATCGTCTTCGCCCCAGGCGAGGAAGGCCGCTCTGCGGACCTGACAGGGGACGCATCGTCCGCAATGGCGGTAGTTGTAGCGCTGAAAGCGGCCGCAACTCGTCGCGCGCGCCGCCAGCGCGCGCAGCAGGTCCTGGTCGGCGCACTCTTTCAGCATCTCGCCCTTGGTCGTGGCGGCATAGGGAGTGCGGATGCTCACGCCCAGGTCCGCGGCGTCTAAAACGTCCTGGAACCTTGCCAGGAAATAGGGATGCGCCGTACGGGTGCTCAAACTGCCGATGCGGCTCCCCGTCAGCGGTGGGTTGATAGCGATGAAGCCGTTTTCGCAGGCGTAGAGCGGCAAGCTGCCGCCGGAACGGTATGGCTTGAGCGCCGTGGCGACGAGGACGCCGAAAGCGCCGATCGACGAAGCGAACCCGATCTGCTTTTCCGCATCGCCCCGGACCGTCTTGCTGATCGCGACGGGGCGCTGTCCGGACGCTGCAAGGTCGAGGGCGCCGCTCAAACTGTCGAGCCCGCCCGACAGGAGTACGACGCTTCCTTCGGGCGGCCGAAATAACTCCGCTGGCGGCGGCGGCGCCGCACCGCCGGCGATGAAACGGAATTGCCAACGGTCGGTCGTGAGAAACGTCAGCGCGTCGGCGAGGAGGTCCGCCGACCCGTTCCAGAACGCCGGTTCGGCGACCGCGACTTCCATTTCGAACTCGCGTGTCCAGCCGTCCGGACTTAGGCTTCGTCGCCCCGCCGCATCGGCCGCCATGACGGACATCGCAATGGATAGCAGATCCCAAGCCCTGCGGTTCGGGGCCAGACGCGCCCTGCGAATCTCATTGCGCACGGCGGCACCGGCGCTGCCCCGATCATCAGCCCCCGCCTGGCCGTAGAGAACAACCCTCAGCGTGGCTCTTTCCTTCAGCCGACGGACCTCGGCCGGTGCGCAAAGCAATTTCACTCTTCGTACCCCTCGAAGACCTCGAACGTCTCGCGCAGCGAGGCCTGGACGACGCGCGCGACGCGTCCGGCCGTTAGCGTGCGTCCCTGTTCCCTGAGCTTGCGGAAGGAGGCGGCCACAGTCTCGGCGATGTACGACCGCATTTGTTTCAGTCGAGCCAACGCGACGGTCGCGGTCGGCGCCCTCTCGAGCAACGTCTTGCCGACATCCAGCTCGAAGCGTCGCGCCACGTCGATCGCCGTGAATTTCTCGATGACGAACTCGCGTTCGGGGGCGGACAGATCGAGGAGATCGGCGTCTGGGTATTCGGTCAACAATTCGGACATCGCGTCGTGGATCGACGCGCGTTCGGCTTCCGCATCCTGAGTCCCGTCGATGGGTCTAACCGCTTCGATGATCGCGCTCGCGATCTCCTCGGTGGAGCGGCCGGCGAGCGCGGCCGCATCGACGGGAGCGTCCGCATCGCCCCGCGCGGTGGAATAGAGGGCATGGCCGAGCGATCCCGCCGTCTGGGCGGTGCCGCCGAACCGCTGTGTCGCGAAATTCGCCCCCCCGTAGCCATTCCGGACGTAGTGTCCGAGTCCGCGCCTGAGGTCACGGCCATCTCCGGATCGCGCGAAGTTGCCCAGGCTCGAGCGAACGCCGCCGAATCGTCGTTCGGGTGCCAGCGGCGCCGGCTGCAGGCCGGGCGGCGGCGCTGCGGGAGGCGGGGGCAGGACGTCATCGGCCGGAGGAACGCCCGGCGGGACGTCCGGAGATCCGGGCAAGGGCGCGGGAGGTACGGGATCCTGCGGTGCGGCCGGCGTCCAAGGCGGGACTAAGGGTACGCCGGGACCGGGGCCGTCACTGGACTGCGACGTTCCCATGCTCTCTCGTCTTTCTGATCGCCGTCTTCACCGGGCGCGAAACGTCAGGCGACGAATTCCAAGCATCGAGAACGCTTCCCGACCATCGGCGGTCGCTGATCTTCGGAACTATGTTCGGTTGAATCTGCTGCGGGGGGCGGTCCGCGAGAAACGCGGCGAGGCGGGCTCCCTGCGGCGGGTCGGCATCGGCGAGAACGATGCAGGCGTTGAGGATCGGCGGGACGCCCCAGTCCTGGTCCTTTCTGGCGCGCTCGAGCAAGCGATCCATTAACACCGTGATCTCGATCCGCGAGACCCGGGTCAACCTGTCCTTGAGCTGGGGGGCCAAGTCGGGGTGCTCGAGCAGCGCGGAGAGCAACTCGGCCGCCTCCGAGGACAGGCGGTCTTCGGGCGTGATCAGCGGCGCCTGCTCGCGGCCAACGTAGAGCGCGCCGCGCAGGTCGTGGTCGTGAAGGGGCGGCGAGAGCGCCAGCCATTCCTTCACGAAGGGAGCGTTCCACGGCGCCTTCAGATCGAGATCGCGGCCGGCTGTCGCGGCGTCTTCCCATTCCTTGAGAAACGCGGGCTTCCCCTCGCCCGAGGCGCTAACGTGCTTGACCAGTTCGGCATAGGCTGCGGTGTCGCCGATGCGCTCGAACAGCAACAGTTTGGCGAGCACCGCCTCGTCGACGCCGACGCCCTGCGCTTTCGAGATTGTCATGCGGATCGAGAGCGCGTTCAAGAAGCGCTTGATCAGCCGCGGATTCCCTAGAATCCCCGACGCAGTCGTCATGAGCGAGGCGAGCCTTTCGGCCGTGTCGAACTGGCCGACGAGATGCTCTGGCAGCTTCACGCCGAGCGACTGGACGAAGGCCCGGTCCACCTTCTTTCCCTGCCACGTCCGCTTGAGCTGGCCGATCATGGCGGCACGGATCTTCTCCTTGTCGTCGTCGGACAACTCGCTGTTGTCCACGAACAGCAGCATCATGTAGGCGCGGACCTCCTGGGTGCCGAGCCGCGGCACCCGGATAGGGACCTGGATGAGCTTGTCGAAGTAGTTGGTGACTAACAGGTCGTCGCTGACGCCGACGAAGTGCTTCCGCACGGCGTGCTTGATCATGTCGTTGTCGGCGGCGATCACGAAGGCGGTGTTCTTGAGGAAGAGAAACAGGCGGATCGCTTCCAGCGTCGAGATCGTGGTCTCCGGCAGGCACCGGTCGAGATCGTCGATCAACACGACCAACGTGATCCCGAGCTCCTCGAGAGCCTGCTCGAACGCGTCGCGCAGCGCCTGAATCTCCTTTGGAGGGACGTTTCCTCCTTCGGTTTCAGCAATTCGCCGCCCTCCCGCGCCGCGTCCGTCGCGGCCTTCTTGGCGGCGTCACCAGTTTCCTTTCCGATGCCTTCGGTCCAGACCTTCCTGCCGAGCTCGAAGATCTCGCCGACAGCCCCGACCGGGGGTACCCCGAAGTAGATCGAGGCGGCCGAGGTCGCTGCGAGCTTCGCCGCCCGGAGCCATTTCACACGCCTGGCGAGGGACGCGACCTTGTCGACGGCCGTCTGTCGGCTGTCCGCTTCCTTCGCGAGCTTGTCAGCGATCACGTCCATCAAAGCGGCGCGCGCATCGTCGTACCCCTGGTAGAGCCAGGCGTTGAACTCGACGAAGACGTACTTGTCGGAGGCCTTCTTCCCGCTCTCGTCCTCCCTGGCGGCGATGGCGGAGCGGGTGAGCTTGATCATCGAAGACTTGCCGATGCCCCAGGCTCCGGACACGTCGATCGAGATCGGGCGGCCCTTGGCCTGGACTATGATCTCGGCCACGGTCTCGGCGACGCCGGAGAAGTTCAGGAAGTCCCGTTCGGTCTCGTTACCAGGCCACATCAGCAATCTCGGGTGTGATAAAGGTACTGAAATCGAAATATTCGGTGCTGCGAGCAACGTAGGGCAGCCGGCCGCCAAGCGCAGCGTGTTAGGTATCGTTCTCGGAAAATGCAATCGAGACCTTCTTCCTACGTCCTATAGTTGTTGCTTTGCGCACGCGTTTCAAGTCTCATCGCCGCCGCTCTCTTTCCGTAAGCGGCCTGTGGAGCGCGGCGAAGAAGCAGGAGGAGGGGGACGACCGCCACCGTCGCGGCACTGGTTTCCCGTCAACCGCCGTCGCTGCGGCCCCCTCGCCGACGAGCGCGCCTCTTCTCGAAGCGGGATCGGTGGTATCTCAAATAAGCCTTGTGGGCCGCCGAAAAATCGACGGTGACTGGCTTCGTCAGTCCCAACTCGCAGAGTTCTTCCGCGCTCAGCTCGTCGGAGACCATGAGCCTGCCGTCCTCCGCAAACGTGATCAGGTGCTTATCGAACAGCGCATCCAGGTTGGCCGACAGCAGAATGCCGTTGTACCGGTCCAGACGTTGCGCGTCGTCAGCGGACCGCCACGGCAGGATGTGCGATGCCCGGAGGAGTTCCCGTCGGTCGTGGCCGGAGATCGGACAGCATCCCCATAGTTTTTCTAGCTGCTTGCGGAATCTGCCTTGCCCCCGGCGGGCTTGAATGAGCGTCTCCTTCTCCGTCCCATCGAGGTCTGTTCGACGCTCTATGTGCCTGATGTCGGTGGTCTCATCGTCGGCGCTCGTTTCCTCCGCGATGATCACGCTTTCGACAAACCCGATCGTTCGATCCAGGTCGAGTTCGTCCGACCGGTCGTACATTCCGAAGTACCTGAACTCACTTCCGTAGTCCTCGGCGATCGGCTGGCCGAAGTGCGCGTCCGGCAACGGCTGCGCCAAAACCCAGATCTTCTTTCCGTTGCGATCCGTCAGCGGAATTGCGTCCTTCCTCGACAGTCTCCGGTGTCGCGGTCGCCACTCGAGCGGCAGGCCGACGAGCAGCCGCCGCACGGGCACGAGTTCTCGCGACCAGAATCCCACCCAGAATGACCGCTTCCGTGCGCGGGAATATCGGTCCAAGGAGACCGCGATCGACACTCCATGCCCCGACCATTTCGCGACTTCGGTGGACCATCCTCCGTTGTAGTGCTCCTCCGCGGCGAAGGTCGATACCCTTGAGCGACCGGATGCGCAGCGCGCGCAGCCGGTCCGCCAAGCCCCCAGCCGCGCGATCGAGCCTGTTCAGATCCCGTTGGCTCATTGCCCTTCCTTCGGTCCGCCGCTCCCGCACCCCACATGTGCCGTCCGCGGAGCCGGAGTCGTAGGCGCGCGAGACAGGACTTGACGATCGTTTTTTATGTGCCACCATAGGTTGTCCATACACGGCGGGAGGTATCTATGGCGCGCGCACCGGCCAAAAAGCCGAAAGTGAGTCTGATCGTATCCGACGACAAGGACGTGAAGTTGAAGGTCCGTCCCGGCAAGCTCCATGTGGTCCAAGTCGAGACCATCACGCCGGACCTCAAGAAGGCGGGCCGCGTCGGAGCCCGCCTTTGCGGCTACGGCACCAACATGTATCTCGCCATCATCGACATCGACAAGTGACGGCGTGGCCCCGCTTCCGATCATCACGGTACAATTTCTGCGTTCCGATCGGCAAGGACAGCGTGCTCTACAACGCGTGCAGCGGCGCTTCCATCCGGGTTGCGGGCAACGACGCAGTCGATCTTGCACGCCTGCTTTGCGGTCCGCCGCGCGGCGTTCCAGTGGGAGGCATCCCGCGAACGCTGGTCGCGACTCTCCGTCGCGGCGGTTTTCTGATCGAACAGACCTTCGACGAGCTCGGCATGATCCGAGATCGTTACAGGTCGGCGCGCGGCCGGACCCCGATGGTTCTCACTTTGACGACGACGCAGGACTGCAACCTCGGATGCTACTACTGCTATGAGGCGAGATCCCGCGAAGCCCTCGACGAAGGCGACGTGCCTGCGATCGTCGGTTGGACGCGGGAGCGTCTGGCGGCGTCGAGAAAAGACAGCCTCCACGTCGACTGGTACGGGGGCGAGCCTCTTCTCAACATCGATTTCATCGACGTGGCCTCCATGGCGCTTCAGGCGCTTTGCGAGGAGATAGCCGTCAGCTATTCCGCGTCCGTGATCTCGAACGGGACCTGTTGGCCCGATGATGTCGCAGGCTTCGTTCGGCGGCACCGCATCCGGCAGGCGCAAATCTCCTTCGACGGGCTCAAGGCAAATCACGACAAGCGACGGCGATATCGAAAGGGCAGGGCGCCCGATCCGGCCACTTCCTCGTTCGAACAGGCGGTCGCCGTCGTCGATGGATTGCTCGACGTCGTACGGGTTGACCTGAGGTTCAACGCTGACCACGGAAACCAGGGCGATCTGGAGGGATTCATCGGCTTTTGCCGAGATCGTGGTTGGTTCGATCGCCCGTTTCCGTGCATCTTCCAACTCGCCCGAATATCCGACTTTTCCGAACGCGCCGGCTTTCTGAGCCACACCAAGCTCCCCGAGGAGGAGTTCGAGAGACTGCGCGAGAGGGCTCGCCACTTGGTTCCGGATGAGGCGACGCTGGACGAGACGACGACCCGTTCGCTCTATCCGTTGCCTAGGACCTCTGTATGCGCGGCGCTCGCCGACGACTCCATCGTCGTCGGCGCGGACGGACACCACTACCGGTGCGGGCTCCAGGTCGGCGAGAAGAACCGTCCCGTCGCGCTGCGCGGCGCGGACGACAAGATGACGCCCGGCCGCGATGCGGACTGGTGGACCGCCTTCGACCCGACGCTCCAGCCGAACTGCAGCCGTTGCTCGTTCCTGCCGATCTGTTGGGGCGGCTGTTCGAAGAAGCATTTGGAAGGGGATTCGTATTCCCTTCATGAGCAGAGCTTGTACTGGCGTAAGGCACTCCCGCAGAAGATCGCGTGGCAATTCGGCGTGGCCCTCGAAGAGAGCGCATTCAGTTTCACCGAGGCCGACCAGTTTCGACCCACCTCGCTCGAGTGAGGACGATCTAGTTCGGCCTTGGGATCTGGATTTCGAACGGCTGCCGCGTCCAGCGTTTCGGCAGCGCCAATTGGTCGTGGCCGCAACCGCAACGGGTCGACGCCCGAAGCGCGGAAAGGCGCCGGCGGCCGCACTCCCGACATCGGCAGGCGAGGGCGAACCACGTCGCGTAGATGAAAACGACGGGGAGGCACAAGATCAGCACGTCCATCATGAACGAAGGGGTCGAGAGGCTCGCGATCGTGAACGCGCCGACGACCAGAACGGCCGAGATCGAAACGTCGGCGCCGCTCCACCTGCCGGCGTTCTCTTCTCCGACTGCGGCGATCCGGATCGCGTTGAGCCAGGCGAGCAGAGCCAATATCGCCGCCGTCATGAGCGCGATCCGGCCGCCCCCCGACAGCGTCCCGGTCCAGATCCGTTCTGCGATCTGGCCGAACGAGAACTCGCGGCGGATGCCGAACAGGATCTCCAGCGCGATGCGCGGAACTTGCGTCGCTAGACCTGCGACCAGCGCGTAGAGCGGGACGAGCAGGGCGTATCGCCTCGCGTCCAGAAGCAGACCCAGTCCCAGCCTTGCGAGGTCGGCCCGCAAGACCGCATACAGAAAAAGTCCGGAAGTGAAGGTCAACCCGAAGTTCCAGACCTCTCTCGATATGCCGAAGAAGTCCCGCCAACCGGCCGCGAGCAGCAATGTCAGCGGCTGCAAGCCCGAGACGACCAGCGGATACAGGACCGCCGAAAGCAGAATCAGATCACGGCTCCGGATCACTCGCGCTCGGGCCGACGGGTTCGGATGCAGCGTGAAGAAGTCGGCCACGCCATCGAATGGCGGGAATCTCGCCGGCCGTCGGTCGGCGAAGACATCGGCCAGCGCATCTGTGCCCGCAAGCTGGGAGCCGCGGAAGTCGTGTATGTGTTCGCGTCGCACCACGAAGAAATACGAATAGACGAACACGATGGCGGAGGAGAGGACCAGTACCGCGAATTGCGAGGAGAGCCCCGCGTAGATCGTGCCATCGAAGGCCGGGACGAACCCTCCGTAGGCGGGTCGGCTGCCGATGCCCCGACGGTCTATGAAGCCTAGGACGAGGCAGAATATCGCGATGCTCCACGCCAAGAGCCGAAAGTGCAGCACGATGGCGCGCCGGGCGCGGATTTCGAGCCGCGTCTCGGCGAGCTCCAGGTGAGAGACCTCGTGCCCCAGCATCGCTTCGAAGGTGTTCGGTCGATCGCGCTGGCGTGCTCTTGGTCGAGGCCGACGACGACGACATCGCCGGTCGGCTTGCCGCGCTCCCTCGCTTCCAACGCGTCTGCATTCTTCGGCGTGTAGAGCAGGGCCGGCGGCGTGGGCAGCGTCGAGCGGCCTGCGATGCCAAGCAATGCCGAACGGATTTCGTCGAAGGAGGGATTCGTGGCCGGTCGCTCGAGCTTCGCAGCCGCACTTTCCCCGCGACGCCATCGCCTCAGCGATGCGGCCGCGATCGCGATCGCGCCGGCGACGGTGAGGCCGATCATGGACAGCACGACGTTGCGATGGATGAGGTCCCCCATCCATCGTATAGGATAGCCCTCCCACAACTTCGCGAGGAAGAGGTATTGCATGCCGATGGTGATGGCGATCGCCACGGCGGGCGGCCCGGTCCGAAATGCCGAAGCGAGACAGCAATCGCGCCGGATGCACGGCTTTCATTTCTTCGGCCCGACCTTGGCGAACAGTTTCGCGAAGCCGGCTTCCAGTTTCGCCTTTTCGGCGGATGAGAAGCGGCTCTTGTTGATCGCGGCGGTGATGTCCTTGCGGAGCGTTTCCACATCGTCTTTTGTGGCGCGACGATCGAGAAGCCGATCGAGGAGCGAGCCGACCGCCGACTTCGCCCTGTCCTTGACCACGTCCTTGGCTACGTCCCCGAAGAACGCCAGAAGGAAAGGAGCGACCATCGCCGCGAACGTCGCGATTTCCGGACCACCGATGAAGCGTCCCTCGTCCTGCGCGTCCGCTCGATGCCACTCCTCCACCAGAGCGTCGAATCCGTCCTCCACGAGGAACGCGTCGCCAGGTTCGACCTCGGTAACGATGGCCAATGCCCATTTCTTGAGGTTTTCGCGATCGACTTGAATCATGAGCTATCTCCAAAAGAGGAAGGCTGCGGGGTAGCGACCATCAGCAATCGTTGTCGGGACGCTGCGGGGCCGCAATACATAGTCGGGCAATAGGGCGGTCCGGCAGCGGCTCGTTCAGGACGAGGCCGGGTTGGCGGTTCCATTCGACCTGTTGAAGGAACGGCGAGGCGACCTCCGACTTGGAGTTGCACGACTTCAGCGGAGCGACCAGCGCCGAGCCCGACCGGCTCCAGCCGGCGAAGTCGACGGCAAAGCAGTAGTCCCGCGGCATCTGCTCGGTGCTGTCGTCGATGGTAGCCACCAGAGTGTTGATCGAGCGGCTGCCCTGAGGCGTGATCAGAGTTCCTCCGATCATCAGTCTGTATTTTATGCCGACGAAGATTTCGGCGACGTCGGATCGCACGGCCTGACCGCTCCACTCGACAACGGTCCGCACGCGATTCTTTCCTCGATATTTCCGGTTGTTCGCAACGTCGTGGAGTTCGTCGGCGCTGAAAGTGACGCTTCGAACATCGGCCAATACCGCCTTCTTGGCGGTCCGACTGCTGGTATCCACGTTTTCGAGGAAGACGCTGACGCTTTCGGTCGCACCCTTGGCGTCCCACTCGATCTTGACCGCATCAAGATCCGTCAAGGCCAGATCGGTCCAGCCTCGGGCGGCGGTAGGAGGCCTCGGCACGATCGATAGGGGCTCGGGTCGGGCGATGAGCCATATGCCCAGGCCGACGAGGGCCGCACAAACGAGGAGAACGATGACCGTCACCGCGTTATGCAGGATGACGATGAGACGGATGAGCCGGACGTCCTGATCGTTCACCGCGCTGCGCACCGTCGCGTCGCGCTCGATCAATTGCCCGATGCGTGCCGGTGTGAGGGACGCGTAGTCCTTGACTCGACGTTGGGCGCGGCCCGTAGCTTCTCGATCACGCCCTTCATCAGATCGCCGCCGATGCGGTACTGACCCGCCCAGAGGTAGACGAAGAAGCCGGCGGCCGAGGACGGCAGGCAATCCCTTCAGGAATACGAATGCGTCCACTAAATCACCTCCTCAAAAGGGGAGTGTGACTCAATTAGTATTTGCATGACAAGTGGCATGCACGCACTTCCGATCGCGCGCGGACCGTGAGCCGGGGCGGGTGCGGACAGTCCGTCGTCTTCGTAACGGCAGCTTGCGCGGATTCCCGCACGGAGGCAGCTCCGCCTGATCGAGAAGGCGGCTCCTGCCACGCGCCGCCGCGCTCAAGGCCCCGCGTCGGGCCTCAATACATAAGGGATGCCGTCGCCGCGAAAGATGGAGACGTGAAGCCCCTCGGGCGCGGTAACTGGCCTACGATGACAAGCACGAAGGCCAGCATGGCATGGACCGATCTGCGCACGGTGTCGTCGAGGCTGGAGACGTCGGGGTGGGAG
>NZ_JADYVX010000027.1 GCF_020194175.1 Bradyrhizobium sp. BRP22 | reverse complement strand
ACCCTCAGGCGCGCAAGTGCGCTGCCGAGGGTGTCGACCTCCCCCTTTCAGGGGGAGGTGGGCGGCACCGGCGCTGAGTTCCACCAGTGTCGGCAGAAATCCCGCCAGCGTCTTGCCCGCACCAGTGGGCGCGATCAGCAGTGCCGAGCGATTTTCGCGCGCTTTTGCCAGCAGCGCGAGCTGGTGCTCGCGCGGCGACCAGCCGCGGGCCGCGAACCATTTCTGGAAGCGGAGAGGCAGGAGGGATTCGGCCTCGGTCGAGGCCGCGGGCTGGGCGAGCGGCGGCACGGCATTACAGCTATGCCCTCGGGGACGCTTCGTCGAGGGGCGCGAGTCGCCCGCCAGGCCCACCGCTGTCGTCCCGGCCTTGCCGCGCCGCGGCGAAGCCTTGGCGTAGCCGGGAGCCGGGACCCATAACCACGGGCCCTTGTGGTGTGCTCCGCTACAACAGCTTGCTTGCGCTACAACAACTGCCTGGGGTTATGGGTCCCCGCTTTCGCGCGGACGACAGCGGAGATGTGGCGCCCGCCCTACCCTTCCTCTACTCCGTCACGGGCTTGTCGGAGATGTCCCAATCCTTGCCGTTGAAGGTCGAGATGTAGAGCGTCTTCATCGGCGTGTAGTCGTCGGGCGTGTAGCTGAAATTGACGCCGTCGAGGAAGTAGGGCGAGTGGAAGCCGGCCAGCGTGGTGGCGTGCTTCAGCACGTTGGCGCGGGTGAGGTCGTCGCCGCAGCGGCGCAGGATTTCGGCCATGCTTGCGACCTGGCCGTAGCCGGCGAACGCAATGGTGTTGTCAGGATCGACATTGGGCAGATATTTCTTGCGCAGCTCCTCGAAGGCGAGCACGTCCGGATCCTTCTCGAAGCGGGGAACACCGACTTCCTTGGCGTAGCGGATCGCGACGATGCCGGTGGCGTTCTCCAGCCCCGCGGCATTGAGGATCGAGCGGCCGGTCGAGCCCGCCGACAGCAGATGCAGCGGCTTCCAGCCGAGCTCGGCCACCTTGCGGATCGACTGCGACGTCGCCTTGCCCGTGGTGATGTTGTAGAAGACGTCGGCGCCGGATTTCGAGAGATTGATGAGCTGGGAATCGACGGTCGGATCGGTGAGATCATAGGTCTGCTCCATGATCACCTGCGCCTTGCCGCCGGCATCCGCCAGCACCTTCTTGAACGGCCCCAGGAAGTCGCGGCCGAAATCATCGTTCTGGTAGAGGATGCCGACTTTTGCGTTCGGCTTCACGCTGACGACGTGTTTGGCCAGGATGCGCGCTTCGGTCGGATAGAGCGGCAGGCCGGCCATGGTCCATTTGAAATTCTTCGGGTCATTCCATTTCGACGCGCCGGTGTTGAGCAGCAACTGCGGCACGCCCTTGGAATTGAGATATTTGTGCACGGCGGTCTGCGGCGCGGTGCCGAGCGAGCCGTAGAGCGCCAGCACTTCCTCCTGCTCCACCAGGCGGCGCGTCGCCTCGACGCATTTCGGCGCGCTATAGGCATCGTCCATGGTGAAGAACTTGACTTTGCGCCCGTTGATGCCGCCCTTCTCGTTCAGCATCTGGAAATAGGCCTCGCCGACGCGGCCCAGCACGCCGTAGAGCGAGCCGGGGCCGGAATGCGGCACGGTCTGGCCGAGCTTGATCTCGGTATCGCTCGCGCCAGGATCGTATTTCTTTTCGGTCGCCCAGACGTAAGGCGCCGGCAAAACGGATGCAGCGAATGCACTGATGGCGCTGGCGCAGAACTCGCGCCTTGATTGCTTCTTCATTGTTGTTGCCTCTCCCTAGACCGCAACAATGAGCAACATTCCGCTTTGGTCGGCAATACCGAACTTGTTGCTTTGCGACGCAATGCCGCTTGGAATGGTTCCGCTCAGCGGAAAAGATAGCGCCTAGACTCAAGTTTTGCTCGCGACGGCGTCCGCACTCCCTCTCCCGCTTGCGGGAGAGGGCTGGGGTGAGGGTGTCTCCACGATGGGACTTTCCGTGAGGAGAGAGCCCTCACCCGGCGCTACGCGCCGACCTCTCCCGCAAGCGGGAGAGGTGAAGTAACCTCACATCTTGCTTGCGACCACGACCAAACCTGGGACGGGCACCTTGCCTTCGTTGCGCGAGGACGCGGCCTGCAATGCCGACAACTTCAAGCCTGCGGCCTCGAGCGTGGCGCGGATGTAAGGCGCGGCGTGCGCGTAACGCAGGCCATCGCCGATCACGACGCCTTCGCCCTCATGCGTCTCGACCGTGAAGGCGATGACGCCATCGGGTGCGAGCACGCGCGCGGACTCGGCCAAGACAGGCGCGAGGTCGCAGACATAGACCATGGCGTCGGCCGCGAGGATCAGATCGGCGCTGGCGTCATCCTTGGCGCGCAGGCCGTTCAGCATGTCCCGGACTTCGAGCTCGGCATAGAGGCCCGTTGCGCGCGCCTGCTCGATCATGCGCGGGGACAGGTCGATGCCGATGAAGCGATCGACGTTTTTGGCAAAGGCCGCAGCACCAAGCCCGGTACCGCAGCCGAGATCGATCGCCCGCTTGAAGAAGGCCGGCTTCTTCGCGGCAGCGCGCGCGGACAGCACTGCCTTGAACAACAGCGACGGGCCACGATAGCCGAGATCGTGCAGCAGGGCCTCGTCGAAGCGCGGCGCGTATTGATCGAACAGCGCCTGCACATAGGCCTTCGGCATGTCAGACAGTCCTTCCGCGCCGAGCTGCATCAAATGCAGGCTGGCGCCGTGACGATCCTCCGGATCGGCATCGCGGGCGCGGCGGAAAGCCGTGATCGCCGCCTCGCGTTCGCCGCGCGCCTGGCGGATCTCGCCGAGCACAAACCAGGCGGAGACGAAGTGCGGCGCGAGTTCGATCGCCTGCTCGAGCAGGTCGGCGGCGGCGGCGAGATCACCGCGCAATTGCAGGTCGCGAGCGAATTGGTAGCGGCGGTCGGCGACGAGATCGCCGGAGGACAGGAAGAGACGTCCAGGCATCGCTTGGGGAACCAAATCCGTCATTGCCGGGCTCGACCCGGCAATCCATCAAAAGAAAGATCGAATCTTTAGAGAGATGGATGCGCGGGTCAAGCCCGCGCATGACGGCTAAAAATCGGATTAGGCGGACTTATATATTGCGGCATGCGTCCCCAGGACATCCTGATGCCCGTTGCCGCCGGTCTCTGCTGCAAGCCAGGCGGCTTCCATATCGATCCCGTCCGCTCCGTAGAGCGTGCGATCATCACCCATGGCCATTCCGACCATGCGCGGGCCGGCCATGGCGCGGTGCTGGCGACGCAGGAAACGCTCGACATGATGCGGCTGCGCTACGGCGACAATTTCGCCGGCTCGACGCAGGCGGTCCGCTATGGCGAGGAGATCAGGCTCGGCGATGTCACGGTGAAATTCCACCCCGCCGGCCATGTGCTGGGCTCGGCGCAGATCGCGGTCAGTTGCAGAGACCTCTGCATCGTCGCCTCCGGCGACTACAAGGACGCGCGGGATCCGACCTGCGCGCCGTTCGAACTCGTGCCCTGCGACGTCTTCATCACCGAGGCGACCTTCGGCCTGCCGGTGTTCCGGCACGGCGATGCGGCCGACGAGGTGAAGAAATTGTTGGCATCCGTGGCGCTGTTTCCGGAGCGCGCGCATCTGGTCGGCGCCTATTCGCTCGGCAAGGCGCAGCGCGTGATCGCGCTGCTCCGCGAGGCCGGCTATGACGCGCCGATCTATCTGCATGGCGCGATGGAAAAGATCACCCGTTATTACGAGAGCCGCGGGGTGGCGCTCGGCGAGCTGCGCCCCGTCCGCGGCATGAAGAAGGCCGAGCTTGCCGGCACCATCACGCTGGCGCCGCCGACGGCGACATCGGACATCTGGACGCGGCGCTTTCCCGATCCGGTCACCGCGTTCGCCTCGGGCTGGATGCGGGTGCGCGCCCGGGCGCGACAGCGCGGCGTCGAACTGCCATTGGTGATTTCTGACCATGCCGACTGGGATGGCTTGACCGCGACAATCGGCGCCACCGGCGCCGGCGAGGTCTGGGTGACGCACGGCCAGGAAGATGCGCTGGTGCATTGGTGCAAGAGCAAGGGGCTTGCCGCGCGGCCGCTCGATCTCGTCGGCTATGGCGACGAGGAGGAGACGGAGGTCGTGCTCGAGGGCGAGGAAGGCGGCGCATGAACCGTTTCGCCGAACTCCTGGACCGCCTCGCCTATGAGCCCGGCCGCAACAACAAGCTTAAATTACTCACGGCTTACTTGCGCGACACCGAAGATCCCGATCGCGGCTATGCGCTGGCGGCGCTCACCGGCGCGCTGTCGTTCAAGCACGCCAAACCGGGCCTGATCCGCGACCTGATCATCGAGCGCACCGATCCGGTGCTGTTCGGATTCTCCTATGATTACGTCGGCGATCTCTCCGAAACGGTGGCACTGATGTGGCCGAAGGTGGCGCTGGCCGGCCACAACAATCCGCCGCCGCCGACGTTGACCGAGGTCGTCACCACGCTGCGCACGCTCGGCAAGACCGAATTGCCGGCGCAGCTTGCACGCTGGCTCGACGAGTTAGATGAGACCGGGCGCTGGGCGCTGCTAAAGCTCGTCACCGGCGCGATGCGGATCGGGATTTCGGCGCGGCTGGCGAAGACCGCGGCCGCCGCGCTCGGCGACAAGGACCCGCACGAGATCGAATTGATGTGGCCGGGGCTGGCCCCGCCTTATCTTGATTTGTTTGCCTGGCTCGAGGCGCGCGCCGAAAAGCCCGTCAACCGCGACCCGGCGCCGTTCCGTCCGGTGATGCTGGCGCATGCGATCGAGGATGCGGACTTTGGCAATCTCGATCCGGCGGATTTCATCGCCGAATGGAAATGGGACGGCATCCGCGTGCAGGCGGTCTCAGGCCGCGACGAACACGGGCGCTTGCAGGTGCGGCTCTATTCGCGCAGCGGCGAGGACATCACCAGGAGCTTTCCGGATCTCTTGCCGTCGCTGCATCTGCCCGGCGCGATCGACGGCGAACTCTTGGTGCTGCGCGATGGACGGGTGCAGACCTTCAACGTGCTGCAGCAGCGGCTGAATCGAAAGGTGGTCTCGCCGAAACTGATGAAGGACTATCCGATCCATCTGCGCGCCTATGATTTGCTCGGCGACGACGAGAACGACCTGCGCGAACTGCCGTTCGAGGAGCGCCGCGCGCATCTGGAAAGCTTCATCAAGAAGCTCGCCGATCCGCGCATCGACCTGTCGCCGACCGTCCCCTTCACCGACTGGGCCGCGCTGACCGCGGCGCGCGCCGATCCTGCCGGCGCCGGCGCGGGACTGGATGCGGAGGCGGTCGAGGGCGTGATGCTGAAGCGGCGCGATGCGCCCTATCTGCCGGGCCGGCCGAAGGGACAATGGTGGAAGTGGAAGCGCGATCCGCACATCATCGATGCGGTCCTGATGTATGCGCAGCGCGGCCACGGCAAGCGCTCGTCCTATTATTCCGATTACACCTTCGGCGTCTGGACCAACGGAGAAAGCGGCGATGAACTGGTGCCGGTCGGCAAGGCCTATTTCGGCTTCACCGACGAGGAGCTGCTGCAGATCGACCGCTTCGTCCGCCGTAACACCACCGAGAAATTCGGACCCGTGCGCCACGTCGTGCACGAGCCGGACCAGGGTCTGGTGCTGGAGGTTGCGTTCGAGGGACTGGCGCGCTCGCCGCGGCACAAATCGGGCGTCGCGATGCGGTTTCCGCGCATCAACCGGCTGCGCTGGGACAAGCCGCCCCGCGAGGCCGACCGGCTGGAGACGCTGGAGCGGATGCTGAAGAGCGAGACGGCGAATCAGGTTCCGCCCGCATGACAGCTATTGACGGCGCCGCGCGGGTTCCCCATGTGGTCCGCCGTGCCTATAATGCGCCGGGTAATGCCCGCAAGGAGACAGCAATGCCTGACGACGTCCGTGACCTGCCGGCCGGCCAGAATGACGGTTTATACCGCTTTCTCGGCGGCTCGCCGCTGTCGGTCGCCTTCCGGCTGATCCTGCTGTCGATCCTGGTCGGCGTCGTGCTCGCCGCTGTTGGATTCGATCCCTGGAATATCATCCACAGCATCCGCATGCTGTTCCAGCGATTGTGGGACCTCGGCTTCGATACCATCAACTGGCTGTGGCGCTACTTCCTGCTCGGCGCCGTGATCGTGATTCCGGTCTGGCTGTTGTCGCGGCTGTTCGGCGCGCCGCGCGGCCGCTAGCGGGCGCAGACGATGCAACTCCGGTTTGTCGGCTGCGGTGACGCCTTCGGCTCCGGCGGCCGCGCCAACACCTGCTTCCACGTCACCGGCAACAGCGTCAATTTCCTGATCGATTGCGGCGCGTCCTCGCTGCCGGCATTGAAGCGGCTCGAGATCGTGCGCGATGAGATCGATCTGATCCTGATCACGCATTTCCACGGCGATCATTTTGCAGGCCTGCCGTTTTTCCTGCTCGATGCGCAGTTCTCGCGGCGCAGCCGTCCGCTCGTGATCGCCGGGCCGCAGGGTATCGAGACGCGGCTGCCACAGGTGATGGAGGCACTGTTCGAACATTCGTCGAAGACCAGGCAGCGCTTCGATCTCTCCGTGGTTCCGCTGGTGCCGGAACAAAGCCGCAGCTTCGGCGCAGTGACGGTGACGCCCTATCCGGTGGTGCACGGCGACTCCGGCGGGCCATTTCTGGCCTACCGGATCGAGGCCGAGGGCCGCGTCATCACCTACAGCGCCGACACCGAATGGACGGAGACGCTGATCCCGGCGGCGCAGAACGCCGATCTGTTCATCGCCGAAGCCTATACCTACGACAAGGTCGTCAAGAACCATCTCAGCCTGAAGACGCTGGAGGCGCATCTGCCCGAGATCGGCGCCAGGCGGCTGGTGCTGACTCATATGAGCGACGACATGCTCGCGCGCGCGGACGAGCTGCCCTACACCACCGCCAGCGACGGCATGGTGGTCGTGTTCTGAACATGCATGCGCCAAGCCCTTCCACCGCGGTGACGTCGAGACAGGTGTTCGCCATCGCGGGGCCCGCGATGGTCGCCAACCTGACGACGCCGCTGATCGGGATCGTCTCCACCACCGCGATCGGACGGCTGGACGATGCGGCGCTGCTCGGCGGCGTCGCGATGGCCTCGGTGCTGTTCGACTGCATGTTCTGGCTGTTCGCGTTCCTGCGTATGGGCACGGTCGCCTTCACCGCGCAGTCGCTCGGCGCCGGCGAGACGCAGGAACTCCGCGCGATCCTGGTGCGCGGCTTCATCGTCGCGGCGGTGATCGGCGCAGCGCTGATCGCGCTGCAACTGCCGCTTTCCGCGATCCTGCTCGGGGCGATGGGCGGCAGCGAGGGTGTCACGGCGGCGGCAAAAACCTATTTCCTGATCCGCATCTGGTCGGCGCCGCTCGCGCTTGCGAACTACGTCGTGCTCGGCTGGCTGATCGGCCAGGCGCGGGCGACGCTGGCGCTCTCGACGCAGATTGCAATCAACGTCGTCAACATGGCCGCAACCGTGCTGCTGGTGCTGGTGTTCGATCGCGGCATCGCCGGCGCGGCGATCGCCGCCGTGATCGCGGAAACGGCCGGGCTTGTGCTCGGAATTTTCATTGCGCGGCATCTCACCGGCGACAAGCTCGACGTCCCGCCCGGCACGCTGTTTGCGCGCGACAAGCTGATGCGGATGCTTGCGGTCAACCGCGACATCATGATCCGCACCGCGGCGCTGATCACCGCGTTCCTGTTCTTCACCGCGCAAGGCGCCCGGGCCGGCGACGTCACGCTGGCAGCGAATGCCCTGCTCAACAATTTCCTCCTGGTCAGCGCCTTCTTCCTCGACGGCCTCGCCAATGCCGCCGAGCAGCTCTGCGGTCGCGCCTATGGCGCGCGCGACCGCTACGCGTTTGCCGGCGCGGTGCGGCTGGTCGTGGTCTGGGGCTTTGCGTTCGCGCTGGCGGTGATGGTGGTGTTCTTCCTGTTCGGGCCGGCACTGATCGATATCATGACCGCCAGCACGGAGGTGCGGCAGGCCGCGCGCGCGTTCCTGCTGTTTGTGATCCTGTCGCCGCTGCTCGCCGTGTTCGCCTTCGCCTATGACGGCGTCTATATCGGCGCGACCTGGGCGCGCGACATGCGCAACCTGATGGTGCTGTCGCTCCTGATCTTCCTCGCGGCCTGGTTCCTCTTGCGTCCGCTCGGCAATGCCGGGCTGTGGACCGCGCTGCTGGTGCATTACGCCGCCCGCGGCGGACTGGAGGCGCTGCGCTATCCGGCGCTGTTCAGGGCGTCGTTCGCTACCGGACCGGCCAGTCCTCGGCCGTGATGGTGGCGGCGTCGGCGCCGACGATTTCGGACAGCGACTCGCGGCCGGTGCGCAGCAGCGTCGAGGAGAGGTCGCGCTTGATGTCGTCGACGAGGCCGAGGCCTTTGTACACCAGCGATGAATAGAGCTGGATCAGGCTGGCGCCGGCGCGAATTTTTGTCAGCGCGGCGCCGCCGGAATCGATGCCGCCGACGCCGATCAACGGAAACGCGCCCTCCGCGCGCACGTAGGTCTCGGCCACCATCCGCGTCGACAGCCGAAACAGCGGCCGCCCCGAGAGACCGCCCTGCTCCTTGGTGCGGACCTGCTCGCGCAAGGCCGAGGGCCGCGCCAGCGTGGTGTTGGCGACGATCATGCCGTCGACCCGCCGCGAGCGCGCGATGTGGACGATATCGTCGAGCTCGGCAAGGCTCAGGTCCGGCGCGATCTTCAACAGCACCGGCGAGTCGCCGGCATTCTTCCGCACCCGCTCGCGCGTATCGATGACGCGCGCCAGGAGGTCGTCGAGCGCCGCCGATTGCTGCAGATTGCGCAGGCCTGGCGTGTTCGGCGACGACACGTTGATGGTGAAGTAGCTCGCGACCGGGGCAAAGGTCTCGATCAGCTTCACATAGTCGGCGGTACGATCCGGTGAATCCTTGTTGGCGCCGACATTGACGCCGACGATGCCGGAAAGATGTGCGCGGCCGGCGAGCCGTCGCAGCACCGCGGCCGCGCCGTCATTGTTGAAGCCCATGCGGTTGATGATCGCTTCGTCCCGCTCCAGCCGAAACAGCCGCGGCCTCGGGTTTCCGGACTGCGGCAGCGGCGTCACCGAGCCGATCTCGACAAAGCCGAAGCCGAGCTTGAGCAGCGCGTCGGGCGCCTCGGCGTTCTTGTCGAAGCCCGCGGCCATGCCGACCGGATTGGGAAAATTCAATCCGAACGCGCGCACCGCGAGCTTCGGGTCATCCAGCCGCTGGCGGATCGGCGGCAGGAAGCGCAGACCCTGGATCGCCAGCCGGTGGGCGTCCTCCGGATCGAGCCAGCGCAAGAGCGGCAGCGAGACGGCATCGAAGGCGCGGATCACGGCAGTTGCTCCGGGATCACATGCGTGCCATCGGCGCGCGCCGGCAGGTCATAGACCGCGGTCACGGCGCCGAGATCGAGCTCGCCGTAGAGATGCGGGAACAATTCATCGTTACGGGAGGGCTCCCAGCGCAGGGCATCACCCAGCGCGTCGGCGTCGACCGCGATCAAAAACAGGCCGGTTTGGCCCGCAAAATGCTTGGCTACCGTTCCAGCAACCTGAGAAGCCGTGGAGAAGTGGATGAACCCGTCGCGCAGATCGTCGGCACTACCCTGGTAGACGCCGGCCCGCTCGGCCTCGCGCCAGGCCGAGGCAGGGCTGATTTTATAGATCGTGCGCACCTTTCCGGTGTCCCTTGCTTGTCGCTTGAGTCTGTTGGGGTTTTCCCGAGGCTGGCTGGGCCAGCGAGGGACCGTATCGGCGCCCGCAGCGCAACTCAAGCACCACAGCAGGGCCGATTGGGGACATTTGCGGAAAGCTGCGGGTTCCGGCAATAATTCCTAAACCCGAATGGCGGATTTCCGATGGTCAAACCGCCCAAGCATTCGCGCCTGCTCACCCACGGCCAGGTCTGGGCCGCGCTGGACCGGCTTGCCGAGCGCGCCGGAATGTCGCCGTCCGGACTTGCCCGGCGCGCCGGGCTGGACCCCACGACCTTCAACAAGTCCAAGCGCATCACCGCCGACGGCCGCGAACGGTGGCCCTCCACCGAATCGGTCGCCAAGGCGCTCGCTGCGACCAACACCTCCATCGACACGTTCGTGCAGTTGATCGGCGATGGCGGCGGACGCGGCCCTTCAGTGCCGCTGATCGGCCTTGCCGAGGCCGCAGCAAGCGATGCGTTCGACGACAACGGTTTTCCGACCGGCAAAGGCTGGGACGAAGTGGCACTGCCCGCGATCCCCGACGAGCACGCTTTCGCGCTCGAAATCTCCGGCGACACGCTGCGGCCCGTCTTCCGCGACGGCGACATCGTCCTGGTGTCGCCGGCAACCCCGATCCGCCGCGGCGACCGCGTGGTGGTGCGGACCAAGGCCGGCGAGATGCTGGTGAGCGAGTGCAAACGCCGCACCGCGAAGACGCTCGAATTGCAGTCGCTCAATCCGGCGGAGGCGGATCGCACGCTCGCCGCCGAAGACGTGGCGTGGATCGCGCGGATCGTGTGGGTGAGGCACTGAGGACTGGGGCTGATGCTGCGGCTCCGCGCACGCTTGATATGTCGAACCCGGTTTCGGGTGCTACAACTTCGTAGCTTGAATCACATCCGTAGGGGCTGCGCTAATGTTCTGGATTTGCTTCCGCTTCAGCGGAATAATACACAAGGCCGCGCCTGCCAGCGGCTTGCCCTCGTAGCAAATGACCCGAAGCCGACTTGCATGCACGTTTGCTTTCGCATCGCTATAGGGGACAAGCGAAGATCGAACGCGCAGTCCGAGCTTTCCGATTCAAACGGGAGAGGACCATGGACAGGGCATGAATCGGATCGCGCAGCTACTGCTCTTCTGCAGATCTGACGTTCAGACATACTCCTTAGCGTCCCTGAATGCTCTGTCCATTACCAGTCTTTCAGAAATGAAATTAGCCATGAATTCCTCGAGTGGAGTCTGGGAGGTGGCATCAAAAATGACGATGTTATCTCCTGCAACAACGTAAGTATAACAATCATAACCAGCAATATCGAACGGGAGTGGCGCTTCATCGGTTTTGTTCCGCATAATGACCAGCGGCTTTCCGATCGCGATCATTGCGCCGATTTCGAACAGCACATTGCTGTTTAGCGACGTGATGTCTGCCACGCCAAAGTGCGCTGAGTTGATTTGGACCAGCATCTCGCTCACGATCAGAGCGCTGCCAGCTACGCTCCGATACGTGGCTGTTCGAATGCGTTTCCTCCCGAAAACTGTTTCTATGGCGTTGCTGATGTAGTCGAACTTGTGATCGAAAGGTCTAGCAATGAAGCCTGTACGATACGGGTTCAACGTTGGTGCCAAGCCGCCACTCACGTCCCGGAATTCTTGTATTGCTTCATTCGTCTGCATCCTGATTGCCTCCGACACCCCCGACTTCCAGATCAATATTCCTGTTGGCTCTGATAGAGCCTTCATAAGGTCAATATGAAAGCTTTGCAGCACGCTCGCCACCGCAACCTCGATAGTCAATATTGCAAAATGGCCCCGATAACGAATAGGGACGGCAGCAAAAGCCCGTGTCCCATCGTATAGATTAAAATGGCGTCCTTCGACTACCTGCCCTGTGAGGCGATTTACGGCGGATGTTGCCTGTACCGGTATATCATGGAGCCAAACGGGTTTCTGTGTCTCAGCCACCCAAACTAGGAGCCCTGTGGCTTTCTCAGTCAAAGCTATGTTTTGCGTCCCTGGCACGTGCGGATCACTTCGCCGGAGGTACGGAACTAATATGTCGACGCCTCCTTGCCCAGTCTCACGCACCCAAACGTCCACTATGATGGCGCGAGCTTCCTCTTTAAGCTTGGCAAGAACACTACCGATGATCTGCTTCGCCTGTTCCTCGGATATGTTGTCCACGCTCTTTGCCAGTCTGGCGTACTCTTCCTGAAACATTGTTGATCCTCGCCGTTTGTTCCTACGAGGCAGTCATCCGTCAGCAGGCATGTTCAATTTCCTAGTTATCGTTCAAAGTGGGAGGTTCAAACATCCGGACGCACGGTGCACACGCTTTGGCTCGATCGGCGGCCGTCACCACTCAGGCGGCGATGGCACTTCTTGTCTGTTGATCCTTGCGGCTCTGTATCAAGCGTCGGAGGTGTGCGCCTCCACAACTTACTATTAATAATCGCCCCGCAAAGCGCTATGGCTTCGTCCATTTGGCCGCCCAATTCGTATTTTCCTCCGAAAGAATCGATTCGCAGTGCTGCACAAAAGTAGACCAGTTCTCAGTGGACATGCCGTCCGGATCATCCATCTTGGCGAGTTCACTCTGTAAGCGCCGCGCGGTGGCGTGGTAGGTCGTCACCAAGAAATCGTAGCGAGATGCCTCAATATGGGCGAGAATTGCCCCCGTGATGGTTGTGAGGACGGCGGTGATAGTCACGAAGTCGAACTTAACACCAAACACTTCCTTGCCGGCTATCCCAACGCCTGCAGTGATGACAGTCGCCGCGAGTGCCAACATAAATTCAGACCATCGCATTATCTTTGCTACGTGCCGGCTCGCGCCAGCTTTGTCGTGATAGTAACTGATCTGTTCACGAACCCGGCGCTTCAAGTACTCGGCTCGTGTCAAGTCTTCAAGCGGCAAGGTGCTGGGCTCGGCGGTCGCGACCTGTAAGCCGGCAAGATCGTCTACATCTTGTTCGATGCGGTCACGCTCATCGTTCAGGACAGCGTCTCGCTTCATCGGGTCTTCGTAAGGCGCGGCGCGCGCCGCGTATTTGTAAGCTTCTCGTTTAAGCGCTTCGGAAGCCGCTCGCGCGCGGATCCAATCTGTGACTTGCGTGCCGCTGAGAAGACGAGATGATAGAAAAGTCATGATCGCAAGGACAACCGCGCCAGCAATCGCGAGGTAAAGTCGAGGCCGAGGCTGATCTAGCTGGCCAGCAATTGTAGTTAGCAGTGCGCCAAGAATTGAAAGGAGAAATGTCGACCATCGAGCGAGATCGACATTCTTCTTAAGTGCTCCGGCTGTCTTCGACCACACCAATTGCCGATCTGCCGTTTCGGTCAGTGCTATCATCATTTCCTCCAGCGACTGAATAGGAGGCAAGCACCAAGTAGGACGGTTGGCTGATTCTGGTGACGACCTAGGGCTGAAGTTTCAATCCAGCATGCTCCAGTTCGCGCCTCAGATCATTTTGCCATTTGCTTTCGTCGGAATAGCGGATAGCGACGATGCCCGATATGTTAGAAGGAATTTCGACACCGGTCTGGAGGAGCACGCATACCCTGCCCCTTCCGAGTTTGGCCATGAAGTAGCCTAGCTCCATGATGACATTTTGGCGCGCTCGTGGTCGCATATCTGTATCAAAGCCGGATTTGGCTCGGCCGAGATCGTCGGCTGTGAGAAGGACGATTGCAAAGCCGACATCCCCGTAGGCCTCAAACTTTTCAAGAATTGCGCGGCCGGCATTAGGCTGATCCGCGAGAATGATAGGCTTGAGACCGCAGTTCTCAAGAAATGACTCGACGTCCGCTTTTGCTTTCTCGTCATGGCCGTGGGAGACAAACACTTTCTTGGGATCACCTGGTTCAGGAAGCTTCGGGCCGCCTTCATAGGCTGTTCCGCCAGGTCCCCATCGCCTCAAAATACTATCCGTGTATTCATAGGGATCGACCATTTAGCGCTCCACTCGTTTGTTGTGGTGAGCCAGGTCATCACAGTCCGCCACAAATCAGTTGCGGACTAATTGTTTTGCATCAGGCAAGTGCTTGAACGACGGCGAAAATCGCGCCACCGTAACATCGAGTGCTCCATCGACCAGCACGGGGATCACCCTGATATTGCGCTTTACGCCGGCTCCTCAAACGTAATCCGACGAATTGTCGAACCTCTCCGTCGTTGCGACTTGCCAATAGCTAGGTCATCACCGGCCAATGCATTTGGTAACCTGTTCATCGAGCGATTTCATGAAATCGGCTCCCGGCTCAATGATACTAATCATATCCGAGAAAGAGCCTTTCAAGTGTGAGGTGGATCACAGCTTATCCGACGGACTCAAAACGATGCGCCGAATTGAGCTTCCTGCGTTTGCATAACTTCCGTGCGTGGTCCAATGCGTGACATCGCTCGGCTCGTTTCTGGGAGAGTATTTCGGTTACTTGACGTTGTTGCATCTGACTTCCGCAAATCGCCAGGCCGGGTGCCGGGAATACGGGACATGCGTCGGCTCGTCCGGGCTTGATTGCCGTGGCGCTTCAGGACAAGCTCACGGACCAATCTCGGAGGAGAAAATGCCGCGCATTATTGTCCTCGGTGCGGGGTTTGCCGGCCTCTGGGCTGCCATTGGCGCTGCGCGCAAGCGGGATGAGATTGGGCCCGCGGCCGAGGTCGAGATTTTCGTTATCGACCGCAATCCCTATCACAACATCCGGGTTCGCAATTACGAGGTCGACCTGAGCGAGGCGGCGATCCCGCTTGCCGAACTATTGGACCCTATCGACGTCGCTCATCGGGTTGCCGAGGTGCAAGCGATCGATGCGGTCAAACAGCAAGTGAGCATCGCGACGAGCGACGGCCGGGAGGTTCTGACTTACGATCGGCTGGTGCTGGCGCTTGGCAGCGAATTGGCGCGTCCCGCGATTCCCGGCCTCGCCGCCAACAGCTTCGACGTGGATACCTATGCGGCTGCCGTCCGGCTCGATGCACACCTCGCAGCGCTTGGAGGAGAGGCGCCATCGCAAGCGCGCTCCACGGTGGTCGTGGTCGGCGCCGGTTTCACCGGCATTGAAGTCGCGACCGAGATGCCGGGCAAGCTCGACCGGGCCGGCGTGACCGGCGATCGACGCATCATTCTCGTCGACCCCAACCCCGAAGTTGGCGTCACGATCGGGGATAACGCGCGCCCCGATATCAATGCGGCGCTCTCATCGATCGGGGTCGAAACGCGGCTGGGCGTGAAAGTAACTGCGCTCGAGCCGAACGCGATCACGCTCAGTTCCGGGGAGATCATTCCGACGCAGACGGTAGTGTGGTGCGCAGGCATGCGCGCAAGTCCGCTGGCTGAAACGCTGGATGTCGAACGGGACCGATATGGTCGAGTCATCGTCGATCAATTCATGCGCCTGACCGGGGCAACGAACGTCTTTGCCGCCGGGGACGTGGCCTGCAGCTTCGTGGACGGCGTCCATGCCTCCGTGATGTCCTGCCAGTTCGCCCGACCGATGGGGCGCTTCGCAGGCCACAACGTCGTCGCCGACCTGTTCGGGCGACCGATGCTGCCGCTACATATCGATTGGTATGTGACCGTGCTCGATCTCGGCGCATGGGGCGCCCTGTACACGGAAGGATGGGATCGCCAGGTGCGCACGAGCGGGGCGGCCGCCAAACTGACCAAGCAGACCATCAATCACGTGCGGATCTATCCGCCGCGAACCGGCAATCGCGCAGATATACTCGCAGCGGCGGCACCAACGCTCCAGGCGCCCCCGGCTGTGCGGCCGTGAGCCTCGACTTCAGTCGGGTCATGGGATGATGCCGTCATTGCGAGCGAAGCGAAGCAATCCATGCCCCCACTTGCGGGAACATGGATTGCTTCGTCGCTTCGCTCCTCGCAATGACGGGTGGACGTAGTCGTGCAAATCTCACCTTACGTCGCGTAGTCCGGCTCCTTGCGGTCCAGCATGCGCTTCAGTGCATCGAAGTGTCGCTGCGCCGGGCTTGGACCCTTGTAGAGGCTGGTGCCGCCGATATCGCGCATGGTCTTTTCGACCACGGGCGCAGGCAGCTTCTTCAGCGGCTGTCCGGTCCACATCGCGTAGATCTGCACCTGCGCGGCGCGCTCGATGTAATAGAGCCGGTCATAGGCATCGGCGACGGTCTCGCCGACGGTCGAGATGCCGTGGTTGGCCATGAACAGGATCGTCTTGTCGCCGATCACCGTCGCGAGCCGTGCGCCTTCGGCGGGGTCGAGCGCGGGGCCGGTATATTCGTCATCACAGGCGATCTCGCCGGCCATGCCGACTTCGGTCTGGCCGATCTCCTTGATGCGGGGATCCTCGAGCCGGGTCAGCGCGCTGGCAAACGGCATATGAGTATGGAACACCGCCTTCGCCTGCGGCAGCGCCTTGTGGATCGGCGCGTGGATGCAATAGCAGGAGCGCTCGACCTCGCCCTCGCCGCGCTTGACCTCGGCATCGTCGATGCCGACTTCCATGAAGCAGGAAGCCGTCACCTCCGACCAATGCATGCCGAACGGTATCTGGTAGTAGCGGTCGCTGCGGCCGGGCACCACGAAAGTCAGATGATTGAAGATGCCCTCGCTGAAACCCTGGATGAACGCGAGCCGGTGCGCGGCGGCAAGATCGACGCGCGCCTGCCACTCCGCGGCGCCTTGATCGGTAAGCGTGTCCGGTGAAACCCTGAACTGCATGTTGATCCTCCCTTTGAGCGCCTGTGCTGGCGGCGTGTTATCGGCGCAGTCTAGCCCAAATTCGCGAGCAGGCCGGTTGAAATTACCGTAGGCCACTTATCCGGATTTCGCGGGGCGGTTCATTGGCGGCAGTTGGCAGCAGGTTTTCGACCGCGTAGCGCTGGGCCGCACAGTTTGAGTTGGCAATGCCGGCAATGTTGGCCCTAGAGTGAACATGGGGAGATTTGAATCGGATGACTGCTGGCACTGAAGGAAAACCGGGTCGCAAGACCATTGCTGTCGTCGGGCTCGGAAGCATCGGCGGCATCATCGCAGGCCTGTTGCGCGCGGCCGACCGGCACGATGTTGTCGCCTGCGTCCGGCGACCGCTCGATCGTCTCGTGGTCGAGCGCGCCGAAGGCACGATCGATGTTCCGCTTCGCGCCCTGACCGATCCGGACCAGGCCGCGCCCGTGGACTGGGTCTTGTTCTGCACCAAGGCGCAGGACACGGCTACAAGCGCGCCCTGGCTTGCAAGACTCTGCGGCGCCGGCACGCGGATCGCGGTGCTGCAGAACGGCATCGGACACAGGGAGCGGCTGGCGCCGCTGGCCGGGCAGGCGACCATCGTGCCTACACTCGTCTATTACAACGGCGAGCGATTGGCGCCGGACCGCGTTCGCTTCCGGCGTGCCGGCGACTATGAATTCACGGTCGCCGATGATGCCGACGGACGCGCATTCGAGGCCCTGCTTGAAGGGACCGGCATGCGGGTGCTGCGCAGCGACGATTTCGCCACGCGCGCCTGGCGCAAGCTGCTGATCAATGCAGTCGCCAATCCGATCACCGCGCTGACGTTGCAGCGGCAGGCGGTGTTCCGGCGCGAGGACGTCAAGGCGCTGTGCCTTGCCATCCTCGAAGAGACTGTAACCGTCGGGCGCGCCGATGGCGCTCGCCTGGCCCCGGACGAAGCCGAGCGAACGCTGGCGACGCTGCTGACCTATCCGCCCGACGCCGGCACTTCGATGTATTTCGACCGCCTCGCCGGCCGCCCGTTCGAAGCCGACGCGCTCACCGGCGCGATCGTCGCGTCCGGCGAACGACATGGCGTGGCAACGCCGCTCAACGGCCTCTTGCTGACGCTATTGCGCGCGACCAGCGATGGGTTGCGGGATGCTCGATGTAATGCTCGATGAAGGGGGCGAACCAGGATGAGTGAGCTAGCCAAATTGAAACTTCCGGCGTTCGATCCAAACGATGTGAGCGAGAGCAATTTCACCAGCTATCCTGAACGGTACCGCGCCGCCAACCAGACGCGCTACAACCGGCGGCTCGGGGACTTTGCCGACCTGAAGAATTTCGGCGTCAACCTGACCCGCATCATCCCGGGAGGACAGTCCTCATTTCGCCACGCCCATTCGCGCCAGGATGAATTCATCTTCGTGCTGGAAGGCGAAGTGGTGCTGGAGACCAATGACGGCGCGCAGGTGCTGCGAGCCGGCATGTGCGCCGGCTTTCCGGCCGGTACCGGCGATGCGCATCGCTTCGTCAACCGCACGGCAAGCGACGTGAAGCTGCTCGTGATCGGTGACCACACCGCAGCTGACGAGATCAGCTATCCCGACGTCGATATGCATGCGGTGCTTGGACCCGATGGCCGCTACCGCTTCACCACCAAGGGCGGTGAGCCGCTTTAGAGCGTTTTCGAGTCGTAGCCCGGATGAAGCGCAGCGCAATCCGGGGACAGCCGACGCCATCTGATGCGGGGGTCCCCGGGTTGCGCTCCGCTTCATCCGGGCTACTGCCGTCATTGCGAGGAGCGAAGCGACGAAGCAATCCATATCTCCGCAAGCGGCGCGATGGATTGCTTCGCTTCGCTCGCAATGACGATTTCTTCGCGCGTCCTGCGCGCGGCGGACTAAGCTTACGACGAGCGCGCCAATGCGCCGTCGATCATGTTGACGGCGTTCTGGACGCCGTAGACCGCGACAAAGGAGCCGAAGCGCGGGCCCTTCTCCTGGCCGAGCAGGACCTGGTAGAGCATGTTGAACCAGTCGAGCGAGACGCCGGGACGACCGTCCTTGCCCTTCTTCACGGGATCGAGGAACGGCTCGCGGCGGCCGATCTCGTAGACGACGTTCTGGATGTCCTCCGCAGTGGAGTCCGCAGGCATGTTCGACAGCGCATCGCGCAGATCCTGCAGCGCCGCGCGCTCGCTCTCGGTCGGCTCGCGGAACTGCTTGGTGGGCGCGACGAAGTCGCGGTAGTAGTTGATGGCATAACCGACCATCGCATCCAGCTTCGGATGCGTCTCGGGCGTCACGCCCGGGCGATAGCGGCCGATGAAGCCCCACAGCGTCTCGGCATTCTCCGCGTTCGACGACGACACCAGCGTGAGCAGAAGCTGGAAGGTGACGGGCATATCCACCTTCGGCGGGTGGCCGGAGTGGATGTGCCAGGCCGGATTCTGCAACTGCTGCCGGGCTTCCTGACGCGGGAAGGCATCGATGAACTGCTGGTATTCGTCGACATTGCGCGGGATCACGTCGAAGTAGAGCCGCTTCGCCGCCTTGGGCTCGCGGTACATGAACAGCGACAGCGATTCCGGCGAGGCATAGCGCAGCCATTCGTCGATGGTCAGCCCGTTGCCCTTCGACTTCGAGATCTTCTGGCCCTTCTCGTCGAGGAAGAGCTCGTAGTTGAATCCCTCCGGCGGCGTGCCGCCGAGCGCCGAGCAGATCTTGCCCGACAGCTTCACCGAATCGATCAGGTCCTTGCCGGCCATCTCATAGTCAACGCCGAGCGCATACCAGCGCATCGCCCAGTCCGGCTTCCATTGCAACTTGCAGCGGCCGCCGGTGACGGGAACGGTGACCGTCTCCTTGGTCTCGGGGTCTTCATAGGAGATCGTGCCGGCCTTGGCGTCATGCGTGGTCACGGGAACGTACAGCACGAGGCCAGTGCGCGGGCAGATGGGAAGAAACGGCGAATAGCTCGCGGCGCGCTCCTCGCGCAGCGAGGGCAGCATGATCGCCATCACCTTTTCGATCCGCTCCAGCATGCGCAGCAGCGCGGCATCGAACCGGCCCGAGGTGTAGTAGTCGGTCGAGCTGGCGAATTCATAGTCGAAGCCGAACTGGTCGAGGAAGGCGCGCAGCCGCGCATTGTTGTGCTCGCCGAAGCTCGGATGCGTGCCGAAGGGATCGGGCACCTTGGTCAGCGGCTTGCCGAGATGCTGCTCCAGCAGTTCCTTGTTCGGGACATTGTCCGGCACCTTGCGCAGGCCATCCATGTCGTCGGAGAAGGCGAGCAGGCGCGTCCTGATCTTGTCCTCGGTGAGCACGCGGAAGGCGTGACGCACCATGGTGGTGCGCGCAACCTCGCCGAAGGTGCCGATATGCGGCAGGCCGGACGGACCGTAGCCGGTCTCGAACAGCACCTCGTCCTTCGGATTCTTTTTCAGCCGCGCGACAATCGCCTTCGCCTGCTCGAATGGCCAGGCGTTGGATTGTTCGGCGAGCGCACGCAGGTCGCTCGGGCTTGCGGCTGGGTCAATCACGGACATCAGGGTCTCCAAAGGCCGCGGAAACTAGCGGCCTCCGCGGCAAAATGCAAAAGGACGGTGAGACACAGTCATTCCGGGGCGATGCGACAGCATCGAACCCGGAATCTCGAGATTCCGGGTCTGGTCCTTCGGACCATCCCGGAATGACGGAGTACGAAAACTCCTAGAACGGGCTGACGGAAAAATAGCGCAGCCACAGGTCGGTGTAGCGGCCTTTTTCCCAGAGCCGGAACAGCGCCCAGTTCAACGCCTGCCGGAGCAGGTCGTTGCCCTTGCGCACGGCAATACCGATACCCTCGCCGAAGAAGCGGCTCTCGACGAAGGGGCCGCCCGAGAAGGCGCAGCATTCGGCGGAGTCGGTGCCGTTGATCCAGAACGCCAGCGAGATCGCATCGCCGAAGATGAAATCGACCTCGCCGCGGCGAAGCGCCTGGCGCAGCGCGTCGTCGTTGGGATAGGCGTGGAGCTCGGCGTCGGTGAACATCGCCTTCAGATAGGCTTCATGCGAGGTGCCGCCGATGACGCCAACCTTCTTGCCTTCCAGATATTCCGGTCGCACCTCGGGCATCACCGCGTTGCGCCGCGACACGAAGCGGGCCGGCGCGCGATAATAAGGATCGGAGAAATCGACCCTTTGGCGCAATTGCGGCGTCACCGCCATCGAGGCGATGATGGCGTCGCCGCGATTGGTGGCGAGCGCGTCCACCAGCGTCTCGAAGCGGCGCATCTGGATGGTGCAGGTGACCTTGATCTCGTCGCAGATCGCCCGCGCCAGGTCGACGTTGAAGCCGGCCGGATTGCCGTCGGGGCCAGTGAAGTTGAACGGCGGGTAATCGGTCTCGGTCAGGAAACGGATCACCGTGATGCGCGACAGGTCCGGCCGCTCCGGCCGCCGCCGCGGGTCCCAGAAACCGGGCACGGCCTGCGGGGCCGCCTCGACAGGTGGTTTCGGCGACTGCGGGGTTTGGGGTTGCGGGGTTTGCGCATTCGCCTCGCCGCTGCCGACCACCAGCACTGCTGCCACCAGCCATCCGGCAATGATGCCGATAGCGCGGGAGATGTCGAGCGTGGCGGTCTGATCTGGCATTTGGCGGGCAATGTTGCGGACTTGGACGGCCTTATAGACCATCCGGGGCACGATGCGAGGGGCCTGCTGAATGTTCAGAGATAGCGCTTCAGGTCAGCCGCGGCCTCTTCCGGGCTGCGTTTCAGGTTGAACGGCGAGACGAACTTGCCGTCGCGGTCCATCAGATAGATCAGCGCGGTGTGGTCCATGGTGTAGTCGCCGTCCTTGAGCGGGACCTTCTTGGCATAGACGCGGTAGGCCGAGAGCACCTTGGCGATGGCATCAGGGTTGCCGGTGAGGCCCTTCAAATGCGGGTCGAAGCTGGAGAGATAGTCCTTCATGGCCGCCGTGGTGTCGCGCTCCGGATCGACCGAGACGAAATAGGCGTTCACGCGATCGGCGTCCTTGCCCATCGCCCGCAGCACTTCGGAGATCTCGAACAGCGAGGTCGGGCAGACGTCGGGGCAATGGGTGAAACCGAAGAAGATCAGGGTCGGCTTGCCCTGCAGACTCTTGTCGGTGACGGTCTGGCCTGCCTGGTCGGTGAGCTGGAACGGGCCGCCAATCGCCGACGGCGCGCTCATGCTGCGCAGGCCGCCCATGGTCCACAACAGCAGCAAGAGCCCCACCGCCAGGCTGCCGGCGAAGGCGGCCACGATCACGAGCGGGCGGGTGGTCCGATCCATGAAAAAATTCCTCTTATTGGATCAGAAGCAAGCCGAGACCCCGGCCGCGATGGTCTCGAAGAACACCGCCGTGCCGTAGTGGAACCAGAGCGCGCCCGCGCCGAGCACCACGAGCACGCCCGAGCCCGCGGCGCCCCAGATGATGGCAGACGCCACCCTGCCCTGTGCCGAAGCGGGCGCGGTCATTCCATGCGAGGCGGAAACCGGTTGAACCATGTCCTTGAAATAAGCCCGGTTCCGGCAGCCGGCAAGCGCAATGCTGCGGCGCTCCGTCACATCATGCGGAAGGGAAGACAAGTGGCGCGAGCAGGGCTTCATCCTTCGAGACGGCCGCTTCGCGGCCCCTCAGGATGAGGTCTGGCTCCGCCCTTCATGGTAAGGAGCGCAGCCAGGCCGCGCGTCTCGAACCATGTGCCGCATGCACCCTTGTCGGCGGGCCCCTTCAGCGCGGGCGGTTTGCGGAGGCCTGGGCGTCGAGATAGCAGGGCCTGAACATGGCCTGCAGGGCCTTGCCGCGCAGGAAGATCATCCGCGGCGTGAGACCACCGCGCGAGGCGATCCAGCGGCGGATCGGGGCCGGATACATCGAATACAGCATCTGGGTGGCTTCGGGATTGGTCACGGCGCGGCCGTTGGCGCCGAAATCCCACGCGGCGTGGAAACCGAGATTGGCATGCGAGGTAACGCAGATCCGATCATGCGGAACCGCGCCGAGGACGATGGTGCAGGCTGACGCGCAGAGCCCGTCGATGATGACGGTTTCGCCGGAACTGCGAAGGCCTTGATATCTGTCGACGTAAGTGCCGATCCTGCCGCCGCGGTCGTCGGCGATCCGCACCACCGCATGCGAAGCCCCCATGCCCGCCAGCAGGAGAACCGCCGCGAGCAACCCCGTCATCAACTTCATGGCCTGCCCCAGTCGAATATCGAATCTGTTGGTTTCAGTGATGCAAGACTTTGGCCAGCGTGTTGTGGCGACGAATTTTTGTCCAGCCGTCGCGGGTCAGTCAAAACAAATTCAAATCGAGTGTTGCGCGCACGCTGCACTTTACCGACGGAAGGTCCCGAACTGGAACAACCTTACGGTGTCCTTCGTGGGACACTTGCCACAAGCAAGCCCCATTTGCCGTTGACCGCGCGCGAACGCACAGGTCTCATCCGGCGGGAACCGGGGGAGGAGCGAAATGGCTGAGGACGCGGATGTCATCGTGGTCGGCGCGGGCCTGGCCGGGCTTGTTGCCGCAACGGAGATTGCCGATGCCGGCAAACGCGTCATCGTGGTCGAGCAGGAAGGCGAGCAATCGCTCGGCGGCCAGGCGTTCTGGTCGTTCGGCGGATTGTTCCTGGTCGATTCGCCGGAGCAGCGGCGGCTCGGGATCAAGGATAGTCACGATCTCGCGCTGCAGGACTGGATCGGAACGGCGGGCTTCGATCGCGATGAGGACCATTGGCCGCGGCGCTGGGCGGAAGCTTACGTCGCGTTCGCCGCGGGCGAGAAACGCGACTGGCTGCGCGCGATGGGCCATCGGCTGTTTCCGATCGTCGGCTGGGCCGAGCGCGGCGGCTATGATGCGATGGGCCATGGCAATTCGGTGCCGCGCTTTCACGTCACCTGGGGCACCGGACCCGGCATCGTCGAACCGTTCGCGCGCCGCGCGCGCGAAGCCGAGAAGAACGGCAGGCTGATCTTCAAATTCCGCCATCGCGTCGATGCGCTGCAGATGACGAACGGCGCCGCCAGCGGCGTCACCGGCGCGATCCTCGAGCCTACGAGCATGGAGCGCGGCAAAAGCTCGTCGCGCAACATCGTCGGCGAGTTTTCACTTCGCGCACCGGCCGTGATCGTGGCTTCCGGCGGCATCGGCGGCAATCACGACCTGGTGCGGCAGAACTGGCCGAAGCGGCTGGGCGAGCCGCCGAAGCAGATGATCTCCGGCGTGCCCGAACATGTCGACGGCCGCATGATCGGCATCACCGAGCAGGTCGGCGCGCGGCTGATCAACCGCGACCGGATGTGGCATTACGTCGAGGGCATCCGGAACTGGTCACCGATCTGGCCGAAGCACGGCATCCGTATCCTGCCCGGCCCGTCATCGATGTGGTTCGACGCGACCGGCACGCGATTGCCGGCGCCGCTCTTTCCCGGCTCCGATACCCTCGGGCAACTGCACTACATCATGAGCACCGGCTATGATTATTCCTGGTTCATCCTGACCCAGAGCATCATCAAGAAGGAGTTCGCGCTCTCGGGCTCCGAACAGAACCCCGACCTCACCGGCAAGAGCTGGCGCATGACGATCAAGCGCGCCACCAACAAGGGCGCGCCGGCGCCGGTGGAGGCGTTCAAGAAGAACGGCGTCGACTTCATCGTGCGCGACAGGCTCGAGGACCTGGTCGCCGCCATGAACCAGCTCGCCGGCGACAATCTGTTGAAGCACGATTACATCCGGATGCAGATCGAGGCGCGCGACCGCGAGATCGCCAATCCTTATGTGAAGGACGCGCAGGTGATGAACCTGCACAATGCGCGCAAATATATCGGCGACCGCCTGATCCGCACCGCCGCGCCGCATCGCATCCTCGATCCCGCGCATGGACCGCTGATCGCGGTGAAGCTCAACATCCTCACCCGCAAGACGCTCGGCGGATTCGAGACCGATCTCGATTCGCGCGTGTTCGGCCATGACGGCCAGATCATCAGGGGACTCTATGCCGTCGGCGAAGCCGCAGGGTTCGGCGGCGGCGGCATGCATGGCTATCGCTCGCTGGAGGGCACCTTCCTCGGCGGCTGCCTGTTCTCGGGCAGGAATGCGGGACGCGCGGCGGCGAAGGCGGCGGGATAAATCGCGACTCGCCACGGCTTGACCGCTGCGGTAGGTAGTCCCCGCCAATCAACGGGAGAACAATATGACCATTCAGCGTTTTGAAACCGGGCCGCGGATGAGCCAGGTCGTCGTGCATGGCGACACGGTTTACCTGGCCGGCATCGTCGCCAACAAGACGGCCGGTGAAAGCGTGACGAAACAGACCGAGGAGATCCTCTCGATCATCGATGGCCATCTGGCAAAGGCCGGCACCGACAAATCAAAGCTGCTGACGACGACGATCTACATCACCGACATGAAGACGTTCGCCGAGATGAACGCGGTGTGGGACCGCTGGGTCTCGCCGGGCAACACGCCGGCGCGCGCCACCGTCGAGGCCAAGCTAGCGGCGCCGCAATACAATGTCGAGATCATGGTGACTGCGGCGAAGTAGGCGCATTCTGCGAGATGGCGATGTCGGCCGTTGCACGCGGCCGCATCGCGCACTTCTTCGAGCCTGAGAGCAACTTCCGTCGTTGAGACAGCTCATGCGGCTTCGACGCTGGTCTCGAAGAACGCCTTGAGCCCGACGAAACTGACGTCGGGCCTGACGATGACATGGACCGGAATATCGCGCAGGTAGGTTTCGAACCGCCCCTTGCTGGTAAAGCAGGCGCCAAAACTCGATCCTGCCAGATGATCGACGAAACGAGGCACGATGCCACCGGCGATGTAGACGCCGCCGCGGGCGCCGAAAGTCAGCGCCAGATTGCCGCAGACCATGCCGAGCATCGCGCAGAACATGTCGAGCGCCGCGCGGCTGGTCTTGCAACTGCCATCAAGCGCGGACTGCGTGATCGAGGCCGCGTCGCGCTCGGGCGCGCCGGCCCCGTCGATGGCATTCAAGGCATCATAGAGATTCGTCAGGCCTGACCCGGATAGCGCCCGTTCAATCGAGACGTGACCGAAGCGTCGGCGCAGGTGATCGATCACCTGCTCTTCCCGTTCCGAGGTCGCTGGCAGGGTGGCATGGCCGGCTTCGGTGACGATCGCCACCGGCGGGTTGCTCGACGGAACCAGGCAGGATGCACCAAAACCGGTCCCCGGACCGACCACGAGCATGGGAGCGCCGGCGATCGGCGTTTGGCTACCGAGCGACACCAGATCGGACGCCCCGAGTGCCGGCAGCGACCAGGCCAGCGCCTCGAAATCATTGAGGAGATGCACGGCCGAAAAAGCGAACTGCTGGCGCAGATTGGCGGCATCGAACATCCACGGGCTGTTGGTCAGTACGACGCGGTTGTTCTCGATCGGGCCGGCGATGCCGAAGATCGCCGCCGTGGCGGCGCCACTGGTTGCATGACGGGCGAGGAAGGCCGTTATGGCGTCCGCCGACGTCGGGTAGTCGGCGACCTTGACGTGTTCGATGGGGCCGATCTCACCATCCCTGAGAAGCGCAAAACGCGCGTTGGTGCCGCCGATATCGGCGAGCAATGCTTGATTGATCCCGGTCATTGCCTCCGTTCCTGTCGAATTGCGGTCAGTGCGCGGGTGGGTCTCCGCCTAGCCTTTCGCCGCCACGACCTCGGTTAGCCGTTTGCCGGTTCCGATCCGCGTCCGCCTGATAGCGGCGATGAGGTCCGAGTACCACCGCGCGCGGACTTTGGGAATCCGCCGCTGCGTGGCGTAATCAACATAGAGTGGGCGGAAACGATGCCAATCGCCCTCTAAGGACTGCGCTTTCGTCAGTGCGGCCTGTTCAAACAGCGTTCGAGCGCGACGAGCAACTGCGTCCGGCCAACGATTCCGATCGGCTTGCCGCCGCGGACCACCAGCACCTGCGAGATCTGGTGCGCGTCCATCCGCGTGACGATATCGTCGACGGTTGCCGTTTCATCCACGCGCACGGGATCCCGCGTCATGACGGCGTCCACTCGCAGCGCGTGTGTTCGCTCGTGCATCAGATGACCTTCCGCTCTTCCAAGCATCAATTCGAGCAAGAACCCGGCGGGGCCGGTCACGCCCAATTCCTGGCGGTGAAGGAAGTCGCCTTCAGAGATAATGCCGACCAGGGATCCATTATCATCGATCACAGGCAAGCCACGCTGGCCCGTTTCCAGGAGCAGGTGGACGGCATCGAGCAGCGGCGCGTTCGGCTTTATGGTGGCGAACCAGGTTCGCATGACATCCGTTGCCAGCATTGTTTCTCTCCAACAGGGCGAAGTGGCGCCGGCTCGCTTCGGTCTGAAGCAACCAGAACCGAAACTCTACCCTGCACCGACGAGCCCGCCGGGTCTTGATGTGCGTCAAAATGACGACGGCACCTTCTGACCTGGATCAAGACGTCGATCGACCGTCGTGCTCTTATGGCCGCATCCAATTTACGCGGATGGCCACCAATTGTGGGGGAGAAGGACGATGTTCAAGAACGTGCTGGTGCTGATCCCTTCCGAACGTCCGGCGCGGCCGGTGATCGACGGTGCCGTGCTGTTGACCATGGCGTATGGCGCCCACCTCGACGCGCTGGCGGTCGCCTACGAAACCGCAAATGTTCCGATCGCCGCGGCGGGCGGCGCTGCGGTCGCCATGATCGTCGAAGAAACCCGGCATCGCGCGCTCGAGCGCGCAGAGGCCGCGATGCGCGTTTTCGAGGTCGAGGCGGAGCACGCGGGTATATCGTTCACTTGCCGTACGACGAGCGCGACGCCGGGCGAGGCGATCACGATTGCCACCGCCAGCGCCCGGCTTCACGACCTCACCGTCGTCCTGCAGCCGGAACCCGAACGCGATACGTTTGACAACGACGTGCCGCAGGAGATCCTGTTCCAATCAGGCGGCCCGGTATTGTTCATGCCCTATACGTTCCGCGGCGCGTTTGCGGCGCGCCGCATCGGCATTTGCTGGGACGGAAGCCGCCTCGCCAGCCGTGCGCTGCGGGATGCCATGCCGCTGCTGCGGCACGCCGGCGCGCTCACGATCATTTCCATCGGCAATCCCCGCTCGATCCCGGACGAGGCGAGCCCGCAAAGCCTGGTCCAGTATCTGGCGCGGCTTGGACTGCCGGCCAAAGTCGTGGCCTTCCCGGCCTCGCACTCCGAAGTCCAGCCGGCCATCCTGTCCATCGCGGCCGACGAAGGCCTCGATCTGCTGGTGATGGGCGGTTACGGGCATTCGCGCCTGCAGGAACGGCTGCTCGGCGGCGTCACCCGCGAGATGCTCCAGAGCATGACGGTGCCGACGCTGATGTCGCATTGATCTTGCGGGCTGGCATCACGCCATTTGCCGCCCGTCATTTGCAAGGGTCAGTGATACCCCAGTTTCACGCACTGATCCTGGGTCTTGGCTTTGCGACATCGTCATCACCGGCCTGGAGCCAGCGAACGATCCGGCGCCATGAACAGCTCAAGCTCTCACGTCCCATGAAAAGGCCGAGATGGCCGCATGGTTCGGAGGCCTGCTCCAGCCATTGCGGCGGCGTGCCGAGCAGGCGCGCCGTGGCGAACGCCTGCTCGAGCGGCACGACATTGTCCCTCTCTCCCGCGAGCAGGAAGACCGGCGCCGTCACCTCGGCGAGATCGATCCTGCGGCCGAGCGCGATGAAGCTTCCCTCGGCGATGCGGTTCTCGCGGAAGATCCAGTTGGTCGCCTCGAGATAGAAGGTACCCGGCAGATCCAGCAGCTTGCGATCCCAGCGCTCGAAGCGCTCCAGCAGCGCATCGTCTTGCTCGCATCCATCGCCGACATGAATTTGCAACGCCGCTTCGACGTCATGCAATGTGAGCGGCATGCTCCAGAAGCGAAGCGTGTGCTTGCCGCTCACGATACCCTCGCCCTGGCGCACCAGCTCGTCGAACGCTTCCTTCGGCACGCCGGCCACCATCCGCGACAGCTCCGAGGGCACGGAAACGTCGACCGGCGCACCGGCGAGCACGAGCCGCCGCACCTTGTGCGGGAAACGCGCGGCATAGATCAATGACAGCCACCCGCCCTGGCACAGGCCGATGAGATCGATCGGCGCGCCGATTTCGTCGACCGCCACATTGAGATCGGCGAGATAGCTGTCGATCGACAGATAGCGCATCTCAGGCGTGGCCGAGCACCAGTCGGTAACATAGATGCGGTCCATGCCGCCCTGCTGCAGCGCCTCCACCAGGCTATGACCAGGTGCGAAATCGGCGATCAAGGCCTCGTGCAGCGAAAACGGCGCGCAGATCAGTAGCGGCGGACCCTTGCGCCCTCGTGAGAAATCCCGCAGCCGCATCGAAGCAAGCTGCAGCGCGATCACGCTCGGTGTCGTCCAGGACAGCGCCTCCTCGCTTTGCGGCTCGGACGGCGCAGGCTCGCCCTTCGCGAACCAATGCATGTAGGCTTCCAGCGCCAATCGGGTGGCCGCCACGGGCCACAGCATGGCCTGCACCGCCCAATCAGTGCCTAGCCTCTCTTCCGGTGGTTCAGGCTTTTCGCTCAAGCGCATTCACCCCTTTGCTCGCTATGGTCGGGCAGGCAACGGCTAAAGATTTGACCTCGATCAAGCACAGAAGAATATAGAATCGCCATGCTGGTGCTGGCCAGAGCGGGCTGGCCCAGGGAGTTGTCGATGCCCTATCGCTCGAATGCAGATCTGCCATTTCCGGTTCGCAGCCATCTGCCGTCGCATGCGCAGGACATCTATCGCGAGGCCTTCAACCATTCCTTTGCCGCGCATGCGGGCGACATCCGGCAAGAGGAGATCGCGCACCGGACCGCCTGGGCGGCAGTGAAGCGATCCTATGAGAAGCTTGGCGATCATTGGATCCTGCGCTCCGACATCTAGAATTTGAAGATTTTCGTTCCTGTCGCTCAAGCGCGAAACCAACGACCGGCACCTGATCGGGTTTCGCACCGCCGACCGCCGATTTCCAAGCGGCAGGTGATGACCTCGGAGGTAATCGATCAGCTCACGCGAAGCTCCGATAGTGCGCATCAGCCGATCCACCCGACGCTATCGAAGGAGAGCAGGATGACCGACCACAAGACCATTGCAAGCCGCTATATCGAGCTATGGAACGAGCGCACGCCGAGCCGGCGCCGCGAGATGCTGGCCGAGAACTGGACCGCGGATGCACGCTATGCCGATCCGCTGATGAGCGGTGACGGCCACGAGGGCGTCGATGCACTGATAGCGGGCGTTCAGGAAAAATTTCCGGCCTTCAGGTTCAGGCTGATCGGCGAACCCGACGGTTTCGGCGACCATCTCCGCTTTTCCTGGGGGCTCGGTCCCGATGGCATCGACAGCCCGATCAAGGGCACGGATTTCGCGGTGCTGAAGGACAGCCGCATCCAGAGCATCACCGGCTTTCTCGACCAGGTGCCACAGGGCGCGTGATGCAAACGGTGCATGGCGGTGAGGCTGACGAACATCCGTCAGCCTCACTGCCATGCACGACCACGACGGAAGACTGGCGCGCGTCACTATGACCCGGGGCGCTCGCGCGCTTGTGACAGTGATCCCGGCGTCGTGAGACGTAACGCCTCACTCCCCGCCCCGAAACGGCCTTACCATCACCCCGGCGCTGCGACGAGGCGGCGTTGCATCATGCAACGTCCGCTTCCGCGGCGTCGGGGTTACGGTTTCGGTGCAAGACAATTTTCAATGGAGGCATATCATGGAAGTCGATAATGACCGCCTGAACTTGTTCATGGGAAAGATGATCGGCGACATTGGCGCCGCGATGAACGCGTCGCTGATGCTGCTTGGCGACAGGCTCGGCCTTTACAAGGCGCTGGCCGAGAAGGGGCCGATGAACTCTTCCGAACTGGCGAAGGCGACAGGCACCGCGGAGCGCTATGTGCGCGAGTGGCTGTCGGCGCAAGCCGCCTCTGGCTACGTCGAATATGACACCGAATCCGGAAAGTTCTCGATGCTGCCAGAACAGGCCATGGCGCTGGCCGACGACGACAGCCCGGTTTTCCTGGGCGCGGTCGGCAACGTCGTGGCGGCCACGTTCCTCGATGAGCAGAAGATCTCCGACGCGTTCAAGACCGGCAAGGGCGTCGGCTGGAACAAGCGCAGCGAGTGCCTGTTCTGCGGAACGGCGCGCTTCTTCCGCACCGGCTACAAGCATCATCTGGTGCAGGAATGGCTTCCCGCGCTGGAGGGCGTCATGGACAAGCTCGAGCGTGGCGCGAAGGTGGCCGATGTCGGTTGCGGCCATGGCATATCGACCCGCCTGATGGCAGAGGCGTTCCCGAAGTCCACATTCTTCGGGTTCGACTATCACGAGGGCTCGATCCAGGCCGCGCGCGAGCAGGCGCGGGATGCGGGACTGTCCGATCGCATGCGCTTCGAGACCCATACCGCGAAGAGTTTTCCGGCCAACGGCTACGATCTCGTGTGCTTCTTCGACTGCCTGCACGACATGGGCGACCCGGTCGGGGCACTCAAGCATACCCGCAGCACCATGGCCGATGACGGCACCTGCATGCTGGTCGAGCCCTTCGCCAACGACCGGCTGGAGGACAATCTCAATCCGATCGGGCGGGTCTATTATGCGGCCTCGACGATGGTCTGCACGCCGGCGTCCCTCGACCAAGAGGTCGGGCTCGCACTGGGCGCGCAGGCCGGCGAGGCCAGGCTTCGCGAGATTGCCCGCGAGGCCGGCTTCAGCCGGTTCCGGCGCGCCACCGAAACGCCGTTCAACCTGATCCTGGAAGCGCGGCCATAGCAGCGCAGAGCGCCGCCGCGCGAAATTTTTCTCGCGCGGCGGCGGGGTGGACTTGACGCGGACAACCGCTTGCGGACTTGCTCGCGGATCGGGCAGGCATTCGCATGCACGACCGCTGGTCCAGGGACATCCGCCATGAGCACCGCCACGCCAGGCTCCGCCGTTGCCGACGAAGCCATTGAGCTGTTGAAGAGGTTGCAGGCTGCGCCGGCCTTCGTCACTGAGGGCGGGCTGATCGCCCGCTCGCCGATTGACGGGCAGGTCATTGGACGCCTCAAATCTGCAAGCGAAGATGACACGCGTGCGGCGATTGCTCGCGCGCACAGTGCGTTCCTGGCATGGCGAACCGTTCCTGCCCCGCGTCGGGGCGAACTGGTTCGCCTGCTCGGCGAGGAGCTGCGCGGCTCGAAGGAACTGCTCGGGCGGCTGGTGACGATCGAGGCCGGCAAGATCCTCTCCGAGGGGCTCGGCGAGGTGCAGGAGATGATCGACATCTGCGACTTTGCCGTCGGGCTGTCGCGCCAGCTTTACGGATTGACGATCGCATCCGAACGGCCCGGTCATCGGATGATGGAGACCTGGCATCCGGCCGGCGTGTGCGGCATCATCACCGCGTTCAACTTTCCGGTCGCGGTGTGGTGCTGGAATGCAGCGCTCGCCCTGGTCTGCGGCGATGCGGTGGTGTGGAAGCCATCGGAGAAAACGCCGCTGACCGCCTGTGCGGTGCAGGCGATCGTCGAGCGTGCGCTGGCGCGGTTCGGCGGCGCGCCGCAGGGTCTCTCCCAACTGGTGCAGGGCGACCGTGCGGTGGGCGAGGTTCTGGTCGATCACCCTGACGTTGCGATCGTCTCCGCCACCGGATCGACACGGATGGGCAAGCAGGTGGGCCCGCGCGTCGCCGCGCGCTTCGGTCGGGCGATTCTCGAACTCGGCGGCAACAATGCCGCGATCGTCACGCCCTCCGCCGATCAGGATCTCGCCTTGCGCAGCATCGCGTTCTCCGCGATGGGCACCGCCGGACAGCGCTGCACGTCGCTGCGCCGTCTGTTCGTGCACGAAAGCATCGCCGATGATTTCGTGCGGAAGCTCAGCCGCGTCTATCGGTCCGTCACGATCGGCGACCCGCGCGAGCCGACGACGCTGGTCGGCCCGCTGATCGATGCGGCCGCCTTCGATGCCATGACCCGCGCGCTGGATGAGGCAACCTCGCTCGGCGGCAAGGTGCATGGCGGGACACGTGTGGAGCATCAATCAAAGGACGCCTATTACGTTGCGCCCGCCTTGGTCGAGATGCCGGCGCAGATCGGTCCGGTGCCGCGCGAGACGTTCGCGCCGATCCTCTATGTGATGCGCTATCGCGATCTTGCCGAGGCGATCGCGAGCCACAATGCGGTGCCGCAGGGGCTCGCATCGTCGATCTTCACGACCGACATCCGCGAGGCCGAGACGTTCTTGTCCGCGGTCGGATCGGATTGCGGCATCGCCAACGTCAATATCGGCCCGTCCGGCGCCGAAATCGGCGGCGCCTTCGGCGGCGAGAAGGAAACCGGCGGCGGTCGCGAATCCGGCTCCGACGCCTGGCGCGGCTACATGAGACGGGCGACCAACACCATCAACTATTCCCGCGAACTGCCGTTGGCACAGGGCGTCAAATTCGACGTCGGCTGAGGCCGCCGAAGCAACACGCAGCCGAAAACCAGGCGGATGAGATCACGCATCTTACGCCATGGCATTGGCCTCGATTCGCCGCCGGATGTCAGGATCCTGCAGGAGTTCAAACGGCTTGATGAGCTGCAGGACGTCCGAGAACGCCCTCTGGACCACCGGATCGGCCGCGACAGCTCGGAAGAGGGCGGCTTCGAACTGTCTGCTTTCCTCGTAGCGCTCCGGGCGTTCGCCCCGTGTGCCGGGATAGGCGAAGTCGGCGTTCACGCCCATGTTCCAGGGCGCTTGAAGCAGCGAACCTACTTCGGACAAGAACTCCGCCTGGAGTGCCTCGATCGGGTTCGCCTCCGCGGCAACACGATCCAGAACCTCACATAGCAGCTTTGCCTGCTGCGCCGCGACAGACATGCCCTGCCCGTAGATCGGATTGAACCGACAGAGCGAGTCTGCCACCGGCAGAATTCCGCGTGGAAGCCTCTGGAGCTGCTCGAAATGTCGCCAGCGACTCTCATCAAACACGAAGTGTCGTAAGCCATCGGGTGGCGCGAGTTTGCAAATTGCGTTGTAGATCATCGGCGTATTCAGTTGACGCGAGAGGGCCAGAAAGTCCTCCCAGGTCTCCGGGCGTTCCGGTGCGCCGTGCTGGGAAAGCGCGACAAGCCAGCGCCCACCTTCGATGGGCAAGATCAAACCGGCCAACACCGAAGAGCGCGGATCGGGCAATGTGACGAGGATTTGCCAATCCGACGATTTACCTTCAGGCTGAAGAAGGGCGGTCGTATAGCTGATGTCGACACCGACAGTGGTCTCGGGCGGCCGTTCCCAGCCGAGCGCGCTCAGCAAGCCGAGCGTCGGCGCGCCGCGGCCGGATGCGTCCACCACGAGATCCGCCTCGACAGCGGCGATCTCTCCTGCGCCGCTCACGAACCTTACCGACTGCCGGGTCGCATCCGGCACAATCTCCGTCACGCGGCATTGCGATCGCAATGCGACGTTGGCGATCGCGGCCACCCGACGACGCAGCACGTGCTCGATCAGCGGCCGCGAGGCAGAGAGGATCGCCTCGCCACAATCACGCTGCGGCAGAGCACCGACATCCGCGCGCTCGTACCGGATGTCTCGAAAGACGTTGATGGAAACGGCGCCAGCCCTGGCAAGATCCTTCTCGAAGCCCGGAAGGATGTCTCCGAGCGCTTGCAGTCCGCCGGCTAACAGAAGATGCGGATGCCGATCCTGGGGAGTGCCCGCGCGTGAAATCGCCGAGGCTGGAAGGGTGTCGCGCTCGAGAACGACGATTTCCTTGAAATAGGAGGCAAGCGCTCCGGCTGCCGACAAGCCGCCAATTCCGGCTCCGATCACGACGGCGCACTGTCCCAAATGGCGACCCATGTTCGCTCCTCACAATTTGCTTCCGAGCCATGTGGTCGCAATCGCGCTACGGGAGTGTTTCGGGTCACGAAGTTCTTGGTTTCAATTGCAACAGGGGCGGCGTGCTGATCCCGCGAGAGCGCATTTCGCTGGTGAGACGTCGGCCTGCTCCTCTGTGAGCCAACCGACACCGATGACCTGATACGGGCCTGTCTAAGGAGATCTATTGGGTGGGGCTGGAGCGGGCGAAGGGAATCGAACCCTCGTATGCAGCTTGGGAAGCTGCCGTTCTACCATTGAACTACGCCCGCGGATCGCGCCGTCCCTCCTGATTAGCCGAGACCGAGGCTGCCGCCAAGCCAAGTCTCGCATTCTTCTTAACGGAAAGGTCAAGATTCCAGGTGCCGGCGAGCGCGACGGTGTTATGGTTGTTGCGGGGCTGGCGGGCGTCATGGCGGGGCGCGGGTACACCATTTTTGACACGCACTCGGCCAGTGCGGCATCGCGTGGGGCGAGGCCGGCATCGTTGGCGTGCGGCTTCCAAGCGGCGGCGTTGTCGCTGGAAGGCACACATCCGATGGCAGGCCGGCCCCTGTTCGATATGCTGCTGCCGGTTGCACCGCCCCGGGCGCATCGCTAAGTCTGCTTCATGATCCGAACGCCACTGTTGCAGCGTGAGCGCATAGCCGTGAACGAGTTCCGCTGCACCGCGGTGCCCGGCGAGAAACCGTTTGCCGAACAATATCATGCACATTCGATCTCCTATGTCCGCCAGGGCAGCTTCGGCTGCCAATGCCGCGGCCGTTTCCATGAGCTGGTGACCGGCGCGATCCTGGTCGGCCATCCCGGCGACGAATACACCTGCACCCATGACCACGTCGGCGGCGACATATGCCTGTCGTTCTACCTGCATCCGGAACTGGTGCAGGCGATCGGCGACAGCCGCGCGGTCTGGCAGATCGGGTCGGTGCCGCCGTTACCGGAATTGATGGTGCTGGGAGAACTCGCGCAAACGGCAGCAGATGGCAACAGCGACATCGGCCTCGACGAGGCCGGACATCTCCTGGCCAGCCGCTTCATCGAGGTGGTGTCGGCACGCGCGGCGAGGCCGGTGACGGCCGGCCTGCGCGACCGCCGCCGCGCGGTCGAGGCCGCGCTGTGGATCGACGCGCATTCGCATCGGGATATCGCCCTGGACGATGCGGCGGAACAGGCCGGCATCAGCACGTTTCATTTCCTCAGGCTGTTCTCGGACGTGCTCGGCGTGACGCCGCATCAATATCTGGTGCGATCGCGGCTGCGCCACGCAGCGCGACGGCTCGCCGATGACGACAGCCAGATCACCGAGATCGCCTACGACGTCGGCTTCGGCGATCTCTCCAATTTCGTGCGCACCTTCCATCGCGCCGCCGGCGTCTCGCCGCAGGCGTTCCGCAAGGCCTCGCGGGGCGACCGCAAGATTTTCCAAGAACGGCTGGCGCTGCACTAGCTAGCCTCCCTCCAGTCGCGCGTCATCGGATGCGCCTAAGCACTGGAGAACAGCCATGTACGATCATATCGGCCTGCGCGTCGGCGACCTCGACGTCAGCGTGCGTTTCTACACCGCGGCGCTTGCCCCGCTCGGCTATGTCCTGTGCTCGCGCGACGACAGCGGCGCCGGTTTCGGCCCGAAGGGCAAGCCGGCGCTGTGGCTGCACCTGCACAAGGGCAAGAATGATGCTGGCGCCCATGTCGCGTTCCGCGCGCCAGACCATGACGCGATCAAGAAATTCCACAGCGAAGGCTTGAAAGCCGGCGGGCGCGACAACGGCGCGGCCGGCCACCGCAAGGACTACAGCCCGACCTATTACGCCGCGTTCCTGATCGATCCCGACGGCAACAATGTCGAGGCGGTGTGCACGTAACCAACCGTCATCTCCGCCGTCATTGCGAGCGGAGCGAAGCAATCCACGGTGCCACTTGCGGAGGCATGGATTGCTTCGTCGCTTCGCTCCTCGCAATGACGAACCCCACATGCATAGAGGACTCACGCCATGGCTTCCATCCACAAGGAATTCATCATCGACGCACATCCCGACCAGGTCTGGGATGCATTACGCGATTTCGGCGCGCTGCATACGCGGCTGGTGCCGGGCTTCGTGCTCGACACCAGGCTCGATGGCGACGCGCGGATCGTCACTTTCGCCAATGGCACGGTCGCGCGTGAACTGCTGGTCGATTGCGACGATGCACGCCGGCGGCTGGTCTATGCCGTCGCGAGCGAGCGGCTGAAGCAGCACAGCGCGTCCGTGCAGGTGTTTGCCGACGGCGACTTGCGCAGCCGCGTGACGTGGATCGCCGATGTGCTGCCGAACGATATCGCGCCCTACATCTCCTCGCAGATGGATCTCGGCGTCAGCGCGATGCAGAAAAAGCTCGGGCGGGACGCGGCATGATGGATCCGCTTCTCGAAGCGCTCGGCGCGGACGGACCTTCACCCGACCGCGCCGGCAAGATGGATCTCTACGGCCGCTTCGTCGGCTCCTGGGATCTCGACGTCACCCATATCGCCGAGGACGGCACGAAGCGTCAGCGCAAGGGTGAGTGGCACTTTGGTTGGGCGCTGGAGGGCCGCGCGATCCAGGATGTCTGGATCGTGCCGTCGCGCGGCGCGTTGCGCCGAGCCGATGCCGCCGCCAACGCCAATTCCTATGGCACCACGCTGAGGATCTACGATCCCGAGCTCGATGCCTGGCGCATTCAGTGGAGCGATCCGGTAACGCGCACGTTCCTGCAGATGATCGGCCGCGCCGAGGGCGCTGACATCGTGCAGCTCGGCACGCGGCCGGATGGACAATTGGTGCGCTGGAGCTTTTCACAGATCACGCCAAATTCGTTCGAATGGCGCGGAGAAGTCTCCGCCGACCAGGGCGCGACATGGCGTCCCAACGTGGAGTTCACGGCCCGCCGGGTGCCCTGACCGTGATCGCGGCGGCGAGACGATAAATGTCAAGACAGCGCCGGTCGCACTTTCGCAATCGGCGCGCGCTTCGGCCCCCAGCGCGTCAGCACGACGCTTACGCATGAGAGCACGCCGAGCACCACCATCGAGGCGGCGGCGAGCATGAAGAAGTTTTGCGCCGTCGCGGCATGCGTCGACAGCCACCAGCCGCCGGCGGCGATGAAGATAAGCCGCGCAGTCTGCGCCAGCACCGGGCCCAGCACTTTTGCCGCTCCCTGCGAGGAGAAATACATCGACATCGCAAGGCCGATGAAGGCGTACATCGGCGCCGCCGTCGACAGATATTGATGGCTGGCCAGACGGACGGCCGGGTCGTCGGTGAAGATGTTGACCCAGAGGTCGGGAAAGATAGCGAGGAAGCTGCCGATCGTGCCGACCGAGACGAACGACACCATGCCCGCGATCCATGCAATGCGCCGCGCCCGCTTGATGCGGTCGGCGCCGACGGCCATGCCGATCATCGGCACCGAGGCGATGCCGGTCGCAAACGCCAGCGATGTCAGCATGAATTCGAGCCGCGCGCCGATGCCGTAGCCGGCGAGGATCGCGGTGCCGAAATTCGCCAGCATGTGGGTGAAGATGCTGATGGTCAAAACCGACTGCAGCGGCGAGAAGCAGGAAATGGCGCCGACCTTCAGGATGTCGATGAACATCGCCCACTGGACGCGCAATCCCCAGAGCTTCGGCACGACGCGGGCGCGGCCCGAGAACAGGTACCAGCCCATCACGGCGATGCTGATCGAATAGGCGATCAGCGAACCGGCCGCGACGCCGCGCATGCCGAATTGCGGGATCGGACCGAGCCCGAGTCCGAGCGTGCCGCCCAGGATGATCTGCCAGATCGCGGACGAGAGGATCATGGTCGACGGCAGCTTCATATTGCCGGTGCCGCGCAGCACGCCGGCCATGGTGTTCATCAGCCACGGCAGCACGGCGCCGCCGAAAAAGATCTGGCTGTAGGCAACCGCCTGCGCCAGCACATTGCCGCGGCCGCCGAGCAACTCCAGAAGATGCGGGCCGAAGATCAGCATGCCCAGCATGAAGACCAGCCCGAAGGTGATGCCGATCAGAAGCGCATGCGCCGCCAGCGTCGAGGCACGCTCGGTCTCGCCGGCGCCAAGCGCACGCGCGATCGCAGAGGCCACGCCGCCGCCCATGGCGCCGCCCGACATGGTCATGGTCAGGATCACGCAGGGAAACACCAGCGCCATCGCGGCCAGCGATTCAACGCCGAGCCGGCCGATATAGGAGGTCTCCGCGATCACCACGCAGGTGCCGGCCGACAGCGCGATCACGTTGGGCCAGGCGAGCCACAGAAGCGTGCGCAGGATCGGCCCGTCGAGCAGGCGGTTGCGCGCCGGCGCTGTCACCGGTGGTGGCAGCGGGCGCTCTTCCTCGTCGACAGGTATTTCGGCAACCGCGATATCAGGCATTTTCACTCCCACGCGCGCGGCCGGGTTGCCGCGGCGCGGTGCTTCCCTACCACGCCCGCGATCAAATCCATGTGCGCCCCGCGCAGGGGCACCCTGCGGGATTAGCCGATCGTCCAGACCAACGGGGCCCTGCCGCCGGCCGCAGGCTTCAGATGCACCGGGATGTGGCGGCCGCAGCCGGCTGCAAGACCCTCGAACAGGCCGGTCAGCACACTCGCGCATCCCGGATGATAATCGCCAACGTCGGCCATCAGCTTCCAGCTCTGCTGGCGGATTTCGAAACTGCCTTCGGACTCGCTGATCTCTGCGATATCGTCCTGCGCTTCGAACAGGATACGCAGGAAGGCAACGAATTCGCTTGCACCTCCGCCGCTCACGCCAAAGGCGCGTGCGACCTCTTCGAAATATTGCATGCCGATCAGTTTGCCGGTGCGATGCAGGAGATAGCCCGCATCCTCCGGCCCGAAGGCCTGCACGATCACGGGCGCGGCGGTCTTCACATATTCCATCGCGTAATTGCGAGAGGCTTTTTCCAGCCGCGGCCGTGGCCAGCTCTCGACCGGCAACGCCGGCGCCTTGGCGGCATCGAACAGCGGCGCCTCCAGATGACGCGCGAATACCAGGCGCTGGTCGAGCTCCAGCGGATGATCGTATTCGCAGTAGTAGCCTTCGAGGCCGTCCTGCGCGTCGACGCCCTGCTTGGTGCAGACGAAGCCGAGCTGCGGCTTGCCGAGCACGATGCCGTTGTTGGCGTGCCAGCCGCGCAGCATCGCGCGCGAGACTTCGCCGGGGATGCCGCAGATCGCGGTGCCGCGCCAGATCCAGCGCGGCGGCGGGTAGCGGATCCAGGCCTTGCGGTCACTCTCGTAGATGTACTCGACATGGACGCCGCCGATCCAGTTGGAGAGATAGTGGTATTGCGCCGCCGCCACCGCCGGCGGCAGATGGCTGATGCCGAGCTTCTCCAGTCCTGGCAGGAAACGCTCCTGCTGCTGGCGGCGAAACACCCGGAACACGAATTCGGCGGCATCCGCCGTGCCGCGCCGCGTCACCACGGTGAGGATGAGGCCGGTGAAAAAAGCATGGTAGAGATCGGCGACGCTGCGCCATTTCAGCCATTGCGCTTCACGTGCATCCTGGCCTGCCGTCATGTTCGCTCCCGTTCCGTTGCCGCGAGGTTGGCCCCCGCCTCGTCACACGAAATTCACGCCGAAGCATAAGAACGTTCGGGCGCATCCCGCATTGTCTCTGCGCCATATCCCAGGGAGCCCAACATGCGCAAAAATCTGCTGTTGGCAATGTCGATCGGCGCATTGGCGCTGTCGCTTTCGGCCTGCAACGACCCGCAGGATACCAAGACCGTCGCGCAGAGCTATGGGGCCACGCCGGCACTGCCGCCGCCGGAGCATTCCTGGATACCGACCGTCAACATCGCGCCCGCCAAGAGCTGGCCCGCCGGCGCCAAGCCCGCAGCCGCGAATGGCATCGCGGTGAACGCATTTGCGACCGGGCTCGAGCACCCACGCACGGTCTACGTGCTGCCGAATGGCGACGTGCTGGTGGCCGAGAGCAATGCGCCGCCGAACCCCGACGACGCCAGAGGCATCAAGGGCTTTGTCTACAAGCAGGTGCAGAGCTGGGCCGGCGCCGGCGTGCCGAGCCCGAACCGCATCATCCTGCTGCGCGATGCCGACGGCGATGGCGTCGCCGAGACCCGCAGCATTTTCCTGAAAGACCTGAACTCGCCATTCGGCATGGTGCTGGTCGGCAATGATTTCTATGTCGCCAACTCCGACGCGATCATGCGCTTCCCCTATCGCGAGGGCGACACCAGGATCGACGCGGCCGGCGTGAAGCTAACCGACCTGCCCGCGGGCAGCATCAATCATCACTGGACCAAGGACCTGACCGCAAGCCCGGATGGCAGCAAGCTCTATGCGACCGTCGGCTCCAACAGCAATGTCGGCGAAAACGGCATCGAGGCCGAGACCAATCGCGCCGCGGTGCTGGAGGTCAACAGACAGAGCGGCGAGTGGCGCGTATTCGCCGCGGGCCTCCGCAACCCGAACGGACCATCATGGAATCCGCAGACCGGCGAACTCTGGGTCACCGTCAACGAGCGCGATGAGATCGGCAACGATCTGGTGCCTGACTACATGACCTCGGTGAAGGATGGCGGCTTCTACGGCTGGCCCTACAGCTATTTCGGCCAGCACGTCGACAGCCGCGTCGATCCGCAGCGGCCGGAGATGGTCGCGAAGGCGGCCGTGCCGGACTATGCGCTTGGCGCACATACCGCTTCGCTCGGGCTCACGTTCAACACCGGGAATCTTTTTCCGCAGGACATGGCCGGCGGCGCCTTTATCAGCCAGCACGGATCGTGGAATCGCAAGCCGCGCTCCGGCTACAAGGTGATCTTCGTGCCGTTCGCGAATGGCAAGCCGGCAGGTCCGCCCCGGGACATCCTGACCGGTTTCCTCAACGATCGGGGCGAAGCGCAGGGCCGTCCCGTCGGCGTGCGAATGGCCAGGGACGGCGCACTGCTCGTGGCCGACGACGTCGGCAACGCCGTCTGGCGCGTGACACCGGCGACGCATGCAGCGGCGAAATAACGCCAGATGTCGGACGCGCTGCATGGCGAGCCCCGGTTCCTACTGTGGCTTCGCTGCACGCGAACGCAAACATTACCCGCGGCGGTCGCATCCTCGCCCAAATGGCTTCTCGGTCTCGCCACGAATTCGGTTCACGAAGCATCGACCATACTTGGGGAGATGGTTATGCGGGCGACCAGACTATCTGCGCCGGTGGTGTCTAGTCACGCCACGGTGGAAATTGAGCGGCTTCAAGGTGAGCTGGCTTCCTACAACGAACGAATCACGGAACTCGAAAAGCAGCATCCCGAAGCATCGAGGCTGGAAGCCCTGCGGGCGAGCGCGTTGCTGCTGGCCCGACGAATCGATGAGCTGCGCTGTCCGAACTCAACCGACCTGGCCGAGCTGCTCGCGAAGTAGATCGCAAGGCGCCCCGCGGAAGAACGGTCAACTCGGCGCGCTGGTCAGGGGCTTCCACGCGGCGAGCGCTGCGCGCGCAACGCGTTCCAGTTCTCGCCGGCTCGCGCCGTCGCGCGCCTGTATCGACATGCCCTGTTGCACGGTGACGTAGTAGCGGGCGATCGCCGCGAGATCGGCCTTTGCCGATATCTCGCCGGACGCCACACCCTCCTGCAGGCGCCGCCGCAGATCCTCGACGTTCTTCATGCGCATCGCGATCAGCTCGCGCCGCACCGTTTCGGACTGCTCGGTCGCATGCAGTGCTGACAGCACTACCAAGCAACCCGGCGGCCGGTTCCGTCGCGTGAACGCCTTCGCCGTCTGCATGAGATAGCTTTCCACCGCCTCATAGGCAGTGTGCGCGCGAGCGATGCCAGCCCAGATCTCGGGCCCCTCGGTCGCGCTATAGAGTTGCAGCGCCTGCCGGAACAGCTCTTCCTTGCAGCCGAAGGCCGCATAAAGGCTCGGCGATGCGATTCCCATCGCCGTGGTGAGATCGGTCATCGAGGCCCCTTCATAGCCCTTGACCCAAAACACCTCCATGGCGCGCGCCAGCGCCGCGTCCTTGTCGAAGCCCCTGGGGCGACCTCGTTCGACCATCCGACCATCCGATTTCTGTGTCGTTCACTAAATTAATCCTCTTGACGCTCCGTTGCAACCGGCCTATTTCTGTATCGATCGACACAAAAGTGGAGATGGATCATGAGCGCATTGCAGGGAAAGCGGGCGTTGGTGACGGGCGCGAGCCGCGGGATTGGCGCCGCGATCGCGAGGCGGCTCGCCGCCGATGGCGCAGATGTTGCAATCACCTATGAACGTTCGGCCGACAAAGCGCAGGCCGTGGTGGCCGATATCGAGCGACTGGGCCGGCGGGGACTTGCGATCAAGGCCGATAGCGCTGATGCCGCCGCGGTCAAGGCGGCCGTGGATCAAGCCGCGAAGGCCTTCGGTGGCCTCGATATTCTGGTCAACAATGCCGGCATCTTCAGGAGCGGACCGATCGACCAGCTGAGCCTTGAAGACATCGACGCCACGCTTGCGGTCAACGTCCGGTCGGTGGTGGTCGGATCGCAGGCCGCGGCGGCGCACATGGGCGAAGGTGGCCGCATCATTTCGATCGGCAGCAATCTTGCGACCCGCGTACCCGATGCAGGCGTGAGTCTCTACTCGATGAGCAAATCCGCGCTGATCGCGTGGACCAAGGGGCTGGCGCGCGATCTGGGCAGCCGCGGCATCACGGTCAACATCGTCCATCCGGGCTCGACCGACACCGATATGAACCCCGCTGAAGGCGAGCAGGCAGCCGCCCAGCGGGCGCGGATGGCGATCCCCCGCTATGGCAATGCGGACGACGTCGCAGCGCTGGTCGCGTTCGTGGCCGGTCCGCAAGCGCGATCGATCAATGGCAGCGAACTTACCATCGACGGCGCCGCCAACGCGTGAACGGCCACCCCTCATCGCGGCGGTCACCCGGCGGGCCTGTCGGCGCCTTCGCGCTGCCAGGCCGCCACTCGGCCCGCCGCTGACCGTTGTTGCGTCAGTCGCTTTCGCCGTCGCGCGTCCCACCCGGCACGATGCCGTCGCTTTCGAGCGCCTGAGTGATCTGGTCGAGGATCGCCTTCGTCGCGTCCTCGCTCGAGGGCACTGCCCCATTTGCCAGATTGCGATGCGCTGGTGTGGGCGGCCGGTGTGAGGGCATGTCCGCCCTTGGCACCAGTTCGCCGAGTTCCTGCTCGACGCGGCTCCAATCCCGCTGGTCCATGGTGCCCTCCGCACTGATCGAGCGCAACATTACAGCGGCAGGCCGCCGGCGAAAAAACCAAAGAGATGTGATGGTTAAGACTGGCCTAAGCCGTCCAATAACAACGCCGGTGCAGTGAAAGTTCAGCTTTGTGAACCATTTCACACGTGGCGTGGCACGGTCTTGTTAACGTGTAGCACTGGGATTTCAGGGCACCAGTTGAGACAAACGCCGTCGGGACATCGTATTTCGAGCCCGGCGGCGCCGTTTTATGAACCGCCAGGCGCCGGGGCCGAGCTGATTGAAGACTTCATAAAGACGTCAATCAGCGACGGTATTTTCGTAGGCTCAAAATTGACTTCTTCTGTTTTCTGTTTTGCACATGGATGCTCGATGACCGACGAGAAAGTCGCCCGTCTGCGGGCTCATAATAGCAACATCAACCGCTATCGACGGCTGCTCGGAACCAATCTCACCGACCTCGAGCGCGGGTTTGTCGAAAGGCGGTTGAACGAGGAAAGGTCGGCCGTGCAAAGCCTGGCCAATCCTCAGATTTCAACTTGTCGTTTCGACTGGAGCGGCCCGCCAATGTGAACCGGCGGGTTTTGATGTGTTGGGACATCAAACGCTTTTCAGATGCCTGGCCTTGCTGCAAGAGCGTCGCTGCCGCCACAGTCCGGCGGGCGTGACCGTGCCGGAGAGAAGTCCATGAAGCTCATTTATGCTGGCCTGCTGTTCGCGGCAGTGTTCTGCCAAGCTGGCGCCGGCTGCTATGCCCAGCAGGGCTCGTTGGGTCCCACCGATATAGACGGGCTCTATCAGCCTCCGCCGGAAACGATCCCTTCTCTTCCGCAGCTACGGGCGGCCCAGAAGCGGGGCAAGGCTGAAACGGCGCAGGGTTCGGCGTCGGAATCCAAGCCGACGAACTGGGAGGAAGAAGCAGCGCACCAGCAAGCCGATGATGATCGGCTGAGGCGTAAATTGAATATCTGCCAGAACTGCATTTCGAAAGGCAAACCGGCGGGCTTTTGATCTGCGAAAGCCAGTCCGTATCGGCTTCGCTCGAAAACGCTTTGGTCAACCGATCGCGAAGATCGGTATGCGCTCGCCAACACCGCGCAGCGACATCACCTGAGGTTGGGCATCCACGCCGCGCAACGAAATGAGCCGAGCCGATTCCGGATCCTGCACGACCGCCTGGGTGGCGAAGATGCTGTCGCCGGTGGCCAGGGCCTGCACCCGCGACGCGATGTTGACCGTCTGGCCGAAGTAATCCTGCCGGTCGTTCAGGTTCACCGCAAGGCATGGCCCCTCGTGGATCCCGATCTTCAGGATCAGTTCCTCTGCCCCCCGCCGGACATTCAGTTGCCGCATCGAATCGCGCATTCTCAGGGCGGCTGAGACGGCGCTGTGCGGCACCGGGAAGGTCGCCATCACGGCGTCGCCGATGGTCTTGACCACGGCGCCGGATTCAGACGCCACGATTTCGTTCAGTATCTGGAAGTGGGAGCGCACCAGATCATAGGCGACGAGGTCGCCGACACGATCGTACAGGTCGGTCGACCCCTTCAGGTCCGTGAACAGGAAGGTCAGGCTCATGATCTTGAGCCGCTGCTCGACGTCAAGGGTTTCGGTCCGATAGAGGTCGCGGAATGTCTGGTTCGTCAACAGTCGCTTGGCGCTAAGGAACGGGCGGCGGTCGCCGATCAGCCGATCCAGCTCCGGGCCCGTCGCATAGACGCCGACCAGAACCCGGCGCTCCGTTCGATTGTCCAGCAGAAGACGCAATGGGCCTGGAGACAGGGTCACGCGGCTGACACCGGTCGGGGCGTTCATGAAAATCATCGAGAGCTCGCGGCGTTCCGCCGTCGGCTCGCCCGAGGTCTCGATCAAATGGGCACTATGGGTTACCGGGTCGAAGACGATCACCGGCTGCGCCGGAAGTTGCAGAGCCAAAATCATCCGTTCGCCGGCCTGCAGCTCGATCGTCTCCAACAGAGCCTTGCGGGAGAGCTCCGCGAACGTGTCCGGTTCAGGGAAGACGACGCCGGTCCCGAAAAAGACCTGCCGGTGATAGTCCCAGAAGCCGAGCTGGTCCGGTGCGTGGGCAGCGATGCGGCGAAGCCGCGGGCTGACCGTGAAGCTGACCTCCACCGTTTCGTCCAGCACCGGCTCGCTCGCCAGTCCGCAGAAAGCGCAATGGTAGTCCTCCTTGCGCACGCTCCGCAGCGTGGCGTTGGCGCCGAGGATGCCGCTGCAACTCGGACATAGAATGTTCCAGGACATCTCGAACAGGCCCAGCCGCGACGCATGCAGAAGGGTCGCGATGACCTTTGCCTCGTCCAGGCCGCTGCCGGCCGCGAAGGCCACGGCATTGACCCGGGCCAGTTCCTCGTCACGGCCGTTCTGGACGAGATCATCGACGGCATCGACCACCACTGGATCGGCCGTGCGGCGCAAGGTGTCGAAGAGGGTGGCGCTATCCTGCATGTGCCGAACATACCTCAATTGTCCCGGCGATGCCGCTTCTATGTTGTTTGCGGCGCAGGCGAAAATCGGGACGGCAGCCGGCCGCTAAAGCATGATCACTTCTCTTCCAATTGCCATCCCGCTACAGCTCATTGTTTGAGCATGATCTCCGCGCAAACACTTCGTGTTGTCGCGAGGGAAACCGGTCTCCACTTTTCCGCATCATGCTCAGGGTCGAAGGGCATCGATCGCGTGGGCTATGAGAATACCGACGCTTAATATAATCAGACATGAAATTACTGCATCAAACATGCTCTTAGTGGATGATCTCACGCCCGATCAGTCAAAAAGATTCGACCGCAGGGGAAAGTTTCGAGCACTGTTGATGCGTCCGGGCCACAACCCGCGTCATGCGGGACCAGCGAATGTTACGTCGGCTTGAACACGCTCAAAATTGTCGTTTCTCCTTCCGAATGGTGGCGGCTGCGAGTGCGGTCGACAGGTTCTGATCGCTGACGGCGCCAAAGGCGCTCACCCGGAGCGCAATAGGTCAGCGCAATGGCGACAAGCCCATTGGAGGCGAGCCAAGCCGCAATGACCCCGATACAGGTTGCAGCGTAGTCCATGGTCTACCCATCAAGCGTCGCACGCTGAGGTAGGCCACAACCACTTTGTGTCGTTATGGTGGTCGCAAAAGACGTAAAGTGTGAATTGAGGGTGAACCGTAGCGAAAGGATCACACCCGGAAATGCTTGGAGAGTTTCAGGCCCTGGGCCTGGTAGTTCGATCCGATGCGCTGGCCGTACATCGCATCGGGGCGGGCAAGCATCTTCTCATAAACGAGGCGGCCGACGATCTGGCCGTGCTCGAGGATGAACGGCACCTCGCGCGAGCGCACCTCCAGCACGGCGCGCGCCCCCTGCCCGCCAGCGCCGGCATAGCCGAAGCCGGGATCGAAGAAGCCGGCATAGTGGACGCGGAATTCGCCGACCAGAGGATCGAACGGCACCATCTCGGCGGCGTAGTCCGGCGGCACCTGCACGGCTTCCTTTGAGGCGAGGATATAGAACTCGCCGGGGTCGAGGATCAGGCTGCCGTCGGGGCGCGCGCGGATCGGCTCCCAGAAATCATCGACCAGATAACCGCCGCGGCGATCGACGTCGACCACGCCGGTGTGGCGCTTGGCGCGATAGCCGACGAAGCCGCCGGAATTTTCGCCCGAGAGATCAACTGACACAGCGACGCCATTGGTGAGATCGGCATCGTCGATGTCGACCAGGCGCTCAACGTCATGCAGCGCATCGAGCTCGTCGGCGTTGAGGATGGCATCGCCGGTGCGGAAACGAACCTGCGACAGCCGCGACCCCTCGCGCACCAGGATCGGAAACGTCTTGGGGCTGATCTCCGCATAAAGCGGGCCGTGATAGCCGGCACCGATCATGTCGAAGCGACGCGTGCCGTCGGCGATCACGCGGGTGAAGACGTCGAGCCGTCCGGTCGAGCTCTTGGGATTCGCGCTCGCGATGAGCTCGGGCGGCAGAGCGAGGCTTTCCAACAGCGGCACGATGTAGACGCAATTGGTCTCAAGCACCGCGCCGTCAGCCAGGCTGATCTCGTGCAGCTTCAATTCGTCGATGCGCTCGGCAACGGTGGCGCCAGGGCCGGGGAGGAAGCTTGCGCGCACGCGATAGGCGATGTCGCCGAGGCGAAGATCGAGGCTCGCAGGCTGGATCTGGCTCTCGACGAAGGGATAGGCCGGCAGGACCAAGCCTGCATCCGCCATCGCCGCGATCATGCGGTCGGGCAGGATACCATTGGCATCGTCTTGCAGCACGAACGACACAGGACGCGGTCCCTCAAGACGGTTCACCGCCATTTGTGGCCTCAAAGTATCGGATTTTATCGGTTAACCGAAGCGCGTCTTGACGAAAAGGGCGGGAACGAATATCAGCACCACTTATCCCGTGGTGATTTGAGCCGGCCGGCTTGCAGCCACGTTAAATAAATCGCTAAACAGGCCGGGGACCTTAGCGATCCCGGCCCTTCAGGCCGGTTTTTTTGTGATCATTTTCCCAAGGAAATGGTCACGTTGGAGGTCCCATGTCTGAGTCGAAATCGTCTGAGTCAAAATCGGCTGCGCGCTACCGCCCCGAAACCCGGCTGGTTCATTCCGGAACGCTGCGTTCACAATTCGGCGAGACGTCCGAAGCAATATTCCTGACCCAGGGGTTCGTCTACGCGACCGCCGAGGAATGCGAGGCGCGGTTCAAGGGCGAAGATCCCGGCTTCCTCTATTCGCGGTTTTCCAACCCAGATATCTCCATGTTCGAGCGCCGCATGATCGAGCTCGAGGGCGCCGGAGCTGCGCGCGCGACCGCGACCGGCATGGCGGCGGTGACGACCGCGATCCTCGCGCCGCTGAAGGCCGGCGATCACGTGGTGGCCTCCAAGGCGATGTTCGGCTCGTGCCGCTACGTGGTGGAGGATCTCCTGCCGCGCTACGGCATCCAGTCGACGCTGGTTGACGGGCTCGATCTCGACCAATGGAAAAAGGCGATCCGGCCGAACACCAAGACCTGCTTCCTGGAGAGCCCCACCAATCCGACGCTCGACGTGCTCGACATCGGAGCGATCGCCGAGATCGCGCATCAGGGCGGCGCACGGCTGATCGTCGACAATGTGTTCGCGACCCCGATCTGGCAGAGCCCGCTCTCGCTCGGCGCCGATGTCGTGGTCTATTCCGCGACCAAACATATCGACGGTCAGGGACGTTGCCTCGGCGGCATCATCCTGTCCTCCGAAGCCTTCATCACCGAGCACATCCATAATTTCCTCCGCCAGACCGGGCCGTCGATGTCGCCGTTCAACGCCTGGGTGCTGCTGAAGGGGCTGGAGACATTGGCGGTGCGCGTCCGCGCGCAGACCGAGACGGCGGCGAAGATCGCGGACGCGCTCGCAAGCCATCCGAAGATCACGCGGCTGATCTATCCCGGCCGCGCCGATCATCCGCAGGCGGCCACGGTGAAAAAGCAGATGCGGTCAGGATCGACCCTGATCGGCTTCGAGGTGAAGGGCGGCAAGGCCGGTGCATTCCGCTGCCTCAACGGGCTCAAGATATCGCGCATCTCCAACAATCTCGGCGACGCCAAGAGCCTCGTCACCCATCCCGCCACCACGACGCATCAGCGCCTGACGCCGGAAGCGCGTGCCGAGCTCGGCATCAGCGAAGGCTTTATCCGCTTCTCAGCCGGTCTCGAGCACGCGGATGATCTGATCGAGGATTTCGTTCAGGCGCTGGAGACGGTGTGAACTCCTGCAACGCACACCTGTCGTCCCCGCGAACGCGGGGACCCGTAACCACAGGGTGCGGTTGTTGAGACGAGCCTCTCAACCATCACGCCACAAGCCGGGGACGACAGCGGTGTCACATCGGCCTGTACGTGCGCACATCCGCGGGCACGTTGACGCCGAGCTTGATCTGTCCGACCGACTTGATGATGTCGTCGCCGAGCAGTTGGGCGAAGCAGGCGTAGCCCCAATCGTTCATGTGCAGGCCGTCGGCGATCACGAAGCTGTCGATCGGGATCGACTGCTTCTCGTGCCACTCGCGCATCACCTCAAAGCGCGGGAAGATGCTGACATGGCGCAGCTCGGCGACCCGGTTGAGCAGCCGGATGATCTTGCTGGCGCTGGCGGCGCGTTCGTTGACGCGCGGCGAGTATTGCGGATCGACCAGCACGACATCGGCGCCCGCGGCCTGGATGCGCGTCACACCGTCCTCGACCATCTTTCCGGTCTCGCTCGGATCGAGATCGCGCAACACCGCATTGGTGCCGACCTGCCAGATCACGAGGTCCGGATGCGCATCGATCACCTCGGTCTGCAGGCGCCGCATCATTTCGGGCGCGTCCTCGCCGCCTTTGCCGCGATTGACGACACGGATGTCGGCGCCGGGATATTGCCGGTGCAATTGCGCCGCGAGCCGGTTCGGATAGGTGAATTCCGGCGCCGACGAGCCGTAGCCCTGGGTCGAGGACGAGCCGAAGGCAATGATCGTCACCGGCTGGCCCGCGGCAAGCTTGCTCGCGACGTGGGGCAGCGAGCCCATCGTCTTCGCCACGCCCTTGGGCGGCAGGCAGGGCACGCGGTGGAAGATGTCGCTGGCGGACTTCGCGACCTCCTTCACCTTGTCGATCGCCTTGCCGGCGATGCCCTTCTGTCCGGGGTCACGCTGATCGGCGCCCGCAGCACTGGACGAATTGGCCGGCGTGGACGGCCCTGATTTGTCGGATGCAGGCTGGGATTTCGCGCCCTCAGGAAGCGCCGCATGCTGATCGCCGCGCGCAACTTGCGCGTGCAGCGGCGAGGTCACGAGCACGGATGCCGTGACGGCAGCGGCCGCAACCAGCCATGTGCTTCGGCAAAAAGGGCGGTAGTTACTCATTAACGCTGCTTCCCTTTAGTTCTGCTGTGCCGGTCCGAGGTGGGCCGCGTCGATCACGAATTTCGACAGCGCGCGGCCGAGACAGGCATGCACCCGCTTGGCCAGCTCCACCCCGTGGGCGGGGCTGAACAGATCGAAGTCACCCGCATCGTTCCAGTGATGCATGATGGCGAAACGATCGAACAGCGGGACATCGTGCTCTTGTGCCGACACCCTCATATTATCTAGGTATGGTGAGCCGGAAATCATGCTCTCCGTGCGCGGACTGTATTGAAGATTGACTAGGACCACGTCGGTTCCCGCCTGTTGCAACGCACCAATCCCTGCGTCGAGGGCGTTGCGGAAGTCATCGGGATCAGTCGATCGGATAGCATCAACGGTTCCCGTCTGCCAGATGACCAAAGTAGGCCTTTTTGCTTCCACGAGCTTAAGGAGGCCGCCCGCCATGTCCTCCGCGGTTCTGGCGCTTTGCACCTCCAGGGACAGGTTCACGGGGGTCGAGGGCAGGCTCTCCTTGAGCGCGGCCTGCAACTTCGCCGGGTAGGCGCTGGCCTCGTAGGAGGGAATGGTCGAGGAACGGCTGCCGACCACCAGCACGTTCAGGGGCTGGCCGCTCCTCACCGCCTCGCCCACCTTGGGCAGCCGGCTCTCGGTGGACAGCAGATTGGCCGGGACGTCGCAGATCTGTTCGGGATCGCCGGCGCGTGCCGGGACCGTGGCCAGGTGACCGGCCAGCAGCGTCAGGCTCAGCACAGTCCAGACGCCGGGCTTCATACCGCCCCTCCCGCCAGGTCGGCATTGCCGCCGGTGCTCCTGTATCGCGAGGCGCCTTTGTCGGCCGAGTGTTTGTACCACGAAATCACCCACGCCATGGCGCACATGATGACAATCCCGGTGACGCTGACCAGGAAGTGCATCCCGGCGCCGCCGGACACTTCGGCCAAGATAAAATGCCCGGCAAATGCCAGGAACACGCCAAGGCAGAATATCTCAAGGGAGTGCTGGCCGCAGAGGATCAAAGGTCGCAGCCACGGCGACCTCAGACCCGGCCAATCCTTCGGGAGAACGCGGACGGTAATCGCCGCCAGCGCCAGGAAATGGGCAAAGCGCAATACGTCCAGATCGGTCTTGTTGATCGGGTACATCCATTGTTCGATGCGGCGCGGCACGATATGGCCGAGCTGCGGCAGGTACCAGGACAGCGTGACCAGGAACGCCGCGAACAGATAGGCGATGCAGATCCAGAGCGTGATCGGGGAGGCCAGGATGCGCGACATCCGCCTCGCGCCGCCGAGCGCGCACCAGGCGCCGAATACGAACAACAATTGCCAGGCGAACGGATTGAAGGCCCAGACGCCGTTCGGATAGGCGCTGAGATAGAGATCGAAGTGCCAGGTCAGGACGTAGAGGGCGGCCGAGAGCGCCAGCGTCACGTCGGTCCGCCACTTCATCAGCCACAGGATCAGGGGAAGGAACAGCATCAAGACGATATAGAGCGGCAGCACGTCCATGTTGACGGGGCGGAAGCGGAGCAGCAGCGCCTGCACGATGGTGACATCGGGCTGCTCGAGGAAATCCATGATCCCCATCTCTTCGGTGTAAAGCGGGTTCTCGAAGCGGGTGGCGACGTAGGAGATTTCCGCAAGAAAGATCGTGAACAGGAACACGTGCGCGACGTAGATCTGCCAGACGCGGCGCAGGATGCGCGCAGTCGCGACCACAAAACCCGCCTGCAGCATCGCGCGGCCGTAAACGAAAGCCGCGGTGTAGCCGGAGATGAAGATGAAGATTTCGGTCGCGTCGGAGAAGCCGTAGTTGCGGATCGTGAACCAGGTCAGGATGTTCGTGGGCAGATGGTCGATGAAGATCAGCCACAGCGCGAGCCCGCGGAACAAATCGAGCCGCAATTCGCGCTCGGAGGTCGCGGGCATCGTGATCGCGGGCGCGGCGGCGACCGCTGCGCTCGCATCCTTGGCGTCGGCAAGCTCCGTCCCGGAGATTGGATCGGCAATCGACGTCATCAGGCACCATGACCGCGAAGTTTTGCGCCCGCCCTGCTCGAAAAGATAATATCTGCCCGCGACTTGCGGGCAAGATACGGGATCGGCGCGGATGCTTGTGCCTTTAGAGCGGAACTATGGTCAAACGGCGATAGAAAACTTGCCAAGCAAACTTTCCTCACCCGGACCGACGATTGGTTCCGACGGACTTATTGGCTATGATGTGATTTGAGGAGAGATGGAAAAGTGTACCGCGCCGTCACCCGCGACATCGAAGTCACCGTCGAGCCGAACTTCCTGCCGGAACGTTCGTCGATCGAGAACCGGCAATATTTCTGGTCCTACACCATCGTCATCACCAATTCCGGCACCGAAACGGTGCAACTGCGCACCCGGTATTGGCTCATCACCGACGCCACCGGCCGTCAGCAGGAAGTGCGCGGCGAAGGCGTGGTCGGCGAGCAGCCGGTGCTCGCGCCGGGCGAACGCTTCGAATACACTTCGGGCGTGCCGCTGCCGACCGCCTCCGGCTTCATGAGCGGGCGCTACCAGATGGTGAGCGAGAGCGGCGAACGGTTCGAGATCGACGTGCCGACGTTCTCGCTCGACAGCCCGGCGGACGGGAAAAGGGTGTTGAATTAGCTTCTCTGGTCATGCCCCGCTACCGGGTCTCGCCTTCGGCGAGCCCGACGACAGGCTCCGGCGGGGCATCCAATAAGCGGCGGCTTCTCCACTTAAACGCGGACGTCTCTGGATACTGGATCACCCGCATGCGCGGGTGATGACGGTTGTGATTGTGGTAAGCAAACGCCCTACTCCACGCCGGCTTCTTCCGGGGTGAACTCGTAGACCGACGAGCAGAACTCGCAGGTGACGACGACCTTGCCGTCCTTCACCATGTCGGCGCGGTCTTTCGGCGTGAAGCTTTTCAGCATCGAGGACACCGCCTCGCGCGAGCAGGAGCATTGCGCGCGCAGCGGCAGAGGCGCGAACACGCGCACGCCGCGCTCGTGGAACAGGCGGTACAACAGCCGCTCGCCTGAGAGATCAGGGTCGAGCAGTTCGACGTCTTCGACCGTGCCGATCAGCGATTGTCCCTCGACCCAGGCATCGTCTTCCGGGACCTCGTGGGCAACCGTACCTTCGGGCGCATCGCCGGGATGCAGGTCGGCCTGCCGCGCGCGCTCCGGCGCCTTCGGCAGGAATTGCAGCAGCATGCCGCCGGCGCGCCAGCGATGCTTGCCGCCGTCGCCGCCGCGCCATTCCTCGCCGACCGCGAGCCGCACCCGCGTCGGGATCTGCTCCGAGCGCAGGAAATATTCATGCGCTGCGTCTTCGAGGCTGCCGCCATGCAGCGCGACCAGGCCCTGATAGCGGCTCATATCCGGTCCCTGGTCGATGGTCATCGCAAGATGGCCCTTGCCGAGCAGCGCGCCGGAATCGAGCCCATCGTGCAGCCGCGCCGCGTCGTAGCGCGCATAGGCGCGCAGCCGATCCGGCGCCTTGAAATCGACGATCAGGAACGAGACCGGGCCGTCGGTCCGGGTCTGCAGGATGAAGCGGCCGTCGAACTTCAGCGACGACCCGAGCAGCGTCGTCAGCACGATCGCCTCGCCGAGCAGTTTGCCGACGGCAGGCGGATAATCGTGCTTGTGCAGGATGTCGTCGAGGGTGGGACCGAGCCGCGTCAGCCGCCCGCGCAGATCGAGTGCATCGATCTCGAACGGCAGCACCGCGTCGTCGACCGGCACGGCCGATGGCGCGCGGGTCGGCGTTTCCGTGATCTTGATGTCGGGGGATTGTGAAACCATGGCGCTCTATCTGGGGGCTCGAGAGGCGAAACGAAAGGGGTTCACGAAGCACGAAATCACCCGTCGTCCCTGCGAAAGCAGGGACCCATAATCACAGGTGCTGGTTGTTGCGCTTCGCTGTCGCTCCAGCGAACGCGATCACGTCGGCCTGTGGTTATAGGTCCCGGGTCAAGCCCGGGACGACAGCTGTAATCGATGGGGCGCCTACGCCACTGCGTCGAAACACCAGGCCAGAATGCCCTTTTGCGCATGCAGGCGGTTCTCGGCCTCGTCGAACACCACCGATTGCGGGCCGTCGATCACCTCGTCGGTGACCTCCTCGCCGCGATGCGCGGGCAGGCAATGCATGAACAGTGCATCGGGCTTTGCCAGCGACATCAGCTTGGCACTGACCTGATAGGGCCGCAGCACATTGTGCCGATGCTCGCCGTCCTTGTCGCCCATCGACACCCAGGTGTCGGTGACGACGCAGTCGGCGCCACGCACGGCCGCTTCGGGATCGTTGCCAAGCACGATCGGCGCCTGGGTTGCCTTGATCCAGTCGCGCATCGTCTTGTTCGGCGCGAGCTGCGGCGGCGTCGCGATGTTGAGCTGGAATTTGAAACGCTCGGCGGCATGCGCCCATGATGCCAGCACGTTGTTGTCATCGCCGGTCCACGCCACGGTCTTGCCCTCGATCGAACCGCGACGCTCCTCGAACGTCATCAGGTCTGCCATCACCTGGCAGGGATGCGAGCGGCGCGTCAGCCCGTTGATGACGGGAACGGTGGCATGCGCGGCAAGCTCCAGCAGCGCCTCGTGGTTGAGGATGCGGATCATGATCGCATCGACGTAGCGCGACAGCACGCGCGCCGTATCGGCGATGGTCTCGCCGCGGCCGAGCTGCATCTCGGCGCCGGTGAGCATGATCGATTCACCGCCAAGCTGGCGCATGCCGACATCGAACGACACCCGCGTGCGGGTCGAGGGGCGCTCGAAGATCATCGCCAGCGTCTTGCCTTCGAGCGGCGGCGTGCTCTTCTCGTGCGCCTTCAGCTTCGCCTTCATGGCGGCGCCAGCGGCAAGGATGGTGCGCAGCTCCTTCAGCGGCAGCGCATTGATATCGAGGAAGTGACGGGGCATCGTGCTCATTGCCCCGCCGCCTTCTTTGAGAGCTCGCCGGAAAGCGCAGTACAGGCGCGCTCGAGGCAATCGATGGCGTGCTCTATCTCGGCCTCGGTGACGATCAGCGGCGCGAGGAAACGCACCACGTTGTCGCCGGCGCCGACCGTGAGCAGCTTCTGCGCGCGCAGGGCGTTGACGAGGTCGCCCGAGGGCACCACGGCCTTGACGCCGATCAGAAGCCCCTCGCCGCGCACTTCGGCGAGAATGGACGGATAGCGGTCGACCACGGAAGCGAGCTTCTGCTTGAGCAGGAGCGACATCTTCTGCACGCGATCGAAGAAGCCGGGCTGCAGCATCACATCGAGCACGGCGCCGGCGGCTGCGACCGCAAGCGGGTTGCCGCCGAAGGTCGAGCCGTGCGAGCCCGGCGTCATGCCGGAGGCGGCCTCCGCGGTCGCCAAAAAGGCGCCGATCGGAAAGCCGCCGCCGAGCGCCTTGGCCAGCGACATCACATCAGGAGTAACCCCGATGCGCTTGTAGGCGAAGAGATCGCCGGTGCGGCCCATGCCGGTCTGCACCTCGTCGAAGGCGAGCAGGAGGCCATGCTCGTCGCAGAGCTGACGCAACGCCTTGAAGAAGGCCGGCGGCGCCGAGCGCACGCCGCCTTCGCCCTGCACCGGCTCGATCAGGATGCCTGCGGTCTCCGGACCAATTGCGCGTTTCACCGCTTCGATATCGCCATGCGGCACCTGGTCGAAGCCGTCCATCGGCGGGCCGAAGCCCTCGAGGTATTTCGGGGCGCCGGTCGCAGCGAGTGTCGCGAGCGTGCGGCCGTGGAAGGCGCCCTCGAAGGTGATGATGCGATAGCGTTCCGGATGCCCCTTCGAGAAGTGATAGTGGCGCACGACCTTGATCACGCCTTCCATCGCTTCCGCGCCGGAATTGCAGAAGAACACGAAGTCCGCAAAGCTCTGCTCGCAGAGCCGCGCGGCGAGCCTCTCGCCGTCCGGGCTCTTGAACAGGTTCGACATGTGCCAGAGCTTCGTCGCCTGCTCCTGCAGCGCCTTCACCAGATGCGGATGGGCATGGCCGAGCGCATTCACCGCGACGCCGGAGGTGAAGTCGAGATAGCGCTCGCCATTGGTCGCGACCAGCCAACAGCCTTCGCCGCGCTCGAAGCCGAGATCGGCCCTGGCAAAAACGGGAAGCAGGTGCGACGTGGCGCTGTCGGTCATGGCGATCACTGAGGGGTTTCAGACAAGCCTTTCAGATAGGCCCTGGCGGCGTGTAACGATGCGGACACGCGGCCAGAGCTCATCCAGCGAAAACAAAACGTGCCGCCTTTGCAGGGCGGCACGTAGAGGCATTCTATGCGCGCGGCGGGTGCTGTCAATCGCCACGAGGTCGCCAATTGGAGCGGTAAATCAGGGCGAATCCGTAGCTTTCCGGTGTGGTGGAAAAGCCGGATTGCAATCCCTAAATGATCGGAACATGTGGACGCATAGGCGCGGACTCTTGCGCCAGAGTCACGCCATATTGTAGCGTCCCCACTGTCGGGTACGACATCTCGTGCGGCAGTTTTGATCCCAAGAGTCCTCTGTGTGCGGCGTACACGTTCGGGCGCGCTTTTCGCGCCCGGCGAGCCTTAAGGGATTCTGCCCGCAGGGATTTTTGAGATTTGGCATCGCAGCGCTGCCCAGGATTGGCAGACGTAACGCGAAGGGAAAGATGCGATGACGGTATTGACCTGGTCCGACGAACGCGTCGAGCAATTGAAGAAGCTCTGGGAAGCCGGGCTCTCGGCCAGCCAGATCGCTGCGGAACTCGGCAACGTGACGCGCAATGCGGTGATCGGCAAGGTTCATCGATTGGGCCTGTCCGGCCGCGCCAAGACGCCCGCTGCAGCCGCGCCGCGGCAGCGCAAGGCGCGTCCGGCACAGCCGATGATGCGCGTGGCGCGTCCGGTCTCCCGCGGCAACACCGCGCTGGCCCATGCCTTCGAGGTGGAGGTGGAAGCGGACCCGGTCGCCTATGACAACGTGGTGCCGATGAGCCAGCGGCTGTCGCTGCTCGAATTGAACGAGGCCACCTGCCACTGGCCGGTCGGCGATCCCTCGAGCCCGGAATTCTTCTTCTGCGGCGGCAAGGCGCTTCCCGGCCTGCCCTATTGCGCGCACCACTCGCGCATCGCCTACCAGCCCGCGGCCGACCGGCGCCGCCCGTCGGTCAAGCCTTCACACGGCAAGTAGCAATATTCGCTGCTTCAACGATGTCCTCCCGGGCAAGCGAAGCGCGACCCGGGACCCATAACCACTGGCCCAAGTGGTTATGCACGGCTGCGGCCGCGGCACGTCCAAACAAATAGCAGCAGTGGTTATGGGTCCCGGCTCAAGGCCGGGACGACAGCTCGTGCGCGTGAAGAGCACTCACCGATCTACGACGGCTCAGCCTTCGCGAAGCGATCATCCAGCGCGTAGCCGGCGCCGCGGACGGTGCGGATCGGGTCCTGCTCGCGGCCGGGATTGAGCAATTTGCGCAGGCGGCCGATATGGACGTCGACGGTGCGCTCGTCGATATAGATGTCGCGACCCCAGACACTGTCGAGCAACTGCTCGCGGCTGAACACGCGGCCGGGGTGCTCCAGGAAGAATTCCAAGAGGCGATATTCGGTCGGGCCGAGATCGATCGGCCGGCCCGAGCGCGCGACGCGGCGCTTCTCGCGGTCGAGCTCGATGTCGCCATAGGTCAGCACGGTCGCGAGCCGCTCCGGGCTTGCCCGGCGCAACAGGCCCTTCACCCGCGCGAGCAGCTCAGGCACCGAGAACGGCTTGACGATGTAGTCGTCGGCGCCGGTCGCCAGTCCCCTCACGCGCTCGCTTTCCTCGCCGCGCGCGGTGAGCATGATGATCGGGAGCTGCTTGGTCTCGGGCCGCGCCCGCAGACGGCGGCACAGCTCGATGCCGGAGAGTCCCGGCAGCATCCAGTCGAGCACGACAAGGTCGGGAATACGTTCCTTGAGCCTTGTGTCCGCATCGTCTCCACGGGCGACCGTTTCGACATCATAGCCTTCTGCATCGAGATTGTAGCGCAACAGCGTCGTCAGCGCTTCTTCGTCTTCGACCACCAGAATGCGTGCGCTCATCGGCTTGGCTTCTCCTATAGCGGGATGACACTGTTCTTGAAGCGTCATCCCACTCTTCCCTTGATGTTTTGAGCAGGATCTTGGCGGAAAACCGGTATCGACTTTCCCGGATGGTGCTCTAGTTGCCCGGAACGGTCGTGGCGAACGTCGTCATATCCCCCTTCGGCCGCTTGTCGGTGATCTGCTGACCCTCGATCATGTAGAAGACCGTCTCAGCGATATTGGTGGCGTGGTCGCCGATCCGCTCGATATTCTTGGCGCAGAACATCAGGTGGATGCAGAACGAAATGTTGCGCGGATCTTCCATCATGTAGGTGAGGAGCTCGCGGAACAGCGAGGTGCAGATCGCGTCCACCTCTTCGTCGCTCTTCCAGACATTCATCGCCGCCGGCAAATCGTGCGCGGCATAGGCGTCGAGCACCGACTTGACCTGCGACAGCACGAGGTCGGTCATATGCTCCAGGCCGCGGATCAGCTTCAGCGGCTGGAAGTCGTTCTCGAGAGCAGCGACGCGCTTGCCCATGTTCTTGGCGAGGTCGCCGATCCGCTCCAGATCGGTCGCCACCCGCATCGCGCCGACGATCTCGCGCAGGTCGACGGCCATCGGCTGGCGGCGGGCGATCGTCAGCACGGCGCGCTCTTCGATCACGCGCTGCAGGCTGTCGATCTCGATGTCGGAAGCGACGACGCGCTTGCCGAGCGCGACATCGCGGCGGATCAGCGCATCGACGGATTCAGTGATCATACGTTCGACCAGCCCGCCCATCTCCGCGACCAGGCGGGTCAGTTCCTGGAGATCGCTGTCGAACGCCTTGGCGGTATGTTCAGAAGCCATGATGTCCCTCCTCAGCCAAATCGGCCGGTGATGTAGTCCTGGGTGCGTCGATCGCTCGGCGAGGTGAAGATCTTGCTGGTGTCGTCGAACTCGATCAGCTCGCCCAGATACATGAAGGCGGTCTTGTCGGAGACACGCGCCGCCTGCTGCATGTTATGCGTGACGATCGCGATCGTGTAGTCTTCCGACAGCTCCTGGATCAGCTCCTCGACCTTGGCGGTCGAGATCGGATCCAGCGCCGAGCAGGGCTCGTCGAACAGGATCACTTCCGGCCGCACCGCAACCGTACGCGCAATGCACAGACGCTGCTGCTGGCCGCCGGAGAGGCTCAACCCGGAGGCGTTGAGTTTGTCCTTGACCTCGTTCCAGAGCGCGCCGCCGCGCAGCGCCTTCTCGACACGGCCGTCCATCTCGGATTTCGAGATCTTCTCGTAGAGGCGGATGCCGAAGGCGATGTTCTCGTAGATCGTCATCGGGAACGGCGTCGGCTTCTGGAACACCATGCCGATCCGCGCCCGCAGCAGGTTGAGGTCGAGCTTGGGGTCAAGGATGTTGGTCTGGTCCAACATCAACTGGCCGGTGGCGCGCTGGCCTGGATAGAGGTCGTACATCCGGTTGAAGATCCGCAGCAGCGTCGACTTGCCGCAACCGGACGGACCGATGAAGGCGGTGACGCGATTGGTGCCCAGCGTCAGGTTGATGTTCTTCAGCGCGTGGTGCTCGCCGTAATAGAAGTTGAGGTTGCGTGCCGTCACTTTCGGCGCCGCTTCCGGCAGCGACTTCTGGGGAATGGCCGCGCTCGGGCTGGTCGTCGATACGGACAGATCGGTCATTTTGCGCTCCTTTCGGCGCCGAGAATGCGCGCGCCAATGTTGAGCGCGAGCACGGTCAAGGTGATGAGCAAAGCCCCGCTCCAGGCAAGTTCCTTCCAGTAAGCGTAGGGGCTCTGCACGAAGTTGTTGATGGTCACCGGCAGGTTCGCCATCGTCTTGGTCAGGTTCAGGCTGAAGAACTGGTTGGACAGCGCGGTGAACAACAGCGGCGCGGTCTCACCCGCAACGCGGGCGGTCGCCAGCAGCACGCCCGTGATCAGGCCGGAGCGCGCCGCGCGATAGGCGATCCGCTTGATCACCAGCGAGCGCGGAAGACCGAGCGCGGACGCCGCCTCCCGCAGCGGGTTCGGAACGAGCAGCAGCATGTCCTCGGTGGTGCGCAGCACCACCGGGATGACGATCACCGCCAGCGCCAGGCAGCCCGCGAACGCGGAGAAGCCGCCCATCGGCACGACGACCGCGCCATAGATGAACAGGCCGATGATGATCGACGGCGCGCTCAGGAGGATGTCGTTGATGAAGCGGATCACCGAGGTGAGCCGGTCGTGCTTGCCGTATTCCGCGAGATAGGTGCCGGCAAACAGGCCGAGCGGCGCGCCGATGCCGACGCCGATCACGGTCATGATCACCGAGCCGACGATCGCGTTCAGAAGGCCGCCATCGGTCGAGCCGGGCGGCGGCGTGTTCTTGGTGAAGACGTCGAGACTGAGACCGGCGAGACCGTTGTAGAAAAGCGTGAAAAGGATCAGCGCCAGCCAGGTCACCCCGAATGCGGCAGCGGCGATGCAAAGCCCGCGGATGATGATGTCGTTGCGACGGCGGGACCTGTAAATCGGATTCATAGCTCAGTTCCCCGCCTTCTTTTCCAGACGCATCAGCATCAGTCGCGCACAGGCGAGAACAATGAATGTCAGCACGAACAGCAACAGGCCGAGCAGGATCAGGCCAGACTGGTGCAATCCGTCACTCTCGGCGAATTCGCTCGCGATCGCCGCCGAGATCGTGGTGCCCGGGGCGAAGATCGAGGAGGAGATGCGGAACGAGTTGCCGATGATGAAGGTCACGGCCATGGTCTCGCCGAGCGCGCGGCCGAGCGCCAGCATGATGCCGCCGATCACTCCGACGCGGGTATAGGGGATCACGACGTTGCGGACGACCTCCCAGGTGGTGCAGCCGACCCCGTAGGCGGCTTCCTTCAGGACGGGCGGCACCGTCTTGAATACGTCGACCGAGATCGCGGTGATGAAGGGCAGCACCATGATCGCCAGGATCAGCGCGGCATTGAACAGGCTGAGATAGGACGGCGGGCCTGCGAACACCGCGCCCAGCACCGGCACGCCGTCGAACAGGCGGATCATGAACGGTTGGAAGGTATTGGCGAGGAACGGGCCCAGCACGAAGAAGCCCCACATGCCGTAGATGATCGAGGGGATGCCGGCGAGCAGCTCGATGGCAATACCGATCGGGCGGCGCAGCCATTGCGGGCAAAGCTCGGTCAGGAATATGGCGATGCCGATGCCGACGGGAATGGCAATCATCATCGCGATGACAGAGGTGATCAGCGTGCCATAGATCGGCCCGAGTGCACCGAGCACCGGCGGATCGGCCGACGGCGCCCAGCGCTGCGTGAACAGGAAGGCGAAGCCGTATTCCCTTATCGCCGGCCAGGCGCCGACAATCAGCGAAAGAATGATGCCGCCGAGGATCAGGAGCACCGAAATCGCGCAGGCCCGGGTGATCCAGTAGAAGGTGATGTCACCGAGCTTGAAAGCACTGAGGGCCTTGGCACGATCGTAAGGTCCAGCCGCTGCCATCACGTCGCTTTGAACGGCCATGTCTGCCACGCCAATCCCCTGTGTTGACTGATACTGTAGAAGGGTCGCTTCTTGTCGAGCGAGCCCGTTGACGACTCTCACCGGCGTCACTCCGGGGTCCGAGGACCAGACCCGGAACCCCTTGGGATTCCGGGATCACTTGCTGTGCTCGCGCCCCGGAAGATGGGACGCGAGGGTTGCGGTGCAAGCCTCAGCTCTTGATGTCCGACGACCAGGTCTTTTCGATCAGCTTGACGACCGATTCCGGCATCGGAATGTAGTCGAGCTCTTCGGCCGCCTTGCCGCCCTTCTCGAACGACCACTTGAAGAACTTGATGGCTTCAGCCGAAGCCGCCTTATCCGTCGGCTCCTTGTGCATCAGGATGAAGGTCGCCGCGGTGATCGGCCAGGACGCCTCGCCCGGCTGGTCGGTCAGGATCACGTAGTAGCCCGGCGCCTTGGACCAGTCCGCGTTGGAAGCAGCGGCCTGGAACGCGGCAATGGTCGGCTGCACGGTCTTGCCGGCCTTGTTGACCAACGCCGTATAGGTCAGCTTGTTCTGCTTGGCATAGGCGTATTCGACATAGCCGATGGCGTTCTTGGTCTGGCTGATGTTGCCGGCAACACCCTCGTTGCCCTTGGCGCCGACGCCAACCGGCCACTCGACCGCGGTGCCCTGGCCGACCTTGGACTTCCAGTCGGGGTTAGACTTGGAGAGATAGTCGGTGAAGTTGAACGTGGTGCCCGAACCGTCGGAGCGTCGCACCACAGTGATGGCGTCCGAGGGCAGCTTGAGCTTCGGATTGAGCTTGGCGATCGCCGGATCGTCCCACTTGGTGATCTTGCCGAGATAGATGTCACCCAAGAGCTGGCCCGAAAGCACGAGTTCGCCGGGCTTGATGCCTTCGAGGTTCACGACTGGCACGATCGCGCCCATCACCATCGGCCACTGGACGAGTCCGTCCTTTTCGAGCTGCTCGGCCTTCAGCGGCGCATCGGTGGCACCGAAGGTCACCGTCTTGGCCTGGATCTGCTTGATGCCGGCGCCCGAGCCGATCGACTGATAGTTCAGACCGTTGCCAGTCTCCTTCTTATAGGCGTCCGCCCACTTGGAGTAGATCGGAAAGGGAAATGTCGCGCCCGCGCCAGTGATATCGGCCGCAAAGGCCGAGGTCGAAACGGCGACCAGGCCGGCAGCGACGATTGTCCTAAAAAAATTCATGGGGTGGTCTCCATCCTGTGAGCGAAGCGCCGGATGCGCCCGATCGCGCTCACGCCGGTCCGTTTAGGAGCGGTCGATGCTCGTTTTACGAAGGTTAGATGACAGTTGGATGACACATTCAAGCAATTGAAATTGCTTGATTTTATGCCGCTGCGGCAGTCTTCATCTGGGGAAAACAGGCGGTAAAAGTAGCGCCGTTTTTCGGTACGCTTTCGATCAAAAGACGGCCGCGATGACGGTTAAGAATATGTTTCACCAAGGATAATCCGAGCCCGGTTCCACCCTGGGCGCGGCTGTCGCCGACGTCCACCCGATAGAAGCGCTCGGTCAGCCGCGGCAGGTGTTCTGGCGCGATGCCGGGGCCGAAATCCCGCACCATGACCCGGATCTCCGGGGCGCCCTCGCCGGAGGCGGCTTCCTTCAACGAGACGACCACCCTGCCGCCGGAGGCGCCATATTTCAGGGCGTTCTCGATCAGGTTCTCGAACAACCGTAACAACTCCTCGCGGTCACCCGCGATCATGACCGGCATCTCCGGAAGCTGGATCTCGATCACAACCTGCCGCTCGCGCGCCAGCGGCTCCAGGCCGTCGGCGACCTGGCGGATGATCGGGATCAGATCGACACAGGTGTCGGGCCGGACATGGGCCGAGAGCTCGACCCGCGACAGCGACAACAGATCGTCGATCAACCGCGCCATGCGGGTGGCCTGGGTATGCATGATGCCGAGGAAGCGCTCCCGCGCCCGCGGATCGTCCCTGGCCGGTCCCTGCAGGGTGTCGATGAAGCCTGACAGCGCCGCGAGCGGCGTCCGCAATTCGTGGCTGGCATTGGCGACGAAGTCGGCGCGCATTTCCTCCACCCGGCGCAGCGGCGTCAGGTCGTGGAAGGTCATCAGCATGCATTTGTCGGTGCCGCCGAACAAAGTCGGCACGGGCACCGGCGTGATCACCAGCTCCATCCAGCGATCGACCGGGACATGATCGAGATAGCTGGCGCGCCGCGGCTCGGTGGTGGCGATCGCCTCGCGCAGCGCGGTGATAATCTCCGGCGAGCGCAGCGCGAACTGGGCGAGTTCGTTCTTGCGCAGCGCCGGCGCGAGCTGGGCGGCGGCGGCATTGAGATGGATGACGCGGCCGGCGCGGTCGAGCAGCACCGCCGGGTCCGGCATGCCGGCGACGACGGCGGCAACCGCCCCGGTCTCGACCGGGTTGACGCTGCGGGTGTCCTCGCGCGAGGCTGCCACGTCGTGCAACCGCCAGGGCACCAGCGCTGCGGCGGCGATGCAGAGGAACACCGCAGAGGCCCGGATCAGCGAAAGTTCATCGAGCGCGACCAGCACGCTGAGCGCCAGCGCCGCCGCAAGCAGGACAATGGCCGAGTGCCGCAGCCGGTCGGGCCACGGCGAAAAAAAGGAGGAAGAGGATTCGTGAAGTGCCATTGAGCCGGCTTCTTCCTGTTCAGGCGACGGCGTCAGGCGCTGGTGTCTCCACGCTCGCGGACATAAACGGCTTCATGTCGCGGTTGGGCGTCGGGGCCAGCCGCCAGATGGCGCAGGCGCTTGATTCGCGCTCCGAGGATAACCTCCCGAAGCGTCAGCAAGATTACAGATATGACAAAGGGTGAAATATAATAGAGCATCCGGAAAAGAAGCATCCCGCCGAGCAGGTCCTCGCGGTCCATCTGCCAGAGGCCGACCAACATGGCGGCGTCGAATACGCCGAGGCCCCCCGGCGAGTGGCTGGCAAAGCCCAATAGCGTCGCCGAGACGAAGATGACGGCCACCACGATGAAGCCGAGATTGGGCTCGTCGGGCACCAGCACATACATCGCCAGCGCGCAGAAGCCGAGGTCGATGATGCCGATGCAGATCTGCAAAAGCGTCAGCGGCCCGCCCGGCAGGGTCACCGTCCAGGGCCCGCGCCCGACCACCCGCGGCTGGGTCCAGACCCAGACCACATAGGCCACCAGCGCGACGATGATCGCGAACGCCGCGGCGCGGTTGAGCCAGGGCGGGAGCTGGTCGATCGAAGCCGCGGCCTCCGGATGATAGGCGATCCCGATGCCGAGCACGGCGGCATTGCCGAGCCAGAAGGTCAGTCCGGCCAGGAAGCAGATCTTCGCGACGTCGATGGCGTTCAAGCCCCAGGCCGAATAGATGCGGTAGCGCACCGCCCCGCCGGTGAAGACGCTGGCGCCGACATTGTGCCCGATCGAATAGGAGGTGAAGGCGGCGAGCGCGTTGATGCGGTAGGGAACGTGCCTGTGGCCGATCGCGCGCACCGCGAACAGGTCGTAGAAGGTCAGCGTGAAATAACCGGCCGCCACGAACAGCGCCGCCAGCACAATCTGGCGCGGCTCGGTGCCCTTGATGGCCTCGAGCACCTCGTTGGTGTCGATGCCGCGCAGCATGTGATAGAGCACATAGCAGGCGACCGCGATGACGGTGATGCTGATCGCAACGCCCACCTTGTGCAGGACCTGCTTCTGGCGCAGAAACGCGATCGCCCTGCGGATTGCTTCCAGCATCTAGACCTCGAATTGCGATCCCGCGACGACGGCTACCGGGCGAACCCCGCCGACGCTCCGCTGCTCCCTATTGCCTGTCGTAGCGCGTTTCGGGGCGAAGTGGAATTCGTCTGGCGACGATAAAACGCGCATCTTCAACACATTAGGGGGAGTAGATGACAGCAGATGCACAGTTTTGCTGCATTCTCGCCGATCCGACAAGGCTTTGACACGTTGGCGCCAGCCGCGGCCAATCAGCGCCGATGCGACTGAACGTCCCGGCGGCGGCCATCGGGACCACGAAAATCTCGCCCGGCCGCCTCACTTGCCTGCCTTACCTGGCCGGCTGGCTGCGCGACACCACCCAGTCACGCAGCCACGATCCCCCCAGGCATCCGGCGAGATAGAGCGCGAACATGACCAGGAACAGGTCGAGCCAATAGCCAAAGCGGCCGGGAACGATGTGGCCGAGCGCAAGCCCGATCAGGATCACCGCGAGCAGCGCCAGCCATCGCGCCAGCTTTCGCGAGACGCCCTCGCCGCGCTGCACCACCGAAATCCAGCCCATCGCAAGGCCGATCAACAGCGCCGCGAGCAGCCAACCCCAGAAGAACGTCGCCAGATGGGCCATCACTTCACCACGAAATCGATGCGGCGGTTCTGCGCCTTGTTTTCCTCGCTGTCGTTGCCGGCGAGCGGCTGTGTCGAGCCATAGCCGACCGCCTGGAAGCGCGTCGCCGGCAGGCCCGCCTTGACCAGATAATCCATCACCGCCTCCGCGCGGCGTTCCGAGAGCGCCTGGTTGGCGCTCTCGTCGCCGTCGCTGTCGGTGTGGCCGGCGATCTCGATGGTGGCATTCGGGCAGCGCAGCGCGGTCTCGGTCAGGCGGTCGAGCAGGCCGGCGGAGTCCGCGGAAATATCGGCCTTGCCCGATTCAAACCGGATCCTCGCCTTCGACAGCAGTTCGGTGAACAGTTGCTGGCACACTGTCGCATCCACCGGGGCCGCCGCCGGCTTCACCGAAATATCGGCGTTATATTGCCAGCCTTGCGGAAAATCGCGGCCGAGACCGGCGCGGATCTGGTTGGCGGCGGCGTCATAGAACGCGTCGCCCGAAAGCTTCACTTCGCGATCGGTCACGACCAGCGTGCCGGTCGACAGCCGCGACAAGGCGCCGAGCGCCGGCACCACGGCGTTCGCGAAACCGGACGGGGCGCCTATGCTCGCCTTGAGATTGTCGACGACCTTCTCCGAGAAGAATTTTCGTCCGGCAGCCGCGACGAGCGCGGCGTGAACGTTGTTGTCGGGGACATTGCCGGTGAGCGTCAGCGTCACCGCGACCGGATCCTTGTAGGCCTGGAAGATGTAAGGCGGCGCCTTGATGTCGTTGGCTGCGACCGAATAGCCCTCGGGCAGATTCCGCAGCGCGGCCGCGATCGCCTCGCGCCCGCCGAGTTCGCGCGCCATGCCCGACAGGTTGACCTTGGTGTCGGTCAGCGTGATCTTGCCATCCTTCAATTTGCCGATCTGGTCGAGCAGAAGCAGCGCCGCACTGTCAAAGCGCGGCGGCGCGCCGCGCGCGAGCGACATCTGATCGGCAACCTCGACGCCACCCAGCGCATTGCGCGCCGCTTCGAGAAGCTTGCCCTTGCTCGATGGTAACGGCGCACTGCCCGTGAGCGTCACCCTGACGACGTCGCGCTCGGCCGACCAGACGAATGGCTTTGCTTCGGGAACGAGCCGCGTCTCGTCATTGACGAGGCGCACGCCAGGCACCGCCTCGACGGAGGCGACCGCGCTCTGGCGCCCCTCCTCCGAGAACGCCTCGGCCGCAAACGTCACGTCCCGGCCGGCGACCACGATCCTGCGCTTGTCAAGGATGGTGTCCTTGATCGCGGCATTTGATCGCGCGGCGAGATCAGCTTCCACGGTTGCGGTCGAGGTCCAGGCCGCGATACCCCAACAGATGACCAGCGGAATCACGCCCGGCCACCACTTGCTATTCCACTTGAAAAGTTCGTGCATTCGCGGTCCTGGCTCCGGAACCAGAGAGAAAACAAACCCTTGGCTGACTGTCAAACCCGAAATACCGCGTCTTTCGAAGCGCCGCGTATATCCGGGCCGGCTAACCGTTTGTTCAGCGGTGGTTCGCTAATTTCGACCCGTAATGCAACCGGCCGGCCGATTTCCCGGATGAAAAAACAGCTTAGAAAAACCGTTATCCGCGCCGGGCTCGAAGCGCTGTATTTCTCCGGAGCCCATTTCCTGCTGCGACCAATCTTCGCAGGAATTGGCGCGATCTTCATGCTGCACCATGTCCGGCCACGCCGCAACGATGAGTTCCAGCCGAACTATCATCTCGAGGTTGAGCCGGAGTTCCTGCGCGCGATGCTCGAGCATCTGCGCTCGCTCGACATCGACATCGTCACCATGGACGAGATGCACCGGCGGATGGTCGAGCGCGATTTCGCCCGGCGCTTCGCCTGCTTCACCTTCGACGACGGCTATCGCGACAACCGCGACCATGCACTGCCCGTCATGCGCGAGTTCGACGCGCCGTTCATTGTCTATGCCGCCAGCGACTTCGCCGAAGGCACGGGGCGGCTGTGGTGGATCGCGCTGGAAAAGGTGATCTCCAAGGTGGCTGCGATCGAGGTGCCGATCGGCGGAACGATGACGTCGATCGACACCTCCACGCCGGCTGCAAAGGAGCTGGCCTTCGAGCAGATGCACGACTGGTTGCGAAGCTTGCCGGACGAGCACGACGTGCAGCGCAAGATCTCCGCGCTATGCGCGCGCCATGATGTCGACGAGACAACGATCGCGCGCGAGTTCTGCATGAACTGGGACGAGCTGAAGGAGTTCGCCGACGATCCGCTGGTGACGATCGGCGCCCACACCGTTAGCCATTGCAACCTCGCCCGGCAGGCGGAGGAAGTGGCGGCGTTCGAGATGACGGCGAGCCGGGAGCGGATCGAAGCGGCGCTGGCGCGGCCTGTGCTGCATCTCGCCTATCCCTATGGCGACAAGATCGCCGCCGGCCAACGCGAATTCGCGCTCGCCAGGACCGCCGGCTTCAAGACCGCAGTGACGACCCGGCCCGGCATGATCTTCCCGGAAAGCGCCGATCACCTGATGGCGCTGCAGCGCGTCTCGCTGAACGGCAATTACCAGGAAGCGCGCATCATCCCCGTCCTGACCTCCGGCGCCGCCACCGCCGTCTGGAACGGCTTCCGCCGCATCGACGCGGCGTAGCTCCGCCGTCGTAGCCCGGGTGAAGCGCAGCGCAACCCGGCGAGCTCCGATGCGGCTCGCGCTCTCCGGATTGCGCTTCGCTCCATCTGGGCTACGGCACCGATTCCTTGACTTGCTTCCTTGCTCCTCTCACAACCTACGGCAACGCAATTGGAGGGACGCATGTTCAAGGATCTGTTTTCACTCAAGGGCCGCATCGCGCTGGTGACGGGCGGCTCGCGCGGCATCGGCAGGATGATCGCGGCGGGCTTCCTGGCGCAGGGAGCTGCCAAGGTCTACATCACCGCGCGGAAAGCCGGGCCGTGCGAAGAGACGGCGAGAGAGCTTTCGGCCGAATATGACGGCGAGTGCATCGCGCTGCCGATCGACATCTCCAGCCTCGCCGGCATCGAGATGCTGGCGGCCGAGATCAAGAAGCGCGAGCCGAGGCTCGACATCCTCGTCAACAATGCCGGCGCCGCATGGGGCGCCGAGTTCGACGAGTTTCCGGAAAGCGGCTGGGACAAGGTGATGAACCTCAACGTCAAGGCGCCGTTCTTCCTGACCAAGGCACTGGCTGCGCCGTTGCGCGCATCAGCAAGCGCCGAGCGGCCGGCGAAGGTGATCAACATCGCCTCCATCGACGGCATCTTCGTCAACCCGCTGGAGACGTATTCCTATGCCGCGAGCAAGGCCGGACTGATCCATCTGACGCGGCGGATGGCGGTCAAGCTGATCAAGGATCATGTGGTGGTCACCGCGATCGCGCCGGGACCGTTCAAGTCCGACATGAACCGTGCCGCGCGCGACAACGCCGACGAGGTGGCGACGAAAGTGCCGGCGGGCCGGATCGGCACCGACGAGGACATGGCGGGTGCTGCGATCTATCTCGCCTCCCGCGCCGGCGACTATGTGGTCGGCGCCACCATCACGGTGGATGGCGGCATCGTCTACGCGAATGCCGGAATCCAAGGCAGCGGCTGGGATAGCTGAGTGCGAGGGCACGCGCTCTCTCTGCCCCAAACTGTCCCGTCATGCCCCGCGAAGGCGGGGCATCCAGTATGCCGTGACGCCTGTGGCATTCGAGACGCCCGTGATTACTGGATCACCCGCCTTCGCGGGTGATGACAGCGTCAGTGCACGTGAGCGCCTCCGCTCCCGACGACAGCGAGATCAGCTCTCGATCTTCACGTATTCGAAATCGCCGGGCTTGTTGTCGATACCGACCTTCGGCGGCGAGATCCACGAAGCGAACTTGCCGATCTCGGTGACCGGCTTCATCAGCGATGCAATGAACTCGCCGTCCTCGGTCGACGGCAGCCATTCGTGCTTGCGCTTTGCCCAGGTGGCATCGTCGATCAGGATGCCCTCGGGCGTCGCCTCGACATCCTTGAATTCGCCGATCGCCCGGTGGAAGGCGACGTGCGGCACCGCGAGCTTGAAGTCGTAGCCGGCACTTGAGATCACCTTGTTCCAGCGCAGCATGCCCTTGACGCAGTCCTGGGTGTAGTCGTCGCGGAGGCGCATGTTGAGCGCGGTCAGCGCCGGTTCGTCGACCAGCTTGAGCTCTCCGTCGATCAGCTTCAGCACCGGATAGGTCGAGTTCTGGAGCTGGTGATCATCGTCGATCGTCGTCTCCTTGTAGCGGCCCTTGATGCCGGCGTTGAAGGCATTCGCGGCGTTGGTCGAGACTTCGGAGCCAAACAGGTCGAGCGACAGCGAATAATGCAGGTTCAGCTTCTTCTGGATGGTCGGCAGGTCGATCACCCCGAGCGCCCGCACTCTCGCAATATCGGTCGGATCCTCGATACCGGCCTCCCGCATCGCCTCGCAGGTGCGCTGCACGACGCGGCTGATGCCGGTCTCGCCGACGAACATGTGGTGCGCTTCCTCCGTCAGCATGAAGCGGCAGGTGCGCGACAGCGGGTCGAAGCCGGATTGCGCCAGCGAATGCAACTGCATCTTGCCGTCGCGGTCGGTGAAATAGGTGAACATGAAGAAGGAGAGCCAGTCCGGCGTCGCCTCGTTGAAGGCGCCCAGCATGCGCGGGCTATCGGTGTCGCCGGAGCGGCGGCGCAGCAAATCATCCGCTTCCTCGCGGCCGTCGCGCCCGAAATATTTCTGCAGCAGATAGACCATCGCCCAGAGATGGCGGCCTTCCTCGACATTGACCTGGAACAGGTTGCGCATGTCGTAGAGCGAGGGCGCGGTCTTGCCGAGGTGGCGCTGCTGTTCGACCGAAGCAGGCTCGGTGTCGCCCTGGATCACGATCAGCCGCCGCAGCATGGCACGGTGCTCGCCCGGCACTTCCTGCCAGGCCGGCTCGCCATAATGGGCGCCGAACGGCACCACACGGTTCTCTTCCTGCGGCGCGAGCAAGATGCCCCAGCGATATTCGGGCATCTTGACGTAGTCGAACTTGGCCCAGCCGCGCGGATCAACCGAATAGGCAGTACGCAGATAGACCAGCGACTGCTGGAAACCTTCCGGCCCCATGTCGCTCCACCAGTCCATGTAGCCGGGATGCCAGCCCTCCAGGGCTTTGAGGACCTGGCGGTCCGCCGACAGATTCACGTTGTTGGGAATCTTGGTCGAGTAATCGACGTTCATGATATTCATGTTCATGGCGAACCTCCCGTCTAGACCCTTGTCATGTCGAACTGCGCCTTCTGGCCGGTGCCGTAGCGGCGCAGCGCGCCCTCTTCGCCGACCGCGTTAGGACGCTGGAAGATCCAGTTCTGCCACGCCGTCAGGCGCGCAAAGATTTTCGATTCCATGGTCTCGGGGCCGACGAAGCGCAGGTTCGCTTCCATGCCGGTGAGGCCGTCAGGGGAGAAGCTGGTGCGCTCCTCCAGGAACACGCGCACCTCGTCGTCCCAGTCGATGTCGTCCAGCGCGAAGGTGACAAGGCCGAGCTCTTCGGCCTCCTCGGCATCGAGCGCCTTGCCGATTGCGCCGCGCGCACGCTCGAGATCGGACGGATCGGCCTGGAAGCGCGACGCCAGCCGCGTGAGCCCGTGGCTCATCGGATAGGACCCGAAATTCATCGCGGTGAGCTGGATCGCGGGCGGCGGGCGGTTGTCGCCCTCGCGCGAGCCGATCAGCATGTAGGAGCGATCGGCGGCAAACACGAGTTCGGCCAGCGTGCCGACGAAGCAGGAGCCGGGCTCCACCAGCGTCACCAGCGTGCGCGAGGTGACGTCGATGCGCTTCAGCACGCGCTTCCAATAATGCCTGATCTCGTTGACCAGCCAATGCGCCTTGTTGGCTTCGAGGAAATCATCATAGGCGGCGACATGAGCGGGATCGCCGTGGCTCTTGAACACCAGCATCGCGATTTCGAGTTCGTTGATGCGCAGATGCAGGATCGCATCATCGAGCTCACGGGCGACCTGCAGCGGCCAGAACGAAGCGCCTTGCGCGATCAGGCCGTCGATATCGGCTGATGGCGCGGCCTCCGGCGCCTGGATCGAGATTGTCGCGATGCGCGCGGCCCGATCGATATCGACGCTGACGAAGCCATAGCGGATGCTGTTCTCGTCGATCACGCGGTTGAGCGGCGAGAGCGCAATGCCCTTGCCGCTGCCGTTGCGGGTCGATTTGGCGGCGAATTCCTTGACGCGCTCGGCAAGCTTGCCTTCGAGCTTGCTATTCGCAGCGATCTCGTCGACGAGGCGCCACTGCACGGCGCGCTTGCCCTTGATGCCCTCCTCGATGGTGCAGAAGAAATCGGCATGGTCGCGGCGCACTTTTCGTTTATCTACGACGCGCGTCAGCCCGCCGGTGCCTGGCAGCACCGCGAGCAGCGGCACTTCCGGCAGCGCCACGGCGGCCGCGCCGTCGTCGGCGAGGATGATGTGGTCGGTCGCCAGCGCGAGCTCATAGCCGCCGCCGGCCGCGGTGCCGTTGACGACGGTGATGAAGCGCTGGCCGGAATTCTCCGAGGAGTCCTCGATTCCGTTGCGGGTCTCGTTGGTGAATTTGCAGAAATTGACCTTGTGCGCATGGGTCGAACCCGCGAGCATGCGGATATTGGCGCCGGCGCAGAACACGCGGTTCTTGCCCGAGCGCATCACGACGACCTTCACGCCGGGATGCTCAAAGCGCAGCCGCTGCACGGCGTCGGCGAGCTCGATGTCGACGCCGAGATCGTAGGAATTGAGCTTGAGCTGGTAGCCTTCGAACAGGCCGGCGTTCTCGTCGACGTCCATGGTCAGCGTCGCGACCTCGCCGTCGACATCGAGCTTCCAATGCCGGTAACGGGACGGGTCGGTCTGAAAATCGATGTATTTCGCGCCATTTGCGAGCACGCGATCTTCACCGGCCATGAGCCACCCTTGCACGTTATTGGTTATCTGATCATGCACAATAATGCATGTTTCTGGGCTGGTCTAGCTCAAAACGACGGAACATGCACTTTGTTTCATGTTCCCTCGGTCGGCCGCTGACCTAAGCCGCTAACGGCTGGTCTGTTTGCAACGCAGCCTGGGCGAAATCCGCAATTGCCTTAAGGGTTGCCTCCGGCGCCTCGCGGTGCGGTGAATGTCCCGCGCCCGGAATGACCGTCACGTCGACCGGGCAGTAACATTCGTCCCTGGCGATCTCGACCTGGCGCAGGGTTCCGTACTGGTCGTTCGCGCCTTGCAGGATCGCGATGGGAACGCGGATGTAGGCGAGGTATTCGGAAATATCCCAGTCGCGGAATTTCGGATCGAGCCAGGCGTCGTTCCAGCCGCGGAAGGCATTGTCGACATCCTTGTGCCAGCGCGCCAGCTTCTCGTTCAGGTTCGTGGTCTCGTACGTCGTCTTGATCTTCGCGATCGACTTCAGCGAAACCTCCTCGACGATGAAATGCGGCGCGATCAACACCATGCCGTGCAGGCGATGATCCTGGTGCGAGCCGGCATAGATTGCGGCGATCGAGGCGCCGTCGGAATGCCCGACCAAAAGGCCGCGACGGAAACCGATGGCATCCAGCAGCTTCGGCAATACCTGCTGCGCCTCGATGTGCATATAGTCGAGCGGCCGCGGCAGCTTCACCGGGCTCGAGGCGCCATAGCCGGCGCGCGAATAGGCGAACACGCCGGCGCCGGTCGCGGCCTGCAGCTTTTCCGGAAGATCGTCCCACAACCCGACCGAACCCAGGCCTTCATGCAACATCACGATGGTCGGCGCCTTGTCGGGCGCAGGACCGATCATGCGATATTCGAGATCGGCTCCATCGATGGTGAGAAAGCCTGATGGAGAAAAGGTCATATCGTCACTCTCGCCTTCTCGCCATGGCCGGGTCACCTTCGAAGACGCGTTTCGCGCCTTTGCCCGACCATGACGTCTAGTGTTCCCGCAGTTTGAAGCGCTGGATCTTGCCGGTCGCGGTCTTCGGCAGGCTCTCGACCACCTCGATCCAGCGCGGATATTTCCACGGGCCGATCTTCTGCTTGACGTGCTCCTTCAGCGCATCCTGCAAACCATCGACATTGGCCTCGGGGCGCAGCACCACAAAGGCCTTCGGCTTCAATAATCCTTCCGGATCGGCTTCCGGCACGACGGCGGCCTCGAGCACAGCGGGATGGGTGATCAGCGCGCTCTCGACCTCGAACGGCGAGACCCAGATGCCGGACACCTTGAACATATCGTCGCTGCGCCCGCAGAAGGTGTAGCGGCCCTCGGCATCGCGGATGTATTTGTCGCCGGTGCGGGTCCAGTGGCCTTCGAAGGTCTGCCGGCTCTTGCTGCGCTGGTTCCAGTAGCCCTCGCCGGCGGAGGGCGCGTCGACCAGGAGTTCGCCGACTTCGCCATCCGGCACATCGACGCCGGACTCATTGACGAGACGCACCTTGTAGCCGGGCACGGGACGGCCGGACGAGCCGTATTTGATGTCGCCGGGCGCATTCGACAGGAAGATGTGCAGCAGTTCGGTCGAGCCGACGCCATCGAGAATGTCGACGCCGAAGCGGGCCTTCCAGGCATTGCCGACGGATTCCGGCAGCGCCTCGCCGGCGGAGGTGCAGATGCGCAGCCGTTTCCCGGCGGGCGTCGTCTTCGATGCTTCATCGTTCAGCATCGAGGCGAACAGCGTCGGCACGCCGTAGAAGATGGTCGGATGATACTTGTTCATCAGCGCGAACATCACCGCGGGCGTCGGCCGCTCGGAATTGAGAATCGTGGTGGCGCCGACCGACATCGGGAAGGTGAGCGCGTTGCCGAGGCCGTAGGCGAAGAACAGCTTTGCCGCCGACAGGCAGACGTCGTTCTCCTGGATGCCGAGCACCTGCCTGGCGTAGGTGTCCGCTGTCGCGGCGAGACTGGAATGCAGGTGGCGCACGCCCTTGGGCATGCCGGTCGAGCCCGAGGAATAGAGCCAGAACGCGGGCTCATCGGGATGGGTCGCGGCGGTCGTGAAGACATCGCCCTCGCGCGCGAGTTCGTCGGAAAATTTCTTGTAGCCATGCGCGTTCGCGCCGGAGACGACGACGTGCTCGAGGTCGGGCATCCGCCCGACGATGTCCTTGACGACCGGCAGCAGCGCCTCGGAGATGAACAGCACGCGCGCGCGGCAGTCGGCGAGCACATAGGCATATTGATCCGCGGTCAGCAGCGTGTTCAGCGGCACCGGCACCACGCCAGCGCGGATCGCGCCCAGGAACACGATCGGGAAATCGACCGTGTCGAGCATGATCATCGCCACGCGTTCCTCGCGGCGGACGCCGAGATGGCGCAGCAGATTGGCGAGACGGCGCGTCTGCCGCTGCAGCTCAGCATAAGTGAGCTGCGAGACGGTATCGTCGAAGACGAGCTTGTCGCCACGGCCCTCATCGACATTGCGGTCCAACAGCCACGTCACCGCATTGTAGGAGGTGCCGCTCATGCCCTGTTCCTCACGCCCAAGCGCGTCACGACGCCTCTCCCAGATTTTAAGAATTATAATTCATATAAGGCCACCACGGCGGCTTGCTGTCAATCCTCATCGGCACTATCCTTCCTGCGACTCCTTTGCGGGGGGGACATGACAGACCAAGGCGATCCCGAAACCAACTTCCTCGAACAGCTCGGTCAGCGCGTGCGCACCATGCGCGCGCTGCGCGGCATGTCGCGGAAAGTGCTCGCCAAGGTTTCCGGAATTTCGGAGCGCTATATCGCGCAGCTCGAAAGCGGCAAGGGCAATGTCTCGATCGTGCTGCTGCGCCGGGTGTCACACGCGATGGGCGCGCATCTGGAAGATCTGATCCCCTCCACCGAGCCGGCGCCGGACTGGGCCGTGATCCGCGACCTCCTGCGCAAGGCCACACCTGAGCAGATCGCGCACGCCAAGGACATTCTCGGCGGCAGCGGTCCCGCCGCGCAACGGCGCTCGTCATTTGCAGGCATCGCGCTGATCGGGCTGCGTGGCGCCGGCAAGTCCACGCTCGGCAAGATGCTGGCGAAGCGGATCGGCTGGAGCTTTGTCGAGCTCAACAAGGAAGTCGAACGCGAGAACGGCCTCTCCGTCGCCGAGATCATCGCGCTTTACGGCCTGGAAGGTTTTCGGCGCATGGAGCAGGCGGCGCTGAAGCAATTGCTGGCGCGCAATGAGCTGATGGTGCTGGCGACCGGCGGCGGCATCGTCTCCGAGCCGCTGACCTTCGACCTGATCCTGTCGTCGTTCTACACGATCTGGCTGAAGGCCGAGCCGGAAGAGCACATGGCGCGGGTGCGCCGCCAGGGCGACCTGCGGCCGATGGCCGACGATCGCTCGGCAATGGCCGAGCTCCGCAACATCCTGCTCAGCCGCGAGCCGCTTTATTCGCGCGCGTCAGCCGTGGTCGATACGGCAGGCCTTTCTGTCGATGCCGCCGCCGCACGGCTGATCGAAGCGGTGAGGCCAGTGCTGCAAAACCAGGCGCGCAGCTTCGGATTGCGCAGCGTGGCGATGTAGCGAGATAGCGCGTAGCCCGGGTGGAGCGCAGCGTAACCCGGGAAAACTCTATCCCCCGTAAAATGACCCGATTGCGCTTCGCTCTATCCGGGCTACAGGCGTTGCTCAGAGCAACCTATCCTTCACATCCTCCGCCCCCTCTCGCAGCAGCGGCAGGAAGCGGTCGATCAATTCTTCCGTCGGCACGCGATCGACATGGGCGCCCATGTTGATGGCGGCGACGATGGTGTCGTCGTAGCGGCGGACCGGCACCGAGATCGAGCGAAAATGCGGCTCGGCCTCGCGGTCGACGAGCGAGTAGCCCTTTTCGCGATCGGCGATGATGGCGGCAAGCAGCCGCTTTGGATCGGTTACCGTCTGCGGTGTCAGCGCCTCGCGGCGCATCGCCTTCAATCTTGCCGCCAGTTCATCATCACGGAGCCGGCCGAGCATGGCGCGGCCGACCGACGTGCAGAAGGCTGGCAGGCGGTAGCCGATATCGAGACCGCTGGAGAACATCCGCGCCGGGCTGCCGCGCGCGACGAACACGACATCGTCGCCATCGAGCAACGCAAGTGAACTGATCTCCTGCGCCGCGCTCGCGATGCGATCAAGCACCGGCTGCAGCAGCGCGATCACCTGGTTCGAGCGCAGGTACGATCCGGCGAGCGTCAGCACATGCGCCGTGAGCGTGAACAGCTTGCCATCGGTCGCGACGAACCCGCCGCGCTCCAGCGTGAACAGGATACGCCGCGCCGTGGCACGCGGCAGGTCGGCAGCGCGCGCGAGATCGCTCAGCGTCGCAGGTCCCGTGATGGTGCCGAAGATCTGGAGCAGGCGCAGGCCGCGATCGAGGCTCTCGACAAAATCGGTGGCGCGCTCCTCGCGATCCTCACGCTTCAGCTTCGGCATCGGCCCGTCCCGGCGGCACGGATCAAAAATTGTGCTTGCCGCTCGATTGAGCCATGGCATAATTCGCCCATTCGTTCAATAGGCGAACAAATCCGAACGCCCGGAAAGGACCGCCGCCATGATGAGCCAGGAGCAGAACGACCTGATCACCCGCACCGGGCCGAAGGATCCGTGCGGCAAGCTGATGCGGATGTACTGGCAGCCGGCGGCGCTGGTGGACGAGCTTGACGGGCCGCGGCCGATCCGGCCGGTCAGGCTGCTCGGCGAAAACCTCGTGCTGTTTCGCGACGAGACGGGCCGCTACGGCCTGATCGACCGCCATTGCGCGCATCGCGGCGCCGATCTCGCCTTCGGCCGGCTGGAAAATGGCGGCCTGCGCTGCGCCTTCCACGGTTGGCTGTTCGACGTCACCGGCCAATGCCTGGAGACGCCGGCCGAGCCGAAGAGCTCGCAGCTCTGCAAGGGCATCAAGCAGCGCGCTTATCCCGTGGTAGAGAAGAACGGCATCCTCTGGTCATATCTCGGCGAAGGCACCCCGCCGGCGTTTCCGGAGATCGACTGCTTCGTCGCTCCCGACAGCCACACCTTCGCCTTCAAGGGCCACATGAACTGCAACTGGCTGCAGGCGCTCGAAGTCGGCATCGATCCCTCGCATGCCTCCTACCTGCACCGCTTCTTCGAGGATGAGGACACCTCGACCGCCTACGGAAAACAGTTCCGCGGTGCTTCCGCCGGCAGCGACATGCCGATGACCAAGATCCTGCGCGAATACGATCGTCCCATCATCAATGTCGAGCACACCGAATATGGCCTGCGCCTGATCGCGCTGCGCGAGCTCGACAAGGAATGCACGCATGTGCGGGTGACCAACCAGCTCTTCCCGCACGGCTTCGTCATCCCGATGAGCACGGAAATGACGATCACCCAATGGCATGTGCCGGTCGATGACGAGAACTGCTACTGGTATGCGATCTTCACCAGTTACACGACGCCGGTCGACAAGAAGAAGATGCGCGACCAGCGGCTCGAGCTTTATGAACTGCCCGACTACAAGTCGCGCAAGAACAGGTCGAACGACTACGGCTTCGATCCGCACGAGCAGATGACCGCGACCTATACCGGCATGGGCAACGACATCAACGTCCACGACCAGTGGGCGGTGGAGTCGATGGGCCCGATCCAGGACCGTACCAAGGAGCATCTCGGCCAGAGCGACAAGGCGATCGTGCAGTATCGCCGGCTGCTGCGGCAGGAGATCGAAAAGGTCTCCGGCGGCGAGAAGCCGATGCTGTTCCTCGACGAGGCGACGTCCCGCAGCATCCAGGGCCCCGCGACCATGGACGGCATCGGGCCGACGCAAGGTTGGGAGCTCTACTGGATGGAAGTCGACGTCAAGCGGCGCCGCGGCGCGCCGTGGGCCGCGCCGGTGCCTAGCGAGATCGCCGGCAAGGTGCGGCATCTCTCGGCGGCCGAGTGATGTTGCTGTCCCGTCATTACGAGCGGAGCGAAGCAATCCATTGCCTCCGCGCGCGTGGATGGATGGATTGCTTCGCTGCGCTCGCAATGACGGTCGCTGAAGGAGTGGCGCGTTGAGCTTTGTCCAGCGTTACGGCCTGTGGTCGGATGAGCAGAAGGAAGCGGCGGCGCGCGTCCGCCGCATCGTCGAAGACAAGAACCTCGAAGTCATCCGCCTATCGTTTCCGGACCAGCATGGCATCCTGCGCGGCAAGACGCTGATCGCAGGCGAAGCGGTGCGGGCGCTGGAAAGCGGCTGTTCCATCACCACGACCATGCTGGCGAAGGATACGTCGCACAAGACGGTGTTTCCGGTGTTCAGCGCCGGCGGCGGCTTCGGCATGAAGGAGATGGAAGGCGCCGCCGACGTATTGATGGTGGCCGACCCCACGACGTTCCGTGTGCTGCCATGGGCGCCCACGACAGGCTGGCTGCTCTGCGACATCTATTTCAATGACGGCCGGCCGGTGCCGTTCGCCACGCGCAATCTCTATCGCAGGGTGCTCGAACAGCTCGGCTCGCGCGGCTATGACTTCGTTGCCGGGCTCGAGGTCGAATTCCACCTGTTCAAGCTCGACGACGCGCATATGGCGCCGGAGGATTCTGGCCAGCCGGGCCGGCCCCCCTCGGTGAGCCTGCTCTCGCACGGCTATCAATATCTGACCGAGCAGCGCTACGACCAGATGGAGCCGGCGCTGGAGATCATCCGCCGCGATGTCCTCGCCCTTGGCCTGCCATTGCGCTCGGTCGAGGTCGAGTTCGGCCCGAGCCAGTGCGAATTCACGTTTCAGCCGACCGCAGGCATCGAGCCTGCAGACACCATGGTGCTGTTCCGCGCCGCCGTGAAACAGATCGCGCGGCGGCATGGCTACCACGCGACCTTCATGTGCCGCCCGAAGCTGCCGAACGTCTTCGCCTCGGGCTGGCACCTGCATCAATCGCTGGTGTCGCGCACAAGCGGCGAGAATGCATTCATGGCGAAGGAGAGCGATGAGGCCTTGAGCCCGCTCGGGTCGTGCTACCTCGCCGGGCTGTTGGAGCATGCCCGCGCCTCCACCGTGTTCACGACGCCGACCATCAACGGCTACAAGCGTTACCGCTCCTATTCGCTGGCGCCGGACCGCGCGATCTGGGGCCGCGACAATCGCGGCGTCATGATCCGCGTGCTCGGCGGCGCCGGCGATCCGGCGACACGGCTGGAGAACCGGATCGGCGAGCCGGCCGCCAACCCCTATCTCTACATGGCCTCGCAAATTCTCTCGGGCCTGGACGGCATCGACCGCAAGCTCGATCCGGGACCGTCGGCGGACACGCCCTATGAGACCAAGGCGGCGCTGTTGCCGAAGAGCCTGCGCGAGGCGGTGTTCGCGCTGAACGACGATCCATTCTTCCGAAAGGCGCTGGGCGCGGAGTTCGTCGATTACTACGTGCATATCAAGAACGCCGAGATCGAGCGTTTCCAGGCCGAAGTGTCCGACTGGGAGCATCGCGAGTATTTCGAGATGTTCTGAGAGTAAGGACAGTAGCCCTCACCAAATGAGGGCGATATCTCTGAGCCGCGCATAGTTCTGTTTCGCGCGCCGCCACTCGATGAAATCCTGGATAGCCGCGACGAAGTCATTTTCAACGGCCCGCGAAAAACGGCCGAAAGAATACAGGTCCAATATCCCCCTCGTGATCCAACAATGGAGTTCGATCATGTTGGCATATTTCATCGGCATCATTTACCGCCTCGCCTGCCGCGCCAGCCTTTCGCAAATGGGCCGGCACCATCTTGGCCGCTGACGGCAGCGGAAAGCATTTGTCCGACTGGAGTATCAGACCACGGCGTTTTGCTTGATGACCTCACGGTAGAACGACGCACTCAGTTTCGGCGTGCGACGCTGCGTCTTGAAGTCAACGCGATAGAGTCCGAATCGCTTTTCATAGCCATCCGCCCATTCAAAATTGTCGATCAGGCTCCAGAGGAAGTAGCCGGCCACGGGCACTCCCTGCGACGTCGCCCGCTGCAACTGTTGCAGATAATTGCGGAGATACATCACGCGATCGAGATCGTAGACATTACCGTCGGCGGCGACTTCGTCTGCCGACGACGTCCCGTTCTCGGTGACATAGATCGACTGCACACCCCACAGCTTCGCCGCGTGACGCGGCGCCCAATACATCGCCTCGGGGCCTACCCGCAGCCAATCCGCATCCATGTGCGGAAACGATGCGGGAAACGGCGCCAGGGCGAAGCCGCGCTCATTGTCGGCAGCCATCACGTAATGGTCGGGCTTGTAGATGTTCAGTCCCAGAAAATCGATCGGCGAGGAGATGATGCGGAGATCCTCGGCCGTGTACTTTGGGGCATCCTTTCCAGCCTCGGCCAGAAAGCCGTCGGTGTACCGACCCTCGAACATCACGGTCAGGTAGCCGCCGTTGAGCTCGCGCGTCGCGATTTCTGCCGCGCGGACGTTCGCTGGCGTGTCGATCGCAGGGATACAGACGACCAGGTTCTCCGCGGGCCCGACTTTGGTTCCTGGCCGGCCGCGTGCACGGATCGCCTGCACTGCCAGGCCGTGCCCCAGCGCGACGTTGTGCCGGACCTGGTTCAATTCGGCTTGCGGCAGTTTCAAACCGGGGGCGTCGATCCCGAGGCCGTGGCCGAGATGAACGAGCCTCGAACATTCGTTGATGGTGAAGATGTGGCTGACGCGATCGCTCAGGCGTTCGGCGACATAGGCGGCGTAATCCGCAAAGACCTTTGCTGTGTCGCGAGACATCCAGCCGCCGAAACGGTCCTGCAGCGTTTGCGGCAGATCCCAATGATACAGCGTGGCAAACGGCTCAATGCCGTTCGCCAGCAGTTCGTCGATCAGCCGATCGTAGAAGCCGAGGCCGTTCGGGTTTGGTGTGCCCGATCCGTCCGGGAAGACACGCGGCCACGCGATCGAGAAACGATATGCCATGGATCCCAGCGCCTTCATCAATTGGACGTCGTCGCGGTACAGGCGATAATGATCGCACGCGACGTCTGCATTGCTGTGGTCGATGATGGTCCCGGGCGTGTGGGCGAAGCGATCCCAGATCGCCGGCCCCCGTCCGTCTTCGTTGACGGCTCCTTCGATCTGATAGGCCGAGGTGGCGGTGCCCCAGCGAAAGCCGGCCGGGAAGCTGGCCGATGCGTTTTCCCGCGTCCCGCCGTCGGCCGGGTGGGCCGGCGCAGCCGACAATCCGAGAGCCGCCGCGCCGGCGAGCGTGGCGAAATGACGCCGTGAAATCCCATCCGACGACATCAGCATACTCCCGGATCAGACCTGCGTCCGAAGCTCAACGGCACGGGCATGCCCGATATCCCCACTCAAGACTGCGGAACGCGACCGCCACAACGCGGCGCCAAGCAGGAAAAGTGTGGTCGAGGTCCATAAGGACTGCCAATTTTGAACCCCTTCATGCAGCAGGATGTAGAACGCAGCGGCTGCGAACAGGCTCGCGAACACCGCCTCGGATGTCGCGCAGACCGGCAATTTTCGTCGGTTCAGCAGCGCCACAGTCCAGATCGGCACCACGGCCATGGTCAAGCCGGCAAATGGGAAGTCTCGCGATCGCGGGTCGAACATGAGGCCCAGCGCGACTTCCACTGCGACCAGCGCAGTGACGAGGAGTACAGCGCCGAGTAGCAGTGCCGGCAGGGAGCGTGTTCGCGTCTCGCGCGGCCCGATCAATTCCACAAAAGCCGGGAGCGCGCGGCCCGACATCAAGGCATTGGCGCACAGGAGCGGCAGAAACATTGCCGTCATCAACAGCGATCCTTGCCGGACCAATCCGGCAAAGCCGTAGCTCTCGTAGAGCGCATTCTCCACGCTCACACCGAGCAGGATTCCGCTGGCGGTGGCGGATGCCGCAACCGCAAGCCACCGCGGCAACGCCGATGGCGCAGCCGAGCGCCAACGCGCCAGCAGCGCCGTGACGAACACGGCAATGCCGAAGCCGAGTCCCGCGCCAAGCTGCAGCTTCCAGTGCGGATAGTTGCTGACGGTGGCCCCGGACGAATATTTCAACTGGCGGCTTTCGCCATCGAGCCATCCCCAATGGGCGCCGACCGTCCCTTCCCACTGACGCTTCCATGGCTCGTCATAGGCTTCGAACAAATTGATACGAACGTTCTCCCGATTGGCCTTGTCGAGCAGGTCGAAGGTGAAGCGCGCCTGGTTGATGCGCGACGGCAGCGCACCGTCACGCATGCGTCCCCGGCTCGGCCAGCCGGCCTCGCCGATGAAGATCTCCTTTCCGGGAAAGGCCAGCGCGATCTTGTTGCGCGCGTCGATCACATGCTGGGGCGCATCCTCGGCGCGGGGCGGAACGTCTTCCCAATACGGCAGGACGTGGATCGTCACGAAGTCGACGTCATGGGCGAGCTCCGGATAGCGCAGCCAGAAATCCCAGCTATCGGCGTAGCTGACGGGGACACTGACGCGGCCTTTGGCGGAGCGGATGGCTTCGCGAAGGCCCGCCTCGGGCAATTCGCCCCGGAGCAACACCTCGTTGCCGACGATGACGGCGGTGACCACGTCGGTAAACTGGTTGGCCAGCAACACCGCAGTCTCGATGAGGCTGGCATTCTTCAAGCGATCACGACCGATCCAGACGCCGAGGATCACCTTCAGTCCAACCTTTGACGCGAGCTCCGGCACCTTGTCCAGGCCGTTCTCCACCGAGTAGATGCGGATGCAGTTGGTGATCCTGGCAAGGTCGGCGAAATCTTGCGCGATCTGGTCCGCGCTGATGACAACGGAAGAATTCCACGGCGTCTGATGACCCCGGAACGGCGCATAGGAAACGCAATCCAGCTTTCTCACGGGATCGACGGGTGCGTGTCCCGACGCGACCGGCGTCGCCAACCAGCACCAGGCCGCGACGATGATGCTCATCGACAGCAGGAACAGCAACAGCGGCGCGGCAAATCCAAATGGCACCTTCATGGCGGCGCTACCGGGCGACCGGCTCGCACGAGTGGGGCCCAATCCGACGGGAGCATCAAGCTGCATCAGGCAACGCTCCTGGCCGCATCCGTACCGATGATCGCAGAGGAGTGCCAAAAACCTTCCATGTCGCTGAAAAAAGCGATTGAAGACATTCTTCCAGATGCTCTAGCCTAGCTCGGTCAAGCCAAGGCTGAATTCCCAAATTGACCGTACGCATCCAGGACAGACCACGTCCGTAGATTTACGGAAGAAGTATAGCAGTGTCTTTCACTTGCCTACAAACGCAGGAATGGCAATGGTCAAGCTACACGCGTTCTTGACGAAGGCTCCGGCGATGGCGCGGAGCGGCTCGTGATGCGGCGACGCGCGTTCATCACCGGCGCTGCGGCGCTGGCGGCCTACACGCAACTCGCGAAGCAAACCGGCCTGCTGACACCGGCCTATGGCAAGGGACTGTCAAGCGGCAATCCGCTGCCCACCGGCTTTTACAATTTTACCGGCTCCAACCTGGCCAATTGGTGCAGGGCGTCTGCGGCGCAGCAGCGCGGAGAAGCCAATGCGATCATTGGCTGCCTCGGCGACTCGACGGTCGTCGGCCAGGGCGCGGCCAGCAATGAACTCGCCTCCAACGCCAAAAGCATGTCGTGGCCGACCCAACTGGCAAGATTGATCCCGAACGGAAGCTGGTCGAGCGTATGGGGCGACAACAATGTCAGCGCCGCCGCCGGCGACCTTCATGCCTTCGACGCGCGGCTTGATCGTTCCGGCTGGGCGATCAACAACACAAGGGCTTCCGGAACGCTGTGCGGAGGATTCTTTCACGGCCAACCGAGTGCCGTCTCGCATTCCTTCACGCCGACCAACCCGATCGACTCGATCGAAGTCTGGTACGCTCGCTCGCCCGGAAGCGGGCGTTTCACGATCGATGTCGATGGCGGGCCACCACTGGCAACGGTCGATTGCGCAGGTGCCAACGCCTTCATGAAGGCGACGGCAACCTGTACGCCCGATCACCACACCATCAATCTGCGGAAGACAGATGCAAACGACGTCTATCTGACCGGGCTCCGATGCTTCAACTCGGCGATCAAGGAAGTGTCCGTCTACAATCTTGGCGGCTGCCGCTGGGGCAGCGCCGATTTCGTGGTCGATGGCTACCCGTGGAACACGTTGCCGGCCATCGCCGCGATAGCGCCGAACCTGGTGATCTTCCAGGCCGGCATCATCAACGATTGGGACGATCGCATTCCGCTTTCGACAGTCACATCGAACATGACGAGAGTGATCACTGCGCTGAAGTCGGTGAATTGCGACGTGATCCTGATGAGCGGCGCGCCATCCGAGGCAGGCATCTATGCGACCTACCCGACGCAGGCATCCTATGTTGCCAATATGAAGGCTCTCGCTTACGCCGCCGACGTGCCGTTTATCGACATCTGGGGATTGTTTGGCGGGACCTGGAATTCGTTCGCGATGAACGATGCATTGCATCCGAACCAGATCGGCTACGCGCTCATCGCCGGCTATACGAGCGTTGCCATTCTCGATCCAGCCGCGCGCAGCCTGAGCTAGCACGAAGCAATCCCTGCCTCGGCAAGCGGAGCAATGGATTGCTTCCGCCTTTGCTTGCAACGACGGGGTAAGTTCTGATTCAAATGTCAAACAGCTTCTCCGCTGTCATCGTCCGGCTTGACCGGACGATCCAGTATTGCGGAGGCGGTGGTGCTTATGCCGAGAGGCCGGTGGTTACTGGATGCCCCGCCGGAGCCTGTCATCGGGCGGCGCGTACGCGCCGACCCGTTGGCGGGGCATGACGGTGGAGAGGATGTGAGTTCGCGTTCTCGCGGCGCATGGCGTCCGAGGTTTGCGTCTCGTTTCGCCCTCTCCTCATACAGAGGGCGCAGGGAAAGCCGGGTGCCGGTTGCACCCGTGGGCCCCGTGCAACAAAAAGCACGGGGGTAGGACCACAGGTCAACCGAAGCAACTCCGGCTTTCCCTGCGCAGTGGTTTACGGCTTATTTCGCGCTCTTCCCGGTGACCGGGCTTTTTTGCCACCGTCGCCCGCAGATCATCTCCGCGAACTTAGCGCCAGCGTCGGGGCGCCAGAACCACACGACTTCGCCGTCCACGGATAGCCACGCTCGTCAGTCGCAACACCCGCGTCCACCGCATCTCACCGCAACGTTCGTGACGATCGCGAGCCGCCCCTCATTCGGGTGAGACGCGCGGATTAATAGTGCTGATTTGCCCGACGGCGAAAGCGGAATATTTTTTGCTGCGAGGCTGGACGGGGCAAATCACGTTGGAATTGCTGGCTAAATTCGTCTCGCCGCGCGCGCTCTCAGACCCTCATGGTGAGGAGGCGCAAAGCGCCGTCTCGAACCCATGAGGCCCCTATCTCGCCCGCGGCCCATCCCTCGAGACGCCGCTTGCGCGGCTCCTCGGGATGAGGGTCAGTTTGTGGCGCAAGCGAAGGGTGGGTTACGCTGCGCCGACCCACCCTACGATTTCTGATCTGTCCGTCGGGTTGTTATGTCGCACCCAAAGTAGTCACATCGTCATTGCGAGCCACCGGGTCGGCGCGAAGCGCCGCGCGATGACAGGCTCCACGAAGCAATCTGTAGCGCCGCGTGTGGAGAGGTGGATTGCTTCGCTTCGCGCGCAACGACGGGGCCGCGAAATGCGATTTCCCGATTGCTGCTTACTCACTCTCGTCCTTCACCAACGGTCCTAAGAGACCAATTGACATAAAGAAACAAATAACAACAGGCGACATTATCGACCTCAGAAGCGACTGGTGGGAAAAACTGCTGACTGGGTAATAGCGGACAAGGACGAAGCAAGCTACGCCCAAAAGAAACGAACCTACAAACGGCCATGGCGATCTCCGAAACAGGGTATTACTCACACGGAAATTGCGTAAGAATATCGCCATGAAGACCAAGGCAGCAGTTCCTGACAGGAGCAGATTGAACGACTTCAAGAAAACGAAAGCGCATTCGTACCGGGGCAGAGAGCTTCTGACGGCATTCATCTCGTCGTTCAGTGAAGGCCAGACATGAGACGAATAACCCGCCAGCCCGCAGCCTAGCTGAGAATCTGTGCCGAAACCGAAAACGACCGCGACCAAGAAGCACGACGCAAGCAGCAACCATACGGCTGCCATGCATAATTTTCGTCCTGCTTCCATGGATAGCATGCGAGATGGCCTTTTATTCTTCGCTGGATCGAATAAGCGGGCTACGCGGTGCAGCGACACGCCTTGTTCGAGCCGACATCGCGGCGCCAAGCGTATCTCAAATCCCCAAATAACGGTGCTGCAGATCAGGCTCGGCGACCAGCTGCTCAGACGTGCCGCTCCACACAGTGCGTCCGCGTTCGATGATGTAATGGCGGTCGGCGATGCGGGCGAGGTTTCCGACATTCTTGTCGATCACCAGCACGGACTGGCCACGCCCCTTCAGCATCGAGAGGCAGCTCCAGATCTCGTCGCGGATCAGGGGCGCGAGGCCTTCGGTGGCCTCGTCCAGGATCAGGAGTTTCGGATTGGTCATCAACGCGCGGCCGATCGCGAGCATCTGCTGCTCGCCACCGGAGAGCGTGACGCCCATGTTGCTGCCGCGCTCGGCGAGCCGCGGAAACAGCGCGTGGATTTTCTCCAGCGTCCAGGGATCGGAAGAGCCCAGGCGATTGCCGGAGGCGGCGACCAGGTTTTCCCGCACGGTCAGATTGGGGAAGATCTGCCGGCCCTCGGGGACCAGGCCGATGCCGAGTTTCGCAATCCTGTAGGATGGCAAGCCGCGTACCTCCTGCCCGGCGAAACGGATCGCACCTGATCGCGCCGGCGTCAGCCCCATGATGGAGCGGATGGTGGTGGTCTTGCCCATGCCGTTGCGCCCCATCAGCGCGATCATCTCGCCGCGCTTGATCGACAGCGAAAGGCCGAACAGCACCTGGCTGAGCCCATAACAGGTCTCGATCCCGTCCACTTCCAGCAGCGTTTCAGCCAATTTGGCCTCCGTGACGCGTCACCGCATGCTGTTCGCCGAGATAGGCGCGCTTGACCTCTTCGTGGCGGCGGATCGCATCCGGCGCGTCGCAGGCGATGACGCGGCCATAGACCAGCACCGTGATGCGGTCGGCGAGCGCGAAGACGGCTTCCATATCGTGCTCGACCAGCACGATGGTGAATTCCTTGCGCAACTCCTTCAACAGGGTGACCATTCGCGCGGATTCGGTGACGCCGAGGCCCGCCATCGGCTCGTCCAGCAGCAGGAGCTGCGGCTTGGTCGCGAGCGCCACCGCGAGCTCGAGCTCGCGCTGCTCGCCATGGCTGAGCTCGGAGACCAGGACATCGGCCCGAGCCGCGAGGCCGACGCGTTCCAGCGCCGCACGCGCGGCATCGCGCAGATGCCTCTCCTTCCGCGCATCACCCCAGAAGCGGAAGGAGTGGCCGTCATGCGCCTGGGCGGCGAGTGCGACATTGTCGATCGCGGTGAAATCCTTGAGCAGCGAGGTGATCTGGAACGAGCGCGCCAGCCCGAGCGCGCTGCGCCGATAGGACGGCAACCGGGTGATATCGCGACCGGCAAAATGAACCGTGCCGGAATTCGGCATCAATTGCCCGGTCAACTGGCTGATCAGGGTGGTCTTGCCGGCGCCATTCGGGCCGATGATCGCATGCAGCTCGCCGCGCGGCACCTCGAGCGACAGATTGTCGGTTGCGAGGATGCCGCCGAAGCGACGCACCAGATTGTCGACGCGAAGCAGGGGATCAGCCACGACGCACCCTCCCGAGCAGGCCCATGATACCACCACGCGCGAACAGCACGATCAAGAGCAACAGCGGGCCCATGATCAGTGCCCAGTATTCCGTGAACTGCGACAGCAATTCTTCCAGCACGAGATAGACGATGGCACCAATCAAGGGGCCGAACAGCGAGCCCATCCCGCCCAGGATCACCATCACCATGAGATCGCCGGAGCGGGTCCAGTACATCACGGCCGGGCTGACGAAATCGGTGTTGTTGGCGAGCAACGCGCCGGCAAGGCCGCAGATCGTCCCTGCGATGACGAAGCAGGTCAGCCGGTAGCGATAGGCCGGAAAGCCGATCGCCTGCATGCGCTGCTCATTGGAGCGCACGCCCTGCACCACCAGGCCGAAACGCGAATTGACGATGCGCCAGATCAGATAGATGCCGCCGAACAGGCAGCCGAGGCAGAGATAATAGAACTGGGTGCGATCCGAGAGGTTGATAAGCCCGTCGAAGGTGCTGCGCTTGTAGATGGTCAGGCCATCGTCACCGCCATAGCGCGACAGCGCGGAGGCGACATAGTAGGCCATCTGCGCAAAGGCCAGCGTGATCATGATGAAATAGACGCCGCGGGTGCGCAACGAGAGCGAGCCGATCACCAGCGCAAACAGCGCGGAGACGGCGAGCGCGACCGGCCACTGGATGAAGCCGGAGCCGATGTCCTCGGCCGCCAGGATGCCGACAGCGTAGCCGCCGATGCCGAGATAGGCGGCGTGGCCGAAGCTCATCATGCCGCCATAGCCCATGATCAGGTTCAGGCTCGAGGCCGCCAGTGCGAAGATGATGATGCGCGTGAGCAGCGTCAGGATGAAGATGTTGCCGGTCGCCGCCGAATAGATCGGCAGCAGGACAAGGGCGGCGCAAACGACCGCTACCACCGCGTTGCTGGCGTTGAGCTTGGACTTCATCGCTTGGTGGCCGGAAACAGCCCCTCCGGCCGCAAGACCAGCACGATCGCCATCAACAGGTAGATCAGCATCGAGGACAAAGCGGGCGCGGCCGTCGAGGCGGCGGCGCCGCTCAGCACCTTGCGCAGGAGATCCGGCAGGAAGGCGCGGCCGAGCGTGTCGATTATGCCGACGAAGATCGCGGCGAGGAAGGCGCCCCGGATCGAGCCGATGCCGCCGATCACGATGATGACGAAGGCGAGGATCAGGATGTTCTCGCCCATGCCGATCTGCACGGTCAGGATCGGCGCCTGCATCAGGCCGGCGAGGCCCGCGAGCGCGGCGCCAAGGCCGAACACCAGCGTGAACAGCAGCTTGATGTTGATGCCGAGCGCGCCGATCATCTCGCGGTTGGAGGCGCCGGCGCGGATCAGCATGCCGATGCGGGTGCGCATCACCACGAGATAGAGCATTGCCGCGACCAGCAGCGCGACGATGATGATCGAGAGCCGGTAGGCCGGGTAGTAGACGCCGGGCAAGAGCTGCACCGGCGTGGTCAGCCACGCCGGCAGCGGCAGCGCCAGACCGGCCGGTCCCCAGATCAGCCGCACCATGTCGTTGAAGAACAGGATCAGGCCGAAGGTCGCCAGCACCTGGTCGAGATGGTCGCGGCCGTAGAGATGCCGGAGCGCCACGAATTCAAGGGCGATGCCGAGCAGAAGCGTGGCGGCGAGCGCAAGGATCGCGCCAAGCACGAAGCTGTCGGTCCAGCCGACGAAGGTGGCGGCGAAATAGGCGCCCATCATGTAGAGCGAACCATGCGCGAGGTTCACGAAATCCATGATGCCGAAGACCAGCGTAAGCCCGGCTGCCAGCAGGAACAAGAGCAGGCCGAACTGCAGTCCGTTCAGAAGTTGTTCGATCAGAAGGAACATCGGCGACTTATATCAGGCTGAAACAAGAAGGCGGCAGCGCGTCCGCGCCGCCGCCAATTGTTGTTGGGTGCATGATGGCTGACCAAACCGCTCAGACTTTTGGCAGATCATGCGCCGGGAATATCCAGAAGACCTACTTCATGGGACACTTGTCGTGGAAGCGATCCTGATCGTTCTCGACGATGGTCGCAACTGTCTTCAACGCAAGCTGGCCTTCGCCGTCCTTGACCACGTCCTGCAGGTAGAAGTTCTGGATCGGGATGTGATTGTTGCCGTATTTGTACGGGCCGCGCACCGACTTGAAGTTGACCTTCTCCATCTCGGCCTTCATCGCGTCCTTTTTCGTCAGGTCCCCCTTCACCGCCACCACCGCGGAGTTGATGAGGTTGGCGGCGTCATAGGATTGGGCGCCGTAGAAGGTCGGGCGCAGGTTCGCATATTTCTTGCGGTAGTCGGTAACGAACTTCTTGTTCTGCTCGTTCGGCAGGTCGTTGACCCATTGCTGCGCGCCGGGCACGCCGAGCGCGTTTTCCTTCTGCAGCGGCAGCGACAATTCGTCGATGGTGAAGGCGGTATAGAGCGGAATCTGCTGCTTGATGCCGGCCTGCGCATACTGGTTCAGGAACTGCACGCCCGCAGCACCCGGATAGAACACGAAGATCGCCTCCGCCTTCGAGTTGCGTGCCTTGGAGAGTTCGGCGGAGAAGTCGAGCTGGCTCGGCCACACCGTATATTCCTCACCGACCACCTGGCCCTTGAAGGTGCTCTTCACGCCCGCCAGCATGTCCTTGCCGGCAGCGTAGTTCGGGCCGATCAGGAACACCGACTTGACCCCCTTCTGGTTCATGTAGGTGCCCATCGCCTGGGGCGTCTGGTCGTTCTGCCAGGAGGTCGAGAACACGTAAGGAGAGCAAAGCTCGCCGGCGAGCTGGGACGGACCGGCATTGGCCGAGATCAGGAAGGTCTTGCTGTCGACGGCGGTCTTCAGCGACGCCAGCAGCACGTTCGACCAGATGTAGCCGACGATGAAGTCGACCTTGTCGGACTGCACCAGCTTCTCGGTCTTCTGCTTGCCGACATCCGGCTTCTGCTGGTCGTCCTCGTAGATTACCTCGACCGGCTTGCCGTCCATCTTGCGGCCGAGATGGTCGAGCGCCAGCTCGAACGAGTTCCGCATGTCGTTGCCGATGACCGCGGTCGGACCGCTGAACGTCGAAACAAAGCCGATCTTGATGGGGTCGGCCGCAACGGCGGGCTGCGCCAGCGCCAGCGCGGTTGCGCCCGCCAGCCAAAATGACGTTTTCATGTTCACTCCCCTCCTCCTCAACCATTCCAACTGGCCCGCCAGGCTGGTGAACCATCCGGCAGCGCCGTCCGTGCCCCCGTCACTCCCATTTCGGGGTGACATGTTTAGTGCGCGGAATCCTGACTGGGCAGCAAGCGCGAACCGAAGGCGGCGTTTAGAACCTTCGGCGCATGCTCCGGCCTGAGCTGCACCATAATTCGTAAAGCGCGAGGCTGGCAAGAATTATAGTGCCGGTTGCCAGGGCAACCATTGTCGCAGCTTTGGAGCTGCTGCCGGCCGCATTGCGGCGCCGGCTATACTAGATATTCCGCGCCCTCGATGACGTAGGACGCGTGGCGGAAATCCCGGATGCTCGCCACCCTATCGGCCCGCCAACCCAGCAGCACGAAATATTTCGGCCGTGTCGCAGTGGGCGTGGTGGGGTCGAACACCAGGATCGCAGGACGACCTTCCACAAGCCCCGGCATCAGATGCCAGTCGCTGGCCTTGGCGTAATTGCCGAAATAGCGCGAGACCTCGGTCTTGCCATTGAGGCGGGTCCTGTTGACGAGATCAAGCTTGATGTCGTCGGCGATCATGGCGCGGATGGCGTCGAAGTCGCGGGCGTTGAAATGAGTGACATAGGTGGAAAGACGGGCCCGATCGGCGTCCGTCAGCTTCAGCCGCGGTGCGTCATCGCCTTCTAGCGCGAGCTGGCGCAGCCGGGAGCGGCCACGGTGCAGGTGGCCTTTGCCGCTGCCAGGCTCAAGTCCATGATCTCGCAGACTTCCGCCAGCGAATAGCCGAGCACGTCCCTCAGGATCACGCTGCTGCGCTGCGCCAGCGGCAGGCGCATGAAAGTGCGCAGGCTGGCGGCGGCGATCTCGCGGCGTGCGATGTCGTCGAGCTCGTCCGCCATCATATCGACCTCCTCCGCCGACCGGAGCGCGTCCTGCCGATGGCGGCGGCGCAGGAAATCGAGCGCGGCGTTGCGCGCTATCCTGAACAGCCAGCCCTCCGGATTTTGGAGCTCCCTGACCAAAGGAAACGCTTCCACCGCCTTGATAAGCGCATCCTGCAGCACGTCCTCGCCGTCGATGACCGAACCGACCATGCGGGAGCAGTAGCGGTGCAACCGCGGCCGCAGCACGACGAGGAGACTGTCGAGACCGGCGGCCGCTGATGCGTCGGACACTGACGTCATTCTCCCCTGCTCAGGACTCGTTGCTTGTCCGGACCCGGATCATGCTCCAGCATACGGTAGTTGCCGACCACCCTGGCGCTGCGAACCAGCGGCGGCTCGGCGCAACGATCGCGAATGCCTGTCTGGAACGCCTTGAACGCGGCGAGCTGCGGCAACGGGCTGGACCCGTCGTCGGATGCGGTCTCCACGACATGGATGAACGTGTCGTCCTCCAGCCGCAGCGTGAGATAGCGCACGCCATCGGCCTTTATCACCCTCAGTTCCGCAAACACCGCGGCCACCAGTTCGGCGTTCGAGTCGGCCATTTCGGGCTTCGCCTTGTACCTGATCAGCCTCATATTCATAGTCCTCTCCCTGGCTCGCGCCGCGATGCGGAAGCCATCGCGCATCCCAAGGACGTTTGACGACGGTCAAAGGATACGGTCGTGGGAAGAATTTTTGCCGACTACCCAGAACGCCATCCTTGGCTCGGTCGGCGATCACGGCGACGGCACCGCGGAAGGCCTGAGGCATACGTTTTCGCTATCGTGCGATTAGAAAGAAGCGGCTTGGAACGACTGCGCGAATGAATACATAATCAGCACGGAGATACCGAGAACCCGGGGCCATATTCCATGACGACGCCGCCGAAAGATCCGCATCACGTGGTGATCGTCGGCGCGGGATTTGGCGGCCTGGAGGCGACCTTTGGGCTCGCCGGCGCGCCGGTGAAGATCACCTTGATCGACCGTCGCAACCATCATCTGTTCCAGCCCCTGCTCTACCAGGTCGCGACCGCTTCGCTCGCGACGTCCGAGATCGCCTGGCCGATCCGCTACCTCCTGCGCGACCGCCGCGAGGTGACGACGCTGTTCGCCAACGTCAACAGCATCGACGCCGAAGGCAAGCGTGTCGTGCTCGATGACGGCGACAGCGTCCCCTATGACACGCTGGTGCTGGCGACCGGCGCGCGCCACGACTATTTCGGCCATGACGAATGGGAACCGTTCGCGCCGGGCCTGAAAACGCTTGAGGACGCCACCACGCTGCGGCGTCGCATCCTGGTTGCCTTCGAGCGCGCCGAGCGCGAGACCGATCCGGCACGGCGCGCGGCGCTCTTGACCTTCGTCATCGTTGGCGCGGGTCCGACCGGGGTCGAGATGGCCGGCACCATCGCCGATCTTGCACGCGACACGCTGGCGCCTGACTTCCGCAACATCGACACCCATAAGACCCGCGTCGTGCTGATCGAGGCGGGCTCGCGCGTGCTCGCGGGCTTTCCCGACGATCTCTCCACCTATGCGCAGCGCTCGCTGGAAAAGCTCGGCGTCGAGGTGATGCTGGGCGCACCCGTTACCGAATGCGATGCCGATGGCGTGGTCTATGGCGGCAAGAGACTGGAGGCGCGGACCATCATCTGGGCCGCCGGCGTGCGGGCGTCGCGCGCCGCCGAATGGCTGAATGCGCCCGCCGACCGCGCCTATCGGCTGCAGGTCAATCCCGACCTCACTGTCCCCGGCCATCCCGACATCTTCGCGATCGGCGACACCATCACGATCGCCGGCCCCGACGGCAAGCCGGTGCCCGGCATCGCGCCGGCGGCGAAACAGGAGGGCCGTTACGTCGCATCGCTGATCAGGGCGCGGCTCGAGGGCCGCACGCTCCCGCCGTTCCGCTACAAGCACCAGGGCAGCCTCGCCCAGATCGGCAAGCGGCTGGCGGTGATCGATTTCGGCTGGCTCAAGCTGCGTGGCGCCATCGCCTGGTGGATCTGGGGCATCGCCCACATCTACTTCCTGATCGGCATCCGCAACCGCCTCAGTGTCGCGCTGAGCTGGCTCTGGATTCACGCCCGCGACCAGCGCGCGGCCCGGCTGATCACCCAAGGCAGCAGCAAGGTGGCGCGATAACGGGATCCATGGCCCGGGTGGAGCGCAGCGCAACCCGGGACATCCGTTTCAGCGGTGACTTGCGGTCCCGGGTTACGCTTGCGCTCGACCCGGGCGACGCCGCCGGATGAAATCGAAACTGCGATGATCGGAAATATGAGCACTCAAACCTCCCCCAGGAAGCCGCGCCGGCCGAGAACCGTGCAAGCCGCGGCTGTCAATTCCGGCCCGACACTCGACCTCGACCGTTACGTGCCGGCCTTCGTCACCTTCATCGGCAACAAGCTTTCCAACAGCGCCACGGCGTTCTACCAGCGCCATTTCGGCGTCAATGTCACGGAGTGGCGGATCATGTCGCAGCTCGCGATCGAGCCTGGCATCCCCGCCTCGCGCATCTGCCACGTCATCGGCTTCGACAAGGGGCCGGTGAGCCGGACGCTGGCGCTGTTGCAGAAGCGCGGGCTGGTCGCGATCCGCGCCAACCCGCATGACGGCCGCAGCCATTCGATCACGTTGACGGCGAGAGGCCGCGCGATCCATGACAAGGTCATCGTCGCCGCGCTCGATCGCGAACGCCAGCTGTTGTCCTGCCTGCGCAAGGACGAGCGGGAAATGCTGATCGATCTGCTGCGGCGGCTGCACAACAATCTCGGCGCTGTCACCGGCCGGACCGGTTCCTGACTGCGTGCTGCAGCCGGGATGCGGTGGCCTCCGATCGATCTGCTCAAGACTTGGGCAGCATCGTCCCTGCGATCGGCCGCAAGCCTGCTCGTGCCCGTCCCAAAGATTGGCCTAACCGATTGAGATTGTTTTCTGATCCCGGCCATCGCGCGGGCATCGGAAATGTACACAATGGCACATCGCTTGCTTCGATCCGGATCGGGTTTTGCCGATGCAGCGCCGCCATCGGAACGGTTCCGTCGGCCAATGAATGGGGATTCTCGTGACTGAGACTGTTGCCGCGATCGTCGCTGCGCACCGCGCCGGCACCATGACGCCTGCGCAAACGGTCGCGCGCAGTTTTCAGCGCATCCGCGACCATGGCGATCCCGCCATCTTCATCAGCCTGCGCGACGAGAAGGAGGCGCTGGCGGAAGCCGAGGCGCTGGCCGGCAGCGACGCCGCGCGCCTGCCGCTCTATGGCGTGCCGGTCGCGGTGAAGGACAATATCGACGCGCTGGGGATGCCGACCACGGCGGCCTGCCCCGCCTTCTCCTACATGCCGACGCATGACGCGACCGCCGTCGCGCGGTTGCGCGAGGCCGGCGCGATCATCATCGGCAAGACCAATCTCGACCAGTTCGCGACCGGCCTCGTCGGCGTGCGCTCGCCCTACGGCATCCCCAGAAATCCGGTCCGTGACGACCTCATTCCGGGCGGATCGAGTTCGGGATCGGCGGTCGCCGTGTCCGCAGGACTGGTGCCGCTGGCCTTGGGCACGGACACCGCCGGAAGCGGCCGCGTGCCGGCGATGCTCAACAACATCGTGGGATTGAAGCCGAGCCTCGGGCTGATCTCGACCGCGGGGCTGGTGCCGGCCTGCCGCACGCTCGATTGCATCTCGGTGTTCTCGCTCACCGTCGACGATGCCATGGCCGCGCTGAAGGTGATGGCCGGCCCCGATGGCGCCGATCCCTTTTCGCGCGAGCGGCCGCTTGGCGAGATGACGGACGTCCCGGCAAAGCTCCGGCTCGGCATTCCCCGCAAGGGGCAGCTGATCTTCTTCGGCGATCGCCAGTCGGAGCAGCTTTATGCGGAGGCGATCGAGCGCTGGGCCGCGCTTGGCGCCACGCTGGTCGAATTCGACCTCGAGCCGTTCTACGAGACCGCGCGGCTGCTCTACGAAGGCCCGTGGGTGGCCGAGCGTTATCTCGTGATCCGCGATCTGCTCGCATCATTGCCGGATGCGATCCACCCGGTCACGCGCGAGATCACCGCGGCGGGCGCGCGGCTGACCGCGGCCGAGACCTTTGCCGCGCTCTATCGCCTGCAGGGGCTGCGCCGGATCGCCGAGCGCGCCTACGCGGCGATGGATGCGATCGTGCTGCCGACGGCACCGACGGTCTATTCCACCGCGCAGGTGCTCGCCAATCCGATCGAACTCAACAGCCGGCTCGGCACCTACACCAATTTCGTCAACCTGCTCGACCTCTGCGGCCTCGCGCTGCCGTCGGCGATGCGGCCGGACGGCGCGCCGTTCGGTATCACGCTGCTGGCGCCGGCCGGATGCGACGCGCTGCTCGCCAGCATCGGCCGCGTCTTCCATGCCGATACTAGGCTTGCGATGGGCGCGAAATCGCTGCCGCAGCCGCCGCTCGCTGCGCTGCCGCCCTCGAGCGGCGAGGACATTGCCGTCGCCGTTGTCGGCGCGCATCTGTCCGGCATGGCGCTGAACGGCGAACTGCACGCGCTCGGCGGGCGCCTGCTCGAGGAGACCACCACCGCGCCGGACTACAGGCTCTATGCGCTCGGCACCACGCCGCCGAAACCCGGCATGCTGCGCGTCGAGGCCGGCGCAGGATCGGCGATCAAGCTCGAGCTCTGGGCGCTCTCGCCGGCGTCCTTCGGCAAGTTCGTCGCCGCGATCCCGCCGCCGCTTTCGATCGGCACGATCGGTTTGGCAGACGGCCGCGAGGTGAAAGGCTTCGTCGTGGAGCCTGCGGGGATCGACGGCGCACGCGACATCTCCGCCTTCGGCGGCTGGCGCGCGTTCGTGGCTGAGCGGGCTACGGTCTGAGCCGTCATTGCGGGATGCGCCGAAGGCGCAGGCCCGGAATGACAGAATCAACGGATGGCCCGCGTGGCTACACCGAGACCGCGTAGATCTCGTATTCGCCGCGCACCAATGTGATGTGGGCGCGCATGGCGGTGGCGGCGCCGGTCTTGTCGCCGCGCAGGATCGCGACCACGACGCGGTCGTGCTCGGCATGCGATTTAGCCAAGCGGCCGAGATTGCGGAACTGGGCGCGGCGGAACGGCTGCACGCGGACCCGCGTCGCCAGCGTCATTTCGGCGATATAGTCATTGTGCGACCCGGCATAGATGGTGTTGTGGAAGCGCTCGTTGACCTCGTGAAAGCGCTCGGGATTGCCGGTGTAGCTGAGCACACGCAACTCCTCATGCACGGCTTCGAGCGCGTGCCGATCGGCTGCCGTCATCCGTTCGGCGGCGAGCCCGGCGCACAACGCTTCCAGCTCCGCCATCGCCTCGAACATGCCGGTGAGCCGTTCGATCGAGGGCCGCGCCACCACCGCGCCGCGATGGGCGCGCGCTTCGACCAGGCCGCTCGCCACAAGCTGGCGCAGCGCCTCGCGCACCGGCGTTCGCGAGACATTGAAGCGACGCGCGATCTCCGTTTCATCAAGGGGCGAGCCCGGTCTCAGCGCGCCGCGCACGATCTCGTCGGCGAGCTGCAGCCGCAGTTCCTCGGCGCGCGTGATCTTGGACTGTTGCGGAGACGGACGGTCGACGCGCCGGACCAGCATTTCCGGTTCAGCGGCAGCAGGGCTGCGCGGAAGATCGTCCAGACTCATGTCTTCGGATCCTTCGGTTCGTCGATGATGCTGACATGGGCGGCGACGATTCTCCAGCCCTCGGAGAAGCGTATCCACGTCTGCATCTGCCGCCCCACCTTGCCAGGCGCGGTGTCGCGATAGAACAACGTCGAGGCAACGGCGGTGTCGCGGCCATAGGTGGTGATGACGGTCTTGTCGGTCCGGCGGTTGAGCCCGGCCGATGGGCGCGCCGCGCGGAACGCCATGATCGCCTCATAGCCGTAGAGATTCTCGCCCATGCCATAGCGCAACGTCCGCTTGTCGTTGCGGAACAACTCGTCGAGCACAGCGACATCGTTCGACACCAGCGCCTTCTCGTAGCGTTGAAACTGCGCGGTCACTTCGGCAAGCACGTCGGGCAGATCGATTTCCATTGGCTAGATTCCTCGTGGGGGCGGCGCGGCCGCCGCGCCCATGCGCTCCAGAGCGTGGGCAACCCGCAACGCGATGTCCTCACGCCACGGCGCTGCGATGATCTGCACGCCGATCGGCATCGGCTCGAGCGGAACCGGAACCGCCACCACCGGCAGGCCGATGAACGAAATCGGCTGGGTATGGATGCCGATATTGGCGCGCACCGGCAGTTCGACGCCATCGAGCGTAAAGTTTACCTGGCCGAGCTTCGGCGCCACGCACGGCGTCGCCGGCGCCAGGATCACATCGACCGTCTCGAACAGCTCCAGCACCTTCTCGCGATACCAGCGGCGGAATTTCTGCGCCTTGTCGACGAAGGGCGCCGGGATCATCGCGCCGGCGATCAGGCGATCGCGCACCGCGGGATCGAAATCATTCGGCCGCTTGCGCAGGCGATCGAGATGCAGCGAAGCACCTTCCGTGGTCGTGATGACATAAGCCGCCGCGCGGGCGCGCGCGGCCTCCGGAAGTTCCACCGTTCGCGTCGCATTGAGCGCCTTGGCGATGCGGCCGACAGCCTCAACCGCCTCCGGGAAGACGTTCTTCTGGAAATAGCCGCCGGCGATGGCGATGCGGAGACCGTCGATGCCTTGTTCAAGCTGTGGCGTCACCGGCTCGATCGGCCGTGTGGTGCAGGCGGCATCATCGGCGTCAGGCCCCTGCATCGCATCATAGGACAATGCGAGATCGCGCACGCTTCGCGCCAGCGGACCAAGGTGATCGAAGCTCGCGACGAACGGAAACGAACGCGCGCGCGACAGCCGGCCATAGGTCGGCTTCAACCCAAAGACGCCGCAGAAGGATGACGGCACGCGGATCGAGCCGTTGGTATCGGAACCGAGCGCGATCGGCACGAGAGCGCCGCCGACCGCGCTGCCGGAACCGCCCGAGGAGCCGCCGGTCATCCGCGTCGGATCGTGCGGATTGCGTGACGGGCCGTCATGCACGTTCTCGCCGGTGAAGTCGTAGGCGTATTCGCCCATGTTGAGCGCGCCGACCAGCACGGCGCCGGCCGCCTCCATCCGCTCGATCAGCGTCGCATCGCGTGGCGCAGGCGGCAGGTCGCGGTTGATCTTCGATCCGGCGCGCGTGGAGAGGCCCTGCACGTCGAACAGATTCTTCACCGCAAAGGGAACACCGGCGAGCGGACCGACATCCTGGCCGGCCGCGATCGCGGCATCGACGGCCTTCGCCTTGGCGCGGGCACGATCGGCGGTGACATCGGTGAAGGCGTTGAGCACGGAATCATGCTTTGCGATGCGCCCGAGCGCCGCCTCGGTTGCTTCCAGCGCGGAAAGCTTCCGCTTGGCGACGGCCTGCGCGATGTCGGCGGCAGACAGGGATTTGTCGGTCATCGCAGCATCAGGCGGAGTAGACACTGGCCGGCTCGGTTTCGTCAGGCAGCGGGAATTCGTCCACCATCCGCGCCAGCCTCAGCGAAACCTCGAGATTGGCACGAACCGCCGGCCGCCAGGCGTCCTCGACCGGCAATCCCATCGCGGTCGCGACGGCGTCGATATAGTCATCCAGTCTGTCGGCAGCCATGACGCTCCCACCCGGCGATCTCAACCCAACCATGATCCGATTACTTGAATCGGATCACCAACTCATCTGTTTTATCGAGCGTTTGGAAAGCCTGCCTGCCTGTTTTCTTTCCGGAGACTGCTCAATGAACAGGCAACGGCGGATGCGGGATCGCCGTCAGCAGCTCCTTTGTATAGGCATCCTGCGGATCGCCCAAGACCTTTTCCGACGTGCCCTGTTCGACGATCTTTCCGCTGCGCATCACGATGACGCGGTCGCACAACAGACGCACGACGTTGAGATCATGCGACACGAACAGATAACTCATCCCCATCGACTGCTTGAGGTCCTGCAACAGGTTCAGCACCACCGCCTGCACGGAGACGTCGAGCGCCGCGGTCGGCTCGTCGAGGATAACGAGCTTCGGATGCAGCGCGATCGCCCGCGCGATACCGACGCGCGCCTTCTGCCCGCCGGACAATTGATGCGGAAAACGGTCGAGCAGATTGACCGGCAGGCCGACCAGCGTGGCGAGTTCCTCGCATCGTGCACGCAGCGCATCGCGTCCCCTGATGTCGCCGAGCTGCAGCAGCGGGTCGGCAATCGCGCGCACGGCGGTGAAGCGCGGATTGAGGCTGTCGGTCGGATCCTGGAACACCATCTGGATCCGGCTGCGCAGCGGCAGTCGCGCAAACGACTGCGGCTTGATCTCGCCGATCTCTTCGCCGTCGAAGGCGATGCGGCCGGAGGTCTGCTCCAGCAGCCGCATCACCATCATCGACGTCGTCGATTTGCCGCAGCCGGATTCGCCGACCAGGCCGACGCTCTCGCCATGGCCGACATGGAAGCTGATGCCGTCAACGGCGCGGAACACCTCCTGCTCCACCGGCGGCTTGCGGCCGAACAGTTTTGACAGCACTGCGCTGGCGCCCTGGCGCGGGTATTCCTTGACGAGCTTTTCGACGAGGAGGAGCGGCTTTTCCCTCTCGTCACCCCCGGGCTTGACCCGGGGGTCCATCCATACAGAAGCGTCTTTCGAAGATTGATGGATGGCCGGGTCAGGCCCGGCGATGACGGGGTTCGCATCATCCTCCGGCAGCAGATCGCGCAACGACACGCCGATCCGCGGCGTCGCGCGCATCAGCTTCTTGGTATAGGGATGTTCGGGCCTCGCGAAAATATCGGCCGACTTCGCGGTCTCGACTACGCGGCCCTTTTCCATGACCACGACACGGTCGCAATAGGCGGCGGCGAGGCCAAGATCATGCGTGATCAGGATGGTCGACATCGACCGCCGTCTTGTCAATTCGACGATCAGGTCCATCACCGCCTTCTGCGTGGTGACGTCGAGGCCCGTCGTCGGCTCGTCCGCGATCAGAAGCTGCGGATTGCAGGCGAGCGCGAGCGCGATCACCACGCGCTGGCACATGCCGCCGGAGAGTTCGAAGGGATAGGCGTGATAGCGTTCGCGCGGGCGAGCGATCTTGACCTGCTCCAGCGCCTCGATCGCCTTCTCACCGCGATCGGCCACCGTCGATTGCTGGACGTGCTGACGCAGAACATCCTCGATCTGGTCGCCGACTTTGCGGATCGGATTGAGCGCCGCGCGCGGGTTCTGGAAGATCATCGAGACTTCGCGGCCGCGCAGGTCGCGCATCTGGTCCTCGCTCGCGGCCTTCACGTCGATGCCGGAAAACATCACCGAGCCCTCGGCGATCTTGCCGGCACGATCGAGGATGCGCATCACCGCATACGATGTCACCGACTTGCCCGATCCGGATTCGCCGACGATACCGACAGTCTCGCCCTTTGCCACCGACATACTGACATGCTGCACCGCCTTGACGACGCCACGCCGCGTCGTGAATTCGACGGTGAGGTCCGTGACGTCAAGCAATGGCTGCGCGGTCATGGCTCTCTCCACTCGCCCGGTGCGCCCCCTCTCCCCGTTCTTACGGGGAGAGGGTTGGGGTGAGGGGCCTCTATCCGGACATTCGATTGGCAGTTGGACTCGGGGAGGCCCCCCCTCACCCGGATCCGCGCTGACGCGCGAATCCGACCTCTCGCCGCAAGCGGGGCGAGGTGAGCGAATGAGCATCGTGCGTTAGAGGCAAACACCGGTTACGTCCTCCGCTGCGGATCGACGATGTCGCGCAGGCCGTCGCCGAGCAGGTTGAAGCAGAACACCGCGATCATCAAAGCGAGGCCGGGGAACAGCGCGATCCACCATTCGCCTGAGACCATGAAGCCCGCGCCTTCGGCGACCATGATGCCCCATTCGGCCGTCGGCGGACGAACACCGAGGCCGATGAAGGAAAGGCCGGCGGCGTTCAGGATCGCATAGCCCATGGTCAGCGACATCTGCACGATCATGATCGGCATGATGTTGGGCAGGATGTGCACCAGCAGGATGCGGTATTCGCCATTGCCGGAGAGCCGCGCCGCCTGGACGAAGCCGGCGTTGCGACGGACATTGGCCTCCGCACGGGCGACACGGGCATAGAGCGGGAAGTTCACGATCGCGGTGGCGATGATGATATTCTGCACGGTGTTGCCGAGGGCTGCGACGATGCCCATCGCCAGCACGAACAGCGGGAATGCCATGATGGTGTCGGCGATGCGGCCGACGATGCGGTCGGTCCAGCCGCCGAAATAGCCGGCGGCGATGCCGGCGAGCCCGCCCATCAGGAACACCAGCGCCACCGAGGCGACCGCGATGAAGGTATCAAGCCGCGTCGCCACAATGACGCGGCTGAAGATATCGCGGCCGAGTTGGTCCGTCCCGAACCAATGCGACGCCGAGGGCGGCTTCAATGCCGCAGCCGTATCGCTCGCAAGCGGGTCGTATGGAACGACGTAAGGACCGAACAGCGCCGCGAACAGGATCAGGATCAGCAGCGCAAAGGCGAAGCCGGTGACCTTGTTCTCGCCGAGCACGTAGCGCGTGTGCTCGAAGACGGCTGACAATCCCGAGGTCCGCCCCGGACCGACGGGTTCAACGACAGGCGCAACGGTGCTCATGCTTCACCCTCACCCTTCAAGTCGTACGCGTGGATCGATGACGCCGTAGAGAATGTCGATGACGAGATTGAGCAGCACATACATGACGGCCATGGTCAGCACGAAGCCCTGCACCGGCGCGAAATCCGAGGAAATCAGCGCTTCCACCGCGTAGGAGCCGATGCCGGGCCAGGCGAACACCTTCTCCACCAGCACGTTGGCGCCCAACAGGAACGAGAACACCATGCTGAGCGTGGTGACGACCGGCAGCATCGCATTCCGGAAAGCGTAGGTGACGATCACGGTGCCGGGCGACAGGCCGCTGGCGCGCGCGGTGCGCATGAAGTCGGACGCAAGCACCGCAAGCATCGAGGCGCGGGTCATGCGCGCGATCGGCGCCAGCGAGAAGATCGCAAGCGTCGTCGCGGGAAAGATGAGCTGGCTCAGCGCGGAACGGAACGCCTCGAAATCACGCGCGATGAGGGTGTCGATCAGATAGAAGCCGGTCACCGTCGGCGGCGCACTGTAGAATACATCGAGACGCCCGAGCGGCGCCGGCGACCAGCCAAGCCGGAAATAGAACACGTAGACCAGCACGAGCCCGGTGAAGAACACCGGCAGCGAGACGCCTGCGGTTGTCGTGACGCGACAGAGATGGTCGATCCACGAGCCGGGCCGTGTCGCCGCGAGCACGCCGAGCGGGATTGCAATCATGACCGACACGAACAGGCCGAGCAGCGTCAATTCGGCGGAAGCCGGCAGGCGATTGCGCAATTCGGTCGCGACCGGCTGGCCGGTCGTGAGCGAGGTGCCGAAATCGCCATGGGCAAGATCATTGGCGTAGCGGAAGAACTGCTCGATCAGCGGCCGGTCGAAGCCGAGCTTCTTGCGGATCTGCTCGATCGCCTCTTTGGTCGCGGCGGGCCCGGCGAAATAGGCCGCCGGATCGCCCGGCAGCGCGCGCGTCAACAGGAAGGTGACGATGACGACCCCGATCAGGCTCGGGATCGCGAACATCAGCCGCTTGCCAATCATGGTCAGCATCGCGCCCTCCGCTGCTCCTTCACTACCCCTTCGTCATCGCGCGATAGTCGAGGCGGCGATGGAACCAGTACTGATAACCGGAGACGTTCTTCTGCATCGCCACGTTGACGAAGGGCTGATACAGCGGAATGCGCGGAATGTCGGTGAAGGCGAGATCGACGAAGCTCTTGACGTCGGCGTCATAGGCGGCCTTGTCGCCGAAGGCGGCGGCCTTGCGCGCGCCGTCGATGAACTTGTCCATCTCCGGCGACTTGTAGCTCATCGTGTTGAAGATGGAATTGTTGCCGTGATAGCACCAGTAGAAGAAGTATTCCGGGTAATCGAGCCAGCCCGAGAACACGTTGGTGAATAGCGGCATTTCCTTCTTGGTCAATTCGGTGCGCCAGTTGGCGCCGGGCACCTTGTTGATCGTGGCCTTGATGCCGATCTGCGCCAGGCTCTCCTGCACCAGCACGCAGAGCGGCTCGTTGACTCCGGCGAAATTGAGATCGAAAGAGATCGTGGTCTCAAGGCCGTTCGGATAGCCGGCCTCCGCCATCAGCGCCTTGGCCTTCTCGATGTCGGTGTAATATTTGTGCGGTTGCGGCCAGGCGACTTCGGTCGGCTTGTCCTTCGCCGCGCCGAACATCGGGTTGGCGAGACCGAACAGCACCGCGTCGATGATCTTCTGATACGGGATTGCATAAGCCACCGCCTGCCGCACCTTAAGATTATCGAACGGCGGCCTGGTCACGTTCATTCCGATATACTGAATGCCATTGGAGAATGGCAGCGACACCACGTCGAGCTTGCCGTTCGCCTTCATCTCCTGGAAATCCTTGAACGGCAGCTCGTAGGAGATGTCGGCGTCGCCACGCTCGAGCAGCGCGCGGCGATTGCCGGCCTGCGGCACCATGCGCCAGATCACGCGCTTGATCTTCGGCATGGGTCCGCCGACCCAGGCGTCGTTGCGCTCCATGATCACTTCGGTGCCGGCGGTCCACTTCGTCACCTTGTAGGCGCCGGAGCCCGCGGTCTGCTGCTTGGTGTATTCGAGGCCCCAGGGATCTTTCTCGGACGCGTTCTTCTTCACCAGTTCCGAATTGACGACGCAGGGCACGATCACGGCGAGATCGGGAATCGTCAGCCGGTCCCTGGTGGCGAAGTCGACCCGCACCGTGGAGTCGTCGACGATGACGAACTGCTCGGGCTTGGTCAGCGAGCCGGCGCTCATCTGGAAGGTCGGGAAGCCGCCGACACTGACCGCGCGATCGAGCGACCATTTGACGTCCTTCGCCGTCACCTGCGTGCCGTCGTGGAATTTGGCGCTCTTCTTCAGCTTGAAGGTGACGGACATGTCGCCGACATTCATGTCGTCGGCGAGTTCGCCCTTGAACTTGTCGCGGTTGTAATAGGGCACGCCGCCCGGGCCGCTCTTCATCTCGTGGGTGATCAGGCGATCGTAGCAATTCCAGGACACTTCATAGCCGGGCACATTGGTGCCGACGCCATGGATGTCGAGATTGTTCGGGCCGCCCTCCGAGACGATCAAAAGCGTCTCTGAACGCGCATCGGCCTTGGCCGGCGACCAGATCGCCGGTGCAGGCACCATCGCGCCCGCAGCTAATCCGGATACGGATTTCAGGAAATCGCGACGTTTCATGGGTGATGCTCCAACGCCCTTGGGAAATGGCGTGGAACAGGTTCGCAAGGTTCGTGCCAAGGCTTAACGAAGCCTTAGCACCTTTCCAACACTCTGATAATGCTGAGAAATATCGAGAACGCCGCGCTCGAAGACGGCGATTGACAGCGCGGCTATTGCATACAAATCGGCATATTTGCCTATTGATTAATCGTCAATTTTTGGACGCTCGTTTGTTGGGCGGTCGTTTACGTGGTCCAGATCAGCTCCTGCAATTGCAGGAGATCGTCGGTCTTGGCTTGCCAGCCCTCGATGCAGATGTGGCGGTTCAGGTCGCTCGAGCGGTGCAACAGCATCAAGGCCATCAGCCGCCGCTTCAGCGCGAAATCGATGTCGCTCGGGGAATAGCCAAACCCTTCGAGCAGGCTCAGCACGCGGCGCGGCCTGCCTGCGGCCATGAACGCGCCGGGGCCGAGCAGGTCGTAGTCGCGCCACCCCGTCAGCACGTCGCCGAAATCGATCAGCCCGCCAACGTGCCAGCGGCCGTCCTGCTGCGTCAGCAAGAAATTTTCCGGGATGTATTCGCCGGTCAGGATCACCGGCGATGCGTGCATCGGGATCAATTCGGCGGCATCGCGCAAGAGATCGTCCAGTCCGTCACGAAATTTTGGCGCGAGGCCCAGCCGTTCATGTCTGGCGCGGCAGCCTTCGATCTGGCCACGCATGAACACGTCCCAGCGCGGCTCGATCTCAAGCAGCGGGCCTGGCGGCACGCGCTGAACGTCGGCAATGGTCTCGCCGATCTCGGCAAGCACGCGTTCCTTGTCGGCTTCGGGTAGCGAGGCCCACACCTCCGCGCCCAGAACGCCCGGCAGGCGCGTGATGATGAGATAAGGCCACCCATCGCGCTCGCCTTCGGCGACGATCCCGGGAATCGGGATTTTGATCCGTCCGCGAAGCTGCGCGAGCGAGCCTCGTTCGGAGATGAACTGCGCGCGCAGCGGCGGTGGAAAGACCTTCAGGATGAGCTCGTCACCAAGCCCGACGACGAGGTTGGTGCCGGTGGTGAAGACTTGCGGCGCCGCGCATGCCAGACCATGACCACCGGCGATATCGATCACCACCGGCAGCCAGCGCGACGGGTCGGCCCGCCAGGGACGGAAGGCTTCGTAGTCGGTGAAGATGGGTAGTGATGCGATCATGACTTGCACCCCGCGTCATCGGCACCAAAGCAGGCGAGCGTTTGGACCGCGTCATTCCGGGATGGTGCGTTAGCACCAGACCTCAGATGCGCAATTGCGCATCGGGGAATCTCGAGATTCCGGGTTCGAAGCTTCGCATCGCCCCGGAATGACAGAGTCAAGAGGCCCTACTGGTCCGGATTGGCGCGCTCGAACTGGCGCAACAGCCGGTTGCCGCGTTCGACGGCCAGATCGAGTGCCGCCTGCGCTGATCGTTTGCCGGAGAACGCCTGTTCGAGCTCGTCGTCGATCACGTCCCGGATCAGCACGAACGACCCGAGCCGGACACCTTTGGAGTTCTCGGTCGGCGGTTTCAGGGTCAGTTGCTCGATCCCGATCGCCGCGCCGGGATTGCGGTCGTAGAAACCCTGCGCGCGGGTCAGCTCATAAGCGGCGCGGGTGATCGGCAGATAGCCGGTCGCCTGGTGCCAGGCAGCCTGGACATCCGGCTTCGACAAATAGGAGAAGAACTTCGCAACGCCGGCATATTCCGCCCGCGAGCGATCGCGCAGCACCCATAGCGTGGCGCCGCCGATGATGCTGTTCTGCGCCGCGCCGGCAACATCCGGCCAATAAGGCAGCATGCCGTAGCCGACCTCGAATTTCGAGTTGGCCTTGATATCGGCGCTGGTGGCGGAGGAGCCGATGAAAATGGCGCATTCGCCCTTCTGGAAACGCGGCTCGGCCGCCTGCCCACGGCCGCTATAGTCGAACACCTTGGTGGCTTGCCATTCGACGAGCTGGCCGACGTGCCTCACCATCAGCGGATTGTTGAAGATCAGCTCCGCGTCGAGCCCGCCAAAGCCGTTGGTCCTGGTCGCGATCGGCAGATTGTGAAAGGCGGAGAAATTCTCGACGTTGATCCAGGACGGCCAGGACGTGGTGAATCCGCAAGCAGCGCCCGCCGCGCGCAGCCGCTTCGCCGCCGCGCCGAGTTCGGGCCAGGTCTTGGGCGCGACCTCCGGGTCGAGGCCGGCGGCGCGAAACAGATCCTTGTTGTAGTACAGGATCGGCGTCGAGGAGTTGAAGGGAAACGACAGCAGATTACCGGTGGCATCGGCATAGTAACTGGTCACGGTCGGCAGGTAGGCCGACGGCAGGAACGGCTCGGACTGATCGCGCATCAGCTCGAACACGGGATAGATCGCGCCGCGTGCCGCCATCATGGTGGCGGTGGCGATCTCATTGACCTGGACGATGGCGGGCTGACTGCGTGAGCGGAACGCGAAGATCGCGGCCGTGACCGTCTCGGTGTAGTTGCCCTTGTAGCTCGGCACAATCCGGTATTCGGACTGCGACGCATTGAAATCGGCGGCGAGCTTCTCGACCTGCTTGCCAAGCTCTCCCGACATCGCATGCCACCACATGATCTCGGTCGCGGCATGCGCGGGAGATACGAGGAGCGCGGCTGCCAGCGCCGCTGGGTATAGGAATCTCATAAATGACGTCACGGTGCGCCGATCCTGGCTTTCGCGCTTTGAGCGAGATGACTTTGCTCCTGATAAGGCCGCGTCGTAACGGTTGCAATCCGGCAAAACGTCGGGGATCGCAGGTTAACCGTAGATCGTCGGATAGCTATCTTTCCGGCTTCTGCTAAAAAGCATTGAACCTTTTCTTCCCGCCACAGACCATATCACAAGGGGATTAGTGCCTGTGTACCGCCGCGCCGGCCTTTCGCGGACCACGACGCTCGTTGTCGCGCTGCTGCTGACGGCGGTCGCAACGGGTATCTCTGCGCGCGAGTTTCGGGCTTCCGATACCCAGAGCGAAGACTATCCGACCGTCCAGGCGTTGCGTTACATGGGCAGCCTGGTGGAAGAGCAAAGCGGCGGGCGTCACCATGTGCGGGTGTTCCACTCGCGGCAGCTTGGTGAGGAAAAAGAAACGCTGGAGCAGACGCGGGCAGGTGCAATCGACATCAACCGCACAAATGTGGCGCTGATCGGGACCATGGTGCCCGCTGCCAACGTGCTGGCGATGCCCTTCCTGTTCCGCTCGGTCGAACACTTGCAGAAGGTACTGGATGGCCCCATCGGCAACGAGATCCTCAACTCATTCGAACCTTACGGATTCGTCGGCCTGGCGTTCTATGATTCGGGCGCGCGTTCGATCTTTAACAGCGTCCGTCCGATCCATTCGCTCGACGACCTCAAGGGCCTGCGGATTCGGGTCCAGCAGTCGCAGCAGATGTCGGACGTGATCCGCGCGCTCGGCGCCGAACCGGTCCAGTTGCCCTATGGCCAGGTGAAGACCGGCCTTGCCACCGGACTGATCGACGGCGCCGAAAACAACTGGCCGTCTTTCATCACCACCGATCACTACAAGTTTGCAGGTTTCTATACGCTGACCGAACATACGATGAGCCCGGAAGTTTTGGTAATGTCGCAAAAGGCGTGGGCGAGCCTGTCGGTCGAGGACCAGGCGCTTTTCCGCAACGCCGCGAAGCGTTCCAGCCGCTTCATGCGCGAGAAGTGGAAGGATCTGGAAGAGCGCTCGCGTCAGCGTGCCGAAGCCGCGGGCGTTAAAATCATCGGCGATTTCGACCGCGGGCCGTTCGAGGCGGCGACGGCGGGGCTCTATGCCAAAGCAGAGCGCGATCCCGCGATCGCATCGTTGATCGAGCGCATCCGCAAGGTGGAGTGAAGCGAGCTTGGCAACGCCCGCACAGAATGGAGCAGTGGGACGGCAGGCGAGCCTGGCGGCGCGCGGCCGTGTTCACATCGTCCAGATGCTGCGGGCAGTGCCGATCCGCTGGCGCATCCTGTCGATCGCACTGTTGAACTCGGCGGTCGTGGTGGTGCTGGCGGCACTGATCTGGAACGGCGCCACCGTGCTTCGCTCGGCCTGGGAGGACGTCCGGCAGGTCCGCGAATCCGACAAGATCCTGGCCAAGCTCGAGACCGAGACCAGCCGGCTGCAGAACCTGATCCATCGCTACATCAACCAGCCGAGCCCCGAACTGTTCGCCGAGATCCTGCTGCTCCGCGAGGCGGTGCTCGGCACGCTGACCACGCGCGCCGCCACCGACCCGGTGCTGTCGGGGTCGGTGGAGCAGCTCGAGCGCGTCACCAGCCGCTTCCTCGACGGTTTTGGCGAACTGCGCGCCGTGCAGGCCAAGATCACCAAGACCTATGAGGAACAGGTGCTCGGGCCGGCCAAGGACATGGCCGGGCTTTACTCCATCATCGAAGGCGCCACCGGTCACCGCGACGCGCTGATCTGGCCCTCGCTCGGCAAATCCCGCGAGGCCTTCACCGCGATGCTGGTGGCGGCCAATGCCTATTACCTGTCGCTCTCGACCGCATCCGCCGAAGAGGCCCGCCGCAACACCGAGACGATCGAGAAGACGATCCCGGTCATGATCGATCTCGCCGACAACGACCTGCAGCGGCTGGCGCTGGCGCGGCTGAACAAGCGGACCGAGGCGTTGCGCGAGGGACTGGGAAAATTGACCGAGCAGCTTGCCAGCCGCACCGAGCTGCTCCGCAACACCATCGATGCGAGTCAGGCCGATGCCATCGGCGTCATCGACGATCTCTCGATCAAGATGCGCCAGCGCGAACAGAAGGCGCAGGAGACCTTCGACCGGACGCTGTCGGACATTTCGCGCCGCGTGCTCTCGATCGCGGTGATCTTCCTCGGCATCATCGTTTCCGCGGGCGTGCTGATCGCGCTCTCGATCCGCCTGCCGCTGCAGCAGATCATGGCCTCGATGCACGCCATCACGTCGGGCAATTACGATCGCCGCGTGCTCGGCACCGATGCCAAGGACGAGGTCGGCGCCATGGCGCGCGCAGTGGAAGTGTTCCGCGAGAATGCGATCGCCAAGCGCCAGGCCGAGGACGAATTGCGCGCCGCCAAGGAACGGGCCGAGAGCGCGCTGCTCGAACTCAACACCGCGCAGCAGAACCTGATCGACGCCGAGCGGCTGGCAGCGCTCGGCGGCCTGGTTGCCGGCGTCGCCCATGAGGTGAACAACCCGATCGGCATCAGCCTGACCGTCGCGTCAAGTTTCGCGCGCCGCGCCGAGATGTTCGAGCACGAGCTGAAGTCGCAGCAATTGCGCCGCTCCAAGCTCGATGAATTCGTCAAGAGCTCACGCGATGCCGCCCAGCAGCTCGTCGCCAACCTGCAGCGCGCTGGCGAACTGATCCAGTCGTTCAAGCAGGTGGCGGTCGACCGCTCGCATGCCGAGCGCCGCCAGTTCGCCTTGAGCGAAGCGACCGACCAGATCGTCGCCAGCCTGCGGCCGGTCTTGAAGAAGGCCGCGATCGCCCTGACCGTCGACGTGCCGGAAGGCCTGATGATCGACGGTTATCCCGGCTCCTATGGTCAAATTTTAACGAATCTTTTCCTTAACGCCGTCAATCATGCGTTCGCCGACGGGCGATCGGGGACGATCACGATTTCAGCGCGGGCCCGCGGCAGCGACGACATCGAGATCATCTTCGCCGACAACGGCGCCGGCATGACGCCGGACGTGCAGCGCCAGGCGTTCGACCCATTCTTCACCACCCGGCGCAACGAAGGCGGCACCGGGCTGGGCCTGCATATCGTCTATAATCTTGTCACCCAGCAGCTCGGCGGCCGCATGGTGCTGGAGTCAAGGCTGGGACAAGGCACCACGTTTCGCATTATCATGCCGCGGATCGCCAAGGGGCAGCCGATGGGCGAGCCCACGATCGCGGACCAAGCCACCGACGGAACTGCTCAATGGCCGAACAGGACGATGTCCTCCACCTGATCGACGACACCGGCGCCACGCCGGAGGATTCGTCCGCGCGCAAATGGAAAGTGGCAGTCATCGACGACGATGCTGCAGTGCATGAAGGCACCCGCTTCGCGCTGTCCGACTACAGCCTGAACGGCGCCACGCTCGAGATCCTCTCGGCCTATTCTGCGGCCGAAGGTCGCAAGCTGATGCAGGAGCATCCGGACATCGCCGCCGTGCTGCTCGACGTCATCATGGAGACCGATGTCGCCGGGCTCGAGCTCGTCGAATATATCCGCAACGAGATCAAGAACGAGACCGTCCGCATCATCCTGCGCACGGGACAGCCGGGCCAGGCGCCGGAGCGGCGGGTCATCGTCCAGTACGACATCAACGACTACAAGGCTAAGACCGAGCTCACCGCCGACAAGCTGTTCACCTCGCTCACGGCGGCGCTTCGCAGCTACCAGCAGCTCGAGCGCATGGTGCAGACCAGGCGCGGGCTCGAGATCATCATCGACGCCGCTTCGACGCTGTACGACTTCAAGTCGATGCAGCGGCTCGCCGAAGGCGTGCTGACCCAGCTTGCCTCGCTGCTCAATGTCGATTGCGCCGGCATCCTGGTGCTGCGCGACGACGGCGCCGGCAGCGAATTGTCCGTTCTGGCGGGCTCCGGCTGCTACAGCCGTTTCATCGGCATCACCAGTTCGAAGTCGCTCGATCCTGATCTGCGCGCGATGGTGGAAGCCGCCTTCCAGCGTCGCAAGAACGAATTCGCCGACCACCGCAGCGTGCTCTATCTGCGCACCGGCAGCGGTCGCGAGGTCGTGGTGCTGCTGCAGGCGGAACGCCAGCTCTCCGACACCGACCGCGCGCTGGTCGAGATCTTCTCCAGCCGCCTCTCGATCGCGTTCGACAACGTGATCCTTTATCAGCAGCTTCATGAGGCCAACACGCAGCTCGAGGATCGCGTCGCCCAGCGCACCCGCGCGCTGATGCAGGCCAACCGCCGCCTTTCGGCGCAGTGGCTCAGGCTGCAGCGCGCCAACGGCTTCAAGAACGAGATCCTCGGCACGGTTGCCCACGACCTCAAGAATCCGCTCGGCGTGATCCTCGGCCGCACCGAGATGCTGACCGAATTGATCGGCGCCGGCTCGCCAAGGGAAGCGATCGGAACCCAGGTCGAGCACATCAGGGACGCCACCAAGCGCCTGACGTCGATGGTCGATCATCTGATCTCGGATGCGATGGCCGACGCCTTCGACATCACCATCCGCCGCGAACCGGTCGATATCGCGGCCCTCATCAACGAGGTCGCCGAAGCGAACCTGCCGCTGGCGGTCAACAAGCAGCAGAGCATCTCGGTTTCCGCACCGCCGAATTTCGTCACGATGTGCGACGCCGATCGCATTCGCGAGGCGATCGACAATCTGGTCAGCAATGCCATCAAATACTCGCCGATCGGCGGCAAGATCACAGTGGTCGTCACCCATGAGGGTGACAACACGGTGATCCGGATCGCCGACGAGGGCGCCGGCCTTTCGCCGGAAGATTTGGGACGTCTGTTCGGCAGGTTCCAGCGACTGTCGGCCAAGCCCACCGCGGGCGAGAGCTCGACCGGACTTGGACTTTCGATCGTCAAACGGATTATTGACATGCATGGCGGCCATGTAACGGCGCAGAGCCCCGGCCCCGGACAGGGGTCGACCTTTACGGTTACATTGCCGGCCACGGCAGAGACATCATGACCCAGAGCCCGCACATCATCATTGTCGATGACGAGGCACCGGCCCGCGAGATGGTCGGCGATTACCTCAAGATGCATGGCTTCGGCGTGACGCTGTGCGACGGCGGGAAAAGCCTGCGCAGCGTGATCGAGACCAGTCAGCCCGACCTCGTGGTGCTCGACCTCAACATGCCCGAGGAAGACGGGCTGTCGATCATCCGCGATCTGAAGAGCCGCATGAATGTCCCGGTGATCATGCTGACGGCGACCGCGAGCCCTATCGACCGCGTGGTCGGACTCGAGCTGGGCGCCGACGATTACGTGGCAAAACCCTGCGAACTCCGCGAGCTGATGGCCCGGATCCGCTCGGTCCTGCGCCGCAGCACGCCGGTCAGGGCGGCTACGCCCGAACCGGCTGGCGCCAAGACGGAAAAGGAACAATTGGTCCGTTTCGGCACCAAATGGCTCGACCTGCAGGCGCAGGCGCTACGCGACGACGAGGGCAATGAGCATCCCCTGACTGCCTCCGAATTCGGGCTGTTGAAGGTGTTTGCCGCCAATCCGAAACGGGTGCTGTCGCGCGAGCGGCTGCTCGAACTCGCCAATGCGCGTGATGCCGAGGCCTTCGACCGCGCGGTCGACCTCCGGATCATGCGCATCCGCCGCAAGATCGAGATCGACCCGGCGAAGCCGGCCGTCATCCGCACCATCCGCGGCGGTGGCTATCTGTTCTCGCCGAGCGGCGAAAAGGCCTGATCTCCGGCTCTGGCCGATGACGGGCGTGCAAGAATCCACATGATCCGGAAAAGTGGGACCGGTTTTCCGAAAAGATCATGCTCAAACAAAGAGCTAGAGCGGGATGACGATTCGAAGAAAAGTCATCACGCTCTAGGCGCCGTCTGATTCCGCCCCGCCACGACTTCTGATCAATTTTCCACGTATTGAAATTACTGGCATTTTTGCCGCTAATATTTCGTCGGCCCCGCACCGACGAAACAATTCTCCTACCGATGAAACCATTTTCTGCTTTTCGCGCAGACATCCCGAAACCGTGGCTAACTAACAATTCTCCCAACGAAAGCCGCCAAGGCGAACTGGGAGCCTGTCATGTCGAACGTCGTCGCCATCAACGCCGCAGCCAACGAGCACATCGCCGCTGCACGCCAGACATCCGACGAAATGCTGCTCGGCAAGATCGCCAAGGGCGACCGTACGGCGATGCATGTGCTGTACTCGCGCCACAGCGTGCGGGTCTATCGTTTCGTGCTGCGCATGGTGCGCGACACCACCGTGGCGGAAGATCTTGTGAGCCAGGTCTTCCTGGACGTGTGGCGCACGGCCGAGCAGTTCGAAGGACGCTCGCAGGTTTCCACCTGGCTCTTGTCGATCGCCCGCTTCAAGGCGCTGACCGCGCTGCGCCAGCGCAAGCACGAGGACATAGACCAGGACGAAGTGCTCGACATCGTCGATGAAGCCGATACGCCGGAAGCCGCGCTTGATCGCGCCACCACCAGCGAAATCCTGCGCGCCTGCGTCGCCAAGCTGTCGCCGGCGCATCGCGAGATCATCAACCTCGTCTATTACCACGAGAAGTCGGTGGAAGAGGCCGGTGAGATCATCGGCATTCCCCAGAGCACGGTGAAGACCCGCATGTTCTATGCCCGCAAGCAGCTCGCCGAGTTGCTGAGGTGCGCCGGTGTGGAAAGCCTGGCGGCGTAAGGCAGCGATCCGGAACATCGCGCCGGGATTGATAGGGATTGTCTTCGACCGCGACGAAACAATTGAAACAATCGAAGACATCACCCGGAAAAACTCGATCTCTATACAGTTGATCATCGAACGCAACATCAATGCCGACAGGAGACTGACATGCTGAAGCCGTCGTTCCGCTTCTTCATCATCCCGCTCGGCGCAGTCGCTACGCTTGCGACACTGTCGAGCCAGAATGTTGCCCCGCGCGCGCAGCGCGACGCCGGCGTGATGCCGGTGCGCGAACAGGTGATCGATTGCAGCATCAAGAGTGCCGCAGAGGTATGCGAGATCAGGTAGCGATTTCCTAAGCTTTAACTTTCTAACCTCCCAAACTACCTCCAACGACCCGGCCGGGATGCCCCCCGGCCGGGTCGATCTGCTTTGCGCGGCCATCGGCGCGGAAGTCTCACACAGACGTGACCTCGGCCGGTTATGGCGGACGTAACGGCTGGTCTCGCTATCGCGAAGAACATCACACTGCCGGCGCTGATCGGCTTGGCGATGGACGATTGTGATGCTGAGTGTTGTTCTCGCGCTGCTCGCAGGTGTTGTCACCATCGTGGCGCCTTGCACCCTGCCGATGCTGCCGATCCTGCTTGGGGCATCGATAGGCCAGTCCAGCAAGGTGCGGCCGGCGATGATCGCGCTCGGCTTTGTGACGTCATTTTCGATGGTGGCGTTGCTGCTGAGCGCGATCACGCGCGCCTTCGATTTCGATCCCAACGTGTTGCGAACCGGCGCTGCGATCCTCCTGCTCGGCTTCGGGCTGTTGATGATCTGGCCAGCACCGTTCGAGTGGCTGACGATCCGAATCGGCGGTCTCACCGCAGGCGGTTCGCCGGGAAGCCCAGCACCATCGCAGGGCCTGATCGGCGGCTTCGTGCTCGGCACAACACTCGGGCTGGTCTGGACACCCTGCGCCGGACCCGTGTTGGGCTCGATCCTGACCATTGTGGCGACATCGAAAGATACCGGCTGGGCCGGTCTGCAGCTTGTCGTCTACGCCATCGGGGCGGCGATCCCGATGCTCGCCATCGCCTACGGCGGTCAGGCCATCACGACCCGCATCCGCAGCGTCGCACGGATCGCGCCGCGACTGCAGCAGGGCTTTGGTGTTGTCATCATCGCCTTCGCGACCCTCTCCTACTTCCAATATGACACGCTGATCGTGGCGTGGCTGACCACCTTCTACCCCAACGGCCAGATCGGCCTTTGATTTAAGAGGAAACGGAAATGATCATGCGCTCGCTTGTATCCGTCTTGATCGGCGCTGTTTGCCTGACCGGCACCACGGTCCCCCATATCGCCCGCGCGCAGGAATCCGCATTGAAGGTAGCGGCCGCGGAACAGAGCGCGCCGAATTTTGTCGGTATCAACAAATGGTTCAATTCGCAGCCGCTCGACATTGCCGACCTGCGCGGCAAGGTCGTACTGGTCGACTTCTGGACCTACGGCTGCGTGAACTGCGTCAACACGCTTCCCCATGTCGTCGCGCTCGATGCCAAGTACAGGAATCGAGGTCTCGTCGTAATTGGTGTCCACACGCCGGAATTTCCGTTCGAGCGCTCGGGCTCCAACGTCCAGGCTGCGCTGAAACGCCACGGCATTACCTATCCGGTGGCACAGGACAATGAGTCGCAGACCTGGAATGCCTACCGCAACCAGTATTGGCCCGCACAATACATCATCGACCAAAACGGAAAGATCGTATTCCATCACGACGGCGAAGGACAATACGAGCAGATTGACCGCACCATCGCCCGGCTGCTCAACGTCAACAGTTGAGCGTTTTTGCAGGGACTAAAGGGACGATCGTTCAACCCGGCGTGCCAAATCAGCGCCGGGTCGCTCTGCTTGGTCATATTGACATGTTTTCACCGCGATCGGACGCGTGATAACCTCAAGTCGGAATTCACGATGGATCGCATGTCATGGTCGAAGGCTGGGATGCCGTAACGCTCGCCCGGGCGCAGTTTGCCTTCACGATGTCGTTTCACATCATATTCCCGGCTTTCTCGATCGGGCTCGCCAGCTATCTGGCGGTGCTGGAAGCGCTCTGGCTGTGGACCGGGCGCGAGGTCTTCATCAACCTGTTTCACTACTGGCTGAAAATCTTCGCGGTCGCCTTCGGCATGGGCGTGGTGTCGGGCATCGTGATGTCCTACCAGTTCGGCACCAACTGGTCGGCCTTCTCCGACAAGACCGGGCCCGTTATCGGACCGCTGATGGCCTACGAGGTCCTGACCGCGTTCTTCCTGGAAGCGGGCTTCCTCGGCGTGATGCTGTTCGGTCTGAACCGCGTCGGCCCCAGGCTGCACTTCCTCGCAACCCTCATGGTGGCGATCGGCACGCTGATTTCGGCTTTCTGGATCCTGTCGTCCAATTCCTGGATGCAGACGCCGACCGGCTACGCCATCAATGCGAGCGGCCAGTTCGTGGCCGCCGACTGGCTCAAGGTGATCTTCAACCCGTCCTTTCCCTATCGCCTCGTGCACATGGTGCTGGCGGCATATCTGACGACCGCGCTCGTGGTCGGCGCGGTCGGCGCCTACCATCTGCTGCGCGACCAGCATCTCGCCGGACCGCGGGTGATGTTCTCGATGGCGATGTGGATGGCGACCTTCGTGGCCCCGATCCAGATCCTGGCCGGCGACCAGCACGGGCTGAACACGCTGGAGCATCAGCCGGTGAAGATCATGGCGATGGAAGGCCACTTCCAGAGCCACAAGGACGGCGCGCCGCTCATCCTGTTCGGATGGCCCAACCAGACCGCCGGCCGCGTCGACTACGCCGTCGAGATCCCGAAGCTAGGATCGGTGATCCTGAAGCATTCTCCGACCGCGCCGATGGATGGGCTCGACACCGTGCCGCGCGAAAACTGGCCGCCGGTCCCGATCACCTTCTGGTCCTTCCGCATCATGGTCGGGCTCGGCTTCCTGATGATGGGACTCGGCCTGCTCAGCGCCTGGATGCGCTGGCGCGGTCAGCTCTATTCCTCGCGCTTCCTGCACGCCTTCGCGATGCTGATGGGGCCGGCGGGCTTCATCGCGGTGCTGGCGGGCTGGATCACCACCGAGACCGGGCGGCAGCCATTTACGGTCTATGGCCTGCTGCGGACGGCCGATTCGGCCTCTCCGCTCGCCGCGCCTGCGGTCGGCTCCTCGCTACTCGCCTTTGTCATCGTCTATTTCGCGGTGTTCACGGCGGGCGTGATCTATCTGCTGCGGCTGATGGCGGCGCCGCCGCATCCGGGCGAACCGGGACCGCCGCGTGATGTTCCCGCCCGCGCTGCCGGCATTACGCCGGCTGCCGCCGCTGCGGCAGCGGAGGGCGCGCGATGAGCGTCACGGTCGATCTTGCCACGGTATGGGCCTTCATCATCGCCTTCGCGGTATTCGTCTACGTCGTCATGGATGGTTTCGATCTCGGCCTTGGCATCCTGTTTCCGCTCTTTCCAAAGAAGGCGGATCGCGACGTCATCATGAACAGCGTGGCGCCGGTCTGGGACGGCAACGAGACCTGGCTGGTGCTTGGCGGCGGCGGGCTGATGGCGGCCTTTCCGCTTGCCTATGCCGTGCTGATGCCGGCGCTCTATACGCCTGTGATCGCGATGCTGGTCGGCCTGATCTTTCGCGGGGTCGCCTTCGAATTCCGCTGGCGCACGCAACGCGAACGCAACCGCTGGGACATCGCCTTTTTCGGCGGCTCGCTGCTGGCAGCACTGGCGCAGGGCGTTGCGCTCGGCGCCATCCTGCAGGGCGTGCAGGTCGAGGCGCGGCAATATGCCGGCGGCTGGTGGGACTGGCTGACGCCGTTCAGCGTCCTGACCGGAATATCGCTGGTCGTGGGCTACACGCTCCTGGGGGCGACCTGGCTGGTGATGAAGACCGAGGGCGCGCTACGCGACAAGGCCTATCAACTGAGCTGGGTATTGCTGTTCGCGATGCTCGGCGCGATCGGCGCCGTCAGCATCGCAACCCCCTTCCTCAGCCTGCAATATACCGAGCGCTGGTTCACCTGGCCCAACATCATCCTGACCGCGCCGGTGCCGATCGCGGTAGCGGGCGTGACCGTGCTGCTATTGCGCAGTCTTGCGAACAAGTATGACTATCAGCCGTTCTTCCTGACGCTGGTGCTGTTCTTTCTGTCCTATGCCGGCCTCGGCATCAGCATGTATCCCTATATCGTGCCGCAGAGCATCACCATCTGGGAGGCAGCCTCGCCCGCCAACAGCCAGATCTTCATGCTGGTCGGCGTCGCGATCCTGATTCCGCTGATCCTCGCCTACACGGGATGGTCGTATTGGGTGTTTCGCGGCAAGGTGCGGCCCGGGAGCGGATATCACTGATGCCGCGCGAACAAAATCCGCGTCCGCTCGCGAAGCGCCTGATGTGGTTCGCTGCGCTTTGGCTCGGCGGCGTCGGCACCGTGACGTTGATTTCGTTCGGCTTGCGGCTCTGGATCGCACCGAAATAAGACCGCTCGGTGACGGCGCATCACAGAAATCGCAGGTATTCCAGCAAGCTACTTCCTTCGCCGCAAACTTGCCATCAAGCTGCCACTGAGATTTGATGCTTCGTGATTTGGGTGGAGCATCGAGAGATTTGGCCGCGCGCCAGCAAGGAGAGCTTTGTATGACGAAATTTCGTCACCTGATCTGGATGATCATTGCAGCGGGCGGTCTGATGCTTTCTGCGTCGCAGAGCCAGGCCCAGGCGCCCGACGTCGGCGATCAGCCAGGCCTGGTCCCCGACGATCATGTCGAGCTCGATCCGGAATGGCGCAAGCAGGTGGTTTACTACCGCACCAACGAAGCGCCGGGCACCATCATCATTTCGACCGCGGAGCGCCATCTCTACCTGGTTCAGGGCAATGGCCGCGCCATTCGTTACGGCATCGGCGTCGGTCGCGAAGGTTTCCAGTGGCAGGGCCTCCTCAACATTACCCGCAAGGCCGAATGGCCGGACTGGACGCCGCCGCCGGAAATGATCGCACGCCAGCCGTACCTGCCGCGCTTTATGGCCGGCGGCCCCGGCAACCCGCTCGGCGCCCGCGCAATGTATCTCGGCACCACCGTCTACCGCATTCACGGCACCAACCAGCCCAACACCATCGGCACCGCGATCTCGTCCGGCTGCTTCCGGCTGGTCAATGCCGACGTCGCCGACCTCTACGACCGCGTCCCGGTCGGCACCAAGGTGATCGTCCGGCAGAAGCCCGAACTGTAACCTCCCGCCTTCTCCCTCCCCGACACCATTGCCCCCATCACCTGGCGAGAAATAAATGATGCGCACATTTCGAGGCGGCCTGCTGATCGGGCTCGCAGTCGCGATCCTGGTTGCAGCCGCCGCCATCACCTATGAACGATACGACACCAAGACCTTGAAGCGCACCGTCCGCCGCGGCGAGGTGCTGTGTGGTGTCAACAAGGGCCTGCCGGGCTTCTCGATCCCCGACGAGAAGGGCAACTGGACCGGCTTCGACGTCGACTTCTGCCGGGCGGTAGCTGCCGCGATCTTCGACGATCCGTCCAAGGCGAAATTCATCCCGCTCGATGCCAGCGAGCGCTTCAAGGAGCTGCAGAGCCGGAAGGTGGACATCCTCTCCCGCAACTCGACCTGGAGCATGTCGCGCGAGACCAATTACGATCTCTATTTCCCGGCGGTCGCCTATTATGACGGCGAAGGTTTCATGCTGCCGCGCGCGCGCAACATCGATTCCGCGCTGGACTTGAACGGCAGCAAGGTCTGCGTGCAGGCGGAAACCACGACGGCACTCAACCTTGCCGACTATTTCCGTGTCAACAACATGAAATATACGGAGATGAAGTTCGGCAAGCTCGAGGATGTCGTCAAAGCCTATGACAGCGGGCAGTGCGACACCCTCACCGCCGATGCCTCGCAGCTCTATGCGCTTCGGCTCAATCTCTCCAAGCCCAATGACCACATCATCCTGCCCGATATCATCTCGAAGGAGCCGCTCGCACCCGTGGTGCGGCAGCGCGATGACGACTGGATGATGATCGTGAAATGGACGCTCTATGCGATGATCAACGCCGAGGAGCTCGGCATCACCTCGAAGAACATCGACGAGGCGCTGAAATCGAAGAAGCCCGAGGTGATGCGGCTGGTCGGCACCGAAGGCAGTTACGGCGAGGTGCTGGGCCTGAGCAAGGACTGGGCCGCCCGCATCATCCGCCATGTCGGCAATTACGGCGAGGTCTACGATCGCAATATCGGCAGCGAGTCGAAGCTGAAGATCCCGCGCGGCCTCAACCAGCTCTGGAGCGCCGGCGGCATCCAGTATGCCCCGCCGATTCGGTAGAGGTTTCCTCCGGTCTCACACCTCATCCTGAGGAGCGCGAAACGCGCGTCTCGAAGGATGAGGCCGCCGGCCGGGCCTCATGGTTCGAGACGCCGCCGCGCGGCTCCTCACCATGAGGGGATAGGCCCTCAATACCCCTTCGCCCTCGCCAACTGGTCGGCGTGGAAATTGCTGTCGCCGAACAGCTCCTGGCAGACGCGGGCGCGCTTCATGAAGAAGCCGATGTCGAACTGGTCGGTCATGCCCATGCCGCCATGCATCTGCACGCCTTCCTGCACGGCGAGCGTCGCCGTCGTGCCGGCCCGCGCTTTTGCAACAGAGACAGCGCTGGCCGCATTGGCGGCGTCGGCATCAAGCGCCTGCAGCGCCTTCAACACCGCGGCGCGGGTGATCTCGATATCGATGTAGAGCTGGGCCGCGCGGTGCTGCAGCGCCTGGAATTCGCCGATCGCCTTGCCGAACTGTTTCCGCTCCTTCAGGTAGGCGACGGTGCGGCCGAACACCTCTTCGCTGAGGCCCACCATTTCGGATGCCACCGCGCCGCGGCCGACATTGAGCACGGTTTCGAGCAGCGGATAGCCCTGGTCGACTTCCCCCAGCACGCTGTCAGCATCGACCTCGACATTGTCGAAGACGATCCGCGCGGCGTTGTGAGAATCGACCATGATGGTGCGCTCGGTCGCAATCCCTTTTGCCTTCGGATCGACCAGGAACAGGGTCACCCCGTTCTTCTCCCCGGCGCTGCCGGCGGTACGCGCGGCGACGATGAGGAGACCCGCGGTGTGGCCATCGACGACAAGCGCCTTATCGCCGTTCAGCCTGAACCCGTTGCCTGATCGCACCGCCTGCATATTGGTCTGCAGCGGCCGATGCTTGGCGCCTTCATCGACTGCGAGCGCCGCGAGCAGCGAGCCGTCGGCGATGCCAGGCAGATGTTGCGCCTTCTGCGCCTCACTGCCGCCACGCAGCAGCGCCGAAGCCGCCAGCACCGACGTGGCGAGGAACGGCGAGGGCATCAGCGTGCGGCCGATCTCCTCCATCACGATCCCGGCCTCGACCGCGCCGAGCCCGCTGCCGCCATATTGCTCCGGCACCAGGAGGCCGGAGAAGCCCATCTCGGCAAAGATCTTCCAGAGTTCGCGCGAGAAGCCGGTTTCGTCCTTGCTGTCGCGCAACTGGCGCAGATGCGAGACCGGCGCCTTGTCGCTGATGAGGCCGCGCGCGCTGTCGCGCAGCATGGATTGTTCTTCGGTGAGGACGAGGGCCATGGTGTGTCAAGCTCCCGGCAGATCGAGGATGCGCTTGGCGACAATGCCGAGCATCACCTCGCTCGTGCCGCCCTCGATCGAATTGGCCTTGGTGCGCAGCCAGGCACGCGGCCGCGCGCCGCCCCTGGAACGCTCGCTTTCCCATTCCAGCGCGTCGATGCCGCCCGCCGACATCAGGATCTCGTAGCGTCGCTTGTTCAGCTCGGTACCGTAATATTTCATCGCCGAGGAGAATGCCGGATGCGCCTGCCCGGCTTTCGCAAGATCAACCGCACGCTCGGCGGCTGCCGCGAGCGCGGCTTCATCGACCTCGAACGTCGCGATCTGGCTGCGCAGCACCGCGTCATCCAGCCGTCCCTGCTCGTCGGCGCCGATGGAATCGGCCGCGATCTGGCCGAGCGGCCGGCCCACGCCGCGCTCGCCCATGCCCGAGATCATCGCGCGCTCGTGCTGCAGCAGATATTTCGCAACGTCCCAGCCGCGGTTGATGGTGCCGACAACATGTGACTTCGGCACGCGTACGTTATCGAAGAACGTTTCGCAGAACGGCGAATAGCCTGAAATCAAAAGGATCGGCTTGGTCGACACGCCCTTCGAGGCCATGTCGAACAGGATGAAGCTGATGCCGTCATGCTTCTTCGCGGCCGGATCGGTGCGCACCAGACAGAAGATCCAATCCGCATAGTTGGCATAAGAGGTCCAGATCTTCTGGCCGTTGATGATGAAATCATCGCCGTCACTCTCGGCGCGCGTCTGCAGCGAGGCGAGATCGGAGCCGGCGTTCGGCTCGGAATAGCCCTGGCACCAGCGGATCAGGCCGGCCGTGATCTTCGGCAGGTGTTCCCTCTTCTGCGCCTCCGTGCCGTATTTGAGCAGCGCCGGCCCGAGCATGGAGATGCCGAACGAGGTCAGCGGCTGCCGCGCGCCGATCGCCGCCATCTCCTGGCGCACGATCTTGGCTTCCTCGCCATCGAGCCCGCCGCCGCCATATTCCTTCGGCCAATGCGGCACGGTCCAGCCCTTGTCGCGCATCCGCTCGAACCAGACCCGCTGCGCCTCGGAGGAGAATTTGGCGTTGCGGCCGCCCCAGAACGTGTCGCTCTCCGAGGTCATGGGCTTGCGCATTTCCGGCGGGCAGTTCTGCTCCAGCCAGGCGCGGGTTTCGCTGCGGAATTTCTCAAGATCGGCCATCGGGCGCTTCCATCTGACGAATTGTTGAAACGACCTTAGCCGCCGGGCCGTGGAATTCAACATTTCCATGCGTGCGCCGCCGGTGGCCGGATGGCTGAAACGGGTGTATTCGCTTTGCGGCGTAACGATTGAAAAACAAGAGGAAACGGACATGAGGCTGAAGCTGCTTTCGCCTGGCGAAATGAACGAGGCGCAAAAACAGACCTATGACGAGGCGATCGCCGGCAAGCGCGGCTCGGCACCGGCGCCGATGATGGCCTGGCTCAACAGCCCGGAAATGGCCAGGCATGCCACGCGGCTCGGCGAGATGCTTCGCTTCAACACGATCTTCCCGCCAAAGCTTTCGGAGATCGCGATCCTCGTCACCGCGCGTCATTTCACCGCGCATTACGAATGGTGGGCGCACAAGCGCCTTGCGCTGAAAGGCGGGCTCGATCCCAAGGTCATCGACGACATCCGCGACCGCCGCACGCCTGAATTCGACGACCCCAAGGCCAGGATGATCTACGACGTGGCGAAATCGCTGCACGAAGGCCATGGGCTGTCGCAGACGTTGTATGATGACGCGGTCGAGGTGCTCAGCGTCCGCGGCGTGGTCGAGATCATCGGGCTCTGCGGCTACTACACGATGGTGTCGATGACGCTGAACACGTTCGAATTCGGCCTGCCTGATGGCGAGGTGTCGGAGCTGGCGTGAGCCAGGGACGTTGGCGGAAACCAAGGACGCCGGCGGAAACACAGGGTTTCAGGATAGGCCGGTTCCGCTGCGCTCCGGTCATCGCTACATCAACTCTTTCAACTGGAGCAGCAGCATGGCGCAAAATCCTCCCATCATCGCCGGCACGCGGATCGGTCATGTGCACCTGAAGGTCGCCGATCTCGATCGCGCGCTCGGCTTCTATTGCGGCGTGCTCGGCTTCGAGCTGCAGCAGCGCATGGGCTCCGGTGCGGCGTTCATCTCGGCGGGCGGCTATCATCACCACATCGGGCTGAACACCTGGGAGAGCAAAGGCGGCCATCCGCCGCCGCCAGGCACCACCGGCCTGTTCCACACCGCGATCCTCTACCCCACCCGCCCTGCGCTGGCAGATGCGCTGCACCGCGTGCTCGCTGCCGGCATCCCGCTCGACGGCGCCAGCGACCATGGCGTCAGCGAGGCGCTGTATCTGCGCGACCCCGACGAGAACGGCGTCGAGCTCTATTGGGACCGGCCGGAACAGCAATGGCCGCGCACGCCGGACGGCAAGCTTGCGATGTTCACCAGGCGGCTCGATCTCGAGGACTTGTTGCGGCAGCGGGACGTCTAACTCCTCATGGTGAGGAGCCGCGCGAGCGGCGTCTCGAACCATGAGGCCCCAATCTCGCCCGGAGCTCATCCTTCGAGACGCGGCCTGAAGGCCGCTCCTCAGAGCCTGACCGAAAAAGGGTGAGCGGTTTTGGCGGGCCTGTGATTCCTTCGGATTTGCAAAGATTCGAGGGAGGACACCATGCCGTGGACCAAAGCCGCTCGTCTCCAGTATCAGCGCAGTGGACT
>NZ_JADYVX010000026.1 GCF_020194175.1 Bradyrhizobium sp. BRP22 | reverse complement strand
GCACAAAAGGACTGTCGGTTTTATTGAGAGTGCGATGCTCGCCGACGGCAGTTCCCGCTGCTCATTCACCTCGAACGGAGACGTCGGCACGTCCCGCCTCAAAGAGCAGCTCTAAAGAAGACTATACAATTTCACGACCATCCGAAAGATCGCACACTGGCCGGGCGTCGCGGCTAAACGATACGATCAATACCCGCGATCCCAATGTCCGAATTGGGTCACAAGCGGCATTTGACGCCCCGCTGAGCGGCGTCCGGTCTATCGCGGTGAGCTGACGCGGCGATCTTCAATCCGGGTTTCGGCCGTGGGCCAAGAGCCGCCCTCGATGAGGAGCGGCGCGCGCAAGCGCGCACTCCTCAAAACGTGGCAACTCGGTTCGCGGCTCCGGACATAACGCGCTGCCAGGCGCGAGCGCTCAGCCTATGTGGGTTGCGACACGATCGTTTGCAGCAGCCGCGCAAGCGCTTCAGGGGCAGTTACGTGCGCTGAATGGCTGGCGTCGAGCTCGTAATAGTGCCAATTGGGATCGTTTTTTGCGCGCTCGGCGAATGGTCGGAAGGTGTCCGCAGGAGTCACGCGGGTGAAATAAACGTAGCTGCGCGGCAAAGTCAGATTGCCGCGCATCGCAAGCGGCTGCTCGAAGCACTTGATGGATTGGAGGACCCGACGCTCGGAAATCCATTTCACGTCAGCTTCCGATGTGTCAGGCGGAATAGGATTGGATGGTACCCGCCATCCATCGGCCGCCTTTGCGGCTTCTTGCATGCGCTGCCGTACCGTCGGTGGGTTCGCATCCATCAAACATTGTCCGTCCGTTGGGACAAAGGCATCGAGATAAATCAATCGGGCGATGCGATCTCGAACCCGGTCGGCAACCCCTGTTGCGACCATGCCGCCGTAGCTATGGCCGACTAGCACAATTTCACTCAGGTCTTCATATTTTAATGACCTGCAGAATGTCCTGGATATGAGTTTCAAGATCGTTTGACGGGCTGGCCAAGTGCTCCCTCTCACCAAGACCTGTGTAGGTCGGAGTGACCAACCGATGCCCTGCTGAAGTCATGAACGGGTGCATCTTTTTCCACGCCCATCCCGCAGACCACGCCCCCCGTGTATTCGAGCATCAGTTGGCGGTCGTTGATCCGGCCAGATGGATTCCGGGCTCGATGCTTCGCATCGCCCCGGAATGACAGCCCCCGTCATTGCGAGGAGCCAACGGGTCCCGCCTCTGGCGGGCCCGATGACAGGCTCCGCGACGAAGCAATCCATGCCTCCACGCGCGGCGCCATGGAACGGGCCGCTCGCGGGTGGCCGGTGCTCTCCCTGTCTACGTCCGGCGATTTGGCGCCGGCGTACATCGTCAGCGAACCGTCCTGACCATTGAACATTCCTTCGCAGGGAATCTCGGCAGCATCTTGCAGCTTTCTTCGCGCGGGTCGGTACAGGTCGAAGAAGGCAGCCCCGGACAGAGCGGGCTTTTCGCCGACCCATACGCGCTTTTTAGTGTTTACCTGGCGCCTCAGCGCCAGGTTGCCGGCTCGCAGGGAGGATTATTCCACGCACCTCCGGCAAACTGGCCAACGTCTGGAGCCCGGATGCAGTGAACGACGCGGGAGGGAGGGATGGCTGCGCCGTTTTTGTCGTACCACGCCGCCCTGGTGCCTCGGCCCCGGGTTGCCGGCTCGCAGGGAGGAGTATTCCACGCACCTCCGGCAAACTGGCCAACGTCTGGAGCCCGGATGCAGTGAACGACGCGGGAGGGGTGGATGACCGCGCCGTTTTTGTCGTACCACGCCGCCAGGGCCGGACTGGCGAAATTAGCGCACACGGCCGCGGCGATCAGTCCTACCGAAACAAGCTTACTCATTTGCGCGTCTCCATATGATATCAGTGATTGAACGACTGACTTTGAAAGCGGGCCAGTGCGGGTAAATTGGACCAAGGGGAAACGACCATTCTTTTATTTTTTTTATGTTTTTTCATTTTCGCCCGCTTTGGGCATCTTCGGCCGAGTCCGCGAGCTCTGACTACGACCTGCTGTCCGCTTTGCTCCCAAACGGTTGCCCGCGAGCATTGTGTTCGCGGCAGGGCGACGGCCGCACGGTCCTCCTGCCCGGACGGGCAAATCAGCAAAACCTGTCCAGTCCCCTCGGAAAAAATATTTCTGTTTTTCCGAAATGCAAATCAGTCTATGAATTCGCGCGTCTCACCCGATTGAGGGGCGCTTCGCGATCGTCACGAGTGTTGCGGTGGGATGCGGTGGACGCGGATTGCGCAACGGACGAGTGCGCATGAGGCGGACGGCGAAGTCGTGTGGTCCTGACGCCCCGACGCTGGCGTCAAGTCCGTGAGGAGCCAACGCCTCTCGCGGGCGACGGTGGCAAGAAGCCCGGTCTCACCGAGGAGAGCGCGATATAAGCCGTAAAACCATTGCGCAGGGAATGCCGGAGTGTCTCCGCTGAACCTGTATGCTCGTGTGCGCTTCTTTGTGCACTTATGCACACGAGACCGCGGGTGCAGCGCGCACCCGGCGTTCCCTGCGCCCTCTGGTTCCGGGGCGAATGATCCTGCAAAACTCGGGCGAAACGCGCCGCGAGAATGTAGAGCTGCATCTGAAATGTGCCTGCTGAACTTACGCAACACACTTTCTGGATTCGGAATAATTCGCAACACACCTGCTGTTGCGAGTGAGTGGCGGTTGCGTGTCGCGAACGGCACTTGATGTTCAGCAACGCCCTGCTACACCGCAGCCCATGAGCGCGCACAACGTCAAATCCTCGGTCGCGGCGATCTCGGTTCTCGCCAGCGGTACGCTCGCGGCGGCGAAATTCGCCGTCGGGATCGCGATCGGCTCGCTGGCGCTGATCTCGGAGGCCTTGCACTCCACGATCGACCTTGTCGCCACCATCATCACCTGGGCCGTGGTGCGGGTGTCCGATCGGCCGGCGGACCAGGAGCATCACTATGGCCATGGCAAGCTCGAGAGCATCTCCGCGCTCGGCGTCATCGCCCTGCTTTACGTGCTCGCGGGCGGCATCCTGGTCGAGGCCTATAGCCGGCTGAGCGAAGGCGCTGCGCCACCGACGATCTCGGCGATCCCCTTCGTGGTCCTCATCGTCGACATCCTCGTCAATCTGTGGCGGGCACGGGCGCTGCATCGCGCCGCGCGCGACACCAAGAGCCAGGCGCTGGCAGCCGATGCGCTGCATTTCGCTTCCGACGTGATGGACTCCTTCGCCGTCATCATCGGCCTCGTGCTCACCGCTCTCGGCTTCTGGTGGGGCGATGCCGCGGCGGCGATCGCCGTTGCCGTCATGATCGCACTGCTCGGCCTACGGATGGCGCGCTCGACCGTGGAGACCCTCGTTGACCGCGCGCCGGAAGGCGCGATGGAGCAGGCGATCGCAGCGATCCGGAACGTGTCCGGCGTCATCGATGTCGAGCGGCTGCGCGTGCGGATGGTCGGCCCGACCTATTTCATCGATGCGATCGCCAAGGTGCCGCGCACCACTCCGATCGACCGGGTCGAAGACATCAAGCGCAGGGCCCAGGCCGCGGTCACCGGCGTGCTTGGCGATGCCGACCTCACCTTCACCGCGGTGCCGGTCGCGCGCGACAATGAGAGCGTGCGCGAGCGCATCATGGTGATCGCGCGCAATTCCGGGCTTGCCATCCATCACGTCACCGTCCACGCGCTCGGCGAGAAGCTGATCGTCAGCATCGACCTCGAGGTCGACGGCGAGATGGAGCTCACCGCGGCCCATGCCATTGCCCACGATCTCGAGCGCGCGATCCGCGCGGACTTCGGCGAGGACGTCGAGGTCGACACCCATATCGAGCCGCTCGAGCCGGAACTCCCGTGGGGCAGCGACGCCGCGCCCGGTCGGGTCGAAACCATCAGGGAGGCGCTGACGCGCTTTGCCGCTGACGGCCCGATTCATGACATCCACAATGTGCGCGTCCGCGACTCCGACGCCGGCGAGATCGTCAACTTCCACTGCCGTGCCGCACCGTCGATGAGCGTCATCAAGGTGCATGAGGGCGTCGACGAGATCGAGCGCGCCCTGCGACGCGCCTTCCCCACCATCAAGCGCGTCATCAGTCACGCCGAGCCGTCGCGGCCGTAGGAAACCGCGACGTTCTCGTTTCGGACTCGATTTGCATGCCTCGTTTCTCTCTTGGACAAGAATTATTTCGCATTAACGAATCGTTGACTCTCGACACGCCGGAAAAACTGGATTCAAATCGTATTGATTCGGGAGCAACGTGGGGTTGGCTTCCGACTGTGTGCAAATCAGATTGCGGTGGGGGTCTAGGGCATGGCGCGTGCGCATGCGGCGAACGCGTGCGTCCAATCCGATTCGATCAAGGGATTGGCGCAATCGATCGCGAAACCAGACTACCACAGGCTCTTGACCGCCGAGCCTGCGCTGCGCCGGGCCGTGCCCACGCTCATCATCGCCTTCCTGATCACGATCTGTCTTGGCGCCTTCGTCCAGGTGGTCGACCAGAACCGGCAGAAGCGCTCCGCCCTGAAGCGCGATCTCGCCGCCCTCTCCGATATCCTGGCCGAGCGGCTCGATCGCCTGACGTCGAGCCGCCGCGAGCGCCTCGGCAATATCGAGCAGTTGCAGGGCCTGCTGGCCGATCTGATTCCGTCCTGGGGCATCGCCCGGGGCCGCCATGTCATCGTCACCAGCGCCGATCACCGCGTGCTCGCCCGCGCCCCGATCGATGCGTTCGGCGAGAACGACCGGGTGCTCGATATCGTCTCCACCGCGCAACTGCTCGCCGCGCCCAGCCAGCAGGGCATCCTCACCGACATGATCCTGCCGAATGGCGACAGCGCGCTGGCAATCTCGGTCCCGGTGAAATCGCTGCCCGGCCGCGTGATCGTGATCCAGGAGACCAACGAGCCGATCTGGGGATCGGACGCCGCGCTCTCGGTGACGCTCTCGGCGACCACGGGCTTCGTCGTGCTCATCCTCGGCTTCGCCTTCCACTGGCAGTCGACCCGCGCCCGCGAGGGCGATCTCATCAATGACGCCGTCCGCGGCCGGATCGACACTGCGCTCAACCGCGGCCGCTGCGGGTTGTGGGACTGGGACCTCTCGCGCGGCCGCATCTTCTGGTCGCAGTCGATGTTCACCCTGCTCGGCCTCGAATCGCGCAACGACCTCCTGACCTTCGGCGAGGTCAACGCGCTGGTGAAATCCGACGACATCGATCTGTTCGACATTGCCGACCAGCTCATCTCCGGCAAGATCGATCACATCGACCAGTCGTTCCGCATGCAGCACACCGAGGGCCACTGGATCTGGCTGCGCGTGCGCTGCGAGCTCAGCCTCACCGCGGCCGATGGCGGCCTGCACCTGATCGGAATTGCGGTCGACATCACCGAGCAGAAGAGCCTCGCCGAGAAGACCGTGGAAGCGGACCTGCGACTGCGCGACGCCATCGAGACCATTCCGGAAGCCTTCGTGCTCTGGGATGCCGAGGACCGCCTTGTGCTCTGCAACTCGCACTTCCAGCGCCTGCACAAGCTGCCGGATTCGGCCGTTGCTCCCGGCACCTCCTACGAGACCGTGATCGAGGTCGGCAGCATGCCCGAGGTGCGCACCCGCCTGCACGAGGCCGGCGTGCCGATGCCGGGCGCGCGCACCTTCGAGGCGCAGCTCGAGGACGGAAAGTGGCTGCACATCTCGGAGCGCCGCACCAAGGACGGCGGCTATGTCTCCGTCGGCACCGACATCACCCGCATCAAGGCGCATGAGCAGAAGCTGGTCGACAACGACCTGCGCCTGCGCGCCACCGTCGTCGATCTGAAGCGCTCGCAGACCGAACTCGAGCGGCAGGCGATCGAGCTCGCCGACCTCGCCGAGAAATACTCGCAGGAGAAGACCCGCGCCGAAGAAGCCAACGCCGCCAAGTCGAAATTCCTCGCCAACATGAGTCACGAACTGCGCACGCCGCTAAACGCAATCATCGGCTTCTCCGAGATCATGGGCAGCGGCATGTTCGGCGCGCTCGGCTCGGACAAGTACCAGGAATATTGCCACGACATCCTCACCAGCGGCAAATATCTGCTCGACGTCATCAACGATATCCTCGACATGTCGAAGATCGAGGCCGGACGCATGAAGCTCGACCTCGAGCCGCTCGACCTGTCGCGGACGCTCGCGGAATCGCTGCGCGTGGTGTCCGGACGCGCGCAGGTCAAGAACCTGACGCTCGATGCCGACATCGGGAGCACGATTCCCGTGGTGGCCGATCGCCGCGCGATCAAGCAGATCATCGTCAACCTGCTCTCCAACGCCGTGAAGTTCACGCCCGACAATGGCCGCGTGATCGTGCGCAGCCAGGTGCTGGACGATCGCATCGTGATGCTGATCGCCGACACCGGCATCGGCATCGCACCGGACTCGCTGCAGCGCCTCGGCAAGCCGTTCGAGCAGGTCGAGAGCCAGCTCACCAAGACCTATCAGGGCTCGGGCCTCGGCCTTGCGATCGCACGCTCGCTGACCAGCCTGCACGGCGGCTCGATGAAGCTGCGCTCGAAGCTCGGCGTCGGCACCGTGGTCCGCATCGCCCTGCCCCGCGACGTCTGCGCGGCAAGGCTGCGGGCGGCGGCATAAAGAGTTCGCGATTCAGGTGACCTTTCCCGGAGCCAACTTCAGGACACCTTCCAGCAAAGCTCGATCGTTCAGCACCGCCAGCGTCTCGCGGGCACTGAGAGAGGCAACCGCCTGCTCGAAGGTATCGCTCGCCTCGATGCGAGCGCGCGCCGTTGCCAGATGCGGGTCGATTTCCTCCGGCCGTCGGCGCTTCGGCGGGGGAAGCGAGCGGAGATGTTGCGCCAGGAATGACGGATCGCGTTGCAGTTCGACCAGCGCGCGGCCGCGGTCAACCGCAGGCGACGCTGCCAACTCGTTCGCACGGACCAGCACGGAAGGCGGCGCGACCTCCTCCGGTGTTGCAAACAGCGACTTCATCCGCGGCCTCGCGGTGTAGGCGCCGATCGGAATCGCAAACAGCAGGCCGACGATGACCGGCGACATCCACAACAATAGCGGCAGAGAGACGGCATAGGCGCTCGCGGCCATCAGCACGCCGAAGGCCGTGGGCACTCCGTATTTGCGATAGAGCTCGCGCCGCTCGACCGAGCCGTCGTCGCGGCGCTGCGTCTGCCATCCGGCGTCACGGCCGATCAGGATCTCGATCACCGCGATCGACTGGAACACCATCATCGCAGGCGCGATCATGGCGGAGATCAGCACCTCGACGATGACGCCAAGGAACGCGCGGATGGCCCCGCCGAACTGCCGCCGCGTTTCCCGCTGCGTCAATAGCAGCAGATAGCCGAGCAGCTTCGGCACGATCAGCAGCGCCATGGTGGCGCCGAACACCCAGGCTGCGAGAACGGGGTCCTGCGCCGGCCAGTTCGGAAACAGCGAAAACCCTTTCGGAAAATATTCCGGGCGGACAAAGCGTGCCTGCAGCGAGATCAGGATGCCGAGCAGCAGGAACGTAAACCAGAGCGGCGCAGTGATGTACGAGCCGATCCCGGTCATGAAATGCAGGCGCGAAATCCAATGCAGTCCGCGCGTGGGCAATACGGCGAGATGCTGCAGATTTCCCTGGCACCATCGGCGGTCCCGCGCTGCGAAATCCAATAGCGAAGGCGGCACTTCCTCGAAGCTGCCGCCGAGGGTCGGCGCCATATAGATGCCCCAGCCGGAACGTCGCATCAGCGCGGCCTCGACAAAGTCGTGGCTCAGAATATGTCCGCCGAACGGCTTTCGCCCGCGCAATTCCGGCAAGCCGGCCGCTTCCGCAAATGCGCGCACCCTGATGATGGCATTGTGTCCCCAGTAATTGCCTTCGGAGCCGTGCCACCAGGCCACGCCGGCGGCGATCATCGGCCCGTAGAGCCGGCCGGCAAATTGCTGCAGGCGGCTGAACAGGCTTCGCGCGTTGACGATGATCGGCAGCGTCTGCAGCAAGCCGGCCGCGGGGTTCGCCTCCATCGCATGGACCATCCGCACCATCGTCTCGCCCGTCATCAGGCTGTCGGCATCGAGGACGATCATGAACTGATAGCCGCTCCCGAAGCGCGAGACCCACTCGGCGATATTGCCGGACTTGCGCGCGACATTGTTGGCGCGGTGACGGTAGTAGAGCCGAGCGGAACCGCAGGCCTGCCGCAATTTCAGGAAAGCGCGCTCCTCGGCGATCCAGATATCGGGATCGGTGGTGTCGCTCAGCACGAACCAATCGAAGTGCTCACCATAACCGGTCGCCTCGACGGATTCGTAGATCGCATGCAGCCGGGCCATCAACTGATTTTCGTTTTCATTGTAGGTCGGCAGCAACACCGCCGTGCGGCCAGCGATTTCAGGCAACGTGCCGTCAGCGGCGATTTGCAGTGCGCTTCCCTTCCGGCCGAGCAGGACGAAAAAGCCCGCAACAGCGGAGGCAAACGAGAAGCCGATCCAGGCGAGCAACGCCACGAACAGCGCCAGCACCATCCATTCCAGAAGGGTCACGCCACCGACTTCGAGCACCCTGTGCATCTCATAGGCGCCGGCGCCGGTGACCGCGATGGCGGCCGCGAACACAAATGTCCGCCGCAGCCACATGCTCGATGCCACCGGCACAGGCTGCCGCGTTGCCTGCGGCGCGCGGCCGAAGTCCGACGTGATCATCTCGAGCGGATATTCGCGTGGCAGGAACCCGGCGGTCGGCGCGTCCGGCGTCAGCGGCGACGACGTCGCTACGGAGCCCATCGATAAACCCACACTTCGGAAAGAGGCTTATCGTCTCTCACCAACAACGCCCGAAGCTCGACCGGCGTATCCTTCTTCACCGCGCATTGGAAGCTGAGCCGCCACCCACCCGTGTCGGGATTCGGTTGCGTGACAATGTTGGTGATCTCGGACTTTTCGGCGGTGACGACACCCTTGATGCTGTTGGGATCGACGCCCTTCAGGTTGTCGCCGACCAGATCCAGCACGAACAACTTGCTGCCCTCGCCGCGCGCGCCGATGCCGGTGCGCACAAAGCGGGCGAGCGAATGAGGTTTCGGCGCATCCGGACCCCAATGCAGGCGATAGGTGAAATTGTTTTCGCTCTTCGCCTTCAGCGGCACCTTCGGCCGCCAGAACCCTGCAATGTTGTCGTGGATTTCCTCTCTGGTCGGAATCTCGATCAGCACGACGCCGCCCTCGCCCCAATCGCCGATCGGCTCGACCCAGAGGCTCGGGCGGGCTTCGAAACGCGATTCGATATCCTCGTAGGCGGCAAATCTCTTCTCGCGCTGCATCAGCCCGAAGCCGCGTGGATTGAGGTCCTGGAAGGTGCTGATCTGAAGGTCCCGCGGATTGCTCAGGGGACGCCACAGGCTTTCGCCCTTGCCGTTGAAAATCGCGAGCCCGTCGGAATCGTGCACCGAGGGGCGAAAATCGTCGACCTCGTCGCGGTCATTGGGGCCGAAGAAGAACATGCTGGTCATCGGCGCGAGCCCTGCGTGCTCGAGATCGACCCGCGGATAGAGCGACATCTCGACGTCGAACACTGTGGTCTCGCCGGGCCGCAGGGTGAAGCGATAGCTCGCGGCGCAGCTCTTGCTGTCGAGCAGCGCGTGGATCACGAGTGAGGTCGCGTTGGCGGCGGGGCGCTCCAGCCAGAACGCCTTGAAAGTGGGAAACTCCTCTCCCTTCGCCTCGCCGGTATCGATCGACAATCCCCGCGCCGACAATCCGTAGGTTTCGCCCTTCGCGACGGCACGGAAATAGCTCGCGCCGAGGAAGACGCAGACCTCGTCGTAGTAGTCGGGCTTGTTGATCGGTGCGTGGATGCGAAAGCCGGCAAAGCCGAGATCATCAGCAGTGAACGCCGGCACGTCGTTGCCGAACGAGAAATCCTCCTTGCGATAACGGATCTCGTTCGCCTGGCCGTCGACGACCTCGAAGAGGCTGACCTTGTTCTTGTAGAAGAAGCCGCGGTGAAAGAACTGCGCCTCGAACGGCAGCTTTTCGGCGCGCCACAGCGCACGTTCCGGCCGAAAGCGGATCGAGCGGTATTGATCGTAGTTCAGATCGTTCAGCTTAGCGGGCAGCTTTTCATCGGGAGCCTCGAACGATTTGCTCGCAAGGCTGCGCGCGAGTTCGCGAACGGTGGACGCGCCAAACGGAACGGCCGCGACCGCCTCGGTTCCCGGAAACAGCACGAGTGCCGGCAGCACTGCCGAGCCTTGCAGTAGCTGGCGACGATTCACGAGAGCTCCTCAGCGTTTGGACCAGGCGCGCTATTGCAACAGCCAAACGCTCGGCAAGTTCCCGTTGATGCTGCACGGCGAGAAAGATTCAGACGATCTCCGCCGCATCGCCTTAGGCTTGGGGAAAATCAGCATTCCGCCGCCATTCGGCCGCGAGAACGGCCGGAATGTTGGTCAGGTGCCGGGATCCGGAGAGACCGACTCCAGCGCGGGAGCGACTTCGCGCGCGACCTGGACCAGGGCGGCGATCAAGGGCGTCATCGGATCGCGCTGCGGGATCACCAGGCCGATGCTGTAATTCACCACGGGATCGACGATCGGAATGCTGCGCACGGCATCAGCGAGGCCAAGCGTCTCCGCGAGCTTTGCCGGCATCACGCTTGCCCAGCGTCCCGTCTTCACATGGGTGTAGAGCACGAGCAGCGAATTCGAAGTCAAGGTCGGCGTTGCCTCCGCACCGACCGAGCGAAGTGCACGATCGATGATGCGGCGGTTCTGCATGTCGGGCGTCAGCAGGCACAGCGGCACCTGGCCGACCTCTTTCCATGTGACGGTGTCGCGATCGCCGAACATGGCATCAGGCGATGTCAGCAACCGGTAGCTCTCGCCATAGAGGCGGATGGTGCGAACCTTCCCGATCGGCTCGTTCTCGATATAGGTCAGGCCGGCATCGACCTCGAGGTTCTCCAGAAGGCCGAGCACGTCGGACGAGGTGCAAGACTGGATGCGGAAACGCACGTCCGGATGACGGGCGCGAAACGGTGTGGTCAGCGAAGCCACCATGCCGAGCGCGGTCGGGATCGCCGCGATCCGGATCTCGCCGGAGAGCTTGTGCTTCAGCCCATTGATCTCCTCGCGCATCGCGCGGGCATCGCCGACGATCCGCCGCGCCCAGTCGAGCGCGCGCTCGCCCTCGGGCGTGAAGCCCTGGAAGCGGGAGCCGCGTTGCACCAACATCACACCGAGGAGATCCTCGAGCTGCTTGAGGCTCGTCGACATCGTCGGCTGCGTGACGCCGCACGCCTCGGCCGCGCGGCCAAAATGCCGCTCCTTTGCGAGCGCCAACAGGAGTTCAAGCTTGTCGATCAAAAGGGCCTCATCAGCTCTGGCATGACATTGCAAATATAGTGATCACAACCGGCGTGAACACGAGAAAAAGCCGTATCGGACAGGGTGTTCTACTACCAATTCTAATGCCGTATCGATCGATTTTATATCCAAATCGATCACCGTTCACGATCGCAGCATGGAACAGCTTTATTGATATCTAGATCGATTCCAACTCTCATGGGAGGAGCAAAGAACTCTCCGATTTGAGAGGTATGGATGACGTCCGCCTACGAACCCTGGAATGAAGCGCGCGGCGCCGAGATCATCGGCGAACATGCCAAGCTCGAAGGCGCGACGCTGGTGATCCTGCATGCCCTGCAGGAAGCCTTCGGCTACGTGCCCGAGCCCGCGATCCCGATGGTCGCTGCCGCGCTCAATCTGTCGCGCGCCGAGGTCCATGGCGTGTTCACCTTCTACCATGATTTCCGCAAGGCGCCCGCAGGCCGCCACGTGCTGAAGCTGTGCCGCGCGGAGGCCTGCCAGGCCGCCGGCGGCGATGCACTGGCGGCGCGCGCGGAAGCCAAGCTTGGCATTGCGCTTGGCAACACCACTGCCGATGAGCGCGTGACGCTGGAGCCGATCTACTGTCTCGGCCTTTGCGCCACGGCGCCGTCAGGGATGCTGGATGGCCGTATTGTCGGCCGGCTCGATGAAGCTCGGCTTGATGCGCTGGTCAAGGAAGCGCAGCGATGACGATGCGACTCTTTGTCCCCCGCGATGCCGGTGCTATCGCCGTCGGTGCCAATGAGGTCGTGGCAGCGCTGGAGCTCGCCGCCGAGCAGCGCGGCCTTCGAATCGAGATCGTCAGAACCGGCTCGCGCGGGCTCTATTGGCTGGAGCCGATGGTCGAGGTCGCGACAGCGGCGGGCCGGGTCGCGTTCGGGCCGGTAAGCGCTGCGGACGCCGCCTCCCTGCTCGATGCGATGGCTGCCGACGGACCGCATCCGCTGCGGCTCGGCACCGCCGACGACATCCCTTGGCTCAAGCGCCAGACCCGCCTGACCTTCGCGCGCTGCGGCGTGGTCGATCCGCGCTCCGTCGAGGACTATCGCGCCCATGGCGGCTACAAGGGCCTGGAGCGGGCGCTAGCGCTCTCCTCCGACGAAATCCTTGCCGACGTCACCGCCTCCGGCCTGCGTGGCCGCGGCGGCGCCGGCTTCCCAACTGGCATCAAGTGGAAGACGGTGGCGCAGGCCAGCGCCGACTGCAAGTACATCGTCTGCAATGCCGACGAAGGCGACAGCGGCACCTTCGCCGACCGCATGATCATGGAAGGCGATCCGTTCATCCTGATCGAAGGCATGACGATCGCCGGCATCACGGTCGGTGCCACCAAGGGCTACATCTATACCCGGTCCGAATATCCTCACGCGGTCGAAGCGATGAACGCCGCGATCGCGGCGGCCAAGCGCGCCGGCTATCTCGGCGCGCGCATCGGCGGCTCCACCCATGATTTCGATATCGAGGTGCGCGTCGGCGCCGGCGCCTATGTCTGCGGCGAGGAAACCTCGCTGCTCGAAAGCCTCGAAGGCCGCCGCGGCATCGTCCGCGCCAAGCCACCGCTGCCCGCGCACAAGGGCCTGTTCGGCCGGCCCACGGTGATCAACAACGTGCTGTCGTTCGCGGCGATCCCGTTCATCCTCGACAATGGCGCCAAGGCTTACGCGGACTTCGGCATGGGTCGTTCGCGCGGCACGATGCCGATCCAGCTTGCCGGCAACGTGAAATATGGCGGCCTGTTCGAGACCGCGTTCGGCATCACGCTCGGCGAACTGGTTGACGAAATCGGCGGCGGCTCCTTCACCGGCCGTCCGGTGCGCGCGGTGCAAGTCGGCGGCCCTCTGGGCGCCTACTTCCCGCGCGCTCTTTTTGATACGCCGTTCGACTATGAAGCCTTCGCCGCGCGCGATGGATTGATCGGCCATGGCGGCATCGTCGTGTTCGACGACAGCGTCGATATGCGCAAGCAGGCCCGCTTTGCGATGGAATTCTGCGCGATCGAATCCTGCGGCAAGTGCACGCCGTGCCGGATCGGCTCGACCCGCGGCGTCGAGACCATCGAGAAGATCATCCGCGGCGAGCGCGTGGCTGAAAACCTCGCTCTCGTCGAGGACCTCTGCAACACGATGAAGTTCGGCTCGCTCTGCGCGCTGGGCGGCTTCACGCCCTACCCCGTGCTGAGCGCCTTGAAGCACTTCCGGGAAGATTTTGGCCCGGCACCGGCCCGTCTGCAGGCCGCGGAATAGGAGCATCGTCATGTCATTGATTCAGGAAATCGACTTCGGCACGCCCCGCTCCAAATCGGAAGCCATGGTCACGCTGACCATCGACGGCCAGAGCATTTCGGTGCCCGAGGGCACGTCGATCATGCGCGCGGCGATGGAAGGCGGCACGCAGATCCCGAAGCTCTGCGCGACCGACATGGTCGACGCCTTCGGCTCCTGCCGTTTGTGCCTGGTCGAGATCGAGGGACGCGCGGGCACACCGGCTTCCTGCACCACGCCGGTGGCGCCGGGCCTCGTCGTTCACACCCAGAGTGAGCGGTTGAAGAAGCTGCGCAAGGGCGTGATGGAGCTCTACATCTCCGACCATCCGCTGGACTGCCTGACCTGCGCCGCCAATGGCGATTGCGAATTGCAGGACATGGCTGGCGCCGTGGGCCTGCGCGACGTGCGCTACGGCTATGAGGGCGACAACCACGTGGTCGCCAAGTCCGACGGCGCGGTCAATCCGGCCTGGATGCCGAAGGACGAATCCAATCCCTACTTCACCTACGACCCTTCCAAATGCATCGTCTGCTCGCGCTGCGTCCGCGCCTGCGAGGAGGTGCAAGGCACCTTCGCGCTGACCATCGCCGGCCGTGGCTTCGACAGCCGCGTCTCGCCCGGGATGAGCGAGAGCTTCCTCGGCTCCGAATGCGTCTCCTGCGGCGCCTGCGTGCAGGCCTGCCCGACGGCGACGCTGACGGAGAAGTCCGTGATCGAGATCGGACAGCCCGAACATTCCGTGGTGACGACTTGCGCCTATTGCGGCGTCGGCTGCGCCTTCAAGGCGGAGATGCGCGGCGAGGAAGTCGTGCGCATGGTGCCGTACAAGGACGGCAAGGCCAATCGCGGCCATTCCTGCGTCAAGGGCCGCTTTGCCTGGGGCTATACCAACCACAAGGAGCGCATCCTCAAGCCCATGATCCGCGAGCGGATCGAGGACCCCTGGCGCGAAGTGTCGTGGGACGAGGCGTTCTCGTTCGCCGCCGCGAAGTTCAAGGGCATCCAGCAGAAGTATGGCCGCGACGCAGTCGGCGGCATTACGTCTTCCCGCTGTACCAATGAAGAGACCTATCTGGTGCAGAAACTGATCCGCGCCGGATTCGGCAACAACAATGTCGATACCTGTGCCCGCGTCTGCCACTCGCCGACCGGCTACGGCCTGTCGCAAACTTTCGGCACCTCGGCCGGCACGCAGGATTTCGACTCGGTCGAAGAGACCGATGTCGTGATCGTGATCGGCGCCAACCCGGCCTCCGCCCACCCGGTGTTCGCCTCGCGCTTGAAGAAGCGGCTGCGGCAAGGTGCGAAACTGATCGTGATCGATCCGCGACGCACCGAGATGGTTGACGCCCCTCACCTCAAGGCGCTGCACCTGCCGCTGATGCCGGGCACCAATGTCGCGGTGATGACCGCGCTCGCGCATGTCATCGTCACCGAGGACCTCGTCAACGAAGCCTTCGTCCGCGAACGCTGCGATTGGAGCGAGTTCGAGGAATGGGCGGCGTTCGTACGGCAGCCGAACAACAGCCCCGAGGCCACCGCGATCCTGACCGGCGTCGATCCGAAGGATCTGCGCGAAGCGGCGCGCATCTACGCCGCCGGCGGCAATGGCGCGATCTATTACGGGCTTGGGGTCACCGAGCACAGCCAGGGCTCGACCACGGTGATCGCGATCGCCAACCTTGCGATGGCGACAGGCAATATCGGCAGGCCCGGCGTCGGCGTGAACCCCCTTCGCGGCCAGAACAACGTGCAGGGCTCCTGCGACATGGGCTCGTTCCCGCACGAACTGCCCGGTTATCGCCACATCTCGACGGACGCAGTGCGCGACCAGTTCGAGGCGCTGTGGAACGTCAAGCTCAATCCAGAGCCGGGTCTGCGCATCCCCAACATGTTCGATGCCGCGATCGAAGGCACCTTCATGGGCCTCTACGTGCAGGGCGAGGACATCCTGCAGTCCGATCCCAACACCAGCCACGTGGTGGCGGCACTATCGGCGATGGAATGCGTGATCGTGCACGATCTCTTCCTGAACGAGACCGCAAATTACGCACACGTGTTCCTGCCGGGCTCCAGTTTCCTGGAGAAGGATGGAACCTTCACCAATGCCGAACGTCGTATCCAGCGCGTGCGCAAGGTGATGACGCCGAAGAACGGCATGGCCGATTGGGAGGTGACGATCGGTCTCGCCAAGGCAATGGGCTTCGAGATGAATTACAGCCACCCCTCCGAGATCATGGACGAGATCGCGGCGCTGACCCCGACCTTCGCCGGCGTCTCCTATGCCAAACTTGACGAACTCGGCTCGGTGCAGTGGCCCTGCAACGAGAAGGCCCCCGAGGGGACGCCGGTGATGCATATCGACGGCTTCGTCCGCGGCAAGGGCAAGTTCATCGTCACTGAGTATCTCGCAACCGACGAGCGCACCGGGCCCCGGTTTCCGCTGCTGCTCACCACCGGCCGGATCCTCAGCCAGTACAATGTCGGCGCGCAGACCCGCCGCACCGAGAACGTGGTCTGGCACAGCGAGGACCGGCTGGAGATCCATCCGCACGATGCCGAACAGCGCGGCGTGCGCGACGGCGACTGGGTGCGGCTCAAGAGCCGGGCCGGCGAGACCACGCTGCGCGCGCTGATCACCGATCGCGTGGCGCCGGGCGTGGTCTACACCACGTTCCACCATCCGGACACGCAGGCCAATGTGATCACGACCGACTATTCGGACTGGGCGACCAATTGTCCGGAATACAAGGTCACGGCCGTGCAGGTCTCGCCTTCCAACGGTCCGTCCGACTGGCAGAAGGCCTATGAGGCGCAGGCAAGACATTCCCGCCGGATCGCGCCGGTCGTGGAAGCCGCGGAGTGAGGATGCACGATCCTGTCATAAGCAGCGAGCGGCAGGTCTGGCGCGACGGCAGCCTCAGCGAAGGCGCGCGCCTGATCCCCGAGGAGACGGCGCTGGCGCTGACCTATAATGGCGGCACCTACGCCGTCATGATGGGCACGCCGCAGGATCTGCGCGATTTTGCCATTGGCTTCAGCCTCAGCGAAGGCATCGTGCAGTCGCCGGACGAGATCGAGACGTTGGATGTCATCGAACTCGACGACGGCATCGAGTTGCGGATGTGGCTCGCGCCCGACAAGGCCGCGCTCATCAACGAGCGGCGGCGGCATATCGCAGGTCCCACTGGCTGCGGCATCTGCGGCATCGATTCGATCGCCGAAGCGGTTCGTCCGGCCGCGATCGTGCCGAAGGGCCGCAGCTTCTCACCGCGCGAGATCATGGCCGCGATGGCGGCGATCGCGCCGCTGCAGGCGATCAACCTCAGGACACGCGCGGTGCATGCCGCCGCGTTCTGGACGCCCGCACGCGGCGTCGTGAGGCTGCGCGAGGACGTCGGTCGCCACAATGCGCTGGACAAGCTCGCCGGCGCGCTGGCGCAGGCGAACGTTCCGACCAGCGAGGGCATGGTGCTGTTGACGAGCCGCGTCTCGGTCGAGATGGTGCAGAAGACGGCGACGATCGGCGCACCGCTGATGGTCGCGGTGTCGGCGCCAACAGCGCTTGCAGTGCGGATGGCGGACGCCGCCGGCATCACGCTTGCGGCGATCGCACGCGCCGACGGATTCGAAGTGTTCACGCATACGGAGCGGGTCACGGGCCACGCCGATGCCAGAGAGGCCATCCATGTCGCCTGACAGACTGATCTACATGGCCAACCAGATCGGAAAGTTCTTCCAGAACCAGGGGCCTGACCGTGCGGTGCCGGGCATTGCCGAGCATATCAGGAAGTTCTGGGACCCGCGGATGCGCAAGGCGATCTTCGCCCATCTCGACGCCGGCGGCGCGGGGCTCGACCCTTATGTCCACGAGGCGATCGAGAAATTGAAGAAGGCGTAAGCCGCGGCTGCGGCGGAGCACACGACGGAGGCCTGTGGTTATGGATCTCGGCTCAAGGCCGGGACGACACCGAGTTTGTGGCAACCGGCGCCGCGCCTAACGCCCGCCAATCAGCGCGTTGAACACGCGCCTCACCTCACCTTGCGTCTCGCGCACGCGGGCTTCGAGGGCGGAGAAGTCCGGCGTGTCCCCTGCCCGCGCCATCACGCGCAGCAGATCCTCGCCCGCGGTTTCCGGATTGAATTTGCCGGTCACGCAAAGCCGCAGGATCTGGGTGAGGTCGTGATAGAGCCGCGCGGCCGAGCGCAGCACTTCGGCCTCCGATTGGCTCAGCACGCCGAGCTTTGCGGCATTCTCCAGCACCGTCAGCGTAGAAACGCTGAGGATGTCGGGCTTCTCGGCAGCGTGCACGAGCTGCAGATATTGCGCGATGAAATCGATGTCGACGAGACCGCCGGCGGCGAGCTTCAGGTCCCAGACGTCGTCCTCGCCCTTCTCGAGCGCGATCGCGCGCCGCATCTCGAGGACATCGTTGGCGGTCTTGCCCGCATCGCGCTTGCGCGTCAGCACGGCGCGGATGATGGCTTCGATCCGCTCGCGGAACGCTGGCGACGACGAGATCACGCGCGCCCGCGTCAGCGCCATGTGCTCCCAGGTCCAGGCCTCGCGCTCCTGATATTCGGCGAACGAATCGAGCCGTGACGCCAGCGGGCCGGCGCGGCCTGACGGGCGCAGCCGCATGTCGACCTCATACAGCACGCCGTAATTGGTCCGCGTCGTGAAGGCGGAGATCAGGCGCTGGGTGAAGCGGGCGAAATATTGCGCACCGTGCAGCGCGCGGGCGCCGTCGGAATCCGGATTCTCGTGGTCGTAGTCGTAGAGCAGGATCAGGTCGAGGTCGGAGGACGCCGTCATCTCGCGGCTGCCGAGCCGGCCCATGGCGAGGATCGCGGTCTCCTGGTCCTTGATGCGGCCGTAGTGCCCGGCGAACTGGTCGGTGACGAGGCCATGCACGGTGTGCACGATGCCCTCCGCGACGTCCGCAAAGGCGACGCTGGCCTGCTGCGCCGACACGGTGCCGGAGAGAATCCGGGTGCCGATCAGGAACAGGCTTTCCTGGCCGAACAGCCGCAGGCGGTCGAGGAAGTCCTCGTAGGAATCCGCATCCCCGAGCGTGGTCGCGAGGCGCGCCGACAATTCGCGCTGGTCCGGCATCGCGCCGAAGAAGCGCGGATCGATCAGCCCGTCCATGATCTGCGGCTGCCGCGCCAGCATGTCGCCGAGCCGCGGCGCAGCGCCAAGGATCAGCGCCACCAGTGCGACCAGGTCGCGGTTCTGGCTGAGCAGCGTGATCAGCCGCCCGCCCCGCTGCAACGCGCCGAGGAAACGATCGAACGCCGCGACGGCAGCGTCCGGCTCCTCGGCATGGGCGAGCCCATCGATCAGGCCGGGAATGAACTCGAGGAAGGCATTGCGCGTCGCTTCCACACGCAGCGCGCGATAGTCGCCTTCAATCCATTGCTGTACGGTCTTTGCGACCGCAACGGGCTTCTCGAAACCGAGATTGGCGAGATGCTCGAGCAGCCGCTGGTCCTCAGGGCCGGCGTCATAGTTCAGCTTCGGCAGCTTTGCCGTGCCGGTCGGCTCGTCGCCCTCGAACAGCTTGGCGTAATGGCCCTGCACGATGTTGAGATGCGCGAGCAGTTCCAGCGCAAACGTGGCCCTGCTCGCATAGCCGAGGAACTGAGCGAAACGCTCGATCGCCGCGGGATCCTCCGGCAGCGTGTGGGTCTGTTCGTCGGCGACCATCTGCAGGCGGTGCTCGACGCGGCGCAGGAACAAATAGGCCGCCGTGAGCTCGTCGCGCGCCTCGCGGGTGATCCAGTTGCTGGAGTGGAGCACGGTCAGCGCGTCCAGCGTCGGCCGCACTCGCAATTCCGGATGCCGGCCGCCTGCGATCAACTGCTGGGTCTGGGCAAAGAACTCGATCTCGCGGATGCCGCCGCGGCCGACCTTGACGTTGTGGCCCTCGACCGCGATCTCGCTCTGACCGCGATAGGTCTGCATCTGCCGCTTCATGTCGTGGACATCGGCGAGCGCGGCGAAGTCCAGATGCTTGCGCCAGACGAAGGGGGCGATCTCCGCAAGCAGCACCTCGCCCGCCTTGCTGTCGCCGGCGCAAGGGCGCGCCTTGATCATCGCGGCGCGTTCCCAGGTCCGCCCTTCCCGCTCGTAGTAATTCAGCGCCGAATCGGTTGACAGCGCGACCTGCGTCGAAGCGGGATCAGGCCGCAGCCGCAGGTCGACGCGGAACACATAGCCCTCGCCGGAGCGCTGCTGCAGCATGCGCGCCATCGACTGCGTGATGCGGACGAAGAACGGCTGCGGCTCGATATCATCGGCCAGCGAGGTCGCGGCCGGATCGTAGAAGACGATGAGGTCGATATCGCTGGAATAGTTCAGTTCGCCCGCGCCCATCTTGCCCATCGCGAGCACGATCAGGCCGCTGCCCTCTTCGGGGTGGTCGGGGTCGGGCGCATGCAGGCGGCCGCGCGCCATCTCCTGGCGCAGCAGGTAGCGCAGCGCCGATTGCACGGTGGCGACCGCAAGATCGGTCAGCGCGGCGGTGACCCGCGTGACCGGCCAGACACCGCCGATGTCGCAGAGCGCGATCAGGAGCGCCGCCTCCGCCTTCATGCGGCGGAGCAGATACATCACCTCGGTCTCGCCCGAGGCGGCGAACACGTCGTGCGAGGTCTTCCCGATCAGGGACGCCAGGTGCGGTTCCGGGTCGCAGGAGAGCAGCCGGATCAGCCGCGCGGGGTCGGCGCGCACCAGCTCGAACAGGAACGGCGAGAATTCCGCAATGCCCAGCAGGATGCGCTTCGCATAGGGAAGGCCGAGCAGCTCGGCGAGCGCGACCGATTGCGCCGGCTCGAGTTCGGCGAGCCAGTCGGCCAGGCGTTGTTCGGCTTGAATGGGCGCGGACACATGCGGTCCGTCCGCGAACCGCGCGGCCAGACGATGTCCCGCGGAGCCCGGCGCGGAAGCATTCATGCGGCCTTCTGTGGCACATCCTGTGTTTGGCCCGCAAGCCTGTCGGCCGCGCCGGCGCGCGCCGGGATCACCAGCGTCGCAACCAGCCCGGGCTCGGCGTCGCCCAGCCTGAGCTCGCCGCCATGCAGTGTCGCAACCGCCGAGGCGAGGCTCAGCCCGAGACCGGAACCCGGCAGCGTGCGGCTCGCCTCCAGACGAACGAATCGCTCCACCGCATGCTTGCGGTCGGCCTCGGGAATGCCGGGACCGTGGTCGGTGACGCTGAGCAGCACGGAGTCGCCCTCGCGCCGCGCCTCAATCAGGATCTGCTTGGCCGCGGCCGCCGCCTCGGGGTCGATCGGCTGCACCACCGGTTTGCCATACTTGATGGCATTCTCGACAAGGTTGGCAAGCGCCTGGCTGATCAATTCGCGGTTGCCGTGGAGCGGGCTCGGTGCCGTCTTCACATGCAGGCTCATGCCGTCGTCCTCGGCGAGCGGCTCATAGAGCTCGTGGATGCCGGCGGCGACCTCGGCGGCGTCGAAATCATCCATATTGCCGCGTGCCTGCCCGGACTCCGCGCGAGCGATCATCAGAAGCGCATTGAAGGTGCGGATCAGGCCGTCGGATTCCTCGATGGTGCGCTCCAGCGCAGCGCGGTAATCGGCCTCGCTGCGAGCGCGCGCCAACGCTTCCTCGGCGCGGTTGCGCAGGCGTGTCAGCGGCGTCTTGAGGTCGTGGGCGATGTTGTCGGAGACTTCCTTCAGCCCCGTCATCAGCGCTTCGATCCGCTCCAGCATGGCGTTGAGATTCTCCGCCAGACGATCGAGCTCGTCACCGCTGCGGCCGACCGGCAGGCGATCCGAGAGATCGCCGGCCATGATGCGCTGGGCGGTGCCGGTCATGGCATCGATCCGCTGCAGCACCCGCCGCGCGACGAAGATACCGCCGCCGATGCCGAGCACGACCACGACCAGGATCGACCATTGCGCTGCCTTTGCGACGATGCCGAACAGCCGCCGCCGCTCCTCCAGGTCGCGCCCGATCAAGAGCCGGAAACCGTTGGTCATTTCGGTGACGCGCACCAGCGCGCGGTGATCGGTGTTGTCGTTGTCGTCGAGCCGCCGATAGGCTGTCTCCGTCCAGCCCTCGATTCCCATCACGCCCGGCGCCAGCGAGCCGACATTGCCGGCGATCGCCTGCCCGTTCGGCGCGGTCACGAGATAAAGATTGGCACCCGGCCGCAGCGCCCGGTTGCCGATGGTCAACGCCAGGCCGCGCAGGCCGCGCCGGTTGTAGATCTCGGTGACCTCGCCGACCTCGACATTGACCGTGGAGGTGATCTGCTCGGTGATCAGGCGGCGCGTATTCCACGCGAAATAGCCGAGCAGCGAGGCGGCAAACAGCGCGAACAGAAACAGATAGACCAGCGTCAGCCGGAACGCCGTGGTGCGGATCAGTTTACCGAATGCCGTCACGGATGATGCTGCCCATGATGTTGCTGCCGGGGATTGCTGTCCGATGTTTCCAACCTAACATGGGCGATCCGACCGCCAGAAGTGACAAAGCGTTCATGCGGCCGGGCACTCGTCGCTTCCCGCAGCTCCGAAATATCCCTTGTGGCAGGCGCTCGCATTCAAGCCGCTGTAACGATCGGCTTGATCTTGTCCAACTCGGGACCAATGCCGAGCTCGGCCATTCGCACGTCATACGCGTTCTGCAAGTTGAGCCAGAGCTGAGCAGACGTATTCAACGCTCTCGACAGCCGGAGCGCTGTGTCCGCCGTTATCGCCGTTTCCTCGTTTGCAATCCGCTCGATCCTGGTGCGCGGGACACCGCAGACCTTCGCGAGCGCCCCGGCTGATAGTGAGAGCGGAACAAGAAACTCCTCCCGCAGCACTTCACCGGGGTGCATCGGCAGCAGCTTCTTTGCCATTTGCGACCTCCTGGCCTGGGCGGAGAGGCCCGCCCGGATTACTAATGATGGTTAGTCCGTAAACTCGACGTCGGTTGGACCTTCGTCGGTCCACACAAAGCAGATGCGGAATTGATCGTTAACTCGGACGAATGTTGCCCGACCCTGTCGCCCTTGGAGGGCTCGAGACGATTACCGGGCGGTGGGCGAAGGTCTTGCAGCGAAACGGCAGCATCGAGGTACTGAAGCTTGCGGCGGGCGACCTTCAACAAATCAGCCGGAAAGCCCTTGGGTCGTCCTTGAAGCGCCTGACCATGCAACGCATGTATCACGGCAAGATACAAAACGAAAGACGTTTGTATCACTCTGTGATACAAATCAATCACAGTAATGCTAGACGGGGCCGCCGTTACCGGATCCCGTCACGGATCATGTATCCGGCGCCGCGGATCGTGTGCAGCAACGGCCGCTCGAAGCCCTTGTCGATCTTGGAGCGCAGGCGCGAGATGTGGACGTCGATGACGTTGGTCTGCGGATCGAAATGATAGTCCCAGACATTCTCGAGCAGCATGGTGCGCGTCACCACCTGGCCTGCGTGCTTCATCAGATATTCGAGCAGGCGGAACTCGCGCGGCTGCAGCGTCAGCTCGTCCTTGCCGCGGGCGACGCGGTGCGACAGGCGGTCGAGCTCGAGATCGCCGACCCGATAGACGGTCTCTTCCGCCGGACCGACATTGCGGCGCGACAGCACTTCGACGCGGGCCAATAGCTCGGCGAATGAATAGGGTTTCGGCAGGTAGTCGTCGCCGCCGGCGCGCAGGCCCTTGATGCGATCGTCGACCTGGCCGAGCGCGGAAAGGATCAACACCGGCGTTCGGTTCCCCTTCTCGCGCAGCGTCCCGATCAGGGACAGGCCGTCCCGCTTCGGCAGCATGCGGTCAACGACCAGAACGTCATAGTCGCCGCTCTGGGCCATCGACAGGCCCTCCTCGCCATCATCGGCAAGATCGGCGATGTAGCCGACTTCACGGAACGCCTTGACGAGATAGTCGGCGGATTCGCGGTCGTCTTCGATAATCAGGAGGCGCATCTGGGGTGCGGCTACAGGTGCGGTGGCGGTCACGGATTGGCTTCCTCTCACCATGGCGCGGCCGCCCTGCACATGCAAGACGGCCGCGCGCGCTCGCGTCGTTTTCCATGATCCGGGAACGGGTTTTCCGGATCATGCTGGAGGGGAAAGAGTGGGCGGTGAAGCTGGGGGACTTCACCGCCCTAGGCCTTCCGACGGAGGGGGGCGCATTCCACCGGAAGGTAGCAACAGGGAGCGAGCATTGGGGCTCGCTCCCCTGGAAGGGCCGTCGGCGGGGGCGACGATTGCCGGCGACGCCTTCCATCTCGTAATTAACCCTTGGCCAGCGGCACTGCCACGAAGCGCGACGAACCGCCGCTCTTCACACGCATCAAAACACTGTTCTTGTTGTCGCTGCGTGCGGCTGTGATCGCGTCGCGCACGTCACCGGCGCTGGTGACGTTCTTGCCGGCGACTTCAAGAATGACATCGCCTTCCTTGAACCCACGCTCGGCCGCGGCGCTCTTCGGGTCAACTTCGGTCACCACGACGCCGTCCTTGCCGGCGCCGGCCACGCTGTTGGCGGGGGCCACGGTCAGACCGAGCCTCGGCACGTCGGTGCCGCGGGAGGAAGAGCCGCCACGATCGCTGTTGTCGTTATCGGCCTTGGCCTCCACGGTGTTCGGCAACTGGCCGAGCGTGAGGTTGACGGTCTTCTCCTGGCCCTTGTGCAGGACGTTGAGCTTCACCGCATTGCCGGGCGGCAGGCCGCCGATGGTGCGAGCGAGCTCGCGCGCATCCTTCACCGGCTCGCCGTTGACGGCGGTGATGACGTCGCCGGACTCGATGCCGGCCTTGGCCGCCGGACCATTGGCCTGGGGCTCCGCCACCAGCGCGCCTTCGGCCTTCTTCATGCCGAGGCTGTCGGCGATGTCTGATGTCACCGGCTGGATCTGGACGCCGATCCAGCCGCGGCTGACCGAGCCCTTGTCCTTGAGCTGGGCGACCACGCTCTTCACGGTCGCGGCCGGGATCGAGAAGGCGATGCCGACGCTGCCGCCGGAAGGCGAGTAGATCGCGGTATTGACGCCCATCACCTCACCGGACACGTCGAACGCCGGGCCACCGGAGTTGCCCTTGTTCACGGGCGCGTCGATCTGGATGAAATCGTCATACGGGCCGTTGCCGATGTCGCGGCCGGAGGCCGAGACGATACCGGCAGTGACCGTGCCGCCGAGCCCGAACGGGTTGCCGACCGCCAGCACCCAGTCACCGATCCGCGGCTTGCTGTCGGACAGCTTGGCGAACGGGAAGTTGGAGCCGCCCTCGACCTTGATCAGCGCGAGGTCGGTCCGGGGATCGGTGCCGATCACCTTGGCCGAGTAGGTCTTGCCGTCATCGGTCGTGACCTCGACCTTGTCGGCGCCGTCGACCACGTGGTTGTTGGTCACGGCATAGCCGTCAGCCGAAATGAAGAAACCCGAGCCCTGACCGGTCACGATGCCACGGCCACGCGGTCCACCGCGCAGGCCCGGGGGCAACCCATCCTGTCCGCCGAAGCGACGGAAGAAGCGCTCCATCGGCGAACCCGGCGGGAACGGCGAGTCGTCGTTGCTGTCGTCCTTGGCGAGCTTCTCGCCGATATTGACCTTCACCGAGATCACCGACGGCTTCACGCGCTCGACAATGTCGGCAAAGCCGATCGGCTGCTGAACCTTGCGGACCTCGTTGTTGACCTGCGCCTGCGCCGGGCTGGCGAACAGATCGCTCGGCGTGTGCTGCGGGCTCAAGCCATAGGCGGCGACGCCGAGGCCGGCGACGACCGAAGCCATCAACGCAAATCTGCGGGCCGAGAACAGCGAACGCCGTGGCGCGCGGTAGGACGGCAGAGACGAAAGATCGGTGGGTCGTTCGGTCATTCCTAAAATCTCCAAAGGCCAGAGCCAGAATTCGAAAGGTGCGAAGGGTGCGGGGGCAAGCACCTGACTTCGCTAAACATGGGGGCATCAGCCTTACGGCGCGCTGGCTGCGGAATTAAAGTTTTGTAATAGAGATGAAACCGGGTGCGGCAGAATATCGCAGCTCTGCCAATGGGTTAGCCGCGAGCTTGCGACGTTCGCGACAGGTTCCATCAAGAGGTGTTTTGGGCGCGCAAAAAGCGAGAGGTCAGACCGCCCTGACGCTGGCAATGAAACCCTCGACCTCGTGCTTGAGGATATCCGCCTGCTGCGACAGGTCGACCGCGGAGTCCTTGGCCTCGCCGGCCATGCGGCCGGTATCGGACGAGGTGGTGGTGATCTGGACGATGTGGTTGGTGACGTCCATGGTTCCCCGCGCCGCGTCCTGGACGCTCCTGGAGATGTCCTGGGTGGCGTTGCGCTGGCGGGCGGTGTCGACGTCGATGCCCGACATGATCGAACTGATTTCCGCGATCGTGTTCGAGATCCCGTCGATGGCGCCGCGCGTTTCGGCGGTGATCGCCTGAATGCTCGCGACCTGCTGCGAGATTTCTTCGGTCGCCTTGCTGGTCTGGCTCGCAAGGTTCTTCACCTCGGAGGCAACCACCGCAAATCCCTTGCCGGCCTCGCCGGCGCGTGCGGCTTCAATCGTGGCGTTGAGCGCCAACAGGTTGGTCTGCGAGGCAACCGTCTGGATCAGCTGCACGACGGCCCCGATCTTCTCGGCCGCGTCCGAGAGCGCATGGATGGTGTCGGCGCTCTGGCGCGCCTGCGCCACCGCGCCCTCGGCGCGCTGGGTGGCGTCGGTCACGCGCTGGCTGATGGCGGCGATCGAGGTCGTCATCTGCTCGGTGGAAGCCGCCACGGTCTGGACGCTGGTGCTGGCCTGGCCGGCTGCGCTGGCAACCGCGCTCGCCTTCTCGCTGGTCTCGTTGGCGGCGCGCGACAGCGTCTCGGCGTTGCCCCTCAGGCGAACGGCCGATGCGGCGACGCTGCCGACGACATTGGCGACGAGGCCGTTGAAGTCGCGGATCTTCTCGTCGAGGTAGCGGCTCCGCTCGCGCTGGTTGTGGGCATCGCGCAGCTCCTGCTCGGTCAGCCGCTGGCGTTCGATCCCGTTGGTCTTGAAGACTTCGAGCGCGCCGGCGAGCAGGCCGATCTCATTGCCCCTGCCGAGACCCGGAATCGGCGTCTCGTATTTCTGCTCGGCCACCTCGCGCATCGCATGTACGATCGCCGCCAGCGGCCGCATGACGCCGTCCCGAACCGCGAAATAGGTCGTGATGCAGACCGCAAGCGCGATCACGGCGATCGCACCGCAGGCGATCAGGAAGTAGGAGAACGCCGTCTGGGCTTCCTGATAGATCTGCATGGCGTGATCGCGGCCCGCGCCGCTCAGCGATTTGAATTCTGCGGCAAGCGCCGTGATCTCGTTGTTGAGGTAGAGCACGGCGATGAAGCCCGTGCCGCCGCCAATCCCAAGCAGCATCAGAAGCGCGATGACGACCGAGGCGACGAGGAAACGGATGGTCAAATTGCTGTTGGAAAACATCGACTTGCTCGAGAGCGTTATGACGAAGCATCATCACGCTCCATCTCTTTGTGAACACGAGCTTCGCAGATCATGTTCTGGAGGAAGGGGCGCGCCGAAGTTCCGCACAAAAGGTCAAGATTAGATGAACATCGCGGCCGACGCCCGCGCGTATCGACCTACGTAACAGTACGCAGGTCAGGTGCGCCTTTCCTCGGGCGCTTCCTCCGACATCAGCGCCGCCAAACGGCTCTCCTCTTCGGGGGTGAGATGCGCGCCGCTCGTGGCCGCCGCCGAGGCGGCCGGCCGGCGGCGGCCGAACCGCCAGAGCGCCACGCCGCCTCCGACCAGCACCAGCGGCGGCACCAGCCAGAGCAGCAGCGTATGCGGATTGAAGCGCGGCTTCAGCAGGACGAATTCGCCGTAGCGTGCGACCAGGAAATCGATCACCTGCCGGTCGCTGTCGCCGGCCGCGATCCGCTCGCGCACCAAGACCCGCAGGTCGCGCGCCAGCGGCGCCTCGGAATCGTCGATCGACTGGTTCTGGCAGACCATGCACCTGAGCTCGCGCGAGAGCTCCCGCGCCCGCGCCTCCTTGGCCGGATCTGCCATGATCTCGTCGGGCTGTACGGCGAAAGCCGGCGCGCCGGCGGACACGGCCAGCGCGAGCGCAACAGCGGCGAGCGCGCGGCGCATCACTCCGCCGCCTGCAATGCGCGCGCGGCTTTCGCGGGCTTCGGCGCGCCGACGCGCAGGCGCCGGTCGGAGAGCGACAGGAAGCCGCCGAACGCCATCAGCACCGGGCCGAACCAGATCAGGAGCACCATCGGCTTGTGGTAGATGCGCACTGCAATGCCGCCGTCGGCCGCGATATCGCCGAGCGAGATATAGAGCTGGCTGGCACCACGCGTCAGTAGCGCCGCCTCGGTCGTGGACGCGCCGCGCGTGGTGAAATTTCGCTTCGACGGGGTCATGACGCTGAGGGACTTGCCGTCGAGGCCGACCGTGAATCGCGCCACCATCTCACGGAAATTCGGCCCCTGGCGCTGGCCGATATCGTCGAGCTTCAATTCGTATCCGGCGACTTTGGCGACGTCGCCCGGCTTCATGGTGCCGATATATTCGCTGTTCCAGGTGGTCTCGCAGACGATCCCGATCAGGGCGATGCCGACGCCGGCATGGGCGAAGGCCGTGCCCCAGGCCGCCCGCGGCAAGCCGCGCGCCCGCTGCACGGTCGTGCCGAACGGCAACCGGAACAGCCCGGTACGCTCCGCAAGATCGGTAAGCGCGCCCCCTATCACGAACACCGCGAGCCCGATCGCGAGCGGCGCAAAGCTGGAGCCGCCGCGGGTCCAGGCCCACAGCACCGCGATCGCGATCAGCGCGGCGATGCCGGCGGCGGTCAGGCGCTGGGCGGCGCCGAGCAGATCGCCGCGCTTCCAGGCCAGCAAGGGGCCGAACGGCACGGCGATCATCAAGGGCACGAACAGCGGCGCAAAGGTCAGGTTGAAAAACGGCGCGCCGACCGAAATCTTGTCGCCGGTCAGGACCTCGAGCGCCAGCGGATAGAGCGTGCCGATGAACACGGTCGCGCAGGCCGTGGTCAGGAACAGGTTGTTGAGCACCAGCGCGCCCTCGCGCGAGATCGGCGCGAACAGGCCGCCCTGCTTCAATGACGATGCCCGGGCCGCATAAAGCGACAGGCTGCCGCCGATGAAGAGGCAGAGGATCAACAGGATGAACACGCCGCGCGCCGGATCGGTCGCAAAGGCATGCACCGAGGTCAGGACGCCGGAGCGGACCAGGAAGGTGCCGAGCAAGGACAGCGAGAAGGTCAGGATCGACAAGAGGATGGTCCAGACCTTCAGCGCGTTGCGCTTTTCCATCACGACCGCGGAATGCAACAGCGCGGTGCCGGCGAGCCACGGCATCAGCGACGCATTCTCGACCGGGTCCCAGAACCACCAGCCGCCCCAGCCGAGCTCGTAATAGGCCCAGTACGATCCCATCGCGATGCCGAGCGTGAGGAAGATCCAGGCCAGCAGCGTCCACGGCCGCACCCAGCGCGCCCAGGCGGCGTCGATGCGGCCCTCGATCAGGGCGGCGACCGCGAAGGAGAACGAAATCGAGAAACCGACATAGCCGAGATAGAGCATCGGCGGATGCACGGCGAGGCCGATGTCCTGCAGCACCGGGTTCAGGTCCCTGCCCTCGATCGGCGGATTGGCGATGCGCAGGAACGGATTCGAAGTGAGCAGGATGAAGAGATAGAAGGCGCTCGCGATCCAGGCCTGCACCGCGAGCACATGCGCGCGCAGCGTCAGCGGCAGGTTGCTGCCGAAAGCGGCGACGAGGCCGCCGAACAGCGCCAGGATCGACACCCAGAGCAGCATCGATCCCTCGTGATTGCCCCAGACCCCGGTGATCTTGTAGATCAGCGGCTTCATCGAGTGCGAATTCTCGAACACGTTGACGACGGAGAAATCCGAAGTGACGTGCAGCATCACCAGCGCGGTGAACGAGGCGCCGACGAACAAGAGCTGCGCGAGCGCGGTGGAGCGCGCGACATTCATCAGCGCAAGGTCGCCCCAGCGCGCGCCGAGCATCGGCACGACCGACTGGATCAGCGCCAGCCCGAGCGCCAGCACCAGCGCGTAATGTCCGGCCTCCGCGATCAACGCATCACCCCCTGGGCCGGCTGCGGCTCCGCCGACGCGCTGGGCTTGCCGTAATCGTCCTTCCAGTGGCCCTGCTTCTTCAGGGCGTCGGCGACCTCTTTGGGCATGTAGGTCTCGTCATGCTTTGCGAGCACGGTGTCGGCGCGGAACACGCCGGATTGATCCAGCGCGCCCTCGGCGACGACGCCCTGCCCTTCGCGGAACAGGTCCGGCAGAATTCCTTTGTAGGCGACCGGCAGCGTGGCGCTGCCGTCGGCGACCGCGAAGCTCACGGCAAGATTGTCGCCGCGCTTGAGCGAGCCGGGCTGCACCAGGCCACCGAGGCGGAACCGCTTCCCGGCGGCGATATGCTTTTCGGCGACCATGGAGGGCGTGGAGAAGAACACGATGGAATCGCGCAAGGCGCTGAGCACCAGCGCGGCCGCCACCGCGAGCACCGCGAGCGAGCCTCCGATCATCACCAAGCGCCGCTGCTTACGCGTCATGGTTCCCTATGGTCCTGTCTGTGCGCATGTCATCCATCCAGCCCGAGATTCTTCAGGCCTTCATTGAGCTGGCGCAAGCGCTCGGCATCGTTGGCAACCGCCCGGCGGGCATCGGTGAGCGCGGCTACCGCCTTGTCGCGCTCGCCCATCACCATATAGGCGCGCACCAGCCGCAGCCATCCCTCGACATCGTCGCCGTTCTGCTTTAGCCGCGCAGCAAGCCGATCGACCATGCCGCGGATCATCGCGGAGCGGTCGTCCGCGCTCATATCCTTGGCCGCGGCCATGGTTTCATCCGAAAGCGCTGGCGCGGCCGGGGCGGCGCCTACGCGCACCAGCGACGCCTGCACCAGCGATCGCCACGGCGCATCCGCCGGCGCCTTGGCAAGCATTGCGCGCCAGATCGCAGCCGCATCGGTCTTGCGGCCATCCTGCTCGGCGGCGAGCCCGAGGAAATAGTTCGCCTTTGGATCGTCGGCGTTTTGCGCCACCGCGCGCTCGAACTCGGCCTTGGCCTCCGCGGTGACGACGCCGCCGGCGGCACCGGTCAGCGCTTCGCCAAGATCGGCGCGGCGCTCGGAACTGTCGCCGTTATAGGTAATCGAATTGCGATAGGCGCGCACCGCATCGTCGTAACGGCCGAGCCTGGCGAGCACCGGCGCCAGCACGTTCCAGCCACGACCATCGTTCGGGTTCTTCTCAAGGTGCGCTTCGACCTGCGCGACCAGATTGGCGAGCGGCTGATTGACGTCCGCCGTGCGGCTGCGCGCGGCGAGCGGAAAATCGCCGAGCTGCGGCGAACCCAGCGCGAGATAGAGCGCCGCCGCCATCACCGGCAGCCCCACCAGCGCCGCCATGGCCGCCGAGCGCCGCAGCCGCAGGTTCGCCTTCGGCGCGGCTGCGGCATCGCCATCCACGGCAGCGAGCAAGCGGCGGCCGATCTCGACCCGCGCCGCTTCGGCTTCCGACGCGCCGATCAGGCCCGCGGCCAGATCGCGTTCGATCTCGGCGAGTTGGTCCTTGTAGACGTTGGCCTCGCTGCCGCCTGATGTCGCGGGCGTCGCGCGACCGAGCGGCCAAAGCACGGCGAAAATCGCCGCGACCGTCATCAGCGCGAACACAAACCACAGTGTCATCAACGAGTTCCCGGGCGAACGGCACCGAAGTCTGGCACCGATGCGCCGCTTTACACTACCGGCGGGAAGCGGAGCAATTGACAATTGCTGGATCGCGACTGCCTCCGGTACCGACCGGAGGGAGGAAATACGGGTCAGAACAGGAATCAGAGCGTTTTCGAGCGAAGTGAATACCGGTTCGCGTGAAGACAACGCGTCAAAACAAGAATCCAGAGCTTCGGTTCTGATTCAACCAGAACCGAAAATGCTCTAGCCGGCGCGGGAGGACTTGCGTTCGCCGGTGACAGCGTTTTCCGCGGCACGGTTCATCAGCGAAGCGTAGTCATGGCCGAACAGGACCTCGCAGAACCGGATTGCCGCGCTGACCTGCTGCTGCCGATAGCCACGTGCCCTGTGGTCGCCGGCGCGCAAGGATTGCACCAGCGCCTCCGTGGAGTGCTCGACATATTGCTGCAGGTCGGAATAGGTGCGCAGCGTCACCTCGTTGATCGCCAGCTCGCTCGCATAGGTGCGGCACACCGCGACGAAATCAATGAGGGCTGCGACCTCCTCGACTTCAGTGGGATCGATCCGCGCGGCAGCGGAGATGTCCTTGTCGGCGCGCTGGCGCAGGATGCGGCGGACCCGGCCGGGAACGCTGTCGATCTCCGATTGCAGCGAGTTGGAGATGTCGGCGCGGATCGCGGTCAATTGCCTGCCCCAGCTGGAGTCGTTGCGCAGGTCGAGCTCGGTGCGCAGGCCGCGCACACCATCATGCAACGTCTTCAATTGATCCCCGACATTGTCGAGATGACCGCGCCTGATGTCGTTGCGCAGGCAGGCCGCGAGATAGGAGAGATCGTGCAGGGCGATCGTGACGGCGATGCCATAGGGCGTGGCGGCGACGCGGATCTCATCATCGGAGGCCACCATCTTGATCGCGAGGCGGATGATCTGCCACGGGGCGACCAGGCGCTGCATCACCAGCGACAGCGCAAAGGGAAGCAGTTGCGGGGTCTGCAGCGAGGGCACGTTGAGCGCCGCGGTGACGGAGCCGATCTGGGTGTCGCCGAACATCCGGAGCTGGCTGGGAAGCCGGCCGCCGAGCGTCTCCAGAGCCTCGCGTGCGCGCAACACCAGGCCGATCGACAGCAGGTCCTCGATGACATTGGGCGGACCGACGCGCGACAGCCCCCGCTGCTTGTCGTCGCCCGGCACTGGCGTTGCAACCTTGACGATCGCCTCGGCCGCGGCGAGCTGATATTTGCGGGCCGCGGCCTCAGCCGCCGAAGTTGCGCCGCTGTCATGCGCCTTCGCCAGCGCGGCTTCGAATTCGCGGGTCGCTTCGGGCGCGCCTTCGCGGCCGAGCCATTGCCATATCGGCAGCAGCGAGGCGCGGCGAACCTGTCCCGGCCGGATCGGGAAATTGCCTTCGGCCAGGAACGGCTCGAGCGGACCGAACAACAGGCGCGCCGGATCATCGCCGCGGGGACGCGTCTCCTCCTCCTCGGCCCGGCGCACGATCTTGCGCAATTGCTCGAGGACGAGGGTGGCGACGCTGACATCCTCGCCGCGCTCCACCGCGCGCTCGAACTCGCGCATCAGCAACGCCTGCGATTGCGGCGGAAGCTGCGCGAGATAATCCCTCAGCCGCTCGGTCGATGTCTGGCTCATTAGCCTTGGGTGATTGAGTGCTCGTGACGGCGACGCAAGAACGCGTCCGCTCGGCATGATAGGAGGGCGCGCGTTAAGAAGGCGTTAGGAATGCTGCGCGGGCGGCCCTCGCCGCGACCCTCCGCTTTCAGACTCCTGGCAATTCCAGCTCCGCCCGCAAGCCGCCGATCGGCGCGTTGCGGAGCGAGAGGCTACCGCCATAGAGGCCGGCAAGATCGGTGACGATCGAAAGCCCAAGTCCTGAGCCCGGCTTGGACTCGTCGAGTCGCTGGCCGCGCCGCGAGACCTGCGCCCGTTCGGCGGCCGACAATCCCCGCCCGTCGTCGTCGACGATGATATGCAGCCGCGGGCCGGCGCCCGGCTCCGCCGGCGGCTCGACCATGACCTCAATGGAGACTTGAGAGGCCGCCCATTTGCAGGCGTTGTCGACGAGGTTGCCGGCCATCTCCTCGAGGTCCTGGCGCTCGCCGCGGAATTTCGCCGATGGATCGGCCTTCAGCTCGATGATGATGTCGCGGTCGCGATGGATCTTTTCCATGGTTCGCCGCAGCGCCTCGAGCGCGGGTGCCACTTCGGTGACGGTGGCGACGATGGTAACGCGCGCGGCGATGCGGGCGCGCTCCAGGTGATGCGCTACCTGGTCGCGCATCACCTCGGCCTGCTCCAGCACCTTGGCGGCGAAGGGATCGGCGACATGGGTCGAAGCCTCGTTGACGATCACCGACAATGGCGTCTTGACCGCGTGGGCGAGGTTGCCGACATGGGTGCGCGCGCGCTCGACGATCTCGCGGTTCGCGTCGATCAGCGCGTTGGTCTCGCGCGCGAGCGGCGCGATCTCCACCGGAAACCGCCCCTCGAGCCGCTCGGCGCGGCCGGAACGGATATCGGCGATCGCCTCCGAAATGCGCTTGAGCGGCGCCAGGCCGAAACGGACCTGGAACACCGTGGTCAGCAACAGCACGATGCCGAGTGCGGTGAAGGTGCCGCCAAGGTAGTAGTCGAAGCTGCGCGTCTCGTCGAAGATCTCGCTGGCGTCGCCGGCGACGCTGACCAGGAACCTGCCATCACTGCCAAGATCGACCGGACGCTCCACCATGCGCAGCGTCTGCCCCTCCGGGCCATCGACATAGCCAAGGCGGATGCCGGCAGCGGTCAGCTCAAAGCCCTGATCCTCCAGTTTCGGCAGCTTCTTGTCCCATAGCGAGCGCGAGGCGCGCGTCTCGCCTTTTTCCACGTCAGTGCGCAGGATTTGCCAGTACCAGCCGGACAGCGGCAATTCGAACAGCGGCTCGCCGAGCTGGAACTGGTGGTCCGCCGGCTCATCGGGAGTGGCGACCTCGGCGATGAGCGTGCGGAGATAAAGGTTGAGGCGGCGGTCAAAAGCACGTTCTGTCGCATCGCGATACACCGAGGACAGAACGAAGCCGGTGATCGCCAGGATCACAACCAGCCATGCGGTCGCCGACAGGAACAGGCGGGTGGCGAGCGAGCTTCCACGCATCAGAGAATGATCCCGAAAATGGAGCGCGGGTTTTCGGATAAGATCATGCTCCAATCAAAAAGTAAGCCCGGCGCGCAGCGTCGCCGCGCGGTTAGGCGCCGTTCGGCGGTGGCGTCAGGAGATAGCCGAGGCCGCGCACGGTCTGGATGATGTCGACGTCGAGTTTCTTGCGGATGCGTCCGACGAACACTTCGATGGTGTTGGAGTCGCGGTCGAAGTCCTGGTCGTAGAGATGCTCGACCAGTTCGGTGCGCGACACCACGCGCCCGGTGTGATGCATCAGATAGGCCAGCAGCCGGTATTCGTGCGAGGTCATCTTCACCGGGTTGCCGGAGACGCTGACGCGGCCGGTGCGGGTATCCAGCGTCACCGGGCCGCAGGTCAGTTCGGACTGGGCATGGCCGGTGGAGCGGCGCAGCAGCGCGCGGATCCGCGCCAAAATCTCTTCCATGTGGAAAGGTTTGGCGACGTAGTCGTCGGCACCGGCGTCAAAACCCTGGACCTTGTCGCTCCAGCGGTCGCGCGCGGTCAGGATCAAGACCGGCATGGCGCGACCGTTGCGTCGCCAGGCTTCCAGCACCGAGATGCCGTCCATCTTCGGCAGACCGATGTCGAGGACAACGGCGTCGTAGGGCTCGCTGTCGCCGAGATAGTGCCCCTCCTCGCCGTCGAAAGCGCGATCGACCACATAACCGGCATCCGTCAGCGCGGTCGTAAGCTGGCGATTGAGATCCGGATCATCCTCAACGACGAGTAGGCGCAATTTGGCCTCCGATGGTGAGCCGCAGCATTGCTAAGATGAGGCCCACCAGCGTGAACGGGCTATGAACAAAGATGAGCGGTGCCATGTTACTTTTTGTTGATTTCCGCGGCTTGATAGCAGATTTGGGCCGGCTGAACAGCCGCCGGGGTTAACGATATCTGCTGATAGCGCTGCCATGGGTGCGGCGACGACCCTGTATGGCTTGAGCTCGGCACTGTTTTTGCCTAGCAACAGCCTATGAACCAACGACTGTCCCTGGTCGCCGCCTGGCTGGTGCTCGCCTTCATCGCCTTCGCGACGCTTTCGCCGCTTCAAGACCGCCCTGTCGTCGCACGTCCCCAGTTCGAGCACTTTGCAGCGTTCGCACTGCTGGGATTTGCATTCGTGCGGGCCTATCCCAACCGGCTGCTCCTGATCATCGCACTCGTCATCGGCAGCGCGTTCGCACTGGAAGTCCTGCAGCTGTTGACGCCGGATCGGCACGGCCGCGTCATCGATGCGCTGGTCAAGGCTGGCGGCGGGCTCTCCGGGATCGCCGTCGCCCATTTCGCGGAATTGCTGCTGCGCGGCCCGCTCAACCGGTTCAGGGGAATACGCCCTGACGCCGCGCAGGAGCCGCCGTCCGCGCTGCAGCCCTAGCGACAAACGCGAGCGTTTGCGCTGAGCTTTAGGGTTAAAACAACCGTCACATTGCAATGCCACGATCGTCCGAATAACCTCGGCCGTACGGCGATACATTGGCGGCACGAGGCTTGCCTCGTCGATTGTTTGCAGTGCGTGGCGGATTAATTTCAACAATGAGTTTTCAGCTCGTATGCATTGAATGCGACAGCATCGGCGTGGTGATCGACCACGGCGAACTCGCCCCACCCTCCGCAATCGTCAGATGCAGCCATTGTTCGGCCGGGCGCGGCACGGTCGGCGAGTTGCGCAGCCTGGCGTTATCGGACCGCCGCGATTTATTCGATGTCGGCCTGGGCATCGGCACGACGACGAGCGCGGCTGTCTAGCTCGACCGCTAGCTATCCGAGCGGCGCTGGCAACCGCCTGGTCGAGCGGGTTAACGACCGCATCAAATTCCCCCGGATCGACCTTGACAGGTCAGCTTCTATCCCGCTGTCTAATCCTCGCATCGCACATGCTTTTAGCAGCTCTAGATTGTAGTGACTGGTTCGCCACGGGACTGCTGCTTGACGATCCCAATCTGGGAGGATGACGATGATCCTTGTGACCGGCGGGGCCGGCTATATCGGCTCGCATGCTTGCGTAGCGTTGCTGGCTGCGGGTGAAGAGGTCGTCGTATTCGATAATTTCTCCAACAGCAGTCCGATTGCCCTCCAGCGCGTGCAGCAGATTTGCGGCAAGTCACTGATTGCCGTGGAAGGCGATATTCGCGACGAGCGCGCGATCGAGCAGGTGTTGACGCAACACAATTGTACGGCGGTCATGCATTTTGCCGGGCTGAAGTCCGTTCAGGACTCCGTCGCAGAGCCGCTCGAATATTACGATCAGAACGTCATTGGATCGCACCGGCTGCTGCGCGCGATGCAACGGTCCGGCGTCAAGACCATCGTGTTCAGCTCATCGGCCACCGTCTACGGCACCCCGAAATTTCTGCCCTATACCGAAGACCACCCCTTAAATCCGGTGAACCCCTATGGACGGACCAAGCTCATCATCGAGGACATGCTCCGCGACCAACATGTCAGCGACCCGAGTTGGGGGATTGCCATCTTGCGCTACTTCAATCCGGTCGGGGCGCACGAGAGCGGTCTGATCGGGGAGGATCCCCGGGGCGTCCCCAACAACCTGGTCCCCTTCGTGGCCCAGGTCGCAATCGGCCGGCGCGAGCGCCTGAACATCTGGGGCGCCGACTACGATACGCCTGATGGAACAGGCGTTCGCGACTACATCCATGTCATGGACCTGGCGCTCGGACACCTGTCCGCATTGAAGGCGTTGGACAGCCCGAAATGCTTCTCGGTAAATCTCGGAACCGGTACCGGCAGCAGCGTGCTCGAAGTCGTTCGCGCCTTCGAAAAGGCGTGCGGCAGCCCCATACCCTATGACATCAAATCGCGCCGCCCGGGCGACATCGATGCCTACTATGCCGCCACCGAAACCGCCTCTCAACTGATAGGATGGAAGGCGGCCAGGTCGCTCGAGACGATGTGCGCAGATCATTGGCGCTGGCAGAGCAACAATCCCGAGGGATATCGCTGATCGCGTCGGCGAGCGGCTCGTGACCGCAGTCGCGCCGATGAGCCTTAATCGGGAATTAGTTTCTTTGTGACACTATAGGGACACAAAGCCGTCGCGGTCTACCTAGCAGGCAACGGCTTCATAGGTGCTTCCTATGGATTACGCTGCAACCTGTTACGCGATCATCGCGATTTGGCTCGCCTTCAACATGTTTGTTGCCGTCGCATTGACGTATTGCGCTCCGGGCGAGCGGCTTTGGCGCCGTCGTCGATCAGAACCCGCCAGCTGCACTTCCCGCAGACACGCGGGACAAACGACTGTCTTGCGTATCGTCAAACCCACATAGGTTTGGCTATTCTCTCGCGCGGGGACGCCGGCTGGTACTAACGCCGGCGGCTAACCGTCGAGGCGGACGCGTCGGTCGATAGGATCGCAGCGATGAAGTACGAGTGCGCTGGCGATTTGGCCGCTTGGCGCCTCGCGGTCCAATCCGTTTCGCTCGCCTCGCGAGCGCGCTCGCTTCGGCCTCACCAACTAATCTTCGAAGATTGTGTAGTTGAGCAAGACGTCGGGTCATGAGTTCGACCCGTTCAACCAAAGCCTCGGCTGAAATCCTCTTACAGCTATTCATATGTACTACCTGCACAATAAGATTAAAATATTAAATAAACAACGGGTTACTACCAGCTCGACCGCGATCTTTCAATGCAGAAAAAGGGCGTCTTACGTCGATCTAACAGCACGGGATGTAAGTTTTTCTACAACAATTAGAGATTCGGTAGGGAAAGGGAATTGATAAGAGCCAGGGGGCGTTAATAGCTCTAGAGGCGCGCAAGTTGGCTTAAGGATGGGTCTGATCGGACGATTTCGCAAGAACATCAAGCCCCGACTTCCGGACGGCGTTCGCGTCTACGCGATCGGAGACGTCCACGGACGCGCCGATCTTCTTCAATCGCTCTTGACCGTCATTGACGTTGATCTCGACCGCTCGGTGCCGGAGCGCGCCATCCAGGTGTTTCTAGGCGATTACATCGATCGCGGTCCGCAATCGCGGGCCGTGCTCGATCTCCTGATCCGGCGCAGCCAAAGTCACGAGACGGTCTGCCTCAAAGGGAACCACGAGGTCTTCCTGCTCGACGTCCTGAAGGACCCCGCCAAGCTCCAGGATTGGCGCCACTATGGCGGCCTGTTGACGCTGATGTCCTACGGCGTGACCCCGACCATGAACCCGACCGCGGACCAGCAGATCGAGCTCATCGAGGGATTGAAGCGTGCCCTGCCGCCCGAGCACCTTGCGTTCATCGAGCAGTTGCCGACCTCGTTCACCTGCGGGGACTTCTTTTTCGTTCACGCCGGCGTGCGGCCGGGTGTCTCGCTCGATAAGCAGCAGGAGCAGGATCTGCTCTGGATCAGGGACGAATTCCTCAATTCCGACCAGCGCTTCGACAAATACATCGTTCACGGACACACGCCTGTCAGCGCGCCGGACATCCGGCCGAACCGCATCAACATCGACACCGGCGCATATGCGACCGGCAATCTGACGCTGCTGACGATCCAGGGCGATAGTCTGCTCGCGATTTGAAGATCAATTGGCTTTATTGAATGGGTCCGCACGGTGCCACTGCCCTCGCAATCGCACTCCTCGCCCGGCTGCTTTGCCACCCGGCGGGGCTTCGCTTTTCCGCCCCTTTGATCCAAGATCAACGCCGCGCGCTCGGCGCGCATTTGCAAAAGACATGAGGCGCGAGAGGAGATCGAGATGAGAACGACATTCGCGATTGTGTTCGCAGCTACGCTCGCAAGCATTGGCGCGGCGAGCGCCGCAGACGGATGCGGCCCCGGTTGCCATGTGGCGCGCAACGGTGGATGCGTCGTCGATGGCTGGGATAGAGGCGCGCGTGTGCGGAACGAGTGTCCCGTCACGAGTCGCCCCCAGCCTCCGTGCTACCGCTGGTTCGTCTGGAGCCCTCGCGACGGAGCCTGCATCATCAGCCCCAACTAAGGGGCGATCCGGGTTGGGATGATCAACTCACCGAGACAGCGTCCCACAAGGTAGCTGAGGCCGAGCTGCACAACTGGGCCAGTCCGATGGGCGCGCCGGTCAGCGCCCACCGCATGAGTTTGAGGATCGCGCCGGTCTTCAGCGCAGGATCTCGTGCAGCACCTCGCCGTCGATCCGGTGGGGCGGAACGCCGATGATCCGCATGATGGTCGGCGCCACGTCAACGTTGCGCATCCGTCGGATCGTGGTGTCCTTGCGGATCTTCGGGCCGGCAGCGATGAAGGTCGCGCTCATCACCGGCAGCTCGGGATCGTGACCATGGGCCCCGTAGAAGTTCGGCATCGACAGCATGGTCGTCGCCGCATTGAACGGCGAATCGCCAAGGCGGGCAACGCCGGGGTTCTGAATGCCGTCGAAGTTGTAGCCCGGGGCCATCAGCGCGAACACATCGCCGAAATCCTGGCCGATGGTTTTGCTGGTGCACTCCCCGGTTCCTTCCTCACACTGCAGCGGCCGGGTCTCCACCACGGTAAAGATCCGCCCATCCCTGAGTGAGAAGTTGAACCTCGGGTTGGAATCGACCGCGTTCTTCACCGCGTCGGTGATCTGCGTTACCAGCTTTTTATAGGTCGCCAGATCGACGGTGCCGCCGAGCTCGCGGTTCTGCAAGTTGACGTAGATGTTGGCGGCCGGACCCGAGGTGCGGATCGCCACGTTGGTGGTGTCGATGCCGGCATTGCGCAGGATGTTGGTCAGGTTCACCGAGGTGTGGAACGGCGCGAAGCCGTGGTCCGAGACCACGATGACGTTGCTGTCACGGCCCGCCGCATCTGCGATCTGCTTCACGGCCTTGTCGGCCGTCTGATAGGCGAAGCGGATGTACGACGCGTACCGCTCGACCTTGGCGGGGTCCTGGCCCGCGCCGATCGAGTTCGGGTCGGTCGGGTTGGTGCCCTGGCGGCGATCGGTGAGCAGGAACTGATGCTCGGAGCCGTCGGGCTGCTCGATATAGACCATCACCAGGTCGGCGTCGGGATGGTTGCGGATCGCGCGCTCGCCGATATCAGCCTGGTAGCGCACGAAGGTCTTCACCATATCCTCGTACATCGTTTCGATCTCGATGTCGGGAAAGTTCGTGAAGCCCGGGCTCAGCCGCTCCGGAATGCGGAAGTCAGCCTGCGGACGCCAGAAGCCGACATTGTTGTTGATGTCATCGACGTCGGCCAGCACCGCCGCGTTGCGCGGGATGAAGTTGGCGCCGTAGCGGGCGAAGCGCACAACCGAAAGATCGGGCGCCAGCGCCGAGACGAAGTAAGCGGCACCGACCTTGGCGCCGCTGCCTTCGAAGAAGAACGGCGCGTTCTCGCCGCCAAGTTTGACGTAGGCCGGTCCGGTCGATGGCGCGTGGAACGGTCCTGCGGTGATGCCGCGCGTCGTGTCGAAGAACACCAGGGTGTCGTAGTTCACCTTGCGGTCATTGGTGGTGTCGAGTGCCGCCACCCGGATCGCGTATTTGACGTCGAGCGTCGCCGCATTGGTGCAGGTCGCGGTCGATGCCGACGAGCACGAGAACGTCTCGATCGGCGCCGACGTCACGAGCACCGGGCTGAACGAGAAGCGGCCGGCCGCTTGGAGCGCGGCGACGATCGCCGGATCCGACACGAAGTCCCCTCGGGAGAGCGAGAAGCCCTGTGCCCCGATGCCGCCGAACGCCCCGAACGGCACGGTGTAGTCGGTGACGCGGGTCGGCTGGGCCGGCTGCACCACCGCGTTGTTGATGGAGATGTCGGCGCCGTCGCCACCCGGCCACGTCGCAGTGACCACCTTCTTGCCCTGTTGGCGCAGCTGCACCCACAGCGGCACCGCTGTCGGCCGCGGCGAAGGCCCGAGCGGGCTTTCGCGATAGCCGCCGATCGGCGCCGCGAAGCCGCTGAGGCTCGAGGAGATCGGAGCGACAATCGCCTGAAAGGTGTTCGACGGAATGTCGTTGTGGACCGCCGTCGAGCCGGTGGCGATCTCGATGTGCGACACCGCGGTGAGCGACGGCGACGCTGTCACGTTCTGCACCGCTACCGCGCCGTTGCGGCTCAGCCGCGCAAGGCCGCCATTGCGCGGCAGCACGCCTTCGTCGATGAACTTCTGGATGAAATCGGGCTTGGCGCCATCGAGCGAGATTAGCACCACCCGCGGCGACTTGCGGCCATGATGGTCGCCGTGACCACGATCGTGGTCGTGATCTCCGGAGTCGCCATAACCATGGTCGCGATCATCGCTGTCGTGCTCGGCATGCGCCGGTGTCACAACGACGGCAAGCGATGCTGCGAGCGACATCGCCGATATCAGTGAAAGAAGACCAGTCAAGTTCATGTGGACGCCCCATATTTCGCTGCGCAACCTGTGCGGGTTTGGTCGGGAACGAGGCAGCGATTATCGGGCGTCGCTAACGACGCGCATGTGACGCTTAGGCGACACGTGTAATGTTGCAGCGACAACGTCGGCGAATATGCAACGCAACGCGTTGATATTGGAACTCTTACTTTCCTTGGATCATCTCGACGAGCTGGATGAGATTGCCGCATGTATCATCGAAGACGGCCATTCTGACCGTGCCAGCATCCATCGGCTCCACCGTGAATTGGACACCAAGCTCGCGCAATCGCCCGAATTCCTTGTCGAGATCATCCACTTGGAAGGAAGCTGCAGGAATCCCATCGTTCACAAGCGCAGACTTGTATGGCCCAACGGCAGGATGCTCGCCCGGCTCAAGGAGGAGTTCGGTTCCTTCCGGCGCCTCCTTCGACACCACAGTCAGCCAACGATGAGCGCCAAGCGGGATATCGTGCTTCAGGATGAAGCCCAGCTTGTCCGTATAGAAATTCAGGGCTTTGGCCTGATCGTCAACGAAAACGCTCGTGACATAGATCCTCATGTCGCTCTCCCTTTTTTCAGATGCTTGTTGAGCCAGGCATCTGCCGCCTTCCGCAGCGGCGCATTGTCGAAGCTGTGCATTTTGGTGCGCCCGCTCCAGTGCGTCTGCACAAGTCCGGCCCTCTCCAGCATGTCGAGGTGCTGCGAGATCGTTTGTCGGGACAGGCTTCTGCCATCCTCTGCAACGGACGAAGCGCAGATCTCAAACAAGGACTGCCCGGGACGTTTCGCCAGGCGATCAAGGATACGGCGTCGCATCGGATCGCCGAGCGCCTTGAAGATATTGTCGAGCTGGTCGTCGTCCACGCAAATCAATATGCAGTAATTTTACTGCATGTCAAGCTGCGTGCCGGTTGGATGCCGTTGAGGTGACGCACGCGAAGCGAATGCAGCATGCTGCTCGCCCCTCGCGTCGACGCTGCAAGTTCACACGATGAACAGGTGTTCATGAGCGTGACGAAATCGTCACGGAAGTTGCGTTGAATGTCCTCGCGGATCGCCTACGTTTTTCTGGCACAGGAGGATTTTCCATGAAGCAATCGCAGCATCTCTTGGATAACGCGGTGACCTGTTCCAAGCTTGCAAAGCGGGCAACCGACAAACAGGCGAAAGCGCATTTCAAGCGCATGGAAGATGCCTGGAGGGCTCTGGCGCGAGAACAAGACTGGCTCGATGGAGAAATCACCCCAGTCGACATATCCCGGCTTCGCCGCCCGACCGGCGTCGCGCAGTCTCCCTATCCCGGCAAGGAACGAACCGGATTGGTTCCTTCGGTAGGATAGTTGAAGACCACCTCGTCGATCGCTCAATTCATCAGGAACTTGTAGACGACGAGCAGCGCCACCATGGCCGCAAAAATCAGCAGGGCCGGCATGGACTTTCGGACAGCCGGCCTGTCGGGAGCAGCGGCAGCCAGCCGGGCGGGCGGAGGCATACGCGCTTTCTGAGACCGCGCCGCGCCGTCGTCAGCGGATGCAGCGACGGTTTCCAGCTCTGGTGCCGCGCCCACGCCCCCCATCTCGCTGTAATAGCTGGCGTAGATCTCGCGAACGGCCACGGCTTTCGACTCCGCCTCGCTCATGCGCTCAAGCCTGCCTCGATAATCAAGCAAGAATGCTTGCGCATTTTCAGGCAAATCGTCGAAGCTCCCGAGCTTGGCCATCATGAGCCATGTGGCAAAATCCGCCTCGGCCTTGGAGCGGGCTTTTCGGGCGATACGGATGCTCGGACGTGAGGCCATAACTATCTGATCGATTTGCAGTGCAAAATCGCGTGCATTCATGATGTTCGTGGGACGGTTTTCCTGCATGTGCGGGTTATCCAAGCCTGCGTCAAGCACTCACTCCGCGTTCTCTATCGACGGGCTACTCGGAGGCCGCTAAAGCCGTGCTGAAGTCCAAGCGATTTGTCCGGCCGTACCCGTCCGCCAATGGCTCCTGCATGCGGGCCGCCGGGCGGCTGCCGGATCGGATGCGATGGCGGATTCACAATGATGATGAAGTTCCCGCGCGGCCGATGGGTCCCGCCCGCCGCCGGCTGACGGGGCGAGCAGTACCTCCGTGGGCAGTTCAAGCCGGCCGCGGTTCCCGGGATGTCACGGACACGCACGAGCGCCCGCGTAACGCGGTACCCGCGCGAGCAGCCGGAAGCTCAGCCTTGACGCTTCCAACACATTGCCACGAATATTCGTCGCAATAAATATTAATATTATATTCGGCTTTATTTTTATAATGAAATAGGATTATTTATAACCCGAATGTATTTAAATCTGGATTGATCATGAAGGGCATTATCCTCGCCGGCGGGACGGGGTCGCGCCTCTACCCGGCGACGACGGTGGTCTCAAAGCAGCTCTTGCCCGTCTTCGACAAGCCAATGATCTATTATCCGCTCTCGACGCTGATGCTGGGCGGCATACGCGACATCCTGATCATTTCGACGCCGCAGGACAAGCCGCTGTTTCAGCGGCTGCTCGGCGACGGCAGCGAGATCGGCGTACGTTTTTCCTATGCCATGCAGGAGACGCCGCGTGGACTTGCGGACGCCTTCATCGTCGGCCGCGAGTTTATCGGCACCGATCCCGTCGCCTTGATACTGGGCGACAACATCTTCTACGGCCACGGTCTGCCGGAAATGCTGTCCGCGGCCTCGCAGCGCAAGAAGGGCGCGACGGTGTTCGGCTATGTCGTCAAAACGCCCGAGCAGTACGGCGTGATCGAACTCGACGATAGAGGTCTCGCCCTCTCGATCGAAGAGAAGCCGAAGCAGCCGAAGTCCAATGTCGCCGTCACCGGGCTCTATTTCTACGACAACGACGTCGTCAACATCGCGGCCAAGGTCAAGCCGTCTGCGCGCGGCGAGATCGAGATCACCGACGTCAACAACGCCTATCTCGCGCGCGGCGATCTCTATGTCGAGGTGCTCGGCCGCGGCTTTGCCTGGCTCGACACCGGCACGCATGCTTCGCTGGTCGATGCCAGCTATTTCGTCCAGATCCTTGAACAGCGCCAGGGCCTGCGCATCGCCTGTCCCGAGGAGATCGCGCTGCGTCAGGGCTACATCTCGCTGCAGGCGTTCGCCAGGGTGGCGCAGAAGACCGCCAAGAGCAGCTACGGCGAATATTTAATGTCGGTTTATCGTTCATTTGAGCAATAGAGGCAGCTCGCCATGCGTTTCAAGGGCTCGACCATTTTTGTCACCGGCGGCGCAGGTTTTATCGGTTCGGCCGTCGTGCGCCATCTGCTTCGCGACACCCATGCCCGTGTGGTCAATATCGACAAGCTCACCTACGCGGCGAACCCCAATTCGCTGCCCGGCGCCGCCCAGAACCTGAACTACAGCTTCGAGAAGCAGTGCATTTGCGACGGCGCCGGCCTGCGCCGCCTGTTCGAGAAATACCAGCCCGACGCGGTGATGAATCTGGCCGCCGAGAGCCATGTCGACCGCTCGATCGATGGCCCCGGCGAATTCATCCAGACCAACATCGTCGGCACCTTCACCATACTGCAGGAAACGCTGCGCCATTGGCGCACGCTGTCGCCCGAGAAGCGGGCGCGCTTCCGCTTCCTGCACATCTCGACCGATGAGGTGTTCGGCTCGCTCGGCGACGACGGCTTCTTCACCGAGACGACAGCCTATTCGCCGAACTCGCCCTACTCCGCTAGCAAGGCTTCCTCCGACCATCTGGTGCGCGCCTGGCGCGAAACCTACGAGCTGCCGACGCTCGTCACCAACTGCTCGAACAACTACGGCCCGTATCACTTCCCGGAAAAGCTGATTCCGCACATGATCATCAAGGGCCTGGCCGGCGAGCCGCTGCCGGTCTATGGCGATGGAAAGAACATCCGCGACTGGCTCTATGTCGAGGACCATGCCAAGGCGCTTACGCTGGTGCTCGAGCATGGCGTGGTCGGCGAGACCTACAATGTCGGCGGCCGCAACGAGCGCACCAACCTGCATGTGGTCGAAAGCATCTGCGATCTCCTCGACGAGATCGCCCCGAGCGCACAAGGCCCGCGCCGCAGCCTGATCAGCTTCGTCGCCGACCGCCCTGGTCACGACCGCCGCTATGCCATCGACGCCTCCAAGCTGGAACGCGAATTGGGATGGAAGGCGCAGGAAACATTCGAGAGCGGCATTGCGAAGACAGCGCGCTGGTTCTGTGACAATCGTGCCTGGTGGCAGGCCATCCTCGATCGAGGCTACCAGCGCGCCCGCATTGGGCTGGGATGAAGGCTAGCCCCGCAAACGGGCTGGGGATTGCCTTTCACCGTCATTCGGTCATCATGGAAATGGTTCAGCTATGATTTTTCAAGTCACAGCGTGATGCATCGTCACGCGCCTCAAGTTAGGCGACTCACTTAGAGAGCTTTCAGGATCCGATATGCGAATAACGATGGTGGGCACGGGTTACGTCGGCCTGGTTTCCGGAGCGTGCTTTGCGGATTTCGGCCATCAGGTTACCTGTGTCGACAAGAACGCGGACAAGATCGCGGCGCTCAAGCGGGGCGAAATTCCGATCTTCGAGCCGGATCTTGATCGGCTGGTGGAGGCCAATACGCGGGCCGGACGGTTGTCGTTCACGACCGAGCTCGCCGATCCGGTCTCCCATTCCGATGCCGTTTTCATCGCGGTCGGAACCCCGTCGCGCCGCGGAGATGGCCACGCGGACCTCAGCTACGTCTATGCGGCAGCGCGAGAGATCGCGGCGAGCCTGAAGGATTTCACTGTCGTCATCACCAAGTCGACCGTCCCGGTGGGGACCGGCGACGAGGTCGAGAGACTCATTCGCGAAGCCAATCCCGAGGCCGACGTCGTGGTCGCCTCCAATCCCGAGTTCCTGCGCGAGGGCGCGGCTATCCGCGACTTCAAGCATCCCGACCGGATCGTCGCCGGCACGGACGACGAGCGGGGCAGAAAGACCATCGCCGAAATCTATCGTCCGCTCTATCTCAATCAGGCGCCGGTCATGTTCACCGGCCGCCGCACCGCGGAGCTGATCAAATACGCCGCCAACGCCTTCCTCGCGACCAAGATCACCTTCATCAACGAAATTGCCGACCTTGCCGAGAAAGTCGGGGCCGACGTGCAGGAGGTCGCGCGTGGTATCGGCCTCGATAATCGCATCGGCACCAAGTTTCTGCACGCCGGCCCCGGATTCGGCGGATCGTGCTTTCCAAAGGATACGCGCGCTTTGATCAAGACAGCGCAGGACTATGAAGCGCCGATCCGCATCGCCGAAGCGGTGCTGGCCGTGAATGAAAACCGCAAGCGCGCGATGGCGCGCAAGGTCGCCTCGGTGCTTGGCGGATCGCTGCGCGGCAAGACAGTCGCGCTGCTCGGCCTGACCTTCAAGCCCAACACCGACGATATGCGCGAGTCGCCATCGATCCCGTTGATCACGGCGCTGCAGGATCTGGGGGCCACGATCAGGGCCTATGATCCGGAAGGCATCGAACAGGCGCGCTCCGAACTATCCGACGTCACCTATTGCGACGGCCCGTATAGCTGCGCCGAGGGCGCCCACGCGCTGGTGATCGTGACCGAGTGGGAGCAATTCCGCGCGCTCGATCTGGCGGGCCTGAAGCAGAAGATGGCCAATCCCGCCATCGTCGACCTCCGCAACATCTATCGACCGAGCGACGTGATCGCCCACGGATTCAAATACGAAAGCGTGGGCAGACCGACGCCATCGGCGACTTGAAGCTCGATCGAAGCTGAAGCTATCGATCACAGGCGATGATAGTCGCGAAACCAGGCGACGAACTTCGCAACGCCATCCTCGATCCGCGTATGCGGCCGAAAGTTGATCTCACGCGCGAGGTCGTCGACGTCAGCAAAGGTCGCGGGCACGTCGCCCGGCTGCATGGGCAAGAGCACCTTCTCGGCCTCGCGGCCAAGCCCCTTCTCCAGCAGCGCGACCACGTGCATCAGCTCTTCCGGCTTGTTGTTGCCGATATTGTAGATGCGCCATGGCGCCTTGCTCGTGCTCGGATTTGGCCTGTCGCCGGACCAATCGGGATCACCCTTCGGCACGTGATCGACGAGCCGCGTCATCGCCTCGACGACGTCGTCGACATAGGTGAAATCGCGCCGCATGTTGCCGTTATTGAACAGGTTGATCGGCTTACCCTCACTGATCGCGCGCGCAAAGAGATAGAGCGCCATGTCGGGCCGGTACCAGGGACCGTACACCGTAAAGAAGCGAAGCCCCGTCATCGGAATGCCGTAGAGATGGCTGTAGGAATGGGCGAGCAGTTCGTTCGCCTTCTTGGTCGCGGCATAGAGGCTGATCGGATGATCGACATTGTCGCGCACGGAGAACGGCAGCTTGGTGTTGGCGCCGTAGACCGAGGAGGATGACGCGAACAACAAATGTCGGCAGCCATGATGCCGGCAGCCTTCCAGGATGTTGATGAAGCCTTCGAGATTGGCATCGGCATAGGCGTGGGGATTCTCGAGCGAGTATCTGACGCCGGCCTGCGCCGCCAGATGGACCACCACCGGAAAACGATACTGCTCGAACAGCGCCTTCATGCCACCGCGGTCGGCGAGGTCGAGCTTGTGGAAGCTGAAGTTCGGATGCTCCTTGATGAGGTCGAGGCGGGCGAGCTTGAGCGCCGGCTCGTAATAGTCGTTGAGATTGTCGATGCCGATGACGCGCTGGCCGGCCGCCAGCAGCCGCTCTGTCAGATGAAGACCGATGAACCCCGCGCAACCCGTAACCAGCAAATCGTCTGCAGACACCGCTTTTATCCTTCGCGCCATGGCGCCCAGTTTTCCGCGCCATGATCGCCGGACAATACGTCGCTGTGAAGGCTTTAGCCGGACCGATCGGCCATTATCCTTGGCGGGCAGAGCCGGCTGCCTGCCCCGAGCTAATTGCTGGCGGACGGCTTATAGTCCGGAAACCGGCTCAGCACGGCCGCCTTCATGAACTTGAAGTGCGCGATCGCCGCGGCGAGTTCCTTCAGCCGGCGCTGCCCGTTGGCGATCTCGGCGTCGAACAAGTCCTGGTGATAATTGTCGAGCGGCTCGCGCTCCAGGTACTCGTCGGTGCCGTTGCCGAGCGTCACCGCCGCCCGTGCCAGCACGTCGTCGACGCGTCGGCTGAGGCCGTTCTGTTCGCTCTCGGCCGCCTGCAAAGCCTCGTCGATCGCGGCCAGGATGGATTCCACCCGCAGCCGGTCGGTCTCGGCGTCGCGCTCGGGCGAACGCGCCCGAAAACCCTCATCGATGCCGAGCCGGGCCTTGATGAAGTTCTGCGCTCGGGATCGCAAGAAGAGCTGAAACATCTGCGTTCGTCCGGTCCGGACCTTTACGGGAGCAACGTGCAAAGGTCGCCCTGTCTTAGTTAAGGAACCGTAAAACCGTCGCGCCCGCGCCGATCGGCCATCAAGAGAAACACCAGAGCATCAGCTTAAGGAACAGCGACCCCAAAAGATAGACCCAGCCCGCCATGGCGAGCAGTGCCACGGCCAGGAACGCGCCGGAGAAACCGCGCTCCTTCACCCGCGTCAGGAGCGATACTTTGTCTGGTGGGGAGAGCATTGCGGATCTGCAGTGGAAACTTTCAGATCCGACTTCTACGGGGCAAATTCGATAAACTGGTGACGCAATGCGCGAGGCCAACAAGCGGCGACGCGCCTTGGTCGATTGCGGCTGCAATCGACCATAGTGCGGGTCGCGCCCTATTTCAGGTGTGGAAGAATACGAACCAGACCACGCCCAGGATCACCACTGCGAGCCCGGTCGAAATCGATAGCAGGGCGGCCACGGAAGGTCCGGGCTCGGCCTGGCGCGCCTCGGTCGTGGTTTCTACGATCCGGCCATCTCGGTGTGTCGTTGCCATGCGCCACCTCATTCCATTCAGTTAAGTGCCTGTAACTACGGCTGATGCCTGGATGTCCCGTCCGGAGGCCAACGCAGCATCGGAAGCGATGTTCCGAACGAGTTGGCCGGCTGCCGGGCGAGCCAATGCGTCGCACCCGGCCGCGAACAAATCCGCAAGAACCACCCGGGCCATCAGCGGTTAACGTCATCGGAAGATTCACCGTTTGGCCACGTTTGAAACCGGGTTCCGCGGTGGTATCTTCTGCCTCCCGTCTGTTGCGTCTTCGGAGTATCCCTATGGCCCCCCGCGCCAACTGGAAGGGTTTTTTGCGGCTGTCGCTCGTGACCTGCCCGGTCGCGCTCTACCCGGCCACGTCAGACACCGAAAAGGTCTCGTTCAACCAGGTCAATCGCAAGACCGGGCATCGCATCAAATACGCCAAGGTCGATGCCGAGACCGGCGAGGAAGTCGCCGCCGAAGACATCATGAAGGGCTACAAGGTCGATACCGACACCTACATCGAGATCACCAAGGATGAGCTCGACGACATCGCCCTGGAATCGACCCGCACCATCGAGATCGATGAATTCGTGCCGAAGGCCGATATCGACAGCCGCTATCTGATCCGCCCCTATTATCTCATCCCGGACGGCAAGGTCGGCCATGACGCGTTCGCCGTGATCCGCGAGACCATCCGCGATTTGAACAAGGTCGCGATCGGCCGCGTCGTCCTCACCAACCGCGAGCACGTGATTGCGCTGGAGCCGCTCGGCAAGGGCCTCTTGGGGACGCTGCTGCGCTACCCCTACGAGGTGCGCGACGAGAAGGAATATTTCGACGACGTGCAGGATGTGAAGATCACCAAGGACATGCTCGACCTCGCCAAGCACATCGTCGAGCAGAAGTCGGCCGACTTCGATCCCGAGGAGTTCGACGACCGTTACGAAACCGCGCTGATCGACCTGATCAACCAGAAGCGCAACGGCCTGCCCGTGGCAAAGCCGGCGCCGAAATCGACCGGCAACGTCATCAACCTGATGGACGCGCTCAAGCGCAGCCTTGCCAATGAGAAGCAGGCGCCCGCGCCCGCCAAGGCAAAAGGCAAGAAGCCGAAGAAGCGGGCCGAGGGCCAACGCGAAATGCTGTTGCCGATCGCCGGCAGCGGCAATGGCGCCGCCAAGCGCGCCGCCAAGGACGAGCCGAAGAAGGCGGAAAAGCCCGTGCGCGCGCCGACCCGGGCCAAGAAGGCCGGATAGGCGGGAGCAGCCCGACGGTCTCATGCGATGATCGCGACCCGGCAGCCGGCAAGCTAGAATGCCGTGGTCGACACCTTTCCCGCAGCCGATCGTCCTGCGCGGCGGCCGCAAGCTGGTGACGCTGCAGCACGCCGCCGATTACATCATGAAGCTGCCGGAGCCGGTGCAGCAGCGCGAGCGCTGGCAAACCGCGGTCGAGCACCTGATCCATGGTGCTGAGAGCGGCGGCGGTTGGCTGATGTTTGCGCGGATCGCGGTGCTGCGGGCGCTCAACGAAGACGGGACCGGCTGAGGGTCACGCGTGAGCCGTCACTGCGGGAAGCCGTCACGGACCCGGACGAAGAGGGCCCGTACATTCTCGCCGATGCCGGTGACTGCGACGACGATCACGATGCTGATGCTGCAGGCGACCAGGCAGTACTCGATCGCGGTCGCCCCGCGCTCATCGCTGAAAAAACTCGAAATCAACGCTCGCATCAAAAATCCCCACCGACGTCTCGCACGGGCTTCTCCCGTCTCGCGTGGTGACGGGAACGTAGAGACCGACTGGTTGATGCCGTATTGACGGGCAGGATGAACGATTGATTAAGGCCATATGCGGATGGCGTCGATCGCCTCCATCATCCGCTGCGATCGTCTAGGCAAATCAGCGGGCCGCCGCAACGCAGAGACCCGCTGACACATGACACGAGGCGATCAGAAGTTGCGCTGCGCGCGAAGCTGCAGGAAGAACGTGTCCTGGTCCTTGAACTCGTAAGTCGCCGACGGCTTGGGGGCAGACGGTCCAAGGACGGCCGTACCCTGGAATTTCTGGTCGAGATGGAACCACTGGAATTCGGCCGAGAACGTCAGGTTCTTGACCGGGGTCCAGCGAGTGACGGCGCCGAGCTGCGAGACGTTGAAGTCGGGGTTGCAGGAGTAATTCGCGCTGACCGCCTTCGCCGGCGTGGTGAAGTTGGCGCAGATGAACGCCTTCGCCGTGCCGTCATACCGGACCGCCGAATAGCTGCCGTAGAAGCTGGTCGACCAGTACGGATCCCAGTTGTGGTTCAACGCACCGCGGAAGCCGAAAGCTTCGGTCAGATGCAGCGATCCGTCGCCGCCGGCCGCCACCGGCAGGTACACAGCGTCAGTGGTCGCGCCGAAGCCGATGCTCTGATACGCGCCGAACGCGCTGCTGCCGCCGAACATCGCAAAGCTCGGCGAGGCCGACGATGTCGCGATCACATATTTGGTCGCGCCCTTGGCGTAGCTCGCATCGAACTTGATGTCGTCGCCGGGGCCGGTCGGGACGTTCTTGATGTTCACGCCGACCATCGTCGCGTAACCCCAGGAATCGTCGGGATGCCCGGAAAGCTCGGACGCCGCGGTCGGCGCCGCACCAGGCAGACCGACACCACCGGCCGGAGCGCCAGCGGCGTTGAGGGTATTGTAGGACGCGCTCACCTCATGCGCCGCGGCTGAAATCTGGAACAGACCCCAGGCCTGGTCGACACGGACGTTGCCGACGACGTCAGGCGAACGAACGCCCGCATACGCGTTGCCGGAGTTCAGCGTCGCGTTCAGCGGCAGCGACAGGTTGTAGATCGTGGTGCGGTCCCAGACCACCGGATCGTCCAGACCGATGCTGGCCGACACGCCGTTGCCGAACTGCGCGGTGTACTGAATGTTGTTCACGCCGGTGTCGGTGTTCTGGCCGCCTATCAGGAACGACGAGTTGTTGCCCGGGAAGCCCTGCCAGGGAGTGGCATAGGCGGAAGCGGACTTACCAAACGTGAAACCGGCAAACTGAATGAAGACATACTCGACCGCGACATAGCCGCCGCCCGGCGTGTCGAGCAGTTGCGAGCCGGCAACCGGGAGCGAGCCGTTGACCGAATTCGGATTGAAGGTGCTGCCGCCCAGCGTGGAGAACTGGAAGTCCGCCTGAGTGAAGGTGCGGACCACGCCATAGTCGGTGGAGGTGCGCGTGTCGACCGTCAGCGCCATACGGGCGCGGGTGGCGAAGTAATCGGCGAAGCGATTGCCCTGGCCGAGATCGCCGTTCCAGGCCGGCTGGCCCTGCGGACCGCCGTTGAAGGTCGTATCGACGCGCAGGTAGCCACCGATCTTCATGCAGGTGTCGGTGCCCGGGATGTACCAGAAGCCGGCGCCGTACAGCGAGCAGACCTTCACATATTCGATCGCCTTCGCCTTGACCGGAAGATCGGCTGCCTGTGCGCCGCTTATGGCCATCAGGCCGGCGGCTGTGCCGAGAATGAGTGTTCGCGCCCGTAACATTATCTTGGATCTCCTAATCCCAACATGCAGATGCATGTTTGACGCGCTACTAACCCAAAAACCACCGGCGACAATGACAGGGACATGAAGCAGACACACTTCGTCGTGCGTTGTGATGTTTTCGCCACGCCGACGGTTCGAGATACATCGAACAATCGTATTCGCCTCGCGCAGATCTGATCTGCCAGCACAAAATCTTGAACGTTCATTCGCGTATTGCGCATCTCCGCATCGCGAAATGCATATCTGCATTTCCTCGGACGGACGCGGCACACGCTTTACGCGCCGGCGAAATCCTGTTCCTACTGTAGGCAATCGGCCGGATGAACCGGCCAATATCAAGGGAGGGACACGGCCATGAAGCTCGGCGCAGCGATTGCGGAAATCATGAAGCGCGAGGGAATCGAGATCCTGTGCGGCTATCCCGTCAATCATCTGATCGAGCATGCCGCCAATGCCGATATCCGGCCGATCATGGTGCGGCAGGAGCGCGTGGGCCTGCACATGGCCGACGCGATCTCCCGCGTCACATCCGGCCGCAGCATCGGCGCGTTCTGCATGCAGCACGGCCCCGGTTCGGAGAATGCGATGGGCGGCGTGGCGCAATGCTTTGGCGAGTCGGTGCCCGTGCTGGTGCTGCCGATGGGCTATGCGCGCCGACTCTCGCACATCGAGCCGAACTTCAATTCCAGCGAGGCGATGAAGGCGTTCACGAAATCGTCAGAGCCGATCATTCTCGCTTCCGAAGTGGGCAACATCTTCCGCCGTGCCTTCACCAAACTGAAGAACGGCCGCGGCGGACCGGTCATCGTCGAGATCCCTGCGGACATGTGGAACGAGGAGGTGCCGGAGCCGCTGAACTACACGCCGGTGCTGCGCACCCGTTACGGTGCCGATCCCGTTCATGTGAAGGAAGCTGCCGAACTCCTGATCAAGGCCAAGCGTCCCGTCATCTATGCCGGCCAGGGCGTGCATTATGCGCGCGCCTGGCCGCAACTGAAGCGCCTTGCCGAACGGCTCGCAATTCCCGTCACGACCAGCCTCGGCGGCAAATCGGCATTTCCGGAGACGCATCCGCTGTCGCTCGGCTCTGGCGGATTGGCTGTGCCGCGCGCGGTGCCGAAATTCCTCACTGATGCCGACGTGATCTTCGGCATCGGCTGCTCGTTCACGGAAACTTCATTCGGCATCGGCATGCCGAAGGGCAAGGCGATCATCCATTCGACGCTTGACCCCAATCATCTGAACAAGGATGTCGAGGCCCGGATCGGCCTGGTCGGCGACGCCGCGCTCGTGCTCGATGCGCTGCTCGAGGAGATCGGCAAGACCGTCACCTCGGACCGCGACGCCAGTGCGGTTGCCGCCGAGATCGCCGCCAGCCACAAGGAATGGCTCGCGAAATGGATGCCGAAGCTCACCCATAACGAGGCGCCGCTCAATCCGTACCGCGTGCTGTGGGACCTGCAGCACACTGTCGACATCCACAATACCATCATCACCCATGATGCCGGCAGCCCGCGCGACCAGCTCTCGCCGTTCTGGAAGTCGGTCGAGCCCCTCTCCTATCTCGGCTGGGGCAAGACCACGCAGCTCGGCTACGGGCTCGGGCTCGCAATGGGCGCCAAGCTCGCCAAGCCGGACAAGCTCTGCATCAATGTCTGGGGTGACGCCGCCATCGGCTTCACGGGCATGGATTTCGAGACCGCGGTGCGCGAGCGCATCCCGATCATGTCGATCCTGCTCAACAATTTCTCGATGGCGATCGAATTGAAGGTGATGCCGATCTCGACCGAGAAATATCGCTCGACCGACATTTCCGGCGACTACGCCGCGATGGCGCGCGCCTTCGGCGGCTACGGCGAGCGCGTGACCAAGCCTGAGGACATCGTGCCGGCAATAAAGCGCGGCATCCAGAAGACCAGAGAAGGCGTCCCGGTGTTGCTCGAATTCATCACCAGCAAGGAGACGGAAGTTTCCAGGCCGGGCATTTGACCTTCTCCCCTTGTGGGACAAGGTGGCGCGGACGCAGTCCGCAACGGATGAGGGATTGTCTCCACGGGCACAGGTGCTCGCGGAGAGAACCCCTCACCCAAGCGAGTTTGTTGCTGGCAGCGGAGCTGCCCTCTCCCACAAGGGGAGAGGGCGCAGCGACGCCCGCCGATTCTTTCTCCCACAAACCATGCCTTTCGCCGATCGCAAGCCGAGCACGGAAATTTTTCGCTCCCTTCGCCGCACTGGTTTAAGACGTCGGCATGTCCGAGACATCGACATCCAATACGCCACTACCGTTCGACGAACTGGCGGACGCCATCAAATGGCGCCGCTCCACCTACGGACAGATCAGCGGCCTGCAGCTCGATCGCGCCGCGCCCGGTGAGGCCTGGTCACGGCTGCCGTATCGGCCGGTCTTCGTCGGCGACACACAGACGGGCGTTCTTCACGGCGGCGTGGTCACCGCCATGCTCGACGAGAGCTGCGGCATGGCCGTTCAGCTCGCGCTCGACGGCACGCGCGCCATCGCCACGCTCGATCTGCGCATCGATTATCAGAAGCCGGCGACGCCGGGTCTCGACATCAACGCGCATTCGATCTGCTATCGGGTAACCCGCTCCATCGCCTTCGTGCGCGCGACGGCCTACCAGGATTCCGAGGACGATCCGGTCGCCACGGCGACGGCCTGCTTCATGGTCGGCGCGAACCGCACCAACATGCTGTTCGATAAGCCGCGGAACGATGACGCTCTGCCCGCGCTCGAAGCACCGGATGACCCCGCCGGGCCATTCGCAAACAGCCCCTTCGCGCGGTGTCTCGGCATCCGCATCGGCGAGGACGGCACGCTGATCATGCCTTTCTCGCCGAAGATCATCGGCAATCCACTGCTGCCCGCCATCCATGGCGGCATGACCGGCGCCTTCCTCGAAACGGCTGCAGTGATAGGCGTAACGCGCGAGCTCGGCGTGTCGGCGCCACCGAAGCCGATCGGCCTGACGATCAACTATCTCCGCTCCGGCCGCGCCCTCGACAGCTACGCCAGCGTCTCCATCGTCAAGCAGGGTCGGCGCGTCGTCGCTTTCGAGGCGCAGGCCTGGCAGGATGACAGAACCAAGCCGATCGCCTCGGCGTTCGGTCATTTCATGCTGAGGCGATCCTCCGGTGTCGATGAGGAATAGGTCGCTGCAGCGCCCTTACGAAGCACCATTTCCGACCAGCACAAAGGGCGCCCAGACGCTGGGATGTGCATTGTCGCCTCCCTTGGCGACCAACGCCGAGATCGAGCGGCGAAGCGCCTCCGCGCGGCCGGTATCGGGCTGCGAGGTCATAATGCTGATGGCACCCGTCGTGATGGCGACGGCGGCATCCGAATTGACCGGCCAGTGCGAGACCAGCAGGGCGCGCGTGCCTGCATAGAAGAACGCTCTGGCAAGACCGGAGAAGGCTTCCGCATTCGATGCTTCGCCGCCGGCGGTGTTGCAGGCTGAAAGCACGACCCAATCGGCGTCGAGCTTGAGCGCGGAAATCTCCGACGACGTGAGATAGCCATCATCGGCCTGCGTGGCGGCAGGAGGCGGCGTCAGGATCAGACCTGGCTCGGTCGAGCCGCGAACCTGGCCGGCCAGCGCTGCGTGCGTTGCAAAGTGAAGAATGCGAAACTGTTCCAGGCGCCCGCTTTCGCTGAGCGACTTCACCTTTGCTTCTGTCGCCTCATTGCCCAGGTAAACCTCGCCCTTGGGCGCAAAACTGTCCGCCACGGCGCACAGTTCGAGCGCAGTTTCGGGCAGCGGCATGAGATGCTTGAGTTGCTCGAGATCGGCGGTGCCGCCGGAAAGGATGACGGCAGCACGCTGCCCTCTTTGGGCGACGAGGTTCGTTCGCGGTTTCGCGCTTTCCGCACAATTCTGAAAAAGCCGGGCCTGCTTGACGCGGTCGACAACCCCATCGCTTTGGCCGTCTCCGTTCAGCAGCGGGTTGCCAAAACCTATGAAAGGTTTGGACGCTTTGCTCCGTTGGGCGACCTGGCGCAGCGCCTTCAGGCTGGAGACGGATGGCAGGACGGTCGTGGCAAACCGTTTGACCAGCCACGGCTGCTTGGCGAGCTCCTGCCGGGTGCCGTCAGATGCGGGCTTGTCAGTCAGCAGGAGCTGGAAGGGCAGCGTGGCGAGCGGACCGGATGGAACGAGAATGAGCTCCTTGCCTGCAATGTCCTTCTCGACCGGCTGTAGAAGCGTCTGGTAGAGTCCGAACGCACGGTCCAGATCGAACGGCAACTGATCGCTCCGCGGGCGATCCATTCCCAGTTTTTCGGCGCAGCCCCGACTTGCGTCCATCCACGCTTCGTAGTCGACACCACAGCGCAAGATGCTGACCGTCTCCGCGACCTGCTTTTCACCGATCGGTGCAGCGTGCCATCGGACGTCGGATCGCGTGACGGTCCACACGAAGGTAAAGCGCGACGTCGTCGTGAACAGCAGCAGCGCCTCCTTCGGGCCCAGCGCTTTTTGAACGTCTTCAAGGGAAATCGGCGTCCTGGCAACAAGCGTTGCGTATCCCGAAAATTGAGCCGCTATCACGCGGTCGAGCGCTTCGATCTGGCTTGCGATGCGCATCGCCTGGGCACGGATCGCCTGCTCTGTCTGCTGGTTGCGCGCGGCATTCGGCTGTGAAATGGCCGAGATCAGCAAGCGATCCGTGGCAAGCGCCTGCTCGCTCAGATCCTGGCGCTGGCGAACCCGCGCCGACAGATCGCCGCTGCGCGCCGCGACACGCGCCGACATTCCGGCGACAGCCTTTGCCGCCTGTTCGTCACCGATCCATTGCGCCGCCTCGAAGGCCCGATATCGCAACGCCATCGCCTTGTCGCCGTCGGACGTCCCGGCGAGCTGATAGGCGGCAACGATCATGCCGGGGAATGGGTTCGTATTGTCATGGAATTTCAGATCGGCGGTCGTCCGCGCCGCATCGGCTTCGCCGGCGCTGCGGTTGATCAATATCGCCGAAGCGCGCGCAAATGCGTCATAGGCCTGCTGCCAGTGGCTGGCGTCCAGATAATGTGCCCCGAGATTGTTGAAGCTGTTGGCGACGTCCGGATGCACTTCGCCAAGTGCGCTCGATCGGATTTCCAGCGCCCGCTTCAGAAGCGGTTCGGCATCCTGGGGCCTTCCGGTGCTGTCCGTGATGACGGCAAGATTGTTGAGGCTGCTCGCGACCAGCGGGTGGACCTTGCCGAGCGCGCCTTCGCGGATCGAAAGCGAGCGACGCGCCAAGGGCTCCGCTTCGGCATAGCGCCCATCGTCGCAGATCAACGTGACGAGATTGTCGAGCGAGATCGCGAGATCGACGTGGTTTGGACCGAGGCCCTTTTCGCGGATCGCCAAGGAGCGGCGAAACAGCGGCTCGGCTTCCTTCTTTCGACCGGCATAGGCCTTGGCATCGGCGAGGTTGTTCAACGTCGTCGCCACATTCGGATGGTCCGGTCCGAACGCCTTTTCCTGGATGGCAAGGGCGCGATCCAGCAGGCTTTCGGCTTCCTGCGCCCTGCCCTGTCGCGAAAGAACAAGCGCGAGATTATTGAGGCTGGCGGCGACATCGGCATGATCGCTGCCGAGCGACTTTTCCCTGATCGCCAGTGTGCGCCGCGCCAGTTGTTCGGCCTCGTAAAGCCGCCCCTGCAGGCGCCTGAGTTCCCCGAGATTGTTGAGCGTGGAGGTGAGATGGACGCTGTCGCGGCCGTGGCGCTGTTCCTGGAGACTGAGCGCTTCAAGGAAACGTTCCTCGGCAAGCTGAAGCCGGCCCTGCGCCTTGTAGACCTCCGCGATGTTGTTCAGGACAACCGGGACCATGATGTCGGCCTGTCCCGATGCGCGCTTGAAGACGTCAAGCGCCTGGCTGTAAATCTCCAGCGCCTCCGCCTCTCTCAGTTGACGGTGACGCACATTGCCAAGTTGCATGCGCGCCATCGCCGTATTGAGATTGTCGCGGCCCAAGGTGCTTTCGTTGATGGCGATCGCGCGCTGCGCATTCCGCTCGGCGTCGTTCAATCGGTTCTGGCTGAACGCGATCTGGCCAAGAGTGACCAGAACTGCCGCAACATCCGCATGGTTCGCGCCGAGCGCCTTCTCGCGGATGGCAAGCGCTCTTTTCAATGCGGTCTCGGCTTCGGCCATTTCGCCTTGGGCCTGTAGAGCCTGCGCCAGCACGACCAGCGTGGCCGCCGTCAAAAGCGACTGCCGGCCCGTGGCCTTCTCGGCTTCACTTGTCAGCTTTCTCGCCAGCGGTACGCCTTCGCTGTACCGACCTTCCTTGGCGAGCGCCGTAATACGTTGCATCAGCGCCAGCATTTCCTGCTGGCCGGCCGCGCAAGGCAACGTAACCATGCCTGCGAGGAATACGGCAAGGATGAACCGGACAATCGATCCTCGACCTGCCCGCATGCCCAACCCTCCAATCAACTTTGCAAAGCATCTGACATCGCGGCTCTCTGGGGCCGCAGCAAGGCGAAAGCGGAATTCTGCTCCATCGACGCTGCATTGTTGTGACGCGCAAAAGCTCGGCACGCGGCGCAATCGGGGCGAAACGAGCACTGCTTCGAACCCGAAAACGCGATGCGCGTGCAGGTCAATTTGCTAAGACATTTCAACGTGATTTGCCCTGTCCAGCCATCGCAGAAGAAACATTCCGCTTTCGCCGTCGGGCAAATCAGCACTATGACTCCGCGCGTCTCATCCAAATGAGGGGCGGCTCGCGATCGTCACGAACGTTGCGGTGAGATGCGGTGGACGCGGATGTTGCGACTGACGAGCGTGACATTCGCGGACGGCGAAGTCGTGTGGTTCTGGCGCCCCGACGCTGGCGCTAAGTTCTGTGGATCGAGTATCTGCGGAGTGACGGTGGCAAGAAAGCCCGGTCACCGAGAAGAGCACGAAGTAAGCCGTAAACCATCGCGCAGGGAAAGCCGGAGTTGCTTCGGTTGACCTGTGGTCCTACCCCCGTGCTTTTTGTTGCACGGGGCCCACGGGTGCAACCGGCACCCGGCTTTCCCTGCGCCCTCACTTCAATGAGAGGGTGGAACGAGATGCAAACCTCGGGCACATCATGCCGCGAGAACGCGGACTCACATCCACTCCACCGTCATGCCCGCGAAGGCGGGCATCCAGTATCCCGCGGCCTCTCGGCATAAGCGCCGCCTCTGGAATACTGGATCGTCCGGTCAAGCCGGACGATGACTGCGGAGAAGCTGTTTGAAATTTGAATCAGAACTCACCCCGTCATTGCGAGCGAAGCGAAGCAATCCACGTCTCCACAAGTGGCGCGATGGATTGCTTCGCTTCGCTCGCAATGACGGGGAGAGAGCGAGCCGGACGCGCGAATGCCGTCGGGTAGGCAAAGCGACAGCCTGCCCACCATCACGAGCGGAGCGCTTGGTGGTGGGCACGCTTCGCGTTGCCCACCCGACGGATCGAAGCGGTCGATCCTCGCTACTCCGCCATTTCCACCTGGCGCGTGGCCGGACCTGCGAGCGGCCGTTCTTCCATGATGGTGATGCACAGCGCGGCAGCGGCGAGCAGCAGGGCGGCGGCGCCGAAGACGAAGCGGAAGGCCATGATCATGTCGGCGGCCGGAATCGAACTCACGGAGCCATGATGTTCGCCGGCGAGCGAGATGTCGGCGCCGAGCGCCATCAGCAGGATCGCGGCGAACGCCGCCACCGTGAACGAGGCCATCAGCGCACGGAAGAAATTCATCGCACCGGTCACGGTGCCGACCTGCGAACGCGCCACCGCATTCTGCAGCGAGACCACGCTGACCGGAAACGTCGTGCCGAGGCCAAGCGCGAACACCGACATCAACAGGAGCAGCCCCCACAGCGGCAGCGTGGTCAGCGCCATCCCCAGCCCGCAGAGGGCGGCGACCGAGGTGCCGACGATCGCCACGCGCTTGTAGTGCTTGGCACGCGCCATGGTCCGGCCGGCAATCGCCGCGCCGCAGGTCGAGACCGCGGCAAGCGGGATCAGCGCCAGGCCCGCCTCGCTGGCAGTGAGGTGGTAGACCACTTCGTAATAAAGCGGCAGGTGCACCGTCAGCCCGACGATGGCGCCGAGCGCGCAACTGCCTGCGGTGATCGCGAACGGAGCGACCGTTCCGCTCAGGAGCGACAATGGCAGGAACGGCTCGTCCGCCCTGCCCGCGTGCCACACGAAGCTGGCGGCGAGCGCAAACGACGCGCCGATCATCGCCATGATCACCGGCGACAGCCAGGCGAACCGGTTGCCACCCCAGGTCAGCACCAGCATGACCACGACCGCGGACGCCATCAGGAGGATGCCGCCGAGCCAGTCGACCTTGCGCCGGCGGTGGAACACCGCGATCTTGCCCATCTTCGGCAACAGCAGCGCGAGCGCGGCGAACGACAGCGGCAGGTTGATCCAGAAGATCATCGACCAGTGCAGGTGCTCGGCAAACACGCCGCCGATCACCGGCCCCGCGATGCCGCCGGCCATCCAGACGCTGCTGAAATAGGCTTGGTATTGGCCGCGCTCGCGCGGGCTGACCACGTCGGAGATCACGGTCTGCACCACAGGCATGATGCCGCCGCCGCCGAGCCCCTGGAGCCCGCGCGCCAGGATCAATACCGGCAGGTTGGGCGCGATCGCGCACAGGATCGAACCGACCACGAACAGGCTGAGCGACGTGATGATCATGGCGCGGCGGCCATAGATGTCGCTCAGCGTGCCGAACACCGGCGCGACCGCCGTCGATGCCAGGAGATAGGCCGTGATCACCCAGGACAGGTTGGAGACGTCCTCGAACTGGCGGCCGATGGTCGGCAGCGCCGTCGCGACGATGGTCTGGTCGAGCGCCGCCAGGAACATCGTCAGCATCAGGCTGACCATGATGGTGCGGACTTCGTCCGGGGCAAGCGGAGCCGGCGGCGCCAGCGGCGGCGCATCGCTGAGGTCGATCACCTCGGTCGGCAGGCGGGACAGCTCTTCGGCTACGTCTGCAGGCAATGTCTGTCGGTCGGCAGGTTCGCTGCCCTGCCGTTCGAACTTGTTCATCTCGGGCGCAATTTCTCGCTGCGGCGCAAAGCCACAATGGAATCGTTCTATGAATTCCAACTTAGGCAGCAAATTCCTGTTGAGGCAGACGCCTCAGCGCATGGGCGCATTCCGAGGCCGCGTCATCCCAATGACGTGATTTGCCTTCGTGCACAGCACCTAGGGTTTCGGCCGTTTTTTCAGCCGCGCCCGCTTCGGCAGCAGCGCCGGCCAGCGCACGATGTGGTCCTCGAGCTCGGCGTCGGGGATCTCGTCCTCGGTTCCCTGGACCCGGCCGCGCACCGAGACGCCGGCCTCGTGCACGGTGTTCGGGTCGCCGGAAATCAGCGGATGCCACCAATAGAGATCGCGGCCCTCCGCGACCAGTTTGTAGCCGCAGCTCGGCGGCAGCCAGTTCAGGGTGCGGACGTTTTCGGGCGTCAGCCGGACACAGTCCGAAACCTTGTCGGACCGGTTCGGATAGTCCTTGCAGGTGCAAAGCCCGGCATCGAGCAGTGTACAGGAGACGTGAGTGAAGTAGATTTTTCCGGTGTCCTCGTCCTCGAGCTTTTCCAGGCAACAGCGCCCGCAGCCGTCGCACAGGCTTTCCCACTCGACGTCAGACATCTCCTCCAACGTCTTGGTTTTCCAGAAGAATCCCTCCTGGTTCGAGGCGCGCTTGGGCGGTGCGGTCATGGAAATCGAGAATCTGGTTTAAGTCGGCTCACAGGCCCATCTAGGGGTCGCAGTGGCAGGCGCGCAAGCCGCCCATACGACGGGCGGCCGGGCGAGTTCACAAACAGGTTCAGCCTGACATTAAAATCGCAAGCAGCACCATTGGTTTATAACCTCCGCTCAGATAGAAACGATAACCGAGTCTCCCAAGCGGCGCGAAACGGCGCCTTGGGTTTGCCGTAACTATGGAAGCAAGTCGCTCGACCGGCGCCCAAATTCATGGGCGCGAGCGCTTTCGAACCGAGCAAGGGCCCCGGTGCGCCAGATCCTACCGCCGCAGTGGAAGACCAGGCTCCGGAACTTCTTTCTGGACCTGGATGCGCGCATCGACTCCACCTTGTTCTCCTCAGGCAGGGGCTTGCGCGAACTTTACGAGCGCTACTCAACCTTCATGGATCGCTTCTATGTCGGCCGCTGGAAGCGCTGGGTGTTCATCGAGCCGCTGTCGGAAGCCGCCACCATCGGCCTCGGCGGCATGGTCGTGCTGCTGGCGCTGGCGATCCCGGCGTTCCGCGAAACCGCCGATGACGATTGGCTGAAGAAGTCAGATCTCGCGGTGAGCTTCCTCGACCGCTACGGCAATCCGATCGGCAGCCGCGGCATCAAGCACAACGACTCGATCCCGCTGGAAGATTTTCCCGACGTCCTGATCAAGGCGACGCTCGCCACCGAGGATCGCCGCTTCTACGACCATTTCGGCATCGACATCGCCGGCACCGCCCGCGCCCTCGTCACCAACGCGCAGGCCGGCGGCGTACGCCAGGGCGGTTCCTCGATCACGCAGCAGCTTGCCAAGAACCTGTTTCTGAACAATGAGCGCACCATCGAGCGCAAGATCAAGGAAGCGTTCCTGGCGATCTGGCTTGAGCATCGCCTCAGCAAGAACGAGATCCTGAAGCTCTATCTCGACCGCGCCTATATGGGCGGCGGCACCTTCGGCGTCGATGGCGCCGCGCACTTCTACTTCAACAAGTCGGCGCGCGACGTCAACCTGGCGGAAGCCGCCATGCTCGCCGGCCTGTTCAAGGCGCCGACCAAGTATGCGCCGCATATCAACCTGCCGGCCGCGCGCGCCCGCGCCAACGTCGTGCTCGACAACCTCGTCGATGCCGGCTTCATGACCGAGGGCCAGGTGTTCGGCGCCCGCCGCAATCCAGCGGTCGCGGTCGACCGGCGCGACGAGAATTCGCCGAACTACTATCTCGACTGGGCGTTCGACGAGATGCGCAGGCTCGTCGACACCTTCCCGAAATCCTACAGCGAGCGCGTGTTCGTGGTCCGCACCGCGATCGACATGAACGTGCAGCGAGCCGCCGAGGAAGCGATCGAGAACCAGCTCCGCCAGTTCGGCCGCGATTATCACGCGACCCAGGCGGCAACCGTGGTCGCCGATCTCGACGGCGGCGTGCGCGCGATGGTCGGCGGCCGCGACTACGGCGCCAGCCAGTTCAACCGCGCCACCGACGCGTACCGGCAGCCGGGCTCGTCGTTCAAGCCCTATGTCTATACGACCGCGCTCCTGAACGGGTTCACGCCGAACTCGAAGATCGTCGACGGCCCGGTGTGCATCGGCAATTGGTGCCCGCAGAACTACGGCCATTCCTATTCCGGTTCGGTGACGCTGACGCAGGCGATCACCCGCTCGATCAACGTCGTGCCGGTGAAACTCTCGATCGCGCTCGGCGGCAAGGAGGGCCCGAAGGCCGGCCGCGCCAAGATCGTCGAGGTCGCCCGCCGTTTCGGCCTAAAGGCGCCGCTGCCCGACACGCCGTCACTGCCGATCGGTTCCGACGAAGTCACCGTGCTCGAGCATGCGGTCGCCTACGCGACGTTCCCGAACAGGGGCCGGTCCGTCACGCCGCATGCGGTGCTGGAAGTCCGCACCGGCGCCGGCGATCTGGTGTGGCGCTGGGACCGCGACGGGTCGAAACCGCGGCAGGCGATCCCGGCCTCGGTTGCCGCCGACATGGCGGGGATGATGAGCCACGTGGTGAGCGAAGGCACCGCGCGCCGCGCCGCGCTCGATGGTATCCCGACTGCCGGCAAGACCGGCACCACGAACGCCTATCGTGACGCCTGGTTCGTCGGCTACACCGGCAACTTCACCTGCGCAGTCTGGTACGGCAATGACGACTATTCGCCGACCAACCGCATGACCGGCGGCTCGCTGCCGGCGCAGACGTGGCACGACATCATGGTCGCCGCGCATCAGGGCGTGGAGGTCCGGGAAATCCCCGGCATCGGCATGGGCCAGAAGCTGCCTCGGGAGCCGGCGACGCAGGCGAATGCGAACGCCGCGCCCAAGATACTAGAGACCAAGCCCGGGCCGCCGCCGGTGCTGACCAAGCGGGGCGCCGATATCCTGGTGCGGGTCGAGAAAATGCTTGACGATGCGGCCAGAACCCTGGGCAAGACGTCGTCCAGCGCGCCGGCGAAACCGGACAAGCCGTCGTCCAGCGCACTGGCCTTCCCCGAAAATTACCTGACGGCGGCCGGCGACCAGGCGGCGACACCCGCACCGCGCAAGAATTGATGCCAGTGATCGCTTCGGAGCTGTAGGGCCGTGCGGCTGATCCTCATTACCTTGCTTGCGCTGATAATAGCCGCCGGGATCGGCCTCGGCTCGACCTACGTGGCCGCGACGCGCGGCACCGATATCGGCACGCTTAAGATCGGCGCCTGGACCGCCAGGCCGAGGAATGGCACCTCCGACATCGACCCCTACAACCGCGCGACGATCGCGCGCTCCGGCGAACTGCCTGTGGGCACCGGCGACGGCATCGCCTTCACCGCCACCACCGACGACAGGAAGAAACCGCTCGACGGACGCTGCGACGTCGTGGTCAGCGGCGTGACCCCGCCGGCGCGGTTCTGGACGCTGACGCTGTTCGACGGCAAAGGCCGCCTGGTGGCGAATTCGCTGCAGCGCTACGGCTTCACGAGCCAGGAGATCATCCGCGCTTCCGACGGTACGTTCGAGATCCGCATCGCCTCGCGCTCGCGTGCCGGCAACTGGCTGCCGACCGGCGGCATCGAGCGTTACGCGCTGATGCTGCGGCTCTACGACACGCCGGTCGGAGTGGCGACGCGGACCCAGCGCGACGCGCCGATGCCGACGATCTCGACGGTGGGCTGCCCATGATCCGCCTCGCCTTCACGATCATCGCAGGGGTGCTGCTGGGCGGCGTGGTGCATCTCGTCAGTGTGCTCGCCTTGCCGCGGATCGCTTCCCAGGATGCCTATTCGCGGCTGACGCCGATCACGCAGCTCAATGCCGTCACGCAACTGCCGCCCGCCGATCCCGGCAATTCGCTGATGCCGTACATGGACCCGGCATTCGCGATGGCGATCTGCCGCTACGATCTCTCGACCGGGCCGATCAAGCTGACGGTGCCGGTGAGCCAGGCCTATACCTCGGTGTCGTTCTACACCCGCAACGAGCTCGCCTATTACGCGATCAACGACCGCTCCGCGGGCAAGAAGGTGATCGAGCTCGATCTGATGACCGAAGCGCAGCACAACGAGCTGCCCGAGGACGAGGACGTCACCGCCGCCGACCGGCTGATCATCGATTCCCCGACCACCACCGGCCTGATCCTCCTGAAGGCGCTGGCGGCCGAGCCCGGCCTGATGCCGCAGGCACAGGCCTCGCTCGCAGCGGCAAGCTGCAAGGTGCAGACCGAGCCGCCCGCGCCGAAGCAGGCCGAGATCCCGCTACCCGCCCCTGCACCCGCGGCACGGCCTTCGAAACGCTAGCCCTTCACGACCGTGGCGTGCCCGATGACCGGCGGCTGCGCGGCGACCGGCGGATTGGCGGTCAGCGCGGCGAGTTCGCCGATCAGGCGATCGGCATCAGCCGCAACATTGTCCGGCGCCTGGATCACCAACCGCTCCAGCGCCCAGCGATAGGACGAAATCCGCCGCTCCAGGCATTGCTGGACCCACTGCACGATCAGCGTGTTCTCTTCCATCCGCGCGATCGCGTCCGCCCGCTCGCGCGGCGACAGATCCGACACCATGCCGAGGCTGGCATTGCGCTTGCGATCGAGCTCGATGACACGCCAGGCGGTCGCAAAGAACGGCTCGAAGCGCGTGATGTCGTCGCGCACATCGTCGATCAGCTGCATGTAGCGGGAGGTGTGCGCGCGATGCGGCTCGTCGATCAGCGCGCGTCCGTAGGCGGTGCGGTCGAACACCACCTTCTGGCGCCATGGCGAGGGCAGCGGCTGGTAGTCGCCGAACACGCTCTTCCACGCCGGCCGCGAATGCGGCGGTTCGATCAGGGGATAGGCGAGATCACGGAGCTGGCGCTCGTTTTCGGTAAGCTGGAATTGCGAGGGCCTCATGCCGATGCTGCCGGTCGCTTCCGCGCCGAGCCAGCGGTGCATGTCGTCGTTGCGGAAGTCGGCGCGCGTGCGGCCGAAATCACCGCCGCTGCAGCCGCCAAGCGCCGCGCCGATCAACAGCAGTGCAAATACCGGGCGAGAGCGCCGGATCCCGGCGCTCCGGCTCGGAAGACACGCCTCGCGCATTTCAAATGTCCAATCGTCAGGTGCGCCGACGGCGACGGCGACGAGGCGCTGTACCTTCTGCCGGCCCGCGCCCGCCATCGGTCTGGTCGGTCGCGCGCTCGATCCGGATAACGGGAAGGATCAGAACAGTCCCCATGCCATCGCTTGCAGCGCCACCCATGACTGCGCCCGGCCGCCGCGAAGCTGCATCCGCCGGAAACTCTATGATGGTGCCCATCTCTGTTCTCTCTGCCTGCCGCGCGGCGAGGATTTGCCAGGCGGCGTCCGGATTAAGGACCGCACGTGGTTAATGACCTCTTAATCGGAACCACCGATCGGTTACTGATGCGGCGAGTGTGCCCTATTCGTCAGATCGCTTCCGTCAGATAGTTCACATTTGAGCGGATGCCTTCACGGCTCGTTTTCCTTAACCGGCTCTTAAAGCCGCCGACATAGGCTGGCGTCAGAACGTTTTGCGCATTTCGAAAGTCGCGTACGCCTTCCCATGAGCGCAGCTCCAGTCATTCCGGGCCTCGACGGGCTGATGACCCTCTCTCGTCGCGAGGGCGTCGACATCCGCCCGACGCTGCTGCGCGTGCTCACCGACCTCTATGTGCAGACCAAAGCCCACTCCGCCGATGAAGAGCGGCAGTTCGTCGAGCTGGCCTCGCGCCTGATCGACCAGGTGGATGATGCGACGCGCGCGGCGGTGCGGGCACGGCTCTCGGTCTATCCGGCGACGCCGGAGGAGCTTCTCGACAAGCTCCGCCTGCGGCGCACCGACCCGGACCAGCCGTTGCCGGTCGCCGCTGAAATCCCGGCGCCGCCGTCTCCGCCATCATCAGTCAAGCTTCCGACCGAGGCGCAGCTTCGGATGGCATCGAGCCTTGCAATGCGGCCCAACGATGCCGCAGAGATCACCGACATGTTCTTTGCCGCGACGGCGGGTGAACGGGTCCAGATCCTGCAGAACATCGTGCAGACGCCGCTGAAGGCCTCGGCGCGGATTCCAGCAGCGCGCGCGGCCCGCGCCATCGAGATCCTGGAGATGGCGGCCTTCGCCGGGGACATCGAGAATTTCGCACGCGAGATTGGCGAAGCCCTGATCCTGCCATCGCGCATTGCCGAGCAGGTGGTGAATGATCCCAGCGGCGAGCCGCTGGCCTGCGCGGCGAGAGCGCTCAACATGCCGGGCCCGGTGTTCCAGCGCGTGCTGATGTTCCTCAATCCGGCGCTGGGTTCATCGGTGCACTACGTCTTCCGCCTGTCGCGAATGTACGATCGGCTGGAGGAACGCACGGCGCTTATCATGCTGGCGGCGTGGCGCGGCTCGACCATGGCAGTCGCGCGCGCCAAATATCGTCCTTCGCTCTATGATGACGAGCGTCATCGGACGCGCTCCGTGTCCGCTGAGAAGCGCCCGGCCGTTCAGCCGGGCGATGTGCCCGCGATCCGCTCGCAGGGCGGACGCTAACCCTTCGCCAGGTCCAGAAAGTGCCGCCCGGCCTTGTCCTCGGTTTCGACGACCCAGGCATCGGGATCGAAGCGGATTTCCTTGGCAAGCCGTTGCTCCACCGATGACTCCGGTACCGGCTCTTTCGTCATCGGCACGAAGATGCGGTCAAATGGCCGGCTGTCTTCATAAGCCGTCTGCGGCGCGGGCGTGTAAAGCATGGCGTTGCCGTCGAGCAGCGCCACCTTGACGAACACCGCCCCCGCCTCCTCCGCGCCGCGGCGGCGCACGGCGCCAAAAACACCTTCTTTCTGACAGCGCCGCAGATATGCGGACACCCAGATGCTTGATTTTAGACGCACAGGCTAACCCATCGATATTTTGAGGTGACACTTACAGCTTCCGCGAACATACAACCTCAGCCGGCCGCCTTTCGGCCCGCGGAAATATTTATCCTGCTCGTGCCAAATGTACCCGAGCGTCGCTAAGACGAGCGAGCCAAATTTTTCCTTGTGTACTATAGTTGACATCTGCGTCACTATGTGTATCTTAGTGCACATAGTGCAAGTCACTCAGACCGAAGCCTTCTCCACGTGGATCGCCAACCTTGGCGACACCCAGGCCGTTGCTCGCGTCGTCGCCCGCATCCGCCGCTTGGAGCTTGGCAATGCAGGCGATGCTAAGTCGGTTGGCGGCGGCGTCAATGAAATGCAGATCGACTACGGTCCCGGATACCGCGTGTATTTCACGAAGCGCGGCAAGACAGTCGTGATCTTGCTCCGCGGGGGCGACAAGAAAACCCAGAAGCGCGATGTCGAAACTGCGAAACGAATGGCAAAGGAGATCTGACATGGCCCTGAAAACAACACCTTTCAACGTGCTGGATCACCTCAAGACTCCAGAGGAGCAAATCGCTTACCTTGAGGCGGCGCTGGAGATCGATGACCCCTCATTCATCGCGGCAGCTATCGGCGATATCGCCAAGGCTCGCGGCGTAAGCGAGTTCTCCCGAGAAACCGGCCTGAGCCGGGAAGCGATCTACAAGGCATTCAAACAAGGCGGCAATCCGACCCTTGAAACGCTCGATAAGGCTTTGAAGCCCCTCGGAATGCGATTGACGCTTGCCGCCAGAAATGCCGCTTAACGAAAAACGCCCGCGTCGGCTGAAGTATTCGGGGCCGGCGCAAGAAACCCGTGATGAAACGGGCGAACCTGCGCCAGAGCCTCTCATGTGTGATCTCAGTCGCACGGGTCGAACGATAGGCCAGTGCCAGGCGCAAAGCTACTCGATCGGGCGTCCGATCATCGCCTGGAGTTCGCGCACGACCCGGTCCGACATCTGACCGGTCACCGGCAGCTTGCGGTCGCGCTCGAATTTGGCGATCGCGGCCTGGGTCTCGGAACCGATGGTGCCGGTCGGCTTCAATTGACCGTAGCCATATTCGGTGAGCGCGCGCTGCACGGCCGCGATGCGCTTCGATCCCGCGCTCTGGGTGGTCTCGCCGCGCGAGGGAATCGGCGCAGGCGGCCGCGCGACATTGGCCGGAGCTGGCGGCACTGAAGTCGACTTCACCACAAGATTGGTCATCGGGTCCGAAGCTCTGGAATCGGAAGGCTTGGAGTCGGAAGCTCTGGAGTCAGACGCTTTCGGTTCCACCCTGGACTCGGAAGGCTTCGCGGGCTCGGCAGGCTTCGCTTCCACGGGCTGGGATTCAACGGGACGCGCAGCGGCCTCGACCGGCCGCGGACGCGGCAGCGGGTTCGCGACGGCAGGCGGCGGCAGCGTCACCACCGAACCGAACATCGGCGACGGATGACGGCCGGCCTGCAGGAACAGCGCATTGGTGACGATGGCGATGACGGCGCCAGCCGCGAGCACGCCGGCGACCGTATCCTTCGGACTATGCAGCAGCACGCGCGTCACGAGGCCGCGCTCTTCGGCTTCGATCGCAACCGCCTGCGCACCGCGACGGCGGCGGCGCGGCATCTCGTCATCATCGGCAACTTTTCTAGGCACTCTTCTTCACCTGAGCTTGTTCTTGTAATCCGGATCGCAACGCGGGCTTCAGCGTCGCGATCTTGCCGGAAGGCTCCTGTACGGCCGGCGGCGCAAACGACAATGGCAGCGTCACGGTCACAGTGGTGCCTTCGCCAAGTTTGCTCTCTACACTCATCTCGCCCTGGTGCAAGCCAATCAGGCCCTTCACGATCGACAGACCAAGTCCGGTGCCCTCATGGCGGCGCTGATAGGTCTTGCCAGCCTGGAAGAAAGGATTGCCGATCCGTTTGAGATCGTCGGCATCGATGCCGACACCGGTATCGGTGACGCGCAATACCAGCCGCGATCCTTCAACTGCGGCCGACACTGTGACGCTGCCGCCGCGCTCGGTGAATTTGATGGCGTTGGATACGAGATTGAGCGTGATCTGCTTGAAGGCGCGCGGATCGCCATTCATCATGGGCAGATCCTCCGGCGCGCGGGTAATCAGGTCGACGCCGCTCTCCCGTGCCTTCAGGGCCAGGAGGTTGCAGCAGTTGAGCAGCGCCGGGCGCGGCGCGAACGGTTCGGGTGCAATCTCGAAAGTGCCCGTCTCCATCTTCGACATGTCGAGGATGCCGTTCACCACCGATAACAGATGCTGGCCGGAATCACGGATGAGCTGCGCATACTCCTTGCGGCGCGCCGCATCGAGCATCAGCACGTCTTCCTGGGCGATCATGTCGGAGAAGCCGATGATGGCATTCAGCGGCGTGCGCAATTCGTGGCTCATGGTGGCGAGGAACCGCGTCTTCGAGGCGTCCGCCTGTTCGGCGGCGTTGCGCGCCTGCTCCAGCGCCTCCTGCTGCATCTTGCGGTCGGTGATGTCGCGGATCACGGCGACGACCTCGCCCTCACCTGCGACCTGGTCGAGCGGCCGGCATCGCATCTCGACCCAGATGAAATCCGCCGACTGTGCCAAACCGCGCGGCGCGTCCCGCCGCAGACGGAATTCGACGCTGCGTCCCTCGCCGCCCCGCGCCGCATCCGACAGCGCGGTGAGATAGGCTGGACGATCCGCGACATGAACGCGATCGAACAGTCCGTGTCCCATCAGCCGCGGCGACGGGACGCCGAGCATCGCTTCCGCCGCCGGCGAGATGAATTGCACCGTCCCGTTGCGGCTGTGACGCGACAGCACATCGCTCATATTGTGCGCCAACAGACGATACCGTTCTTCCTCGCGATAGAGCAGCGCCACGCTGGTGCGCGCAAGCGACTCGGCACCGAACGCAAGGCCCGCGGCATAGAGCGTCGCGGAAACGACGCCGAACCCGATTAAGGCTCCCTGCAATGGCGCGCTCAGATTTGACGGCGGCAGCACGTGGTAATGGCCGAGTACGATCAAGACCGCCGCACATGACATCGAAAGCGCAAAGGCGAATGCGACCACGCGGCGCGAAGCCGACAGCGCCGCCTCGATCGGAACGACGATGAGCCAGACCGCGGCAAAGGACGCGATTCCGCCGGTGGCGGCCGCCACAATCATGACGAAGCCGGCAAGCGCCAGTGACGACAACACATGCGCGCCTTCATAGCGCCCGGTGCGCGACAGGAACCAGGACAACAGGATCGGCGCGATCAGCCAGGCGAAAGCCGCGACCTCGATCGCGGTCGGTGCGCCGCGGAGCGCGAGATAGACCGGAAAGGCAGCGAACGCGGCCAGGCTGCCAAGCAGGCGCGGCGCCATGAAGGCGCGATGCCGCGCCCGCGTCAACGCGTCATATCTCGCCGACGGATGCAGCAGGGCATCGAGACAATCGCGGATAATACTCAAAACACTCACGGCTCTCGCGCTTTCCGATCCTTCGTCAAAGACGCGCCGGAACGCCCCCTTAATCTTGGACTCACCGTGTCAGAGTGAACTTAAGCGAACGCTAAGGCACCACTCCTGGCCGCCAGACTCTGTGCATTCGCACTGCTTTTGCACTTCACAACGGGTGCATTTGGCGCGGATGGTGAACGCAAGGTTTCCGCGATCGATCATCTATGGTTTCGAAATGGTGGACAAAGCAAGGCTCACGCATCTTGCCGCGGCGTGCCGAAATCAATCGAAAATTTACGGCGAATCGAAACGCGTGCGGACTTCAGCGCGCATTTTCCGCGAATTTTCGACGATTTAACTTCAAGGCAAACACTTGCGTTTTATTGACCGCTGCTAGTCACGTGCGAATTGCGGATCAACCGCAAACGAAGATGACGGGGTCGCGAGATGTTTTTCCTGCTGCGCATGGCATTCTGGCTCGGGCTCGTGCTCGTGCTGTTGCCAAGGGACAAGACACCTGAATCGGAAAAGCTGCCGCAGGTCGGCGCCGCCGAAGCCGTGCAGGCGGCGACCGCCGCGGTCAGCGATATGAGCCAGTTCTGCAAGCGCCAGCCCGCAGCCTGCGAGGTCGGCGGCCAGGCCGCAACCGCGATCGGCCAGCGCGCCACCGACGGCGCGAGAAAAATCTATCAGATCATCACTGACAAAAAGCCGCCGGACCACACCGGCTCGATCGGCTCGTCAGAGAATAACGAGGTCTCCCTCGTCGCATCCCGCGACACCCTGACGGCCGACGACCAGACCATCGAATGGCGGCCGCCGACCGCGCCATGACCGCAAAATAAGCCGGAACCGGCAGTATTTTCATCGCATTCGGCCGCCCGCACCCCTATATAACGGTGGAGTGATGGGACTCGGGTGACGATGACGATCGACGAAATCAGGGAAAACTTTTCGCTGCTTGACGAGTGGGACGACCGTTACCGCTACGTCATCGAGCTCGGCCGCATGCTCGCGCCGATGCCGGAGGAGGAGCACTCCGCCGCCAACAAGGTGCAGGGTTGCGCCAGCCAGGTCTGGCTCTCCAGGAAGATCGACCGCGCCGGCAATGGCGAGCCCCGGCTGCATTATCTCGGCGACAGCGACGCGCATATCGTGCGCGGGCTGATCGCGATCCTGCTCACGCTTTATTCGGACCGCACGCCCAAGGAAATCCTGGCGACGGATGCGCTCGCGATCTTCGACGAGTTCGGGTTCCGCGAGCACCTGACGCCGCAGCGCTCCAACGGACTGCGCTCCATGATCGAGCGTATCCGCTCGGACGCGCGCGAGACGCTCGCTACCGCTGCTTCCTAGATGCTTCCTAGACTAGAGTTTCGGGTTCTGATGGAGTCAGAACCGAACTCTAGATTCCTGTTTTGACGCGTTTTCTTCACGCGAACCGGCGTCCACTTTGCTCGAAAACGCTCCAATTATTTCCGTTTCCGCTGCTGCTGGCCGAGACCCATCTTCTTGGCGAGCTGCGAGCGCGCTACCGCATAGTTGGGTGCGACCATCGGATAGTCGGCCGGCAGCCCCCATTTCTCCCGGTATTGTTCCGGCGTCATGTTGTACTGCGTGCGCAGGTGGCGCTTCAGTGACTTGAACCGTTTGCCGTCTTCCAGGCAGACCAAATATTCTGGCGTAACCGATTTCTTCACGGACACCGCAGGCTTGGCCGGCTCGAGGGGAGCCTCGGTCCGTCCGTTTGCGACCCGCATCAGGGCGGCGTGGACCTGGCTGATCAGGTTGGGGATCTCCGAGGCCTGGGTGGGATTGTTGCTGAGATAGGCCGACACGATGTTGGCGGTCAGTTCGACGGGGCTTTTGCCGGTGGCATCGGTCATCGTGCAACCTTCTCTTGAGGCTCGGACAGTGGCAAGGGCGGGACCGGGCAGACAGTATCGGGCCGCGCCAATACATCAGCGGGGTCACGCCATTACTTTGCAAAATATGGGCGAACTGCCCGGAATCTAGCAAGAACTACGCGCCTTTATTTTCAAGACGGTGCTATTGCAAGTATTTCCCGGTCTACGACGAACGCTGGTCGAGATGCGCCCGCAGCTCGTCGATGGAGGCGAAGCGCATCATGCCTTCCGGCATCTGGGCCTCGATCGAGCCGTCGGAATAGAGCGAATAGGCCATGCCGTCGACGACGCCCGATTTCAGCACCGTTACCGGCGGCTGTTCCTGCGGCTGCGGCGGACGACGGTCGGCCATCGGCGGCCCGCTGGGGCTCTCACCCAGGGTCGACGGCGTGCGGGGCACGCGCCGCGGCGGAAGGTCGGAAGTTCGCTGCCGCTCCGATCTCGGCCATGCGTTATCGAAGTTCACTTGCTGCGGCTCGCCCGATTCGGCTTCCGGTGGCGGCGGGTTCGGACGCAACTCCGGCGTCAGCAGGTCAGGCGTCAAAGGCTCGCTTGCGCGCCCCTGCGCCCGTTCACGCTCCTTACGCGTGGAAGAGAACATCAGGTTGCGCCGCTTGGGCGCTGCCGCAGCAGCCTCCGGCGGTTCCACAATCGGCGGAGCAACAGGCGGCGCTTCGTTGCGGGCGCGATCGCGTGCGGCAGCCTCATGATACCATGGCGGCGGGGTCGCACCGGCTGGGGGTGCAGCCGGCTCGTCTCCCCCAGGACCTTCGGCTGCCGATTGATCGCGCGTGAATGCGAAGCGACCCTCGGATGCAGGCGCGGCGCGCGGCCCGACCGGCGACTGCGGAAATTCCGGGCTCGACTCTGCGGCCGTCCCGGCGCCGAGACGCTGGGCGAGGTTCCGCAGCTCCCGGACAGTGAGCCAAAAACCGAGCATGATCAGGCCGGTGCAGAATCCGAACACACCGGAGAGGATCAGCGTGCTGCCGACGCTGAATTCCTTGTATTGAATGCCATAGCCGATCGCCAGCAGGCCTGCCAAAAGCAGGCCAAAACCCGCGACCAACGTCCCGACCATCATCGAACTCCCCCGAAAACCGCGCCAAATCTTTGCGCCGGCCCCCAATGCCACGATACCGTCATATTATGTGCATCGCCAACCAACAATTCCGGAGACGGTTCCTATCCCGGATCTTGAACCATGAGATACCCTGCCTCCAGCTCTTCCTTTGGCCGCCCGGCCACGGTCCCCGTAAATTTACCGGCTACCAATTGATGCCAAATTGCTGCGACGCATCAGTAAATTACGCCACAATTCCCAATTACTCGGTAATGGAACTGCGCTATATGGATGCCGGGGAATGAGGCCCTAAAGCGCCATCAGGGCCGAGGGACGCCGGGTCACCAGTAGCCATGTCATCCATCACGACTTCTGCCATCGAAACGCCCGCGCGGCGCTCGGTGGAAAAGACCTGCGATGATCTCGCGATCGTCGTACTGAGCGCGGTCGCCCTGATCGCGGGCCTCACATTCCGCGATTACGGGCTGGGCTGGGACGACTACACCCACGCCGAATATGCCGATCTCCTGCTGCGCATGTACGGTTCCGGCTTCAAGGACACCGGCGCGCTGTCGTTCGCCAATCTCTATATGTATGGCGGCGGATTCGACATGGCCGCGGCGCTTCTGCACAAGGTCATCCCGCTCGAACTGTTCGAGACCCGCCGGCTGCTCGGCGCCGTCGTTGGCGTGATCGGGCTCGCGGTCACGTGGCGGCTCGGCCGCCGGGTGGGCGGCCCGCTCGCCGGCCTCGCCGCGCTGCTGTTGCTCGCGCTGTGCCCCACCTTCTACGGCCACATGTTCATGAATCCGAAGGATGCGCCATTCGCGGTGGCAATGGCGATCCTGCTGATGGGCCTTGTGCGCCTTGCCGAGGAATATCCGGCGCCCTCGCCGCGCACCATCCTGATCGTCGGATTTGGCGCCGGGCTTTCACTCGGCTGCCGCGTTCTCGGCGGACTCGCGCTGATCTATGCGGCGGTCGGCTTCCTGCCGCTGCTGCTTGAGGAGATCCGCAAGCAGGGCCCGCGCGAGGCGGCGCATCGCTTCGTCCATGTGGTCTATGTGCTGCTGCCCGCGCTGATCTTCGGCTATCTGGTGATGGGCTTGATCTGGCCGTGGTCGATCATGGAACCGGGCCACCCGCTTCAGGCCGTCACCTATTTCTCGCACTTCTTCGAAAAGCCCTGGAAGGAGATGTTCGACGGCGCACTGGTCTCGGTGCCGGATATGCCGTGGTCCTATCTGCCGACGCTGTTCGCGCTGCAGCTTCCCGAAGTGCTGCTGGGCTTCCTGGTTGCGGGGGTCGTCATGAGCTTGACATCGCTGTCGCGCGCCGATGTCACGGCGCGGCGCAAGACGATCCTGCTGATGCTGACGCTGGCGGCAACGCTGCCGCTGGTGATCGCCATGGTGAAGCGGCCGGCGCTCTACAACGGCATCCGCCATTTCATCTTCGTGATTCCGCCGATGGCCGTGCTGGCGGGCTATGCCTTCGCGCGCACCATGGACTGGCTCGGCGAAAAGCGGCGGAGCTGGCAGCCGGTGGGGCTCGCCATCTTCACCTTCGGCCTGCTGCTGCCGCTCAGCGAAATGATCCGGCTCCATCCCTATCAATATACCCACTTCAACCATATCGCCGGCACCGTCCGCGGTGCCGACGACCTGTTCATGCTGGATTACTGGGGCCTTGCCCTGAAGCAGGCGTCCGATGACCTGCGCGAGCAATTGATCGAGCGGCAGGAAATTCCGCCGCACAACCGCAAATGGAAGGTCGCCGTCTGCGGGCCGCAGCGCCCGGCGCAGGTCGCGCTCGGCCCGGACTTCACGATCGGCTGGGACAGCCAGTCGGCCGATTTCGCCATGACGCTCGGCGAGTTCTATTGCAAGGGCCTGACCGCGCCCGTGTTGGTCGAGATCAAGCGCGATGACGTCGTGTTCGCCCGCGTCTACGACATCCGCGGCCGCAGCATCTCGAGCCTGCTTGCAATCCCTGCCCCTTGAGCTTCCGCGCGGCGACACCGCATATCAGTCACGCCGAAGCCGCCTTGCTGCTGGCCAGCGGCAGGGTTACGCTTCGCGCCGACAAATCGACACACAGGAGAAGCCGGTCATGTCGCCAGCGGAAGCCCGCCTGAAGGAAGTGCCGTCCGATATGACGGATGCCGAGTGGCAACAGCGCGTCAACCTTGCCGCCTGTTACCGCCTCGTGGCGCTCTATGGCTGGGACGATCTCGTCGACACCCACATCTCCGCGCGCGTGCCCGGGCCGGAGCATCATTTCCTGATCAATCCTTACGGCCTGATGTTCGAGGAGATCACAGCCTCCAGCCTGGTCAAGGTCGATCTCAACGGCAACCTGCTGTCCAAGACCGACTACAACATCAACCCCGCCGGCTTCACCATCCATTCCGCCATCCACGAGGTGCGCGAGGACGCCGGCTGCGTGCTCCATCTGCACACGCCCGACGGCACCGCAGTCTCGAGCTGCCCGGAGGGGCTGCTACCGCTGAACCAGACCGCCCAGCTCGTCACCCACGATCTCGCTTATCATGATTACGAGGGCATCGCGCTCGATCATGACGAGCGGCCGCGGCTGCAGCGCGACCTCGGCAACAAGAACCATATGCTGTTGCGCAACCACGGCACGCTGACGGTCGGCCGCTCAGTCGCCTCCGCGTTCGAGCGCATGTACCATCTGGAGCGGGCCTGCACCATGCAGGTGCGCACCCGCATGCTCGGCCCGACCGTCTACCCGGTCGAGCAGTCCGTGATCGACAAGAACACCACGCTACTGTCCAATCCCGACCGCGCCGAATTGCGCTCGACGACGCTGGTCTGGCCGCCTTTGCTCCGCAAGCTCGACCGCATCGACCCGAGCTACAGGAATTGAATTTTCGGGATTTTCGTGTAAGGTTGTCGCCAACAACCTCTGCACGACCGAATAAAAACGCCGCCCAATCCCGGGCGGCGTTTTAGCTTTGTGAGGCGCGTGCGGATTTACTTCGGTGCCTCAGCGAGCGCTGCGAGAATCCGTGCCCAGGAGCGGATGCCTTTGTGGAAGCTCTTGAGGTCGTATTTCTCGTTCGGCGAATGGATGTTGTCGTCGTCGAGCCCGAAGCCGACCAGAAGCGAATCGAGGCCGAGCGTGCGCTTGAAATCGGCGACGATCGGGATCGATGCGCCTGATCCCATCAGAACCGCCTCCTTGCCCCATTCTTCGGTTAGCGCGCGCCTGGCGGCCGCGAGCGGCTTCATGTTCCAGTCGAGCGCGATCGCGGGCGCGCTGGAATGGTCGCCGAATTCGACCGAACAATCAGCCGGGATACGCGCGGTCACATAATCACGGAACGCCTTTCGGATCTTGGCGGGATCCTGCCCCTCGACCAGGCGGAACGAGATCTTGGCCGAGGCAAGCGACGGGATCACCGTCTTCGAACCTTCGCCGATATAGCCGCCGACAATGCCGTTGATATCGCAGGTCGGGCGCGAGGAGATCTGCTCGATCAACAGACGATCCTTCTCGCCGGCCGGGACCGAAAGCCCGATCGGCTTCAGGAAACTGTCCGCCGTGAGGTTGAGCTTCTTCCACTGCTCGAGGACATCCGCCGGCAGGTCCTTCACACCGTCGTAGAAGCCGGGGATGGTGATGCGGCCATTGTCGTCGAACAGGCCGCCGAGAATGCGCGTCAGCACGCGGATCGGATTCTGCGCACCGCCGCCGAACACGCCGGAGTGCAGGTCGCGGTTGGCGGCCTTGATCTTGACCTCGTCATAGACCAGGCCGCGCAGCGAGGTGGTGATCGCCGGCGTGTTCGGATCCCACATGCCGGTGTCGCACACGAGCGCGAAATCGGCCTTCAGCTCCGCCTTGTTCGCTTCCAGGAACGGCACGAAATTCTTCGAGCCGACTTCCTCCTCGCCCTCGATCAGGATGGTGATGTCGACCGGCAGCGAGCCCGCGACCTGCTTCCAGGCGCGGCAGGCTTCGATGAAGGTCATCAACTGGCCCTTGTCGTCCTCCGCGCCGCGCGCAACGATGATCTTGCGGCCGTCGGCATGATCGGTGACGACCGGCTCGAACGGCGGACGATGCCAGAGATCGAGCGGATCGACTGGCTGCACGTCGTAGTGGCCATAGAACAGCACATGCGGACGGCCATCCGCGCTGCCATTGGCCTTGGCGACGATCGCCGGATGGCCCGCGGTCGGCCTGACCTCGGCCGAAAAGCCGAGCGTCGCGATGTCCTTGGCAAGATGCTCTGCCGCGGCCTTGCAGTCAGCCGCAAAGGCCGGATCGGCCGAGATCGATTTGATCCGCAGCAGCGAAAACAGCCGCTCCAGGCTGTTGTCGAAATCGGCGTCGATGCGGTCGAGGACCGACTGAAGCTTCGGATTGGACATCACTGAATTCCCTGGCTGTGGGCGCTGTTGTCAGCAAGTTCTAGCTCGGCTTCCGCGGCAGGCAAAGCGCCGGCGGCCGCAGGCGGATGCTGCATATGCCACACTAATCCGGCCGCGAGCACGATGGTCGCCACGAGATTGTTACCATAGGCCTGCACATCGATCGGAAATAGCGGCAATGACAAGAGAAGCAGGCAGCCCGCCAGCGCCAGCAGGATCCACGTCCCGGTCCTGACCGCCGGCCGCGGATCATAGGCGGCGCGATGCATCAGGACGGTCATCGGAAAGAACAGCCACAGGAAGTAGTATTGCCGGGCCAGCGGCGAGGCGACCGTCATCAAGCAGAACAGGATGCCGATCTCCTCCGCATCGGATTTCTCGGTGCGGCGCGATGCCGATGGCATCACCGCGATATAGCCGAGACCGAGCGCGAGCGAGATCGCGAGCACGATGAGGTTCGACGTCCTGAAGTCGAGATCGACGACGTTCATGTAGCGCGCCGGCTTGGCCTTGAACGGATCATCCTGGTTGTAGTTGACCGGGCGCGTCAGCCGATGCGTCATCGCGATGATCGACTGGTTGACCCAGGACCAGTTCTGCTCGTCGCGCTGGCCGAAGCCTTTTTCCGAGCTCGAGCCGACCATGCCCTGATACCAGGTCTTCAGTTCCGTGACGTTGTGCTGGAAGCCGCGGAACGGCGCCGGCAGCACGAACAGGAACACGGCGAGAAACACGAGCGTACTCGCAACCGCCGTCCAGTGCCTGCGCCAGATCAGATAGGGCAATACCGCCACCGGAAACACCTTGATCGCCGTCGCCAGCGCAAACATGCTTCCCGCGAACCACGGCCGCTTCAGCCGCAACAGCCAGAATCCGTACAGCATCATCGCCAGCAGGATCAGGTTCGGCTGGCCGAGATCGAACATATCGAAGACAAACGTCAGCGTGACCAAGCCGGGCAGCGCCTCCAATAGCCAGCCCGGCTTGCGGCCCGATCCCGCCATCGCATGCGACAACTGCGCGCTCATCCACCACGCGATGATGTTGAGCAGGCAGAGCGCGAGATAGAGCGCGATCTTGCCGAAGTAGCTCGGCGCGGCAAGCAGCACTGCCGGCAGCGGCGGGTAGATGAAATCAAAGTAGGTGCGGGGATCGGCGGGATAGAGATCCTTGCCCTGCAGCACCTGCTGTCCGGCCCAATACCAGAGCGGATAATCCTTGGTTTTGCCGTGCCCGAAAATCTCGGGAACGAGCACGTCGGCGGTCAGCGCGATACAGGCGAGGAAAAACAGGATGTCGAGCGGCGCCCGAAGCGATGGATATCTCAGCACAAGCTCGTTCCAGGAATCGTGGGCAGGTCGCGGCGGGAATACATATTACCGCCGCAGCAGCCCGCCGAGCGCGCCGCGCACCAGCGCGCGTCCGATCGAGCCGCCCATCTGACCACCGACCGATTTGCCGACATCGGCCACGATGCCGCCGATCACCTTGTTGGTGACCGAGCGGGTGACGTTGCGCGCGATGACCTGGCCGGTCGAGAGCCTGCCGCGCTTGACATTGGTACCGAAGATCGTGGCGGCGATATCGCCGATCTGGCCGAGAATGCCGCCGCCTCCGCCGGCCTCCGGACCGTCTGCCGTGACCGCCGTGCCCTCGATCCGCTTCTGCAGCATCTCGTAGGCGGACTCTGAATCGACCGCAGTGTCATATTTGCCCTTGAACGGGCTCGCGTCGATGATCTTTTTGCGCTCTTCCGGCGTGACCGGCCCGATCCGCGCCGACGGTGGCCGGATCATCACGCGTTCGACCATCGACGGCGTGCCGCCGCCTTCGAGGAAGGACACCAGCGCTTCCCCCTTGCCGAGTTCCATGATCACGCGCGCGGTATCGAGCTTGGGATTGGGCCGGAACGTTTGCGCGGCGGCAGCGACCGCCTTCTGGTCGCGCGGGGTGAAGGCGCGTAGCGCATGCTGCACGCGATTGCCCAATTGCGCGAGCACCTTGTCCGGCACATCGATTGGATTCTGCGTCACGAAGTAGACGCCGACGCCTTTCGAGCGGATCAGCCGCACCACCTGCTCGATCTTGTCCAATAGCGCCTTCGGCGCATCGTTGAACAAGAGATGCGCCTCGTCGAAGAAGAACACCAGCTTCGGCTTCGGCAGGTCGCCGGCCTCCGGCAATTCTTCGAACAATTCTGAAAGCATCCACAACAGGAAGGTTGCATAGAGCCGCGGGCTCTGCATCAACTTATCGGCCGTCAGGATGTTGATCATGCCGCGGCCGTCGCCGTCGGTCTTCATGAAATCCTTCAGCGTCAATGCCGGCTCGCCGAAGAATTTCGCGCCGCCCTGATTTTCCAGCACCAGGAGCTGGCGCTGGATGGTTCCGACGGTCGCCTTGCTGACATTGCCGAAGCTCTGCGCGGCTTTCCGGATCGGCTCCAGCGGATCCTCCTCGTCATCGGCGGCTTTCTTGCCGCCCGATGGCACGATCGCATCCAGAAGCGCGCGCAGATCCTTCATGTCGATCAGCGTAAGTCCGTTCTCGTCCGCGACGCGGAACGCGACATTGAGAACACCCTCCTGGACATCGTTGAGATCAAGCATCCGCGACAGCAACAGCGGTCCCATCTCGGTGACGGTGGCGCGCACCGGGTGCCCTTGCTCGCCGAACACGTCCCAGAACACCGTCGAGAACTGGTCCGGCTGGAATTTCAGCCCCATCTCGCTGGCGCGCTTGACAATGAAATCCTTGGGCTCACCGACTTCGGCGATCCCGGACAGATCGCCCTTGATATCAGCAGCAAAAACCGGAACGCCGGCGCGCGCAAATCCTTCCGCCATCACCTGCAGCGTGACGGTCTTGCCGGTTCCCGTCGCACCTGTGACAAGGCCGTGGCGATTGGCGAGCGCAAGCGTCAGCCACGCCGCCTGTTCGCCCTTGCCGATAAAGATCTTCTCATCCGTATCGGCAATCTTGTTATCGGAAGTCGCCATCGCATCGCCTCTTCGCGCGTATCGGGAAGCTATCTTCGCCGAACGCGTCCATCATATTGCATCTTGCCCATCGATTGAAACTGTCAAGCGCCGGCAGCGCTTTTTTTGCTGCCCGGCTGCAACACGTCTCATCTTCTTTTTCGCTTGCGAGCCGTTCAAAAGGCGATGACGCAACGCGATAGAACAACGCCGTTTGCATGTACACTCTTGCATTACTGCAACACTTCGCCTGTGATGAAGACGAAAAGCGGGATCATCTGCGCTCCTCGCTTGTAATTCGTATCCTGGGCGCTCAAGATCAATTCCCAAGGAAGGTCCGGCGGCAAGCCGGCTGAGGGCGGGGCAAGATGGACGAACTGGTTGGACGGCTGGCCGCCGAGGCCGGCATCGATAACGCTATCGCCGAAAAAGCCGTCGGCATAGTTCTGGGTTTCCTCCGTCGGGAGGGGCCATCCAGCCAGGTTGAAGCGCTGATCGACCAGATTCCGGGCGCGGAAGCGGCGATTGCGGCTTCGGACAGCAGCGCAGGTCTCGTGCGATTGATGGGCGGCGGATTGATGGCTGTCGGCACCAGGCTGATGGCGCTCGGCCTCAGCATGAATGAGGTTCAGAAGATTGCGCGTGAACTTTTCCGGTTCGGGCGCGACAAACTCGGAGCGGATCAGATGGGCGAGATCGTCGCGGGGACCCCAGGGCTCAGCCAATTTGCTTGAACGCACCCTCAGGTTGAGTCATTCAATACCAGACATCATGACATATCCTCTTTCCGAGATCGAAGGTTTGAGCGCCTATTGCGCCTCGAAATTGAAGGCTCAGGGCATTCGCACCACGGACGCACTGTTGGAGGCCGCCCGCACCGTCAAGGGCCGCAAGGCGCTCGCAGCCAAGACCGGCATCAGCGAGCAGCAATTGCTCGAATGGGCCAACGTCTCCGACTACATGCGTATTCCCGGGATGGGCAAGGCGAAGGTCGGTTTGGTGCGTGCCGCCGGCGTCACCACCGTTCGCGAACTCGCGCTGCGCAATCCGGCGCGGCTTGCGCAGAACATGAAGGAAGTGAACACCAGGCGTAAGCTCGTCCGTGTCCTGCCTTCGGAGAAATCGGTCGAGCTATTGATCGAGCGCGCGCGCAAATTGCCGCCCAAGATCACTTACTGAGCCGGCTAGCTATTCCCGGCTTGACTCGCCGCTGCAGGACGCGCAAAGCGACCGCATGATTGCTGCGATGCAAAGGGATGTCCCTTCCGGCGGGACTGCGGTGCTGCCGGCGCTGCTATCCCGGCCCTATCCGGCCGTGATGGGCGTGCTCAATGTCACCCCCGATTCCTTTTCCGATGGCGGCCGGTTTACGGCACCTGAGCAGGCACTCGACCAAGCCCGCAGGATGGTCGTCGAAGGCGCCGATATCATCGATATCGGCGCCGAATCCACCCGCCCCTACGGCTCCCAGGCGGTCTCGGCGGAGGAGGAGTTGCGGCGCTTGCAGCCTGTGCTGGCGGAAGTCGTCGCGCTCGGCGTGCCGGTGTCGATCGACAGCATGAAATCGGAAGTGGTGGCATGGGCGCTCGATCACGGCGCGCTCATCGCCAACGACGTCTGGGGCCTGCAGCGTGATGCCGGCATGGCGCCGCTGGTCGCCGCGCGGCGCGTGCCCGTCATCATCATGCATAACCGCGACCGCGCCGATCCATCAATCGATATCATGCGGGATCTTTCGGCCTTCTTCGCGCGTTCGCTCGACATCGCCGCCAAGGCCGGGATTTCGGCCGACCAGATCGTGCTCGATCCCGGCATCGGCTTTGGCAAGACGCCGCAGCAGAGCATGATGGTGCTGGCGCGGCTTGCCGAGCTTCGCGCGTTCGGCCTGCCGCTTCTCGTCGGCGCCTCGCGCAAGCGCTTCATCAGCACCGTGACGCCGTCGGAGCCGGACCAGCGCATCGGCGGCTCGATCGCGGCGCATCTCATCGCCGCGCAAGGCGGCGCGCAGATCATCCGCGCCCACGATGTTGCGGAAACCGTGCAAGCGTTGCGGGTGGCGGCAGCGATCAGGGAACAGGAATGACCGATACGATCTTCATCACCGGCATCGTCATCCATGCCCGCCACGGCGTACTGGAACATGAGAGCGAAGTCGGGCAGCGCTTCGTCATCGATCTCGAACTCTCCGTCGACCTCTCGGAATCCTCGCGTACCGACAAACTCGCCGACACGGTGTCCTATTCCAACGTGGTGGCGACCGCGACCGAGGCATTCAGGGATACCAACTACAAGCTCCTGGAACGCGCAGCGGGCGCGGTGGCGGACGCCGTGCTCTCGACATTCACCCGCGTCAGCGCAGTCAAGGTCACCGTGCACAAGCCGCACGCGCCGATTGCCGCGATCTTCGAGGATGTCGGCGTGGTGCTGATCCGCACGCGGCAAACGGCCGCGCATGGCTAGCGCGCTGATTGCACTGGGCGGCAATCTCGGCGACGTCCGCGCGACGTTCAACAAGGCCATTTCGCAAGTCTGCGGCATGACACAGGCCGCGCTGGTGGCGCGCTCTGCGGATTATTCCACGCCAGCCTGGGGCGATGAGCAGCAGCCGGACTTCATCAACGCCTGCATCGAGATCGAGACCAGCCTCGATCCCCATGCGTTATTGTTCTGCCTGCAGAAGGTCGAGACCAAGTTCGGCCGCGACCGCTCCCCTGAACGCCGCTTCGGCCCGCGCACGCTCGATCTCGACCTGCTCGCCTATGACGATGTCAGGATCGACCGCCCGGAACTGACGCTGCCGCACCCTCGCCTGTTCGAGCGCGCCTTCGTGCTGGTGCCGCTTGCGGAAATTGCACCCGACCGTGTCATTGCGGGACGCAGGGTCAAGGATGCGCTGACAGCGGTTTCGACCGACGGTATCGTGCGGCTCCCGGAGCTCGGCGAGTGACGGCGTAGCCCGGGTGGAGCGGAACGCGCAACCCGGGTCTGCGTCGACATTTAAGAGCGGTCCCGGGTTGCGCTGCGCTTAACCCGGGCTACAGCATCAAGGTACTGAAAACAGGGTTTGGCTTGGCGGCTTTGGCATGGCAATTTCCGGCCAAACGGCGAGGAAGACATGAGGAACGATAGGGCGGATGACGACCACGACTGACGATCTGCGATTGGCGGCCGAATTTGCGCCCGCGACCTATGAGGACTGGCGCAAGCTGGTCGACGGCGTGCTGAAGGGCGCGCCGTTCGAGAAGCTCGTCGGCAAGACCTATGACGGCATCAGGATCGAGCCGATCTATCGCCGCGCCACCAATGCCAGCCCGGTCGCCGGCCGTGCCCTGGCTGCGCCCTGGCAGGTCATGCAGCGGATCGACGATCCCGATCTGCGTCGTGCCAATGCCCAGGCACTGCATGATCTCGAGAATGGCGCCACCGGCCTCGCGCTGGTCTTCGCCGGCGGCAGCGGCGCCCATGGTTTTGGACTGGAGCCGACGGCGGAAGCCGTCGACAAGGTGCTCGACGGCATCTACCTCGATGCAGGTATCGCCCTTGATCTGCAGATCGGTCCGCAATCGCGAATGGCCGCGATCCATGTCGCGGAGTATGTGAAGCGCAGGGGATTTGCTCCCGCCAACTGCGACATCCGTTTCGGGCTCGATCCGCTGGCGGCCGGCGCGGTCTGGGGCTTTAGCCCCTATGACTGGGACGAGATCGTGCCGGCGATGACTGGCGCGATCAAAGGCCTTGTGGCGCTCGGCTTCAAGGGCCCCTTCGCCGCCGCCGATGGGCGGGTGATCCATGATGCCGGCGGATCGGAGGTACAGGAACTCGCCTTCGTGCTGGCTTGCGGGGTCGCCTACCTGCGCGCCCTCGAACAAGCAGGTGTCACGCTCGAAGATGCCCAAGGCATGGTCTATGCGCGGCTCAGCGCAGATGCCGACCAGTTCCTGACCCTGGCGAAATTCCGCGCGCTGCGGCTCCTATGGGCGCGGATCGAGCAGGGCTGCGGACTGGCGCCACGGCCCTTGTTCATCGCCGCGGACACCGCCTGGCGGATGCTGACCAAGCGCGATGCCTACGTCAACATGCTGCGCGCCACCATGGCCGCCTTCTCCGCAGGCCTTGGCGGCGCCAACGCCGTTGCCGTGCTGCCGCACACGCTCGCGCTCGGCCTGCCCGACGAGTTCGCGCGGCGCATCGCACGCAACACGCAGCTCATCCTCCTGGAAGAATCCAATCTCGCGAAAGTATCCGATCCGGCGGCGGGCTCTGGCGGCATCGAGGCGCTGACCAAAGAACTTTGCGAAGCGGCCTGGCTATTGTTCCAGGAGATCGAGAGAGCCGGCGGCATCTTTGCCGCGCTTCGAGAGAACCTGATCCAGCGCAAGGTCGCCGCTACGCGCGCCGCGCGCGAGACCAACATTGCCAAGCGCCGCGACGTGCTGACGGGCGCCAGCGAATTTCCGAACCTGCACGAGGCCGATGCGACGGTGCTGGAGGCAAAGCCGATCGTGCTGCCGCCTTATGGCGAGGCCAAATTCAAATTCGACGCGCTGTCGCCAATGCGGCTCGCCGAGCCTTTCGAGTTGCTGCGCGACAAATCCGACGCAAGGCTGAAGTCCGGCGGTGCTCGTCCGAGGATCTTCCTCGCTAATCTCGGCACGCCCGCAGACTTCACCGCGCGCGCCACGTTCGCAAAAAGCTTCTTCGAGACCGGCGGCATCGAGGCGCTCGACAGCCAGGGATCTTCCGACCCTGCAGCGCTTGCGGACGCCTTCAAGGCGTCGGGAGCCGCGATCGCCTGCCTGTGTTCCTCGGACAAGGTCTACGCGGAACACGCCGCGGCGGCCGCCAAGGCCCTTCAAGCCGCTGGCACAAGGCATATCTATCTGGCTGGACGACCCGGGGAACTGGAAGCCGCACTGCGCGCCTCCGGCGTGACTGATTTCATCTTTGCCGGCTGCGACGTGCTGGCAACGCTGCAGGAAGCCTATCGGCGGATGGAGTGAGCATGACGTCGAGCCAAAAACCTGTTCTGACCGGCGGCTGCCAATGCGGCGCCATCCGCTTTGCCGTGACGGCGGCGCCGACGCGGATCAGCATCTGCCATTGCCGGATGTGCCAGAAGGCTTCCGGCGCCCCGTTCGCCTCCTTCGCCGACATCGACCATGCCGACTTCACCTGGACCCGCGGCAAGCCGGCGTCGTTCCGTTCCTCCACGATCGCCGAGCGCGATTTCTGCCCGGCCTGCGGCACACCCTTGAGCTTCCGCGTTATCGACGGTCCCCGGATCGAGATCATGACCGGCACCTTCGACCGGCCCGACATGGTGGTGCCGACCCGGCAATATGGCAGCGAATCCCGCCTCGGCTGGGTGGTCGGCATCGCCAACCTGCCGAGCCAGACCACGCAGCAGAATTACGGGCCGGAGAAGATGGCGACCATCGTCAGCCACCAGCATCCAGACCATGATTGAGTACAGCCCGCGAACTAACTATCGGGTCCACTGTGGTAACGCTGAGCGAGGTTCGGCGATGAACGAGTTATAGAGTGGGTGGATTGGGTAACTAACCCCTTTGCATGGATCTGTTCGCTGATAGCAAAGGGAGTGGACGGTTTCTCAAAAGATTATCGGGATGATCCCGTCTACAAGAAGAATGTACAGCGATTGATCGAACGGAATTACACAGGTTTGAGGAAATAAGGAATGACCCGCATTCCCAATTTCGCTGATATCGCTTTCGAGCCTGCCGCGACCGCCGCGCCAGTCGGCAGCGCGGAGCCATGGCTCACCCCCGAAGGTATCCCGGTCAAGCCGGCCTATAGCGAAGCCGATCTCCAAGGCATCGATTTCCTCGAGACGTGGCCGGGCATCGCGCCATACCTGCGCGGCCCCTACCCGACCATGTATGTCAACCAGCCCTGGACCATCAGGCAATATGCCGGCTTCTCCACGGCGGAAGATTCCAACGCATTCTACCGCCGCAACCTTGCCGCCGGGCAGAAGGGCCTCTCGGTCGCCTTCGATCTCGCCACCCACCGCGGCTACGACTCCGATCATCCGCGCGTCTCCGGCGACGTCGGCATGGCCGGCGTGGCGATCGACTCGATCTACGACATGCGCACGCTGTTCGCAGGCATCCCGCTCGACCAGATGAGCGTGTCGATGACCATGAACGGCGCGGTGCTGCCGATCCTCGCGCTGTTCGTGGTGGCTGCCGAGGAACAAGGCGTGCCCCCGGAAAAGCTGTCGGGCACCATTCAGAACGACATTCTGAAAGAATTCATGGTGCGCAACACCTACATCTATCCGCCGTCGCCCTCGATGCGGATCATCTCCGATATCTTTGCGTTCACGTCGCAGCGCATGCCGAAGTTCAACTCGATCTCGATCTCCGGCTACCACATGCAGGAGGCCGGCGCGACGCAGGATCTCGAGCTCGCCTATACGCTCGCCGACGGGGTCGAATATCTGCGCGCGGGCCTTGCCGCCGGCCTCGATGTCGACCGCTTCGCGCCGCGGCTGTCGTTCTTCTGGGCGATCGGCATGAACTTCTTCATGGAAGTCGCCAAGATGCGGGCCGCGCGGCTGCTCTGGGCCAAGCTGCTTAAGCCGTTCAACCCGAAGGACCCGCGCTCGCTCTCGTTGCGCACGCATTGCCAGACCTCCGGCTGGTCGCTGACCGCGCAGGACGTCTTCAACAATGTGATGCGCACGACCATCGAGGCGATGGCGGCAACGCAGGGACACACCCAGTCGCTGCACACCAATGCACTCGATGAAGCGCTGGCGCTGCCAACCGACTTCTCCGCCCGCATCGCCCGCAACACCCAGCTCTTCCTGCAGCAGGAAAGCGGCACCAACCGGATCATCGATCCCTGGGGCGGCTCCTACTATGTCGAGCGGCTGACCCGCGATCTCGCCGCGAAAGCCTGGGGGCATATCCAGGAGGTCGAAGAACTCGGCGGCATGGCGAAGGCGATCGAAGCTGGCGTGCCGAAGCTACGCATCGAAGAGGCTTCCGCCAAAACGCAGGCGCGGATCGACGCCGGCAAGCAGGCGGTGATCGGCGTCAACAAGTACAAACCGGAGAACGAGGCACCGATCGACGTCCTGAAGGTCGATAACACCAACGTGCGGCGGCTGCAGATCGACAAGCTGAAGCGGCTCCGGCAGGAGCGCAACCAGAAGGATGTCGAGCAGGCGCTGGCGGCGCTGAGCCGCTCGGCCTCCGAAGGCAACGGCAACCTGCTGGCGCTCGCGATCGACGCCGCGCGCGCCAAGGCGACCGTCGGCGAGATTTCCGATGCCATGGAAAAAGTATTCGGCCGCCATCGTGCCGAGATCAAGTCCATCACCGGCGTCTACAAGCGGGAGGCAGCCGCCATGTCCAACCGGGTCGAAAAGGTGCAGGCGCTGATCGACGCCTTCGAGGAGGCCGAAGGCCGCAGGCCACGCATCCTGGTCGCGAAGATCGGCCAGGACGGCCACGACCGAGGCCAGAAGGTGATCGCATCGGCCTTTGCCGACATCGGCTTCGACGTCGATATCGGACCGCTGTTTGCCACCGCTGACGAGGCAGCCCGGCAGGCGGTCGAAAACGACGTGCACATCCTCGGCGTTTCCTCGCTCGCCGCCGCGCATCTGACGGCCGTGCCGGAACTGAAGGCCGCGCTGAAGAAGTACGGCCGCGAGGACATCATGATCATCGTCGGCGGCGTGGTGCCTCCGCAGGACTATGAGGCGCTGTACCAGGCCGGTGCGGAAGCGATCTTCCCGCCTGGCACCGTAATCTCCGACGCCGCCGAGGAGCTGATCCACAAGCTCAATGCCCGCCTCGGCCATAGCGAGGCGGCGGAGTAGCTGATAGACTGACCGAACTGCCCGCGGGTTGTGCCATGACGCGTGACGAGATCATTGCTGCGATACGAAAGAACGCCGATGCCATCAAGGCAACGGGTGTGTCGAAGCTCGCCATTTTCGGCTCGCACGTACGCGGCGACAATCGGCCTGACAGCGACATCGACGTACTCGTAGAGCTCGAGCCGGATGCCCCGTTTTCGCTTTTAAATTTGATCGGTGTTGAGCACCTCATCGAGGATGCGACCGGATTGCAGGCGCAGGCTACCACGCGGCGCTCGCTCACTCCCCGTTTCGCGCAGCGTATAGCAGACGACATCGTCGAAGTCTTTTGACGTGCGCCCGACCCTTACTGATCGAATCGATCACATCGTCACGGCGATCGACGATATTCAACACATGGTGGCCGGGTTTACGCGTGAAAGCTTTGCAAACGATCTGATCGTACGATTGGCAGCGGAACGGTTGCTTGAAATCATCAGCGAGGCGTCCCGATACATTCCAGCTGAATTGAAGGTGAAAGAACCTGGCATCGATTGAGAGGTTTGGCTGATCTCGGAAATTGGTTGCGCCACGCCTATCACCGGACAGACGCAGATTTGCTGTGGAACGTGGTCGAGCGCGATCTCAAACCTCTCAAGAACTTTGCCGAACAAATTGCCAAGGAAGCGAAGCCTTGATGTTACTGAGCAAATTGAGCGCCGCACTGGCAATAAGCGTCACAGTAAGCATCATATGTCTCGGACCTGCCCCCGCCGCCGACCCAAAGCCCGACGCTTTGGTCAAGAACAGGAGCATCGAGGCCAGCGTCTTTCTGGACGACAAGGTCAAGGCCGATCCCGCCTTGGCCGCTGATTGCCTTGCTGAAGGCCGAAAATGGATCGACAAGAGCGCCGCCGAGGCGGCCTCCACGCGCAAGCAGGATCCGCAACTGTTCGACCGTGGCGGCTGGACCTTCGAGCGCAAATACAATGTCCGTTCGGTGGTCGATGGCCGCTACGTGAGCATCGTCCGCAACGATTACATCAATACCCACGGCGCGCATCCGAACTCCGACGTCAACACCATCCTGTGGGATTCTGCCGAGAAGAAGCGCATCAGCATCCGCCCCTTCTTCAAGGAGACTGCTGACAACGGCCCAACCATGACGGCGATGCTGGATGCGGCGATCGCTTCGTTGAACGTCGAGAAGAAGAAGCGCGGCGCCGGCGAAACCGCGACCGCCGAGTGGTACAAGGAGCTGAAGCCGACCCTGCTCAAGATCGGCGCGGTGGCGCTGGCGCCCTCGACCGAAGCCGGCAGGAGCTCCGGCCTGACCTTCCACTATCCGCCCTATGCGGTCGGCTCCTACGCCGAAGGCCAATATGTGGCCTTCGTGCCCTGGGAGACGTTGAAGCCGTATTTGACATCCGAGGGCGTCAGGATTTTCGGCGGATCGCGGCCCAAAGCCGATGAGGATCATCAGCAATGAGCGGCACCAAGGCGCTCGACATCAACGCCCTCGCCCATGACCTGCGCGCCGGCAACCGCGCGGCGTTGGCGCGCGCGATCACGCTGATCGAAAGCCGCCGCGCTGATCACCAGGCAACGGCGCGCGACCTGGTGCAGGCGCTGCTTCCCGACACCGGCAAGGCTTTCCGTGTCGGCATCACCGGCTCGCCGGGCGTCGGCAAGTCTACCACGATCGACGCGCTCGGCATGTACCTGATCGAGCACGATCACAAGGTCGCGGTGCTGGCGGTCGACCCGTCATCCGCGCGCACCGGCGGTTCGATCCTCGGCGACAAGACGCGGATGGCGCGGCTGTCGGCATCCGATCACGCCTATATCCGCCCCTCGCCTTCCTCCGGCACGCTCGGCGGCGTCGCGGCAAAGACGCGCGAGGCGATGCTGCTCTGCGAGGCGGCGGGCTTTGATGTGGTGCTGGTGGAAACTGTCGGCATCGGCCAGTCCGAGACCGCGGTCGCTGACATGACCGATTTCTTCCTTGCCCTGATGCTGCCTGGCGCCGGCGACGAATTGCAGGGCATCAAGAAGGGCCTGGTCGAACTCGCCGACATGATCGCGATCAACAAGGCCGACGGCGACAATCTCAAGCGCGCTAATCTCGCCGCGGCCGACTATCGCAGCGCGCTGCATATCCTCAAGCCCCGCTCCGAGCACTGGCACCCGCCGGTCGAGACCTATTCGGCGCTGACCGGCGCGGGCATCGACAGGCTCTGGCAGAAGATCGTCGCGCATCGCACCGCGATGAACGCCTCCGGCGAGTTCGCCGATCGACGGCGCGAGCAGCAGGTGAAATGGATGTGGTCGATGCTAGAGCAGCGGATCATGGCGCGCTTGCGTTCGGACCCCGCGATCCGCGCCAGGGTGAAGAAGACGGAGGCCGAGGTCGCCGACGGCCGCATTTCGCCGGCGGTGGCGGCCGAGCAGATCGCGGAACTGTTGCGATGAGCGAAAAGCTCTCGGTGCTCGTCACCGGCTTCGGACCGTTTCCCGGCGCGCCGTTCAACCCGACCATGCCGCTGGTGAAACGGCTGACGCAGCTTCGCCGTCCCGCCTTCGACGACGTCAAGCTGACGAGCCACATCTTCAAGGTGACGTACGATACCGTCGATCGCGAATTGCCGGAGCTGATCGCGCGCGTCCGTCCGCAGGCGCTTCTGATGTTCGGGCTTGCCGGCCGCACCGCGCATCTGCGGGTCGAGACCCGCGCCCGCAATGCGGTCACCACGCTGGTCGCCGATGCCGGTCGCCACCGCGCGCGCAAGGGCTCGATCGTCGGTGGCGCCGATGCGACAATGTTCGGACCGCATACCGCAAAGCTGCTGCGCGCCGCGCTTGCGACCGGCATCGACGCGCGCGCCTCCCGCGATGCCGGCAGCTATCTCTGCAACTACTTGAGCTGGCGCGCGATCGAGGCGATGGACAAGGGCGACGGCCCGCGGCTCGCCGCCTTCGTGCATGTGCCGCTGATCCCGCGCCACGGCACGTCGCTGCGCAAGGGAACCGAGCGCATCACGCTGGAGGCTCTCGTCGATGCCGGCGAGGCGCTGCTGATGGAAATGGTGAAGCTGGCGCGGCGTAGTTCTCTACTGTCGTCCCGGTCTTGAGCCGGGACCCATACCGCGTGATCTATCGCTTTTGCGCTGGGATTAATTGCGCGCTCCCGGCTCAAGGCCGGGACGACACCGTTTTTGATCCAACTTCGGATTAACCCTACCCCGAACAATCATCCACGCGCGCCTTCGCGTTCGCCACGCAAACGTCGTTCTGCGCTAGAACCCGACCTCGCGAGGGCCATGCATCATGGATGTCAATCGCCGTCATCTCATCGCCGTTTCCACAGCGGGCGCCGCCGGCGCGCTGGCGCTGTCGGCGGATGCCGCGCGGGCGGCGCCGCTCGCCTCTGCGCTTGGCCGCGACGCCACGCAATATGGCGTCCGCCCCGGCAGTCCTGACGACCAGACCAAAGCCCTGCAGCGTGCGATCGATGAGGCTGCACGCGCGCAAGTGCCGCTGGCGCTGCCGCCCGGAGTCTACCGCACCGGCCTGCTCCGTCTGCAGCGCGGTTCGCAACTCGTCGGCGTGCGCGGCGCGACCAGGCTTGTCTTCAATGGCGGGCCGTCGATGTTTCTTGGTGAAGGCGCCGACAGCATCGGCCTTTCCGGCCTCACGCTGGACGGCGGCAATGTGCCGCTGCCGACGCGACGCGGCCTCGTGCACTGCCTCACCGGGCGCGACATCCGCATCACTGCTTGCGAGATCAAAGGCAGCGGCGGCAACGGCATCTGGTTCGAGCAGGTCTCGGGCGACGTCAGCGGCAACATCTTCACTGACATTGCGACCACCGCCATCGTGTCGTTCGACGCGCTGGGCCTGATGGTCGCGCGCAACACGGTCTCGGGCACCAACGACAATGGCATCGAGATCCTGCGCACGGCGATCGGTGACGACGGCACGATCGTTGCCGACAATCGCATCGAGGACATCAAGGCCGGGCCCGGCGGCTCCGGCCAGTATGGCAACGCCATCAACGCCTTTCGCGCCGGCAACGTGATTGTGCGCGGCAACCGCATCCGTAATTGCGATTATTCGGCCGTGCGCGGCAATTCGGCGTCGAACATCCACATATCAGACAACAGCGTCAGCGACGTCCGCGAGGTCGCGCTCTATTCGGAATTCTCCTTCGAGGGCGCCGTCATCGCCAATAACACGGTCGACGGTGCCGCCGTCGGCGTCTCCGTCTGCAATTTCAACGAGGGGGGCCGCATCGCGGTGGTCCAGGGCAACATCATCCGCAATTTGATCCCGAAACGGCCGATCGGAACGGCGCCGGACGATGATGCCGGCATCGGCATCTATGTCGAGGCGGACACGTCCGTCACCGGCAATGTGATCGAGAACGCGCCCTCCTTCGGCATCGTCGCCGGCTGGGGCAAATATCTGCGCGACGTCGCCATATCGGGCAATGTGATCCGCAAGGCCTTTGTCGGCATCGGCGTGTCGGTGGTGCCGGGCGCCGGGATCGCGCTGGTCAACAACAACATGATCTCGGAGGCGCCGCGTGGCGCCGTGGTCGGGCTCGACCACGCGCGGGCGGTCACCGCGGATCTGTCGGTTGCCGGCGCCCAGCAATACGCGCAGGTCGTGCTCGGCGGCAACGCGGTCCGGAGATAACGTCCAGCCAGCTCTGGCTAGAGCGTTTTCGAGCAAAGTGGATACCGGTTCGCGTGAAGAAAACGCGTCAAAACAAGAATCTAGAGCTTCGGTTCTGATTCAATCAGAACCGAAAATGCTCTAGAACGCGTTGCGCAGCAGCGGGTAGCGCGCCTGTATGGCGGCAAGGTCGAGCAGCGGCAGCGGCGTCTCTTCCGGCGCCGGCGCTTCCTCCTCCACGGCCTGCTCGAGCGCGACGATCTCGATTGGCGGCGCCGGCGGCGCCACCGGCACCGGCGGTTCGACCGGTCGCGGCTGCAGCCGCACCGGAGCCGGCAGCGGCGTCACACGGCCGCGGCCAAGCCAGGAGATGTCGATCGGCGAATTGTCCAGCGAGGCCTCCCGCCGCAACAGGTCGCGCCAGGTCTCGACCGCCTGCTTGGCTTCCTGGACGTTTTCGAGGAAGGACACATCGCTGTGATAGCGGCGCCAGCGCCCGGATTCGAACAGTTCGGTGAGGTGTTCCAGCCGTGCTTCCGCCAGCGCGCACCAACGCGCCACGATCTCGCGGCCTCTGGCCGCGTCAGTTCGATTTGCCATTAAGACAGCCCGTAAAGAGAGAAACGGACGCAGGACGCAACCGAACCGAATCAAAATGCGATGGGGATATTCTGTGGAAAAGGTTAAAAAAGTCTAACACCTTTTCGTAAACGACTCGGGGCACTCAGAGAAGTCCGCGCAAATACTGGAGTTTATTGGGTCCGCCGCTATTAAGGCGTCGAGGCGACGCTGGCATGACGTGCGCGTGACCAGGACGCGCGCTGGTCAAAAAATGAAGACCCGTCCGGGGGGACAACCGGACGGGTCAAGCCATATGGGCGCTTGGGGTGGATGGGCGCTCGCGCCTGATATAGCTGCTGGGGAGGAATGGATCGCTCCCACACATATTGGTCGCGACACCCTGCCTGACGTTCAAAATCGCCGTTCGATTTTTTTAACCTTGGCCAGCCCCGGTCTGCGGCGCGAACGCGCAAAAAAACTCACTGCGCGGCGGGGCTTTTCGCGTCATTTGCGGCCGATTTGTCCGCGGCCATGGACGGCACCGGCTGTTCCATCGCCCGGCTCACAGAAGTGTTATCCCGCGCGGGCGCAGCCGGCGTGTCTTTGCTGGAGGCGAGCGGAACCGCCGGCGGCGCAGCTGCGGACACCGCCGCGAAGGCATCGGCGCTCCCCGCGCCGAACAGATCGTCGCGCCCGGGGTCGCCGAGATCGCGTGCCGTGCCGGTCAGGATCGAGCGCACCTCGTTCGGCTTCAGCGACGGATTACGCTCCAGCACCAGGGCCGCAATGCCGCTGACGAAGGCGGCGGAAAACGACGTACCGGAAACGATCTGGTATTTGCCGTCCGGGGCCGGCAGGAAGATATCGGCGCCCGGCGCGGCGAGCGCGATGTGGTTGCCCCGGTTCGAGGCGGAAAACAGTTTCTCCTGCGCATCGGTGCCGCTGACCGCAATCACGTTCGGGTTCGCTGCCGGATAGAGCGGCGCGGATTTGGCTCCGGCATTTCCGGCGGCGCCAACCAGCACGATCCCGCGCGCCGCACTCGCGGCAACAGCCCGTTCAATCAGGGGATCCTTGGGCCCAGCAAAGCTCATATTGATGATCTGGGCGCCGTGAAGCGCCGCATAGTCCAATCCCTTCAGGATCACATAGGACGAACTCTGCGCCCCGTTTGCGGTCGCGCCGAATGCGCGGATCGCGAGAAGGCGCACCTCAGGCGCGCTGCCCATCAATCTGGCATGAGCGGCGATGGCGCCGGCAATGCCGGTGCCGTGCGCATGCGGCCCTTCCTTGCTGCCGATCGCATCGAACGTGTCGGCAATCGTATTTGCCAGTTCTGGATGGCTGGCATCGATGCCGGAATCAATCACCGCGATGGTTACGTTCATGCCGCGGACGAGCGTATGCGCCTGCGGCAGGCGAAGCTGCGCCAGCGCGTATTGCGCCGGATCGCCCTCGGTCGGCGCCGTCTTCTGGTCCTGCAGCAGATAGCGGAAGTTGAGCTGCACCGAGCGCACGCTGGCATCGCCGGCGAGCGCGCGGCGCACCACGTCCACCGGGCGGCGATCGGTGATGCGGAACAGGCCAATCGTGGATCCGAGCAGCGGGACGTTCTGCATCTCCACCCGCACAAGGCGGTGGCGCCGCGCCAATTGTTCGATCTGTGCGTCGGTCAGCGCACCATCGATTTCGGCGACGAGTTCGTTGGGCACCGCGCGCAGATCAGCCACTGTCTGCGGCGCGTTGTTGCGCGGTCCGCCGTTCGCTTTCTTGCCGGCCGCGTTGCCGACATTTCCGCCATTCGCGGACGAGACGGGACGATCGAGGCAGTCGCCGTCGCTGCCGCGATAGGCAGGGTCACAGGCACGATGGATGTTGGGCGAATAGCGCGCAGAGGGCAGCGTCGACTGCACCCCAATGCGGGGCATCACATGGGGAGTGACGCTGATCCGCGAAGGGGTCCGCGCCACCGCCGCTCCGCCGATATTGGTATTGACCCGCGGCCCGACATTGGTGCTGACGCTCGGCACGCGAGGGGCGACGCGGATTTCCGGCGCGCGCATGATGCTCTGCGACGCGGCCGGCCCCGAAAGGCTGATGATCGGTAGCAGCGCGCCAATCAGCGCGACCGCCGTCTTGCTCCGCCATTTCGAGCGTCCACAGGCCAATGGCATCTCGCGCTAGCGCGTCGTGGGAAAATCTATGGCCGGCTTGCGCCTTACGGCGTCTCCACCGCGAGGCTGACGATCTTTTCCTTCTGCAGCCGGCCGAGCAGCGCGGCGACGTCGTCCTTGTTCATCGCGCTGTTGCCGAACTGGATGCGGAACATGCCTTCGCGGGCGCTACCGATGATCGAAGCCTGGTAATTGTCGAGCAACGCCGTGATGTCGGAGATACGGGCATCCGGAGCAAAACGCACCAGCGCGCGCGGTGCGCTCGCCGCACCGAGATTGCGGGTGATCGGCGCCGACCGCAGTTCCGGTGCAGCCGACCGCTGTTCAAGCGTCAGGGACGCGGTCTGGAATGAACTGCCCTGGCTCTTCATCATCAGCACCGCGCCGATCACGCCGGCCTGCAGCAGCAGCAAGATCGCGCCTGCTGCCGCCGACCACGCCAACGTCCGCGGCGACAGGCTGGCGAAGAACTGCGAGATTCGCGTCGAAAGGCTCACCGACCGCGACGGTGTGCGCACGGGCTCCTGATCGATGTCGGCGAACAGCTTCTGCATCGCCCGCATGGACGGCGCGCCCAGGCTCTCGTTGAGGTGGATGGTCTCGGCATATTCCTCGCGGATCACGGCGTATTGCCTGGCGAGTTCCGCATCGCTGGCCAGCGCCTCCTCGACACGCCGCGTATCGCGCGCGTTCAACGTGCCGGCGGCATGCCAGGGCAGCAGCAGTTCGATGTCGCTGGGCTCTTCCAGCATTTTTCTTCTCGCTGCCATCATGGCCAACCTCGCTCTATGCCGGCTGCCTTGAGCAGTTCGGCCAATTTCTTGCGCGCATAAAACAGGCGCGTCTTCACGGTGTTCTCGGGAATACCGACGATCTCGGCGACTTCCTCCACGGACTTCTCGTGGTAGTAGACGAGATCGACAATTTCCCGGTGCTCCAGCGAAAGTGCCGTCAGACACTTGCGCAACGCTTCACCCGTATCCTTCTTCTGCACCGCCACTTCCGGATCATCGGACGCATCCTCGATTGCGTTCGCGGCGTCCTCGTCCAGCTCAGCGTCCTTCCTGCGCCGCAGCGCAGACAGGGCCTTGAACCGGGTGATCGCCAACAACCAGGTAGAAACGGCGGACCGACCTTCGAACTTACCGGCCTGGCGCCACACATCGAGAAACACCTCGCTGATGAGGTCTTCCGCGACCTGTTCGTCCCGCACAAGCCGAAGTCCGAAACGGTACACCCTCACGTGGTGGCGCCCGTACAGCACCTGCATGGCGAGCCGGTCGCCTTGGGCGATCCGGGCGATCAGAACCTCGTCTGAAGCCGCCTGTGTCGCGCTCAATGGCCGTCTCGCAAGATTGGTCTGAAGGGAGTGGGGGCTGGTTCGATGGCGAGAGCAGAATTCTTCACATTACCGCAATGTGCAGAATGCATGTGTGGGCTATCCCACAGACTGCCAATTTCGAATGAATTTTGCACTCCCGCCCCCAGTATCGGTATCATAGTAGGGATAACCTCCCTGGGACCATGCCGATCGGTCGCAACCTTAGCAAGAGTCCGCCCAAAAGGTAGTCCTCCGCCGACTCCCAAGCGTCGTATCTGGCGCTCGCTCGCCGCGGCAGCCCCCCGTCGTCGGGGCAAGCCGGATTTTCACCTGCGAAAACAAGGGAGATGGCGGGATTCCACGAGCCGGATTCGCGTCGAAAGATACCAAACCTAAAGGCTTTCCCGCATAGATTTTGGGAGTTTTCCGTCAATGGCGAGCGCATGGGCACCGCGGCGTCCTCATTTCTGAACCCGGTTGCCAGCGGATTGGATGGCCGCGGCTCCCGATTGGCCGCCACGAAGCTGTTGCGCCGCGCCAGACGGCGGCGCCAAATCCAGGCAATGATCGGCGCCTGCTACGTGGTCGACGCCCTCGTGCTCATGGTCTATGCGGGCGCCGGCACGGTCCCGGCGGCGTTGGCCATGGCCTACGCACTTTGCGGGCTGAGCCTGTGCGCGCTTTACGTGCTGCTTTCCGAGTTCGGTTTCCACGAGCGCTTCAGGGATCACTATCTGGTGGCGCCGCAGTCGGCCCTGCACATGGTGAACCAACTCGCATTCACCTACATCGCGCCGCAAGTCGGAGTGCTGTTCCTGTGCAATCTGTTCGTGGTGTTCGGCTTCGGCGCGCTCAGGACCTCGGCGCGCCAGACTGGCCTGATCTGGACGGTGATGGTGCTCGGCCTCGCCGCACTATTCCTTTTGACCGACAAACCGATCTCGATGCCACACAGCAGCCTGCTGGAGCGGCTCGCCACGATGCTGGTCTTTGCGCTCACCATCGGGCGCTGCATGTTCTTGGGCATCTTCTCCAGTTCGATGCAGCAATCGCTGTACCAGAACGGGCAGAAGCTGAAGGAAGCCTACAAGCGCATCGAGGAACTCGCCGAGCTTGATGAGCTGACCGGCGCATTCAACCGGCGCAGCATCATGCGGATGCTGGACGAGGAGATCGTCCGCTCCGAGCGCACCGGCGCGCCCTGTTCGGTCGCGCTGATCGATCTCGACTGGTTCAAGCGCGTCAACGACGTCTATGGCCACCCGACCGGTGACGAAGTGCTCAGGACCTTCGCCATCTCGATGTTCGCCAACATACGCAGCATCGACCGTTTCGGCCGCTACGGCGGCGAAGAGTTCCTGCTGATATTGCCCGAGCTGAACGAAGATGGCGCCACGCGCGCGCTCGACCGGCTCAGGGCCATCATCGCCGAGCTCGACTGGGGCGCATTTTCGCTGGGCATGAAGGTGACGATTTCCGCCGGCATCGCCACGCTGCGGCCGAACGAGGGCCCGGACATGCTTCTCGCGCGCGCCGACCGCGCGCTTTACGCAGCCAAGGCACGGGGACGCAATTGCATCGCCAGTGCATGATCAAACGAATTCGCCTGGACCGTCGGAGAATCCGGCACGGTCGCATCGCCAATACTCCAGGACAGAGTCACAGTCATGAGTTCGAAACCCGCAATCGGCCCCGAAAACCTGCTTGACGAGCTGCAGACGGCGCTCGCCCATGGAACGGTAGCGCGAAGGGTTGAGACCCTGCGCCGCGTGACCGATCTCTTCGTCAACGGCGCGGTGGACTATTCGGACCAGCAGATCGCGCTGTTCGACGATGTGTTCCAGTGCCTGCTGCTTCATATCGAGACCTCGGCAAAGGCGCTATTGTCCAATCGGCTGGCGCCGATCGACACCGCCCCGCCATTGACCGTGCGGACGCTTGCCTTCGACGACATGATCGAGGTCGCCGGCCCCGTGCTGACGCAATCAAACCGGCTCGACGATGACACCCTGATCGAGACCGCGCGCAACAAAAGCCAGGCGCATCTGATGGCGATCTCGGCGCGCAAGACGCTGAGCGGCGCGGTCACCGACGTGCTGGTGCTGCGCGGCAACGACGAAGTGATCCAGAGCACCGTCAATAATCCCGGCGCCGAGTTCACCGAGCGCGGTTTCACCCGCCTGATCAGCCGCGCCGAAGGCGATGACGACCTTGCGACCTGCGTCGGGCTGCGCCCGAGTATGCCGCGGCATCTCTATCTGAAGCTGCTGGCGAAGGCATCGGACACGGTGCGGCACCGGCTCGAAGCTGCCAACCCGCAACAGGCCAAGGAGGTGCCGAGTGCGGTGCGCGAGGCAGCGCGGCGCGCGCGCTCCTCGCCTTCGGCGGTCACGCGCGACACGGCGATCGCCCATGCGCTGGTGAAGTCGCTGTACGAGGATGGCCGCCTCGACGAATTCCAGGTGGCAGCGTTTGCCGAAGCCGGCAAGTTCGACGAGACCAATGCCTCGATCGCCGCTCTTGCCAACGTCACGTTGGCAGTCGCCGAGAACATGATGATCGAGACCCGCGCCGAGGGCGTGATGATCCTGGCCAAGGTCGCAGGCTTCTCTTGGTCGACCGTGCGCTCGATCATCAACCTGCGCGATGAATTGTCAGGCGGCGACCCGACCGACCTCCTGGCCTGCATGGAAACCTACGAAGGGCTGCGCCCATCGACCGCGCAACAGGTCTTGCGCTTCCACCGCATGCAGCAAACCGCACCCGCTGCTTAGCTCCCCCCACTCGTCATTGCGAGGAGCGAAAGCGACGAAGCAATCCATGTCTCCACTACCGGCGCTATGGATTGCTTCGCTGCGTTGGCAATGACGACGTGGAGCCACCGCGATCAATATCGCAGCACCTTCGACCCGATCAGCGCACCGATTGCCGCCACCACGATGGTTCCGAGCGTGTACCAGGTCGCCACGAACAGCGGTGAATCGTCGGTGCAATGCGACGCGTAGAGCGTTGCGGCAAGCCCCGCCGCCACCAGCCCGGCGATCGCGCCGGCGACTGCCGGGCGCGCCGGCGCGCCATGGCGCAGACCGAGCAACGCGCCCGCAAGCATTGGCAGCGACATCAAGGGAATCGAGATCAGACATGCCCGCGAATTGTTGCCCACCAGCCGCGTCATCATCGGCGCGCGCTGCGGCATCATCATCTCGCCGCTGATACCCGCAACGAGGAGCCCGGCCGGAACAAGCAGCCACAAGCCAAAGCCTCGCAGCGAAGCCTCGGGCCGCGACAGATGCAGGCTGACGGCGATTGCGGAAGCGGCAAGCGCAATCGTCACGGCGAACTTCAGGTCGAAGAACGGGTTGCGCATCGCGGTCATCACATCAGGCCTGACGCCGAGTTCGGTAAAGAACATCAGCAAGGAAACCGGTGCGGCGGCGAGCAATGCCAGCATCAAGGCAAAACCCACCGGCCGCTCACGCTGGGTGTTGTCGGCGGCAAGCGTGCGAATGAGCTGATCGGTGTCCATGCTCAGCTCTCCCGCAGTTTCGCCGTGAGGTTGGCGAGCCCGCGGTGCAACGCCACCCGCACGGCGCCCTCGCTCATCGAGAATTTTGCCGCCGTGTCCTTGATCGAGGCGTTGTCGACCGCGATCGACTGCAACACCTCGCGCTGCCGTGCCGGCAGTGTGTTCAGATGCGTGGCGATTTCGCTCGCGGAGGCCGTCTCCTCCTGCGCCTCGCCAGGCAGGGTCTCGGCAAAATCGTCGATGTTGACGAACACCCGTTTGCCCCGGCGCCGCAGCGCGTCGATCAGCTTGTTGCGCGCGATTGCGAACAGCCAGGGTGCAAACGGGGCATTTGCATCCCAGGTGTGTCGCTTCGAATGCACCGCCAACAGAATGTCTTGCACGATATCCTCGGACTGATCGATCGGCTGCCCGGCACGCGCCAAACCGCGGCGCGCGGTCGCCCGCAGGACCGGCGTAATCGCCTTGAGCAGGCGATGATATGCCGTGCTATCGCCTGAAATGGCCGACCGCATTAGGCCGGTCCATTCGTCCTCACGCTCGCGCACGCGCGCTCCCACAACGCAATTCGGTCCATCCTTCAATTTGTTACGCCACGAGCCGATTGATCACGAAGTCGTGAACCAACAAGCCGGCGACAGGATCTCAAATGCGGACCGAGCGAACTCGGTCGAAATCCGGAGCGCTCTTAACATCGATTGCCTGTGCCCGCACTGGCGGGGCGGACGCGCGGAATTTTGCGTAAGGGAAAAATCGGCGACTCGCCCGAAAGCGGCCTCTTTCGCGCAATAGTGCTGCCCTGTTTTGGTCCGGCAAAACCCGAAGATTCCCTTTTTTTGCCCCGCTGTGGACACGGCTCGGGGTCTCATTTCGCGCCCGGGGGCGGGCAAATGGGGAGATTGTCAGATGATCACCAAAGCCAGCGGGCTTCTGGCGGTGCTTGTGGCCGCGGGCCTGTTTGCATGCGTCGCCGCGCCGTCGCCGGTCGAGGCGGCAGGTTCGGGCAGCACGACTGCATCGGATTCGGATACCGCAGCAAGTGTTAAGAAACAGAGTACGCGTCACGGAAAGCGGGACAAGTCGGCCAAGACTGAATCCAAGACTGAATCCAAGTCTGCTGAATCCAAATCCTCCGAGTCCAAGTCCTCCGACACCAAGAAGCCGGATAGCGCCGAGGTCGCCGACGCCGCAGCCGCGCCGACCTTGCCGGCATCGGTCGCCAACGCCAAGGCCGAGCTGACCCCCAACGTTCCTGCCGAGAATGCGGGTGCGATGTCGGCGAGGGCCAACATGCTGCTCGCCGCGTCCGACAAGCCCGACGAGGCGAAGGCGCCCGGCGATGCCGACGTCGTCGCCTCCGACCAGCTCAACGAAGTCGATCGCGCGCTGCAGGAGAGCCAGCCGCAGAACCAGCCCGTCGCGCAGCCGCAGCCTGCCCCCGCGGTCGCGATGACGACCGCCCAGGCGTCGCCGGCCCCCGTCGCCAGTGACGACAACTCGACGTGGGACCGGACCTCCCTGATCGGGAAGATCTTCATCGCCGCGGGTGCGCTGCTGACCATGGCGTCAGCTGCCCGCATGTTCATGGCCTAGCGTCCCTTTTACCCGGACGCGCGGCGCAAATAGCGCCACACCCCGCGTCCGGGAGCCCACTTGAAGCCCATCCCGCCAGCGGGCACATTGCCGGCAGATCAGAGAAACGGGGTGGATCATGTCGACGTTTGAACACATCATTGTCGAGAACAAGGGCGCGGTCGGCATCATCAAGCTGAACCGTCCGAAAATGCTCAATGCGCTCTCCTTTGGCGTCTTCCGCGAGATCGCGGCCGCAGTCGACGACCTCGAGGCTGACGACGCGATCGGATGCATTGTCCTCACCGGCAGCGAGAAGGCCTTTGCCGCCGGTGCCGACATCAAGGAGATGCAGCCGAAAGGCTTCATCGACATGTTCACCAGCGACTTCGCCGCGATCGGCGGCGACCGCGTCGCCAGATGCCGCAAGCCGACGATTGCAGCGGTGGCGGGATATGCGCTTGGCGGCGGCTGCGAGCTCGCCATGATGTGCGACATCATCATCGCTGCCGACACCGCGAAGTTCGGTCAGCCCGAGATCACGCTCGGCACGATCCCCGGAATCGGCGGCACGCAGCGGCTGACGCGCGCGATCGGCAAGTCGAAGGCGATGGATCTCTGCCTCACCGGACGGATGATGGATGCGGCCGAGGCCGAACGCTCAGGCCTCGTCAGCCGCATCGTACCCGCCGACAGACTGATGGAAGAAACGCTCTCGGCCGCTGAAAAGATCGCATCGATGTCACGCCCGGCGGCCGCGATGGCCAAGGAGGCCGTCAACCGCGCCTTCGAGACCACGCTGGCGGAAGGCCTCAGCGTCGAGCGCAACCTGTTCCACTCGACCTTCTCGCTCGAAGACCGTTCCGAAGGCATGGCCGCCTTCATCGAGAAGCGACAGCCTGTGAACAAGAACAGGTAAGTTCCCTGTCATGCGGGCGCGCGACGCAGTCGCGCCTGCAATCCGTTCGTCCAGTTGCAAGCGCCGGCCTGACCCACGACCGTCACCACGAGCGCTCGTGATTTGCGGAACTGTGGACGCTTGCTCTGGCGACGACAACCTGTGGGTACAGTCCGATCTTTGGACGGGACGACGTGGGCCATCGTTGCGAGCGCAGCCATTCAAAGGCTATGGATTCGACGCGACCGGTGTTTGGCTGTGACGAACGGGCAACAGACAAGGACTGATTTGATGTGCAGATGTCGCGCGACTGTTTGTCAGTGGCAACACCATCCCCTAAACAGTAGATGTGACCAAGTCGGCGGGGGCAGGCAGTCGGGGCGGTTTGCGGGTTATTATGGTCGGACGTGCCGCTACAATTAGCGAGGTAAGAAGGCGTTTGCTTCAGACAGGCATTTGCCTTGGCGTTATGCTTTGTGTCGATTTCACTGCTTCGGCGGTCCGTGCGGAAGGTCTCGCCGAGGCGCTGGCCAAAGCCTACCAGACCAATCCGGCGCTGAATGCCGAGCGGGCGCGCCAGCGGGCGACCGACGAGAACGTGCCGCAGGCGCTGGCCGGCTATCGTCCGCAGATCGCCGCAGGTCTCTCCGCCGGTCTGCAGGCGGTGCGCGACCTGTTGCCGAACAACGTCGTTCAGACCGCAAACCTGAAGCCGTGGCAGATCGGTCTGACGGTGACGCAGACGCTGTTCAACGGTTTCAAGACCGCCAACAGCGTGCGGGTGGCGGAACTGCAAGTACAATCCGGCCGCGAAGCGCTGCGCAATGTCGGCCAGGGCGTGCTGCTGGACGCGGTTACCGCCTATACCAACGTGCTCGCCAACCAGTCGCTGGTCGAGGCGCAGCGCGCCAACGTCGCGTTCCTGCGCGAAACGCAAGGCATCACGCAAAAGCGCCTCAATGCCGGCGATGTCACGCCGACCGACACCGCGCAGGCTGAAGCGCGACTGAACCGCGGGCTCGCCGATCTCAATGCCGCCGAGATCAACCTTGCGATCAGCCAGGCGACTTACGCGCAGATTATCGGCAATGCGCCCGGGCAATTGCGGCCGGCCGAAACCATCGACCGACTGCTACCGCGCAGCCGCGAAGACGCAATCGGGCTCGCCTATCGCGAACATCCCGCGGTGATGGCGGCAAGCTATGACGTCGACGTTGCCTCGACCACGATCCGCGTCGCCGAGAGCAGCCTGATGCCGAACGTCACGGTGCAAGGCAGCATAAGCCGCAGCCGCGACTCCGACCCGACGCTCGGCACATTCGGAACCGACCAGGCTTCCATCATCGGCCAGTTGAATCAGCCGATCTATGATGGCGGCATGGCCGCGTCCCAGACCCGCCAGGCCAAGGAAGTGGCGGCGCAGAGCCGGCTGGTGCTCGACCAGGTTCGTAACCAGGCACGCACCGCCGCGGTCAGCGCCTGGGTCGCCAACGAAGGCGCCAAGACCGCGGTGGCCGCTTCGGAGTCCGAAGTCCGCGCCGCGAACGTTGCGCTGCAGGGTGTGCAGCGGGAAGCGACCGGCGGCCAGCGCACCACCGTCGACGTGCTCAATGCACAACAGGATTTGATCCTGGCCAGGGCTCGGCTGATCGGCGCGCTGCGCGACCGCGTGATCGCCTCCTACAGCCTGCTCAGCGCCATCGGCCGGCTCGACGTCAAGAACCTCAATCTCAATACGCCGGATTACCTGCCGGAAGTGCATTACCACCAGGTGCGCGACGCCTGGCACGGCCTGCGCACACCGTCCGGACAGTGATCCGACAATAGGCACCGCCGCCTTCTCGCCTACATTCGCCCTGTAACCTCGCTCGACCAGCGGCTGACAACGCTGGGGCGCAGCAAGCGCCAAATCAAACGAGGAAACGCAGGGAGAACACCAATGCTGACGCGACGCAGTATGATGCTTGCCTCCATCGCGGCTGGAGTGACCATGAACAACAGAAAGCTGTACGCCAAGGCAGCGCAGCCATCGACGCCGGTGAATTTCGACGTGCCGGCCGGCGCCTGCGACTGCCACACCCACATCCATGGCGACCCGCAGAAATTCCCGTTCTTCACCGGCCGCGTCTACACGCCGGAGCCGGCTTCGCCGGAGGAGATGAGCGCGCTGCACAAGGCGCTGGGGATCGAGCGCGTGGTGATCGTGACGCCGAGCGTCTACGGCACCGACAATTCCGCAACCCGCTTCGGCATGATGGCGCGCGGCGGCACGGCGCGCGGGGTGGCTGTCATCGACGACAAGACACCGGAAAGCGATCTCGATGCGATGCAGAAGGATGGCTTTCGCGGCATCCGCATCAATCTCGCAACCGGCGGCGTCAACGATCCCAATGTCGGCCGTGCCCGCCTGACCGCGGGCATCGACCGCGTCAAGGCGCGCGGCTGGCATGTGCAGGTGTACACGAACCTGCCGATCATCCCCGCGGTCAAGGACCTCGTCGCCGCCTCGCCCGTGCCTGTCGTGTTCGATCATTTCGGCGGCGCGCAGGCTGCGCTTGGCGTGGAGCAACCTGGGTTTGCCGACCTGGTCGAACTGGTGAAGTCCGGCAAGGCCTATGTGAAGATCTCCGGCGCCTACCGCGCCTCCAAGCTCGCGCCCGACTATCAGGACGCGATCCCACTCGCCAAGGCCCTGATCGCGGCGAATCCCGACCGCATCGTCTGGGGCACCGACTGGCCGCATCCCGATACGGTGGTCCCGCCCGGAAAGCAGGTCACGGACGTCGTTCCCCTGTACCAGATCGACGACGGGCGGCTCCTCAATCAGCTTGCGGTGTGGGCGCCGGACGCGGCAACCCGCAAGAAGATCCTGGTCGACAACCCCGCTCGGCTCTACGGCTTCACCTCCTAGAGTCGCGCCGCGAGAAGTAGGAAATCAGGACCGGCAGCGTCACCAGGATGACGAGCGGCGCCAGCATCATGCCGGTCACGACCACGACGGCGAGCGGCTTCTGCACCTGGGAGCCGATCCCTTCCGACAGCGCCGCCGGCAACAGCCCGACGCCGGCGACGACGCAGGTCATCAGCACGGGGCGCAGTTGCAATTCACCGGTGCGGACCACGGCCCGCACCCGGTCGTAACCTTCATCAATGAGCTGGTTGAACTGCGACAGGATGATGATGCCGTCCATCACCGCGATGCCGAACAGCGCGATGAAGCCGATCGCAGCCGAGACGCTGAAAGGAATGCCGGAGACGAGCAGCCCGAGCACGCCGCCGAAGATCGCCATCGGGATCACGCTCATGGCGAGCAGTGTGTCGACCATCGAGCCGAAATTGAAGAACAAGAGCACGGCGATCAAGCCGAGACTGATCGGCACCACGATCGACAGGCGCTTGATCGCATCCTGCAGATTGCCGAACTCGCCGACCCACTCGACATGCGATCCCGGCGGCAGCTTGACCTGATCGGCGACCTTCTGCTGTGCCTCCCTAATCGCGCTGCCGAGATCGCGCTCGCGCACCGAGAACTTGATCGGCAGATAGCGTTCCTGCTGCTCGCGGTAGATATAGGCCGCACCGGAGATCAGCTTGATCGAGGCGACCTCACTGAGCGGAATCTGCGTGATCCCGCCATTCGGGCCGGCGACGCCGATGCGCAGGTTCTGGATCGCCTCGGCGCTCTTGCGGTACTCCGGCGCGAGCCGCACGATGATCGGGAAATGCCGGTCGCTGCCGGGCTCATAGAGGTCGCCGGCGCTGTCGCCGCCGACCGCGACCTTGATCGTGGCATTGATGTCGCCCGGCGACAGGCCATAGCGCGCGGCGCGGGCGCGATCGATGTCGATCTGGATGGTTGGCTGGCCGAGCGAGGTAAACACCGCAAGGTCGGTCACGCCCTGCACCGTCGCGAGTACCGACTTGATCTGGTTGGCGGTATCGGTCAGCGCCTGCAGGTCATTGCCGTAAAGCTTGATCGAGTTCTCGCCCTTCACGCCCGAGACGGCTTCGGAGACGTTGTCCTGCAGATATTGCGAGAAGTTGAACTCGACGCCGGGAAACTTGTCCTGCAACTGCGCCAACAGTTGCGCAGTGAGTTCGTCCTTGTCCCGCGTGCCGGGCCATTCGCTCACCGGCTTCAGCGGCGCGAAGAATTCCGCATTGAAGAGGCCGGCGGCGTCGGTGCCGTCATCTGGACGGCCATGCTGCGACACCACCGATTCAACCTCGGGACGCGCGCGGATCATCCGACGCATCTCGTTCACATAGGTATTGCCCTCCTGCAGCGAGATCGTCGGCGGCAGCGTGGCGCGGATCCACAGATTACCCTCTTCCAATTTCGGCAGGAATTCGAGCCCGAGGAAGCGTGCGAAGGAGACGGTGAGGATCACGAGGCCGATCGCGCCGATGAGGACCAATCCGCGGTTAGCAATCGCCCAGTTCAGCACGGGCAGATAGACGCGATTGAGCTGCTTGACGATCCAGGTCTCGGTTTCCTCGATATGCGCCGGCAGGACGATCGCGCTCAGCGCCGGCGTCACCGTGAAGGTCGCGATCAGGCCGCCGGCGAGCGCATAGGCATAGGTCCGCGCCATCGGACCGAAGATATTGCCCTCGACGCCGCTCAGCGTGAACAGCGGCAGGAAGGCGGCAACGATGATGGTGGCGGCAAAGAAGATCGAGCGCGAGACGTCGGCAGACGCCGACAGGATCGCGTGGCTCTTGATGCCCATGATGGTCTCGGCGGAGATATGGCTCTGCTCGGCTTCCGACAGCGCCGTGGTCTGCGACAGACGGCGGAAGATCGCCTCCACCATGATGACGGTGCCGTCCACGATCAGCCCGAAATCGATGGCGCCGACCGACAAAAGGTTGGCGGATTCACCGCGCAGCACCAGGATGATCACCGCGAAAAACAGCGCGAACGGAATCGTGGAGCCGACGATCAGCGCGCTGCGGAGGTCGCCGAGGAACATCCATTGCAGCAGCACGATCAGGACGATGCCGACCACCATGTTGTGCAGCACGGTGTGTGTGGTGACATCGATCAGGTCCTTGCGATCGTAGATGCGCTCGATCCGGACCCCCGGCGGCAGGATCGAGGAATGGTTGATGGATTTGACCAGTTGCTCGACGCGGGCGATGGTCGGCGAACTCTGCTCGCCGCGGCGCATCAGCACGATGCCCTGGACGATGTCATCGTCATTGTCGAGGCCGGCAATGCCGAGCCGCGGCTTCTCGCCGACGGTGACGGTCGCGATATCCCTGACCAGCACCGGGTTGCCGCCGGACTGCGACACCATGGTGTTGTTGAGATCGTCGACCGATCGGATCAGACCGACGCCGCGCACCACCGCGGACTGGCTGCCGATATCGACGGTGTTGCCGCCGACATTGATGTTGGCGTTGCCGACCGCCTGCAACACCTGCGGCAGGGTCAGGCCGTTGGCGACGAGCTTGTTGAAATCGACCTGCACCTCGTAGGTCTTGGTCTTGCCGCCCCAGCCGGTGACGTCGATCACGCCAGGCACGGCGCGGAAGCGGCGTTGCAGCACCCAGTCCTGCAATGTCTTCAGATCGAGGACGCTGTAGTTGGGCGGACCGACCAGCCGGTAACGAAAGATCTCGCCGATCGGGCTGAGCGGCGAGATGGTCGGCTGCACACTGCCCGGCAAGGGCGGCAGTTGTGCGAGACGGTTCAGGACCTGCTGCTGCGCCTCGTCATAGGTGTAGTCGAAGGAGAACTGCAGCTTGACGTCGGAGAGGCCGTACAGCGAGATGGTGCGGATCGTGCGCAGGTTCTTCAGCCCGGCGACCTGGGTCTCGATCGGGATCGTGATGTAGCGCTCGATCTCCTCCGCCGACAGGCCCGGGCTTTGCGTCACGACGTCGACCATCGGCGGGGTCGGATCGGGATAGGCCTCGATATTGAGGTGCTGGAAAGCGATCAGGCCACCGATCAGGACGGCGGCGAAGATGCCGACCATCAGATAGCGGCGGCTGACTGCGAGAGCGACAAGGCGATCCATTCAGATCGGAGCTTTCAAAATCCGGGGAAGGTCAGCTGCCGGAGGCGGCGCGGTCGATGAACAGGCTGCCTCTGGTAACGATCTGCTCGCCTGGTCGCAGATTGCCGACGATCTCGACGAGATCGCCATTGGTGATCCCAGGCTTGACCTGGCGCAGCTCGATCGACTTGTCCTGATGGGCGACCCAGACCCGGACCTGATCGCCCTCATAGATCAGCGCCTGCCTGGGCACCCCGACCGCGGGATGGTCGCCCGGCGAATAGAGCGTGACATTGGCGAACATCTCCGGCTTCAGCGCGCCGTCCGGATTGTCGATGGTGGCGCGGACCAGAAGGCGGCGCGTCACCGGATCGATCGCGGCGGCGACATAGTTGATGCGCGCGGTCAGCGAGCGGCCCGGCAGCGCCATCACGCTGAAGGTGACATCCTGCCCGACCGCGACCTTGGCGGCGTCGCTCTCGCGGACGAAGGCCAGCAGCCAGACGGTCGAGAGATCGCCGATGACATAGACGGGATCGCTGGCGCCGGAGGAGACATATTGCCCGGGGCCGGCCTTGCGCTGCACCACCGTGCCGCCGATCGGCGCGAAGATCGTGATCTCCGGATTGATGCCGCCCTTCTGGCGCAGCTTGTCGATGTCCTCGTCGCCAAAGCCCAGGATGCGCAGCTTGTTGCGTGCGGCCTCCATCGTCGTTTGCGCCGAGCGCAGATCGTTCTGCGCCTGGATCAGCGTGGCCTGGCTCTGCTGATAATCCTTCAGCGGCACGGCCTTGCCTTCGAACAAGTCCTTGGCGCGGGTGTCCTGGATCTGCGCCAGATCGAGCGCCGACTTCGCCTTGTTCACGCTGGTCATCGCCGAGATGTAGTCGTTCTGCGCCTGCACGGTGTCGGCGGCCTCGATCACGAACAGCGGCTGGCCCTTGACGACGGTGTCGCCGGGCCGCGCCAGCAGCCGGGTGATGCGGCCGGTGTAGGGCGAGAACACCGGCGTCGAACGGTCCTCATCGATGCCGATCTTGCCCTCGGTCACGTATTCGGCACGGAAGTCACGCTGGGAGACCGGCTGCAGGCTGAGGCTTGCCCATTCGGCGGGGGTCGGCGTGTAGCGTTGCAGGCCTTTGCGGGATTGACTGGAGATCTCCGAGTGGTCGCCCTTTGCCCCCTTTGTATACAGGGATCCATAAGCCACGCCGCCGGCGATCATCAGCACGGCCACGACCACCGCCAGATGTCGGCGGCTAAGGGTCTGCAATCGCTTGGTAATATCTTTGACCATGGGCCGTGGCTGATGTCGGGAGTTCCGCTGCGCTAATAGTGCCCAATTACCGGCCGAGACAACAAAAAAAGCGACAATTGGACGCAGGTTTCCGGTTAATCTTTGGACAGTGAGGCATGAACACCGGGTGAATGCCAAGCCCCGGGCAATTCCGGTGGTGACGGCCGGCGAGGCCAAGCGCGGGCCGCGACAGGCCCGCCACGCGCTCGCAGACCTAGCCTGACGATCCCTCCTCCCGCTTCGGCGATGCCGACCGCCTGCCTTTTCGGCATGGTTGAACCGGTCGCGCTTCGGCGTTCCCTCAACCTTTGACGCAAGAGCAGTGCGCGAACCCGGAAGGAGTTGCAATGGCCATCGATCCCCTGACCGCCGCCGCCGTGGTGTTGGCGACGGCCGCAACCGATGCGGTCTACGTCATGTTCACATCCGCCGTGGTGGCGCGCAAACGCGTGCCGGCGGCGACCTGGAGCAGCGTCTGGTACGTGCTCTCGTCCTACGCGGTGATCAGCTACACCGAAAACTCCATCTACGTGGCGTTCGCCGCAATCGGCTCTTGGCTCGGCGCCTACGCGACGATGACATTCTTGCATCGGCCTCCCGGCGGGCCACCGGTCGGGGCTGCGGTGGAGTAGATTTGCGATGGCGCGTAGGATGGGCAAAGGCGCGCTTCGCGCCGTGCCCACAGTCCGGCGCTGCGCTCGCTACGATTCTCCCAACGCCCGCACGGTGTCGTCCCCGCGAAGGTTGGGACCCATAACCACAGGGAGGCGTTGTGGCGTGAGCAAGCGGTGACAGCGGAGCACGCCACAAACGGCATGTGTTAGGGGTTCCGGCTCCCGGCTACGCCCGAGGGCTTCGCCGCGGCGCCGCAAGGCCGGGACGACGGGGGAGAGATACTGATTCAAATGTCAAACAGCTTCTCCGCAGTCATCGTCCGGCTTGACCGGACGATCCAGTATTCCAGAGGCGGTCGTGCTTATGCCGAGAGGCCGCGGGATACTGGATGCCCGCCTTCGCGGGCATGACGGTAGAGTGAGGATGCAGGTTCGCGTTCTCGCGGCGCATTGCGTCCGAGGTTTGCATCTCGTATCACCCTCGCATTGAAGTGAGGGCGCAGGGAAAGCCGGGTGCCGGTCGCACCCGTGGGCCCCGTGCAACAAAAAGCACGGGGGTAGGACCACAGGTCAACCGGAGCAACACCGGCTTTTCCTGCGCGATGGTTTACGGCTTACTTCGTGCTCTTCTCGGTGACCGGGCTTTCTTGCCACCGTCATCTCTCGCGCGAACCTCTTCGCGCAAAAAAACTTAGCGCCAGCGTCGGGGCGCCAGAACCACACGACTTCGCCGTCCGCAACGCGCGTGCTCGTCAGTCACACGCATCACGTCCACCGCATCTCACCGCACGTTCGTGACGATCGCGATCCGCCCCTCATCTGCCGTGAGACGCGCGGAGTTAAATCACTGATTTGCCCGACGACGGAAGCGGAATGTTTTTTGTGGCAAGGCTGGACGGGGCAAATCATGTTGGAATTGCTCGCTTAATTCGTCCCGCTGCGCATGCGCTGTCAGCCCCTCATGGTGAGGAGCGCCGAAGGCGCGTCTCCGGACGATGCTTCGCATCGCCTTGAGAACCATGAGGCCCCAGCCTCGCCCGCGGCCCATCCTTCGAGACGCCGCTTCGCGGCTCCTCAGGAGGAGGGGGTTATTCGGGGCGATGCGAAGCATCGAGCCGAGCCCGGAATGACGCAGAGTGAAGAACCGCGGCCCATCCCGCAAGACGCCGCTTGCGCGGGTCCTCGGGATGAGGGTGAGTTCGTGGCATCACGACTTCCAATGACGACCTCTAATGCGCCATCAATAACGGCAGCTCTGCGTGCTCCATGATGTAGCTGGTGGCGCCGCCGAAAATCATTTGTCGCAGCCTGGCCCTCGTGAAGGCGCCCTTGACCAACAAATCGCAGCCTTCCGCCTTTGCCGCGGCGAGGACAGCTTCACCGGTGCTGCGACCGTCCAGCCCAATGCTCATGGGTTCGGCGGCAATGCCGTGATACCGCAATTGCTTGCGCACCTGATCGGCTGATGGACCCGGCACGCCCTGTCCACCGGTGACCGTCAATACCGTCACGCGTTCGGCGAGGCGCAGCAATGGCATTGCCAAAGCGTTGGCGCGGGCCTGCTCGGTGCTGCCATTCCAATGGATCATGATGTTGGTCGCGACCTGTTTCGGAGCTGACGGCGGCGACAGCAGAACGGGCCGGCCGCTCTCGAACAGTCCCGACTCGATCGCTCGCTTATAGAGCGGGTCTGTACCAGCGGACGGCCTGCTCATGACGATCACATCGAACGTGCGGCCATGGCTGCCGACGAGGCCCTCGCCCGGCGGCACCTCGGCAAACCAGCTAAACCAAGGTTGGTGCTCGGTCGTTTTCACAGCGGCAACGCCGTGCTCCTGCATGAAGGTCTCGAAAAGCTTGCGCTCTCCCGCCGCCTCCGCTTCGCGGCGTGCCCGATAGGCCTCCATGGAATAGCTGCTGCCCAGCCCCGCCACGACAAACTCAGGCGCGCCAAACCACAGTGGGACACCCTCGATGTAGGCGCCGGTGCGCTGGGCGAGCAGCACCGCCGTTTCAAGCGTGGATGTCATGGCCGGGGTATTTTGGGTTGGCACCAAAATCGTCTTCATCGCCGGCTCCCGCTCGTCGCAAATGAACGATAGTCCAGGCAGCCAAAACGGCACTGACTTTCGACATGCTAGACCTAGGGGACAAGAACGCCAAGACGAGTGCATTGCGAAATGGATTCCGGGCTCGCGCTACGCGCGCCCCGGAATGACGGAGAGAGAGACGGGCCTGCTTGCCCTCAATGGAAATCGCGTGACGGGGGCAGGATGCGGACGTTGCGGGGGTGGCGGATTTTTTGCGGGGAGTTCTCGCCGTGGTCGCGGCGGTCGTCGTTGAGGGGTTCGACCAGAGCGGGGCCGGCGGGCATGGCCGGCTTGGCGCTGAACGCGTCGTTGGAGAGACCGATGAGGTCACAGGAGCGGTCGATCATGCGCTGCGCGACCAGGTGCGTCACCTCCTCCGGGCTGCTCTGGATATAGCCTTCGACCAGGATCAGCCGCGCGCCCATCACTTCTTTCCGGTACTGCTCCATCACCTTCGGCCACACCACGATATTGGCGATCCCGGTCTCGTCCTCAAGGGTCATGAAGACGACACCCTTGGCGCTGCCCGGGCGCTGCCGCACCAGCACCACGCCGGCGCAGCGGACGCGGCGCCTATCATTGCGATGGCAGATCTCCTTACAGGGCACGACGCGTTCTTTTGCAAACATCGCCCGCAGGAATTCCATCGGGTGGCCCTTCAACGACAGGCGGATGGTCTGGTAGTCGGCGACCACCTGTTCCTGCCGCGGCATCTGCGGCAATGGCTTTGCGTTCTCGTCCGGCTGCTCGCGCGCGATCGCGGCTTCGAACAGAGGCAATGGCACGTCGTCCGGCAGCCGCCGCACCGCCCAGAGGGCCGCACGACGATCGAGCCCGATCGAGCGGAAGGCATCGGCATCCGCCAGCAGGATCAGCGCGCGCTTGGGCAGGCCGGTGTCGCGGGCGAAATCCTCCAGCGAGGTGAAGGGACGCCGCTGCCGCGCCGCGACGATGCGGTCGGCCCAATCTGCTTTGTCAGCGTCGTCATTCCGGGATGGTCCGTCAGGACCAGACCCGGAATCTCGAGGTTCCGGGTTCGTCGCTGCCGCGACGCCCCGGAACGACGACTGAATTTGTTCGACCTCTCCCGCAGGCGGGAGAAGGAGCGCAGAATCAGCTTCACCTCTCCCATAGAGAGAGGTCGGCGCGGAGCGCCGGGTGAGGGGTTCGGTCTCTCGTGGGGCCTGAGCCCCCTCACCCGACTTGCACATGTGCAAGTCGACCTCTCCCCGCTGGGGAGAGGTGGGAGCTTGCGGCAACATCGCAGACTCACCACGGAATGACGCTTGGATTTGTTTCAGCCGTTCCTCGTCCGGGTCTTTCCAGTTGAAGCCGTCGATCTGGCGGAAGCCGAGGCGGACGGCGCAATGTTTGCCGCTGCCCTCCTCCAGCGTGTTCTGCGCGAAGCTGAAGGACACATCGATCTCGCGGACCTCGACGCCGTTCTTGCGGACGTCGCCGACGATCTGCGCCGGGGCATAAAAACCCATCGGCTGCGAATTGAGCAGCGCGCAGCAGAAGGCGTCGGGGTGATGATGCTTGAGCCAGGAGGAGATGTAGACGAGTTGCGCGAAGCTGGCGGCATGGCTTTCCGGGAAGCCGTAGGAGCCGAAGCCCTTGATCTGCTCGAAGCAGCTTTTGGCGAATTCGAGATCGTAGCCGCGCGCGACCATGTTGCCGATCAGCTTGTCTTCGTACTTGCCGATGGTGCCGAGGTTGCGGAAGGTCGCCATCGAGCGGCGCAGACCATTGGCTTCTTCGGAGGTGAAGTGTGCCGCCTCGATCGCGATCCGCATCGCCTGTTCCTGGAACAGGGGCACACCGAGTGTCTTGTGCAGCACGCGGTAGAGTTCGTCCGCATCGCCTTTGTCCGGCGATGGCGATGGATAGGTCACCTTTTCCTGCTTGTTTCGCCGGCGCAGATAAGGATGCACCATGTCGCCCTGGATCGGCCCAGGGCGCACAATCGCGACCTCGATGACGAGGTCGTAGAATTCCCGCGGCTTCAGCCGCGGCAGCATGTTCATCTGCGCACGGCTTTCGACCTGGAACACGCCGAGTGACTCACCGCGGCATAGCATGTCGTAGACTTTTTCGTCATCCTGCGGGACCGTCGCAAGCTCATATCGCTTGCCTTTGTGATCGGCGATCAGATCAAAGCTCTTGCGGATGCAGGTCAGCATGCCCAGCGCCAGCACGTCGACCTTCATCATGTTGAGCGCGTCGACGTCGTCCTTGTCCCATTCGATGAAGGTGCGGTCGTCCATCGCGGCATTGCCGATCGGCACATAGGTGTCGAGCCGGTCCTGCGTCAGCACGTAACCACCGACATGCTGCGAGAGGTGGCGCGGGAATTCGATCAGCTCGGTGGCGAGCTCGACGGCAAGCCCGATCATCGCGTTCTTCGGGTCGAGCCCCGCCTGCCGCACCTGCATGTCGTTGAGGCCCTTGCCCCAGCTTCCCCACACGGTATCGGCGAGCGCGGCGGTGACGTCCTCCGTCAGCCCCAGCGCCTTGCCGACATCGCGGATCGCACTGCGCGGACGATAATGGATGACGGTCGCGATGATGGCGGCGCGGTGGCGGCCATAGCGGCGATAGACATATTGCATCACCTCCTCGCGCCGCGAATGCTCGAAATCGACGTCGATGTCGGGCGGCTCCAATCGCTCCTTGGAGATGAAGCGCTCGAACAACAGATCGACCTTGGTCGGATCGACCGAGGTGATGCCGAGCACGTAGCAGACCGCGGAGTTCGCCGCCGATCCCCTGCCCTGGCACAGAATGCCCTGGCTGCGCGCGTAACGGACGATGTCGTGCACGGTCAGGAAGTAATGCGCGTATTTCAATTCGGCGATCAGCGCGAGCTCCTTGTGCAGGGTGGCGCGGAGCTTGTCGGGAATCTCGTCGCCGAAATAATTGATGACGCCGGCCCAGGTCAGGTCTTCGAGATGCTGCTGCGCGGTCTTGCCCGGCGGCACCGGTTCGTCCGGATATTGGTATTTGAGCTGGTCGAGCGAGAAGGTGATGCGCTCGGCAAAGCGCATGGTCTCCGTGATCGCATCGGGAAAATCGCGGAACAGCCGCGCCATTTCATGGGCGGGTTTCAGATGCCGCTCGGCATTGGCTTCCAGCTTCCTGCCGATCGCATCGATTGTCGTCTTTTCCCTGATGCAGGTGAGCACGTCCTGCAAGGGACGGCGCGCGGGATGATGATAGAGCACTTCGTTGGTCGCGAGCAGCGGTACACCGGCCTTCATCGCAAGATGATGCAATCGCGCCAGGCGACGCCTGTCGTCGCCGCGATAGAGCAGGCTTGCGGCGAGCCACACGCCATCAGTGCGGCTCGCCTTTAACCGCGCGAGCAGATCGAGCGCTTTGGCCGCCTCGAAACGATGCGGCAATGACAGCACCAGGAGCTGGCCTTCGGCGAAGTCCAGCAGGTCGTTCAGCTTCAGATGGCACTCGCCCTTTTCGATCCGCTTGATGTCATCGCCCCGTTTGCCGCGGGTGAGGAGCTGGCACAGCCGGCCATACGCCGCGCGGTCGCGCGGATAGACCAGGATGTCAGGCGTGCCGTCCATGAAGACAATGCGCGAACCGACCAGGAGCTTTGGCGGGTGCTTCACCTCCGAATTTTCGAGCTCCTTGTAGGCACGCACCACGCCGGCGAGCGTGTTGTGATCGGCAAGTCCGATCACGGGAATACGATATATGCTCGCCTGATGCACATAGGCGCGCGGATCCGATCCGCCGCGCAGGAAGGAGAAATTGCTTGATATGCCGATCTCGGCATAGTCGGGCGTTGGCTCCATCATGCGAACAACCCGTGCACGAACCAGTTGGCAGGAACGGGCTTGCCCTCTTCGTCGATCAGTTCGCTGTCATAGAGGCCATCGCGAAAGATCCAGAAACGCAGGCCCTGCTCGTCCTCGACGCGGAAATAGTCGCGCGTCAGCACCTTGCCGTCCCGCTGCCACCATTCCATGGCGATGCGCTCAGGCCCCTCGACCCGCACCACCTGATGCGTGGCGCGCCGCCAGGTGAAGTGATGCGGCGGACCGTCAGGCACGGTGGCGAACGGCACCTTGATCGGCTCCGGTCTTTCGAACAGCCGCAGGGGCCGGAGCGGCGGCTCGCCCTCGGCGCGTGCGGGCCAGGCGGCTTGCGATGAAGCGGCCAGATGATGCTGCGCAGGCACCGCGAGTGCTGCGCGCTCGGGGATATGGGTATCCTCCGGCAGGTGCACGACCACGCGCCTGCCGCCGATGCGGGCGGCAATGCGGTCGATCAGCGCGGCAAGCTCGTCATTGTCATGGACATGAGCGTCGAGATCGCGCTGCTGCTGCACCACGATCTCGGTACGGCCGGCGGACAGGCGGATCAGGTCGAAGCCGAAGCCGGGATCGAGGGGATCGCTCAGCGCCTCGAACCGCTCGCGGAACAAGCGGTCGATCACCTCAAACCTGGTCACCGCACGCCCGGTCTCGACGGCAAGCGTGCGCACTGCGCCGTCGGTGCGGAAGAAGGCCGCCTCCAGCTTGCGCGCGCCCTTGCCTTGCTTGTCCATCGCCTGGACCAGCATCCGGGCGAGGTTCTGCAGCGTCATCGCGATCATCGGCTCGGTTGCGATCGGTTCGGGAAAACGCTTTTCGACGATGTAGTCAGGCAATGGCTTGCGCGGGCTGATCGGCGCATCGCCCTGCCCCAGCGCATGCTCGAGCCGCGTGGTGAAGGCCGCGCCGAAACGCGCCGTGATCTCATGGCGCGCGCGAACCGCGACATCGCCGATCGTCTTCAAGCCGGCACGGCGCAGGCCCTTGGTGATCGCATCATCGGCGCCGAGGGCCGAGATCGGCAACGGGCCGACCGCCTCGGCCTCCCCGCCATCCTCGATGATCCTGCCCGAGGAATGCCGCGTCAGCGTGCGGGCGCAGACCGAGGTGGCGGCGATCGCGCCGCTGACGGCAAAGCCGCGCCTCGCGATGGCGCCGCAGATGATCTGCAGCATCGCGCGCTCGCCGCCGAACAGATGGGCGCAGCCGGTGATGTCGAGGAAGAGACCGTAAGGCGGATCGAGCGCCACCAGAGGCGTGAAGCGGTCGCACCAGTCGGCGATGTCATTGAGCGTCCTGGCATCGGCGGCTTCGTCGGCATCGTAGACCGTCAGTTCCGGGCAGATCGCGCGGGCATTGGCCAGCGGCAGTCCGATCGACAGACCGCTTCGCGCGGCGATGTCGTCGAGAGAGTGGATGACAAGCGCGTTGTGCTCCTTGATGACGACAACGCTGGGCACTTCCACCTCTCCCGCTTGCGGGAGAGGGAGTTCGCGCGTTTCAGCCTGCGAGGCGGTGCGGGCCAGTTGCCGTTTGATCCGATCGATGGGCAGGCGCGGCAGCCACAGGCTGAGGATACGTCGACGGTTCACTGAAAAGGCACTCATCACATTTCCATTCCATGATCCATCGCCCGACAGGGCCATGACGGTTGCGAATGAGCTGCGCATCGAACAGAGGCGCACCCCACGCATTCCAACTGGCGCCCGGCGGCGAATGCGCCGCGCGCACGATCCATCTGGTTTCCGCGGTGGAGGGAAACGGCGTTGCCGCCAGGCGCAGCACCAGCGCGGGAACGCCGGAAGCTTGCGCGGCAAGCGTCAGTTTGCGGCTCGCCACCAGATCGAGCTGCTTGGACTCGCCCCAGACTTCCATGATGACGGCGCCTAGCGCGTCGCAGGCGAGCGCATCGGCCGTGGTGCGCAGCGCGTTATCGATGTCGGCGGCGCGCACGGTGACGAGGAGGCGCGGATCGAGGCCGAGCTCGGACAGGCCGTTCATCGACAGCGCGCCGGATTCGGTTTCAGAAAAATCCTGCCGCACCCAGACCAGCGGCTTTCGCGCGGCAAGACGCCCGGCGAGACCTGTGATGAAGCCGGTGGCGGAAGCGCCCTGATGCCCTTCGGCAAACACCTCGTGCACGGCGGCTTTCGCAAGCCCGCCCTTGAGCATCGCATCGGCACCGGCGTGTCCCAGCGCGATCCGCTGCAGCGCACGCGCTTCATTGGATGTCTCAAGGCGTTCGATGCGCCCCCGCAAGGACGCAAGCGTGCTCAGGCGTGCGCTCGTCATGCGCCGCTCCTCAAGGAAGATATCGGGGCCGTTGCTGGCTCAGGAGAAACCAGAAGCTGGCCCATTCGTTCATGATATGTTCTAATATAAAGCCAACTGCGCAGGAGGAGTCAATCGGATTGGTAACGGGATAAATTCATGAGTGAAATCAATGGGATTGGTGAGGGCCTTCATAGCCCGATCAAGCCTGGCATGATGGGAGAGAGCAAGTGCCATGCACCACATCATCCTCAACTGCGAGACCGATTTCGACGGCTGGCGCACTGCGGCGCGGGCGCTGGTGCTGAACGAGGTGCCGCCCGACAAGGTGACATGGGTTGTGCGCAATCACGGGCACGAACTGTCTGACGGTGCACAGGCGCCGCTCGAGCCGCCGCAGGGCACCTTCAACGTGCCGGCCAAATTCGTCGAGCTGGCGAAAACCGCGATCCTGCATCGCGATGCGGAGCGTTTTGCCCTGCTCTATCGCCTGTTATGGCGCCTGCGCCGCGATCATGACCTGCTCGACATCGCCCACGATCCCGACGTCGCCCGCATCCATGCAATGGCGAAGGCCGTGCATCACGAGGCGCAGCGGATGCGGACGTCGATCCGTCTTCGCGAAATCGGGCGCGAGCACAAATCGCATTTCGTCGCCTGGTTCGAACCGCAGCATCATGTCGTGGAACTGACCGCGCCGTTCTTCGCGAGCCGCTTTGCCGACATGCCCTGGTCGATCCTCACACCGGACGTCTGCGCGCATTGGGATGGATATGCGGTGTCGATCACGCCAGGCATCAGCAACGCCGAGATGCCCGCAGGCAATCGGCTGGAGGAGCTTTGGCAGCATCATTACGCTGCGATCTTCAACCCGGCGCGGCTCGCAGCGAAGAAAGCGAGGAACCTGCCGGCGGCTCCGACGATTAAGCTCGAAAGCGAAAGCGCCGATGGCTTAGGGAGCGCAACGACCGCCCATGCCGCAACCGAACCGCAGATGCCGGAACCAGCCATGATCCGCCGCGCCGCCGACAGCCTGAGCGTGTTGCGCGAGGAAGCCGCGGATTGCCGCGCCTGTCATCTCTACAAACACGCGACCCAGACCGTGTTCGGTCAGGGCCCGCAAAGCGCGCAGGTGGTGCTGGTAGGCGAGCAGCCGGGCGACAAGGAAGATCTCGCCGGAAAGCCGTTTGTCGGTCCGGCCGGCCTGATGCTCGACCGCGCGCTGATCGAGGCCGGCATCGACCGCAAGAAGGTCTACATCACCAATGCGGTGAAGCATTTCAAATTTGTGCCGCGCGGCAAAATCCGGCTGCACCAGAAGCCGAATACGCCGGAGATCAAGGCCTGCCGCCAATGGTACGAGCGGGAACTCGCCTCGATCAAACCGGACCTGGTGGTGGCGATGGGCGCGACTGCTGCACAATGCGTGTTCAACAAGCTCACGCCGATCAACAAGAACCGCGGCCGCCTGATCGACCTTGATGAAGGCGTCAAGGCGCTGGTGACGGTGCACCCCTCCTATCTGCTGCGCCTGCCCGATCAGGATGCGAAAGAGCGGGAATATCAACGCTTTGTCGAGGATCTGAAGCTCGCGGCGGAGCTATTGAGGAAACGCGCGCAGGCCGCGGCATAGGCACGGCACAATGCATAGCCCCCACGGCATAGCCCCCAGGAGCGGCAAGCAGTTGATAAAACTAATATCTGTTTACAACCTTACATTGATGGACGATACTCTCTTATTACAGGGGGAGTTGGGGGCGTCTTGTTCACGCCAATGACGTTCCCATGAGGGTCGACGCGCTGCCGCGGCGCCACAGCCCCGGCGCCCGGCAGCGCGCGACCGCTCCCGCTACATCACACTTTTCCGCTGCATCAGACTTCCGCCATGCGCATCGCTTGCTGCGTGAATGGTCATCGTTCGCGTCGTGACGCGCGCGAGACCATCATCGATGCAGCACTCACGCACCGCCGAGATACGCAGCCGCGCAAACTACGGCGTCAGCAAACTACGGCTGTCATCTAACCTTCAAGTCCATCCGTCAAAACTAGGGCCTCCTTCTGTATTGTGACGGGGCGTCAGAATGACCGATTTTGCACTCAATTCATCAGTGGGCGGCGAAAGACCGATCCAGCCGGCTTCAAGACCGAATCTCGACAAAGGCTTTAATCCGCTGACGATGATCATCTTCTTCGGCATCCTCGCTGCGGGGCTGCTGTTCGTTGCCTACAGCATCTATGTCGATGTCGATGCCACCGGCACCCGCGTCACCACGTTTTTGCCCTACATCCTGCTGTTCGTTGCGCTCCTGATCGCGCTCGGCTTTGAATTCGTCAACGGCTTCCATGACACCGCCAATGCGGTCGCGACCGTGATCTACACGCATTCGCTGCCCGCCGAAGTCGCGGTGATGTGGTCGGGCTTCTTCAACTTCCTCGGCGTGCTGCTCTCGTCGGGCGCGGTCGCTTTCGGCATCATCTCGCTGCTGCCGGTCGAACTGATCCTGCAGGTCGGCTCCGGCGCCGGTTTCGCCATGGTGTTCGCACTGCTGATCGCCGCGATCCTTTGGAATCTCGGCACCTGGTATTTCGGCCTGCCGGCCTCCTCTTCGCACACGCTGATCGGCTCGATCATCGGCGTCGGCATCGCCAACGCGCTGATGCGCGGCCGCGACGGCACCTCCGGCGTCGACTGGAGCAAGGCCACCGAGATCGGCTATGCGCTGCTGCTGTCGCCGCTGGTCGGCTTCATCTGCGCCGCGGTGCTCCTGCTCGTGCTGAAGACGATCGTGCGCAACCCCGCGCTCTATGCCGCGCCCGAAGGCAACAAGGCGCCGCCGCTCTGGATCCGCGGTCTCCTGATCCTGACCTGCACCGGCGTCAGCTTCGCGCACGGCTCCAATGACGGGCAGAAGGGCATGGGCCTGATCATGCTGATCCTGATCGGCACCGTGCCGACCGCCTATGCGCTGAACCGCACGCTACCGGAATCCCAGGTCGCCCAGTTCGCGAGGACCTCGGAAGCCGCCGCCAAGGTGATCGCGGCGAAGGGCGCCGGACACAGCATCATCGGCGATCCCCGCCCGGCCGTGACGCAGTACATCGCGATGCACCACATCAACGAGGGCACCTATCCCTCGCTCGCGGTACTGGTGAAGGATGTCGGCGAGCAGGTGCAGCGATACGGTTCGCTGACCAAGGTGCCGGCGGAAGCCGTCGGCAACACCCGCAACGACATGTACCTGACCTCGGAAGCGATCCGCTTCCTGATGAAGGACAAGGAAAGCGACCTCTCCAAGGAAGAGATCGCGACGCTGAACGCCTACAAGGCTTCGCTCGACAGCGCGACCAAGTTCATCCCGACCTGGGTGAAGATCGCGGTCGCCATCGCGCTCGGCCTCGGCACCATGATCGGCTGGAAGCGGATCGTGATCACGGTCGGCGAGAAGATCGGCAAGACTCACCTGACCTACGCGCAGGGCGCCTCCGCCGAGCTCGTCGCCGCCGGCACGATCTTCGCGGCCGACACCTTCGGCCTGCCGGTGTCCACCACGCATGTGCTGTCATCAGGCGTCGCCGGCGCCATGGCCGCCAACGGTTCGGGCCTGCAGGTCGCGACCATCCGCAACATGCTGATGGCCTGGGTGCTGACGCTGCCCGCCGCGATCATGCTGTCGGCGTCGCTCTACGTGCTGTTCGCGAACGTGTTCTGAGCCGCCAAGCCATCAACGACAAAGGCCCGCGCGACGCGCGGGCCTTTTGTTTTGTACGACGACAGCGCCAGGCACCGTCATTGCGAGCGAAGCGAAGCAATCCACCTCTCCACTTGCTGAGAAATGGATTGCTTCGTCGCTTTGCTCCTCGCAATGACGGCCGGATAAAGCGTCACGCCGCCAGCGTGTTCTCCACCAGCTTGATCCAGTAGGACGTGCCGTAGACGATCGCCTCGTCGTTGAAATTATAGGCGGGGTGATGCAGGCCGGCGCTGTCGCCGTTGCCGCAGAAGATGAAGGCGCCGGGGCGCGCTTCCAGCATGTAGGCGAAATCCTCCGCGCCCATCATCGGCGGCATCTCGTGGACGTTGCCGTCCCCGGCGATTTCCCTGGCGATCTTGGTCGCGAACTCGGTCTGCGAGCGATGGTTGACGGTGACGGGATAGCCGCGTTCGTAAGTAAGGTCGATCCGAGCGCCGGTCATCTGCGCGACGCCCGCGACCACCTCGTGCACGCGCTTCTCGACCAGCGCGCGCACCTCCGGCGTCAGCGTACGCACCGTGCCGTGCAGCTCCGCGGTCTGCGGGATCACGTTGCGCGCATTGCCGGCGTGGAATTCGCAGATCGAGATCACGGCTGAATCCAAGGGATCGACGGTGCGCGAGACGATCGACTGCAGCGCCGTGATCAGTTGCGAACCGACCAGCACGCTGTCGATGCATTTATGCGGCCGCGCGGCATGGCCGCCGACGCCTTCGATCCTGATGTCGATCGCATCGGTTGCCGCCATGATCGGGCCGGTCCGGATGGCGAACGAGCCGACGGGGATGCCGGGGCCGTTGTGCATGCCATAGACCTGCTCGATGCCGAACCGCTCCATCAGCCCGTCCTTGATCATCGCGGCGGCACCCGCGCCGCCCTCCTCCGCCGGCTGGAAGATCACGACGGCGTCTCCGGCGAAATTGCGGGTCTCCGCCAGGTAGCGGGCGGCGCCCAGCAGCATCGCGGTATGCCCGTCATGGCCGCAGGCATGCATCTTGCCCGGCGTCTTGGAGGCATAGGGCAGATTGGTCTCCTCCTCGATCGGCAGCGCATCCATATCGGCGCGCAGCCCGATCACCCTGATGTCGCCATTGCCGGCCGGCTTCTTGCCCTTGATCACACCGACCACGCCGGTACGGCCGATTCCCGTCGCGACCTCGTCACAGCCAAATTCGCGCAGCCGCTCGGCGACGAATGCTGCGGTGCGGTGGGTGTCGTACATCAGTTCGGGATGTTCATGGATGTTCCGCCGCCAGGCCTGGATGGCGGGCTGCAGATCGGCGACGCGGTTGACGATGGGCATGGCACTTCTCAAGTCTGTGATTCAAACGTCTGTGATCTCTCTACCATGCAAGCCGCGGTCCACCCAACCGCCGAGCCCGGCGGCCCATGCCGAGCCGTCATGGCCGGGCTTGTCCCACCCGCCCCCCTCTGACTATTAGAACGGCAGAAAAATCCATGGATGCCTGGAACATTTTCCGGCAACGCGGCCAGCGGATGGGTGGAAAGCAAGAGAATGCCTGGGAAGCTCGAGGGTGATTTCGACTATATCGTCGTGGGCGCCGGCACGGCCGGCTGCATCATGGCCACCCGGCTCTCGGCCGATCCGAGCAAGCGCGTGCTGGTGCTCGAAGCCGGCGGCGACGACAACTGGATCTGGTTTCACATCCCGGTCGGCTACCTCTTCGCGATCGGCAATCCGCGCTCGGACTGGATGTTCAAGACCGAGGCGGAGCCCGGCCTCAACGGCCGCGCGCTCGCCTATCCCCGCGGCAAGGTGATCGGCGGCTGCTCGGCGATCAACGCCATGATCTCGATGCGCGGACAGGCCGCCGATTACGATCACTGGCGCCAGCTCGGCCTCACCGGCTGGGGCTATGACGACGTGCGGCCGGTATTCCATCGGCTCGAGGATCATTTCCTAGGGCCGAGCGAGGATCATGGCACCGGCGGTGGCTGGCGCATCGAGGCACCGCGACTGTCCTGGAAAGTGCTGGATGCGGTCGGCGATGCCGCCGAGGAAATGGGCATCAGACGCATTCCGGATTTCAACACTGGCGACAATGAAGGCGTAAGCTATTTCCACGTCAACCAGAAGCGCGGCCGCCGCTGGTCTTCCGCGCGCGGCTTCCTCAAACCTGCATTGCACCGGCCGAACCTGCACCTGGAAAAGAACGTGCTGGTCGATCGCCTGATCGTCGAGCAGGGCCGCGCGGTCGGCGTGCGCTTCATCCGCGGCAGCGAAATCATCGAAGCCCGTACCAGGGGCGAGGTGATCCTGACCGCCGGCGCGATCGGCTCGGTGCAGGTGCTGCAGCGCTCCGGCATCGGGCCCGCCGAGTGGCTCTCGCCTCTCGGGATCGACGTCGTGCTCGACAGACAGGGCGTCGGGCGCAACCTGCAGGACCATCTGCAGCAGCGCGCGATCTACAAGGTCACCGGCGTGCGCACGCTGAACGAGACTTATTATTCGCTGTTCCGCCGTGGCCTGATGGGCCTCGACTATGCGCTGCGCCGCCGCGGGCCGCTGACCATGGCGCCGTCGCAGCTCGGCATCTTCACCCGCTCCGATTCCACTCGCGAGCGCGCCAACATCCAGTTCCACGTGCAGCCGCTGTCGCTCGACAAGTTCGGCGATCCCCTGCACCGCTTCCCCGCGATCACCGTTAGCGCCTGCAATCTGCAGCCGACCTCGCGCGGCACCGTGCGCATCCGCTCGGCCCAGCCCGACGAGAAGCCCTCGATCGCGCCGAATTATCTTTCGACCGACGAGGACCGCCAGGTCGCCGCGGACGCGATCCGCACTACAAGGCGCCTGATGCAGCAGAAAGCGCTGGCGCCATACCGACCGGAAGAATATCTGCCCGGCCCTTCCGTCGGCGACGACGATGCCTCGCTGGCAAAAGCCGCCGGCGACATCGGCACCACGATCTTCCATCCCGTCGGCACCGCGAAGATGGGCACGGCCAACGACCCGATGGCCGTGGTCGACGAACGCCTGCGCTTCCACGGCATCGCCGGCCTGCGCGTCGCCGACGCCTCGGTGATGCCGACGATCACCTCAGGCAACACCAACACGCCAACCGCCATGATCGCGGAGAAGGCTGCGGCGATGATATTGGAGGATGCCAAATAGCGGAGCATAGACGCATAGCCCGGATGGAGCGCAGAGACTGGGCAAGAATTGTTTTGAGCGTCCGGCTAGGCTGGCGCGCTCAATTCCGGACAGATCCTAGCTTTTGGGCAGAAGATCAGGGTGTGGAAGCCGGCTATGGCCGCTGACGCAATGTTGAGCAGCAGGGGCACGAGATAA